>CAWIMV010000002.1:0-1399951 GCA_963837325.1 uncultured Actinomycetota bacterium
GAACATCTTGCGTTTGCGCTCGTGCATGTCGCGCGTGACAATCAGGTTATCGACGTCGCGCTTGGCGTGCTCGCGTTGCACCAGGAATTCGGGAATGATGCCGGTCGTGTCGCCGCCGTGTTCGAGCACGGCGCGCGCCACTTCGCCCATCATGCCGACCGAGCCGCCGCCATAGACGAGGCCGATCTTGTTCTCGGCGAGGATTTGCCGAACTCGCGCGCCGCCTTGATGAAGGCGGGGTCGGTGCCGGGACCGGAACCGCAATAAACGCAAATTTTTCGGATTTTATTGTTGGTCTTTGTGTTGTCTTTCATGGCCTGCATGTGGAGGACGGTGTGACAGCGTCAAGGCGTGCCTGACAAAGCGCCGGAAAACCGCTGCGGCAGCGCCCACTCGGGGTGATAAGCGGCGGAAAACCGCCTATATAATTCGTCACAATGAATGCCGATCCCCACCATCCCGCCAAGCCGCGGGTTTCCGCCGACCGCGGCGCGCTGCTGAGCACGCTGGTCAATCTGTGGCCCTATATTTGGCCAACCGACCGCGCCGACCTCAAGCGTCGTGTGCTCGGTGCGTTCCTGCTGCTGCTGGTTGCCAAGCTGGCGACCATGGCGACGCCATTCACCTTCAAATGGGCGACCGATGCCTTGAGCGGGCAGGGTTCGGCCCCGGTCGCGGCGAACGAATGGGTCGCCTGGGTGATCGCCGCGCCGATTGCGATGACGATCGCCTACGCCGGCATGCGCATTCTGATGGCCGGCCTGACGCAAGTGCGCGACGGCATCTTCGCCAAGGTGTCGATGCACGCGGTGCGGCGGATCGCTTTCCGCACCTTCATCCACATGCACGAGTTGTCGCTGCGGTTTCACCTGGAGCGCAAGACCGGCGGCTTGACGCGTGTGCTGGAGCGCGGCCGCGACGCCATCGAAACCATCGTGCGCATGGTAATACTGCAGCTCATCCCGACCATCATCGAGCTTGCCATGATTGTCGGAGTGCTGTTGTGGCAGTTCGACTGGCGCTACGTCGCGGCGATCTTGGTCACCGTCACGATCTACATGATCTACACCTATTACGCGACCGAATGGCGGATTGGCATTCGCCGCAAGATGAACGACAGCGACACCGACGCCAACGTCAAGGCGATCACTCGTTGCTCAATTACGAGACCGTCAAATACTTCAGCGCCGAGCAGCGCGAGGCGTCACGCTACGACCGCTCGATGGCGCGCTACGAGGATGCCAGCGTCAAGGCCTATACCTCGCTCGCCGTGCTCAACGCCGGGCAGGCAGCGATCTTCAGCGTGGGCTTGGGCACCGCGATGGTGATGTGCGCGCTCGGCATCAGCAACGGTACCAACGGTTGGCGATTCGGCTGATCAACTCCATGATGATCCAGCTCTACCAGCCGCTGAATTTCATGGGCATGGTATATCGCGAGATTAAGCAGGCGCTGATCGATATCGAGATGATGTTCTCGATTTTGTCGCGCGAGGCGGAGATCAAGGACGCGCCCGGCGCGCCGCCGCTCAAAGTGTCGAGCGGCCATATCCGTTTTGAGAACGTGCGGTTTTCCTACGATCCGGAGCGGCCGATCCTCAAGGGCATCAGCTTTGAGGTGCTGGCAGGACGCACCGTCGCGGTGGTGGGGCCTTCCGGCGCCGGCAAGTATACCATCTCGCGGCTGATCTCCGTTTCTACGATTTGTCGGGCGGGCGCATCACCATCGACGGGCAAGACATCCGCGCCGTCACGCAGGAATTTTTGCGGCAGGCGATCGGCATGGTGCCGCAGGACACCGTGCTGTTCAACGACACCATCCGCTACAACATCCGGTACGGACGTTGGGCCGCGAGCGACGCCGAGGTCGAGCAGGCCGCGGCGCTCGCGCAGATCGACGACTTCATTAAGTTGTCGCCGAAAGGCTACGAGACCGAAGTCGGCGACGTGGGCTAAGCTGTCGGCGGCGAAAAGCAGCGCGTCGCCACGTGCGCACCATCTTGAAAGCGCCGCCGATCTTGTTGCTCGACGAAGCAACCTCGGCGCTCGACAGCCACACCGAAAAGGAAATCCAGGATGCACTCGAGCGGGTATCGCGCGGCCGCGCCACGCTGGTGATTGCGCGCCGCTTTCACCATCGTCGGCGCCGACGAAATCATCGTGCTCGAGGCCGGCGAGATCGTCGAGCGCGGCAGCCATCAAAGCCTGCTCGCCAGCGGCGGGCTTTATGCCAGCATGTGGAACAGACAGCGCGAGGCGGAAGCGGCACGCGAGAAACTGGCGCTGATCGGCGAAGAACCCGCCGCTCCCAACCGCAATCCGCCCGCGTTGGATGATGCTATGATGGAGGCTGCCAACGAGCCGGCCATGCCGTCAATCGCGCTGCGGAGTAGAACTTAATGTCGATCCTCAATTCGATCCGCGCTCAGGCAGTCCCGATCACGCCGGAAGGCTATCCCTTCATCGGCGCCTTCGCGTTCGCCAGCCTGGTCCTTTTCTGGGCGTGGACGCCGCTCGGCTGGATCGGCACGGTGCTGACGATCTGGTGCGTGCTGTTCTTCCGCGACCCGCCGCGGGTGACGCCGGTGCGCGACGGCATCGTGGTGGCGCCGGCCGATGGCCGCATCAGCATGGTCACCTCGGCCGCGCCGCCGCACGAACTTGGCCTCGGCGACAAGCTGCTGCCGCGGGTGTCTATCTTCATGAGCGTGCTCGAGTCACATCAACCGCGCACCGTTCGCGGGCCGTATCGAGCGCATCGTTTATCAGCCGGGCAAGTTCTTCAACGCCGACCTCGATAAGGCGAGCGCCGACAACGAGCGCAATTCGCTGGTGATCGCGTCGGCGAACGCGCGTATCGCGATGATGCAGATCGCCAGCTTGGTGGCGCGGCGCATCGTCTGTTACGTACGGGAAGGGCAGACCATCGCGGCCGGCGAGCGCTTCGGCATGATCCGGTTCGGTTCCCGCCTCGATATTTATCTGCCGGAAGGTGTGGTGCCGCAGGTCGCGGTCGGGCAAACCGCGATCGCCGGCGAAACCGTCATCGCCGATCTGCGGGTGGCGGACAGCGGGCGCGCGTTCCGCGCCGGTTAACGCCGCTGCCCGGGACGATTTCGCCGCCGTGGCGGCTGGGCCCGCAACCGACTATATTCATCGCATGGTATTTCCGCCTTTTGACCCAAGCCGTTCGGCTGAAAAGCGCCAGCGTTCCAGCCGGTGCCGGTCGCACCTTGCTGCCGAATATCATCACCCTGCTGGCGCTGTGCGCGGGCTGACCGCGATCCGCCTGGCGTTCGAAGGCCGCGGCGAGCTGGCGCTCGCGGCGATCGTCTTTGCCGCGCTGCTCGACGGCATCGACGGCCGCATTGCTCGCCTGCTCAAGGGCACCTCGAAATTCGGCGCCGAGCTCGACAGCCTCGCCGACTTCGTCAATTTCGGCGTCGCTCCGGCGCTGATCGTATTTCTGGGGCCTCAACGAGCTCAAGTCGGTCGGCTGGATCGCCGCGATGGTGTTTGCGATCTGCTCGGCGCTGCGGTTGGCGCGCTTCAATGTGATGATCGACGATCAACAAGCCAGCCTGGGCGGACAATTTTTTCACTGGCATTCCGGCGCCGGCCGGCGCCATCACGATGTTGCTGCCGATCTATCTCAATTTCCTCGGCCTCGCCGCCAACATCGTGGTGATCTGGCTCACCTTCCTCTACACGCTGTTCATTGGGCTGCTGATGGTGTCGAGACTGCCGGTATTTTCCGGAAAGCGGGTCGGCAAGCGAGTGCCGCCGGAAATGGTGCTGCCGGCCTTTGTCGCCATCGTGTTGTTCTTCCGCTGCTGATCAGCTACCCGTGGCAAGTCCTCACGCTGGGGACGTACACTTATCTCGTCTGCCTGCCACTCGGTTGGCTGTCCTACAAGGAAAATCAGCGCAAGGACGCGGCTGCCGCGCAGGCGGCCGCTGCGCCGGCGGCGCCGAGCGACGTGGTCGCGCCGCTGCCCGGCGAAACCACCGATCAAACCGGCGAGCGGCCCAACCGGCTCAACTAGGCCGGCGCCACCCATCACGATCTTGCGCGTTGACGGCGCTCGCAATGCCATCCGACGATTGCCATAAGCACGATAATGAAACCGGGGCCTAGACGGCTACTCGGCTTTTTGCGCGGGGAGCGGTGCCGTTCCGGTCGGCATGGTTGCCGGCGCCGGGGCCAATTGCGTCGGAGCAAAGCTGCGGATGCGGCAGTCCAGGCAGTCGGCAGTGCAGGCTGGTTTTTTGGGACGGGCAATGATTGCAGACCGGCTCACACTTGTCTGGATCGTCGGTTGTGGTCGTTTTGGGCGCTGACAACGAAGAAAGCGAGCTCGCCGCAACGACCAAGCCGGCCAACAGCAGCGCGAGCGCCAACGAGTGGCGGGTCATCACATACCTGCCGTTACGGCCGCGCACGTCATGTCAGTCCTTGAAGTCGATGCACTGCGCAACCCCGTTAATTTTGCAATACTGGTGCGACGATCCGCACCGGTCGTCGGATATTTCGACGACCGTCCCATTAAGCCGGCAATCATAGGTAGCGAGCTTCGACACGCCACGAATGGGTTTGACGGCGATAGGGGCTTGTGGGCTTTTTTGCGCCGGTCTGCTTCTGCATTTCCGACGAATTCCCCTGCGCCGGCGCAGATATCATGCTTCACCGCTTCCGTTGCAGAAACCGAAAAATCAAACGCGAGCGTCGCGAAGAATAATGCTGCTATCGCGAGTATCGACGATTTCAGGAGCATGTGTTGTCTTCCCCTCGATTGGCTTCCGCCGCCGGACAGGAAACGGTCAGCGCGTCATTTTCACCCGTGAATGTCAAAAGCAGGCGGCGCCGAAAGCTTTTGTTCTCCGATGATCGTGTGCTCATGCGGCCAGTCAATGACGCCTGCCATTTCCCACACAGCAGCATTTCCACTCATGCGCTTTCAGCTTAATGGCGTGGCTTTGCCGTTGAGCAATTGGGTGCCGAACGGATAGCCCGGCATCAGATGGTCGGGGTGCGCCCAGCCCGGCAGCGCCTCATGCGGTCGAGAAACGCAGCAATCGCAGGATGGTCCAGCAATACGTAATTTATGTCCTCGTCTCCCTCGGCTCGGTTCATCCCATCTCACGCACTTCCCAGTGCTCCCGCCCGCCGACGCCGGCGTTCAGGTAGCCGCGGGGGTAGGCCGGCCCGGGGAAACCGATCTCGTTCCAGGCCCACGGATGGGAGTAGAACGCCGTGCAGGCGTAGCGCGTCCACAGACTCCACACGTGCTTGGCCGGCCAGTCGTGCCAATGCTTGCCGTCGCTGGACAGATCCTGCACGGCTTGCACCAGCGCCGCCTGTTCGCTGCTGACCAGGCCGGCAAAGCCGCGGCCGTGATGGCGTTTTTGGGCGTCGCGGTCGAGAGCGGCGAGCGTCTCCCGCCAGGCCTGGGCGTCTTCGGGAAGGTCGTCGTAGTGCCAGCCGTCGGTCTCGCCGACGGCCAGGCGCTGGTCGATGAGCGCCAGGACGGGTACGCGGGGGTCGCCGTCCTGAGCCAGCAGCAGGTCCAGCAGCGGCGCGGCAACGCCGACTTCGTGCGGCGTGAAGAAGGCGAGTTCGCCCGGCAGCGCCAACCGCGCCAGGACGGCACCAGCGGTGACGTCGTCCCACGCGTCCACACTGTCGAGGACGTCGAACCTGCCGAACCGGCCGCGGCCCTGGGGAGTGACGGCGCGTTGCCGCGGACTGCGGAACGGCATCAGACCACCTCCGGCGGATCCCCCTGTGGCGGGCGCCCCTCGCGCCGCAGCACGGCCGCGAGCAGGCCCATACCACCGACGAGAGAGGCGAGCAGTGGGGCGAACGCCGGCGGCCCGGCCTCGACGTTGTAACGGGTGATTCCGCCGGGACGCTGCGCGATGCCGCGCCAATGCAGGTAGGTGCCCTGCAGTCCGTTGGCGACGATCGCCGCCGAGGCGAGCGGCAGCACGGTGTGGGCGGCGCGGCGGGAGAACACCGCCGCCACACCGGCCGGAATGGCCGTCGGCACCACAGCGATCGGCCACCACATCATCTTGTTGCCGAAGCTGGCCCCGTCGTGGGACAGGTAGATCTCGCCCGCGGTGACCGCCGCGCCCGCAGCGGTCAGCGCGCCGAGGGTCCGCTCGAACCGCCCGGTGCGGACGTCACGGACCGCGGTCTGCGCGAGGTCGGCCGGCGCTGCTCGCCGGGTCCGCCGGGGCATCTCAGGCCTCGCCCTTGGTGCCGGGCAGGTACTGCTGGATCTTCTGTTTGACGCCCTGCTTGATGAAGCCCCAGGTGTCCTCGTCACCGTGCCAAACCGCGCCGGCCATCGACTTGACCTGTTCGAACGTGGCGTGCGGTGGGATCGGCGGTACGTCCGGGTCGCAGCGGACGTCCAAGACCGTCGGCCGATCTGACGCGAGCGCTTCCTCCCAGGCCGGGCCGACCCCGTCGGGGGTATCGACGTTGGTCCCGCCGAGCCCGATGCTGCGGGCAAAGGCGGCGTAGTCGACGTCGGGAAGAGTCTGCGAAGCGGCGAACTTCGGAGAGCTTTCCATGGCTCGCATTTCCCAGGTGACCTGGTTCAGGTCGTTGTTGTGCAGCACTGCGACGATCAATCGGGGATCACTCCACTGCTGCCAGTAGTGCGCGACCGTGATCAGCTCGGCCAGGCCGTTCATCTGCATCGCCCCGTCGCCGACGAGGGCAATCGCGGGCCGGTCGGGGTGCGCCCACTTGGCGCCGATGGCGTACGGCACGCCGGGACCCATCGTGGCCAACGTTCCGGACAACGAGCCGCGGACGTCGCCGGTGAAGCGCAGGTGGCGGGCGTACCAGTTGGCCGCGCTGCCCGAGTCAGCGGCCACGATCGCGTTCGACGGCAGCCGCTGTGACAGTTCGTGGAAGATCCGCATCGGGTTGACGGGGTCGGCGTCGGTCATGGCCCGGCGTTCGACCGTGTTCCACCACTCGGCGACATCAGCCTCGATCCCCTGCCGCCATTCGCGGTCGGCCTTCCGATTCAGCAGTGGAATCAGCGCTTGGAGGGTTGCCTTCGCATCGCCGACGAGGTTGAGCTCGTAGGGGTAGCGCATCCCGATCCACTTGCCGGAACGGTCGATCTGGATCGCGCGGGCCTGGCCGAACTCGGGCATGAACTGCGTGTACGGGAAGTTCGAGCCTACGGTCAGCAAGGTGTCGCAGCCCATCATCAGGTTGTACGACGGGATGGTGCCGAGCAGCCCGATCGATCCGGTCACCCAGGGCAGGTCGTCGGGGAGGACGTCCTTGCCCAGCAAGGCCTTCGCCGCGCCGGCGCCCAGCAGGTCGGCAACCTGGCTCAGCTCGTCGACGCAGCCTCGCGCCCCCTGTCCCACAAGCAGGGCAACCTTTTCCCCGGCGTTGAGGATGTCGGCCGCCTGCCGCACCGCCTCGTCATCGGCGCGTGGCGTCACCGCCGTCATGCCGAGGCTGGACGGCACCTGCTTGAAGGCGTGCTGTGGCGGTTCGTACGGCAGTTCCAGCACATCGGACGGGAAGATCAGGCAGGTCGGGGCATGCTCGCTCATTGCGATTCGGATGGCGCGGTCGATCAGGTTGGGCAGCTGCTGCGGCACCGTGCACATCTGCACGTAGTCGCTGCACACGTCCTTGAACAGGCTCAGCAGATCGACCTCCTGCTGGTAGGAGCCGCCCATGGCCGAGCGCTCCGTCTGCCCGACGATCGCCACGACCGGCACGTGGTCGAGCTTGGCGTCATACAGCCCGTTGAGCAGGTGCACCGCCCCAGGCCCACTCGTGGCCACACAAACGCCCGGCCGGCCGGAGAACTTCGCGTAGCCGACAGCCTCGAAGGCGGCCATCTCCTCGTGGCGGGCCTGGACGAACTGTGGCCGATCATCGGCCCGGCCCCAAGCCGCGAGTAACCCGTTGATGCCGTCGCCGGGATAGCCGAAGACCTGCTCGACATCCCACTCCCGAAGCCTCGCCAACAGCGCGTCGGCCACCGTGTCGCCCATTGCATCGCCCCTTCGTGCCAAAGCTGCGATTAACCTCGTATTGCAACTGTGTCTACTCGGAACTCTTGCATATTGCAACTGAACGCGAAATGATGATGTCTGTGACGGACGGACATACCCAAGCGACCGGGACCGATCACGGCCCCGTTACCGATGTGGAGATGGACGCAGTGCTGGCGGCCTCGCGCGTCCTGGTGGCCATCAGCGCACGATCCCTCGCCGCTGTCGACGACACGGTCGACATGCCCCAGTTCCGAGCTCTGGTGATCGTGTCCAGCCGCGGTGCAGTGACGCTGGGCGAACTGGCCGAGGCTGCGGGCATGAACCTGTCCACCGCCAGTCGGTTATGCGACCGGCTGGTGAATATGGGCCTGCTCAACCGAGCCGACGACCCGGCCAATCGACGTCAGCTGCAACTGACGGTGACGGACGCCGGGCGCAACGTGGTCAGCCGGGCCGTCGATCGCCGACGGACCAGCCTGCAGCCGATTCTGCGCCGCCTGCCGAAGGAGCGCCGCACGCACCTCGTCGGCCTCCTGGCCGAATTCGCCGAAGCCGGCGGTGAGGCAGCCGACCGTGACCTTTGGTCGCTCGGCTGGCCGACCACCTGATCGACCCGCGCGCGTCCAGCGCCGAAAGGAGATGAGTCGCCAATGGCGAGAACCGTTGTGGTGACTGGCTCGGCCAGGCTCGCCGCCGCCGACGGCTTTCGCGGCGGCGCGCTGCGCGTGGCGGTTCGGGCGCTGCCGTTCGCCCAGTCCCTTGCCGGGGCAGTACTCATGGCTCGGCCCGAACAGGTTGCCCGCGCGGTCAGCGCGTCCCGGCGGGGCGCGCCTGCGCCGGGAATCGTGCGCCTGCTCGGCCTACGACTGCTGGCGCAGGGCATCGTCGCATCGGTATGGCGGCGACCGGAAACCGCGGCCGCGAGTGCCGCGATCGACGCGACCCACAGCGCCAGCATGGTCCTGGCCGGCGCGATCAGTCCGCGGTTCCGGCGAGCGGCCCTGATCAGCGCCAGCGCTTCTCTTGTCTCGGCCTTGATTTCAGCGCTCGCCGCCACCTCGCCCCGGCCGAATCAGCGATGAGCGGCGCCGACCGGTCGGGCCCAGCGAAACGGCAGGCCAAGCAGGTAGCGGCGCAACCGAACCAGGCCACCATCCCGCCGCGGGTCCTGCGGGAGTACGCCCTGCTGGCCGACGGCGAACGCGGTGCCGTGGTGGGGCCGTCCGGCGACATCGTCTGGATGTGCGTACCCCGCTGGGACAGCGACTCGGTTTTCACCGCGCTGATCGGCGGCCGGGGCGGATACACCGTCACGCCGACCGGACGGCACGTGTGGGGCGGTTCGTATGAGGAAGGGTCGATGATCTGGCGCAGCCGCTGGATCACCGACCAGGGCGTGGTGGAATCCCGGGAGGCCCTCGCGTTTCCGGCCGATCCGCATCGCGCCGTGCTGCTCCGGCGGGTGCAGGCCGCGGACAACCGGGCGACGGTCTCTGTCGCGCTGCAACCGCGCGCCGGCTACGACCAACACCCGATCAGCGAGTTGCACCGTTCGGGTGATACGTGGACGGGCCGCGTCGGGCCGCTACACCTGCGCTGGACCGGCGCGGCCGATGCCCGTCCTCGCAACCACGGCGGGGTGCTGGCCTTCGAACTGCACCTCGAGCCCGCGCAGCATCACGACCTGATCCTGGAGCTCAGCGACCAGCCGCTGCCGGATCAGACCGTGGATGCCGACACGGCCTGGCTGGCGACCGCATCCGCGTGGGCGCGAACCGTACCTCCGCTGGACGCCAGCCTGAGCCCTCGCGACACGCGCCGCAGCTACGCAGTGCTTCGCGGCTTGACCAGCAGCGGCGGGGGGATGGTCGCCGCGACCACGACGAGTCTGCCCGAGCGGGCGGAGGCCGGCCGCAACTACGACTACCGCTACGTCTGGATTCGCGACCAGTGCTATGTGGGCCAGGCCGTTGCCGTCGACGGTCCCCATCCGTTGCTCGATGACGCGGTCCGATTCGTCAGCGAACGTCTGCTCGAACACGGCGACAAGCTCGCGCCCGCGTACACCACGACGGGGCAACCGGTGCCCGACCAACGCCACCTGGACCACCTCCCCGGCTACCCGGGCGGATTCAACATCGTCGGCAACTGGGTGAATCAGCAGTTCCAGCTCGACGCCTACGGCGAGGCACTGCTGTTGTTCGGCGCGGCTGCGCAGCACGACCACCTGGACACCGAGCACTGGAACGCGGCCGAAGCCGCGGCCGACGCCATCACCCGCCGCTGGACCGAACCCGACGCCGGCATCTGGGAGATCGAGAATCGGCCCTGGACCCACAGCCGGCTGACCGCAGCCGCCGGGCTCCGCCGTATTGCCGCGGCCGCGCCGGCCGGTCCGAAGCCGACCGAATGGTTGGCGCTGGCCGACCACATCGTCGCCGACACCGCTGCCCACGCCGTGCATCCGGACGGGCACTGGCAACGCGCGCCAGAACTGCCTGCGCTCGACGCCGCGCTGCTGTTGCCCGGCCTGCGCGGGGCCGTGCCCGCCGACGATCCGCGCACCGTCGCCACGCTGCGCGCATACCTGCGGGAGCTCACTCGCGACGGCTACGCCTACCGATTCCGACACGACGACCGGCCGCTGGCCGAAGCCGAGGGATCGTTCCTGTTGTGCGGATTTTTCGTCGCCCTCAGCCTGCACCAACAACACAACCCAGTCGAAGCGCGCGCGTGGCACGAACGCACCCGCGCCGCCTGCGGACCGCCACAGCTGTTCAGCGAGGAATACGACGCCCACCAGCACCAGATGCGCGGCAACCTCCCCCAAGCCTTCGTCCACGCACTGGCGATCGAGACGGCCGCCCGGCTGACCAACTGAAGGGATGTAACACGGGATGCAAGCGATACCGAAACCACGGCTCCTCGACCCGAACCGCCAGCTGTCACAGAGCCGAGACGCGCTCACGAACCACGAGGACGAACCGCCGGCCGAACTGCTCAAGGAAGCGCTCCGCGAGACATGCGTGTACGCCCAGCAGCTTTGGGAGAACCTCGACGCGGCCAGGCAGTACCTGATGACCAGCCTGCCGGCCGACCCACGCTCACCCGGACCGCACCCGAGCGCGAGCGCTGCGCCCACCGGCCCTGACGACGAACAGGGTTGGCAGAACTGGATCGCGGCGTACGCGTCGGTCAGCTCAGTGCTGTGCGGGCCGCAGGGCGACTCCGGCTACGGGTTGGGCGAGGCGCGTCGCGCTGCCGACGAGCGCCGCTCCGCGCCCGTCCTGAGGCTCTATGCCGATCATCCCGATCTCCGCGCCAAGAACCTCGCGCCGCAACCGGCCTCGGACCGAGAAGACAGCGATGCTCGAGAAGCGACCGGCGCGTCCGGCTCGCCGGACGGCGGCGCCAAGGGTCGCGGCGCCTCTCGTTTCGCGGTGATCGGAGTCCTCGTGCTGCTAGCCATCCGGGGCCTGCGCCCGCGCCGGTACCCGTAGCTGCTCGGCCAGCACTGCGGCCTGACTGGTTTCGATGTCCTTGGTGGCGGTGAGCAACGTCAGGTCGTGCTCCCGGGCCAGGGCGTGCAGTTGCGCCAGGGCGTCGGAGTGGAGTGCATCCGCGAGTTCGGTCAGGTATCGCTTACGGAACTCGGCAAAACGCGCGGGAACGTGCCCGTACCACTGACGCAGCTCGGTTGACGGAGCGATCGCCTTGCACCAAAGATCGAGATCGGCGGAGTCCTTGGACAGTCCGCGCGGCCAAATCCGATCAACGAGAACCCGCAACCCGTCGGCCGCTGAGCGCTCGTTGTACACCCGGTCGACCCGAATGGCATGTGCGGCCATCTTGAATGGACCTTTCAAACTCGATCTTCGGCCGGACGGAATGCGACGCACGGCAGTTCGCGCGCAAGCCGTTGCCGGGCATCGGCACTACCGTCGTACTTCCAACCGACCAGCCAGCTCAATACCCGCCGCAGTACCGGCCGCACCCAACGGTTGCGGTGTTCGTAGTCGGCGAGGGCGGCAACGGCTTCGGCTTGCCCAAGGACTCGGTACTCGGGTTGAAACGTGCGACGACCGATTGCGACCTCGATGGGCGGGCGTACTTGAAGGTTGCGATACCAGTCCGCGGTCGGACCGAGGCCAGCGATGACGATGACCTCGTTCGCTGTTCGTCGAGTGCCGATCACCTCGAGCATCGTCCGGTAGTGGCGCCCGGATCGGCGGCCGACGTGGGTCAGCCGAAGGAACCGATGTCCGAGCAGCCAGCCGAGCTTCCAGTCATACAGCCGGGCCGGTGCTCGCAGGAACCAGCGAGCGACGGGACCCGGCCGTCTCGCCTCTTTCATCAAATCGAGATTCTCACACCGCGCTGACTGCCGGACGCCTGACTCCCCCTCAGGGCACCAATGCCGGCTCGCTGACCTGGTTGCCCTCAGCATGCGGGGAAGACGGCTGCACACGAAGCACTCGGGCAACCGACCGGGGGAGATACCAGTTCCACCGACCGAACAGCGAGACCAGCGCGGGCACGAGCACCGACCGCACGATCGTCGCGTCCAACAGAATGCCGATACCCAGCGCCGTGGCGAGCGTCTTCAGGTCGGTACCCGGTCCAGACGCCAGCGCGGCGAATGCGAGGAACAGGATCAACGCCGCGCTGGTTACCAGCCGGCCGGTGCGACCGACTCCTTCGATGACCGCGGCGTTAGTCGAACGCGCGCCGTCGTACTCCTCGCGGATGCGCGCCAGGATGAACACCTCGTAGTCCATCGAGAGCCCGAACAAGAACGCGAAGACCATCAGCGGGATCCAGAACGTCACTGCGCCAGTGGCCTCGATGCCGAACAACGCGTTTGAGCCGTGCCCGTCCTGCCAGAACAGCACGACCAGTCCGAGCGTCGCCCCGAGCGAGATCAGGTTCAATATCAGAGCCTTGAGCGGCAGCAGCAACGATCGGAAGGCGCGGACCAGCAACAGGTAGGTCAGCAGCGAGATGATCGTCAGCATCAGCGGGAAGTTGCCGTAGACGGCGTGCATGAAATCGATCTGTGCGGCGCCGACGCCGGCCACGCCGAGCACGGCGGGATTGCCGGCCACGGCGCTCTTGACCCGTTTGACCACGCCGACACTCTTCGAGTTCACCGTCTCGCCCTCGGGGATGAGCACGACGACGGTGCGGCCGTTGCGGGTTGCCGTTGGACCGGTCGGCACGAACGCGTGATCGACGCCGTCGACCTTGGCCAACTCCTTCGCGACTCCGGCGGCTTGGTCGGCGCGGGTGAGCACTTCGATGGGAGTGAGCGCACCGGTCGAAACTCCACCGCGCTCAAGTGTCTGGAGGGTGTCGTAGGCCGGCCCGCTCTGCGCCAGCGACGCGGAGGAAGCCAGACCGATCTTGATCCCGAGGAACACACCGATCAGCACGGCCAGCGCGGCGAATGCGGCGATCGCAGCAATCCAACGGCGGCGCACAATCAGCGCGGCCCATCGGCTCCAGATTCGGCTGGCCCGGTTCTCGTGCCGGATCTTGGGCCAGTCGACCCGCGGCCCGACGCCGCCGAGGATCGCCGGCGTCAGGCTGAGTGTCGTCAGCACGCTGGCGAGCGGGATCAGCGCGCCGCCGTAGCCCATGCTGCGCATGAACGGCACTGGTAGCACGATCAGCGCCAGCAGACCGATCGCCACCGTCACGCCGCTGAACAGCACGGCTCGACCGGCAGTCTGCATGGCTACGACAACCGCGTCGTGGCTGTCGCGGCCGTGTTCGCGTTCCTCACGCCATCGGGTGACCAGGATGAGCGAGTAGTCGATAGCCACACCCAGGCCGACGAGCGCGATCAGGAATTCAACGATGAACGACACGTCCGTCAGATACGTGATCGGCAATAGCAGCACGAACGTGGCGAGGATCGATACCGCAGCCACCACTAACGGGAGCAGGGCTAGGAACGAGCCGAAGACGAACGCGAGCACCGCCAGCGCCCCGAGGGCGCCGAGCAACGTTTCGCCGAGAACTCCGGGACCGCCGCTGTCGCCACCAGTTGCGAGCGTGTCCTCACCGGTGACTCCGACCGTCGCCCCGGCCGGCTTGGCCTTGTCGGCGGCGGCGCGGATGGGATCGGTGAGCAGCTGCTGGCTCGGCGACGGGTTGAAGCGGTAGAACACGAGCGCGTAGGCGGTGCGATCGTCCTTCGTGCGGAATGCCCGGTCGCCGGTGTTGGCTTCGTCGAGCACACGCAGGTTCGGGGCCCCGCTGGCGACTGCGGTGAACGCACGCGCCACCTCGGTTTCGTGTCCGGAGACCGCTTGGCCTTGGGGAAGAGTGACCGAGACGAGATAGGGGTTGGTGTCTCCCCCGTTGCCGAATGCCTCCTTGATCTTGTCCGCGGCTTGGGTGCCGGGCTGGCCGGGCAACGAGAAGTCGACGGTCAGCCGCTCGTTCGTCTTGCTCGACAAGATGATGCCGGCGACTAGGACGGCGCCCCAGAACGCCACAATCAGTTTCCGGTTGCGTAGCACGAACTCAGCCCACCGGCGCATGCGTGTCTCCCGTTCTGTCGCCACGCCGGCCGCTTAGGAGAGCATCGAGTTGACCGCGGCGTCATGGCTGGTCGTCGACCGTGAAGTTCAGGGAAAACTACGGGAGCAGCTTGGTGGCGCGCCGGGTCCAATCGCAACCAAATTGAGCAGCCCAGTTTGAAATGTGGGCAGCGCACGACCCTTTTGCTGGTCTTTGTCGGCATCGCACGCTGATCTCTTCACCGCGCGATGACGCGGTCACCGCGAGACGTTAACGATGCTGGTCCCGGTCGGGGTTGCGGTCGGCGGCGTGGGACGAAATGGGTTCCACGGTCAGCCGTTGGCGATTGCCTGCAGTTGGCTGTAGGCACCGTTGAACCGGTCCTGGTCGCCCGGGAACGTGCCCGAGTCCGCGTACTGCCAGAACGTGTAGACGCCCCAGTTGTAGGGCAACGTGCCGACACTGGACGAGTAGCGGGCGACCCACAGCGGGTTGGTGCTCGAGAAATCGCCGCTGTTGCCGGTGCACTGCGACCACCAGCTGGTTGCCGTGTAGATCACCGGCCACCGCGACGTGCGAGCGTGATACTCGTTGCTGAAGGAGAGGATCCACGACACCATTCCCGACGCACTGAGCCCGTAGCAGGTACCGCCGCTGTAGGGGTTCCACTCGATGTCCAGAGCACCGGGCAAGGTCTTGCCGTCGCGGGACCAGCCGCCGCCGTGGTTGACGAAGTAGTCGGCTTGGGTAGCGCCGGAGGAGACGTTCGGCCGGGCGAAGTGGTAGGCGCCGCGGATCATGCCGACGTTGAAGGAGCCGTTGTACTGCTGGGCGAAGTAGGGGTTGGTGTAGCCGGTGCCTTCCGTTGCCTTGACGTAGGCGAAGCGCCCGCCGTTGGCGTAGGCAGCCGACCAGTTCACGTTGCCCTGGTAGCCGGAGACGTCCATCCCGTAGACGACGCCGGCCGCCGCCGCCCGGCCTGCGCCGCCGACGACGACACTCGCCAGCATCGCCAGCGCGGTAACGGTCACGCCGACGACGCCGCGGGGCCGCCCGGAACGCTTCGGGGAGCTCTTCGCGATTCTCTTCATGGCCACGCTCTCCTCTGTCCGGGGACGCGCTCTGTTGCACGCCGCCACGCTCTTGCGCCGACTGCTCGTCAGCGAGGTGTCACCGCGATCAGCTCGATCAACAACTGGCGGCGCGCGAGGGGCCAGGCCGACCGAAGCCGGGCCAGCCGGCCGTTACCGGGGGTGCCATCGCGCGGGGTGTGCCCGGCGGACCGTCGCAATTGGTATATCTCTGACATACCGTGCCTCCCGGGCGTTACCTTCCTACCCTTGGACGATATGTGTCAATAGTCGGCATCGCCCGATCAGCGGGATGCGCCGGGTCCACGTGCGGGTCGAACTGGCCGTCAGTACTTGTACGCCTGCACGACGCGGTGTCCGTCAGTTGCGACGAAGATGCGGTCGCCGATCGTCGGGATGAGCTTGAACTGCGCAGCCACGGAGTTGCTGATGACGTACGGGTAGGTCGTCGGGATGTTGTTGATCGGCGGGGTCGCGCTGGTCACGACCCGATCAATGGCGACGTGGTAGCCGTCGGCTGCGTGGACGACCGAGCGGACGATCCCGGTATCGGCGTAACGCAGCGGCGCCACCTGGGCGGGGAGCTGTGCCGTCCTCGCGATTGACGTCAGCACGTCGTGGACCTGTGCGTCGGCGTGTGCGGAGAACAGGACGTAGCCGGGTCCGGTTGCGACGACGTACTGCTCGACGTCGTACGTCGCGCCGCTGTTGCAGACGAGGTGCCAGCGCCGGTAGTCCGCCTGACGAGCCCCGAACGTGCGATCGTCATAGGCGAGCAGGTTGTGCTGCCCCGACTTGCCGGGACCGCAGTACTGCGGGTTGCTGGACCAGCCGCCTTCGATGTTCGGATCCATCGCCTGCCCGGTCCACGACCCCGGCACCTCTCGGAACGTCACCAGGCAGGCCGTGGACGACGCGGGAGTCGTCGACGGTTCGAGGCACCACGTCGGCCAGTTGCCCGTCGATGCCAAGGGCCGGCTTCGTGCTACCCAACCGCGCGGGATGGTGAGCATTGCCGAACCCAGTGTGATCCGCTTCGTCGGCGGCACGGCGTGTGACTTGGGTGGTGGGCGGGACGTCGACGCAGCTGCGGATCTGGATGGCGAACCGGTCGGGACGCTCGGGGTCGTCGATACGGTCGGGCGCGGGCTGATGCTCGGACCAGCGGGCGGGTCGTGCCGGGTGAGGTGAACGACCAGCGGCACGATCGCCGCGATGATCGCGACCGCGGCGGCGACCGCCAGCGGTAGCGCCCAGCGTGATATGTGCCCGCGTGGCCGGGCCGAAGCGGTTACGCCCGCGCGGGCTGCGTCGATCGCGCGGTCGGCCGCTCCCGCCGGAGGCGTGAGATCCCGCGCTGTGCTCGCGATGGCGCGCCGGAGGTCGGCTTCGAAGTCCTGGAGATCTGTCATGACGCCATACCTCCTAGGTCCTGCTCGAGCTCGTCCCTGCGCTCGTATTCCTTGCGCATTGCCGCGAGGCCGCGACTGACCAGACTGCGTGCGGTGACGGTCCGGCAACCGATGCTGGCCGCGATCTCGTCGTCGTTCATGTCGTGCAGGTAGCGCATGACCACAGCGACCCGCTGCCGGTCGCTGAGGCAACCGAGCAGCTGTAGGACCAAACCCCGGTTGACGACGTCGTGCCCGGCGTCGCGAGTCGTCACTCGTTCCGGTACCGACGCAGTGACGATCTCCCCGGCTGACGCCCGGCGACGCGAACTCAAGAACTTATTGGTGAGACTCCGACGGACGTATGCAACCGGCTGATCAGCCGCTTCCACACGTCCCCAGATCGGATACAAATGAGTCAACGTCTCCTGGACGACATCCTCTGCTGATGAAGGCTCCCCGGTGAGAAGGACGGCGGTCTGATACAAGCTGCCGTAGTTCGCTCGCGCGAATTCGACGAACGAGCGATCATCCGCCATCTCAACAACCTCCCATACCTCCTAGACGACGTTCACGAGCGTTCTGTGGCAGCCATGGCCAAATCCATCTCTCTCGGGACCCGAGCCCGAACCGGAGAAGAGTTTCGACGATCGTGTCGGAACGGTCCTTGCCCGTTCGTAGCTGATGCAGGAACGGGCAGAAGGCTCGGGCCGAGAGGAAGGAATGGACGATGAGCGAATCGACGGCGACTGACGCAACCAGACCGTTCCGATTCGGGGTCGTGGCCCCGCTCAGGACTGACCTGTCAACGTGGCGAGATCGAGTACACCGGATCGCCGACCTCGGCTATTCCACGCTGCTGATGCCCGACGTCCCGCAGTGGCAGCCGGCGCCCGCCCCCACGCTGGCCGTGGCGGCCACCCTTGCCGACTTGCGCGTGGGCACCTGGGTGTATGCCTCGCCGCTGCGTCCGGCTTGGAACACCGCGTGGGAAGCGCACACGTTGTCGGTGCTCACCGAGGGCCGCTTCGAGATGGGCATCGGCACTGGTCGACCTGGCATGGAAGACGAACTCCGCGCACTGAAGCTGCCCGTCCAACCACCGAGCGAGCGACTGGCCCAGGTGCATGAGACGGTGACGGCACTGCGCGATCTCGACGGGCCCGACCTGCACACGCCGGTGGTGATGGCAGTGCGCGGGCCCAAGGCCAAGGCACTGGCGGCGGACCTCGCAGACACCGTCACCTTCGCAGTGATGCCGGGCGACGATCGGCTCGAAATCACCCGGGTGGTACGCGACTTCCGCCCCATCCGGGAGGTCGAACTCGCGCAGCATGTGGCGGTGATCGGCGACAACGTCGCGCCGTTCATGGCGCCGCCTGACACCGATCCGGCGGCCCTTCGAGCGGCAGACTCGTTGGCCGTACTTCCGAATGACCCGGCCGCGGCGGCCGAGGAGATCCAGCGGCGACGCGAGGAGCTCGGCTTCTCCTACTTCGTCTTCGGCGCCGACTTCGCCGACACACTCGCTCCAGTCGTGGCCCAGCTGGCCGGGCACTAGGCCGGGATCCACCTCGATCAACCGCTCGAACTCCGGGGCCGGGTGTGAGCGTCTCGCTACTCGACCGGAAGAGCATCGAGCGTCGGCCAGGGTGGGCCTTCGCGGAGCAAGCGCAGGATGTTTCGGCCGTGTTGACGCCCGTTCGGGAATTCATCGTGCACATCCCACCGCCAGGCAGCCACCATCGCGAGAACTAGACGCCGGCACTCCTGGAGCAGACCCTGATCGACTCCGGCATAGTGCGCGCTGATCTCGTCCGGGAGGTGGGCAACATCGAACTCGATCGGCCCGATGCAACAGGTTTCGAAGTCGATGAAGACCAGACCACCCCGGGTCCTGAGTACGTTTCCCGGATGCGGCTCTCCGTGCAGCAATTGCTCGGCGGCCACGCGGTGCCGAACCGCTTGACCCGCGCTGTGGAGCGTGCTGAGGAGGAATTGCCGGTCGCACTCGACCAGCGCGGGGGTTTCTTCTGGGTTCGTGACCAGATGCTCAGCGTCCGCGGTTCGGTCCGTAAAGTGCGGCGCTTCGATCGCGACCCTGCGCATCCCGGCGTGCAGGCGCTGAAGTGCGTCTGCGTAGCTGGCCGGCGAGTACCGGTCCGAAGTCGCTGGCGCGTAGTAGGTCCAGAAGGTCACCGCGAATCCGTCACGCTCATACACGCGCGGTTCGACCCGGGGATCAAGCGACGCGATCGGAGCGGCGACAGCGGCGAGGCGTCGAGCGAGCTGGACCTCGAAGGCCGCGACTTGCTGCCCGATCGGTGCAACTCGCGCGAACACGTCACACGGTAGAAGGTGGAGCGCAACCTTGTTCGAGTTCTGGATCACGACTGCATCCGCCGTCTGCAGGTCGAGGGAGCCCGCGAGTGATGTCGCAGCGGCAATCGCACGTGCTAGCAGCCCGCCATCCATGGCGTCATCCTGACATCCACGCAGCACGGCAGGCGCGCCGGTCGGCTCGCTCGCCGCAGCTATTTGGCGAGTCGTCGCCAGCCGCCTGCCCGGTTGTTGGCGATGACAGCTCGGAACAGCGCCAGCATCGCGTCGCTGTTGATGTCGTCGCCTTCGCGGATCTGGACGGCCTTCGCCGTGGCGTTGTCGTGCCCTTGATTGATGACGCCGTCCGGATCGGGCACCGTCGGGTCATAGACGAACACGTTGACATGATCCTTCGCGGCTAGCAGCGCGCAAATGTTTCCATCGAGCACGAAGTACGGCCGAACTGATCGCTTGATCGTCTCCTCGACGCCAGGGTCGGCGGCGTGGGCGAGTGATCGGATCTGCTGGCATACGTCCTGTTGCCAACCGGGCAGCCCGTCGATGTAGTCATCGACTCGCGGATCACGGCGTGAACTCATGCGACGAGATTAGAACGTGGCCGATGCGACGCCCGGGGAATTCCGACCGCACGTGTGCGACAGCGCCACGAAGCCTGTCGGACATCGGGTCCTCCGAAGACGATTCGACCGTTGCGAAGACCCGGAGACCCGCGACTGGTGTGGTCCCGGAGCGCGTGGGCGTGGTCCATGTCGATGGAAGTCTCCACACCACGACGCGCAGCCGTTGGCCGTCGGAAGCGGTCCGTCGAGTGCCCATGCGCGTTCGATGACGTCGGTCAGGCACGCCGCCCCGAAGCCCTATCCGACGAATTCGGGGACCAGTCCGAAGACGACGATGCCCACTACGTTTCCTGCCCTGAGCACACCATCGGTGGCAGGCACGCGCAGCCAGGCAACTACGGAATGGCGCACACGATCTGCGCGTAGGTGCGCTTACCGGCCACGACAGCGACCCGCTGCGGTGAACCGCAGAAGGACGATGACACCCGGTACTGACCAGCCGGGACCGACAAGCTGGCGATTCCGTCCCGACCGGTTTTTGCGGCCCACCTGCGCCCGGCGTCGTCGACGACGCTGACGGGTGCACCGGACTCAGGGGCGTTCGATGCGCCCATGCCGCCGCCTGGGCGCGGTGGACCGCCGAAGAGACCGATGTGCACCGCCAGTACCCCGGACTGCACCGCCGGTTTCGGTGACTGCGCTGCGGATCCGTTGGGGCTGCTCGCGCAGCCAGCACAGGCAACCAGCAGGGCCGCGCCCAAGAGAAGAGTCTTGCACCAGTTCAGCGCCACAACTAAGAGACGCTTCGGCAAGCCGCCGGGGTTCCCACTGGGTCGCCGGTCAGCGGGCGCTCTGCCCCGTGTGCGGATGCCCCACGAGTGCAAACCCGCTCTTCGCGGCGGGAAGCGATCGGCGGGATGCCCGGTGGCTGGCGGCGAGGAGTCCAAAGATGATGCCACCGGCGAGGAAGTAGCTGTCGATCGCGTAGTCGGACCAAAGGAGGGTCGGATGACCGGTCGTGTCCTTGGTCGAAAGCCCGGTGATGCCGTTCCGGAGCAGGCCGGTCGCGCGGGTCAGGTCATCGAGGATCCCGGCGCCCCCGCGCAGGAGCAACAGCGCGCAGCCGAGGCACACAATGCCCGCGGCTGCCTGCGCCAGCCGCCCGCGCGCCCAACCTCGAGCGATCGCCAGGCACACAAACGCTCCCAGCGGCCAGCCGGAATCGACGAAGACGCTGAAAACCCATCCGGTCAGCGTTCGTGGCCAGCCGGGTAGGTTGCCGGGACTTGCGAACGAACCGCCCAGGTACCAGTAGACGTGAAAGGCGAAAAACAGCACCACCCAACCCAGCGCCACATAAGCCGCGCGGGACGTACGCCGGGCGCGGACGTCCGCCGCTCGATCCGGGGCCAGCAAGGTAGTCACCGGAGGGAAATTGCGTACTGGCCCCAGTCGTGTCGTCATACCAGCAATCGTGACTAATGCCGACAGCGCGGCGCATCGGGGAACACCCCCACCCGTCCCCGATCTCGGTGAAATCGAGACCGCGCAGTCGTGGACTCTCAGGCTGTGCGAATTCTGAACTCGTTGCCGCCGGGGTCGGCCATCTCGATGGCGTCAGGCAAGTCGGAGAGACGGGTCCCACCGAGCGAGGCCAGCCGTTCCGCCTCGATGGTGGGGTCAGCGGCGACGACGTCGAAGCGCTGCCGGTTCCTTCTGGTCTTGCGTGCTGCTAACGGTCCGCCCCATGAGTCCCATGAGATCTTCGTGCCGCCGAGCGGCGACTGGACCGCGGTCTGCTCGCCCTCGTCCCACACCAGCGGCCAGCCCAGCGCATCGCGCCAAAACAGCCCGACGTCCCGGGATCCGTCACAGGTGACCTCGCCGAGGTAGCCGGTGCCGGCCAGGTAGTTGTTGCCCGGCTCGATCACGCACAGCTCGTTACCGCCAGGATCGGCCAGCACGACGAAGTCGTCGTCGGGCCCTTGGCCCACGTCAATGTGCCGGCCGCCCAAGCGCAGCGCCGTCTCGACGGTTCGCTGCTGCTGCTCGAGGCTGCTGCTGGTCAGGTGTAGATGCAGCCGTGGCCGGCCGACCTGCTTGGTGGCGGAGGTGACAAAGCGGAGCCCGACCTGCAGCTCGTCACCCGGAACCAACACGCCGCCTGGCTCCGTCACGACATCTCGGTCGAGCAGTGCGGCCCAGAAGTCCGCCACCGCAGCCGCGTCGGCCACGTCGAAAGTCACCGCTTCCAGTCGCAGGGCCACCTCTGCACTCTAAGACGGGTCCGTCGCCGTGCCGACCGACTTTTGAAGCAACCGGTTGAGCGCGTCTCACGCCAGCCGGTCAAGCGGGTTGGCCGCCAGCCGCTCGGCCAGGCCGGCACGGATCGACGCGGCGGCTGTGCTCTCTGGCTTGCGCGCGGCCTGGTCGCGAAAGCAGGCGGTGAACCTCTCTACGAGATCGAGCCGCGGGTGCGCGGCGACGATCTCAGTGAGGAGGGCCTCGGGCCAGCGTTCGACGCCCCGGCCAGCGATGTCGAGACCAGTGGCGGCGTCGAGCAGGTCGCCCTCCGGGTCGATCGCCGGATCAGAACCGCGCATGTGCGCGACGATGATGCCGGCCGCCCGATCACGGCGCTCGGCCGACCAGCCAGCCCCGGCCGCGAAGACCCAAGCGACCTGCCCGCCCGCTTCCTCGAAGGGCAGCGTGTGGCTGTCGAACGCCGGCTCGAGCGCCAGGTCGTGCAGTAGCGACGCCACGTAAAGCAACTCGACGTCGATCTCGATTCCCGCCTGCGTCGCCAGCGCCGAAGCGAGCAGATAGGACCGGTGACAGTGCTGCACCAGAGCTGGCGGACTGAAGTGCGTAAGCACCTCGGCCGCCGCGTTCGCGGCAGGGCTGGAAGGGATGGGAATGTCGACGAGCCGCATTGGACCAGTATCCGCGTCGGCGAGCTGCTTCGGCGCCGAGCCGGTCCCCGCCATAGGCCATGCGAATGCACGCCCATCAACACGAGCGTGCGCACTCTCCGCGGCAAAAGCGGATGTTCTGCCGGCAACGTCTGAGGGCGTTTGCTTGCGCTGACATTCCGTCTTCCGAATGGACCAGGGGTTCAGAAACCTCATGAGGAAGCCAGATCAGCCGATACTCCGTTGTGGTCGGTGTCGACGGTGGTACGAGTTGGTCGGGCTGGTGATCTTTGATGACAGAGTCGCGTGCGATTACTCGTGCTCGTCTTGTCTTCGCCTTGCCCGCGACAGGTCTGACGCTCGCGGCACCGGTCCTGGCGTGGTGGGCGATCGGCGACGTCTCGACGCACAGGGGAGCGGGCGCCCTTCATATCTTGGGGCCGTATCACCTTGATCCACATGCGGAATTGGTCGTTGGCTGGTTCGCGGTCGTCATTGCGCTTGCGTCGCTGATGGTTCTGAGCCTGCCGGTGGCGCGCATGGGGAGGGACATCCGCTCGTGGGGCGCCGTTGTGTGCATGTGCGCTGCGGGCGTCCTCGCGGCCGCGTCTTGGCGCTCTCAGACCGCGGGCGTCGATGGAGCGAACATCGGCGGGGACACGCTGCTTCTCGTCGGCCCGTTCCTGATCGCGGGTCTCATTGTCGGTGCGTCCGTGCTCAGTCGCGTGGGCTCAAGACGCCCGATGGCAAGGGCCGCGCTCATGATCCTGGCCACGCTCGTCGCTCCGGCCTTGTTCGCCGCGGTGCAGGTACTGAACTCATACGACGCGTCGGCCGGACAGATAAGCCGCCAGCAATACGCCCAGATCCAGACTGGCGAGACGCGATCCACCTTGCATCACAAACTGGGCGGTGGCCCGACCGAAGACATCGAGCAGTTCTTCCCGCCAGTCCGTGCCGGATTGCGGTGCGAGTACTACACCGAGAGCACATCGGGTTCTGAACCCAACACGTACCAATTTCAGTTCTGCTTCCGCGCCGACGTAATCGTCAGCAAGCACCTGAGCAACAAGATCTACGGCACCTAACGCCCGACAGCCGAGTCAACGAACCTGGACCGTCGTAGTAGAACGATTCCTGCGACACGCCTCGACGTTATCGGGCCGGTAGTACAGCGACGCGCGCTCATCGGCAGGACTGTGCAGCATCATCGGCATGTCTGGACGTCACACCGATCACCGGTCTGGAGCGAAACGTCGATAAGTGCGGTCCGCGCAATTCTCACGGCCGGCTCTGAGCGAGAAGAGAGATACCGGCGAACGAGTCGCGATCCACCAAGCCTCTTTGGTGACCGAAAGGATGTGGATGCCGTGCAAACTGCGCGGACGTCGGCCATTTCCGCACGCTGACGGCGGCATCTCCGGTCGTCTATGGGACGGTTGCTCATGGAGCGTCGGTCAAGCACCGCGACGTGGTCGACTCCGCCGTCAGCTGGTCGAGCGCTCGGCGAGCCGTTTGAGGTTCAGCAGCTGCCTGCGGGCCATGACGAGATCGCCCATCGACAGCAGCGGCGCTATCAGCCGAACCTTCGCCATGACGAACTTGAGCAGCAGTCGGGTCGAATCGTTCTGCGGGACGAGGACGTAGGACATCACCGCCCCGCCGATGACGCCGGTCAGCTGCTGCCCTGGCGTGACGGACAGGATGCGTCCGGCCGGGCGTGACGCCGTCGCGGTGAACGGCTCCCCCACGACGGGCTCGGGCAGCCCGCGCAGCTCGCGCGGCGAGCGCCGTCCGCGGTTGTCGATCCAGTCGTAGGAGTACGGCGCGAGTCGGATCTGGGCCAGCCACGGCCAGACGGCGTCGGGGCTGGTATTGACGGTGACGCCGCGCCAGGCCTGCAGGACCGGCGCGGGGACGAGGTCGTCGCACGGGTAGCGCCGGGCAATCTCGTCCCGGGTCACACCCCATCGATCACCGAGCACGTGCCGCTCCTCACCGTTGCGTGAGCCTCGTTCGCGTCGTCGGGTCGGACCTGACGCGATCCACCTGGCGATCCGCCCGGCGGTTCCCCAGACCGGCGTACTCGCTTCTGGCATGACACTTCATTGGACACCACCCTCACTGCACGAGTTGCCGCAAAGCTGCGGCACCCTCTGAGACGTTTATGACCGCAGTGCTGTGACAGTCTCCGTGGATGCACAGGAGCAGCGCCTGAGTCGTCTCAGTGTTCATCGGATCGAGAACGATCAGGCCCGCCCAAAGCCGCATGCTCCCGCTCAACGCCGAGAAGTACGGAAAGCTCGATCATGGGTTCACGACCGCGCGGGCACTGCGGGCCCACCTCGACGCGCGCGATCCGAACCTGGCGCACCACATGCGGGACGCCATGATCGCCTTCGCATCAACGCGCATGACCTAACCGCCGGCCCTGGGGAACGCGCTTGGCGCAGGGTGCGACCATCGGTTGGTGCCCCAGGCGA
This sequence comes from uncultured Actinomycetota bacterium, assembly GCA_963837325.1. Taxonomy (GTDB): domain Bacteria; phylum Actinomycetota; class Actinomycetes; order Mycobacteriales; family Jatrophihabitantaceae; genus CAVQKZ01. Next base: position 25,354 of record CAWIMV010000002.1, read on the forward strand.
CGCTGCAGACCGATCGGATGAAGCTCGTTCCGTTGAGCGATGAATACCTTGAATTCGAGGTGGAGTTGGATTCCGACCCAGAGGTAATGCGTTACCTAACCGGTTCGGGGCGGACCCGCGAGCAGGTCAGGGCAGCTCACCAGTTGCGACTTGCAACCGCGGAATCGGTTCCCGGCCTGGGGTTCTGGGTTGGATTCGTCGACGGGCAGTTCGTTGGTTGGTGGCTCTTGGAGCCACCCGGCTGGGACGACCAGAGGCCGGTCGAAGGGCAGGCCGAGCTCGGGTACCGGTTGCTGCGACGGTATTGGCGTCAGGGGTTGGCCAGCGAGGGCTCCCGGGAACTGCTACGGCATGCGTTCGAGGATCTCGGACTGCATCGGGTGTTTGCTCAGACGATGACGGTCAACGCTGGATCCCGCGCGACGATGGCGGCTGTCGGCTTGCAGTACACACGGACGTTCCACGACGACGACGGGGACCTCGCCGGGTCCGAACTCGGCGGGGTTGAATATGCGATCACAATCGACGAGTGGCGGGCGGGCGAACGATCGACGTCTTGAGGTCATCACCAGCTGGCCGGGTGTACGAAGGCGACGGCGGGGCGTCGGAGATATTGAGTAACGCGCATCGTGAGGTCCATGTCGGCGAGGCGGGCGGTCTTGAGCTGGTGGTCGTGGCGCCACCACTTGAACGACCACACGTCTGCGCACACGAAGCCATCCGCAATTCGGCAACTGAGCGCACCATCAGCGGCTACTTAGAGACTTCTCCCAGGATCGGTGTCCGGCCGGACTCGGTCCAGGTGTCCGGCGAGACGCTCGCACGTCGCGGCTGCCCACCGGGGTTGATTGGTGTGGCTCTCACATGGCATGCGTCTCGTCGGACACCGCGCGAGGAGAGGCTGGAAAGGGGTTTGTCCTGCTCGAAGTAGCGGTGCCCTCCTTGCTCATACGTCATTGCGATGGGATGAGGAGGAGGCCGATGGGTGTGATCATCGGGATACCGAGGCCCCCGCACGCACGATCGGCGTGAAGCCGGTAACTACCGCAAACCTGATGGGCGAAAGGCCTGCACCAGACGGGCTAGTGACCATGGGCTTCTTAATCGACATCACCGACGACTAGTTCATCCCATCTTCAACACCGTAAAGGGTCACTGCACACCGGCAAGATCAAGCGCACTATCGGCGGCGGATGAGTGCTTTTGATCTTCGAGCCGAGGCGCCCCCTGCCCGCGCCTTCCGTTCAGCCCTAGATCAATGGTTGCTGCGCAATCGCTGGAAACGACTATCGCGTCCGGGTCTGGGGCCGTTGCCACCGCAGTTCGTAGCGCCAAAACGGCAGGCGCCGCACTTGCACGTTCGGCAACACGCGGGCAGCTTGCGCCTGGACCTGCCGCGTAGTGAGCCCGGGGTCCTGCATCGGCATCACCCGCACACTCGACTCATGGACGTAGCGGCGGCGCCGGACGGTCAGCATCTGCTCGAGCCGAAAAGCCGCGCCAAACAGAGGGTTTCCCACCACGCTTAGCGCCTCGATCGGTAGATCGCGAGGCAGGTCGGTCTTCGGCAGTGCCACGGCGACCAGAAGGCCGCCCGGTCGTAGCGTCTCGGCCAGGCGCGGAAGCACTCGGGTGAGCTCGAGGTGGTGCAGCACGCTGATGCTTGTGATGGCGTCGTAGTGTGCGGGCGGTAGGCGCATAGTGGTTGCGTCCGCGACGCGGACATCGACGTTCGCCGGAACCAACTCGCGCGCCAGTGCGACCATGTGCGGTGCCCGGTCGATTGCGTCGACATGACGCGCCCGCGCCGCGAGGCGAGCTGCGAACGAGCCGGCCCCGCACCCGACCTCGAGCACCTCGTTCAGATGGACAGGCAATGCCCGCAGCAACCGAGCCTGATACCAGGCGTTGTGATCCCAATGAAGGTCGATCGGCACCCGCCCAGCCTGCCAGGCATTGAATGGGTGCAATGCGCGCTCATCGGCATCTGGGCACGCACCATGAGCGGCATGACCGGACGTCACACCGATCACCGGTTTGGAGCGGAACCGTCGATGGCGAAGTAACGGCGGCGGCCGTGGCCGCGCTGGCCGAACCTGGCTACCACCAACCGTCGCTTAGCTGCCCGGCCAGTGAGCGCGAGCATCCATCCTGTAACCGGGAAACTAATGGTTGGCCCAGGGGGCTCGAAGTCGGTAAGTGCGGTCCGCTCAATTTTCGCCGCCGGCTCTGAGCGAGCGAGAGATGCCGGCGCACGAGTCGCGATCCACCAAGCCTCCTTGGTGACCGCGAAGATGTGGATGCCGTGCAAACTGATCCAGACGCCAGCGGGGAGCTGGGTACGCGCGAGTTGCTCACCTGACGCCGACACGGCCCGTTCGAGTTCAGCCCGGAGGCTGGCGAGGTTCACCGGCGGATTGTCGCATCGGTGGACGGACGCCGAACGCGCTGACAGCGGCGTGAGCGGACGAGTGTCAGCGCTTGTAGTGCATGCCAGGCGAGCTAAGCGAGGCTCGGGATTCTTCAATGCCGAATTCGGTTTCACTCAAGGCCGCCCGAAGCTGACAACGACCGCGAGGCGACATACGGAGCATCGCCAGCCGCGAATCCTGGCGAACCCACACGACGGTGTTCTGCCACGGTGGCAATCGACCGAACCGAACCCGCAGGGGTCCCTCGTCCTGTCGAATCATCAAGCCGTCCTCCTGACGAGGGATAACCCACCTCTTGAAGACGGCGACCACAGCCTGCGGATAGACCACGAGATCAGCAAGGTGCGACAGATCATCCATCCGAGGACCGCCGACCGACACATCCCCCAAGTGGGCCGCAAGCCCTCTGAAGACCCTGACAGGAGCACCCTCAGGCAGCGTCATAGACGCGCCCATCTACGAACACAATTCAATCTAACTCCGGCACCATGCGAACGTCCGCAATTCGGCACCTGCGCGCGCACCATTCGCGGCATGTTCGCGTGTTGGCGAGGCACGTTAGTCACACGGTCGCTCTCAACCGTTGTGCTGCTGTCCCGCGTCAAGGATCGCTTCGACTGTGGCACGAATGCTCGGATGGAAGGAGCCTTTTCGGCCGGTCATGACCGCAACCTTGCCGGACGGGAGAACTATCCGAGCGCCAAAGTCTCCGGACTCGCCGGGGCGGTTCAGACCGAGGTATCGGACTCTCGTTGCGCTGAACGTGCCCACCGGCCACCTGGCGAGCTCGCGGCCCTTGCCCTTCGCCAGCGTCCAATCGTGGATGATCACCGCGGTCGACGTGACGAGAACCAAAACCCTGCTGGGGAGCCGCACATAGCGCTTCTGCTCGCTCCGGCCCCAGTTCATCGTCTCTGTGACAGCTTCCCCGAGCGCCGAGATCTGTGTCCCCTCCGCTCTCGTGGCGATTGTGCTGCCAGACGCTGCGCCAGCGGCGCCGATGCCTGCGGCGAGAACACTCGCGGTCACCTCAGGGCTATAGACGTGCAGAACCGCGAAAGTGCATACGTCGTCTTCGGGCGGCAACGTGGCTGCCGCGCGACGGACCCGACCGAACATGACCGCAGTCTCACACGCCCGCGTTCGTATCGCACCGCGACTGGTTCCGATCTACGTCAGGGTTTGGCACGGTTCGCGCGGCCTCGTTGAATCGCGATTCCCCACCGCCACGCCAGTGCGCCCGCGCCCACGACCCAAAGGGCGATGCCCAGCGGCGTCAACAGCCCCACCACAAACGCGATCGCCACGAGGACCCCGAATGCAATCGAAAGCACGACCGGATAGCGATCTACGAAGCCCATGCACGCGCTCTACCCCGAAACGCGGCGATAGTCTCGCCCGCGCAGGGCATACAGGACGCGTGATCATCCTCGGCCAGGTTCAGATTCACTCTGTGGGTGGACGAATCGTGGTCATTGTGTTGGTGGTCCTGATGACTGCGCTTGTCGTATTCGTCGCGTGAAAGTCGGTGGGCGCGTTGCGGCACCTGCCTCGCAGAGAACTTTCGGGCCGCCAGCGAGCAATAGTGGCCGCGTTCGTCGGATCGGAAGTCCTTTTCACCGCCCTCGGCGTTCTCGTTGGCTATCTAACCGCCGGAACGGGCGAGAAAGCATCAGGGTTAATCGTCGGCGGACTCGCTGGTGCGTTCATCTGGCTCGCGACGTGCTGGGTGGTAAGTGGAATCGTGCGCGCCCGGCGTGCGCACCAAGCCGCGGGATCATCAACCGCAACATAACGCTTCCAACTCGCGGTGTCGACGACGCTCGAATCTGAGGCCGATGCGACGGCCGAAAATGAGGCCACCGGATGGTGCTGTTTAGTCTGCCTGGTTCTGGGTTCTGATGCTGGGAGGCTGTCGATGCCGCGGCCGCGGAGCCGGTAGCTGGCGCCTTTGAGGGTGAGGACGTCGGCGTGGTGGACGATGCGGTCGATCATGGCGGCGGCGACGGCTTGGTCGCCGAAGACGCCGGCCCAGCCGGAGAACGGCAGGTTGCTGGTGAGGACCAGCGATGCGTGTTCGTAGCGGGATGGAGACGAGCTGGAAGAACAGGTTCGCGGCGTCTTGTTCGAAGGGCAGGTAGCCGACCTCGTCGACGATGATCAGCCCGTAGCGGCGCAGCTTGGCCAGTTCCTGGGGTAGCCGGCCGGGGCGGTGGGCGTCGGTGAGGCGGGTGACCCAGTCGGTGGCGGTCGCGAACAGGACCCGGTGCCGTGGCGGGCGGCGGTGACGCCGAGCGCGGTCGCGAGATGGGTCTTGCCGGTGCCGGGTGGGCCGAGCAGCACGATGTTGCGGGCCTCGGTCAGGAACGCCCCGGAGGCCAGCGCGCCGACCTGGCTGCGGATGGCGGGTTGGGCGTCGAAGTCGAAGTCCTCGAGGGTCTTGCGGGCGGGGAACCCGGCGGCGCGGATCCGCAGCTGGGCGCCGGAGGCGTTGCGCGCCGAGACTTCGCGTTCGAGGACGGCGGCGAGGTAGTCCTCGTGGGTCCAGCCGGCGTCGCGGGCCTGATCGGCCAGGCGCTGCGCGGCCTCGGTGATCCGCGGTGCTTTGAGCGCGGCGGCGAGGTAGTGGATCTGCTTCACCGCGTCGGGTGTCGGTCTTGGCGGCCATCACGCGACCTCGTCCGTCGCGGTGAGCCCGAATGCGCGGTCGTAGTCGGCCAGGTCGCGGGCCAGGTCGTCGTCGGCGGCTGTCGCGTGCGGGGCTCGCGGAACTGCTCGCGCAGCAGCCGCGCTGCTCGCACGTGGGCAGGCGTCGGTGACAGTGGCGCCGCGGGCCCAGACCCGGGCGTGATCGGCGACCAGCGCGCCCGTCAAGGCGGACCCGGACCCGGCCCAGGTCAGCGGTGACGTCGACCATCCGCCCGATCGCGGTCGGGTCGACGGAGTAGTCGCTGGCGTCCAGACGGACGTAGTAGTCGCGGCCGAGCCGGACCCGTTCGCGCCAGCCGAGGTGCAGCGGGACCGGTGGCAACGCCAGCATCTCGGCCCGGTCGGCCTCGATCAGGTCGAGCGGGCGGGCCTTGATCGTGCGCACCACCCGGGCGTTCGCGCCGGGTGAGCCAGTCACCGAACTGGGCGTTGAAGTCAGCCGGCGAGGTGAACGTGCGGCCCGGGCATGAACGAGGTCTCGAAGAAGCCGTTGCGCCGCTCGACGATGCCCTTGGACTCCGGGTCATACGGCCGCAGTTGCACGATCTTCGTCGCCAGCATGCCGACGAACGCGGTCGACCCCGGCAGCGAGGCGACCGCCGCGGCCGATGCCCGGCTCGTTGTCCCAGATCAACCGGCGCGGGACCCGACCGAGCTGCTGGATCAGCTCCCACGAGCCCGAGCAGCAGATCCTCGGTCTTGCGGGTCGGGAGCATCCGCCCGGTGATGAACCGCGAGTGCGCCGCGACGATGACCAGCACCGGCAGCAGCGCGCTCGACGCCGTCCTCCAGCGGGATCCTCTTCGGCGGGAACCACAGATCGCACTGCGCCGGCATCACCGGGCATGCCAGATCAGCCGGTCGGCCGGATCGAGGCGGCCGATAGTGAGGCCGCAGCTGCCGGACGTTGTCCGGAACCAGGTGATCGACCCCGGCCACTCGACCCGCTCGGCGATCACCGTCGCCGGCATCTCCGGATGCTCGGCCAGCAGCTGCCCGCACCCGCGCCTCGAACGGCGCGAACGACGTCACCACCGCCGCCCGCTCATACCTCGGCGGCCGGTCCGAGGCCACCGCCCGGTCCACCGTCGCCCGCCCGATCCCCAACTCCCGAGCGACCTGCCGCCGCGGAACACCGTCCGCAACGAGCCGCCGGATCAACGCCCAGTCCTCCACCGAGATCACCCATCCAATCTGTCTGGGTGGCCTCGTTTTCGACCGTCGCTATGGCCTCGTTTTCAAGCGTCGTCGACACCCGGTCTCATCGGCATCTGCGCCGCTCACCATGGCGGCATGTGCGGATATCGGGACAGCAGGGCTCACGGCCGAACGCATCTCGGGGTCCCGCGTTTTAAACCGTTGACAACGCGTGACTTGGCCCCGGCGCTACTGCGACCCGGGCGATGTTTGCGCCTACGCTGTGCATGTGGCCGCCGAACGCGATTCAGAACGGACTGTTGACCCCGCGGAGTTCATTCGCGCCCTGTTGAACATCAGACCCGAGGACGCCGAGAAGGTGCGGAAGCTCACCCCAAGCAGTCGGCAGAAGCCCGAGAAGCAGATAGGACAGTCAGCCGGCTACGGCAACGACGACAAGTGAGCGATAGCGGCCCGGACCTAGGAATTCGCGCTGTCGGTTGCCTGGCCGTTCTCGGGGGCATGTTGATGATCGCCACCGGCATCCGCATCCGCAAGGGCACCAGCCGATTCCCCGTCCCTCCGACACTGTCGATCTACGGGTCTGGTGTGTTCATCATGTGCGGCGCGGCCGTAGTCATCATCGGCGTAATCATCATCGCGGCGGGCATCTGAGGCGCTAGTTGCATTTGCCCGCCCCCATGACGCGCATAAACTCCCGACGCTCGTCCGAGCTCATCTCGCTCAAGTGTTTCCTGCCGGTCACATACCAGTTCTATCCCATGTGACAGGAAGTCGCGGTGCCGACGTGAACCTTGGCACCTATCGCACGCCGGCAGGGGATGATCATCGGTGCGGCGTACAGCTGCGAGATTACCCACGGCTCCTTGTTCACCAGCTCTTGCCAGTAAGACTCGTCGCTATTGGAAAGGTTGGAGGAGGCCTCGTCCATGAAGCGGCTAAGCCTCGCTACTCCGATCGCAGCATCGAAGTTCATCAGGGCGTCGTCGTCGAGGCCCCCGAACTGTTCAGCGAGGTTCGCGCTCGACTCACGGGCCCAGCTAAGAAAGGTCTGTAACAGGTCACTGGCTCGCCCGTCGTTCAACAACCCCGCAACGTCGGCGAGGACGGTCCCGGCATCGGCCTGGATGACTGGTGCACACCCGTTGGCACTCCATCGTGCTCGACGGTGTCGTACAGGACTTGAAGACCCCGAAACAACTTAAGGATCTCGCCCGACCTGATGTCGAGCTTTACGCCCTCGCCAGCATGCAACGAGCTCAACTGGATCGCGTCGACGTCTTCCCAGTCTTCGGATCGCCGCTTCCGCTGGTAGCAAAGCGTTCCTCCACCGAGGCTGCTGGTTGGCCCTGGTCGTTCACGAGCTGCGACTTGAAGACGAGCCGAACCGAGTCGGTCTGACGAAGCACAATCGGCGTCACCGTCGCGGAGTCGCGGGACGTCGAAGTCACAGTGAAACCGCTTGGTCGACGAGGCTCCGTAGCGTCGGTCGAGTTCATCGTCGTACCGTCTCACGAAGCCGCGACAGATCGGCGAACATGGCTCGCCTCTGAGCGAGCCTTCTGGTCGCAATCCGCTGGTGCGGCGGCAACCCTGTCATCGGCAGTTCTGGTGTGTCTAATGCGCGCCCACGGCGGCATGTGAGTGCGTGACCACGCTGGGCGGCGGAGATCGTCCAGGCCGTCTCTATGCGATCACGTTCGCTGTGTTGTCGAGGCGGGCGTGCCGGTATGGGCTTAGCGCCAGGAATGCCGAGACGAGACCGAAACCCGCCGCGGCCGCGTAGAGCATCGGGCGGTAGCCCACTGAGTCGGCGAGCAGCCCGCCAAGCGGTGCTCCGATGACGATCATCGCTCGGTTGATCGACCGCCTGGTCGCGTTCGTCCGCCCTTGCAGATGGTCGGGGGTGATCGTCTGCGTGTAGCCCATCTCGTTCGCGTTGGCCGTGCCCATCGTGAGTCCGAGCAAGAACTCCCCGACGCCGAATACGACCCAGCCGACCCAGCCGTGCCAGCCTGAGGCGATGACCGCCCACGCAGCCCCATTGCCGACAGTGCTAGCGATGACGACGTAGCCGACGCCGAACCGCGCACCGAGAGTCGTGGCGCTCAACGCGCCGAGCAGTCCACCGGCACCAGCGGCCGCGAGCGCCAGACCTAGCCCAAACGGGCTCAGCCCGAGAGTCCGAAGCGCGAACAGCGGCAGCGTCGCGCCGGCGACCGCATTGACCAGGAACCAGCCATGGCCGCTCAACGCCTGCGGGCCGAGCGTCCGATGGCGATAGAGCCACCGAAGCCCTTCGACTGCTTCACTGCGAACGCCGTGCAGCGAGAGGCGCTGCGACGGCGGCTCGGCAACTGGAACGCGCAACAGCAGCAGGCCGGAGACGAGGTAGCTGGCCGCGTCGACCAGGACGGCCCACGGCGCGGTCAGCAGCGAGACCAGACCACCGGCGAGCGCGGGGCCGGAAGTCTGCGCAACGGCGTCGCTCTGGTCGAGTTTCGCGTTGGCGCGGGTGAGGAGTCGCGGAGGCACGAGGCGAGGCAGAAACGACTGCGACGCGGCATCATTCGCCAGCGACGCCCAGCCGAAAAAGGCCATAAACGTCATCAAGACGACAAGCGACAGGTGATGGGTCACCGACAGCGTCGGGATGGCGACGAGCAAGACGCAACGCACCAGGTCCGTGATGACCAAGATCGGCCGCCGACGTGCACGGTCGACGAACACGCCCGCGACCACGCCCAATAGCAGGTACGGCAGCCAGCGCGCCGCACTGACCAGACCCACCTCGGCAGCTCCGCCGCGCAACGTGAGTACGACGAGCACCTGGATGGCGAGCGTCGTGACGTAGGCGCCGAACGACGACACAGTGGCCGCGGCCCAGAAAGATCCGAAACCGGGACACCCACGCAGACCGTCCGCGGTTCGCGCGAGGCCAGCCATCACCCATGTCTATCAGGACAAGATCGCGGGAATCTCACGGCCCGAGGCGCGTTCAAGGCCCGGCCTTCGTTTCCGAGCTTCACACGCCTAGCAATGTTCTCGTAGGACGCGCGGCAATGCTGGTTCTCAACGAACCGGTACGTGCTCACTGATCCAGTCGCGGCAGGCGCCAAAGCCACTGTGCCGCGGGCACTCGACATCGCCGGTCGTCTCGCAGTAGTAGCTGTCCGGACACCCGCAGTCGTTGACCACCCGGCGTCCACGCAGCGTCGGCGTCGGCGTCGGCGTCGGCGTCGGCGTCGGTCGGACGCTTACATGCCCGAAATTCACGGCCTTCCCGTCGTGACGGGGTCGAGGTTCCAACGCACTCAACTCGGCAGTTCCGCGAGCTGGCAGCGGGACATTCGACTGGATTGCTCGATTGATTCAAGCCGCAGCCCGGACGGCTGGGATTGGCGATCCCGGGCGCAGGGGTTCCTCATGGTCTGCCACGACCTGAGGTCAGCCCGCGAAGGCCCCCTGGCGTATTTCGACCGAGATTGGTCGGGAGGTGCTGCAACCTCGGCGCGTTTTCGGGCGTGTCTAGGAGTAGGGAGGGTGTGTGACAAGTGCTGAGGATGAATTCGACGCCTGGTACTTGGGGTGTCGCGATCGGCTGGTTATGCAGGTTGCCGCGATGTGCGGTGACCAGGTCGAGGCGATGGATTTCGTGCAGGAAGCGTTCGTTCGGGCGTGGACGAGGTGGCATCGCATTGGCAGCTATGACGATCCGGAGGGTTGGGTTCGCCGCGTGGCGGTAAACCTTGCTATCGGACGGTGGCGGCGCGCGCGAAACGTGGTGCTGCAGGAGCATGTCTCGCCGGCGGAGGCGGAGGTGTCTAGCGCGCAAGCGGCCACGATGAGCGCCTTGGCGATGTTGCCGCTGAATCATCGACGCGCCGTCGTGCTGCATCATCTTGCCGGGCTGCCGGTGGACGAGGTGGCGCGTGAGTTGAAAGCGCCGGTCGGGACGGTCAAGTCCTGGCTGTCGCGCGGCCGCGCCGGACTGGCATCGGCATTGGCCGAGGACGAGGAGTACACCCATGGTTGATCGGGACACGAGCGTGGACACCGCGTTGGACCAACTTCGCTCGCCCGGCCGTCCACTCCCCTGGACTGCGCCGGATCAAATCCGGGAGCGGGGTCGTGGGCGGCGCCGGCGCGCGACGGTGTTGCGGTCAACGGTGGCGACCGTCGTCGCAGCAACGGTGACGGTGACTGTCGTTGTCGTCACCCGGCCCGAGCGGCAGCATGGCTCGACCCATACCGCGGAGCCGATCGCCACGAATCTGCAGGTGCGAGATCGTGCGGGTAGCGCGGTAGAACTTGCCGCAACCGACGGCACCGGGCCCGCGGCCCCGAACTCATCGGCCGGGGCTGTGACTGCCGGCGCGGAGGTCGACTTTGCCCTGAAGCTGCTACGCAAGCTGCAGGGCAAGCGCTCGAACAACGTGCTGGTGTCGCCGTCGAGCCTGTCGACTGCGTTGGCCATGTTGAACTACGGGGCCCGCGGACGCACCCAACGCCAGATCGCCGCGCTGCTCGGCCCGCCGGGCAGCAGCGCTCGCTCGATCGCCTCGGGTTGGTCGACCATCGTCGCAGCGTGGGCGAAGGCTGCCGCAGCGGAAAAGATCGCTCTGACTTCGGCGAACAGTGTGTGGCTGCAACGGAATGCCCCGCTGGTCGCGTCGTTTACCGACGCGCTGGCCGCCTATTTCAACAGCGGTGTGTGGCAGGTCGATTTCGCCGGTGATCCGGACAAGGCGGCACGCGACCTGAACGCGTGGGTGAGCCGCGAGACGCACGGCAAGATCCCCAGCCTGGTGACATCCCAGCAGGTCGAAGGCCTGCTCCTAGTGCTTGTCAACGCGGTCTACTTCAAAGCCGATTGGGCCGCACCGTTCGGAGACACTCTGAAGGCGAGATTCACGACAGCCACCGGTCACGCCGAGACGGTCGACATGATGTCTGACGGCATCGCCACCGCAACCTTGGCCACTCCCGGCGTCCAGGCTGCCCAACTGCCCTACCGGGGAGGACGTTTTGCGGCGCTCTTGATCCAACCCCGGCACGCGAGCCTCAACAGCTATGTCAATTCACTGTCGGCAAGCGACCTGGCCGGGCTGGTGCGCCAGTTGCGTCCGAACCCCATGGCAGTGTCGATGCCGCAGTTGGACATGAAGGCGAACAACGACCTCAAACCAGCACTGCGGGCCCTGGGCATGCGCGACGCGTTCGAGGAGGGTCACGCCAATCTGCTAGGGCTGAGCCCGCTCGCGGATTACGTCGCATTCGTGATTCAAAAGGCCACACTCGCCGTGACTCCCCGGGGAACGACAGCCACCGCGGCGACCGCGATCGGCGTGGCTGTCACGAGCGCGCACGTGGGTAGCAAAAACATGAGGTTCGATCACCCGTTCCTGTTCCTCATCCGCGACGTTCAAACCGGCGCGATCCTGTTCAGCGCCCAAATCAACGACCCGCTCGCTCACTAGACGCCGACCCCGGATGAATCGAGACCCAGCGGTCGGGCATTCGCCCGAGAAACTGGACAACGCTGCTTACCGCGAGGAACGTGCCGGTGGCGATCGTCCGGTAACTCTCCCAGGTCAGCGAGCCGCTGGCAGATCTGAAGATCAAGTGCGCATAGCTGTGCGGAGCCTGCACTTTGACCGCTGCATCTGGTGCCATTACGCCGTCTCGCGCCAGAGAGCCATGCCGATGAGCATCTCGGATTCCCTCGAGACGTCGGACGGCATCCGTACACGACTGGCGGCAAATTCCGGATGTTCGACGATTCAGTGTCGGGATGTGCGGCGTCATGGTGCCGGGACGCGGATACGAGATCGACTCCCGGGTAACGACCCTAACGCGCGAAGCGCTTTCTCCGGCCACCAGCTCCGTGCAACCAGGACGCTGGCAGGCAGGCGTCCGCGCAACTCCGGGTAGTCCCGAATTCGAATCGGTCGCGGCGTCTCCCACCCGCGAGCAGGACTGTCGCGATGGCCGGAAGCCCCCGGCGATACGACCAGACCAACCGTTGGACAACCACTGATGGCCACGAATATTCGACGGCAGGCGCCCGAGCTAGTTTTACGGGCAGGTTGCGCGGTTGAACGCGCAACAGCATCGGGTACACGAGCAGGGTTGCGGTGGAGAAATCCCTGGTCCGCATACGAGCAGACGGGTCCCATACCCAGCCTGCGCCAAGGGCGTGCCCGTCGGAGTGAGACCTGGCTCGGTTCCTCCCATGCGCCTCACTGTTCCACTCGGTCTGGACAATGCCGAATCGGCGGCAATCTGCTGCCGTTCACAACTGCCCCTGCTGCCATGGCGCCACCCTCCCGCCATAGCAAGTGTTGCCCTCTCATCGGCATCAGAGCGCACCATCTGCGGCATGTCCGCTAACAGGGCTCAGAACCAGATCTGGACGATGATGCCGCGGTGTTCAATAGCGCGTCAGCGCGTGTCGTCGTCAGCAATCATGCGTAGCAGGTTGCCGTCCGGGTCGAGCAGTGTCGCCATTTGTTGGCCCCAAGGTTGCATTGCGATCGGGCGCACGCTCGGAAGCCCGTGCCTCTTCTCCGGAACGCCTGCAGCGCGGACGGCGTCGTAGATGCTCTCGAGGTCAGTCACCCGCAGACAGCAGCCGAAATCGTGCCCGCGGGGCTCGAGATCATCCTTGAGGAAGAACTCGAGCTGAAGGGCGCCACGGCGAACAACGAGCCAATTCTGGTCCCGGTGGAGCTCTTGAAATCCGAAGCCACCATAGAAGGCAGCAGTTGCCGCCAAGTCCCGCGAGGGAAGATTCGGCACTGCCCGATCGGTCATTGATCAAGACTAGAACGGCTCGCTGACGCTCTCCAGACTCGCTCTCATCGACAGAATCGTGCACCCAGAGCGGCAGAGCCGGTAGAGCGGCTACGCGGCAATCAGGACGGTCGGCTAGCGATTGCGATCGCGAGCAACGCTCTTAAGAGATCCTGTCGCAGTCTGTCGTCGAGCCGGAGCGGGCGCGAGCGGAACTCGTCCTCGCGAAGTTGGCTGATACTCGGCCCTGCCATGCGTGCCAGTGCGCCAAGCAACGAGGACGCGCGCTCATCGGCATCTCCGTGCGCCGTCGGCGGCAAATCCGGTCGCTCTTGTGCTCGACATCGTGCCACGGGATTCGGGTGGTCGCCGCGTCGCCGGCCTTACCCTGCATGCGTCAGGCGTCTCAGCGGGGCTGTGTTGGCCTGGCTGCCTCGTGCAACAGGACCGGCGTCGACGCATCGAGTTCGGCGACCGCGCGGTCGAAGGCGTCGGCCACTCCCTCGGCGACCAAGGCGGCGGCAGGACCGTAACCTGCCTCGGCTGCTGAGCGAAGCCCGGCCCCGTGGTCGAGCGCACGCTGACGCACCGCACTCAGCACCTCTCGCACAGTCCCTGACCATTCGTAGGCGTCGAGAAGTATCCGCAGCCTGCGTGCTCGGTCCGCTTGGGGCGGAAAGCCATCTGCGGTGGCGACGTCGCGTGCGGTGAGCGGGACCCAGCTCAGCACGACAAAGGCCAGATCGCGCAGCGGTGTCGCGGGACCGGCCAGGTCCCAGTCGATGAAGCCAATTAGCTCGCCGTCGCCCGGATCGGTTCCCGTAGGCGCGGCCCGCCAGACCGCGTTGTAGGGCGCGGCGTCGTGATGTCCGATCAGCTCTCCGGGGCGCAGATCGTTGTGGTCGCCGAACCACTGCGCCCCTGATGGCGGTTGGAAGGATCGGGACGCGGCGTGGAACTCGCGCAGCCACCGGCCCACTGCGACCAGAGCCGTGTCACTGTGGACCCACGCCGGCCACGGCCTCGTGTCGCCGATGGTGCAGCCTTCGAGGTAGGTCAGGACCTCGCGGCCAGCGCTGTCAATCCCGAGAGCCTGCGGAGCGCCGGTGAACCCAACGGCCTCCAAATGTCGCAATAGCGCGTGCACGGCCGGTGTCTGCGTACTGGCCACTCGACGGACGGTGTGCCCCACGCGCACAGCGCCATCGTTACGACCGCCGGCCATCCGCCGCTCCATCACTCGGACCCTAGCTCTCCGATTGAGCGATACTCCCGCACAGGCCTAGAAACTCGCCCGCACTGCGGCATGTGCGGATGTTTTTATCGGCGAGTCATTTCCTGACGGGAGTCGCCGACTCGCGCTCATCGTCGCCGCTAGGCCAGCGCTCACGATGGGATGGTGAAGTGCTGATGCGTGCCGTCTGTCTCCGCGGTCTGTCGAAACTCGACCGGGATGGCCCTTCGCCAGAAGGCGACCGCGGGGTCATTACCCGGTACCTGGTGAACGTCCCAGCGGCCCGGAAACCTCGCGAGTACGGCCCGCGCCGCTCGGGTGCCCACACCGCTGCGGCGATATTTCCGCAGCACAAAGAACTCGCCGAACCGATGCGGGTCACCAGCTCGAACCAACGCGCACCCACCAATCCGGCCGTCAACCATGATCAGGAACGGATGGCGGTTCTCCTCGGGACGCCAGTAGTCGTCGAGATGCGGGTAGCCGTACTCACCGAGCGAGGACAGGTCGCGCCCGTCGATCGCTGAGAAGTCGTAGGAGTTCAGCTCTAGCAGTCGACGGATGACGGGCTGGCTTGTTTCGTCGGCTGGGACGACCTCAACATGCACAGCGTCCATGTTGGCTCACGCTTGGACGAAACAACTTGATTCCGCTCATCGGTGGAACACGGGTTCACCCTGCATCTCCGCGGCTCCATCGGCGGCATGGGCGGATATTGGGCCAGCGGAGTACGACATCTTCATAGTTGGCCGGCTCAGTGCTGCTGAACGCACTATAGATGTCGGGCTCGTGCTGGCTTAGAGCTGCGATCTCAGCAGGGCAACCTCGGGATACTCCTCAGGCGGGCCGTAGCCGTGCTCGACCAGCCAGCGGACGCCGGAAAGGCATCGCAACGACCACCACGCGCGGATGAGGTCGCGATCGACATCGGTGCCGTAGCCGGCAATGACGTCGCCGAGGTGCTCCTGGTGTCCGAGCGTGAGAGTGGCGAGGTCGACGAGCGCGTCGCCCTGGGACGCCTCGGACCAGTCGATGACCCCGGTGACCTCGTCACCGGTGACGAAGACATGGTCGACCTGCAGGTCACCGTGGATGAACACCGGTATCCACGGTCGGAGCGCAGTCTCGGCCAGCCGGCGGCTGCGTGTGACCACGTCGGCCGAAAGCACACCATTGGCGAGGAGCCACTCGCACTCGGCGGCGAGCCGCGATGCCAGCGCGTCGACGCCCCGGCCGGGCCATGGCGGCAGCGGCGCGTCGTGCAGTGCCCTGAGGGCGGCACCTGCCGCCGCCCACGCTGTCGGCGACGCGGTCGACGGCTCGCCGAGGTGGCCGAGCGCCATCCCCGGGACGGCGGCGAGCGCGAGCACGGGCGGCTTCCGCCACAGGACCTTCGGGGTCGGGACCGGCGCCATCGCCATCGCCTCGACCTCGACGTCGGTGCGCGCCTGATCAGCGTCGATCTTCAAGAACACGTCGCCGACGCGCAGCGTCGCGCGCTCGCCATGAGCAACGACGACCTCGACCTCGTCCACGTCGGCCATCATCGCGGAGACGACCATCGGCGTCACCGGAGTTACGGGGTGCGACTGTGCGATTGTGCGACTGACGGCATATCGCGCGAGCAGGACTACATCTGATGGGCGTGACGTCCCTTCAGGATAAGAATTCGTGTGTCGCACTCTCGGCGGCATGTCCGGTCGGGTCTGGATGCCTGAGTCCCTGACCCGGGGCCTGCCTATTGTTCGCGAGAAGACCACGAAAGCAATCGCGCACCGGCGCCTATGACGCCCCCCGCGCAGAGCAGGATCGCACCGGAATTACCACCTGCGCGCACAATGATCAAGACGAGTCCGCACACGAAGGCGACGAGGCCAAGCAGCGCCACTGCGAGGTACCTCCCCTGGAGCCTCCATATCGGATGCCAGCGGAGCCGGGTCTCGGGCATGCCATATGCCTTTCCCATCAGGCGCGGCAATTACGCGATTCGGCGACAGCACTCACGGCGGCATGTGCGTGCGTTTGGCGCGCTGTCGCACGGGGAACACCTGGACGGTGGCAGTGTTGAAGCCCATCCGGCTCACAGTCCGCGTCGCCGCCGGCCCTCGCGTCGAATTCCTTGGAGGCGCCTCCTAATGGCCTCCAAGGGAATCTATCGCGATGGGCAAGGCCGGACGTACCTCATTTGTGCGGTAGTCCTGCTGGTGGCAATTTTGACGTCGCTCATCGTGACCGGTCCCGAGATGGCGGATTGGTTTGCGCTCGCGTTAGCCGCCATCTTCGTACTCTTTGGAGTTCTGAATCTCCGGCATGCACGCGCGAGCTCGCATCCAGGTTCGCGACCAGAGCGGCGTTGATCGGCGGCCGGCACCCAAAACGTACCGGCGGATCCGGCAGGACCGCTTCGCGGCTACTTGTTTCATTGACCCACGGCCGGTGCCTGGCCAGGCTCGGTCGAGGTGGTCGGTAGGGATGCTCGCTTCGCGGCTGTCCACGGCTTGGCCGTGAGACTCACTCATGGCATGCAGCCTGCCGGCTGCCGTAGCGCGGAGAGGCTCAAGAGGGGTCTGCCCAGCTCGAAGTAGCGTTGCCCTCCTCGCTGACATCTGTCCGGTCAAGGCGAGGAGTTGAGCAGCATGGGACGGGTCGTCATCGGGATGGATCCGCATAAGCGGTCCGCGACGATCGAGATCATCGACAGTAACGAACGCATCGTTGGCCACGGTCGGTTCGGCACCGACCGCGAGGGTTACGCCTCGATGCTCGCCTTGGGCCGTAAGCACCCCGACCGGCAGTGGGCGGTCGAGGGCTGTAACGGCATCGGCCGACACATCGCGCAACGTCTGGTCGCCGATGGCGAGCCGGTGGTCGACGTGCCTGCCAAGCTGTCGGCGCGGGCCCGCGTGTTCTCGACTGGACAGGGCCGCAAGACCGATCCGGTCGATGCGCACTCGGTCGCGTTGGTCGGGCTGCGCAGCTCTGGTCTTCGGGTGATCGAGGCCGATGACGCGACCGTGGCGTTGCGGCTGCTGGTGGATCGTCGCGACGAACTGGGGGTGGCTCGGTCGCAGACGATCAACCGAATCCATCGGCTATTGCTGGAGTTGCTGCCCGGCGGGGCAAAGAAGTTCCTGTCCGTCGATCAGGCCAAAGCCCTGCTCGCGACCGTGCGCCCACGCGATGTCGTCGGCAAGACCCGACGCCGGCTGGCAGCCGAACTGATCACCGAGCTCGCCAGCATCGACAAGCGGATCAAGTCAGCCGACCGTGAGCTCAACGACCTCATCGACGCCACCGGAAGCACCCTGCGCGACCTGCACGGCATCGGCCCATCCGGCGCGGCGCGCCTGCTCGGCGACGTCGGAGACATCACCCGATTCGCCGACAAAGGCCGCTTCGCATCCTGGAACGGCACGGCACCGCTCGACGCCTCCAGCGGTGAACAGAACCGGCATCGACTCTCACGAGCCGGCAACCGCAGAATCAACCGCGTCCTGCACATCATGGCCATCGTCGCCCTCCGCAACGACACCGAAGGGCGCCGCTACTACCGACGAAAGATCGCAGCCGGGAAGTCGAACATGATGGCATTGCGAGCCCTCAAACGCCGCCTGTCCGACATCGTCTACAACCAGATGCGCCAGGACGCCAAGCGCCTCGCGACGGGCCCGGGAGGACACCCGGGGGCGACACTTCAATCCAGCGCGGCCGACTCACACCCCGACATCGACACTTCGGATCAGTCACTTCCCGGACCCGCCAAGACCAATCCTAGAACCGACCTCATCCCCGCCTGTTGACACAGAGGGGTGCCATGACCGTACGTCATCCGGCGAACAATGAGTCCATGACGCCTGTTCTGGAGTGGAAGCCGGGTCCCGGGGGGCCGCTTTGGGTTCACATTTTCGATCGAGATAGTCCGCTCGACATCAAGGTCGGAGACGACCTCAAACGGCGGCTGTTGCGATGGAACGCCGGCTACCGAGCAGACCGGCTTCCTCTGGAGGGCACCAGTGACACGACATGGATGCGCGAGGGAATCGGTCTGCTAACTGAGGTCCGCCGAGCACTCGGCCCTGGCTATCAAGTAGTTGCGGCCGACCCGTGGTGGCCAGACGACCCCTCCGCCGGCAGCGGCAACTAGCGCACGCGAACGGCGGCATGAGCGGACGGGTCGGATGGTGCGGCAGTCGCCCGATCAGGCCTGCTTGACCGCGCGCGTCGCGCCGAAGGCCGCGTCGTTGCCTGTTGATGGGCGTAAAGCTTCCTACCGGCCGATGTGGAGTTCGACCAAACAGGACACCCGAAGCATGAGAAGACTTCGAGCTGTCGGCAACGCTTGAAAACGAGGCCATAGCGACGGTCGAAAACGAGGCCACCCAGACACATTGGGCGGGTGATCTCGGTGGAGGACTGGGCATTGATCAGGCGGCTTGTGGCGGACGGTGTTCCGCGGCGGCGAGGTGGCACGGCAGCTGGGAATCGGGCGGGCGACGGTCGATCGGGCGTTGGCTTCGGACCGGCCGCCGAAGTACGAACGAGCGGACGGTGCCGACCTCGTTCACACCGTTCGAGGCGCAGGGTGCGGGAGTTGCTGTCCGAGACACCCGGACATGCCGGCGACGGTGATCGCCGAGCGGGTCGACTGGCCGGGTTCGATCACCTGGTTCCGCGACAACGTGAGGCTGCTGCGGCCTGACTATCGGCGCATCGATCCGGCAGACCGGCTGGTCTGGGAGCCCGGCGATGCCGGGCAGTGCGATCTGTGGTTCCCGCCGAAGAAGATCCCGCTCGAGGACGGGTCGAGAGCGTTGCTGCCGGTGTTGGTCATCGTCGCCGCGCATTCGCGGTTCATCACGGGCCGGATGATGCCGACCCGCAAGACCGAAGACTTACTGCTGGGCTCGTGGGAGCTGATCGGGCAACTCGGCCGGGTCCGCGACGGTTGATCTGGGACAACGAGCCGGGCATCGGCCGCGGTGCTCGCCTGGTTGCTGGTGTCGCCTCGTTCGCCGGCACGCTGGCGACGAAGTTCGTGCAGCTGCGGCCGAATGATCCGGAGTCCAAGGGTCATCGTCGAACGACGCAACGGCTACTTCGAGACCTCGTTCATGCCCGGGCCGGACGTTCAGTCTCACCGGCGGACTTCAACACCCAGTTCGGTGAGTGGCTGGTGCGGCGCGAACGGGCGGCGAGGTCCGCACGATCAAGGCGCGCCCGATCGACCTGATCGAGGAGGATCGGTCAAGATGCTGGCGTTGCCGCCGGTCCCGCTGCATCTGGGTTGGCGCGAACGGGTCCGGCTGGGGCGCGACTACTACGTCCGTCTGGACACCAGCGACTACTCCGTGGACCCGACCGCGATCGGGCGGATGGTCGACGTCGCCGCTGATCTGGACCGGGTCCGGGTCCGCCTCGACGGGCAAGCTCGTCGCCGATCACGCCCGGGTCTGGGCCCGCGGCGCCACGGTCACAGACGACGCCCATCGTGCAGAGCAGCGCGGCTGCTGCGGGAGCGGTTCCGCGAGCCCCGCACGGCGACAGCCGCCGGCGACGACCTGGCTCGGGATCTGGCCGACTACGACCGAGCGTTCGGTCTCATCGGCGGAGAGGTGGCGTGATGGCGCACCAAGACGCACTCCCGAGGCGGTCAAGCAGATCCACTACCTCGCCGCCGCGTTGAAGGCGCCGCGGATCACCGAGGCCGCGCAGCGTCTGGCCGATCAGGCTCGTGACGCCGGCTGGACGCACGAGGACTACCTCGCCGCCGTGCTCGACCGCGAAGTCTCGGCGCGCAACGCCTCCGGCGCCCAGCTGCGCATCCGCTCTGCGGGGTTCCCGGCCCGCAAGACGCTCGAGGACTTCGACTTCGACGCCCAACCCGCGATCCGCAACCAGGTCGGTGCACTCGCCTCCGGAGCGTTCCTGAGCGAGGCCCGCAACATCGTGTTGCTCGGCCCACCCGGCACCGGCAAGACCCATCTGGCGACCGCGCTCGGTGTCACCGCCGCCCGCCATGGACACCGGGTGCTGTTCGCGACGGCGACCGACTGGATCACCCGCCTGACCGAGGCCCACCGCCCCGGTCGCCTACCCCAGGAGCTGGCCAAGCTGCGCCGCTACGGGTTGATCATCGTCGACGAGGTCGGCTACCTACCCTTCGAACAAGACGCCGCGAACCTGTTCTTCCAACTCGTCAGCATCCCGCTACGAACACGCATCGCTGGTCTTGACGAGCAACCTGCCGTTCTCCGGCTGGGCCGGCGTCTTCGGCGACCAAGCCGTCGCCGCCGCCATGATCGACCGCATCGTCCACCACGCCGACGTCCTCACCCTCAAAGGCGCCAGCTACCGACTCCGCGGCCGCGGCATCGAGAGCCTGCCGAGCATAAGAACGCAAAACGAGGCAGACTAAACAACACCAACGGTGGCCTAGTTTTCGGCCGTCGTTTCGGCCTCAGATTCGAGCGTCGTCGACACGAGCCACGGCAACCAGGGCGCACAGCATTACTCGCCAGAAGAGGCATCATTCACGACAGTCGCGACTATGTAGTCTTTAGGATGTATCAAAAGCACACCGGAGCGCGCGAGGAGCCGATGCTCCAATTTCACCGATATAAGCTTTCGGTCCCGAGCATGGAACGCGATCGGCCGGCTTCCGATGAAGTTCATCGACAACCTAGTGGAGAGCACATGACGGCCCGGGGCAACCGGAACGGTCACAGATTCGCCTAGCTTCAGACGTCCAATTTCCGCGCCGTCCAAACGGATCAGGAGCGCGCGGCGATCAGCTGGCTGTGATACATCTAAACTCTCTCGAGTGACCGTCAGGCCTGCTGGCACCGTGTCCGCCCCCGCTCGTCGGCGACCGCGTCTCTACTTCCGACGACGGTTAGCTTGATTCCGCCAGCCCAGGGCGATGATCCCACCCGCCACAACCACGAACAGAACAGTCATTAGCACGATCGTGCCAGCCCCAACGGAATGGCCATGAGCTGCTATCACGCGCGAGGCGTCTGTCTGCACCATCAGCAAGTTCACTGGGGCACCCACTTGTCGTCACCGCGGCGCCGTCGGCGTGCCCAACCCATCGCCGCCTGTAGGAAGCAGACGGCGGACACGATGCCGGGCCCGGCAAATAGGGCGCCATGACCAGTCGCCGCGCCATAGATGGCCACACCAGCTAATACCAGTCCGGCGAGCGCGAGGATTGGAGCGAAGAGTTCGAATTGATCACCGAAGAAGTTGCGGATCTTTGCCTCCAGAGTGGCGGACCTCATCAGCGCGGACGGGCACCACGGCCCGTCGTCGGTCGTGCGCTGCCCTTGCACCTACGAACCAGCCGATGTCGTGTAATTTGTGCCCGCTTCCCACTGCTCCTAACCGTCGCCTCCCGTTGGACGGCGGCTGGGGAACGATAAGTGCCTGCCAATGCCGCCAATCCACCGCGCTCCGCGGCAAATGCGGACGTTCGCGCGTCGAGGTCACTCGTTGGGGTCGAGGAATCCAGCCTGACGCTCTTCGTTACTTCGGTGACGAGGGCTGGCAGGTCGAGCTTAAGCTCCGCGTCCGCGTCTTCCTTCTGCGCCGTCGAGTTCGCAGGCCGCCTATACGCATCGGCGAACCGCGAGATTCAGGCGGCGTCGTTGCCCTGCTGACGGGAATGGTGAGGGCTTCGCTTACAGTCACCGGCGGAGGCTGCGAATAGCCCACGTTGCCATGCAGGCAAGGGCGACGCCGCACAGAAGCGACGACGACAAGTCGGCCACATGTAGCAGGTAGCCATGAACCTGCAAAGCTGGAACGTTGTCGATGATCGAAAACGCAACCACGAGCATGATCGCCAAGCGTGTGACCAAGACCCACGCAGGAACCTCCTGATCGCGGCGTCGAATCTTGACCGCGCCGAGGACAACAGCGGCGGCCCACAGCACTGCCCCAGCCGCGGCAAGGGCGAAACCGGCAGTCCGCTCCTCGCCGTGAGCGGTCAAGCCAACGCACGCCGCGGCAAGTGCGGCAATGGGGATCCCGAGCCAACGAAACCAATCGGGGACCAGAAGATCGGTGTCCCGCTTCATCGCACCATCGCCACGCCGCCCACCTCTGAAATCGTGGAGGAACCAAGTCGGTCCGCCGCAGCCTGGCTCGGACCCATCGACCCGAAGTTACGCCAGGGAGGAATATGGCGGAGGCGAAGGTGATCCGACGACTGCATGCCATCAGATCAGTCACCACCCGATGCGCACCATCGGCGGCATGTCCGGATATTCGGACCGCCCCGGTGAGCGCTGTGCCATGCACCCGGCCGTTACATCCGATACCGAAACCACGATGACACGACAGACGCGGCGACCAGGAGAACGCCCCCGGTACGACGTACCCCCAGTTCCAATGGAAGAGGTAGCGGAGCACCAGAACGTCCGCGACAGCCACGACAGTCCCGACGAGAACAAGACGAAGCCAGAGGCCTCGGTTCGTCGCCGGCGGCTGACGGAGATCAAAACGGCTCACTCTGGGAGGGTGCAGTCCAGCAGCCGTGCCACGCTACCCGAGGTCCGCTCGTCGGCAATTCCGCGCACCAACAGCGGCATGAGCGGAATGTCTAGAAGTGGTTCAGCAGAGTCCGCCAGCCAGCCAGCCTCATTACCTCAGCGAGGATTGGGGAAACCCTCCTGGTGGAGAAATCCGCCGACGCCGCCTGCCTGTGGGACAACGGGCGAGAGTTGCTGGCGTGAGGAGACGAGATGTGGATTGGGCTCTTGGCCGGCATGTTGCTCGCCGCGGCCACTGCGATGCTCATACGCCGGTATCGGGCGCGCAGTTGGAGCGCGTCGCGATTCGATAGCGATACACCCGCGGACGTTGTACTTGTCGGCGGACCATGGAGTGGTCGATCAGTCCACCTGAAAGGCACTCCGCGCCAAGGCGCCGTGCTCTCGACGTCCACTTGGGGGCTCGCGGGCGGCGGCGTACATCGCGGAAACTACGAGGTGGTTGAGTCCGGCGCTGGCCAAGCGTCCGCGTCCTGGACCAATTTCTAGTTTGTCGAGTTGTGCGCCCTGCGGCCTCGGGCACCGGACGAAGAACGGGACGTGTGGCGGCTCCACAATGAGGACATTCGCGACACGTGACGGCGCACCGTCCGTGGCTTGTCCGGGCGTATTGAGGGCAGGCAAGTGAGTTCTGCTGCGATAAGCGGACGGCTCGACCGGGTGCACCAGCGATTACGTGAGATCGTGCGACGTGTGGATGGCTTCACGGTAAATCGAGCCCGCGCGTATCTCGTCGCCATCGCGGTGTGGGTCGGTGCAATCATTGCCGTGATCGTCCGATCTAGTGGGCATGAGCAAGTGAGCAATCTGGGCGGCGGTCTTCAGCTCGTCGGCATGTTCGTGGCTTGCTGCGTCATCTGCGGCGTCGCATTCCTAGTCAGCCGCGACGTCGACCTCCGATCCGCTCCGCCGGCCGTTTCGTCGATCCGGCCGGACTACGTTCGATTGGCGCTGCTGCTCACATTCCGCTGCTGGCTACTCCTGCTGGGAGGCGGGGTGCCGGCGGCAATCCGGGCGCTTCGTTAGTCACTTCACTGACGCGGTCGGCCGCATGCGGTGCGAAATCGAGGGATAGGCGAAGCCGACCACGTCGATCCGCCTCGCGGCAGATGAGGGCGATTGTTGGCGGCCCCAGCGCAATGATTGCAGTGTGACGGTTTCAGCCCAGCGGTTCGTCGGCGGCATGAACCTCGATCGGCGCTTGGGAAATCTGCGACGCGCGAACGCCACCGTTCCGTTGGCCGTCATGACGATCTCTGCTGAGGGGCTGAGCATCGAACCGATCCGTTTACTAGCTCGTGTCCTCCCGGGCCTTCACCTATCCCGACAACAGGTGCAGACGGTATTCCGATCCCGTGGCGTGCTCACTCCTGGCGTCGCCGTTCGGGAGAGCACTGGCGTGCACTACTTCTGGACCCTTCAAGGGCGGCGCATCGTCGCGGAACTGGAGGCGCTGGGTTACCCCACCGAGCCGCCCCAGCGGCCGCCGCTTTGGGCCCTCTTTGGATGGTCGGGTAAGCCGGTCACATAGTTCGCTGCGATGCGGTACGCGATATCGCAGGAGCGACGACCTGCGGCATGTCCGCGCGTTGCTGGGCGCCGAGTGTTCACGTGAACACTCACCGTCCGCGGCGCGGTTGCGTGGCCGCGCCGCGCCTGCGGTTCGCTCGGATCGTCAGCCACAACCCGACGACGGCCAGCACGGCCGCTAGGGCCAAGGTCAACCAACTGTGCATGAAGACCAGCGCAAACGCCGCTACGCCGAGCAGCATCGGCAGCGTGCGGTCCCTCGCCCATGTGCGCAGACCAAACTCGTGGCTCATGCGGAGAGTCTGCCCACCGATGCCGCGGTTACTCACTGACGGCGGTGTCCTCGTCGGGACGCGCCCATCGGCACAACGGCGCACCCTACGCGGCACATCCGATCGGGTTGGGCTACTGCCCGAACGTGAATCGCAAGTTGGCGTTGATCAGTTGGTTGAGGCGCTTCCGCATGTGGCCTATGAGCGCCTCTGTGGGAGCTGGTTCCTCTACATGAAGGGTCCATCGGAGATCGGTGCCGCTGCCGAAGCCAGGTGGTAGATCGAACGTCACTATCGCGTCTGGGCGCTTGATCCATAGCGATGACCAGACGAGTGTGGAGGGGGCGACGGAACGCAGGACCTTCGGGCGTTGCTCGTCGTCAAGTAGGTCCAACCACGGCCGATTTGGGTCACGGTCTGGGTGGATTAGGGTCTCGAACACGACGTGAGGCGGCGCAGGTTGATTACGCCGTCGGCTGCCGATCTCGATCACGCCATGAGGGTAGCCAGCGTGGGCTCAGCCATTTCAGGATCAAAGGTTTCATCCAACCGTCGGCATCTGAGCGCATCATCCGCGGCCGAAGCGGATGTTCCAGCGGGCCAGGCGGACCGCGGACCAATGGATAGGCGGTAGACCTCAGCCGAGCGTCGTTACGGTCATTGAGTGTCCGGTTTCGGCGTTGTAGGGGGCGAGGACGGTGATCCCGCACGGGCCATCGTCGGTCGGGATCCCTTGGCCTCGTATCAGCCAGGTCGGCACGCCCCGATACTCGGAGGTCGTCGATCCGTCCGGGTTGATCTTTGCCGGGGTTTGTGCCGAGTAGCTGCCGAAGACAATGCTCCACTGGAGCGCCCCGAAGTGGTGAGCCCCGAAGCCGTAGACGAAGCTTTTCCATACGCGGGCGGCGCTCACCTTGGGTTGGACATTCGGTGGCTCGGGCTGCATTCGGCCGTTGCTGTCCTCGAGGACAAGCGGGGCGGCGAGGTGGCTGGGTGCCGGCATCGCGAGCGGAGTCGGGCCCTGGGCGGGACAACGTCCGAGCACCGGGCTGTCGGCTGTGGTGGGGCCGTAGGTGATCGAGTTCAGGATCGCTCGCTCGACGGCGGGGTTGGCACCGATTCCGATCTGGATCAACACGTGGTGGTACCAAACGCTCACCGCCGAGGCCCGCGTAGCAGAAGCAACGTCCACGCGCTGTCCCCCGGGCAGGGTGGTCGGAGTTTCCTGCGGTGAGGCCGATCCGGCCGGCTGCATCCACACGCCGTCAGCCGGTGGTGTTGTGTTCCCGACGGCGGTTGGGCAGGACGGTGCCCCTTGGTAGCTGATCCCGAGGAACGCACGGTCTGCCTGCCCCAGGAACGTCGAGGAGCATGTGTGCCGCGCGTGCGTTCCGTCGATAACCGGCCAGCTTGCTGGGATGGTCAACTGGACGCCGTTGTAGGTGATCTTCTTCGTCGAACCAATGTGCTCTTCACTCGATTGGCCTGTCGAACTCCCACGCGAGGGCTCCGCTGTCCGATCAGCCCCGCCGCCGCCACCGCACGCAGCCAGCAAGAGCGCGAACGCGCACCCCGCGATGAACCCAGCACGCCTCACAGCCACAACCATATGACGCACCGACGCGCGCAGAACGTTCCTTCAGAGGTCCGCCGCACTGACACAAACGGACAAGCCAGACTGAACGCCGACCATCCTCACATCGGCATCTCTCCGCGCTGACAGCGGCAAATCCGGTCGTTGCTTCTGCCTGTCGAGCACACCGAGAAGAGAGCGCGATATGGCTGAATCCGGTCTCGTCCTCAGCGCCGCATCGCCAGCGCTCTCCGTCGCTGCCAGAGCCACGCGGCGCTGAGAACCAGGAAGAATGCACCGAACCCAACCTGCCAATAATCGGGCTGAAGAACGCGGATCAGGAGAGTGCCGATACCCAACAACGCGTAGAGGACGGCCAATCCCAGCACCGCCCAATGCACACCATCGGTGGCATCTCCGGTTGATTCGACCTGCACCCCAAGCGCTTACGTGCGACGGCGATCGACGAGGTCGTAGGGGACTGCGCGTAGGCGATCCCGAGGTACGGATCCGCCGTTGACACTGTTCTCGAATTCGCGTCCCGCCACACCACGCTGCGGGTCCAGCGAGCTCGCTGCTTGGCCGCGCCCTTAACCTCGCGACTGATGTCCGGTTGGACTGACTAGCTCGACAACTGGGTGAGCGCCATGGTGTTGCCGTCAGGGTCTTTGATCCACGCGGCCCTGAAGCTGCCGCTATCGAAGACTCCACGTTCGTCGGTCACGATGCCGGGCTGGTCGTACTGCTCAAAGTTCACACCACGCGCGGTGAGCTCATCCATCGTCTGGTCAAGGTCATCGACCGTCCAGCCAGCGATGGTCGCCGACGACGCGCCAGCGTTGTCGGGCTGGAGATAGACGAAGATGCTGGTGCCCTCGGCGCAGCAGTAGCGAAGTCCGTCTTGCTGTTGCTCGTCGGGCACCAGACCGAGCTGGTCTTCGTAGAAGCGTCTTGCCCCATCGAGATCAGACACGGCCATCAGTGCCCCGACCCTGCAGTCCTTGAGCCCCATTGGAGCCTCCCTGTCCGCGGTTGTCATCAGTGATGTGCGTCAATGAACCCGAACGTTCATGTGGGTGACTCACAACCCAGACGGTAGTCGGACCCGAGTCGAACCACGCGCTCATCGACAGAATCGCGCACTCACCGCGGCAAATCCGGTCGTTGCTTCTGCGTGTCGAGCACACACAGAAGAGAGCGCGATATGGCTGAATCGGTCTCGTCCTCAGCGCTTCGCCAGCGCTCTCCGTCGCTGCCAGAGCCACGCGGCGCTGAGAACCAGGAAGAACGCACCGAACCCAACCTGCCAATAATCGGGCTGAAGAGCGCCGACCAGGAGAGTGGCGATACCCAACAACGCGTAGAGGACGGCCAATCCCAGCGCCGCAGCAGGGCCCATATGTATCCCAGACCGGCGGCGCTCTCGCCAGGACTGTCGGGTCGCCATGTGGCGGACTCTACCCGGATCCAAGACCCATCGAACTGGAGGCGTGGAGGAGGCAGTGCGGCATGAGCGCGTTGGCGGCGCTTCGGTTGTAGGAGGCAAACGTGATCCGAAGATTGCATGCCCTCAGATCAGTCGCTGCCCGATGTGCACCATCGGCGGCATGAGCGGAAGGCGGATGCGTGGGCTTCAGAGGCACCCCGCGCCGAGTACCGCCTTTGAGGTCCGGCCGCCGCGCACTTCGACACTGGCAGGGGAGTCCCCCGGCGCAGTCAGGTTGTAATGGCCAGCTGGCAGAACGAAGCGGAACGGACGCCCGTCCCCCTGACGCGCAGCCGGCAGCCCTGCGTCGGAAAGGCGTTGCACGGCAACCAGCTTCCCGCGTGCGTCATGCACTGTGACTACCTGCACGTAACCGGCCCGGACTGGCCCCGGGCCCGCGCAGGGCGCAGCCAGCCCGACGATGACACCGTTTGGCGTGGGAGAGGGGCTGGGCCGCGATGGCCGACGGCCGCTTCCGCACGCAGCCAAGGTTGCAGCGCACACAAGCAGCACCGTCGTCACCGTCTGCCTCATATGAGGGAGTGTCCGCCTGGGGTCGCCGGAGTGCCAGGCATCCACTCATCGACATCTCCGCGCACTATCGGCGGCACGAGCGTGCGTCAGCTGGAGCCAACGGACGTCGGCGGGGCCCTTGATGTGGTCGGTCAGCTTGGTCGAGCGCGATCGCGGACGATAGCGACGTCGTAGAACGGGGCCTGTTGTTGCGGCGCGTCGAAGGCGAATCCGTCCACGTGCCGGCGGCTCATGACGATTGCCCCGTCCACCTGCACCCGGCGAGCGACCACATCGATGTCGAGCTGAATCCGAAACCCGGCGTTGACCAATTGCTGGACCTCGCCCGGAGGCGGGCGCGCGCCAAACGGGTAGACCAGGATGTCGGTGTGGCCGAGGAGCGGTTCGGCCAGGGTCTTCCAATGCGCGGTGTCCCAGGCCACCGCGGACGGTGAGCTGTTGGACAGGTCGATGTGTCCCCACGTATGGCTGGCGATTGTCCAGCCGTGGCCGGTTAGCCAGTGGACCAGCGCTTTGAGTCGTTTACGCGCAGCAGGCTGATGAGGTTGGTGTTCGCCGAATAATCCCTCGTAGCCTGTCACGGCGAGTAGGCCCTTGGCGCCGTCGGCGGAGAACTCTGGATGCCGGGCTACCTCGGCGTCGACCAGGGGCACGACGTCCTCGTCGCTCAGTCGGCCGCCCGGCAGCTCGGCTTCGACCCTTCCGCCGTGCAGCAGGAGGCGATCGGCTAGACCATGCCCAGTGAAGTACTGGTAGTAGTTCACATCGTCTTCGGACAGGACTATCGGGCGCCGACCCTCGGGCACGCGCACTGTTCCTTGCGCAGCCCGGTGTATGTCGACGAGGGTCCAACCCTTGCGCCACAGCTGGTCGAGGATGCGCCGGAACTCGAGCGCGGTGACGAAGGTCTGTTGAAACCCCACGCCTAGCGGATCGGCCGTGAACGCCAACCGCGGATTGATCACAAGCGGATGCACGAACAGCTCCTCAACTGGCCCGTGCCATGGTCTCAACGGGATCGCCACGCTCATCGATCGTCGTGACGGCGTAGACATTGCCGGGGACGTCGCTGACGCGAGCTTTGGCGCGGGTCGAACCCGACTCGCCGCCGCCGGGCGGCTACAACCGGCCGCGGTCAGGACGACTGCGAGCATGGCGGCACCCGTCACGACGCGGATCATTCGCACACTCAATTGACACGCCAATCAGCCGAAACGTTGCAACCTCACGAGCGCTGAGCACTCAGGGACTCCGCAGCGCACCATCGGCGGCATGACTGCGGCAAATCCGGTCGAGTCCGTTCCCGTGTGGCGGGCCGATCGGGTGACTGATGGCTACGGTGAGCAACAATGCATGAGCCGGCGTACAGCGAAACCGGGGCGCCAGGGGCTCTGTCGTCGTCCGCACCCGAAGGTTGATTTTGCAACCGATGTCGTGCGAGCTCATGCGGGCGATCATCGCGGCAGACTGGGCGGCAGCGGGGGCCCTGCTTGGCACCGCTTTTCCGAACGAGTGGCGACAGGACGGATGGAACTGGCTTGGCCCGCGTGTGACCGAAGGTGAGCAGGATCCGAGTCTCTGTGTCTGGGGCACTCGGCTGGCACGAGCCATTGATGCGAATGGGTCGGGCCGTGGTGGGGTGATTGCGGAAGTGGGTTTTCACGGACCACCCGACCGGAGTGGTTGGGTAGAAATCGGATATCGGGTCGTCGAAGCGTGTCGACGGCGCGGGTTCGCCGAGGAGGCCGTGACTGGACTGCTGGAATGGGCTAGCCGTCACGCCGTGATCGGGGTCAAGGCGTCAACCAGACCGGGGAACATCGAGTCCGCCACGTTGCTGCGCAAGCTTGGCTTCGCGGAGAGCGGCTCATATCACCACGAAGAACTCGGCGAACAGGTGATCTTTCGTCGTGGCCAAGATCAGCTGTTGTGGTAGACGTCTCGACCGTAACCTCTTCTACCCGCCCCGCGCTCACGATCGCACCCTGCATCCCGGGCGCGTCGATCGCCTGCACGCTATCCGCCGCAAATCCGGTCGTTGCTTCTGCCTGTCGAGCACACCGAGAAGAGAGCGCGATATGGCTGAATCCGGTCTCGTCCTCAGCGCCGCATCGCCAGCGCTCTCCGCCGCTGCCAGAGCCACGCGGCGCTGAGAACCAGGAAGAATGCGCCGAACCCAACCTGCCAATAATCGGGCTGAAGAACGCGATCAGGAGAGTGCCGATACCCAACAACGCGTAGAGGACGGCCAATCCCAGCACCGCCCAATGCACACCATCGGTGGCATCTCCGGTTGATTCGACCTGCACCCCAAGCGCTTACGTGCGACGGCGATCGACGAGGTCGTAGGGGACTGCGCGTAGGCGATCCCGAGGTACGGATCCGCCGATGGCACTGTCCGCGAAGTCGCGCCCCGCCACACCGGACCCTCCGGGTCAGGGAGCTCGCTGCTTGGCCGCGCCCTTAACCTCGCGACTGATGTCCGGTTGGACTGACTAGCTCGACAACTGGGTGAGCGCCATGGTGTTGCCGTCAGGGTCTTTGATCCACGCGGCCCTGAAGCTGCCGCTATCGAAGACTCCACGTTCGTCGGTCACGATGCCGGGCTGGTCGTACTGCTCAAAGTTCACACCACGCGCGGTGAGCTCATCCATCGTCTGGTCAAGGTCATCGACCGTCCAGCCAGCGATGGTCGCCGACGACGCGCCAGCGTTGTCGGGCTGGAGATAGACGAAGATGCTGGTGCCCTCGGCGCAGCAGTAGCGAAGTCCGTCTTGCTGTTGCTCGTCGGGCACCAGACCGAGCTGGTCTTCGTAGAAGCGTCTTGCCCCATCGAGATCAGACACGGCCATCAGTGCCCCGACCCTGCAGTCCTTGAGCCCCATTGGAGCCTCCCTGTCCGCGGTTGTCATCAGTGATGTGCGTCAATGAACGCCGAACTTTCAGCGGTGAGAACCTCACGGCCCAGCCGGTAGTCGGCCCCGAGTCGATGCATCGCGCTCATCGACAGGATCGCGCACTCACCGCGGCATGTGACGGATGTTTTCATCGGCGAGCATGTTGTTCAAGGGGAGTCGCCGACTCGCGCTCATCGTCGCCGCTAGGCCAGCGCTCACGATGGGATGGTGAAGTGCTGATGCGTGCCGTCTGTCTCCGCGGTCTGTCGAAACTCGACCGGGATGGCCCTTCGCCAGAAGGCGACCGCGGGGTCATTACCCGGTACCTGGTGAACGTCCCAGCGGCCCGGAAACCTCGCGAGTACGGCCCGCGCCGCTCGGGTGCCCACACCGCTGCGGCGATATTTCCGCAGCACAAAGAACTCGCCGAACCGATGCGGGTCACCAGCTCGAACCAACGCGCACCCACCAATCCGGCCGTCAACCATGATCAGGAACGGATGGCGGTTCTCCTCGGGACGCCAGTAGTCGTCGAGATGCGGGTAGCCGTACTCACCGAGCGAGGACAGGTCGCGCCCGTCGATCGCTGAGAAGTCGTAGGAGTTCAGCTCTAGCAGTCGACGGATGACGGGCTGGCTTGTTTCGTCGGCTGGGACGACCTCAACATGCACAGCGTCCATGTTGGCTCACGCTTGGACGAAACAACTTGATTCCGCTCATCGGTGGAACACGGGTTCTTCCTGCATCTCCGCGGCTCCATCGGCGGCATGGGCGGATATTGGGCCAGCGGAGTACGACATCTTCATAGTTGGCCGGCTCAGTGCTGCTGAACGCACTATAGATGTCGGGCTCGTGCTGGCTTAGAGCTGCGATCTCAGCAGGGCGACCTCGGGATACTCCTCGGGCGGGCCGTAGCCGTGCTCGACCAGCCAGCGGACGTTAGACAGGCATCGCAACGACCACCACGCGCGGATGAGGTCGCGATCGACGTCGGTGCCGTAGCCGGCGATGACGTCGCCGAGGTGCTCCTGGTGTCCGAGCGTGAGGGTGGCGAGGTCGAACAGCGCGTCGCCCTGGGACGCCTCGGACCAGTCGATGACGCCGGTGACCTCGTCACCGTCGACGAAGACGTGGTCGACCTGCAGGTCGCCGTGGATGAACACCGGTGTCCACGGCCGGAGCGCAGTCTCGGCGAGCCGGCGGTTGCGTGTGACCACGTCGGCGGGAAGGACGTCGTTGGCGACGAGCCACTCGCACTCGCCGGCGAGCCGCGATGCGAGCTCGTCGACGCTCCGACCGGGCCATGGCGGCAGCGGCGCGTCGTGCAGCGCCCGAACGGCGGCACCCGCCGCGGCCCACGCCGCCGGCGACGCGGTCGACGGCTCGCCGAGGTGGCCGAGCGCCGTCCCCGGGAGGGCGGCGAGCGCGAGCACGGGCGGCTTCCGCCACAGGACCTTCGGGGTCGGGACCGGCGCCATCGCCATCGCCTCGACCTCGACGTCGGTGCGCGTCTGATCAGCGTCGATCTTCAAGAACACGTCGCCGACGCGCAGGGTCGCGCGCTCGCTATGAGCAACGACGACCTCGACCTCCTCCACGTCGGCCATCATCGCGGAGACGACCATCGACGTCACCGGAGTTATGGGGTGCGACTGTGCGATTGTGCGACTGACGGCATATCGCGCGAGCAGCACTACATCTGATAGGCGTGACGTCTCTTCAGGATAAGAATTCGTGTGTCGCACTCTCGGCGGCATGTCCGGTCGGGTCTGGATGCCTGAGTCTCTGACCCGGGGCCTGCCTATTGTTCGCGAGAAGACCACGAAAGCAATAGCGCACCGGCGCGGATGACGCCCCCCGCGCAGAGCAGGATCGCACCGGAATTATCACCTGCGCGCACAATGATCAAGACGAGTCCGCACACGAAGGCGACGAGGCGAAGCAGCGCCACTGCGAGGTACCTCCCCTGGAGCCTCCATATCGGATGCCAGCGGAGCCGGGTCTCGGGCATGCCATATGCCTTTCCCATCAGGCGCGGCAATTACGCGATTCGGCGACAGCACTCACGGCGGCATGTGCGTGCGTTTGGCGCGCTGTCGCACGGGGAACACCTGGACGGTGGCAGTGTTGAAGCCCATCCGGCTCACAGTCCGCGTCGCCGCTGGCCCTCGCGTCGAATTCCTTGGAGGCGCCTCCTAATGGCCTCCAAGGGAATCTATCGCGATGGGCAAGGCCGGACGTACCTCATTTGTGCGGTAGTCCTGCTGGTGGCAATTTTGACGTCGCTCATCGTGACCGGTCCCGAGATGGCGGATTGGTTTGCGCTCGCGTTAGCCGCCATCTTCGTACTCTTTGGAGTTCTGAATCTCCGGCATGCACGCGCGAGCTCGCATCCAGGTTCGCGACCAGAGCGGCGTTGATCGGCGGCCGGCACCCGAAACGTACCGGCGGATCCGGCAGGACCGCTTCGCGGCATGTCAGGGCGTCAACGGACCGCCACTCGCCGAACGTCGATCCGCTACCTGCTTCGGCGCCGGATAATGTACGCGATCAGCAAGGTGGCGAGCGGGATACCGATGATCAGTGGAATCGCGATCGCGAGAGGCGTACCGGGCGGAAGCGTCGCGGCTGAAGGCATCGAAATCACCGTACCGGCTTTGTGATAGTCAGCCGATCAGGTAACAGAAGTACCCAATGAGAACGCCGCGCGGCGACTTCGGCGGTGTAGGCCACGGCGCTCGGGACCTGTCATATTCACGCAGCTTCTCCGCGTGCCCCATCTGCAGCATGAGCGTGCATTGAGTGCAACTGGCGATCACCCCTCGCGAGGTGCCCTGATCGTTGGGAGGACCGTGGATCTACGCGCTGCCTGCACCGACTTCATCCAGTCAGGCCACGTCGCCGGATCTGATGTCTGCCGAGGGTCGCCGCCCTCTGTCCATGCGGTCATGGAATGAAGCAGCAGCATGATCGGGACTATGGGTTCGCGCTCGTAGTACTGATTGATGAAATGAAAAGTGGCCCGGTACGCCTCGTCGAGCGTCAGCGTCGACTCGTCAGGATCGGTCATTCGCACAGTCTGCTCGTCCGCGCTGCCATCGGACTTGATCCACGCACATCGGCAGAGTCGTGCCTCGACGCGGCAGATGCGGTAGAACAGGCTCCGTGGCAGCGTCCGGTCGATCTTCGAGTCGAGCGCTGTATGCCCGCGTCGCGTTTCCGTTCAGCCCTGCACCGACTGTCGCGGAGCGCGATCGTTACGAGGACGTTGGCGTCCAGCTCTGGGGACGCTGCCACCGCAGCTCATAGCGCCAAAATGGCAGGCGGCGCACTTGCACGTTTGGCAATACGCGAGCAGCTTGCGCTCGGACCTGGCGCGTGGTGAGCACCGGGTCTTGCATCGGCATCACCCGCACACTCGCCTCGTGAACGTAACGGCGTCGAGCGGTCACCTTCTCCTCGAGCCGGAAAGCCGCGCCGAACACCCGGTCCCCCACCACGCTCAGCGCTTCGGTCAGTAGGTCGCGAGGCAGATCGGTCTTCGGCAGAGCCACGGCGACCAAACGGCCGCGCGGTCGCAGCGCCTCGGCCAGGCGGGGAAGCACCTGGGTGAGCTCAACATGGTGAAGCACGCTGATGCTTGTCACAGCGTCGTAGTGTGCCGGCGTCAGGCGCATAGTGCTTATGTCCTCGACCCGGACGTCCACGTTCGCCGGAACCAACTCGCGGGCCACGGCGACCATGTGCGGCGCCCGGTCGATCGCCTCTACATGACGCGCCCGCGCCGCGAGGCGAGCCGCGAAGGAGCCTGCCCCGCATCCGACCTCGAGCACCTCGTTCAGGTCTTCAGGCAATGCCCGCAGCAACCGAGCCTGGTACCAGGCGTTGTGATCCCAATGAAGGTAGAGCGGCACCCGTCGATCTTGCCAGTCGTGTGCGCTCAACGCGCGCACATCGGCATATTCGCGCACTGACAGCGGCAAATGAGGCGTTCGCTATCGCCGCTACGGGCAACCACACTTGGGCTTCGGCGTGGTCAGCTGTCACAGTTGACAGGGTCTCGGTGGAAGGCGTCATCAACGCCTGATTGGCTGGGAGGTGTTCTGGGAGTGGTGTGCGTGCGGAGATTGGGTTCGGTGAGTTGGTCGGGCGGATGGTGTGGGGAACGGGCAGGCTCGACTAGGTCCAAGGTGTCGTACGAAGCGTCGATGACGGCATAGAGCATCTGCAGCGTGTCACAGGCACGGCTTCAGGACACGAGAAGAGACGACCGACGGTGTAGTCGTGCGCATCATCGGCCAAGACGCGAGCTGGTTCTGGGACGCCGAGGAGAACGCATGCGGGTTCGCTAGCCACGAGAGCTCGCTCGATGAGATGTTCGACCACGCTCAGATTGGCGGACTCGAGGTCGGTGGATATCGACCCTCGTGGGAGAGGTGGGAAGGTAGCAGACTTCACAGTCCGGCTTCTCAGGTCGCGGAAGTAGACTTCCTCGGCCGCGATGCTACACCGTCGAGCTCGCCCCGCTGTCGCACAAGCCGTACCCGATACGCGTTACGTCGACGAGCTGACCGGGTTGGTCCTGCGCGTAGAGAACGAAGGGTTCGGCACGGTGACCGAATGGGCCTCCGTGCGTATCGGTGACGACGTCCCTGACGACGTGTTCGAGTGGAACGGACCGGCCGAGCCGCTGCCCAGTCACGCAGCGCAACAGGCCGAACGGCACACCGAGTGGGAAGCCGACGAGGCGCGCGGCGCGGCTGGCTGGAAGCACGAGGGTTCTCCATTCTGTCCTGCCTGCCTCGACCACGATTTCCTTGCACGACTGGGACGAGGACACCGGCGCGATCTACGCCAGCGTCGAGGCGCACTTCGACGGCACGCTCTGCGCCGACCCGCGTCGAAGCACTACTGGGATGAACCAGACACGTTCACTACGAGCACGATTACCGCTGGTCTGACGAACGTTGGGACTGGTACCTCGCAAGCGAGACATCGTATCAGCAGAGCAACTCGATCGCCTCAGGAACGAGCTCCGACGCACCACCTGAGCTGGGCAAACGGGCGTGGCCGCGTGTCAGGGGTACGGCATCTGCGTTTGTTCACACTCAGCGGCTCGGTCGGTTCACGCTCTTTAGCTCAGCCGCTGCGCCGGCGCTGAATTGAGCGTCTGATCACGCGAGACCAGTACACATTGGCGAGAGCCAGCACCAGAACACCTGCGAACGCAGCAATTCTCTGTAACGCCTGCGAGAGTAGGTCAGGAACCGCCAGCAGCAAGACCGGCAACGGGCCCAGGCTCATTGGAAATAGCAGCGCAGACAGCAGGAGGTACCAGGCGAGATGTCCCCGTCGTCGATTACCGCCCCCGTCAGGACAGCTAAGACGACGGCGACATAACCTATTTCGCTCAGCGCTAATGAGCGCCTTAGAGCCGACAGTGGCCTGAGCGCCAGCATCTGCATCTGACGGGCTCCCATCGGGTTGTCCCTTGGCGAGTCGTATTGGGTTGTGCATGAACTTGGCTCAGGTTTTCTAGGCGTCATGCTTGTCCGCTTCCTATGTCTCATATCGGCACACCAGAGCCAAAGTTGAGGAAGACAGGTCACGGCGGCCCGCCGGTCAGGCCAATAACGCGAGACACCCTCAGTTTGGTGTGCAAGGAGCGGTCCCGCGAGGAAGCCTGGCCCATGCGGTGCATCCGCGCACCACGCGGCTACTTGTTTCATTGACCCACGGCCGGTGCCTGGCCAGGCTCGGTCGAGGTGGTCGGTAGGGATGCTCGCTTCGCGGCTGTCCACGGCTTGGCCGTGAGACTCACTCATGGCATGCAGCCTGCCGGCTGCCGTAGCGCGGAGAGGCTCAAGAGACATCGCATGCGGCTAACTCGTCAATACGCGGCGGCTTCCGAGGGTTCGGCCGCAGGCGCCTCGGTCTCTTGATAGGCCTTGCCGGCCAAGGGTCTGCTAGAGGTCACCTGCGTTGTCGCGCGATTTGGAAATGCTCTGTTCTCGTCGTAGCGCTGACCGGTCTGCAGACAGTGATGGAGCATGCCGAGGTAGCGGTTCGTGAGATTGCGCGCGGCGGCGCTGTAACTGTCGCCGTGTCGCGTCGAGCGGTGAAATGGGCATGGGCGCCGGGTGAGTGAGCGAGCAACGGCAGGGCCCAGACATAGGCGGCTTGCCCTAGTCGCTTGTTGCGCACGACGCGTCGAGTCACGATGGTCTTCATTCCGCTGGCTCGGGTGATGGGCGCGGTCCGGCGAAGGCTTTGAGCCCACGAGCGTTAGTGAAGCGGGTCCGGTCGTCGCCGATCTCGGCGAGGATGCGAGCGCAGAGCACAGTGCTCAGGCCAGGGAAGCTGGTGATGATCTCGGCGTCGGGATGCTCATTGAAGCTGGTTCGAGTCGTGTTCGAGGCGGGCGACGTTGGCGACAGCGGTGTCCAGTGCGGCAACAGTCAGGCGGCATGCGCGGCCATGGCCGCCTCGACCCGTGCGGGTTGGCGGAGCTGGTCTTGGTGCAGTGCAGTGTGGATCGCCTCGACCGTTGCGGGGATGCCGCGGCTGCGTCCGGCGCGGCGCAACGCAGCGGTTAGGCCGGCTTTGCGGACCTGCTGGCCCTGGGCCGGTGAGGGAGCCAGGTGCAGCATTACCCGGACTTCTCGACTGGTCAGGTCGTCGAACGCGGCGAGGAACGTCGGGTAGTACTGACGCAGGGCGGAGCGGAGCTTGTTGGCGATCTGCATCGGATCCCAGACAGCGTCCTGGTGAGCGCGGGCCAGGACGTGAACAGCCTGGGCAAGCTCGGAGTAGACCGGCAACGCGCGATGGTCGTGCGGGTCGGTGCGCAGGATGTTGGCCAGCACGAGCGCGTCGCCGGCGTCGCTCTTGGCCCGGCTGGGCGAGTGCCGATCGCGGTAACGCGAGACCGCGAGTGGGTTGATCGCGACCAGCTCGACACCAGCCGCGCGCAGGGCTGCAGGCAGGAGTCCTTTGGAAGTTTCGATCGCCACGGTGATCGGCGCGTCGCTGACCGCCTGTTGCTCGCCGAGCGTTGACATCAGCTCGGCGAACCCGGCGGCGGTATCACCGATCCGCAACCGGATAGCGCTGCTTGCGAAGCTCATCGACAACGCTGACGTCGTGATGGTTCTCGGCCCAGTCGATGCCACACCACAGTTGCACCAGTGATCTCCTCTTCCTCGTTTCCATCGGCTGTCCGCGTACGTTGAAGTCAGCGCATCGCCGTAATGACGAGGCCTCGAGGGGCCGACATCGCATCAGCCGTTCACATCGTTCTGCTGGATCACCGCTGCCGGTCTTCGACAGGACTACGATGTCTGAGGCGATGAAGGCATGACCGGTGAGCATGGCCGCAACCATCCTTCGACCGCTCCGGCCAACTGCCCGGCACCAACACTCGATGCGCACTCATTAGGGGTCTGCCCAGCTCGAAGTAGCGTTGCCCTCCTCGCTGACATCTGTCCGGTCAAGGCGAGGAGTTGAGCAGCATGGGACGGGTCGTCATCGGGATGGATCCGCATAAGCGGTCCGCGACGATCGA
Source organism: uncultured Actinomycetota bacterium (assembly GCA_963837325.1). Classification (GTDB taxonomy): domain Bacteria; phylum Actinomycetota; class Actinomycetes; order Mycobacteriales; family Jatrophihabitantaceae; genus CAVQKZ01. The sequence goes on from CAWIMV010000002.1 coordinate 64,090, forward strand.
GATCATCGACAGCAACGAACGCATCGTTGACCACGGTCGGTTCGGCACCGACCGCGAGGGTTACGCCTCGATGCTCGCCTTGGGCCGTAAGCACCCCGACCGGCAGTGGGCGGTCGAGGGCTGTAACGGCATCGGCCGACACATCGCGCAACGTCTGGTCGCCGATGGCGAGCCGGTGGTCGACGTGCCTGCCAAGCTGTCGGCGCGGGCCCGCGTGTTCTCGACTGGACAGGGCCGCAAGACCGATCCGGTCGATGCGCACTCGGTCGCGTTGGTCGGGCTGCGCAGCTCTGGTCTTCGGGTGATCGAGGCCGATGACGCGACCGTGGCGTTGCGGCTGCTGGTGGATCGTCGCGACGAACTAGGGGGTCGCTCGGTCGCAGACGATCAACCGAATCCATCGGCTATTGCTGGAGTTGCTGCCCGGCGGGGCAAAGAAGTTCCTGTCCGTCGACCAGGCCAAAGCCCTGCTCGCGACCGTGCGCCCACGCGATGTCGTCGGCAAGACCCGACGCCGGCTGGCAGCCGAACTGATCACCGAGCTCGCCAGCATCGACAAGCGGATCAAGACAGCCGACCGTGAGCTCAACGACCTCATCGACGCCACCGGAAGCACCCTGCGCGACCTGCACGGCATCGGCCCATCCGGCGCGGCGCGCCTGCTCGGCGACGTCGGAGACATCACCCGATTCGCCGACAAAGGCCGCTTCGCATCCTGGAACGGCACGGCACCGCTCGACGCCTCCAGCGGTGAACAGAACCGGCATCGACTCTCACGAGCCGGCAACCGCAGAATCAACCGCGTCCTGCACATCATGGCCATCGTCGCCCTCCGCAACGACACCGAAGGGCGCCGCTACTACCGACGAAAGATCGCAGCCGGGAAGTCGAACATGATGGCATTGCGAGCCCTCAAACGCCGCCTGTCCGACATCGTCTACAACCAGATGCGCGCAGGACGCCAAGCGCCTCGCGACGGGCCCGGGAGGACACCCGGGGGCGACACTTCAATCCAGCGCGGCCGACTCACACCCCGACATCGACACTTCGGATCAGTCACTTCCCGGACCCGCCAAGACCAATCCTAGAACCGACCTCATCCCCGCCTGTTGACACAGAGGGGTGCCATGAGCGTGCGTCAGTTGGAGCCAGCGGACGTCGGAGGCGCCTTTTGCGCGGGTCGGGTCAGTTTGGTCGAGCGGGATCGCGGACGATAGCGACGTCGTAAAACGGGGCCTGTTGTTGCGGCGCGTCGAAGGCGAATCCGTCCACGTGCCGGCGGCTCATGACGATTGCCCCGTCCAAATGCACCGGCGAGCAACCACATCGATGTCGAGCTGAATCCGATACCCGGCGTTGACCAGTTGCTGGATTTCCTCCGGGGGTGGCCGCGCGCCGAAGGGGTAGACCAGGATGTCGGTATGGCCGAGGAGCGGTTCGGCCAGGGTCTTCCATTGCGCGGTGTCCAGGCCACCGCGGACGGTGAGCTGTTGGATAGATCGATGTGTCCCCACGTATGGCTCGCGATTGTCCAGCCGTGGCCGGTTAGCCAGTGGGCGAGGGCTTTGAGTCGTTGGCGCGCGGCGGGCTGATGAGGTTGGTGTTCGCCGAATATTCCCTCATAGCCTGTCACGGCGAGTACGCCCTTGGCCCCGTCGGCGGAGAATTCTGGATGACGGGCTACCTCGGCGTCGACCAGGGGAACGACGTCATCGTCGGTTAGTCGGCCGCCCGGCAGCTCGGCTTCGACCCTTCCGCCCTGCAGCACGAGTCGATCGGCTAGGCCACGCCCAGTGAAGTACTGGTAGTAGTTCACATCGTCTTCGGACAGGACTAGCGGGCGCCGACCCTCGGGCACGCGCACTGCCCCTTGCGCAGCCCGGTGTACGTCGACGAGGGTCCAACCTTTGCGCCACAGCTGGTCGAGGATGCGCCGGAACTCGAGCGCGGTGACGAAGTTCTGTTGAAGCCCCACGCCTAGCGGATCTGCCGTGAACGCCAACCGCGGATTGATCACAAGCGGATGCACGAACAGCTCCTCAACTGGCCCGCGCCATGGTCTCAACGGGTTCGCAACGCTCATCGAACGTCGTGACGGCTTAGACAGTGCCGGGGATGTAGCTGACGCGCGCTTTGGCGCGGCTCGAACCCGACCCGCCGCCGCCGTGCGGCTACAACCCGCCGCGGTCAGGACGACAGCGAGCACGGCGGCACCCGTCACGACGCGGATCATTCGCACTCTCAATTGACACGCCAATCAGCCGAAACGTTGCAATCTCACGACCCTGAGCACTCAAGGACTCAGGGACCGCACCATCGCGGCATGACCGGATGTTCGTCGAAACCTTGACGCAGGGCAAACCGTCTCGTTATGTGAAGGTCACCGTTCCGGAGGGGGCAGCGTGCGACATCTCCTTGTACAGGTGTTACCTGTCGGTGGCGTGGCTGCTGTGATGATCGGTGGGTTGGTTGCATGCACGAGTTCGGGCAACCCCGGCAGGACGGGCGTTGTGACCGGCACTGCACCGCTTTGCTACGGACCGGACCGAATCTGAATTTGAGCCCGATCACCATGCTCCGCGCTGTACGTAACGACGGACTCACCCGGGTCGTGAAGGTGCGCACTGCCGCCGACCACGACACATACCGTCTGGTCTTGCCAACCGGGACCTACACCATAAGCGCCTACCCGAGCACATCCGGGTCGAAGTACGAGCGCATGAAGTATCTCGCCACGCCGACCTTCCGCCCGGCGGCTGCCTATAGCGCCGCGCATCGCGGCATGTCCGGTCGTTTCTCGGGAGTGGTGGGATTCGTCAGTGGGCGGCTTGGATGATGAGAACAATCGCCGCCAGCGTGTTGAGGGCGGCGTGGACGAGGATGCCTGGGGTGAGCCGGTTCGTCAGTCGAACGAGTACGCAGTTGGTCAGGCCCAGTCGGCTACTTGTGCTTGAAGGCCGCTTCCACAGTTTCGATGGCTCGTTGTAATGCTGTGTCGCTCACGTCGATGTAGCGGGACGTCGTGTCGTTGGATGCCTGGATTTGTTGGCAACCAGGCGTGAGCGTGACGGCGGGGAATGTGGCTCCTTCATCGTCGCGCGCGAGTAACAGGGAGAAGTTTGGCATTCTTGCGCAAAGGTCGGGGTCGTCGTGGGTGGTCGCGGCGTCGTTCAGATGTAGGGCGAGTTGCATCGACAAGTTGCGGTCAAGTGGGACGTCTGCGCGGAGCTGTCGGGTTGGCGATGGCGATCTCGTGCTGGTGTAACTGCATGCGGTCATTGCTGCCACTGGGCGGGTGAACAGTGGCCGATGGTCCGAAGCTCGGGGGCGTCGGGTGTCGATGGAGCGAGGTAGGCGTGCCGGACATTGCGGCGCGCTGATCGCTGGGTAGGTGTGGTGATCCGCTTTTCGGTCGGCCGCATATCTGATGGTGAGCCCTGCGCCAACCAGGACGAGCACCAACGCCGCTGCGAGCAGGGGGAGCCCGTGGCGACCACGACGATCCCTGAGGGCTCCTACCGAATGGTCCGCTTCATGCACCGTGAATGGCGGCGGAGTGGTGACGTCGATGGTCTCGCGCGCCCAAGCCTGCATCGCGGTCTCGAACTCTTGCTCGCTCACGGTTCTCTTCATGAGCCCTCCATCTGGGACTTGAGTCTGGCTCGGGCCGCGGCCAGGTGTGCCTTCACTGTTCCGGGGCGTAGACCCAGTGCGGACGCGGTCTGCTCGACCGAAAGGTCGGCCAGGTAAAACAGAACGACCACTTCTCGCTGACGTCGCGGCAGGGTGCGGACAGCTCCCTCAATCACCAGCCGCTGCGCAGCATCGGCCTCGGTCGCGAGTCGGCCCGAAATGTCCAGGCCCCCCGACCTATCTGAACGAGCTAGATCGCGGCGATGCCGACGTGCCCGATCGACAACAATCGCGGCCAGCCAAGCCCGAAGCGTGCCCTTGTTGGGATCGAAAGTGGACCATCGCCGCCACGCGCGAAGCAACGCCTCCTGCACCACATCCCGAGCGTCGTTCGCCCCGACGAGACGCGACGCGATGGCCGTGAGCACGACGATGTGCGTCGCCACACGATCCTCGAACTCCCGCTCGCTGAGCGCAGCATCGATCGGCAGCGCGCCCTCCGGCGCCGGCCCGACAATCCTCACACCACTAGTACACCCGAACCGGCGTCGCTGGTTTAGCTCCCGACATCATTGGCTGATGCACCTACATCGACTCCGCGCACTGACGGCGGCATGAGTGATCATTTCCTGCGGGGCATTCCCTGCTCGTCGAACGTGACCCGCCGCCACACGACGTTCCCGCCAAGGGCAAGGCCGAACCCGCCGGTCAGACCAACGATCGCGACTACTGCCCACACTGCGCGGGCGGGCGGGTCACCGAACAAGACGACAGCACCCACAAAAGCGGAAAAGACGACGAGGACGCACCCGAGCGCGACGCAGCCCAGGCCCAGCCACTGTTGACGTCGCTCCTTGGCATCGACAGAAAGCAGATCCCTGAGCGGCACGAGCCTCAGCACGGACCCTCCCATGCCCACCACTCGAACGCGGACATTGGCAGCCTCCACGCGCGGATTGCGGCATGACCGCGTTATCCGGCGGACGATGAGGGCATGACGACTGTGCTGGAATGGAAGCCGGGTCCCGGCGGTCCAATTTGGGCTCACATTTTCGGTCGAGATACTCCGATGGACATCAGGGTCGGAGAGGACCTCAAACGGCGGCTGTCGCGGTGGAACGCCGGCTACCGGGCAGATCGGCTTCCTCTGGAGGGCAATGGTGACACGACATGGATGCGCGAGGGGATCGGTCTGCTAGCTGAGGTCCGCCGAGCAGTCGGTGCCCGCTGTCAAGTGGTTGCGGTCGATCCGTGGTGGCCGGACGAGCCAACGGGCGGCGTGCGGGAACCCCGTAGGCCGCTTCCGAAACCGGTCGGCGGCTCCGGCGAGCGCACGCGTCTGATCGACGGCGACCTTCCGCCGACGGCGGCAACTAGCGCACTCGAATAGCGGCACGACGGGATTTCGCTGAAGTCCGGGCGCGCATGCTGACAGCGGCATGAGCGGACGTCGTCAGTCGAGTCAGGGCAGCTGCGCGTAGTCGTCGAGACGACGAGATACATCTTCGAGGACGAGGTTGCCGTAACCCTGATCAGTAGAGCCGAACACCGAGACCGCAACCGGCGGAAGATCGACGATGACTGCCCAGGCATCTTCGACTGTGCGCGAATGGGAAGGCACCGACCTGCCATCGACTTGGGTCGAGGTCAGGACCCATCCGACCAGGTTCAGCACGCCGTGCGTTGGCGCGTGGAGTAGCGCCATCTCGCGATCTAGAAGCGCATGCCGCTCCTTGCCCCGAGTGTCGCTGAGATCCACTAGGCGGATGACCGCATTGATGGCCGCCGTGTAAAGAAAGGCGTCGCGACACCTTCGCTGGACCACTGTTGCCGCGAGTCCTGCTCGGTGGTGACGTCGATCCACGGACCGTCGTGGGGATTGCCATGGCCAAGCGAGATGGTCCACAGATAGGTTGGATCGTTCCAGAGTGACAGCCATCGGCAACCGTGGAAATCGCCACCCAGACCATAGACGGGAAAGGCCGGAGTCTCGGGCAGCGGCGGCAAGGGCGCCACCGCATGATCGCATTCTCGGCCGGGTGGACCTGCCCGCTCGTCGGGACGTCGGCACGCACCGCACGCGGCACCTGAGCGCACGATCTGCGGCGTGCGGTCGTCTCGCGGATGTCCACGAGCACGACGGTTAGAACCGGGCGACTCGCTGCGGGTAGCGGAGCACGAGTGCCAGATACCCAAGGTTCACGCGCACGCCTATGCCCTGCTGAATGCGGCGGACCGAACCACTACGCAGGGCTAGTTATCTTCGGAGTCCTGCCTCAATACGTAGTACAAATACCCGCCAGCCAGACTCGCAGCTATCGCCAAGACAACCCACTAAGGTTCTGCCACCTGACCGCCCCTGTTGCGCGGAACTTGCGTGAGTTCGACTTGACCGAGCGCCACGGCATCCGGTCACGATCGGTGGGCGCTACAAGGCCTAGCTCAGGCACAATCTCCTCGTGGGCAGTATTGTATGGGGCCATAGTTGACACATTGCACCTCCGTGCAAGTCGCTGGCCAAGTCCACTACTCCTGAGGAGGGCAATGAAACGCTGTGTGGCTCTTGTGGTAATTCTCATCGCTCTTGTGGTGGGACTGGTAGCACCTGTGTCGGCATCGGCGGACCGGGCTGTGTGCTCAGTGGCTCCTTGCCGGCCAAGGTCAGCCTGAACAGGTCAGACACCACGTTCCGGTCGGTTCTGAGCGCGTCCGGCTGCGACAACGTGGACTGGTCTAACTCCACGGTGAGTGCCCGGTTCGACGGGCCACAAGGCCTGTTTGATTACGCTTCGTGGACCGGCCCGGGAAGCTCGTACATCTTCGACGCGTGGTACTTCGACACAGCACCGGGCCCGTACACGCTTTCCGACAACACGTACTTGGTCGATTCAAATTTCACTCAGGTCCCGGTCACCTGGGTCAATACCTCCACATCAATCCGTTTCTCTAGCCGTGTGGCTTCCCTGGCAACGACCTGGTCAAGGTCGAATGTGGTTGCGTTCTCAGGCAAGATTCAGCGGTACACCACGGACGGCTCCTATGTCGGGTACTACACCACCTATGAGCTTCAGCGACACACCACTACGTCGCCGGTGTGGAAGCCGTTCAAGACGCTCAAGTCCCATGCGTCTGGTGCGATCGTCTACAGCTACACGACGTCGGCGAAGTACTACTACCGGATACTTGTGCGGGACGTCACTACGGTGTGGGGTGTTACCACGCGCGCGTTCGCGCGGTAGTCGCCTCGACTGTCCTGAGGACCTCTGTGCGTCCACCACAGCCACACCCGGCCACCGTTGGGCTTCCTCGTTGGGAGGTGCAACCTGGTCACTATGGGATGCAGTGCGCCACGCACGATGCGCGGCATGTCCGGGCGTATTGAGGCCGGGCGTGTGTTCCGCTAATGCGAGCGAACGGTTGGACCGGGTGCACTAGCGACCTCGTGAGATGGTTCGAGGTGTGGATGGCTTGACCGCGGATCGAGCCCGCGCGTATCTCGTCGCCCTCGTGGTCTGGATCGGCGCAATCATTGCCGTGATTATCCGTTCTAGTGGGCATGAGCAAATCAGCAATCTGGGCGGCGGCCTTCAGCTCGTCGGCATGTTCGCGGCGTGCTGCGTGATCTGCGGCGTCGCATTTGTAGTCAGCCGGGACGTCGACGCCCGGTCCGCGACGTCAGCCGTCTCACCCATCCGACCGGACTACGTTCGATTGGCGATGCTGCGCACACGCCGCTGCTGGCTACTCCTCCTGGGATGCGGAGTGCCAGCGGCAATCCGGGCGCTTCGTTAATCACTCACCGACACCGCCGGCCGCATGCGCCGCGCATCTAGGGGATACGGGAACGCAATCACGTCGATCCGCTGCGCGGCATGTCCGGATGTTCGTTCAGAACCGGAACTGATCGATGAGTCCGCCGCTGCCCGCGCAGGCGCGCCATAGGGATCCGTCGCTGTGCGTGAGACGCCAACGGTCGCTATGACCCGCGATTGGGCACCGTGGAACCCCGCTCCGCTCGGGCACTTCCTCGTCCAGCCATTGGTCAAGGTTCCCGAACAGCGAGGGGACATCGGTTACCGGATTGGGCTCAGCCGAGTACATCTCGAAGGGACCACTCGCCTGCGCTGCCAGATCGATAGCCACAAACACGGCCTCGCGCTCCGTCACAGCTGTCACGGCTCGCGTGAGCTCTTGCGGTCCTATCAACGAGTCACACACGGCACGACGATTCGCACGTAGAGCCGCAGATCGATACCGGTTGGCTTGCTTGTCACGGTGCGGCGGTCTTCGGCCATGATGCGGAGGAACTCTCGACGCTCCTCCGAGGTCATCTCGCTCAAGCGCTTCCTGGCGGTCACACGGCATTTGTATCCCATGTCCGACGCGAAGTCGTGCCGTCGACGTGGACTTTGGGGCACCGATCGGCACATTGGCAGTTGAGCTCACCATCTGCGGCAAAGTCGGATGTTTGACAACTCGGGAACACTTGCCGTGTGAGAGCTGACGAGACCTACTCATCGACGATCCGATGGACAAAGATCATCTGTGATGAGTAGTCGTCAGACTGGAAACCCCCGAAATTGCGGGGCTAGAGGGTGGTGCGCCGCCAGGGACTCGAACCCCGAACCCGCTGATTAAGAGAGCGACGATGCGGGCCAGCCCTGCTGGGATGTCTGCAAACGCTGGACCGATCCCTGGACACGCTGTCATCCGTGGCGATGAACGCCGACGTTTCAATGACAGATTCATTGACAGCCCGGCCGATGTTGCGATGCGTGTCCGCCGAGAGCGTCAGCGATGCCGGGTCGAGGTGCGCCCCGACAAGGACCCATTGTCACGTCGCGACGGGTCTTCCTGCTCGCGCGTCCAAGACCGGCTAGAGGACCTACTTACGTTCGAGTTCTTGACGGATCGCTGCTACCACGCGCCTGTTCTCGCCCCAGTCATACAACTGCGGGGACGCCGACTTCAGCGTCACCGTCGACCCTTCGCCATTCGGCTTGGCCTCAATCTCGATGCGCTTCTTCCAGCTGAATACCGTCATGCCCGTCGTCAAGACGGCCCGCCCGGCCTCACCATCGCGGATGGTCGGCCGCCATCCGCGCTTGCGCCATGCCAAGGCCGCGGCGGCGTCAACGACCTCCGCAACGGAACGGCCGACGACGAACTCCTCCGTCGCGGATCGGGAATGGCGCCAAAGCCAGGTCTCGAGCGGATCTCCTCGCCGGGCAAGCACCAACCCCGTGACGAGGACGAGCGCCATCCCGACCAGCACGCCGGTCGGACCGCCAAGATCAATGCCGCGGACCGCTGCCAGCGTCAGCCAGATGACCCCAGTCACGCACCCGCTGCGACAGTTACCACGAGATGACTTAGCGAGCACACCGCCATCCTGCCGTCATCCAAAAGTGACGCAATGACTCGGCGTGCACCGGCTCGCGGCATGTGCGCGCGTTTCGCTGATTCGATCCATGGGCATGCTCGGCCTCATGGGTCCACGCCCCCGATATCGCCTTCGTCCTCGGTCGGTTGGACTGCCTGCGTGGGGATGGGGTGTTGCCGCAGGTGCGGTCGTACTCGGCCTCGTTGGTATGTTGCTAGCCGTGCAGGGTGTGACGCCTATAGGCGGGTCTTCGCCGCGCTGGCCGGCATGCTGATGGGGATCTGCGTGCTAAGTCGGATCGGCGACTGACCACCGATAGCAGCACGGTCAGCTCATCACGCCCGTTGGTTATCCTCGCCACTCGGCGTGAGTGACCGCGGATTGCGGCATGAGTAGCCCTGTGTCAAGCCGTTGCGGCGAGAACCCTTTGCAGGGCGTGATGTTTGGCCGGGTCGTAGGGGACGTTGTCTTGCCAGCAGCGCCAGATGATGTGTAGCCAAGCGCGGGCGAGGATGCGGACGGCGTGCGGGTGGTCGTGGTTGCGGGCGCGGGCTTTGGCGTAGAGGTCGGCGGCCCAGGGGTTGGCGTGGTGGGAGTCGCCGGCGAAGTCGATGACTGCTCCGCGGAGTTGTTTGTCGACGGCCCAGCGGAACGCGACGATCTTGACTTTGCCGGATTGTCTGGTCGATGGTGCTGCGCCGGCCAGGCAGACCAGAGATTCCGGGGTGGGGTAGCGGCCGCGTGCGTCACCGATCTCGGCGAGCAATCTGGCCGCGCGCACGATGCCCGAGCGGGGCAGCGAGGTGAAGATCGCCGCGTCGGGATGGTTCGCGAGCTGCTCGGCGATCTCGTCGTCCAGCGCGTCGATCTGTCCTCGTAGCGCGGTCAGCGTCGCGACCAGCGCCAAGGTGATGTTTGCGCGGGCGACGGCCTGCTGACCGGTGGTGCCGCGCGGAGCGCCGTCCAGGTGTGCCCAGAGCCGGTCCAGGTTGCGGATGTGGTTGTAGGCCATGCCGCGCAGCCACTTCTCGAGGCGTGCTGGTGAGAGCCAATCAGCCTTGTCCTGGTTGGGGAATCGGCGCAGGAAGGCCAGGGTGATGTTGCTGTCGATGTCGCGGAACAGGTCGATCACGCCGGGCAGCGTGATCTGCAAGTGCGCACGCAGTTGGTTGGCGACCGCGACCCGGGTGGTGACAAGATCTTGCCGTGCCCGCACGGTCATCCGCAGCGTGACGGTCTGGTCGGAGTCGCGGGTCAGCGGACGTAGCCTGGCCCGGTCGGTGCGCAGCACGTCGGCCAGGACGTAGGCGTCGAACCGATCGTCCTTGTTGCCGGCCTGCCCATAACGCGAGCGTAGATTCTTGATCTGGTTCGGCGCGATCACGAACACCGCCAAGCCGGCCTCGAGCAGCGCATCGACGACCGGCCCGTCGGGACGCTCGATCGCCACCTCCACCACGCCCGCCCGGTGCAGCCGGGTCACCAACCGGCGCAGGTCCGCGGCGCGGTGTTCGACGCTGAACCGGTCACACTGCATCCCGCCGGCATCCACGATCGAGACCGCGTGATCGGCGCTGGCCCAATCGAGGCCCGCGGTGACTCGACCAACGTGGTGCTCTTGTTCGACACTCATGCATGTCCCTTCCTCGCTGTTGCAGCAGCAGGTTGGGCACCCGACGGTTCCGGGACACGACTGCCGGTCGCTCACTGATCGGCGCTCTGGTGGCGCTCAGCCCTGTCGCCAGTCACGCGTGTCCTGGGCCGCCGGGCCCCGCGGAACTCATGCAGGACCTCCCTCGATCACGCGTGCGTGGCGATGACCCGACGGGAACCAGGTGCCACCGACCGCACCCCGCGATCGGCACCCACACCGTCTCGCGAACCACGGCCAGCACTAGGGAGGTTGGACCAGTGAGCGTGCGTTCGCGGCCAAGCGCCGAAACCTATGAAGCTCGCCGGGCTGCGGCCCACGCACAGGTCACACGCACTCACTCGTCGCGGAATCCGGCCTGCAGGATCATCAGGTCTTCGCTCAGCTGGACGCCGACGCGGTGTCGCTGGCCACCGCGGACGTGGCGCAGGACTTGGCGTCCGCCTCGGCCTTGTTCGCTGATCCCTTGGACTTGCCGCCGACGTCGTTGAGGTTCATCTTGCCGTCGACGTACTTCTTCAGATCGGACCCGCTGGCGTCCTTCTTCAGCGCCTTCGCGATGCAGTCCACCAACTGGGTAGCGACCTTGCCCTTGGTGCCGCCCTGCTGGATCACGGACTGAATGGTCGGCTCGCTCTTGAGTTTCGCGGCCAGTTGGCTCTGGCTGACTGAACTGCTCCCGCTGCTGCTGCACGCTGCCAGAAACAGAACCGCGGCGACGGCGGTGATCTTGAACGGCCCACGTTTGCGCGGCATGGATACCCCGATCGGTTGGTAGCCTGCAACGCTTTTGCACGCTTGCCCGCACCGCGGGCACTGAGGGCGGGTCCCAAGACGTAATCGCCCATCTGATCTTGCGGTTATGCCCAGATCAACACGCTCCTAACCCAATTCCGGCGACCACCGTCCACGAGCGCGGTTCACCCAGCGCTGTTGTTTCAGGGCTCGGTCAATCACCGCTACGTCGCCGACTCCGCCGTCAGCCGGAGGAGCGCTCGGTGAGCCGTTAGAGGGTTTGGTCGAGCGTGAGGCGGACTTTGTCATCGGGCGATGTATTGCCCTACCTGCGAGACTCGGGCTGTGTTCTGTGATGTCGATGCCGTCGTGCTTGTGGGCGAACGGCGTGTCGAATATTGCCTGTACAACCGGGGAGCGGGTCGGCCGGTCGTCTTTCAGTACGGCACTCCGGGGACTCGGTGGCTTTCGCCGCTACTCGTCGATGCGGCTCGGTCCGCGGACTGCGAACTACTTGTGATCGACCGCCCGGGCTACGGGACGACGAGTCGTCGGCCCGGTCGGCGGGTCGTGGACGTCGTTGACGACGTGCGCATGGTGGCTGACACATTGAAGTGGCACCAGTTCGCGGTGTGGGGCGGTTCGGGCGGCGCGCCACATGCGTTGGCGATCGCCGCCCAGCTGCCGGACCGAGTCATCGCATGCGCGAGCGTGGTTGGCCTGGCTCCTCACGCTGCGCCCGGCCTGGATTGGTACGCCGGGATGTCGCCAGGCAACGTCGAAGAGTTCCGCGCAGCGGCGCAGGGCGAGCCTGCCTACCGCCCGATTGTGGAGCGACTCGCCGCAGAGGCGATGAGCAGCGTCGCGGCTGGCGGCTTGCAAGTAGTAGGTGATCACGACCTGCCGGAAAGTGATCGGCAGGAACTCGCAGCCCGACAGCAGGAGGACGGCTACCTCGAACGCATGGAGTTGACCTATCGGCACGGCGTGGACGGATGGATCGATGACTGCATCGCGCTGACACGCCCGTGGGGCTTCGAGCTGTCCGCGATCACAATTCCGACCAGCGTCTGGTACGGATCCACCGACGTGCTGGCATCCCGGGAACATCACGAGTATCTGCACGCCGCCATCCCCGCCGCACAACTGCACGAGCTGCCCGGAGGACACCTCCTCGGCGGAGACGACCTCGCGCGGATCTACGGCTCGCTCAGCACGACCGCCAACTGAGTTCGCCACGCAAAAGTGACGGTGCCGCCCTCAGAAGTGGCTGCAGCTGAACCCGTTCATCGACATCCGAGCGCACTATCGGCGGCATGTCGCCCGTTGCTGGATTGACTAACGTCGCAGGCCACAGGCGCGCAAAGGCGCCGTGCGGAACCCGTCAATCCTTGTGTTCCTCTTCGTACTCTTCGCGGACCTCATGGGCGATTTCTTCCTGGTCCTCGCCTGCTTGCACCAGGTCTTCATCGCCTATCGCGTGCCCGGCCACTTCTTTGACCTTGCCAACAACGACGTTCTCCCACGTCGCGGGCGCCTCGGGGACCTCGTCATCACGGTCTGCCATAACCCGAGGCTAGCCCGCGTAGGCCAGCCCTACAGGGCGGCGGACCGCGATGGCCCCCGGATAAACCGGGCGGCCGGCTATCAAGTAGTTGTGGTCGATCCGCATCCGCTGTCAGTCCGCTGCTTTGCGTCCGACGAGATGGAACACGCGGCTGAGTTGGCGGTAGGGGTCTCGTCGACTGGCTTCGAGTTCGACCGCGGCCGTCGCCGCAACCTGGGATGAGTCGGTTGGATCGAGGTGGACTCCGCTGAATTCGAGCCAGTCGATGAACAGCCATACGCCGTACCACCGTTCCGGCTGGACCCCGCCGCTTTGCAGGAGCTCACTGACCTCCTCTACCGTGTCGGCTCGCCCCCGCACACCCAGCACCCCGATCCCGGTCCGGGTATCGAATGCCGCGAGGGCGTCGTCCCAGCGCCGTTCCAATGCGGGTTGCACCGCCGTCGTCTTGGCATTACCCGTCATGATCGAGACCACGCCTCCGGCGGCGACGCACCGGCACAGTTGGGCAACCATCGGCGCGGCTTGCTCCAGATAGCCGAGCACGCCGTGGCACAACACGGCAGCAAAGCGGCGCCCGTGCACTGCGCCGTCGGCGTTCTCACCGTCGGCCTGCAGCAGGGTTGTCCGTCGCTGAGTGTCAGCCGATAGGCGCTGCAGCCGTTGTTGGGCTTTGTCCAGCATGGCCGGCGAGGAGTCCAGGAGAGTGACGTCGTAGCCGGCCTGGGCCAGCGGGAACGACTGATGGCCGGCGCCGCCGCCCACATCGAGCACCGGCGCTGGCGGGGGCGGCAGATGCTCGAGCAGCTGCTGGTGCATCACGTAGGTGCGCACGTACCCCTTCACCGTGGCGTAGGCCTCGTCGGCGAAGCGATCGGCCAAGCTTGAGCTGGTCCAGGGATCTTCGGTCACCTCGCCATCATAAGTTAGTAGTTAGTAGTTAGTAACTAGTAATGTGATTTGTATGGCTGCGGCGCGGATGACTGGTTCGCAACGACGGGCCCAAGTGCTCGGGATTGCTGCAGGCGAGTTCGCGGCGCACGGACTGCACGGGGCGTCGATCGAGACCATCGCGCGCGAGGCGGGCATCACCCAGGCTTACGTGTTCCGAATGTTCGGGACCAAGAAGGCGCTGTTTCTGGAACTCGTCGGCGCAGCGTTCGATCGGTTCAGCGACGGAATGTCAACCGCCGCCGCCGGGACGCGGGGCCTGAGCGCGCTGTCCCTGATGGGCACGCAGTACTACGAATCGCTGGCCGACCGCACCACGCTCAGGTTGCAGCTGCAAGGTTTTGCCGCCAGCGGTGACAGCGAGGTCCGCGATCTCGTCCGGGCACGGCTCGCCCACATGTGGCACACGGTCGCCGATAAGACAGGACTGGATCCCGTAACGGTGAAGTCATTCCTCGCGTTCGGCATGCTGCTCAACAACGTCGCCGCCCTCGACATCGGCGAGCTCGATGAGCAATGGGCCACGGGCCTACGCACCCGGATCCACGCTGGGCTGTTCGCGCACATCACCAGCAACGCCAACCGATGACAGGTGCCCTGACCGTGCCGGCCGGGTAGTCGCGGGGAGGACGGAAGACAAGCTCGGCGACCGAACGCGGAGCTCGACAACAGGTACGGCCGTCTCAGACGGGTCACGAGTTCACGGCGGTTCGTGCGTGGGCGGGGCCTTCCGGGTGCCGCCCGGAGCATGATCGATTGGTGCGTAGCGTGGTTGTCGGTATCGGTGCCGCCATTGTCCTGGTAACGACGATGGCGGGTTGCGGCAACTCGAACGCGCAAAGCGACGGCCCCCGGAAGAAGATCTGCGGCACCTGGATCGGCCGCGCGACAAGCGTCAGGGGAAGTGGCCCTTGGTACGTCGAGGCATCGTCGTCGCGGCCTCCTGCGGTCCGCGCTCTCGCCGGCTCCAGCCCGACCTGGGTGCGGCTCGGTTCAGGCTGCACCCACGGACAGCGGACCACATTCTCCGCACACGGCGTCGTTGTCGTCGATGGTCGGGTTGTCGGACATGACGGTCGACCAGTCGCGGTTCTCCTCCGGCCTGTCGCCGCCGGTTCGACCTCGGTTCTCGACCCCGAGGGAGACGTCACTCTTAATTTCGTGGTCAGTCAGATGTCCGGCGTTCCGTCCGCCGGGTCCAACTAGGACGCGGCGAAGATGCCCACGTGGTCAGGTGCGGGCGAAGCGGTCGATTGCGGCGATCATCTTTTCGGTCATTTCGTCACCGCCCGTGTGCCCAGTGTTCACCAGATGCAGTTGGGCCTCGGGCCAGGCTTGGGAAAGCAGCCACGGGACGTCGGGCGGACTGCCGACGTCGAAGCGGCCGTGAATCAGCACGCCAGGGATACCGGCAAGCTTCGGCGCGTTGCGTAACAGCTGGTCCGGATCGAGCCATGCGGCGTGCGAGAAGTAGCGGGCGCACAGCCGGGCGAACGTCATCCGGAAGTCCGGGTCGGTGTAGCGCGGGTTGGGCTGCCATCCGTCTTCCAGCGATACCACCGCGTCTTCCCAGTCGCACCAGTCCTGTGCGGCGCGCACGCGTACGCCCGGGTCGGGGTGTGTGTTGAGCAGCCGGTCGTAGGCAGCGACCAGGTCGCCGGCATCCTCGCCAGCCCCCGCGCGGAAGCGGGCCCATTCGGCGGGGAAGAACCGGCCCGCCTCGTGGTACAGCCAGTGCACGTCCGACGGCCGGGTCATGGTGACCGATACAAGCACCATCTCGCTGATCCGATGCGGGAACTTCTCGGCGTAGGCCAGGGCCAGCGTGACACCCCACGAGCCGCCCCAGACCAACCAGCGTTCGACGCCTAGATGCTCGCGCAAACACTCGATGTCCGCGAGCAGATGACCGGTCGTGTTCGTGCTCAGATCGGTGGCGAGGTTAGCCACGGGCGGAGTGCTGCGGCCGCAGCCGCGTTGATCGAACTGCACGAACCGGTACGCGCGCGGGTCGAACGCGCGGCTCCGCCCGGGACTGATCCCGCTGCCCGGGCCGCCGTGCAGGGCGAGGGCCGGCTTGCCATCGGGATTGCCACTTGCCTCCCAGTAGATCCGCTGGCCGTCGCCGACATCAAGCATGCCCCGCTCGTACGGCTCGTTCGCCGAGTACTTGGTGACCACCGCTGATCCCTCCGGACTAGTTCCCAGTGATCACACGGTAGGGCCAATCAATCCGCGCGCTCAACGTCGCTCGCGGCACCCCAGACCATGTCTACAGACGCACTGTCATCGCCTGTCTAAACGCACCACCTGCGACAGATGAGTACTCGACGAAGTCAACCCATTGCCGCCCGCAGACGCTCGAGGGTTGAGGAGAGCGAGCCGCGAGCATCGACCCAGACTGCTCGCGGCCGAGCCTCCCGCAGCCCGCCCAGCGACTCGACGAGACGCTCGGCGTCGCCAGGTCCGACTAGGCGATTGTTCACGACGTGATCTCGTCGATGCGGAGCGGTTGAGCGACCAGCCAGCCTGGCGGCGAGTCCCGGAGCGTCCAACTCGAGAATGAACTCGAAGAACACGGCGCCAAGTTCCACTGCCAGGTGCTCAAGGTCCTGGATAAAGGCAGTCCGGGCCAGGTACTGACCAACCACGACGTCGTAACCGGCTCCGAGGTGCTCGCGCGCAAGCGTGAGACCGAGCCACCGGGCATGCAGACCCGAAGCCACGGGATCTTCCTCCCAGCGCCCCAGCGAGTGTTTGATGCCATCCACGTCGAGCGCCAATGTCATCGGCATTTCCTGGGCGACCGCCTCCGCCAATGTCGACTTCCCTGATCCCGGCGCACCGTTGATCAACACCAGTCGAGCCATGCTGAGACCGTACCGACGTCGCCTCAACCACCGCTCGCTCATCGGCATCTGTGCAAGCACCATGGGCGGGCATGAGCGGCGTCTGTGGTGCATGATCGGCGCGTGACCAGCGACTGGCTCCTCCGGGTTCTTGGATCTCGTCCGAGTTGGCCCTCGATGCCGTAGTCGCGACTACCGGATCTAGACCCAGCAGTTGCGCGACTCCGCCGACAGCACTCACGGCGGCATGGCCGGACGGTACGCCGCCATGCCTCCAGCGAGGCATTGAGCGTGCGTGTGCGAGCGTGTGGATGCGGTGGTCTAGGGCCGAATTAGTTGTCTTGGCGGCTGCGGTGGGAGTCGGAGGGTGAGTTGAGCGGTTGGCAGGTCGAGGTATCGGGTGTGGGTGTTCAGGCATTGCAGCACCGGCCATTGGGGCGCGCCGGGGGCGGGCCCGATTCGAAATAGATGGGTGTCGACGTAGCGGCGGGCGTGCATGCCGTGCAGGCTCGCGGCCTCGAGACAGCTGCAGGTGTGGGGATCCAGAACGGGCGCCATAAGGCGGTGTTGCTCGTGGCGGATCCACCGTCGCCGCCCTCGCGTTGCCGCGACGGCGGCGACGCCCACCGCAATGGCCTCAACCCAATTGAGCCACGACGGTCGATGTGGCAGTTGTGCTGCCAACCCGCCGGCAACGACGAGCGTGAAGATGAACGTGAATACGTCGATCACCCGGTAGCGACGACGGTTGAGGATCTGCAGTGGATCTTTGATCGCCCGGACGAGCTGAGAGGTCCGGATGTCCAGGCCCGGTAATGGCCTGGTCCGGGCCCATGCCGCGAAGGCCAGGACCAGGAGCACGCTCGGCAGCGCGTTGCCAACTGCGATGGAGGCAGCAAGGCCTGCGACGAGCACGATCACTCGGGCCGAATTGCGGCGCCAACGACGAGGCGCTCTCGCACGGTAGGCGGCACGCCAACGCTGCCGCGCGTCTCGCGAGGCGTCGTCGACGGCTCGGGTGGGGTCTGTCTCCCGGTGCACATAGTGGCCGATGGTGACCAGAGCGCTGACTTTCACCGGCTCGCCGTTGGCCGCGAGCTGATCCAGGGTGGCGTTGAGCGGATCGGTCTCGTCAATGCAGCGTGACAGTTCCGCCCGATCGATGACTTTGATTGCTTCGACGTAGTCGGTGCGCCTGACGAGATCGACGGCTAGCGCGCGGGCCGCGTCGATGTCGCCGGGCAACTGGTCACGCAGCAGGTTGGCGAAGTGCGCTGCTACCTCCGGCCGAGCTGCCGCCTCGGCCGCACGCAGCATCAACATGTGCACGAGCGGATGACCAGGTAGGACGGTTGACATGGTTACCAGGTCAGGAAGGTTCAGGTTCTCACCGTGGATGACTGCGTCAACGCGCGTGACGAAATCAGGCCAGACATCGTCCTCATCCGTACCGATCACCCTCCCGCTCAACAACGTGTGTGCCTCATCGGAGCGGCCGGCGGCCAGAAGCAGCTGCGCCTGCTCGATCGGGTCAGTGTCGTCGAGGTTGGGGTAATAGCTCGCTGCATCGCCCCACCGACCGTTTTGCAACAACGTGGCCAAGACAACCGACACACCCACATCCGCAGGCGGCTCGCCGACTAGGTTCACGTCGGTATCGGTCACTCCTAGTAGATCGGCTAGGAAAGCCAGCGAATAAGACGAATCGCATAGCTGACCAGGCGGCTGGCGATAAGTCCGTTGTTCGATCTGAACACACCGTCCGCGGCATGGAGGGCAGGCCTGATGCACGAACTGGCAACAAGTCGACGGTTCGCGTGACCGCGAATCGGGGTTACGTCCGTTGGACGAGGCCCGTGTGGCTGGATTTCGCGATACTCGCACCATGAGGGTGCGGCGGCGTAGACACGAGGACCTCGAGCAATCCGTGGTCCTGACTGTGCCCGCCTGTCTAGCCTGATCTTGTGAAGCTGCGAGAGAGCGTCCGTGCGCTCATCCTCGACGAGAACGACTCGGTCCTGCTGGTGCGGTTCGACTGGGAGGGGCTCGACCTGCCCGGTGGCTTTTGGGCAAATCCCGGTGGTGGGATCGAGCGCGGGGAGAGCCGTGCAGACGCGCTTGCGCGAGAACTGCAGGAGGAGGTCGGCCTTCGGCTGACCTCACTCGGTCCCGAGGTCTGGACCAAGACGGCGCTGTTCCCGATGTCGGGCTGGGATGGTCAGGTGGACCACATTCACCTGGTACGAGTGCCGCACTTCGCGCCGCAGCCGCAGCTCTCCGTTGACCAACTACTGGCCGAGAACGTGCAGGAAATCCGCTGGTGGAAGCTGGACGAACTCGCCGACAGTCACGCGACCTTTGCCCCACGGGCGCTACCTGCCTTGCTTGAGAACCTGCTCTCCGGCGTGATCCCGAAAGAGCCGGTCGTCGTCAAGGGCTTCTGAACTCGCCGGCAGTGCTCGCTCGCGGCATGAGCGCGTTTGAACTCCCGCGCTCGGCAAGGACGGCGGGCGCGACCCCGTACTGCGAAGTCCTGAAGGTCGCTAACGCACGGGGAAACCGTGCAAGCTCGTCTATCCAGTCAGAAGCCGCAGCCGAAAGGTCGGCGGAGGACGTCTTGACTTCAACTCGGAGCCGACATCGAACCGAACGTCGTCGCCGCTTCCTGCATCCCGCGCATCATCGGCGACATGAGTCTGCGTGGATCTGTTCAAGAAGTTGGACCGTCTGCCGATAACACGAGCATGCCGATTTCGCTCACGACCGGAACGGCCGGCCTGGTTGCCGGTGCCGTGCTGAGCCTTGCCGCGGCGGGGATTGTGGCGACCGCTTCCCAGGGCTCGGCTCAGGCGAGCACGCCGAGTTGCGTGACTGACGCGTGCACCGCCAGTTTCGCGTACACCGGCGTCGAGCAGGACTGGACGGTTCCGACGGGCGTCAGTGAGATCACCGTGACGGTCGCTGCGGGCTCTGGTGGGGCCGGCACTCAGGCTTCGGGCGGTGCCGGTGGCGCGGTGACGGCGACAGTGCCGGTCACAGCGGGGCATTCCCTGGCCCTGGTGGTCGGAGCGGCAGGGGCCGATGAGGGCTACCGCGCGGCAGGCCTGGCCGACCCGGCCTACGGCGGCGGGGGTGGCGGCGGCTGGATGGACATGGGCATGGGCATGGGCATGCAGAACAGCTATGAGCAAAACGGCTCGGGCGGTGGCGGTTCTTTCGCCTGGGACCTGACCGGAAGCCCGGCGTTGCTGATCGCCGCTGGCGGCGGTGGCGGCGGCTCGTGGGCCGGCGCAGGCGGCGGCACCGGCGGAGCGGGCGGCGACGGAGGTAACGGTGCGGCTGCCTTTGGCTGCGACGGCGGCTTCGGCTTCGGCGCCACGACCAGTCACGCCGGCGCCGGCAGCAGCGACAACGGCACCGGCTACCCGAGCGACTACCTCGGCGCTCCCGGCTCGGGCCCCGCGAGCTCACCGACGACCTTCGGCGACGGCGGGTCGGGTAACGACACGGCGCGGGGAGGCGGCGGCGGTGGCGGCGTCTACGGCGGTGGCGGTGGCGGCGGGACCGGCGTGCCCACAATGTGCAGCTACGACGCCAGCGGCGGCGGGGGCTCCGGCTACCTCAGCTCGCAGGCCACGGCGGTGTCCACCCAGACCAACGTCGGCGACGGGTCGATCCAGATCAGCTACCAACTCGATGTGACCACATCGACCACACTCACCATAAGCCCGTCGGAATCAGCGCCCGCGGGGTCGGCGGTGACGCTGACAGCGACAGTGAGCCCGGCGCCGGCCGCGGGCGGCACCGTCACCTTCCTCGACGGCACCCAACCCATCGGGACCGCACCGCTCAGCACGGGTACGGCCCACCTCGTGACCGCCTCGCTGAGCCTCGGAGCCCACCCGATCAGCGCCGAGTACGGCGGCGCCACCGGCTCGGCGGCCTCCACTTCGACCGCGGTGACCTACACGATCGTCACGGCAACCACGCCGAGTGCACCGCCGCCACCCGCGTCCACAAACCATGCGCGGCTGCATCTGACCAGCAATCACCTGCAACAGGGCGGCGACGGGCGCGCCCTCGGCAGCGGGTTCCAACCCGGCGAGACCGTCGTGGCCACCCTGCACTCCACGCCGACCACGGTGGGCAGCTACCGCGCGCGCGCCGACGGGTCAGTCACCATCACCTTCACCGTGCCCGCGGATCTGAGCCCCGGTCAGCACACACTCACCGTCACCGGGCAAAGCAGCAAACGAACGGCTACCGCGACCCTCACGATCACCGCCGACACGCTCGCCGCGCCCGCCCTTGCCAACACCGGCTCGCCCGTCACCACGCTGCTGGTCTTCACAATTGCTCTCGTCGTGCTGGGAGCAGCCATGCTCGTACTACCCCGCCGCCGGGTTACCGGCGCAGCCGATCGACGCGGATAGCGCGCAGTCGGACGCTGCCGGGGTTGCCCACTCACGTCAGCGTGCGCGAGGGGCGGTCGAGCTGATCCGCACTTACTTGTAGTGGAATCGGGCCAGCAGGACGACCAGGTCGTCGCCGTCGACGAGGTAGACCAGTGGGTGCTCCTCGCTGATGCGGCGCGACCAGGCGCCGGCGAGGAGATGCCGCAGTGGCTCGGGTTTGCCGATGCCGTCAGTCGGGTCGCGTAGGGCGTCGTCGATGAGCCGGTTGATCCGTTTGAGCGTGGTTCGGTCGGCGCCAAGCCAGAATGTGTAGTCCTCCCACCCGTGCGGGGTGAAGACCAGCCTCACCGGCTCAACTCGTGCGGCTCGCTCTGACCGGATCGAGCCTGGTGCAGGCTTTCGAGGAGTCGCTTGGCATTGGCGGGGACGCGCAGTAGGTGAGCGCTCTCTTCCAGCGCGTCGAAGTCGGCTCGTGACAACAGAACGGCATCGCCGCGACGTGAGGTGATCTCGATCGGCGTCCGATCGTTGTTGACCTGCTCGATGAGCGGAAACAGGTTCTTGCGCGCCTCGCTCGCGGTGATCGCCACGGTGATTCTCCCTCTTCGGACTGGTACCAGATACTGTACCATTCGTGACGTCTCACGATCCGCTGTCATCGGCAGAGTTCACCTGTGGAAGGGCACAAATGCAATCTCGAACGAACGCCATGTGGTGGGGAACCGCTATCGAGGCGCCTGACGCCGGTGCATTGGCGCGGTTCTACTCCGAGCTGCTCGGATGGCCCATCGGTCACGAGGAGCCGGGCACGACGATCCTCGCCGCCCCAGAGGGATCCATCTATGTCGTGTTCCAGCAGGCCACCGATTACCAGGCACCCGTGTGGCCGCCGGTCGACGGGCAGCAGCGCCCGATGATGCACTTCGACTTCCAGGTCGGTGACCTCGACTCGGCGGTCGCGGAAGCAGTCGCACTCGGAGCTTCGGTCGCTGGTTACCAGCCGCAGGACAATGTCCGCGTGCTCTTGGACCCGGCCGGCCACCCTTTCTGCCTTTGCCGCGACGACGGCTGACCAGCCATCATCGCTGCGGGATTACCTCTTCGTTGGCGACGAGCCATCGACCGGATCGATGCGCGAAGGTCAGCCGGACCCGCGCCGGAAAGCTATCCGGCCGGTAGCTCGAATTGTCCTTGTGGTCAACGGTGAACGAAAGTGTTGCCGCTGGATAGGCCGGGTCCGACATCTCGGTTGTCACGTTGATGATCGACCGGATCGTTTCCACAACCTGATCCTTGATAAGGCTGGCTTGGGTCTGCATGTGCCCCCGCACGTCCGGTCCCCCCTTGCTAGCGGCTGCGTACGAACGCCGCTTTGAACTCCGGCGTGAGTTGAGCTTCGGCCAAAGCGAAATCGCTCTTGATGTGCCGGTAGTCGACATGCACGAGCAGCACCAGATCACGTTCCGCGAGTGCGGTGACCTGAGCAACTGTCGGCGGGGCTGGCGCGACTGCACTCGAACCACGGGAGCCCGGTCCAGCCGAGGTCGTACTGCTGGGCGAGTGCGGCGTTTTGGGTGCGGGCTGAGTGCTGTGCGATGTGCATGCGGCTGTGACCGCCAGCGCGGCAGCGATCAGCGTCACCACCGGCCAGCTCACGACTTCAAGGTATGCCCACCGAGGGCTAGGTGCGTCCAGGCGAGCACGATGTACGTCATGCCGCAGTCGTCGCGCGCGGCGCACTCGCTCGGCCACAGTGTCGACCGATTCCACCGCGAGATCGGACAGATCGATCACGCCGAGGATGATGGTCTTCCGGACAGCTCCCGCAGTGCAGACGAGTCGAGGTTCGACTGCCCGGTCTCGATGGAAATCTGGTCGCAGGTGCAGTCGGCGAGTTCGGGCAGGAACGAATAGCCCGACGGCCGTTCGTGGATGATCGCGGCATAGCCGAAGCACAAGTGCACTGCGGTGGTGCCGACGACTCCGTCGAGGGCACGGTTCAGCGCCTTCAGCCCGTACTGCCGAGCCGGCTCGGGCCGCGCCTGCAGGTACGGCTCGTCCAACTGGACGATGTCCGCTCCGGCAGCGAACAGGTCACGCACCTCTGCGTTGACGGCGTCGGCATAGGACGTACGCCAGTTCCTCGGCCGTGTCGTAGTAGTCGTTCTGCGCCTGCTGCGACATCGTGAACGGTCCCGGCACGGTCACCTTGATCGTCCGGTCGGTGTGCGCGCGCAGGAACCGGACGTCGAGCCACTTCCACCGGGTTGGGCCGGCTGATCGGACCAATCACTCGGGGCACGGGTTCGGATGGCCGCTGCGGTCCAACGCCTCGCCCGGGTTGTCCAGGTCCAGGCCGACGAGCGCCGTGGCGAAGTGGTTGGAGTAGCTCTCCCGCCGGATCTCCCCGTCGGTGATGATGTCCAGCCCGGCGTCCCCTGAGCCTTGATCGCCAGCAGCGTCGCATCGTCCTGAGCCTCGGCCAGGTAGGCCGGCTCCGGGCGCCACAGCTCCTTGGCGCGCACCCGCGGCGGGAAACGTCCGGCCAGCTTGGCCCGGTCGATCAGCCAGTCGGGCTGGGCGAAGCTGCCGACCAGGCTGGTGGGGAACAGCGGGAGCGTGGACATGAACGGTGACCTCCGCGGTCGAATCAGACAGCCGGTTCGGTGACTGTGGAGCGGGTGTCGTGGTCGGCATCGGCACGACAGAGCACGTGCCGCATCACGGAACGGATCATGCCCTCGTGATCGTCAACCAGCTCGCAAGCCCACC
Source organism: uncultured Actinomycetota bacterium (assembly GCA_963837325.1). Lineage (GTDB taxonomy): Bacteria > Actinomycetota > Actinomycetes > Mycobacteriales > Jatrophihabitantaceae > CAVQKZ01. The sequence continues at coordinate 88,046 of CAWIMV010000002.1, forward strand.
AGCCGATGACGCCGTCGGGACGGACGATGACGGCACCGGTCGGGCCGACCCCATATGCGGTCTCGAACTCCCATTCTTGGTCGACGAGGGTCCCGTCCGCTCCGACGCGGTACGCAGCCAAAGGCACGGCCAAGTCCGCCGCCACCTGAGCCGCGGCCGCGCACCAGGGTTCGCCGCGGGAGCCGGCGATGAGTACGAACCCGTGGCCGAAGAGATCGAGCATCGAGATCGGAGCGCCGTCGCACTCCACTGGGACGTGCGGGGCGCGCACTCCCGCGCCGGTGATCGGCGCACGCGGGTCGTGCAGCGGCGCGTCGCCGGTGGGCAGCGCCGAGTGGACGCCGGCCGACCGGTACAAGATGCCTAGTTCGATCGAGGGATCGTCCAACGGTGGCGCGATGTCGTCCTTGGGCAGCGTGGTGTCGACGCGGGTGACGTAGCGCGTGTACGCCTGCTCCACGATCAGGGCGCTGGCCGGCCGGCGTTCGACGTCGTAGGTGTCGAGGAGGCCGGGGCCGGCGGTGCCGTCGAGCACGAGCGCCAGCTTCCAGGCCAGGTTGTGCGCGTCGGCGACCCCCGTGTTACCGCCGAAGCCACCGGTCGGCGGCATGACGTGGGCGGCGTCGCCGGCCAGCAGGACCCGACCGTCGGCGAAACGCTCGGCCCAACCGGCGGAGGCCGCCCACGGTTGCACATTGTCGATCTCGATCGCCATGTCCGCCGAGCCGCCGAGCGCAGTGCGGACGTATTCGATACAGCGGTCCGGGCTCATGTCGGCCGCGACGTCGGTCGTCCTGGTGCCCTCAGCATCGGTGGTGGAGAACACGGCCAGGAACCCGGACTGGGCGTCGATGGCGAACCGGAAGAAGCCCAGCAGGTCGGGGTGGTTGACGTAGACGACGCTGAGATTGCGCCCGCCGATCATCGCGCTGACGTCGGCGCGAAAATAGATGGTGATGCAGTTGGCGAAGTCTCCGCGACCGTGCCGCGCTATTCCGAGCCGTTCGCGGATCGCACTGTGCGCTCCGTCGGCGGCGATCAGATAGCGCGAGTGGACGGCTTGGTCCGCACCACCGTCGCGCGATCGGATGACGGAGCGCACGCCCTCGTCGTCTTGTTCGAAGCTGACCAGTTCGGTGAGATAGCGCACGTCGGCGCCGAGTTCTTCGGCCTTCGCCCGCACCACGGGTTCGAGCCCGATCTGGGTGATGAACAGCCGGGCGGTCGGGCTGAGACCTTCCACGCTGTCGTTGAACGACGTGTAGAAGTGCACCAACTCCTTGCCGCTCAGGCTCTCGACCGCGATGATCGCGCCGTTCTGCACGAACTCGCGCGCGGCCGCCGCCTCGACGGCATCCTGCAGCCCGAGTTCGCGGAAGACCTCCATCGTGCGTTGGTGGAACGACGCCGCGCGTGGATGGATCGCCGTCCCCCGGTGTCGTTCGACCAGCAGGTTCGGCACCCCGTGCGCGCCGAGCAGGGCTGAAGCGGTGAGGCCGACCAGGCTGCCGCCGACGATGAGTACCGGGACCTCGAGGTCGCTCATCAGTCGACTCAGTTCGCCGGCGCCGGGCGCTCGGCCAGGTCGTCGCGCTGGGCCCGGTGCCGTGCCTGCTCACCCGCGTAGTCGGTGTAGGTGTATGGATTCGGGATCCGCTCGGTGGTCGGCAACTCGGGCGTCAGGCTCTCCTGCCAAGCCTGCTCGCCCATGAGTGGAGCGGGCGTAGTCCACCGTGCCGGCTACCGCTTCCTTCGCGGCCCGCAGGTCGACGTCGACCAGCTTGTGCTCGTGCTTGTGCACGCGTCCATTCGACGAGCACGGTGTGCACGTCGCCGCGGCTCGCCTGGAAACACGAGGCTGCCGAAGGGGTGCAGTAACGGGTACAGCGCGGGCGAGTCGTCGTTCTTGATCAGGACGAGGTCGGCCTGCTTGCCCGGCGGCGATGCTGCCGATCTTGTCGTCGAGCCCGAGCGCCTTGGCCCCGCCGATCGTCGCCCAACGAGACGACCTCTTCGGCCCGCAGGTGGTTGTGGACGACGGTGTCGCCGTTGGCGTGGGCCTCGAGGTGCTCGCGGGAACGGTCGGCCGACAGCGTGGCCCGCATCGCCGAGAACAGGTCGCGCTCCACCAAACGCTGGTGTCCATGGACAGCGAGACCGGGATGCCGTGCTTGCGCAACTGACCAGGTGGGCGGGTAGCCCTGACCGGCGCTCTGCTCGCTCTCGGTCGACACCGACGCCGAACCGCCGCTCGCCGCGATGCGCTGGTAGGAATCCTGCGTAGAGCGTCGCGGCATGGACGTAGGTCACGTCCGGCGTCATGAAGCCGTTCTCCCACATCAGCCGGATGCTGTCGTCGTTGGTCGCGCCCCACACCCCCGCGTGGGTGGTGACACGCAGGCCGAGGTCACGGGCCGCCTCGAACGCACCCTTCTCCGGGAACGCCGGATCGCCTGTGACGTCGAAGGCCAGTTGCAGGCCGAGCATGTCGTCGGTGTCGAGTGCGGTCGACGAAGCTGCGGAAGTCCGCGCTGTTGGTCCACTCCCACGGCGCGCCGAGCAGGTTGCCGTAGGCCAGGACGAAGCGCCCCGGTGCCCGGCGCAGCGCGTCAAGCGCGGCCTCGCCGTGTTCGATGGTCTGCAGGCCGTGCGACCAATCGAGGGTCGTAGTCACTCCGGAGTCGATCGCTTCGAGCGGCCGCGAGCAGGTTGCCGGCCGCGATGTCCTCGGGACGGAAGATCTTGCCCCAGGACAGGTAGTAGAAGACGAAGTACTGGGTCAGCGTCCAGTCCGCGCCAAGCCCGCGCAGCGCGGTCTGCCACATGTGCCGGTGGGTGTCGACGATGCCGGGCATAAGGATGCCTCCGGAGGCGTCGATCTCGATGGCGCCGTCGGGGGCCGCAAGTTGCCGGCCGACGTCGACAAGCTTGTCGCCCTTCACGAGCACGTCACCGCCGTCGACGACGCCAGCGTCGTCCATCGTCAGCACCGTCGCATTGCGGAAGACGACCGGGCGTCCGTCGCCGACCTGGCTGATCTCGTCCGGATTCATCGGCCGTCCTCTCGTGCACCCGGGCGGGCCAGCACCTGGAGCAGCCCGCCGACGATGCTGATGTTCTTCAGGAAGTGGTTGCGCTGGCTATTGCGCTCAATGCCGGCCTCGAACTCCCAGAACCGGTGGCCGCCCGCCGTGGTCGGGATGATCGAGCCGATCAGCACCGCGGCCGACAGCCGAGGCGCAATGCCCAGCCCCAGCGTGGCGCCAGCCACCACCTGCGTGGCTGCGTTCAACCGCACCAGCGTGACGTCGTCGGGCAGCGCCACCGGCGCAACCGAGCGAACGGTCGACAGCACGGGTTCGGCCTTCTTCGCCGGCGGATCCGGATTGCGGACCACGCCGGCGCCCGCCTGGATGAAGACCCAGCCGAGCGCGGCCCGGCCCGCGGACTCGACGATGCTCACGTCGAGATGTCCGGGTAGGGGCGCGTGACGTGCGAGAGGTTGGCCGCGTAGTCCAGTTGCATCGCGAGTGGCTCGTCGAAGTTCTGCTCGAACATCGCGATCCACAACGTCAGGGTCAGGAACGGATGCGCGCCCATCTCGAACAGCGCCACGTGATCGTGCGAAGCCAGCGCGTCGCGCTCGGCGTCGGTGAAGCGCAACCAGGTGGATGCCTCGCCCGCCGATGCAGTTCAGCACCCGGTTCGCCTGCTCGGCCTCCCACCACGCGACCGTCCCATCCGGGTCGTCGCGGTAGCGGGTCACCAGCTCCGGGTCGCGGTCGACCGTGAACAGGAACTTGTTCACGAAGGTACTTGCTCATCAGACGTCCACCCCGTTCGGGTACCAAGTGAAGTAGGCCTCCATGGTGTGGAACAGGTCGAGGTTGTCGGCGTAGTCGGCCTTGTTGTTGCCGGCGATGCCCATCATCAGCATGAAGTCCATGAAGCCGTGCGTCGCGTTGCCGGGCTCGTGCAGGCTGTCGAGGCTGACGTTCGCCAGGCAGCCGTCGATGTCACCGTTGGCGATCCACTCCACGGCCTTCGCGTCGAACTCCGGGTCCGGGCCGTGCGCGCCGAACTGACGAGGGCCCGCCCAGCTCCAAGGACAGATGCCCGGTGCCGATGACCGCGACCCGCAACTGGCTCGGCCAGGCGTCGATCAGCTCGCGGATGGTGCGCCCGAGTTGGACGAAGCGCTCCGGGCGCGGCAGGGGCGGCGCGAAGATGTTGGTGTAGATCGGCACGATCGGCAGGTCGTTCTGGGGCCGCACCGTGAAGATCGGGCAGGTGATGCTGTGGTCGACCCGCAGCTCGTTGCTGAAAGCCAGGTCGAAGCCGCGGTCGATGCCCTCGCGCAGGATGTACGCCGACAGGTCCTCGTGCCCGCGCAGCAGGAGCCTCGGCAGCCCGAACTCGCGTTCCTCGTTGTAATAGTTCGCGTCGTAGAAGGGGGCCTTACCGACCAGGAATTGCGGCATGTTGTCCAGCCACAACTGGTGGAAGTGGTCCGAGCCCACCATCACGAGCAGGTCCGGTCGCACCCGGGTCAACGTCTCGCGGTAGGACTCCACCTTGCTGACCCAGTCGGCCGCGAACGGCGGAGCCTGGTCCGGTGGCAGCAGGCTGGTGCGGTAGTAGAACGGGTGGTGGGTCGTCGCCAGCACGGCCACCAGCTTCGCCATCTGAGGACTCACCTCCTGCGGGTGATGGGGGTCAATCCGGCCAACAGCGCGTACAGTTGTCCGCCAGGTGAACGGTGAGTAGAACCTTCTCTCGCGTTCGAGACCGTGTCAAGGCCCGGACGCGCGGGCGACGGGAGGCGCAAGTGGCTGGACGCGGCACCGGTCCGGACTTCGTTGAAGCCCTAGCCCGCGGTCTGGACGTGCTGTGCTGCTTCGACGCCCAGCGACCGCGGATGAGCCTCACCGAGATCGCCGCCGAGGCCGGGCTGGCCCGCCCGACCGCCCGCCGGCTGCTGCTGACGCTCCAGGAACTTGGCTACGTGCGGGTCGAGAGCGGGATGTTCCTGCTGACCCCGCGCGTACTGCGGCTGGGCATGGCCTACGTCGGCGCGTTGGGGTTGTGGGACATCGCCCGGCCCCATCTCGAAGACTTGGTCGCGCAGACGCACGAGTCGTCGTCGATGGCCCAGCTGGACGGCTCGGACATCGTGTACGTCGCCCGGGTGGCCGTGCCCAAGATCATCACGCTGCGGGTCGAGATTGGCACCCGGTTCCCGGCTTTGCAGACATCGCAGGGGAAAGTGCTTCTGGCCGCCCTCGATGCCGACACGCTCGAGCGGACGCTGGCCGAGCCCAGCCGCTCCGGGCTGTCACCGTTTCCCCGGCGGTCGCGCGCCGACGTCGCCGAGGAACTGGCTGCCGTCCGGGCCCGCGGCTGGGCCGTGGCCAATGAGGAACTGGCGCCTGGCATCCGCTCGGTAGCGGTCCCGGTGCGCGACGGGGCCGGCGTGGTGCGGGCGGCCATGAACGTCACCGTCCACGCGGCCGAGACGCCCCTGGCCGTGCTCACCGGCGAGCACCTGCCCCGGCTCCTGCGGGCGGCCGGCGAGGTCGCGGCCGACTGGGCCCTCGCCCAGTCCCGACCCCACTCCGAGCTGGCCCGCTCCGTCACCGCCGATGCGCCTCCAGCGGCCGCCGGGTGAGCGCCTTGACAGACGCGTCCTAGCCGCACACCATGACGGACAACTGTCCGCTGTCCGGCGTCGAGGAGTTTGCGTTGTCCACCGCAGAGCACCACCCACCCGGCCCCCCGAACACCGGGCCGTTGTCCGGCCTGGTCGTGGCGGATTTCTCGCGGGTGCTCGCCGGGCCGTACTGCACGATGCTGCTCGGCGACCTCGGGGCCGAGGTGATCAAGGTCGAAAGTCCGGCCGGCGACGACACCCGGCACTGGGTTCCGCCGGTCCGTGACGATGTGGGCACGTACTTCCTGGCCGTCAACCGCAACAAGCGCTCGATCGTGCTGGACCTCGGCGACGATGCCGATCTCGAGGTGGCGCATGCCCTGTCCGCGCGGGCCGACGTGTTCATCAACAACTTCAAGCCGGGGGGCCTGCGCCGCTTCGGCCTGGACTACGACGCGGTGGCCGCCCGCAATCCGCGCAGCATCTACTGCTCGATCAGCGGCTTCGGCACCGCGGGCGGCGCCAAGCTGCCGGGCTACGACCTGCTCGTACAAGGCATGTCCGGCCTGATGAGCCTCACCGGCGGTCCGGACGGACCGGCCTACCGCGCCGGCATCTCGGTCTTCGACGTCATGACCGGCCTGCAGTCGGCGGTCGGCATCCTGGCCGCGCTGCACCACCGCGACGCGACCGGCGCCGGTCAGCAGATCGAGACGAACCTGCTTTCGACCGCGCTCTCGACCATGGTCAACCAGACCTCGGCCTACGTCGCCGGCGGCGTCGTTCCTGGGCGAATGGGCAATTCGCATCTGAGCGTCTTCCCGTACGAGCCGCTGCCGACGGGCGACGGTGAGCTGATCATCGTCGCCGGCAACGACGGTCAGTTCGCCAAGCTCTGCGCCGCGCTAGGAGCGGCCGGAGCTGGCCGAGGACCCGCGTTTCGCCACGGTCGGGAAGCGCAACGCCAACCGCGAAGCGCTGCGGCCGCTGCTGCTGGAGCGGCTGAAGACCCGCTCGGCCCAGGAGTGGTTCAGCGTCTTCACCGAATTCGGCGTCCCGTGCGGCCCGATCAACGACGTCCGCGGCGGCGTCGAGCTCGTCGGCGGACCTCGGCCTGGACCCAGTGGTGCCGATCGACGGCGTACCGACGGTTCGCAACCCGATCACGATGTCAGCGACTCCCCCGCGCTACGACCTGCCCCCACCCGCCCTGGACTCCGACGGTGACGCGATCCGGGCCTGGCTCGGGTTCCCCGAACACCGCGATCACCACGCGGCACCGTGGCGGAGACCCGGTTCCGTCCGGCTAGAAGAGAAAGGCACCATCGTGGCCGAAGCCGGCGCCGCGTCGTTCCCGTCGTTCCCGACTTCGCTGGGAACGTCGGACGAAACGACGATCACCCTGCTCGGGCAGGACCTCGCCGCCGACCTGATGGGCCAGGTCAGCTTCGGCGAGCTCGCCTACTGGTTGCTCACGTTGAAGCGGCCGACCCCGCAACAGTTGCGACTGTTCGAGGCGGTATTGCTCGGCCTGGCCGATCACGGTTTCACCCCGACCGCGATCGCGGCCCGCTTGACCTATCTCAGTGCGCCGGACGCCATCCAGGGGGCGCTGGCCGCGGGCATCCTGGGCGGCGGCTCGCGCTACCTCGGTGTCACCGAGGACACCGGGCGGTTCCTGGCCGAGGTCCTCGCCGGCGTCGAGGAGCTGCCCACCGACGAGGCCGGTTGGGACGCCCTGGCGACTCGTGCGGTCACCGACCGCAAGACCGCCGGCCGCTTCGTCCCCGGGCTCGGCCACCCCGTGCACAAGCAGGGCGATCCCCGCACCCCGGTGATCGTCCGGATCGCCCGCGAAGAGGACCTCTACGGCCCGCACCTCGCGCTGTTCGAAGCGGTCGGCCGGGTCCATCCGGCGATCCTGGGGCGGACGTTGCCACTGAACGGCGCCGGCGTCAGCGGGGCGGCGCTCGCCGACCTCGGGCTGCCGCTGGAGTTGCTGCGGGGCACCGTCCTGCTCGCCCGCTGCGCCGGGCTGCTCGGCCAGATCGCGGAGGAGATCCGCCGGCCGATCGCGAACGCGATGTATCTCGCCATCGACCGCAACGCCGAGTACGAGCCCCCGACGCACTAGTCGGCCGGCCGTCGAGGCAGCTGTCAGGGTAGCCTGACAGCCATGAGCAAGGGCAAAGGGCCGTGGCAGGACGGGCGGCGGGCGTGGGAGCGCCTGAAGGGATGGCATCACGACGCGCCGTCGGCACTCCCCGGTCATCCGGACGACGGAGTGGACGCACTCGAAGCGCTGTCCGACGTGGGGCTGGTGCGACGGCTGCTGGACCAGGCCGAACTGGTTGCGGTGCGCACCGCCCGGCGCCACGGAAAATCCTGGGCCGAGATCGCCACGCGGCTGGGGGTCACCCGACAGTCAGCATGGGAACGGTGGCGTGACCTCGATGAGGTGGCGACGCCGTCGGTGGATGCGCCCGCGCCAAGTCTGGATGTCGTGTTGGACGTCGCGGCGGCCGACGTGGTGGAACGGGCCGGGCCGCCGCTCGAGGCCCGGGCCGAAGTCGCGGCCGAGACGCTCGAGTGGGCCATGCGCAAGCGGCGCCGCTCCAGCGTGGTTGTGCCGAATGTGATCGGAATGCAATGGGACGACGCGCGGCACGCCCTGCAGAACGTGGCTCTGGTCGCCGTCGGACCCGACCCCGATGGTCCGCCATTGGGCGCGACGGGCTGGCCGCATGGTGTCGTGACCGATCAGAGCCCGGAATCCGGAGCCAAGATTTCCGCCGGCTCCGCCGTGACCCTGTGGATCGAGCGAGGGGGTGGGTCGGGCGTGCGCGAGCCCCGTCGTCCCAAGCCGGCCCCGAGGGCGGCACGGGGGATGCGGGACGAAGTCACCGACGAGGCTGTCGGCTGACTGTCAACGGGTCCGGGCGGTCGAGCGACGACCGCGCCGGAACGCCCCACCCAGGATCGTGAGCAGGAACGCGAGGCACGCGATCAGGAACAGCCAGAACAACCCGTGCACCACAAATCCGATGATGCCGATGATGATCCAGATGATGATCAGCGCGAGCAGGAACGCAACCATGGTTATCGCCTTCCGAGGCGGCGCTCGCCAGTAGCGCCCGGTTGGTAGACCAGTCCGTAGTGGGCAAAGACGGCCGGCTCATCTGCGGCCGCGAGCTCCCCGTCGGTCTCGATGGCCGGGGCGTCCTTGACCAGCTTCTTGTCCGCACGCACCCGGACGTGCTTAGGCGCGACGGTCGCGCCGCCCAAGGGCACGAACACCAGCCGGTGCCGGCCGACGATCCCGACCTTGACCGTGGCGAAGACGGGCACCTCGCTAGCAGTGTCGAAGTAGACGGCCTCCAGCGAGCCGATCTTCGCACCGTCTCCGTCGACCACGTCGTGGTCACGCCAATCGCGGATGTCCTCGGCTTCGAACACGTATTGCCCCTTCTCGCAGCGTCATCCGTCGACGTACCCAGCGGGACCGGCCGCTAATCCCCCGAGGCGTCGACACACTCGACGGACGCACTCAGGCGAGTAGGCGTCGGCGACTGATCAGCGTTTGCAGCAACACCACGACAGCCAGGAACGCGCCGTTGACGAGGTCCGACGCCGACGAGCCGTACTTGGACAGATGCACACCGATCAAGTTCTGGATCACCGCAAGCAGTAGCACGCCCGACGCGGTGCCAGTGATGGAGCCCGCGCCACCGGTGAGCAGCGTCCCGCCGATGATGACTGCCGCGATCGCCGCGAGCTCGTAGCCCACCCCGATGTTGGTGATACCGGCCTCGAGGCGCGAGGCGTTCAACATTCCGGCGCCGCACGCGAGCACGCCCGACAGCATGTACACGAGCACTTTCGTCCGGGCCACGGGCAACCCCATGAGCATCGCGGCGTTCTCGTTGCCGCCGATCGCGAACAGGGCCTGCCCGAACCGCGTGCGGACGAGGAGTACCGCGCCGAGCCCGAACAGCACGACGGCGGTGAGGATCGGGCGCCAGGTGCCATCGCCCAGGGCGAGGAACGCCGAGCCCTTGGGGACGTGGTTGGTCTTCGAGCCTTCGTTGGTCATCGCCTGCAACATTCCGCGGGCGAACAGCAGGCCGGCCAGGGTGACGATGAACGGCGCGAGCCGCGCGTAGCCGATGAGCAGCCCTTGTACGGCACCGATGGCGAGACCGACCGCGAGCGGTAGCACGATCGCGATCACGGCGCCGCCGTGGTTCGCGCCCCAGCCGGCGAGGACGCCGCCGAGTGCGAAGACCGATCCGACCGACAGGTCGATGCCTTTGGTGATGATCACGAACGTCATGCCCAGCGCCAGCAGGGAGGTGTAGGCGTTGCCGACGGCGATGCTCTTGAAGTTGTCGGTAGAGGCGAAGCCGCTGGAGAAGATGCAGGCGCCGACGAAGACGAGCACGAGGACGACGAAGCCGCCTTGCTCCTGCACGAACGCCGTCAACCGCTCACCGCGCCGGGCGTTCTCAGCCTCGACGGCAGCCCCTCCGGCCGGCAGCGGCTCGGCGTCCGCTGGCTTGCTCAGGCTCACCCGCTCGCTCATCGCCCGCTCCGTCCGCGCGCGGCCCACACGGCGACGATGATGATGGCGGCCTCTACCATCTGCTCGTACGACGCCTTGATGTCGTGCTGGATGAGCGTGGCGGCGATCAGTTGCATCAACACCGCGCCGGCGACCGTGCCGATGACCCTAACCCGGCCGCCGCTCAGTGGCGTGCCGCCGACCACGACGGCGGTGATCGCGCTGAGCTCGTAGTTCAGACCGTAGTTGGCCGGGTCGGCGTAGCCGCCGTTCCCGACGATGAGGATCCCGGCCATCGCGGCGAAGACGCCGGACAGCACGTACACCGTCATCAGAACCCGGCGTACCGGCAGCCCGGCCAGCGCGCTCGCCTCCCGGTTGTCGCCGATCGCCACCAGCTGCCGGCCGAACGTCGTGCGCCCGACCAGGAATGCGACCCCGGCAACCAGGACAGCGGCAATCCAGGCCATTTGCGGGATGCCCAACCAGTTCGCCACACCGAGGTTGTCGATGAAGCTGTTCGTCACGGTCTTCGCGGACGCTCCATTGAGGATCACTGCGAAGCCGCGCAGGCCGATCATCAGCGCCAGTGTTGCGACGATGGGTTGCACGCCCGCGAACGCGACGAGGCTGCCGCTGACGATGCCCGATAGCGCACCGGCGATCAGGGCCGTGCCAATCGCGGCGAAGGCCCCGTAACCCAAGTACAGCGGGATCGCCGCGGCTGCGAGTGCAATGACCGCGCCCACGGACAGGTCGATGCCTTCCGTGCCGATGACCAGCGCCATCCCGAGCGCGACGATCAGGACCGGAACAGCCTGGTACAGCTGCACCCGCAGGTTCGAGACAGTGAGGAAGTTGTCGGTGGCGCCGGCGTTCACTGCGAGCAGCACGAGGATCGCGACGTAGACGCCGTAGTCCTGCAGCAGCGACCGGGCTCGGTCCATGTCGAACGCGCGACGGCCGACCGCGACCTCACTCATCGACGAGTCCCTCCCCGCTCGGCGCGGCCGCCAGGGCCTCCATCAGCGCATCCTCGCTGACCTGGTCGCCCTCCAGTTCTCCGACGACCCGTCCTTCTTTCAGCACCATCACCCGGTCGGACCCTTCGATGAGCTCGTCCAACTCGGAGGAGATCAGCACAACGCCGAGTCCTTCTTGCGCGAGCTCGTTGATGACGGCCTGCACCTCGGCCTTGGCGCCGACGTCGATGCCGCGCGTCGGTTCGTCCAATAGCAGCAACTTCGGGTTGAGGCACAACCAGCGAGCGAGCATGACCTTCTGCTGGTTGCCGCCGGAAAGCTCACCAACCGTCTGCTCCGGGCTCGAAGCCTTGATCTGTAGCCTCTTGATGAAGTACTCGACGATCTCGTCTTGCTTGGCCCGGTTGACCAGTCCAGCCCGGGAGATCCGCGGCAGGGCGGCAAGCACGATGTTCTCGCGCACCGACAAGCCCGGAATGATGCCTTCACTCTTGCGGTCTTCGGGCAGCATTGCCGCTCCGGCCCGGATTGCGGCCGCAGTGGAGTTGCGGCGTACCGGCTTGCCGCCGATCTCGACCTGGCCGCCATCGGTATGCAACGCGCCGACGATGGCTTTGGCCGTCTCGCTGCGACCAGCGCCGAGCAGGCCGCCTAGTCCCACCACCTCCCCCGGACGCACATCGACGGAGACGTCGTCGATACGACGCCGGCTGCTCAGGTGGCTGGCCCGGAGTACCGGAGCGCCGGTAGCCCGGTCGTGGGAACTGAACTCGGTCGTTCCGGAACTCTCCACCTTTGCCATGTCGCGGCCAAGCATCAAGGACACCAGCCGCAATCGGTCGACCTCTGACATGGGCGACTCGTGCACGACCCGCCCGTCGCGCATGACCGTCACTCGGTCGCAGATGCGGAACAACTCATCGAGGCGGTGGCTGACGTACACGATTGCGATGCCCTGGTCGCGTAGCCGCTCGATCACCCGGAACAACGTCTCGACTTCGCGCTGCTCCAGCGAGGACGTCGGCTCGTCCATGATCACGACCCGCGCGTCGATCTGTACCGCTCGGGCGATCGCCACCATCTGCTGCGCGCCGAGCCCGAGCTCACGCAGTGGTCGTCCGACGTTCACGTCGACGCCGTATTCGCGCAGGATGCGGCGGGCGTCGCGCTTCATGCGCGTCGAATCGATGATTCCGAGCCGCCGAGGCTCACGATTGAGGAAGAGGTTGCGGGCGACACTCATCAACGGCACCAGGTTGATCTCCTGGTAGATCGTGGAGATGCCGGCCTGCTGTGCGGCGAGTGGGCTGGCGAACTGCACCCGCTCGCCGTTGAGCCGGATCTCACCGGAGTCGGCCTCGTAGACACCGGTGGCGACCTTGATCAGCGTGGACTTGCCGGCGCCGTTCTCGCCGACAAGGGCATGCACCTCGCCGGCACGCAGCCCGAGGCTGACATCGCGGAGCGCCTGCACACCGGTGAACGACTTGGATACCCCGACGATGTCGAGGACGTGGTCCGAACCGTTCCCCATCTCATCCGCGCTCTCGTTCGTGGCTGCCAGGACGAGTGCCGGCCGGGCGACTCAGCAGAGCCGCCCGGCCAGACTCGTGGTGAGGTTGCTGGGTCAGTAGACGTCGCCATTCTTCAGCGCGTCGGCCGCGTTGTCCTTGGTGAAGTGGTGGTCCTTGATGATCACCTTTGTCGGCGTGCCCTGGCTTCCGTAGAAGTCCTGCAGGCCTTTGAAGGCGAGCGGGCCGAAGCGCGGGTTGGTCTCGATGTCGGAGTACATGATGCCGTCGGCAACATTCTGGACCGCATCGTGGATGCCGTCGATCGACACGATCTTGATGTCTTTGCCGGGCTTCTTGGTCGCGGCCCGCATAGCCTGGATGGCCCCCAGGGCCATCGTGTCGTTCTCGGCGTACAGGCCGGCAATGTTCGGGTGGCTTTGCAGGAGTTGGGCCATGACCTTCTGACCGGTGGCCTGGTCGAAGTTCGCCGTCTGCGACGCGACGATCTTCATGTTCGGGTACTTGGCTTTGAGCTCCTGGTTGAAGCCGTTGGTGCGTTCGGCGGCAACATTGTTGCCCGAGGTGCCCTGAAGGACGACGACGTCGCCCTTGCCGTCCAACGCCTGACCGAGGTCATCGGCCGCGATCTTGGCCTGGCCGGTGAAGTCGGACCCGATGAACCCGATGAAGTCGCTGCAGGCAGTCCCGTTGACCGTGCGGTCGATCGTCAGGACCGGGATGTGCTTGGCCTTGGCCTGCGCCAGCGACGGCGCGACGCCGGCGTTTTCCGGTGCGACGATCAGGGCCTTCGCTCCCTGGGCGATCATGTCCTCGATATCGGTGTTCTGCTGGGAAATGTTGCCGTTGGCATTGCGCTGGATGAGGTGCACCCCGAGCTTCTTGGCTTCCGCGGTGATCGACTTGCTCTCGGTGTCGCGGAACGGGTTGCTGGTCGACTCCGATTGGGAGAAGCCGATCTTGGCGGTCTTGAGGTCCAGTTTGGGCGCGCCGTACTTGGTGGAGGTGCAGGCCGATCCGGCGCCGGCCGACCCGGACACGACTTCTTGCTGACCGCCGGTGCCGCTGCCTCCGCCGGGCGATGCCCCGCCTGAGTTGTTCGCGCTCTTGGAACAAGCCGTGGACAGCAACGCTGCGGCGATCAACGCGCTACCGGCGACGATGACGCCTGGCGGCCGGCGTCGGTGGGTGAGGACCATGCGGGGGTCAACTCCTTCTCGTGCGGCCCGCGAGGCGCACGGTTCGGGCGGGTGGGAAACGCGGGATGGCACGGTAAAAGTGAACGACCTCAAACAGCAACCGTCAAGACCTAACATATTTCGATCAGATATCGAGGGCCCGCGCAATGCCGTCAGCCCATGACGAGGCCTTCGATGTCGTGTTTCTGGGTGATCGGGGTCAACTCGTCGACGATCGGGCAGCGCAGGTGCCGCCGCAGCGTGTCGGGTAGGGATTCCCAGTACTGCCGGGTGACGGCCAGGTCGTGGTGTTCGGCGTTGTTGGCCTCCGGTCCGTCCACCCCGAGGACCACCACCGGACGAAGCTTGTCCGAGTGGTTTTGGGTACCCCGGTGAATGGTCAGCGCCGAGCGGGCCGAGATGTCACCCATCGACGGGTACTTGCGCACGGCCCGCTGCTCGTAGCGCTCGTAGTAGGACTCGGGCGGGAACATCCCGTGATCGAACTCCGGGCTGTCGTCGAACTGGGTGCCGAGTGCAATCTCGAACGGGCCCATGTCCTCGGTGGTGTCCACCGTGGTGATGTTGAAGGCCAGCGACGTCAGGCGGCGCTCGTCGCGCGTCTCCGGCGGGGACGGGAAGTCGCGGTGCCACGGCTGATACACCGCTCCCGGGAACGGGATGTCGAAACCGATTTCCACGATGTTGTACTCGGGACCGAGAACCGCCTCGCTCACAATGCGCACCCACGGGTGGTTGGCGAGTTCGACGAAGCCGCGGAACGCCTCGGGATGCACCTCGACGTACCACCGGTTCGGGCCACGGCCGACCGCACCGTTCTCACGGGAGCGGGCCTCGTCGAACGCGGCCAACACGTCCTGGTCTAGTTCCTCGACCCATTCCCGCGAAAACGCGCCCTTGAGCGCGGTGATGCCGTCGGTGTACAGGTCACGCACGATGGGCTCGGTGTCGTAGTCACTGTCGGGCACCGGGAAGGACGGAAGGGTTTCCTTGGTGGTCATGTGACTGCTCCTCCGCGAAACGAGACGCTCTGACCCCTTGAGTCTGCAACGGCCCGCGTCCAGATGCACGCAATGTTCGCTGGCCGTCAGCCTGCAGCGACGTCGGAGTAGGCGATTTCCGGGTCGGCCAGGCGATCCGTATCGACAACCGTCCCCGAATTGATCAAGGGTTTGACGGCATCGACGACGTCCCACACGTTCACGTTCATGGCCGCCTTGATGCGGTTGGCGTCATCCAGCCAGAAGGCCACGAACTCTCGCGCGGCGAGATCGCCCCGGACCAGAATGTGCGTGTCGACGCCGCGCGGGACATAGCCGATGTATTCCATCCCCAGGTCGTACTGGTCGCTGAAGAAGTACGGCAGTTCGGTATAGACGGCATCGCTGCCGGTCGACCCCAGCATCGCGTTGACGGCCACCGCGGGTTGGTTCAACGCTGTCGCCCAATGCTCCACTCGTACTCGGGTGGCTAGGAGCGGGTGTTCGTGGTTGGCGATGTCGCCCACTGCGTAAACGTCCGGATCGCTGGTGCGCAACGACGCGTCGACGAGCACGCCGTTGTCAGTTGCGAGTCCAGCGGCTTCGGCGAGCGAGATGTTGGGCGCCACACCCACCCCGACGACAACTGCGTCGGCCGGGATCGCGGTTGCGTCACCGAGCCGGATGCCAGAGGCCCGTCCGTGGTCGAGAACGATCTCCTCGATGGTGGCGCCGAAACGCAGGTGCACCCCGTTGTCGGCGTGCAGATCGGCGAATACCTGGCCCAACTGCCGGCCCAGCACGCCCAGCAGCGGCACTTCGGACGCTTCGATGATGGTGACGTCGGTGCCGGCCCGACGTGCGGCGGCGGCGACCTCCAGGCCGATCCAGCCGGCGCCGATGACGACGAGCCGGCGATCGACTCCGAACGTCGTCCGGACGTGGTCGGAATCGGCGTGGCTGCGCAGGTAGTGCACGTTGTCGGCGTCCGCCCCTGGGACGGATAGCCGGCGCGGTGTGGCGCCGGTGGCGAGCAGCAGCTTCGTGTAGGTCAGCGTGGTGCCGTCGTCGACCGTGACGGTATGGGCCGCGGGATCGAACGACGTCGCCGTCGTCGACAGCCGCAGGTCGATGTCGTGTTCTGCGTACCAGTCGACGGGGTGCACCACGGCATCCTCGAATGCAGCGTCGCCGGCCAGGTAAGCCTTGGACAGGGGCGGTCGCTCGTACGGCACATCGGCCTCACTGCCGAGCAGGGTGACCGGCCCCGCGAACCCCGAGCTCCGTAACGCCTCCGCCGCCTTGGCTCCGGCGAGACCTCCGCCGATGATGACGATGCGCGCCTGCGCCGACGGGCGATCGGCCGGTGCGGCGCCCAGGTCAGCAGCCATGGCCGCGGGTGAGGGCGAAGAACTCAGCGCGGGATCGGGGATCGTCGCGGACGGCACCGAGCACGCTTGACGTCACGGTGCTGGAGCCCGCGGCCCGCACGCCCCGCAAGGTCATGCAGGAGTGCTCTGCCTCGATCACCACGCCGACTCCTTTGGGATGAAGGTGCGCGTCGAGCCAGTCCGCGACCTGCTTGGTGAGCCGTTCCTGCACTTGCGGGCGACGGGAGAAGTGTTCGACCACCCGCGCCAGCTTTGACAGGCCGAGAATGCGCTCCCCCGGCAGGTACCCCACGTGGGCGACGCCGACGAACGGCAGCAGGTGGTGCTCGCACATCGAGCGCACCGGGATCGAGCGCGCCACCACCAGTTCGTCGTAGCCCTCGTCGTTGGGGAACGTCGTGAGGTCGAAGTCCGCCGCGGTGAACAACTCGGCGTAGGCGCGCGCCATTCGCCGCGGTGTCTCACGAAGGCTCTCAGTGTCGAGGTCTACTCCCAGGGCCAGCAAGAACTGACGAGCGCCGTTCTCGGCGGCGTCGAGATCAACTGCCGGGTCGTCGGCGACGACGCGCAGGGCGGTGCTGCGCGAGAACATGGCTGCGGGCCTGGGCGCGCCCTGCGGCGCGGCGACGTCAGGAGGCGCTGACACTAGAAAGTCCTTCCACCTTGGTGCAGTCGACTGGTCATGGACCCTCCTCGCGGCTCTAGCAGTTTCGCTAACGCAGCTTGGTCTTATTCCGACGACCCGTCAAGTCCTTGAGAGAAAGATTGATTCACAAGCCAACATGGGCGTTACAGTTAACGGATGGACAATGCTCGGGCGGAGCTGTCGATCGATGCCGCCATCACCGCGGTGGCGGCGCTCGGCGACGACCTCCGCCGCGGGATGTATGACTTCATTCGATCGATGGGCCGCCCGGTCACCCGCGAGCAGGCCGCGGAGGCCGTCGGCATTTCGACCAAGCTCGCGGCCTTCCATCTGGACAAGCTGGTCGACGCCGGACTTCTGCGCTCGCACTATGAGCGTGCCGGCGGGCGGCGCACGGTCGGCCGCACGCCGAAGGTTTACGAACTCATCGAGCAGGACGTCCGCATCAGCCTGCCGGAACGACAGCACGGGTTCCTGGCCGAAATCCTCGTCGACGCCGCAGCGAGCCAGCGACCGGACGAATCGACGCGGGCAGCCATTGAGCGCGTCGCGCGGCAGCACGGCCTAGCCGCCGCAGCCGCGGCCGGCCCGAAACGTCGGCCGGGACGCCTGGGCGCCGAACGCGCGATCACGATCAGCGAAGGCCTGCTGCGCGAGCGCGGATATCAGCCCGAACGGGTTGCCCCGGGCGACCTGCGGCTGCGGAACTGCCCGTTCCACCCGCTGGCCGCCCGCGAGCCGGCCCTGGTGTGCGGGTTGAACCATGCGCTGCTGAGTGGGCTGCTCGACGGTCTCGACGCACCGAGCGTGTCAGCCGTCTTGGAGCCCAGCCCAGACGCGTGCTGCGTGCGGTTGCGCTCAAACCGCCACGCTTGACCCTGCGCGTCCTTCGTCGTTGATCAACTCGCGTCTGCTGTGCGTTCTCAGGCGAGTTCGCGCAGCTGACGCGAGTTGATCAACGTAGGGACGGTCGCGGGGTCCGATCGCGGTGCTGCCTGCGCGGCGCGGGTCAGTAGTCTCCCATCTGCCAAGCCGAGAAGGGGTGGACGAGATGCATAGCGCAGAACTGCTCGAGGACGCTTTCGGGCGAGTGCAGGGAATCGTCCACCGCGTCCTGGACGGCATGACCGCTGCCGACCTCACCTTTCGCGCGGACGACCGGGCCAATTCCATCGGCTGGCTGATCTGGCACCTGACTCGAGTGCAGGACGACCATGTCGCCGATGCGATGGGCACCGAGCAGGTCTGGCTGGCCGATACCTGGCACGAGCGCCTGGCTCTACCGTTCGACCGGCTGGCCACCGGCTATGGCCACACCGCGGACGACGTCGCCGCCGTGCGGGTCGAGCCGGAGCTGATGGCCGGCTATTACGACGCGGTCCATGCCCGGACCGTCGGATACGTGCGCGCGCTGAGCGATGACGACCTGGACCGGGTCGTCGACGAGAACTGGAATCCGCCGGTCACCCTCGGCGTGCGGCTCGTCAGCGTGATCTCCGACGACCTGCAACACGCCGGCCAGGCCGCGTTCATCCGGGGCTTGGTCGAGCGCCGCTGAGGCTCACCGCGTGCTGGCGTGGTCGGGCACGGAGCGGTACAACTCCCGCTCCCGTCGTGGACCAGCACTCATTCAGCGTTGGCCAGCGCCGAACGTGGCCGGCGCCGGGCGCATCGGGCCCGGCAGCGGCAACCGGAGCTGCTCGGGCAGGTAGTACTGTCCGCCGCGCAACCTGAGCATGATCAACACTGCCGTGATCGCGCCGAAGCCCGCCAGTAGCACGGCGCACACGATCGCGGCCAGGCCGAGTGCCAAGACGAAGCGCTGGGGCACCCCCAGCGTCGCGACGATGGGGGAGGCGATCACGCCGATGACAACCATCGCTACGGACAGGAACGCGTCCATCCACATCACCGCCCGCAACGTGCGGTCGTAACGCGACTCGAGCTTGCGAACGCTGTTGGTCATGCCCCAAGAAAACCAGGGCAACTGCAGCGCGTCGATTACGTCAGAGGTAATCGAGATCGCGCTTTAGACGTTGACAACACGCTGTCAACATGACAGCCTACTGTCATGACGGATACAGTTCATGTTGCTGTGTACGACACCCTCGCTGACTGGGAGATCGGCTACGTAACCGCCCATGTGAACAAGCCGCTGTGGCACAAGCGACCGGGCCGTTTCGCCGTCGCCACCGTTGGCGCCACCCGCGAGCCGATCACGACGATGGGCGGCCTGCGCGTCGTCCCCGACTTCACGCTGGACGAGCTCAGGCCGCAGGACAGTGCCATGCTCATCCTGGCCGGCAACGACATCTGGAACACCGACCAGTTCACACCGTTCGCGGACAAGGCTCGTGACTTCCTTGCCGTCGACGTCCCGGTGGCCGCGATCTGCGGCGCGGCGGGCGGGCTGGCCCGGGCCGGACTGCTCGACGACCGCAGCCACACGAGCAACGCGCTGGAGTTCCTGCAGAGCGTCGGCTATGCCGGCGCACACCGCTACCGCGACGAGCCGGCCGTCTACGACCGAAACCTCATCACCGCCAGCGCCAACGCCCCCGTCGACTTCGCCCGCGCGATCCTTCAGCGTCTCGAAGTGTTCGAGCCGAACGTCCTCGCATCCTGGTTCAAGCTCTACGGCCAGCGCGATCCGGCCGGGTTCTACGAGCTCATGGCCGGCTGAGCGTGCGGGCGGAACAGGAACTGCTGAGTGGGCTCGCCCTCGCGGTGTTTCGGCTCAACGGGCAATTCCTCGACGTCGCCGAAGGCCTAGCCGGACCGGCCGGCCTCACGGCGGCCTGGTGGCAGGTACTCGGGGCGGTGCTCACCGAACCGCGGTCAGTCGCCGGGATCGCCCGCGAGATGGGCATCACCCGCCAGAGCGTGCAGCGGATTGCCGATCTGCTGGTCGACAGCGGATTGGCCGAATATCAACCGAACCCGGCCCATCGTCGGGCCAAGCTCGTCGCGCCGACGGCGCAAGGCCACGCGGCGATAGCCCGGATCAACCCGGGCCACGCTGCGGCCGCCCAGCGCTTGGCCCGGATCGCGGGCAAGCGCGAACTGGCCGACACGTTGGCGGCAATGCGGCGGCTCAGCGCAGTCCTGGACGAACTCTCCAACGATCAACCCGCCGCGCAGCGGTAGTGACGGTGCCCTCAGCGCGTACCGATAGGGCTGGCGGGTTGGGCCGGCACAGCCGGCACTGCGTCGCTCGGGCCGAAAGCTGCGGGCCGGCCGATGTGGTAACCCTGCGCGTAGTCGACGCCGAGTTCGCGCAGCTTGTCCAGCGTTGCTTGATCTTCGACGAACTCGGCCACCGTGTGCTTGCCGAGTTCGCGGGCGATCTGGACCAGTGAGCGGACCACGGCTTGGTCGGCGCGGTCGGTGACGACATCGCGGATGAACCCGCCGTCGATCTTCAGGTAGTCGAACGGCAGGTGCTTGAGGTAGTAGAACGATCCGTAGCCCGCGCCGAAGTCGTCGAGCGCGAATTCGCAACCGAGCGTTTCGAGGTGTTCGGCGAACGATCGGGCCCGGTCGATATCGGTGATCGCGGCCGTTTCGGTGACCTCGATCGTGAGTCCGCCGCGTCGTGGCAGGCGGGCGAGTTCGCGTTCGATCACGGCGAGAACGGTCGGTTCGCCCATCGACGTCCCGGACAGGTTGACCGCAATGTGCAGACCGCTGCCGGTCCGCTGTTCCTCACCAAGCATGCGGCAGGCTTCGGTGACTACCCACTGGTCGATCTGGCCGATGAGCCCGGACCGCTCGGCGGCGGGCAGGAACTCCGCAGGCATGACCATGGTTCCGTCCGACCCGACCATCCGCAGCAGCACCTCGTAGCGATCGACCCGGCCCGTTGCCAGGTCGAGAATCGGCTGGGCGACGAGCAGGAATTGATCCTGCTCCAGGGCGTCCTGGATACGTTCCACCCAGGTGTGCCGGCCCCGCAGGTCGGCCTGGCCGAGGTCACCGGCGGAGTAGAGGGCGAGCCGATCACGGCCGGTGTCCTTGGCTTGGTACATCGCGACGTCCGCCTCAACCAGTAGGTCCGCGGCGGTCTGCGGCGCGGTCGGGTCGAGGAAGGCCATTCCGGCGCTCGCGGTGACGCGGACGGCCCGGCCTTGCTGGACGATGATCGCCTCGCTGCGCAAGGCTTCCAACAGCCGGAAGATCACGAGATGGGCTTCGTCGGCATCGATGTCGAGCAGGACCGCGGCGAATTCGTCGCCGCCGACCCGGCCGATGAAATCGCTGGGCCGCAGCTGGGCCCGGAACAGGTCGGCCACGTGCGTGAGCACTTCGTCGCCGACGGCGTGGCCGCGGCTGTCGTTGATGTACTTGAACCCGTCGAGATCCAACGCCACGACCCCGCAGCGGCGGCCGGCGACGACGCAGCTGCCGACCAGGCGTTCGACCTCGTCCTTGACGTGCCGGCGATTGGGCAGCGTCGTCAGCGAATCGTGAGTGGCGAGGTATTCCAGGTCGCCTCGAGAGCGGCTCAGCGCCTCGCGGGCGCCGTCCAGGGCGCGCGCGGCGCGGCTGATCTCGGTTTGCATCTCGTTGAACGCGATCGCCATCGACCCGACCTCGTCGCGGCTGGTCACCACCACCGGCGTCACCTCCTGGGTGGCGCGGGCTTGGTCGAGGTCTCCGCGACCGAGAGCCTCCATGGCGCGGGTGAGCTCGGCCAGGGTGCCCACCGACAGTTCCTTGGCCGCAGCGGCGACCTGGGTGACCGAGTGCGCGATCATCCCCGGCAGGACCAGGCCAACCCCGACCGAGACCAGCGCGACGGCGACGAAGATGTCCTCCAGCACGGCCACGCGCGTGGCGCTGCCGCGTCCGCCGGACGTGACCGCCAGGAGATAGCCGGCGCCGTCGAGGACCATCACCGCCAGCATCGCCCCGGTGAGCTTGGCGTGCAGGCTGTGCGCCATTCCCTGTCGCTGGTCACGGCGCAGATCGGTGAACCGGCGCCACAGATAGAACAGCGATCCGGAATAGGCGAGGGCCAGCCCGGACAGCACGACCGGTAGGCCGAACTGGCGGAAGCCCAGCATCGTCGCCAGCAACCAGATGACGGCCGCGATCAGGCCGAGCCCGACTGTGCCCTTCGGCGCCCGCCAGAGCCGGGGTCGATCTGGTGCGTCACGACGCAACAGCCAGACCGCGACGCTCGGAAGGGCGATGCTGATCAAGTAGGTGAAGTTCGCGGCCGCGATCATCCAGATCGGATCACCGGCCACGAGAAAGACGATCGCCATGCCGGCCGTCAACGCGATCGCGACGTGCGGGGCGTCGTGGCGGTTGCGCCGGCCGACCAGAAGGGGCAGCAGACCGTCCTCGGACAACTGCGAGAGCGTTCGCGATGCTCCAGCCAGTGGCTGGACGGTGCCGTGGAACATGTTGAGCACCAGGAACCAGATCGCGGCACTCTTGGCCAGTCCGCCCAACAGCGGTGAGAACGTCGGGCCGAGCAGTTGGGCCAGGCCGGCGCCGTGGGCCGCGCCCAGGCCCCCGCTGCCGAAGACGCCCAACCAAACTGCCGGCAGGACGAGGAAGAACAGACCGGCCATTCCGGCGCTGACCAGCACGGCCCGTGGCAGGGCCCGGGCCGGATTACGCATCTCACCGACGTGGCAGGTCGCCGCTTCGAACGCCGGCGCCGCGAAGCCGATGAGATACAGGCCCGCCATCGCGCTGGACAGTTCGCCGAACACGCCCTGGAACGGTGAGAGCAAGTGCCACGACGTGGCTTGCGATGCGTTGACGTCACCGTGGAGCAGGGGCAGCACTGCGCTGAGCAGCGCCAACGACGCCGCACCTGCGGCAATGAGCTTGGCCACCTTGGACACCCGCGAGATCCCAGAGAGATTCAGCAGGGCGAACGCGACAACGATCACGACGGCGAGCGGGGTGACCGGCACCGCCGGCAGGTACCAGTCGTGCAGCGCCTGCGCCGACAGCAGCGCCGTCAATCCGCACGTCGGTACCCAGCCCCACCAGTAACAGACGCCGGTGAGGTTGGCCAACACCGGGTTGTAGCGGCGAAACGCTTCGGCGCAGGTGGCGGCGATACCGCCCACTCGGTCCGGCCACATCAATGTCAGTTCGGTCCAGCCCGGGGCCGCGGCCCAGGACAGGAGCAGGCCAAGGGCCAACAGCCAGATGGCCGCAGTCCCCTGCGTCGCGATCAGGCCGGTAAGCAGGAACAGGCTCTGGTTGCTGCCGCCCATCGCCATCGCCGCCGCGCCACCCCAGCCGATCGACCGCGGGTGCTTGCCGACGACGGGCTTGTACCTGCCGACGACGGGCTTGAGTGCGGAGCGCTTCACTGCACACCCGCGAGACGATCCATTGTCGGCCTGTCTGATCGGAGCGAAAAGGCTTCTTTCACATCGGCCGGGGAAGCCGGAATATGAGCGAGGTTGGTTGCATCCGGTTGAGCGCCCAGCAATCGTCCGTGGCCGGCTAGTGGCCGCCGTCGCCACGGCCGATGGCGATGAGGACCACGATTGAACGCGCCGACCGTCGATTGCTGGCCGATCCGATGATCAAAAACGGCCATATTATCCGTATTTTATCGACACCCGGTGTGTTTGCCCGCATGTAAACAAACTGCAAATAAGGTCTGACCACGGAGAGTTACTAACATTTCGCCGTCCGTGCTCGCAGCCGCACGTACATTTCGCTCGGGCCAAGTTACTTTCGCAGAGCAACTCATTACTCACGCACTAGTTGCACGTGCAATCGGGGGGACCCATGTACAGATCACTCGCGCGCCGGATCGACCATCCCTGAAGCGGATGGCGACCACGTCCCGAGTCGCCGGGCAAGAAGGTCGGCCAGGAGTCCGAGCCCACGACTCAAGAAGAGCAGCGGCGCTGACCGCGACCAATCCGAAGCGGGCAATAGGGGCGGCTGCGCCACCGATACGGGGCCCGGTCGCGGGGCAACGGCCGCGCGCATTGCACCCGGCGGACGTAGAGCCGCGGGAAGACGAGTCGGCTGGCCGCCAAGCGGGGGAAGGCGCCGACGCGAAACCGGTGGGCGGCCACGTCAACGGCGCTCGCTTCAAGGACCGAGAAGCCGAACTGGAATGGCTGCTCAGCCATCCCGTCCATCTCGGGATCGACCCAGCGCTGAAGGCCCTGCAGGATTTCGCGGCCGCTCGTGCCGCTGGTCTGCCGCCGCGAAATCGGCGCCCGTATTTCGTGGCACTTGGTGTGATCGTCGTCGTCGCCGCGTGCGTCGCGGGCGCAATCGCCTTCGTGCATCGCGCCGACCGGCCGCCGCAGAAACCGACTGTCGCTGCCGCCGCACCCACCACGACCGCGCAGGTCGACGCCGCAGTTGGGTGGGCCGGCCGGGAGCTGAGCCACGAAGCGTCGGTCCTGGCCGATCCGGAATCCCGCGCGGCGCTCGTGGCCGTCGGTTTCGGCGACGTCGTTACTGGCCCAGCCCGCGCCGACTATGTGGTTGCCACGCCGGCCCTGCGCAACGCGGCCCGGACCAGCGCCACGTTGAAAAAGGTGCTGACGTCGTCGGTGCCGATCGCGCTATTCGGTACCGGGACGCAGCAGGTAGTGGTCCGGCAAACGCCAGTCGGCTCACGCCGCCCGCTCAACGCTGCCGACGCGGCTGCGCGGCGAACCGCCGATCGTCGACTGCTTGTCGACCGGGGCATCGACGTCACCGGCGCTGCCCGCACCGTACTTGCCGCGGGTGGCCTCGACATTCGGGCCGCAGCCGTGCTGAACCTCATGGCGAGTTCGGCCCACATCGACATTCTGCGCATCAACGTCAGCGGGGCCGAGCACGCGGCTGGGCTACCCGCTCGGAGCATCGACATCCGGACCGACAACGAAGTAGCCGTCCAGGCGATCCTGGTCAGCCTTCCGCAACCGTTCGCGCCGAGCACAAACGTCCGGCAGCCGAACGCGTCCGATCACATCGTGTGGCCGATCGACCTGAATCCGCCGACGAGCATCCAGTGATTGCGTCGCGATCTTGATGCTGCCGGGCTGCCATAGTTCGTCAGGGGCATCAAGATCCACTCGGCGGCGGGCAGATCGCCAAGCCGCGCGCACCCCGTAGTCGGACCACGCGCACAGCGACAGGATGGCCACGGCAACGATGCCATCCAGCCACCAGTGATTTCCCGTGACGACCACAACGAAGATCGTGATCACCGAGTGGGCCGGGCCAAGACCGCGCCAGCGACTCCGGCTGACCCGCCACGTGTAGTACCCGACCAGCACAGCCCAGGCGACATGCAGCGACGGCATCGCCGAGAGCTGGTCGATGGGCAGGCCGTTGCTGTAGACCGACTGGTTGTAGCGCAAGCCGGTGTCAACGATGCCCGGGAACATGCGCGGCGGCGCCACGGGCAAGAGCTGCACGGCCAAGCAGAGCAACGTCGTCCAACCCAGGATCGTGCGCACCCGGTGGTAGTGCTCGCGGTGCCGCACGAACAGCCAAATGAGAAAGACCAGCATCATCGTCAGATGCATCGCGGCGTAGTACAGATTCGCGCCCTCGATGATCAGCCGGTGCCCGAGGAACGCGTGCTGCAGGCTGTGCTCCGAGGGCAGCGGGAGGTCACGCTCGACCCGTTCGATCCAGTGCGCCCGCTGGAACGCCCCGGCCTGCGTGCCGGAAAGCGAGACATCGCTCGCCAGCCGCCACAGTGCGTACAACACCCCGATCACGGCCGTCTCGCGCGCGAACGCGCCGACCGCCCGGACCACGCGTCGGTTGGACAATGCCGCGCCGGTGCCGCCGACCGCGAGCACCGCGGCAATTTCGACGGAGTGCTGCCAGCTCAGCCCGACGGTCTGCACCAGCATGACTATGCCGTCCAACCGGCCACGCTCGCCATCGAAATGCCGACCGAACTGTTACCCGACCCACTGGCCCAACGGTTTGAGAAGCAGATGCCGTGGTTATGCATCCGGACAAGGACGCGATCGAGGAGTGCCATGGCGTGGAACGGATCGGACGTGAAGACCTGGGCCCAGCGCCAGGCTGAGGAGTACCGGCAGGGTGAGGATCGTCCGCTCGGCGGCTACGTCGTTGTCATGGGCGTGTACGGCGCCGGAGTCGCGGCGACTGCGCTGCTCGGTCGGCTGTTGCGCCGGGGGGTGCCCGAACGGATCTCGCCCTACGACCTGGCGCAGATGGCGGTGGCGACGCACCGCATCAGCCGCACCATGGCCAAGGATCCGGTGGCCAGCCCGATCCGGGCGCCATTCACCAGCTACGAAGGGGTCAGCGGCGCGGCCGAACTGAAAGAGGGCGTGCGCGGACACGGCGTGCAGCACTCCGTCGGAGAACTGCTCAGCTGCCCGATGTGTCTGGCCCAGTGGATTGCCACCGGGCTCAGCGCCGGCTTGGTCCTCGCGCCGCGGCAGACCCGGTTGATCATGGCGACCTTCTCCGCGATCGCCGGGGCTGACTTCCTGCAATACCTCTACGCCTACCTGCAGCAGGCCACCGAATAGTCGGTCGGGTTTCCGCGCCACCCGTCCTGGGTATCGATACGGCATGCGCCACGGGCCGGACGAGATACCCGCCACCACGGTGGTGCCCTATCCGGACGGCCCGCTGATCGTGCGCGGTGACTTCGAACTGTGCGACGTCGACGGAAAGCCGATCGAGCACGGGGCCGGGTCGGTCGCCCTTTGCCGGTGCGGGCGCTCGGCGGTCAAGCCGTTCTGCGACAGCAGCCACAAGCGCGCAGCGGTCAAGCCAACCCGCCGGTCCGCCGCCCGCGCAGCCAGCGTTCGGAATGGGCGGCTCGCTTGAGGCGCTGCCCGGAATAGGACGCACCGCCGCGCGCCACCCGCAGCCAGAGTGCAGCCCACACGCACACCGCTCGTTCGGCCACCCACGCCGGCGCGAACAGTGGGGCCCGCCGCGGGAAGTAGGCCGTACCTCCGTCTCGGCGGCGACCAATCTCGGCCAGACCGATACAGCCCACCCCACCCGCAAGCAGCCGAGCCGGACGGCGAAGCGCCCAGCCGATCACCGGCAGCAGGGCCAGCTCGACCAGCAACCGCAGCGGCTGGGCTTGGCTGTCGTACGCCTGCCGCAGCCGTTGGCCAGCGAAGTGACCGGCGGTGGGCGGCAGTCGACGAACGTAGACGTCGGAGATGAGTTCACGACCACCGGCCGCCCGGACCGTCCGAATCAGTTCGAGGTTCTCGAACAGCACGTCGCCGTCATAGCCGCTCGTGCGCAACGCGTCGGTGAGCCGCAACCCGAGCGTGCCCGGAAAATCGCCGCGACCGATGCTCCGGTTGAGTAGCGAGCGCGCGGTATCCCATTGCGCATGCCATGGCGCGGGACGGAAGTAGTTCTGCGGCCGGACCAGGTCGTGGTGCTCTAGCAGGGCTTCCATGCGGGCCAGTTCGGTCAGCTCGTACCGCACGTCGTCGTCGGCGATCACGACCCGATCGGAGGCGCATAGCTGCAAGCCGGTGCACACGCCCCGCACCTTGCCGTTGGCGAAGGCGTACTGCGGATCGGGTCGGACGTGTTTGACCCCGACGAAGTGTGGCCGGTTGGCCGCGAACTGGTCGGGCGCGGACCCGTCGACGACGATCACCTGTGCCGCGGCCGAGATTCGCCGGACGTAGTCCCCCAGCTCACTGACGTCGGAATCCGGAGCGGTCTTGAGCGGCAGGACGTAGTCCATTGCCGTCAGGATGGTTCGGCTGCCACGGCCGCCGACGCGGCGGAATCCGACGGGCGCAGCGACGAACGCCCCGACTGCCAGCGCTTGAGCACGTAGCCGGCGAACCGGTTGTCGAGTTCGAGACAGCAGGCCGCCCCGAACAGCACGTCGTCGGCGAGGCCGGGCTCATCGTCGACGAGGCCGCCGCACAGGTCGTACGCGGCCAGCTGCTCGTGCAGGGCGTCGGCGGTGACGTGCTCGTCGAAGAAGCGGCGGGTCACCTGGTCGAGGCCGAGGCGCCGTAGCCCAAGGCTGTAACGGCGATTCGGGATGGACGAGGTCATCTCGAACGCCGCGAGGTGCCCGACGAGCGCGCCCCGCAGTTCGCGGTGCAGCCCGAACATCGAGATGAGATTGCTGATGGCGAGGGTCACGCCCGGCACCTCATCGAGGTAGTAGCCGTAACCGTCGTCGAGGCCGAGCCCGCGCAACATCGTCCGGAACAGCTCGGAATGCATGCGGGCGGCCACCCCGCCGCCGTACTCGTCCGCCTGGATCTCCACCAACGCGGCCTTGGCCCGGCCACCCAGCCTGGGAATGCCCCAGCTGTGCGGGTCGGCTTCCTTGAGATGGTAGATCGAGCGATGAATCGCGAATTCCTCGAACTGGGCGCGGGTCGCTTGGCGCTGCAAGTAGCGCGACAGTGGCGGGCCGTCGTCGCCGGCGATCAGACCCTTCAACCGTTCTGGCACCGGCTCGGCACCGGCCGGGACGGCCACGGTACGCCGTAGTGCCGTCAGCAGGCAGGCCTCCAACTCGCGCCGGACGGCAAGCTGGCTGGGCTCCCATTCCCATTCCGGCGCCACGTCGTCGAATCCGCGGTAGTGCAGTTCGTAGCTGCACCACAGCGCCAACTGCAGGTCGTCGTCGGCCAGCGGCTCGGTCGGCAGCCGCCCGACCGCCCCTGCGCGTTGCCCGCCTGCGTCAACCGAACCGGGCGAACCACGCAGCGCACCGAACAGCGACTCGCTGATCGGGCCACGTGAGCGCGGCAGCCGCATCGGATCCCTCCAGGCAACAGGTCTGGGCCGACAAGTCCATTCCCAGGCCGGACCGCCCGGTAACAGTGCGATGTTGCTGGATCACACCGATGATGTTTACGGGAACCGATATTCCGGGGATGTCCTGGCCAGTTGTCGGCGACCGGGGCCGCCCCGGCGGGGCGCGCGCGCCCGAATGGGAGGTCGGAATGCCCCAGTCCAGCCTGGACGAACCCGCGGCCCCGAGCAGGCCCACCCGACGGGCGACGCTGCGTACCTACCTGATGTGCCCGCCGACTCACTTCACCGTGCGCTACTCGATCAACCCGTGGATGCGACTCGACGAACCGGTCGACGCCGATACCGCCATGGCGCAGTGGCAGACGCTGCTCGCCACGCTGCGCGATCTTGGGCATACCGTCGAGCTCATCGCGCCGCAGCCGGAATTGCCCGACATGGTGTTCGCGGCCAACGGCGGCATCGCCATCGGCAACCGCGCGATGACACCGCGCTTCCGCCATCCCGAACGGTCGGCCGAGTCGGCCTACTTCGGTCGGGCGTTCACCGACCTGGGATTTCGCACCGTGCGCCACCCGCGCTTCGTCAACGAGGGTGAAGGGGACTGTCTGTTCACCGGCGAGTTCATCCTGGCCGGCAGCGGCTTCCGGTCCGAACCCGGCGCGGTGCAGGAGCTCGAAGAATATTTCGGGCTGCGAGCCGTCGGCCTGACGCTGGTCGATCCGCGGTTCTACCATCTCGACACCGCGCTCGCGGTCCTGGACGAGAACACCGTCGCGTACTGGCCCGGAGCGTTCACGGCGGCCAGCCAGACGATCCTGCGCGAGATCTGGCCGGAGGCGATCCTGGCCGACGAGGCCGACGCAGCGGCGCTGGGGCTGAACATGATCAGCGACGGCCGCAACGTCGTCATGGCCAGCGAGTGTCCGACGCTGCAGTGCCAGCTGGAGGAACGCGGCTTCGTTGTGCATCCGGTCGACACCAGCGAGCTGCGCAAGGCCGGCGGCGGTGCGAAATGCTGCGTGCTCCAACTGCATCCCCGACCCGGCGAGGCGCTGAGAGGCCCACTCAACCCGCTCCGTCGCTAGGAGTCCCGTTGTCCGACAACCCCGATTTCGACCCCGCCGAGTACGGCCGCAACATCGCCGACGACTACGACGAGACGACCGGAGCCGCCGATCCCGCGGCTGAGCTGGCCGCCATCACCGAGCTGAGCCAGGGTCAACCGATCCTCGAATTCGGCATCGGCACCGGCCGATTGGCGCTCCCGCTCGTTGCCCGCGGCCTTCAGGTCGCCGGCATCGAGGGCTCTGCCGACATGGTGCAACTGCTGCGTGAGAAGCCCGGCGGCGCCGCGATCCAGGTCGAGGTCGGCGACTTCTCCGAGGCCCGCGTCGACGGCGAGTTCGGGCTGGTCGTACTCACCATGAACACCATCTACGCCCTGCCCTCGCAGCAGGCCCAGGTGAACTGCTTTCGCAACGCCGCCAGGCACCTGCGCGTCGGAGGCTCGTTCGTGGTCGAGGCCTGGCTGCCCGACCTGGGGGCCTACCGCCAAGGCCGGGCGCTACGGCTGGTGCGGCAGGAAGACGGCGCGGTTGTGCTGGAATCGTCCGAGATCTCACCGGCTACCCAGACGATGCAGACCAACAAGATCTACCTGAGCAACGACTCGGTCAAGGTTTTCCCGGCCAACCACCGCTACGCCTGGCCGGCCGAGCTGGACCTGATGGGGCAGTTGGCCGGCCTCGAACTGACGCAACGCTGGGCCGACTGGGCCAAGCATCCGTACACCGACGACAGCACGGCCCATGTCTCGATCTGGCGAAAGGTGCGCACGACCGACGATGGATGAGTGGGGCGTCGACGCCAGCTATCTCGACTCAGAGGATGTCGAGCGCCGCATCTCCGCGGAATCGCTCGCGCGGCTGCGCAGCTTGGTCGGCCGGCCGCCGCCCGAGCTGGCTGAGGCGGGCCCGATCGTGACCGGGCCCGGCCGGGCCCGGCCCGCACGCGGCGAGGTGCTCCTCGAGTCCGGCGCCGTGGTTACCATCGACGGCCCGAGCCAAGACCTTCCGCTCGGCTATCACACGCTCGTGGCCGAGGACGGCAGCACCCGCGACCTGATCGTCAGTCCGCGGCGTTGCCACCCCGTCGCTGACCGTGCTTGGGGCTGGGCCGTCCAGCTCTACGCCGCGCGGTCGCGGGCCAGCTGGGGCATCGGCGACCTCGGCGACCTGCGCCAGCTCGGCGACTGGGCCGCCGACGGCGGGGCCGGGTTCCTGCTCGTCAATCCGCTGCACGCCGTGGCCCTGGCCGAGCCGCAACAGCCCAGCCCGTACTTCCCGTCGAGCCGGCGCTTCGGCAATCCGATCTACCTGCGGGTCGAGGACGTGCCCGGCGCCGAGCTGATCGACATCGCCGCGGCCAGCGAAGCCGGTCGGCGCCTGAACGACAACGACCGCATCGACCGCGACGAGGTGTGGCGGCTCAAGCGCCCGGCGTTGGAGGCGATCTTCAGGGCCACCGGAACCGACGAGAAGTTCACGCACTGGCGGGCCAGCGCCGGGCCGTCGCTGGACGAGTTCGCAACCTGGTGCGCACTGGCCGACGCACACGGCCCGCAGTGGCGCACCTGGCCGTCGGAGTTCCGCCGACCGGGAACTGCGGCGGTAGCCCGGCTCCAGACCGAGAGCGCGTCCGCAGTCGATTTCCACGCCTGGCTGCAGTGGCAGTTGGCGCGGCAGCAGGCGGCGGCAACCGATCGGATCAGCGTCATCCAGGATCTGCCCGTCGGATTCGATCCCGACGGGGCCGACGCCTGGGCCTGGCAGGACCTGATCGCGTTCGACGCGACAGTGGGCGCGCCACCGGACCAGTTCAACCTGCAGGGCCAGAACTGGGGCCTGCCGCCGCTCGTGCCGTGGCGGCTGCAGCATGCCGGCTACCGACCGTTCATCGAATCGATCCGGGCGACGATCGCCGCCGGCGGCGGCCTGCGCATCGACCACGTGATGGGGCTGTTCCGATTGTGGTGGATCCCAGCGGACGCTCCGGCAACCGAGGGCGGCTACGTCCGCTATCCAGCGGAGGATCTGCTCGACATCGTCGCGTTGGAAAGCGTCCGGGCCCGGGCCGCCGTGATCGGTGAGGACCTGGGCACGGTTGAGGCCGGCGTCCGGGAGGCCATGCAGGCCGCGGACATGCTCTCCTACCGCCTGCTCTGGTTCGAGGAGGACGAGCCGGCCCGCTGGCCGGCGCAGGCCATGGCCGCCGTCACCACGCACGACCTGCCCACGGTCGCCGGGCTCTGGACCGGTGTCGATCTCGAGGATCAAGCTGCGTCCGGCGTGCACGCGGACGAGGACGGCACCCGCCGGCTGCGGGCCAAGCTGGCCGACGTGGCGGGCATCCCGGCCGACGCGAGTGCGGCCGCCGCCGTCGAGGGTGCGTACCGAGCCCTGGCCGCGGCCCCGAGCCAGCTGTTTACGGCGACGCTCGAGGACGCGCTCGCGGTGCCGAGGCGGCCGAACATGCCGGGCACCACCGGTCGGCCCAACTGGTCGGTTGCCTTGCCCGTGCCCATCGAAGAATTGGCCAGCGCGCCGACGGCGGAGGCCATCGCCGACGCGCTGGCCAACGGGACCGCGACGTCCTAGGGCCGGCTTGCCCGCCGCCCGGCCGAGACGAACAGCGCACCGCCGCCGATGAGCACGGCGGCGAGCAGGCCCAAGCCGGCGATCTCGACGCCGGTGAACGCCAGACCGCCGCTGTCGAGGCCTTCACCGGCGACTGCGCTGCACTTTCGGATCGTCAGCGTCAGTGCGCCCTGGCGCCCGCTTGTCTGTCCGACCCCGGTCAACTGTTGCTCGCCGACTAGGTCGGGAGTGGTCACCGACGGGTCGAACGAACCGGTGGCGCCGGTGGTGGCGGTGCCCACCGTCTGATCGCCGATGCTCAGCTGGATCGTCTCTCCGGCCGCGAAGCTGGTGCCTCCCACCTCGATCGCCTGGCCTACGCACGGTGACGTCGTGCTGACCGACAACGACGGATGCGTGACCGTCGGCACCGGCGCCGCCGACGCGCCGGCGGTGAACAGCAAGCAGTACGCGAGCACGCACACCGCGGCCAGTGCGCTGAGCACGCGGCGCATGGTCATCACCATCACATTCAGTAGCGAGAGCCGGCAGGGCTCGCTCTCGCATCAACGAGGTCAGGCCACAAGCGATACGCACTGCCTATCGTCGCTTCACGCGGATTCGACAATCCGTCGTCAGGCCAAGGCCTTCTTGACTTCGTCGTAGATCCACCGATACGTGCGTTCCAACCCGTCGGCGAGCGGCGTGGCCGGCTCCCAGCCGTGGCGGCGGATGATCTCGGTGTTGTCGCTGCTGCGGCCGCGAACCCCTTGCGGAGCACTGAGGTCGTATTCGCGCTTGAGCCGCACCCCGGCGATGCCCTCGACGATGTCGATCATCTGGTTGATCGTGACCAGTTCGGAGCTGCCCAGGTTGACTGGATTGGGATCGTCGCCGTTGGTGATCAGCGCAGTGCCGAAGACGCAGTCGTCGATGTAGGTGAAGCTGCGGGTCTGCTTGCCGTCGCCCCAGATCGGGATCACGGTCTCGCCGGTGATCGCGGCGGTGGCGACCTTGCGGCAGATCGCGGCCGGTGCCTTCTCCCGGCCGCCGTCCCAGGTGCCGAACTCGCCGTACACATTGTGGTAGCGGGCCACCCTGGTCTGCAGCCCGTAGTCCTCGTAGAAGTGCCGACACATGCGCTCGCTGAACAGCTTCTCCCAGCCGTAGCCGTCCTCGGGCATCGCCGGATAGGCGTCCTGTTCCCGCAACGGCACGACATCGGGGCTGGTCTGGTGTTCGGCCGCGTACACGCAGGCCGAGGACGAGTAGAAGTACCGCTCGACGCCGGCTTCGTTGGCGGCCTGGAGCACGTGCGTGCTCGTCAGCACCGAGAGCATGCACGCCGCCTTGTTGTTCTCGATGAAGCCCATGCCGCCCATGTCGGCGGCCAGGTTGTAGACCACACCGGCGCCGTCGACGGCGGCCCGGGCGTCGGCCAACAAGGACACGTCGCCGACCACGTTCTCCGCTTGCGGGTGCAGTTGGCACCATTCGCCGAACGGCTTGGTGTCGACGCCACGCACGGCCTTGCCCTCGCCGAGCAACGACGCGACCAGATGCCCTCCGATGAATCCGCCCGCGCCGGTTACCACGGCATCGACTGACCTCACGGCAGGTACCTCCACGCGATGGGGACGTCACGGGTGTGACGCGCTGGAGTGGAATGGAGCACTTAGAACTAGTAATCCTCGACGCGCACCTTGTGCGAATTGCTGGGTTTCCCGCGGCGCGAGTGCCCCGCGGTATCGCTGCGGTAGTAGGTGTAGCCATAGTCGTTGTTGCGCTTGGACGGAACGCGGTTCAGCACCACACCAAGCAGTTTCGCGTCCACTTGTTCGAGGGTGAGCACGGCGCGTTTGACATGGGTGTCTGTGGTCAACCCGTGACGGGCCACCAGCAAGGTGCCGTCGGCCAACGCCGCCACCTCGGAACCGTCGGCAACCGGCAACAGCGGCGCGGTGTCGACGACGACGTAGTCGACCTTGTCGAGCAGCGAGCGGATGACGTCGCGGACGTAGGACGACGCCAGCACCTCGCTCGGGTTCGGCGGCGTCGGGCCGGACGTGAGCACGTAGAAGCTCGAACCGGCGTTCTGCATGGCCTCGGAGAGCTCGATCTGGTGGATGAGCACGCTGGTCAGACCAACGGGGCTGAGCAGGCCGAGCACCTTCGCGACGGTGGGCCGCCTCAGGTCGGCGTCGACGAGGCACACGCTGAAGCCGGCCTCGGCCAGCGTCGAGGCCAGGTTGATGGCGACCGTCGTCTTGCCTTCAGCCGGGATCGAGCTCGTCACCGCGATGACGCGGGGGTGCTCGTCGACGTTGGCGAACTGCAGGTTCGCGCGCAGCTGGCGGTAGTTCTCGGCCCGGATGTTGCGGGTGCCGGCCCGGGTGGCGATCGGGTGCCGTTGGGTCTTGGGGTCCTCGACGATGACGCCCATCGACGCGGCGCCCGACGCTTTGGCCAGCGCCTCGGGGTCCTTGATCCGGGTGTCGAGAATGTCGCGGGCGACGGCCAGCGCCGCGCCGACCAATAGGCCGAGGAAGACACCCAGCGCGATGTTCAGCACGGGCTTGGGCGTGGCTGGAGAGGTCGGCGCACTGGCTGGGTCGGTGACGAACAGGTGCACGGACGGGGTGGCGCCCCCCGTCGACGTCGAGTAGCCCTCGACGGCGGTTACGAAAGCCCGCGCGGCGGAATTCGCGATTGCGGCCGCCTGTGCCGGTGAGCCGTCCTTCACGTGCAGTTCGATGATCGACTGGGCTGCCGGCGCAGTGGCACTCAACTTGCCCTTGAGATCCTTGTCACTCATCGGCAGATCGAGGTCCTTCTTCACCGCCTGAAGCACCTCGGGGGAGCCGACCACGGAGGCATAGGTCTGCACCTGGGTCTGGACGAACGCGGCGGCTTGCGCCTGCGCCAGCGGGTCGACGCTGCCGTTCGATGCGACCAGGACCTGGGCCGTAGCCACGTACTGCTTCGGAGTGATGATCGTGATGACGATGGCTAGTCCGGTGGCGCACACGACGAAGAGTGCGACCAACTTCCAGCGCTCGCGCAATACCCGAAGGTAGGCCCGAAGCGTCACAAGAACACCTTTCGTACCCGGCTGTCCGGCGCCGGAAGAGCGTGGGCTACGTCCCTTTGGCCCAGATGTTAACCGTCTCGGCCTCCGAACGCGCGCGGAGAGTTATCCACAGGGAGGCCCCCGGTTCGCGGGGAGTTTACGCGAGCGGGTGCGGACCCGCGCCGGTGCGTATCCTCTGTGCGGCGGCTGCGCAGCCCGACCACCCTCGGCGTACGGGAGCGGCATTGAGCAACAGGTTCGGCGCCAGCCTGGCGACGGCGGTGATCCTGGCCGCCGTCCTGGGGATCGAGTGGCTCGCCCTGCCGGCCGGAACGCTCGGCGTGGTCCTCATCGGGGCCGTCATGGGGCTGGCCATCATCGTGCTGCTCGTCCGCGCCGACTGGCAGCGCGCCGGCATCTACGCAGCCTGCGCCGCCTCCTTCACCCTCACCTGGAACGGCTGGTTCGTGGGCCCGGTGCGCCCGGGCGACCTGCTCGTCCTGGTCGCCCTCATCTGCTTCCTGGTGGCCGCGCCGAACGACGCATTCCGAACCCCACCATGGTGGGTCAAGCAGCTTGGCATCGTGATCATTCTGGTGGCCGTGCTCGCCGTCCTCTTGCCCACCGACCCGGCCTACCTCGCCCAGCGGGTCGTGCTGACCGCAACCGGACAGCCCACGGTGTCCACGAAGGGCACGCTGGCCGGCGCCAACATCGGCATCGCGTTCAAGTTCGTCGTGGCCGTCGTGGCCATCCCGATGGTCTTCACGGCCGCGGCCATCGTCGAGCGCCGCGCCGTGCGGTGGCTCGCCGTGTCGTTCGCGGTGGGATCGTCGCTGTCCGGCGCAGCCGCCTTCCTCGACCGCGAAGGGCTGACCTCGCTCGGCAAGCTCGTCACGCACATCCCCAACCTGCATGATCGCGAGCCGGGATTCTCCAACCATCCGAACTTCCTGGCTGCCGGGCTGGTGCTCGCCATCCCGTTCGCATGCTGGCTGCTCGCGTCTCATGATCGCCGCGATCGGCTGCTCGGCGCGGCCTGCCTGCCGAGCGCACTGCTCGGCGTCTACGCCAGCGGGTCGCGCGGCGGAGCTGTGTGCGCTGTGGTCACCGTGGTCATCAGCTTCGCGCTGCTGCCGCGGACGCGTCCGTTCCTGCCCGGGATCCTGCTGGCCGGTGGGGTGGCGGCCGGGGCGGTGGCCGCCTTCGTCCCGTCGGTCGGAGCGGCGGTGTTGCGGGTGACGCGGCTCAGCGGCGGTGTCAGCACCGAGGGCAGCGACACCGTCCGGGCCATGGTCGGCGCCCAGGGTGTGCGCGACTTCCACCACTCCCCGATCAACGGAATCGGGCTGCAGGTGGCGACCGAGGCGTCGCAGGTCTACATCCAGCAACTCGCTTCAGGGGGACTGCTGCTGTTCGGCGCGATGTCGGTCTACATGCTCGGCGGCATGTGGGCGTCGTGGAAGGTGATCCCCCGCCACGACCTCGGCGCGGCATTGCTCGGCGCGTTCTTCGCCACGCTGGGTCTCAACATCTTCGAGGCTGACCTGACCGACCGCTTCTACTACGTGCCGGCCGCCATCCTCATCGCCCTGCTCTACGTCGACCAGCGCGACGACGCGGCCCTGGCCGCCGCCGATGCCACTGACGCCACTGCCGCCGCCGCGGCCGCGACGGACGCGGTCCCGCAGGCGACCGGTCCGGCTTGGTCGGCGCACCGATGACCGTGGCCCGCCAGTTGGAACTGGCTCGGCACGAGGCCAAGCGCGTGGTGCAGACCCGGCGCGCCTTTCGCAACTGGCCGGCCTTGCTCAAGGACATGGCCGGCGCCACGGTGGGGCACGGCTCCGACGAGTTGACGTTCCAGACCAAGCGCGGGCCCGTGCTCACCTGCCCGAACGTGCCCGGCGCCCGCTTGCCGTTGTACGAGCAGTTCGCCGACGACTGCTACCGCATCGACTGGCTGCTCGGCCCGCTCGCGGGCAATCCGCTGCACGTCGTCGACATCGGCGCGCACATCGGCTCGTTCGCGGTTAACCTGGCCGTCCGCAACGTGGGCACGACCGTGGCGTGCTACGAGCCGTCGCCCGAGAGCGCCAAGTACCTGCGCCGCAATGTCGACCAGAACGGGCTGCACGGTCGCATCACCGTGCACGAGGCCGCGCTGGCCGCCGGGGCCGGCTGGGCGCTGCTCGACGACAACAGCGGCGGCAGCGTGCACAACGGCCTGATGCGGGCGGAGCACCGTCTGGTCGAGGGCGATGACGCGCTCGGTGCGCGCGGCGCGGTGAAGGTGGCGACGACGACGTTCGATCAGGCGGTGGCCGCGGCACCGGCGCCGGTCGACCTGGTCAAGATGGACTGCGAGGGCGGCGAATACGCGCTGGTGTACGCATCGTCGCCGTCGAGGTGGGAGTCGGTCCAGCGGGTCGTGCTGGAGTACCACCCGGTCGCCGGCGAGTCGTGGGACGAACTGCGGGACTGGTTCGGGCGGGTCGGACTGCGAGTGATCCGGCACGAGGCGAACGGCGTGGGGCTGGGCACGGCCTGGCTGTCGCGGTCGCCGGCCTGAGCGGGGATTAGCCGCCATGCGTATCGCCTTCTTGCTCAACGGAATGACCGGGTATCTCGATGCGCAGTACCGGCAACTGCACAAGCTCGGCAACGACTTGCTGGTCGTGACTCCTGCCCCCGACGCACTAGGCGAGGCGATGGCCGACACGGATTTCGCCGGCGTCATCAACGACGACTACGCCCGGATGATCGGCTGGAGCGCGCCGCCGAAGCCGGCTGAGCTCGTGCGGCTGGTGCGGGATTTCGCGCCCGATGCCGTCGTGATGACGTCGTGGAACTACTGCCGCGCCTACCGGGCGGTCATGAAGAGCGTCCCGCCGCGGGTCGTCCGGATCCTGATCATGGACAACCTCTGGCGCGCGGCGCCCAAGCAGTGGCTGGGGCGAGCCACGCACCGCGTCTACGTCGACCCGGTAGCCGACTGCGCGATGGTGCCGAGCGACCGCACCGAGTTCTACGCGCGCCGGCTGGGATTCGGCGTGGAAGACATCATCCGCGGTTCGTTGTCGGCCGACGTCGACCTGTTCGGCTCGCCGCCGCGCTCGGGTGCCGAACTCGCGTCGCGGCGGGCGTTCCTGTACGTCGGCCGGCTGGTCGAGCACAAGGGTCCGGACATCCTGGCTGCGGCCTACCGCACGTACCGTGAGCGCGTCGACGACCCCTGGGACCTGCAGGTGGCCGGAACCGGTCCGTACGACGCCGCGCTCCGCGAGATTCCCGGCGTGACGATGCACGGGTTCCTGCAGCCGTCCCAGGTCGCCGAGCTGATGCGGGCGTCCTCGTGCCTGACGCTGACGTCGCGGATCGAGCCGTACGGGGTGGTCGTGCACGAAGCGGCGGCAGCCGGGCTACCCATCCTGTGCTCGGATTTCGCCGGAGCGGTGCCGGGGCTGCTGCAGGACGGCTACAACGGCTGGGTGGTGCCCGCGGGCGACGTGCCGCGCTG
Source organism: uncultured Actinomycetota bacterium (assembly GCA_963837325.1). GTDB lineage: Bacteria > Actinomycetota > Actinomycetes > Mycobacteriales > Jatrophihabitantaceae > CAVQKZ01. The sequence goes on from CAWIMV010000002.1 coordinate 126,958, forward strand.
GGCCGAGGCGCTCGGGCGGATGAGCGCACTGCCGCCGGATCGGCTGGGCTCGATGTCTGACGTCAGCCGGGCGTTGTCAACCCGCCTCAGCCCGGCGGGGTGGGCGCTGAACCTGCACGAGGAGATCGCCCGCCGCCTCCACTGAGCGCCCGTCCGGGGACTATTGTCCGACCGGAGTCCAGGGAGTCCTTTTGCCGAACAGCGTCCTGTTCACGTTGCGCCGCGTCGGCCAGACGCCGCGGACGTTCGCGAACTGGCTGCCGGTGCTGTCGGACATGGCTCGGGAGCGCATGGGCCGGGGCCCTAAGGCGCTGAGCTTCGCCACCCGCAGCGGCCTGCGAATCGACTGCCCCAACCAGCCCGGGGCCCGGGTCCCGATCTACGAAATCTTCGCCGAAGACTGCTACCGGCTGGAGTGGTTCCTCGGGCCCCTACTGCAGCGCCCGGTGCAGGTGATCGACGTCGGCGCGCACGTGGGGACGTTCTCGTGCCGGCTGGCCCAGCTGCATCCGCAAGCCACGATCGTCGCGTTCGAGCCGTCGTCGACGAGTGCGAGCTTCTTGCGCCGCAACGTCGAGCAGAACGGCCTCGGCGACCGCATCAGCGTGTTCGAGATGGCGCTCGCCGCAACAACCGGGCACGCGGTCTTCGACGACAACGGCGGTGGCAGCGGCCTGAACGGATTGGTCTCGGCCGGGCACACCAACGGCGCCGGCGCGCCGACGAAGGTGCAGACGATCGCGTTTGACGAAGCGGTGGCCGCTGCGCCGGCACCTGTGGACATCGTCAAGATCGACTGCGAAGGCGGCGAGTACGACCTGGTGTTGGGCTCCTCGCCCGCGAGTTGGGAGTCGGTGCAGCGACTGGTCATCGAGTACCACCCGGTCAACGGTCGGTCCTGGGACGAGCTGCGGGCGTGGTTCGCCGACGCCGGACTGCACCTGCAGCACGAATCCACGCTCAACGGTTACGGCTGCGCGTGGCTGTCGCGCGAGCCGCTGGCGCCCGCGGGTCACTGAACGATGGTTCGCCTGCCGCCTCCGCTGCGGCCGCTGTTCCCGTACCTCAAGCCGGTCTATGTCCGGGCCACCCGGCTGGCCGCACCATCGACGTTGCTGCTCAGCCGATTGCGGGGCCGGCGGTTGCCGACCGGCGTGGTCGCGACGATGGAAGCGGCCGCCGCCTCCAGTGGGGGACGCTGCGTCGTGGCTCGGCCCGAGGAGTTCGTCTCCCGGCCGCCGCACCTCGGCCGGCCGGCCGGCCTTCCGCCGCTGGAGCCGGCCGGTGACGAGACCGTGCCACGGGTGGCGGTGGCCGAGCTGCCAAACGGGCGCGTCCTCGGCCCGCACCGGGCCGTCATCACCGGCCGCGGCGATCTGTTGCAGGAGTTGAGCGTCTACTTCGGCACGTCCCGGCCCCGGGAGCACCCGTTGTTCCTCAACCCCTTCCCCGGCGCGCCGGCCGAGGTCCCGGGCCGGCTCGGCGTGCTGGCCTCACGCGGCGACTCGAACTACTACCACTTCCTGTGTGACGTGCTGCCGCGGATCGGCGTGCTGGCCCAGGCGCCGGAGGTCGCACCGCCCGACCAGTGGTACGTCCCGGCGGGGACGAGGTTCCAGCGCGAGCTGCTCGATCTGATCGGCATCCCGGAGGCGGCCCGGGTCGACGCCAGCGCGAATCCGCATGTGCGGGCGCAGTGCCTCGTGGTGCCCGGCCTGCCCGCGACCACCGAGAAGAACCCGCCGTGGGTCGTGCGGTTCCTACGCGAGCGGCTGCTCGATGGTGCCGAGGTGGCTGGCTCGCGGCAGCCGGTCTACGTCACGCGCGGCGCGGCCGCGAACAACCGCGCGATCGTCAACGAGGCGGCCCTGGTCGAACTGCTCACCGCGCGCGGCTTCCGGGTGCTCGACCCCGGCGCCCTGCCGGTGCGCGAGCAGATCAGCACCTTCGCGCGGGCCTCGGTCATCGTGTCGGCGCACGGGGCGGCCCTGGCCAACCTGGTGTTCGCCAGCCCCGGCGCCGCCGTCGTGGAGATCTTCCCGGCGGGCGGGGTCCTGCCGGATTTCTGGAAGCTGGCCGCAGGTGTCCCCGGCCTGACCTACCGCTACCTGTCGGCCTGGCCGACGTCGAACCGGCGACGGAACCGGGCCAGCGCGATCGTCACCGACATCGAGGTCGATCTGGCGGCGTTGACGTCCCTGCTCGACGAACTCACTTGAGATGGGGCTGGGTGTCAGCCCAGGCCAGGATCTCGTGCGCCAACTCCTCGCCGATGGCTCGGTGGAACGCCGGCGTGTAGTGCCCGCCGTCCGGCGTCGCCTCCTCGCCCTCCGGGACGTGCCGCGCCACTACGTCGGAGACGTTGAAAACCCGCACGTTCGGCTTGTCCATCCGCTCCACCATCGCGGCGATGGCGTCGTTCATCACCGCGATCCGCTCCCGCATACCCGGGAACCACGACCACCAGCGCCGGCCCGGGGGCAGGATCTCCATCACCAGCACGAGTGGGCTGCCGACGAGCTGGATCTTGGTGATCAGCCGTTCCAGGTCGGCGGCCACCCGTCGCGGACGGGAGCGGAACAGCGTCGAGTCGAACTTCGTGTCGGCGCGGGCCTGCAGCTTCGCCAGCGCCATCCAGGCCGGCCGCAGCAGGTGCTTGCGGTAGCGCTCACGGATCAGGCCGGGCCGGGCCCGCTCACTGTTGGCGTGGCGCTCGAGCCACCACGGCAGCAGGAAGTGGATCGCTTCGTAGTGGCCGTACATGAGGATGACGACATCCGGTGACCAGCCCAGGACCTCGCTCTCCCAGTTGCGCAGCGTGGACTTCGTCCGCTCGGACGGCACACCGATCGCCCGCACTTCGGTCGGGCGGCCGGCGCCGAGGAGTTCGGCTTCGATCGCCCGCGGAAAGGCGAAATCGCTGCGTGGGCCGCCCATTTCCGATAGCCAGATGACTGTCGATGCGCCCTTTACGAGCACCCGGATGGGCAGCTGAATCGGGGCAGACATTCGCGCTCCATCCCGCCGGTGCGAGCGCCGCAGGCCACTCCGCGGCGAGGACGATCAGAATAACCGCCCGGTGTCGGGCGGTCGCGGTGAACGGCTGAGCCCTTCGGGGCGTGGACTAATGTCTGCCCGCATGGCGTCGTCCCCATCCGGGTCGGAACTGAATTTCTCGCAGCTGGTGTTTTCCGACCTGCAGCGCTACCGCCCCGACGAGCGCCCGAGCTGGCCGCGCGTGCTCGCCCGCTGCCTGGTGCTGCCCGGACTCATCGCCTCCGTCATCATCCGGGCCCAGCAGTGCCTGTTCCGGTCCGGGCACGTGCGGCTCGCGCACATACTGCGCACCGTCGGCGTGCTCACAGTGAGCGCCGACTTCGTCCCCGGTATGACGATCGGGACGGGCTTGCTCATCGCCCACCCGGTCGGGGTGACGATCGGCAACAGCCTGACGATCGGCGACGGGGTGACGTTGGCGGGCGGAGTGACGGTGGGCGCACGCAACCCCGATGGCCGGGTGGAGCAGGAGTTCGCGACGATCTGCGACGGCGCGATCATCCTGGCCAACGCGGTCCTCGTCGGCGGCGTGCGGATCGGGGCACACGCACAGGTCGGTGCCAACTCGGTGGTGTTGTCCGACGTCGAGGACTATGCCGTCGTATTCGGGGTGCCGGCCCGCAAGGTCGGCACGCGCGAGGCTGCGCTCGGAGCTTCGCCCACGTAGCTCGAACAGCGGCGCCGGCGGCCGGAGGGATTCGGCCGTCGGCGCCGCGCGTCCGACTCGGGGTAGTCGCGACAATTATTTCTGGGGGATGGCCGCCGCGCGGATGTTCGCGGGCACGCTGTCGACCACTTCGAACACCGGCACGGTGCTAGTGAAGTAAAGCTTGCCGCGGAAGTATTCCTGTTCTTCGGTGATCTGAGCCGTACGGGTGTCGAACATGATCGTCCGGTCGTCGTCCGGGCGCCCATGCGGGTCCACGAACTCGAATGCCTGGACCGGGTTGCCGAGCGAATCGTGGGTGGCTCCCCCAAGTCGCACGTGCCCGAGGTGAGCGAGCACCTCGATCGCGGCCGAGCGGAGCTTCGGCTTGGCCAGTCGGCGTCGCACGATGTCGGTCACGCCGACAAATACCCGTTCGTCCGACGAAGTGGAGCCGACGGAATGGGCTCGCACGTACGCCTCGAGCGCAGCTGGGTTGGTGGGCAGTCGATCGAGGAACTGCGGCGAGTTCATGCCGTCGATGAACTGCGGGCCCGGCGGCAACAGCCACACCTCCTTGCGCGCTGGGTCGGTGCCGGAGCGCTCGTTGCGTAGTTGCCAGGTCTGTCCGTTCGGACGGACCCAGTACTCGAAGCGGCTTTCCACGCCAGGCTGTCCCGGGGTCGGTCCCTGGTGCTCGACGTCGACCAGGTGCAGGAACTGGTTCGGGCCGAGATGATCGCTCGGGCTGACCGCGGCGACGTGAGCCAGGTGATGCAGGGCCTGGATCGCGTTGGCCTGATCCGCGGAACCGGGTGATCCCGCGGGCAGGAGCGTGGGCACCGCGATGCAGGCCGCGGCCGCCAGCCCGGCGGCCGCAGCGAGGGCCACGGTGCGGCGCCGCCGGTTCGGACGCGTTGCGATGAGCCGGTGATCCTCCCGGCGCGGAATCGGATCCGAGCTCAACACCTGGTTCAGAATGACGGCGCGCTCATCGGCCGGCCAGTGCGGCGCAAGCCGCAGGTCGCTCAGACGCTGGTCGAGGTCGGTGCTCATATCGCGGTCTCCCTGCTGATCTCAAGATGGGCGGATGTACGTCGTGGCGAGCGTGGTTCTTCCTCGGCGGCGAGGACCCGCCGTAGTCGATTGCGCGCCCGATGCAGGCGCAGTTCGAAGGCTCTGCGGGAACAACCGGCGACCTCGGCTGCCTGCGCTACCGACAAGCCGTCCCAGCCGGTGAGTAGCAACGCCTCACGTTCTACCGGCGACAGGTCAGCGAGTGCGGAAAGCATGGCCCGGCGCTCGAGGGCGATCTCGTCCGCACCGGAGGACGCGGTGCTCGATCGTTCGAGGTTGACCAGCTGGTCGGTGAGCCGCTGCTGGCGAGCACTTCCTCGACGGCGGTTGCCGATCGTGTTGCGGGCAACCACCAGCAGCCAGGGCAAAGCATCTGCGGGGACCTCATCGATTCGCCGCCAGGCCACCAGGAACACTTCCGAGACGACGTCCTGGGCCGCATTCGCGCCGACATGCCGGTACGAGTAGGCGAGCACCCGCACCGAGTTCTCCTCGAACAGTTCACGTAGCCGCGCCTCGCGAGTTGGGGTGCCCATACCCCGTACTGTCCGGCACTCGGCCTGACTTCTCACCTCGTGCGCGCCGGATCACGTCCGCAAGTAGGCCAGGTCCGCGCGCTCGGCTACAGACAAGGCCATGAGCCGCACGCTAGGCCGCGGCCCCGACACTCCAGTCAGCTTCGCCCCGCCCGGGCCTGCGTTGACAGTTTCCGGCCCGCAAGTTTTGGTAATGAGGATGGCAACACACGATCTGCGCCTCTGGACGTAACTGCGGCTTCCACCCTCAGGAGACCATCATGAAACGTCGATCGACTCGACCCATTCGTTGGGCCGCAACCGGACTCACGCTGGCCTTTGCGCTGGGTGGCCTGGTCGTCGCTGCCGCGGACAGCGCCGCAGGCGTTCCTTCGTTCCAGGCGCGATCACGGCAAATGATCGCCCCGGTCATCGACGCCAACTTCCCCGACCCCAGCATCCTGCTGACCGGTCGGGTCTACCACGCGTACGCGACGAACTCTGGCGGGCAGAACATCCAGCACCAGACGTCGACGGATCTCGTGCACTGGACGAAGCGGCCCGACGTCCTGCCCCAGCTGGGCAGCTGGGTCGGATCGTGCACCTTCGCCCCTGGCGGCCCGACGGACAACTGCGTCTGGGCGCCCGAGGTAATTGCGGTGCCGGGCGGCTACGTCCTCTACTACACCGCCCGCGACAACCTGACGCCGCGCCAGTGCATCGGGGCGGCATTCTCGACATCGGCGAACGGCCCGTTCCAGCCCCTCGGAACGGATCCGCTCGTGTGTCCGGATGGTCAACGCGGCGCACCCGACCTCGGCGGCGCGATCGACCCATCGACCTATCGCGAGAACGGCCAGCTGTACCTGCTGTGGAAGGCCGATGGCAACTGTTGTGCGCTGCCGGCGACGATCTTCATCCAGCCGCTGTCGAGCGATGGCCGCACGCTGACCGGACCGCCTACCGAGCTCATCCACAACGACCAGCGGTTCGAGGGAGCGGTGGTCGAGGCGCCGAAGCTGGTCCAGCGGGGCGGCACCTACTACCTCTTCTACTCGGCCAACGACTTCGGCGGCGGCAACTACCGCACTGGCTACGCAACGGCGAGCAGCATCACCGGTCCGTACGTGAAGTCACGTACCGAATTGATGACCACCGACCAGTTCCACGGCACCGTGATCGGCCCGGGTGGGGAGGACATCTTCACCACCAGAAACGGGGCCACGGCGATTGTCTTTCACGGTTGGGATCGGACCTACAGCTATCGGGCCATGTACGTCAGCGCACTCGACTGGTCCGCGCCCGGACTGCCGGCCGGTCAGCCGCACGTGGTCGCGGCCGACCGCCGCTACCAGGCGGAGGACGGTGTCGTCACTGACGCGCGGGTGGTCGCTGACGACACTGCATCCGGACAGGCCAAGGTCGGCGGTCTCGATACCCCCGACAGCTCGGTGACGGTGCGGGTCTACGCCGCGAAGTCCGGACCTTCGACCCTCGGCATCCGCTATGCCAACGGCTCGCGCGACGAGCACAACATCGGCGTTCCCGCCTCCGACCTGGTAAGCATCAACGGCAGGACCACCGGAGTCGTCAGGCTGCCCAATACCGCCTGGGGCAATTGGCAGACCGCGGAGTATCGAACCCATTTGGTCAAGGGCTGGAACACCGTTCGGTTGACAAAGAAGACCTGGTACGCCGAGATCGACGCCGTCGACGTCTACGACGCCCGCCCGGCACCGCGTTCATTCACGCTGCCACCGGATTCGTCGTCCGCTGTCCGCTACGAGGCCGAGAACGGAGTCATCATGCACGCCCGCGTGGTGAGCGATCCGCTTGCCTCGGCCGGCGCGAAGGTCGGCGGTTTGGACTTCCCCGACAGCTCGGTGACGCTGACCGTGAATGCCGCGAAGGCCGGTCCGACGATCCTCGGCCTCCGTTACGGAAATGGCTCACTCGACGCCAGCGGTTACCCGGTTGCGGCCACGGACGCCGTGACCGTGAACGGCCGCGACGCCGGCACCGTCGTGTTCCGAAACACGACCTGGGACAACTGGCAGATCACGCCTTATTTGGTACGCCTCCATCGCGGCACCAACACGATCACGTTCACGAAGAGGACGTTCTACACCGAACTCGACGCCATCGACCTCTACTGACCCAGCCGATCAGCGACGGTCATTCTTCCCGGTCGGGACGCTCAGGCGGCTTCCGCACTCTGCCCTTGCGCTCGGAATCGTCGACGGCCGGATCGGCATAGTCGGGATAGAGATCCTCAGCTCGTCGGTACGACTTGCTGCTGAACATGTTCGTCTGGCTGCGGGTTAGCGTCACGAACCCGTAGACCCCGAATGCGAGGACGACAGCGATCACGATATAGATCCACCACATAACCAGTGCTCCCCTCTTGACCCAGGCTACGACCGCCGCCGGAGGTCGGCGCCATCCGGTGCTCGCCCGATGCGCGCGAGTTCTTCCACGGCTACGCCACGTCGCCCGGATAAGGCACGAGCGCTTCGGCGTCCAACTCGGGGCCGCCATCGAAGCGGCAGCGCAGGTTGGGGTCGGCTACCGGTTCCACGTGCCGAGTGCGCCGACGCACACCGGACGACACGCCTTGTTTCATCAGAGCTTGAACGGGTTCGCCGCACCCGATACAGGTCGTCGGTCGTTGCGGCTTGGCCATTGCCCAAGCCAACCACGGCCGGCCCCAGTGTCGGCGCTCAAAGGCGGGCTCAGGCCCGCGGAATGTCCTTCCCGGTCGGACGCCATTCCACGAGCAGCACCCGCCGATCCAGTGTTCGGTGAGCGATCAGTTCGAGGTCGGCGCAAGCCATGTCCGTGAAGGCCGCTTCGCGACCGGCGTCCCCCGCGATCAGGGGAAAGGTCATCAGCCGGAGCCGATCTACCAAGCCGGCCCGAGCGAGTTGCCGAACGACAGAGAGGCTGCCCATCGTCCGCAGGGCAATGTCGCTATCGGCCTTCATGGTCCGCACCTCATCTGCGACGTCGCGACTGCAGATCCGCGTGTTCGGCCACTGTGCCTGCCGCAACGTAGTGGAGAACACGACCTTGTCCAGCTGGGACATGCGATGCCACGACTCATCACGGGCCTCGTCCGGTAGTCCGGCCAGCGCCTCGTAGGTTCGACGCCCCATCACCACGACCTGCGGCGCGGCCAGTTCGGTCGTGATCCATTCCTCGAGTTCGGGACCCAGATAGCCGAAGTACCCAGGTAGTCCGTCGCTCCCGGCCCACCCGTCGACCGAGAGAAAGATGTCAACGGTCAAAGCGCCGCCCATGTTCACCCCTTGGTTATGTCACCAGGCCCCGCTCAGCATGAGCGGTCCGAACCCAGCTCACCAATGCGTCGAATGGCAATCGCTCGAATCGACAGGTCGGCTCGGGTCGCCGGCTTGCTCGGCTACTTCGTCAGTCGCGAGCGGTTCTCGACCCGCCAGACCAGCTTGAGCGCCGACCAGTCCTCGTCGAGCGCGGCGACCTTCACGTCGACGACTCCGAGCGGCAACGCATGCTCGCGGATGGTGTCGTCCGTGACGTCACTTTGATGCCCAGCAGCCCGCCGCGGCCAGGCAATCCAGATCGAGCCGGCGGGGTGGATTCGAGCCGCGAGAGCAGGCAATCGTTCAGCCAGTTCTGCTGTGGATCGACAGAAGCTGACGATGACGTCCGCGGGCTCGGGCGCGACAACCAGCACCAGCTCGTCCGGAGGTTCGGCCAGCGCCCACCCGTCTGGTGCATTGTCGATCGACAGCCGATACCCGGGCTTGAGCCCCAGTTTCTTGGCCTGCGGGGTCCCGGAATAGCCGCTGGTCATCCCCTCACCTCCATGCCGGGGCCATTCGCCGGCACGGCTGCCAGCGGCTCGTGAACGCTTTGCGATCTTGATGCTCTCGACGAGCGATAGGTCGTGAGGAGCATCAAGATCTGGGATCAGGATTGCGCGGGCGCGCCGGGGTCGTGGCGCTCGATGAAGCCCTGGACATCGGGCGAGTCGATCTCGTGGCGTAGCCGTTCCACTTTCTCATCCGGCCAGTCCCACCACCGGATCCGTAGCAGCGCGGCGCGGGTCGCCTCGTCGAAGCGCCACTTGATGTGCCGGGCCGGATTGCCGGCAACGACCTCGTACGGGGCGACGGACCGGGTCACCACCGCACGGGCGCCGACGACGGCCCCGTCGCCGATCGTCACGCCGGAGAAGATGAGCGCCTCGTAGGCGACCAGCACGTCACTGCCGATGACCACCGGGCCGTCGCTGTGCAGCGCCCCGGCCGGAAACACCCACTCACCCTGCTCGCGGTGGGCGTGCACGGCGCTGACCCAGTCCAGCCGGTGGTGCCCGCCGTGCAGGATCACGGCCGTGTGATTCACCCCGCTGTACCGACCGATGACGACCGGGTAGCCGTCGTCGGGTGCGTACTGCACCAGCCGCAAATCCGCCGTGGACGTGTCGTCCATGATCAGACGCCGCCGGGGGTCGCCGGGGAAGTTCGTCTCGGCGCCGTAGGCCCACGCCCGCACCCGGGCCTGGGCGGCGTCCCGCACCCGGATCCGTACCTTGGCCAGGGCGTCCGCAGGCTTCGCCATCACCACGGCCGCAGACGTTACCTCGGCGCGGGCCATTCGTCGCGGCGATCACCCGGCGGGCGGAGCGAGCCACGCTGGGATAGCCTTCCGGCGACTCGATGGGCTAGGAGAGCAGCACCAGATGGGCAATTCCCGGCACGACGTGGAAGCGACGATCCGGTCGTTTCTCACCCGTTGTGACAAGAACGTCGACTTCGACCTCGGCACCGCGCTCTACGCCGATGGCATCGGCCTCGACTCGCTGGAGACGGCAGAACTGTCGGCCGTCCTCGAGGACGAACTCGGTACCGACCCGTTCAGCTCCGGCAGCATGCCCCAGACCGTCGGCGACATCGTCACGTTCTACGACGCCGCCGTCGCCTGAGCCGCCAGGCCTCCAGTGTGATCGAGCTGCTGCGTCGCGCGGATCCCCAGCGACCCGCACTCGTCACCGACATGGCCAGCGTGACGTACCAGACGCTGGCCGGGAGGGCCGAAGGCTGCGCCGTCGGGTTGCGCGAACGCGGTATCAACCGCTTCGCGATCCTCGACCACGACGCGGCCACGGTGGTCGCGCTGCTCGCCGGCGCCGCTCTGGCCGGAGCCGAGGCCTGCCAGTACCCGCCGACGAACGACCCGGCTGACGTGACGGCGCTGGCTCACCGCTTCGATCACGACGTCGTCCTCACCGACGATCCGAGCCTGGCCGCCGGGCTCGAAGCCATCGCCCCGAGCGCGTTGCTCGAAGCCAGCGGTCCGGCGCCGGCCGCGCCGCCCACCGCCCGGCCGCTGCTCGTCCTCACCACCGGGACGACCGGCATCCCCCGCGGTGTGCGCCACGACTGGAACCGCCTGCTACACGCGGCGGCCCGGATCCAACCCGCGCCGGACCAGCGCTGGCTGCTCGCCTACGGCCTGCACCAGTTCGCCGGGCTGCAAATTCTTGTGCACGTGCTTGCCGCGGGCGCCACCCTCGCCGCCCCCGCTCCCCGACGCCCACGCGAGGGCCTGGCCGCGATCCGGGCTCACGCGGTCGACCACGTCAGCGCCACACCGACGTACTGGCGTTTCCTGCTCGCCGAACTGCGCAGCGACGGCGGCCCGGTTCCCGACCTGCGCCAGATCACGCTCGGCGGCGAGGCCGTGCCCGGCCCGCTCCTCGCCGAACTCGCCACGACGTTCCCCGGCGCACGAATTTCGCAGGTCTATGCCGCCAGCGAGTTCGGCTCGAGCGGTTCGGTCCGGGACGGCCGCAACGGCCTCGCCCTCGACGTGCTGCAGCGCGGCGCGGATGCCGACGTGGCCATGAAGATCGTCGACGGGGAGCTGTGGGTGCGCAGCCGCGTCGGGATGCTGGGCTACTACGGCGAGGAGCCGGTCGACGCGGACGATTGGCGACCGACCGGCGATCTCGTCGACGTGGTGGACGACCGCATCCTGTTCCGTGGCCGCACGTCGGAGATCATCAACGTCGGCGGGGTCAAGGTGCATCCGCTGCCGATCGAGGAGCGCGTAGGCACGGTCCCTGGCGTCGACCTGGCCCGGGTGTACGGCCGTAGCAATGCGATGACCGGGGCCATCGTCGCCGTCGAGGTCGTCGCCGCCGGAGGCTACGACCATGACGCGGTTGCCACCGCTATTCGCACGGCCTGCTCCGACCTGCCCGCCGCCGCCCGGCCCCGCAGCATCAAGTTCGTCGATGCGATCGCGACGGCCGGCGACAAGATCGTCAGAAGGAGCGTCGGGTGAGCACAGACAACGCGCGAGTCGTGATCGTCACCGGCGGCAGCAGAGGCCTCGGCGCGGGGATCGTGCGGTCCTACCTCGAGTCCGGCGATCAGGTCGCCACGTGCGCGCGCTCGTCGACGGCGGAGGTCGAAACCTGGCGCGCCGATCCTGCCCTGGCCGACCGATTCCTGTTCGTACCGGCCGACCTGGCCAAGGCGGCCGACGCCGAGGCATTCGTCAAGGCGGTCGTGGCCAAATGGGGACGAGTCGATGTGCTGGTCAACAACGCCGGAGTCGCCCGCGACGGCATCCTCGGCCTGTACTCCGACGACGACATTGACACCGTCATCGACCTGAACCTCAAGGGCACCATCTATATGACCCGGCTGGTCAGCCGCAGAATGCTCGCCCGTGGCCACGGCAGCATCGTCAATATCTCCTCGATCGTGGGCCGCTCCGGCTACCGGGGCCTGTCGGTCTACAGCGCTACCAAGGCCGCGCTGGACGGGTTTACCCGCGCGATGGCCCGCGAGCTGGGCTCGCGCGGCATCACTGTGAACGCAGTGGCGCCGGGGTACCTGCGGACGGAGATGAGCCACGGCTTGGACGAGGCCCAGCTGCAGCAGATCGTGCGGCGCACCCCGGCCGGTCGGCTGGGTGAGCCCGACGACGTGGCCCGGGCCGTCCAGTTCCTCACCGACCCCCGCAACAGCTACATAACCGGGCACGTGCTGGTTGTCGACGGCGGCCTGACCGGCTGAGCCGCCTGCGCCGGGGCGCAAGTGGCGAGCGCCTGCCCCGTGGGCGAGAATCCTCGGGTACCGAGGGCCCAACAGGCCGGCCCACGCCTCGCCGCGGTCCGGCGACGATGCCCAGGAGTCGATGCATGCCGGTCACGGTGATCGTGGAACCCGATCCTGGCGGCCACCGGTTCCAGTACGTCAGCCACATTGCCACCCGGGCGGCGCAGACCGGCGAGGTCGTGCTGCTGACCTCGCGCGGTGCCGCCGACCTGGCGGAGTTCGACACCTATCTGGCCGACGCGCCGCTGCGGGTCGAGGAACGCTTCGACGCGATCTACCCGCCAACGCAGGTGATCGCCCGAACCGTCGCCGAACTCTGCGCCCGGCTCGACGTCGAGACCGTGTTCGTCATGGACGCCGACCAGTCGCTCAAGCGCTGGTGGCGGGTCGCCCCGCCGGCGCTGCGCGACCTGCCCCGCCGCCCGCGCGTCGTCTTCCTGCTGACGCGCTATCCGGCCCGGTTGTCGATCCTGGACCGGCTGGGCTGGCTGCACCGCATCTCCAAGGCGACGCTGGCGCTGCTGGCCATGGCCCGGGGCAGCCTGAGTCGGGTCGTCACTCTCGCCGGACGCGACGACCTGAATCCCGGCTGGCTGGTCAAGCGGCTCCGCGACCCGGCGATCTGCAGCGCCCATTCGCGGGACCGGGTCGCAATCCGGCAGCGCCTCGGCCTATCGCTCGACCGTCGACTGGTCGGGATCTTCGGCGTGGTCTCCGACCGCAAGAACGTCCCCATGGTGGCCGCCGCCGTGCTCGCTTCCGGCCCCGACACCGACCTGCTGCTCGCCGGCACGCTCGAACCCGACGTGGCCGCCTGGCTGGCCGAGCAACCCGAGCCGACCCAGCAGCGCGTCATCGTCCGCGAGGGCTTCCTCTCCAACGAGCAGCTCGACCAGCTGGTGGCCGCCGCCGACGTGGTGACCATCGCCCAGAACAACAACGGGCCGAGCGGCATCATGGGCAAGGCCGTGGCCGCCGGGGTACCCGTGCTCTCGGCCGGCTCGAAGGTCCGGGCCCGCGAGTCGGTCGCGCTCGACGCCGGCGTCAACACCGAGCTGACCGTGGCCGGGCTCGCCGCGGGGCTGCGCGAGATCCGGCACGGGGAGCGCCGCGGCAGCCGAGCCGCCGCGGCCGAACTGCCCACGGCGGAATCGTTCGCCGCGATCATGTTCGGCACGACCGGCGTCCGGGGCGGCGCGCTGGCCGGGCGCCGATCGAGCTCGAGCTAGTTCGAGCACTCGATGAAGCCGCTCCTCTACAGTGCGCTCGCGCGGATCCTGTCGTTCGTCCCGACAGCTCTGGCGACGCTGCTCGCGAGCCGGCTCATCATCAACCACTTCGGCCTGTCCGCGTTCGACAGCTACGCCCTGGTCATTTCCCTGATGCAGTTGCTACCGCTGAACGACCTCGGCGTCGGTGCGGCGGTCACGTCGGCATTCGCCGCGCGCGGTCCGCGCGACCCGTTCTCCGAGCGGGTGACGCTGACGGCCGCGCGCACGCTGGCGCTCTCGACCACCGGCCTGCTCGTGGCCGCCGCCCTGCTCACCGGTGCCGACCTCTGGCCCCGGCTGCTTGGTCACGCGTCCGGCGCAAACGCCTTCGTCGGCCTGGCTGTGGTCGTTTACGCCCTCAGTTTCCTGCCCGGACTCGGGCAGAGCATGCTGCTGGGGGCCAACCGCAACCACGTCGCCATCGCCGTCCAGGCGTTCCTCGCCCCGTTGACGCTGGTTGCCGTCGTCATCCTGATCGGCCTGGACTTCGACGGCCGGTTGGTGATGGTGGCGCCCGCCGCCGCACTGGTCGTCATCAACGCCGTCAACGCGGTGGTCAGCTCCACCGTCACCCGGTTCTCGTGGACGCGGATGCTGCGCGAACTGCCGCGACCCCGCCGCTATCCCGGTGCCAGCATCCGGGCCATCTCCGGGCCGATGCTGGTCATCACCCTGGCCATGCCGATCGCGTTCTACACCGACCGCATCGTGCTCAGCCATGTGTCGACACTGCGCGCGGTGGCCGACTACTCGGTCGTGATGCAGGTCTTCGCTCCGGTCGCGGCGCTCATCGCGGCCGCCGCCCAGCCACTGTGGCCGATCTACACGCGAGCCCGCAGCCAGGGCAACCGCGGCCCCCAGCTCGGCCGGGTGATCATGGTGCTCGGCGTCGGCGCGCTGCTGGCGAACGCCGTACTCGTCGTTGCCGCCAACCCCATCGGCCACCTGATCGGCGGAGACCAGATCCAGCTCGGGCTGTTGATCCCGATTTCCTGCGCGCTGGCCGTCGCGGCCCAAGCTGCGGCCTACCCGGTAGCGATGAGCCTGATGGATCCCCAGGGACTGCGCTTCGTCGGCACCTGCACCGTGCTGTCGGTCCCGCTCAACCTGGGCCTGTCGATCGTGCTGGCCAAGCATTACGGCGCGGCCGGGCCGTTGCTCGCCACGTTCACCGTCGGGCTGCTGGTGCAGACGCTGCCCGGACTGATCTACGCCCGCAACCGGGAGTCGGTCGGCCGGCACCGCTACCGGCCGCGACGGGCCGCGGCCAATCCGGCCGAGGCCCACTGGGCGGCCATGCCTTCGGCCGCAGACGCACCCACCGCGCCCCTGGTTGCGCTCGACAACGACAGCGTCGACAAGGTCGTCGGACGGCACCGACGCTCCGCAGCTCTCAGCGAGACTGCACGGTAGCCTCCTGCTGTGAATTCGCGCCTGCGCACGGTGGTGCGGGCGTCGGTGCGCGCGGCCAACACCCCACTGGCGAAGAAGCGCCTGCGCCGCAGGCTGCGCAGCGCGCCACGACCGATCCGCCTCGAGATCGGCGGTCTGAAAGGCCGCGCCGGCTGGATGGTCACCAACGTCAACGCAGTCACCCGCAACTACCTCGACGCCACCGGCCCGTGGCCGCTCGAGGACGGTTCGCTGTCCTACGTCTACGCCGACAACGTCATCGAGCACCTGACCCTTGACGCCGGCCGGGCGCTGCTGGCCGAGGCCCACCGGTGCCTTCGCCCCGGTGGAGTCATCCGGCTGGTCACGCCGGACATCCGCAGCCACGTCGAGCTGTACCTGGCCGGCACTCCTTCTGTCGGCGGCAGCGTGGGCTCCTCGTATCGCGACCTCGGCCTGGTGGTCGAGCATCCCGTCGACCTGCTTCGCATCCCGATCGGCCAGTTCGGGCACCACACCGGCTACGTCTACGACTTCGAGACCCTCGACAGCGAACTCACCCGCGCCGGGTTCCACGGAACGACCAGGTGCAACCTCGGCGAGAGCTCCCACCCCGAGCTCGCCGGCCTGGATCAGCGCACCGACGAGGGCGGCGCGCAGATCGCCGTCGAAGCCACCCGCTGAACCCGCCGGTTCAGACTGCGGGCGGCTCGACCCGACGCACGAACACTCCGTCGAGCTGCAGGAGGCGCCGGGTGACTGGCTCGCTGAACCCCGGCTCGATCAGCCACAGTTCCAGGCCTCGACCGGCGAGATACTCCACCATCTGGGCCAGCAACGGCTGTCCGTCGTACAGCGGCACCAGCGAGAGCTCCGTGCGAACGGCCCGGAACTGGCCGAGCGTCGCGGCGGCGCCGTCCAGCACCGCTCGCTCGTAGCCCTGCACGTCGATCTTGAGCAGCGTCACCTCGGGGACCAGCCCGTGCCGGGCAACCAGCTCGTCGACGGTGGTAGCGGGCACCTCTTCGGTCCCGACGTAACGCGACTCCGGGGCCGCAGCGGTGTGCCGTTCGAGCATTGGCAGCACGGACGACGACACCGAGTTGCCGGCCACGTTGACGGTAAGCGTCCCCGTCGTGTCGGAGACCGCGGCGCGCTCGGCCGTCCACCTGGGGTCGTTCTCAGCGCGGGCGCTGAGCCGCCGGAAGGCGTCGCTGAGCGGTTCGACGGACACGATGCGGCCGTCGAACCGGGCGCGCCGCAGCGCCTGACCGAACTGGCCGGTGTTGGCGCCGACGTCCAGCACCGCGGTGATGCCGTTCTGCTGGAGCACCGTGACGAACCGGTGCCGGAAGTTCTCCCGGGTGACGTCGAATCCGGTGCGGTTGACGGCGACGCGGACCTGCTCGGCTGCGCGCTGCACCAGCAGCCGGGCCCGTCGTGCCATCACCGACCGTCCAACAGATCGTTGGGCACGAACAGCCCGTCGCACTGCAGCATCCGCCCGGTGCGGGGGTCGGCGAAGCCGGCATCCAGCGCGTAGATGGTGAAGTCCTGCCGAGCCAGCCGCTCGGTCAGGTCGGCGAACAGGTGCTGGCCTTCGTAGAGCGGGACGAACGACAGCTCCAACTGCACCGCGGCGAACTGCGCCAACCTCGAACCCGCGCCGTCGAGCACGACGCTCTCGTAGCCCTGGGTGTCAACCTTCAGCAGCGTGCGCGTCGGGTTGATGCGCTCGGCCAGGAGCAGGTCGGCGACGGTCGTGAGGGGCGCGGCCACGGCCCCGATCGTTTCCGACCCGGGCGCTGCGTCCAGGTGGGCGTTGGTCATCGTCAGCGCGGACGAGGAGTAGGAGTTCGCCGAGACGTTGATCTCGATCGTGCCGGTGTGATCGCCGACGGCGGTGTGCAGTGCCGTCCAAGTGCCGTCCGATTCGGCCCGGCGGGCTAGGTGGGCGAACGCGTCGGGCAGCGGTTCGCACGAGATGATGCGCCCAGTGAAGCCGCTCGAGCGCAGGGCCACGCCGTACTGGCCGATATTGGCGCCGACGTCGATGACGGTGTGGATGCCCAGCCAGGACAAGGCCCGGGTCACCCGCACCGGGTACGGATCGCGCACCAGATCGAGGTCGCGCCGCTGCAGCACCGAGCGCAGCGCCATTTTCGCGTACTCCCGCGCGCGCCGCGACTGCTGGGCCGCACGGTCGGTGAACATCATCGGGGTCCTGTCGCGTCGGTGCCGTTCGGCCCCGCGATGCTATCGACGCTGTTCGCGGCGCGCCCGCGCGGAGGGCGCTGATAACCTGCCCCGGTCCGGCAGCGCGGCCGTCGGAACGGCGACGACGAAGCGGATGGCAGATGGCCGAAACCCCCGTGGGATGGGACGAGATCTTCGACCAGTCCACCGCGGGATTCGACAGCATCGTGCCGTTTCTCGGTGTGGCCCAGGCCCTCGCCGTCGATGCCCAGGTCGTCCTCGACGTCGGCTGCGGTCGCGGCGGCGCGGTCGACACCAGCCGGGGCCGGCCGTTCCAGGACCTGCGCGGTGCCGGGCGACGGGTGGTCGGGATCGACGTCGACCCGGCCGCCGCGGCCAACCCGGTCGTCGACGAGTTCCGGCTGATCGAGCCGTCCGGGCGCTGGCCCCTCGCCGCCGGCGAGGCCGACCTGGCTGTCAGCGACTGGGTGTTCGAGCACGTCGAGGATCCCGACCAGTTCGTCGGCGAGTTGCACCGGGTGCTGCGGCCCGGCGGTGCCTTCGTCGCGCGCAGCGTCAGCCGCTATTCCCCGTTGTCGATGGCGTCGCGAGCGGTGCCGAACTCCCGGCACGCGAAGGTGTTGGCCGTGCTGCAGCCGGGACGAGCCGAACGCGACGTCTTCCCGACCAGGTACCGGATGAACACCCGGCGGGACCTCGCGCGGCTGCTCGACGCCGACTTCGACTGGGCTCTCGCCCACCGCTCGGGGCTGAACCACTACCTGCACCGCTGGCCGCGGCTGGCCCGGGGCGTCGCGGCTGTCGAACCGCGACTGCCGGCCGCGCTGCGCACGACGATCGTCGTGTACGCGCGCAAACACGGTTAGGTCTGCGGTCGGCTCAGGCGACACAGATCCCGCGGGCGTAGGAGCCTGCGAACGTCTCGCTCTCTCGCAGCGTCCCGTCGATCGTGATCCGGCACGTCACGGGGCGGCCGGTGGTATCAGTCTGGACGAAGATCGCGGCGAGATAGCCGGTGCCAGGCGCATGCACGGTCCTCGACCATGGCGCGGGCACATTGCGGTGATCGCCGTAGGTCGACTCGACGCCCGACGGGACCAGATAGCCCACCCGGGCCACCACGCCTTCCGCCGCCGTGACCTGCAGGCGCACCGTGTGCATGGTCGAGAAATGAACGCCGAAACCCTTGGCGTTAGTCGTCAGTGGCACGTTATACGACCGGAACGGGCCGGGCAGGTGGCGCTGTGCGACCGGGGTGGCGGCCGGTTTGACCGCGGCGATGGCGTCATCGGCCGAGCCGGAATGTCCGCCGCTCGGCCCGCCCGCATCGGCCGGGCCGGACTGGTGGTACAGGACGAACAGACAGCCGATCAGCACGGCCACCATGGCCAGCACGACGAGGCCGGCCCGGACCGAACCTCGCCGCAGGATGTTCACACCAGAACAACGATTCGTCGCGTCCGTGGTGACGCCATGACCGGGCGCGAGCCGTCAGGTCCGCAGGTTGGTCGACGAGCGGGCCGTCAGGTCCGCAGGTCGGTCGACGTGCGGTGCTCCTGGAACCAGGCGTAGGTGCTGGCCAGGCCATCTCGCAGGCCGGTGCTGGCCTTCCAGCCGAGGGCGTGCAGTCGGGAGACGTCCAGCGTCTTCTGCGGCGTGCCGTCGGGTTTGGTGGTGTCGTGGTCGATCGTCCCGGTGAAACCGACGACTTCGGCGATCAGCTCGGCCAGTTCGTCGATCGAGACATCGGTTCCGGTGCCGACATTGATCGGGTCGGGCTCGTCGTAGTTCTCGAGTAGGAAGACGCAGGCGCGGGCCAGGTCGTCGACGTGCATGAACTCGCGACGCGCTCGGCCGGTACCCCAGATCGTGACGCTGTCGGCGCCGCTGGCGCGGGCGTCGTCGAAGCGCCGGATCAACGCGGGCAGCACGTGCGAGTTGCGCTGCTCGAAGTTGTCGTTAGGCCCGTAGAGGTTCGTCGGCATCACCGAGATGTAGGGCAGGCCGTACTCGCGGCGCAGCGCCTGGATCTGCAGGATGCCGGCGATCTTGGCGATCGCGTAGGCGTCGTTGGTCGGCTCGAGCGGCCCGGTGAGCAGCGCGTCCTCGCGGATGGGCTGTTCGGCGAACTTCGGGTAGATGCAGCTCGAGCCGAGGAACAGCAGGCGGCCTACCCCGAACTCGCGGGCCGCGTCGAGTACGTTGAGCTGCACGCGCAGGTTGTCGGACAGGAACTCGGCCGGGTACGTGGAGTTGGCCAGGATGCCGCCGACGCGCGCGGCCGCCAATACGACGACCTCGGGACGGGCCTCGGCGAAGAAGCGGAACGTGTCGTCGCGCTCACGCAGGTCGAGCTCGCGCGAACGCCGTCCGATCAGGTTGGTGAAGCCGCGCGCCGCCAGCTCGCGCCAGATCGCCGAGCCGGCCAGACCGGCATGTCCGGCCACGTAGACCGGAGCCGCGGGATCGAGGTCGATGGTCACGTCAGTACGCGCCGTACGAACGAATGACGGCCCAGACCGTCCTGGCAATGATCGCCAGGTCGAACGTCAACGACCAGTTCTCGACGTAGTACAGATCCAGGCGCACGGACTCCTCCCACGACAGGTCGCTGCGGCCACTGACCTGCCAGAGCCCGGTCATCCCGGGCTTGACCAGCAACCGGCGATGGTCGTGGGTGAGGTAGCGCTCGACCTCGTCCGGCAGCGGGGGCCGCGGGCCGACCAGCGACATCGAGCCGCCGAGCACGTTGAACAGTTGCGGCAGCTCATCGATGGAGAACTTGCGCAGTACCCGACCGACGGGCGTCACCCGCGGATCGCGGCGCAGCTTGAACAGCACGCCGCCTGCGGACTCGTTGAGTTCGAGCAGCTCGTGGCGGCGGTTGTCAGCATCGCGATACATCGACCGGAACTTGTAGACCCGGATCTGCCGGCCGTCCTGGCCCATGCGGGTACTGCGGTAGAGCGCCGGGCCCCGGCTGGTGGCCCGCACGAGTGCGGCGACCAGCAGCAGTACCGGTGCGGCCAGCGCGAGTGTGACCGCAGCGCCGACGACGTCGACGCAGCGCTTGACCAGCCGGCGCACGCCGGTGAATTGGGGCTGGTCGACCCACATCAGCGGCAGACCTTCGACCGGACTGACATGCACCCGCGGGCCGGCTACGCCGGTGAGGCCTGGTGCCATGACCATGTTGCAACCGGTGCCCTCGAGGTCCCAACCGAGCTCGCGGATCCGCCGCGGGCCGAGGCCGGACCCGGCCACGGCCACGATGTCGACACCGAGCTGGCCGGCCATCGCGGCCGCGTGGTTGAGGTCGCCGACGACCGGCACGCGTGGTGCTACTTCATCGCCGACCTCCGCGTCCTCGACGCAGGCACCGACAACGACGAGCCCGGCCTCCGGATTACGCGACATGACCTCGGCCAGGTGCCGGACCGACTCGCTGGTGCCGACGGCGAGAATCGCGCTGGTCCACCGCCCCTGGCGTCGCCGCGCGTGCACGGTGCGGCGCCCGATGTAGCGAGCGATCACCATCATCAACGCGCCGAACGGGATCACGATGGCCAGGAAGGTGCGGGCCAGCACGACGCCGGTCAGGTAGCCGGTGATCGCGACGGCGCCGGCCAGGTTGAGACTGGCGCGCAGCACCCGCTGGAACTCCCGCGAGCCGGTGCTGATGCGGCGGATCTCGTAGCCGCCGACCGCGTAGAGGGAGACGATCCAACCGAGCGTGATCAGCACGCTGAAGAAGATGTAGCTGTCGACGTACGCATTCGACGGAAAGCCGTAGCGGACGAACCAGCCCAGAGCGACCGCCGCGGCCGCGCATACGGCGTCGGTGACGATCAGCTGACGCACGAACAGGCGCGACCACTGCGCGACGGGCATCCGCCGCTCGGTCCGGACTGGGGCAATGAGCGTCGCGACCGGCTCGCCGGACCGAGTGGTGAGCACCGGTTGGACCGCGCGGTCGATCCGTGTGTCGGCAGACTCACGCCGCGGGACGACTCTTGTCATCTACTCCAACCCTCCGTCGCCGTACCTGCTGACGGCGAACAGTGCCTCGCGCCTGGACTCGTCGGCGCCGCGAACGGGCAACCCGCGGGCCTGCTGGAGAATCTCTTCGAACTGGCTGCCGATGCGGTGGATGTCAAACCGCTGTTGGGCCAGCGCCCGGGCCTGTTCCCCTAGCGCGGCCAGTCCGACCGGATCCACCGTAACAGCGGCCAACCACGCTGCTGCGGCCCTGGCCCCGTCACCCGTCGGCTCCGCAGTGAAGCCGCCGGCCTTGCTGACGTCGACCGCGGACGGGTTGCCGTGCGGCACCAGCGCGATGGTGGGGCGACCGGCCGACAGGTAGCTCAACACCTTGCTGGGTACGGAGAATCTCGCGGCGTGCGGCTCGAGCAAAGCGACCATGGCGTCGGCACTCGCGAGCACGTCGCTGAGCTCCTCGGCCGGTTGGTAGCCCAAGATGCGGACGTCGTCGCGACCGGCCGCGGCCAGCGCCAGGTCGTCGGCGCCGACGCCTTCGGATATGACGATGAGCGTGGCGTCGAGTCCGTTGGCCCGGCACGCGTCGAGCAGTTCGAGCAGCAGCAGCGGGTTGTGCTTGCGCCCGAGCGTCCCGGCGTACATGAGGCGGATCGGGGCCTTGGGCAGCCGCTGGCGCGTGGCCCACGCGTTGTCGCGATCACCCGGAGTGAGCTCGTCGAGCGGCGCCCAGTTCGGAATCACCCGCACGTGATCGTGCCTGACCCCCCACCGGCGGTATTGGTGCACGAAGACGTCGCCGATCGCCACGACCGCCGAGGCGTCCCGGACGAGCGCGCGTTCGGCCCGCGCGAACGCTCGGCTAGACAGCCGGGCCGCGGGTGCGGGCAGCAGCCGCGAAGTCTCCGCTGCCATCCCGGCGCTATAGATGTCCTGGTGCCAGAACACCCACGGTTGCGAACGGGCGATGAAAAAGCGGCGCATCGACGCCATGGCGAACAACGGCACGTTGCAGGCGACGACGACATCGAAGTGCCGGCCCTCGAGGCTGCGGCGCCACGCATCGGCGTAGGCGCGTTCGAAGCGGGCGCGGCCGAGCGGGGAGTACTTGATCATCGGTACGCCGGTGTGAATTCCTTCAATTCGAAGTGAAGTGGGATCACTCGGCGTGACAGCAAGGCGGCCGTGACCGGTGACGTACTGCGAGCTGTAACCGTGCACGACATCGTGACCGCGGGCGGCGAGATTGCGCGACAGTTGGACCTGAAACGGGTGGCCACTGAAGTCATGGAGGTGCAGCCGCATGCCGAGGTCAACGAGTCAGCCCGACCCAGGTTGCGGCGCGCCTAGAACTTAACGATGACTGCACTTGCGCCGCCGCCAGCTGTACGCGGACTTGTCGTCGAGCCGCAATAATGCCGGTGTGTCGTTCACCGTTCTCTACGTCTGCACCGGCAACTTGTGCCGCTCGCCAATGGCCGAATTGCTGTTCCGAGGGTGGGCCGATCCGGCCGCTGACGTGGTTGTCTCGAGCGCGGGACTACGCGCCGTCGTCGGGCATGGCATCGACACCTCTTCGGCGACCGCGCTGTCGCAGCTGGGCATTGACCCCAGCCAGCACCGGGCCCGGCAGTTCGAGCCGTGGATGGCCGCGTACGCCGACCTCATCCTCACCGCGAACCGCGAGCACCGCGACGAGGTACTGACCGAGGTGCCGATCACGTTCAAGCGCGCGTTCACGATGAAGGAGTTCCCCCGGCTGGCCAGTCGGGTGCCGGCCGGCGACGCGCGATCGGTCGTCGCCGCCGCGGCGGCCGAGCGGGGTCGCGGCGAACCGATCAAGCCGGAGGACATGGACGTCCGGGACCCGTACCGCGGCGCGGTCAAGCACGCCAAGACGATCGCCGAGGAGATCACCGAGTCGGTGTACGCCACGCTCGCTGCGCTCGGCTTCGCGGCCGACCGCTGGGCCCATACGCCGCCGGCTCGCGAGAACCGATCGGCCCGGCCCGCCCCGTACTGATCGCCTCGCCGCCCCCGATTAGGGTGATCGGCGTGGCAGGTTCACCGCGCAAGGTTCGGGTTGTCGGCGATCCAGTGCTGCATACCGCGTGTCGGCAGGTGACGACCTTCGACGCTGAACTCGGCGAGCTGATCGACGACATGTTCGCCTCGATGGCGGTGGCGGAGGGCGTGGGGCTGGCCGCGCCGCAGGTCGGCGTCGACCTGGCCGTCTTCGTCTACGACTGCCCCGATGAGACCGGCCAGCGCCAGGTTGGGCACGTGGTGAACCCGACGATCGAGACGAGCGGGCCGGTCGAGGCGAACGACGAGGGCTGCCTGTCGGTGCCGGGGCCGTATTACGAACTGGAACGCCCGGCCGCCGCCACCGTGCGCGGCCTGGATCGCACCGGCGCGCCGGTCGAGGTTTCCGGCACCGGCTGGTTCGCCCGCTGCCTGCAGCACGAGACCGAACACCTGCGCGGGATCCTCTACATCGACCACCTGCCCCGCAACCGCCGCCGCCGCGTGCTGCGCGACATGGAACCGTACGACTGGAACGCCCCGGTCCGCTGATTTACCCGATCGTTCAGCCGGCTGCGAGCAGTTCCGCGATTTGGACGGCGTTCAGGGCCGCGCCCTTGCGCAGGTTGTCGTTGCTGACGAACAGCGCCAGCCCACGTCCTCCCTCGACGCCGGGATCCTGGCGCAGCCGTCCGACGTAGCTGGGATCAGCGCCGGCGGCCTGCAGCGGGGTGGGGACGTCGGTGACCTCGACGCCGGGTGCGCCGCTCAGCAGTTCCAGGGCCCGCGCCACCGACAGCGGCCGAGCGAACTCCGCGTTGATCGACAGCGAGTGGCCGGTGAACACGGGCACGCGCACGCAGGTGCCGGAGACCAGCAAGTCGGGGATGGCGAGGATCTTGCGCGACTCGTTGCGCAGCTTCTGCTCCTCGTCGGTCTCGAAGCTGCCGTCGTCGACGATCGAACCGGCCAGCGGGAGCACGTTGAAAGCGATCGGCCGCGCGAACTTCTCCGGCTCGGGGAACCCGACCGCCGAGCCGTCGTGGGTGAGCTCTGCGGCCCGGTCGACGACCTGCCGCACCTGTTTGTCCAACTCGTCGACTCCGGACAGGCCCGCGCCGGACACCGCCTGGTACGTCGAGACGACCAGCCGCACCAGCCCGGCCTCGTGGTGCAGCGGCGCCAGCACCGGCATCGCGGCCATGGTCGTGCAGTTCGGGTTGGCGATGATGCCCTTGCGGGCGTTGGCAATCTCCGCGCCGTTGACCTCGGCCACGACCAGCGGTACGTCCGGGTCCATCCGCCAGGCCGACGAGTTGTCGATGACCGTGACGCCCGCCGCCGCGAAGCGCGGTGACAGCTCCTTCGACGTAGCCCCGCCCGCGGAGAACAGCGCGATGTCCAGCCCGGACGGATCGGCGGTCGAGGCGTCCTCGACCCGGACGTCGACGCCCTCCCACTTCAGCGTCGCCCCGGCCGAACGGGCCGAGGCGAAGAAGCGGATCTCGTCGACCGGGAACCGGCGTTCGGCCAGGATTCGCCGCATCACGCCACCGACCTGCCCGGTGGCCCCGACAACGCCAACCTTCATCGCCCTGTTCCTCCGTAGACGACGGCCTCTTCTTCGTCGCTGCCGAGCTCGAACGCGTCGTGCACGGCCCGGACCGCGACGTCGAGGTCGGTGTCGCGGCAGACGACAGAGATCCGGATCTCCGACGTCGAGATCATTTCGACGTTCACCCCCGCGTCCGCCAGCGCCGAGAAGAAGATCGCTGACACACCGGGGTGCGAGCGCATGCCCGCGCCGATGAGCGACAGCTTGCCGACGTGGTCGTCGTAGAGCAGGTCGTCGAACCCGACGCCGGCTTGCACCTTGCGGAGCGCGGCCAGCGCCGTAGCGCCGTCGGATGCCGGCAGGGTGAACGAGACGTCGGTGCGGCCCGTGCCGCCGGTCGAGATGTTCTGCACGATCATGTCGATGTTGATCTCGGCTGCGGCGAGTTCGCGGAAGATCGCGGCCGCCTCGCCCGGCTTGTCCGGCACACCGACAACGGTGACCTTGACCTCGCTGCGGTCGTGCGCGACGCCGCTGATGATCGCCTGCTCCACGGGAAGATCCTCCATGTGTCCGGCGACGGTGGTGCCGGGATTGGTCGAGAACGACGAGCGGACGTGGATGGGGACGCCGTAGCGGCGGCCGTACTCGACGCTGCGCAGGTGCAGGATCTTGGCTCCGCACGCCGCCAGTTCGAGCATCTCCTCATACGTCACGGTCGTCAGGCGCCGGGCGTTGGGCACGATGCGCGGGTCGGCCGTGTAGACGCCGTCGACGTCGGTGTAGATCTCGCACACCGACGCCTCGAGCGCGGCCGCGAGTGCCACGGCCGTGGTGTCGGAGCCACCGCGGCCCAGCGTTGTGATGTCCATCGTCTCCTTGGAGAACCCCTGGAAACCGGCCACGATCGCGACGTTGCCATTGGTGACCGAGTTCTGCACGCGCTCCGGGGTGATGCCGACGATGCGGGCCTTGCCGTGGACGGACGTGGTGAGCACGCCGGCCTGCGAGCCGGTGAACGACTCGGCCTTGTAGCCCAGGGAGTTGATCGCCATCGCGAGCAGCGCCATCGAGATCCGCTCACCGGCGGTCAGCAGCATGTCGAACTCGCGCCCGGACGGCACCGGCACGATCTGCTCGGCCAGGTCGATCAACTCGTCGGTGGTGTCGCCCATCGCGGATACGACCACGACCACGTCGTGACCCTCGCGCCGGGTGGCCACGATGCGCTCGGCCACCCGCTTGATCCGCTCGGCATCGGCGACCGACGAACCGCCGTACTTCTGCACGACGAGCCCCACAGGTCTGCCCTCTCGATGAACTGGCGGAGCCTTCAGGGTACCGACTCCGGCCGAGCACGATTCGCGCTGACTCAGGACGCCAGCCGGTCCACCACGGTCCCCTCGTTGATCAACTCGCGTTAGGTGCGCGAAATCGCCGAAAACCGCTCACCAAACGCGAGTTGATCAACGACGTGTGCAGGCGCGGGCCGGTCCTGCGCCGCCCAGGCGCGCGGGCCGCTCAGGCGCAGGCGGCGAAGGCGGCGTCGAGGATGTCCAGGCCCTCGGTCAGCAGCGCGTCGTCGATCACCAGCGGGGGCAGGAAGCGCAGGACGTTGCCGAACGTGCCGGCCGTCAGGGTGATCAGGCCCTGCTGATGGCAGGCAGCCGAAAGCATGGCCGTGAGCGCCGGGTCGGGATCCTTCGTACCGGGCCGCACCAGTTCCACGGCGAGCATCGCCCCGCGCCCGCGCACGTCGCCGATCGCGTCGTACTTCTCGGCCAGCGCGACCAGGCGCGGTCGCATCACCGACTCGATGCGACGGGCGGCACCGCACAGATCGTCGGCCCGCATCGTCTCGATCGCACCGAGCGCCGCGGCACAGGCCACCGGGTTGCCGCCGTACGTGCCGCCGAGCCCGCCGGCGTGGACGGCGTCCATGATCTCGGCCCGGCCGGTGACTCCGGACAGCGGCAAGCCACCCGCGATGCCCTTGGCCGTAGTGATCAGGTCGGGCACCACGTTCTCGTACTCGCTGGCGAACCAGTCACCGGTGCGGCAGAACCCGGTCTGAATCTCATCGGCGATGAACAGGATGCCGTGGCCGGCGCACCAGTTGGCGACCCGGGAGAGAAACCCCGGAGCCGGGACGACAAAACCGCCCTCGCCCTGGATCGGCTCGACCACCACCGCGGCGGTGTTCTGCTCGCCGATCTGCGTGTGCACCAGCGTGATGAACTCCTCGAACGCCTCGTCAGCGCAGCGCTCCGGGCCGGTCGGCCAGCGGTACGGGTAGGCCATCGGCACCCGGTACACCTCCCCGGCGAACGGCCCGAAGCCCTGCTTGTACGGCATGTTCTTCGCGGTCAGGGCCATGGCCAGATTCGTCCGGCCGTGGTACGCGTGCTCGAAGGCCACGATCGCCGGACGGCCGGTGTGCACGCGGGCGATCTTGACCGCGTTCTCGATGGCCTCGGCGCCGGAGTTGAACAGCGCCGAGCGCTTGTCGTGATCGCCCGGCGTCAACTCGTTCAGCGCCTCGGCCACCGCGACGTACCCCTCGTACGGGGTGATCATGAAGCAGGTGTGGGTGAAGTCGGCCACCTGCTGCTGGACCGCCGCCACCACCCGTGGCGCGGCGTTGCCGACGGAGACGACCGCTATGCCTGCCCCGAAGTCGATCAGCTGGTTGCCGTCGACGTCGACCACGATGCCGCCGCCGGCCCGCTCGACGTACACCGGCAGGGTTACGCCGACACCGGACGCCACGGCTGCCGACTTGCGGGCCTGCAATTCGACCGACCGGGGTCCGGGGATGGCCGTCTTGAGCACACGCTGCTGCGGAACCGTCACAGCGGACCTCCGGTGTCGTCGATGACCGCGATGATGTCGCCTTCGCGGATGACCTCGCCCTCGACGACGGCCAGCTCAGCGACCACGCCGTGCACCTCGGCCAGCACCGGTATCTCCATCTTCATCGACTCCAAGATGACCAGGGTGTCCTCAGGTTTGACCGTATCGCCCTGATGTACCACGACCGTGGCGACGTTGGCGACCAGTTCGGCCGCGATGACGTGGGTCATGCCTGAAGGCTATGGGTCGAACCGGCCACCGGGCAGGCTGGCGCGGCCAATCATCAGAAGTCGATGTTGTGCATCACGTGCTTGATCCGCGTGTAGTCCTCGAGGCCGTACACCGACAGGTCCTTGCCGTAGCCGGAATGCTTGAACCCACCGTGCGGCATTTCGGCCACCAACGGAATGTGGCAATTCACCCAGACGCAGCCGAAGTCCAGGCGCCGCGAGACCCGCATCGCCCGGCCGTGGTCCTTCGTCCACACCGAAGATGCCAGCCCGTACTCGACCCCGTTGGCCCAGTGGACCGCTTCGTCCTCGTCGCTGAACGTCTGCATCGTGATGACCGGACCGAAGATCTCGTCCTGGACGGCCTCGTCGTCCTGCTGCAGCCCGCTCACCACCGTCGGTTGCCAGAAGTAGCCGCGATCGCCTTGCCGCGAGCCACCGGCCAGCAGTTGCGCGTGGTCGGGCAACCGGCCAAGCATGCCGCCGACCCGCTCGAGCTGGTTGGCGTTGTTGAGCGGGCCGTAGAGGATGTCCTCCTCGTCCGGGGCGCCAACCTTCGTGTTACGGGCCTGCTCCGCGAGCGCCGCCGCGAACTCGTCGGCTATCCCGGGGCCGACGAGTACGCGGGTGGCCGCAGTGCAGTCCTGACCGGCGTTGAAGTAGCCGGCGATCGCGATGTTCTCGGCCGCGTTCTCGATGTCGGCGTCGTCGAAGACGATCACCGGCGCCTTGCCACCGAGTTCGAGGTGGGTGCGCTTGAGGTCCTTGGCCGCAGCGGCCGCGACCTCGAAGCCGGCCCGGGTCGAGCCGGTGATCGACACCATGGCCGGCGTCGGGTGCGAGACCACCGCGCGGCCGGTGTCGCGGTCGCCGCAGACGACATTGAAGACACCGGGCGGCAGGAACTCGGCCGCGATCTCGGCCATCAGGGCCGACGAGACCGGCGTGGTGTCGCTGGGCTTGAGCACGGTGCAGTTGCCGGCGGCGATGGCCGGGGCGATCTTCCAGATGGCCATCATCATCGGGTAGTTCCACGGCGCCACCTGGCCGACGACACCGACCGGTTCACGCCGCACGTAGGACGTGTGGCCGGCGAGGTACTCACCGGCGCTACGGCCTTCGAGCAGTCGGGCGGCACCGGCGAAGAAGCGGATCTGGTCGAGGGCTGGCGGCATCTCCTCGGTACGGGTGAGCTCGATCGGCTTGCCGGTGTTCTCGCACTCGGCCGCGATGATCTCCTCGGCCCGTGCCTCCAGCGCGTCGGCGAACTTCAGCATCGCCCGCTGGCGTTCGGCCGGCGTGGTGTCGCGCCAGGTCTCGAAGGCGTTCGCGGCGGCGCGATAGGCCGCATCCACGTCTTCTGGGCCGGACACCGGGGCGCTGCCGAGCACCTCGCCCGTGGCCGGGTTGATCAAGTCGGCCCGGCGCCCCTCGACTGCGTCAACCGACTTGCCGTCGATGAAGTTCTGGACGGAACGCGCCACGACGAATCCTCCGATGTCCGGCGATGCGGTGAGGCCACGCTACACGTCGGCGTAGGACCACAACAACAACGAGATCCATCGAGGGGCGCTGCCCATTCAACGGAATCGGTTGCTGGCCGTTCTGTGGCGCGGCCAGGATCGCATCGCCGCCGGCCGGCCTACCGCCGTCGCCGATCGCGACATGCTGCCGGTCGCCCGAGATTGGCTCGATGGTGAACGATTACTATCGTCTCGTCGGGGGACGGTCTAGTCCTATGGATGCGGGCGGCGTGAACCGCATTCACGGGGGCGTCTCAGGCGGTCGTCGGTACCCACTGATTTGCGTGCGGCTACCGGCCAAATGGGGGGAATGAATGAGTTCCGACCGGGTGTTGATCACCGGTGCAACGGGCGTGGTCGGGACGGCGTTGCAACGCCTACTGCCGCTAGCGGGCTACGACGACATCATTGCCGTTAGCAGTGCCGAGGCCGATCTCACTGACGTTGCCCAGACCGACAGGTTGTTCGCGGCCACGAGGCCCGACTTGGTGTTTCACCTCGCCGCCCGCGTATACGGTCTGCTCGGAAATCTTGCCAATAGAGCAAACGTGTACCTCGAGAACACGCGCATCAACACGAATGTCATCGACGCGGCCTACCGGAACGGTGCCCGGAAGGTCGTGGCCATGGGCTCTGCCGCGATCTATTCAGACACAGCGCCGTTGCCAATGCGCGAAGTCGACATCTGGCGTGGTGAACCGCACGACTCCGAAGCAGCCTATGCCCACAGCAAGCGCGGCATGCTGGCTCAACTCGTGGCGTACCAGCAGCAATATGGAATGGACTTCGCGTACTGCGTGTCCACCAACCTCTATGGGCCGAACGACCGGTTCGACGAAAACTGGGGCCACGTTCTGCCTTCTCTAATTTCGAAATTCCACCGCGGGGCGACGACCGGAGCGCCCGTGACGGTCTGGGGAACTGGATCGGATCGTCGGGACTTCCTCTATGCCGACGACGCCGCCGCGGCCATGATTCAGGTCGCCCGGCAGTACACGGGCGCAATCAACCTGGCGAGCGGCGAATCGCACACGATCAGTGATGCGGTGAAGCTGCTGAGCACTATCGCCGACTTGCGGAGCGAAGTGACCTGGGATGCCAGCAAGCCTGATGGCCAACACTTGCGCGAGTACGACGTGAGCAAGCTCCGCGACCTGGGCTTTGAGCCCGCCTACAGCCTCGAAGAGGGTCTCAGGCAAACCTACGAGTGGTACGACGCCCACCAGCACGCGGTTCGCCGTTGATTCGCCCGTCGGCCATGCTTGGTGAATGCTGCTGGGCTTTGCTCTTGGTGCCGCTCACTGAGTGAACACGAGTTCCAGCTGTGGATTGAAGAACGCTGCTGCCGTCGACACATTGCTCACCACGTGCAGCAATACCGAGCATCGCGACATCGTCACCATGTCCCGGATGACCTCCTCCGCCATGCGGATGTTCCAGCCGCTGCTATCCGCTGCGACGAGGTGCTGGACCTGGT
Source organism: uncultured Actinomycetota bacterium (assembly GCA_963837325.1). Taxonomy (GTDB): domain Bacteria; phylum Actinomycetota; class Actinomycetes; order Mycobacteriales; family Jatrophihabitantaceae; genus CAVQKZ01. The sequence continues at coordinate 157,907 of CAWIMV010000002.1, forward strand.
GTCCCTCTCGGATCTTGCTGCTTTCGTCCAGGGCGTCATAGGCGGCGTCTTCATCGAGCGATGTCCGGCGCACGTCTGGAAAATATGACAGTCGGTCCTCGAATTCCTCACGAAAGACCTTGACGACACGATCTTGATCGGTAGCGAGAAATACGCCCCATTCGGGCGACGACCGGTCCACCCGCCGCCGAGCAAGCTGCTCGTAGACAGCGTCCACATAGCTCTTGACGTGCGCTATTGCCTGACCCGGTTGCTCCACCGCGTGGCTCGGGTGTTTCACGTGGGCCGCGATCATCGTCTTTTCCCCGAACTCCCGATCGCAGAAGTCGTCGATCTGCCTAGCCAGGAGTGGGCGTAGCCGGATGTGGTCCCTGACCACGCGATAATACTGCCGCCGGACCGCGGGGAACGTCGGCCGCCGGTACAGCTCATATGCGTGAATGTAGGTCAAGTACGGTTCGCGGTGCTGGTTGTAAACCGTCGTCGGAAGGGCGGCGTTGCGATAGAGACTGCCGACGTCGTTCATCTCTGCATCGGTCAAGCCATAGAGCGGTTCAAACAGCTTCAGCCAGATGTTGCCGTCATCCGGTTGGCCATAGCAGAAACTTCGGATCGGCTCAGGGTCCATTCGATTGACCAGGCGCGCGACATCCCAGTCCGGCAGCACCAGGTGGCAGCGCTCTTCCTGCAGATCCCAGACGAGATGACTGACGAAGGCGTTGAAGACCGAAAAGAATCCGCCGTCGTGTGCCGGCACGATGGTTCGACTCCGGTGCTGCAGGGCCCTAGCATGCGGGCCGACCACGTCAAGTGCGCGCTCCCGCACGTCGACGGGAAGGGAAACATATGCCGAGCCCTTCGCGCTCGTCCGAAACCGCCGCAGCGTCGGGTTCACGACCTCGGCGTAGTCGGTCGAGAGCCGGGAGAACGAAAACTCAGCGGCGCGGGCCCGACGCCCGCGCACGCCTTCAGCAAACTCCGGCGTCGGCACGAGGTCGGCCGCCCTACGCAGTCCCTTAGCAAGCGAAGAAACGTCGACGGAGTACTGGTGCCCGAAAACCTGGTCGTCGATCTCTGGGTACCGGGCCGGCATGCGCACGGTCGCCGGAACCTCGATCACGCCCGACAGGCCGCACAGATCCTGGTGCGCGCCGATGCCCGACAAGACCAAGCCTTTGCCCAATGCGAGCGCTTCGCGGGGCCCGATGGAATAGCCCTCGCCCCGCGAGGCGCTGACGAAGACGTCAAAGGAGTCCAACAAGTCGGTCTTTTCATCGGGCGACAACTGCTCGTGGCTGATGGTGATGTTCTCGTGCCCGTCAGCGATTTGACGAGCGCGCGCATAGTCATCACCGATGGCAAGGTTTGAATGCAGAACCAACTCAGCGTCTTTGCTGTCTCCGAACGCCTGGAGGAATGCCTGCAGCAGTAACTGGGTGCCTTTTCGCTCGTGAAACGCCGCAATCGAGCCGAACCGAACCCGTCCCGGTGTCGGACCGCGCCATGGTCGCACCAACAGTGGTTCAGTATCTAATCCGATTGGTAAGGTGCCGATCGGAATCCGTACGCCCCCATTCCTGGCGACCTGCTCGAGATGTGGGCTGCTGAACAGAGCAACATTGAACACGCCGTTGAGAGCGTCGACCCAGCGGTCCGGCAGTTGGTCTGAGTCGTAGGCAATGTGCGCTATTCGGAGTCCGTGCATGGGCACCCGAAGGTAATTTACGTCGTAGGCACCGTTCCACAGGACGTCAACGAAGAAGAAGACCTTCACTCCGGTGGCGTCCGTGCAAATGGGAATGCGTCGCCCATTGGGCAACGTGATCGTTCCCGGAACGACGGGATGATCGGTCGGCAAGATGCATACCGGGTAGTTGCGAGAAAAGAGTTCACACGCCGCGTAGGAAATCGCACCAATGCCATTGGTGAACGTCGTGCGCCCGACGACGCAGATTTCTGCTCGCTCGTTGCCGAGATCAACCACGCCCGGCTCGCCTGATCCGACCCCGCGCCACATCCGAAGCCTTGCGCATCGGGCCGGACATCCGCCACGAACGACTTGCCAAAATTTCGGCAATGCGTTCGCGGTGGCCCGCGATCTCTATGTTCAAAGCTTCGATCTGTGCCTGCAATGTCTCTGCCGCTGCCCGTTGGGCTAGGACTTCCTGTTCGGCGAGCGCCGTCTGGGCCCGCGCCTCGACAACTTCGCCGTAGAGCGTCTGGCGCTCGCGCGCGAGAAAACCGATCTGTCGGGAATCCTCGTAAAGCTCTTGGTAGCACCTATCCAGCTCGGTGCTCTGGGCCATGCGTACTGCCCGCTCCTCGCCAACCAGTCGTTCCCATTCGGCGGATCGCTCACGCACAGCGTCCAGTTCGGTCTGCACACGCTGGCGGGCGCTGATCTCAGCCTCCAAGCTGGCGCCCAGTTCCTCGCTTAGGGCCGCGATATCCGCCGCTCGCTGAATCGCTTCGGCTTCGTTGACCGTGACGAAGTTGTCGATCCAGTTCGGCGGTGAGGCGAAGTGCTGCGACAGTCGGTCAAATTTCTCGTTGGCGATGTAATACCGATTAATGCCGTCGAAATAGGTGTAGGTGTAACCGGCGCCGACCAAGATGGCTTCCCAGTCGGGAATCTTGTCGGGCTCGTTCGGCTCGGGTGCTTCACTGACCACGATCCAAGGCCGATAGCGCTCGAAATCCGCGCCGGCCAGCACCTGGGCTTCGCCACCCTCGACGTCCAGCTTCAGGAAGTGAATGTCCTGCGCAACGAAGGTCCGACATACTTCGGCCAACGTCGTGACTTCGACTTCCACCTCAGCCACATGACGTCCGTCGTCGCGATAGCGGGCCGCGAGTTCTTCGGACGCGGTGGACAGGCCGTTGCCAGAGTCAACGCTGAAGTAGACCTTGCGGCCCGCAGCTTCTTCCAGTGCGACGTTGAGATTGATATCCCGATCACGCGCAGCCCGTAACCGGCCGAATGGTTCGGTCATCGGCTCGATATTGATGCCCCGCCAACCACACGCATAGAACAGCTGCGTCACCGAGTCCGATTGCGGTTCACCGGCACCGACGTCGACATAAAATCCCGGCCCGTAGTCCGCAAGGGCACGCCAGAGCATTACATCTTCGAAGTTCTGCGCATACGACACGATGGGGTCTCGGCGACGTACGTCCCGCGTCAAATGCTCGCCAGGATCGCCGTGTTTCCGCTGTTCACCGTTATCGGTCACGAAGTTGCCTCCCCGGGCGCCGAAGCCCGCCTGATCGACAGACTACTGATACCCCCGCCGTCGCCGTGGGACTGTGCGCGGTTGTCGCGGCTCTGCGCGACGATGGGTGCGAGCTGCGGGCGATCGCGGGCATCGCGTCCCGTGGAGGCAGGTGCTGCCTCTCAGGTTGGGCGATTAACCTGACCTGGAGCCGATGACCCTCCTTGCCAACAGTGAGCCGAGCCCCGACGCGTGAGTCCACCCGATGATTTGATCCGACGTCGGCACCGTTCTGGCTCCGCCGGACGGCTGGCTCCGGCGATCGGCATCATCGGAACTTCCGACCTCGACGATTTCGGCGATCAGGTCCTCAGCCAAGTGACCCAGCGCGAGCTGTCGGCCCGGATCCCGGACGCGGAGATCCGCCTGCTGGCACCGGTCGGCTGGGACCGCTCCACCCCGATGAGTGGCGGCACCGTCAGCGAACCCCTCGGCCCGCATACCGAGGCTCGCCAACAGGAGTTGGCCGACACGCTGGATGCGGTGGTGATCACCGGGGACGACCTGGTCCAGCCGAACGACAGCATCGCCACGTGGTACCAGCCGCGGGGCGGGTCGGTACCTACAGACGCCGGCGCATGGTTCGTCGAAGCGCTCGGAGCGGAGCGAGAGGCCACCGTTGCGACGGCGTGGAACGCGCTCAACCTGCCGCACGAGCTATCTCCGGCTATGGCCTCCCGGGTTCGCCGGGCTTTAGAGCCCCGGGACTACGTCTCCGTGCGAGACGAGATTTCCTGCCGGCACCTCGAAGCGACCGGCCTGCAGCGCGAGGTGTCGGTCGTACCGGATCCGGCCTGCTTGCTGCCGCGGCTGGTGGACGCCTCGGTGGGCTCGCGGCGCCTGGCTTTTCATCGCCTGATGGGCTGGATACCGCCACGGCCCTATCTGCTGCTGCAGGCGTCGACCGCGTTGTCCGCGGACGTCGGACCGCTGTTGCAAGCCATCCGACAGCTGACCGACGACGAACCCGCTCTGGCCATCGTCGTCGTGGACTCCGGCTCGGACCGCAACGGCACCGGCTTCGCCGAAACCATCTGCTCAGCGTCGCCGGACGAACTGTTCCGAGTCCCACCGCCACTCGTGATCCAGGACGTGGCGGCTTTGGTTCAGTCCGCCCAGCTCGTCGTCACCTCGTCGTTCCACTTCGCGGCGACTGCGGCCGCCTTCGGCCAACCGGCCGTGCTGCTGGAAGCCGTCGACAGTCCAGGGCCAGGCGCCGGTCGACTGCCGCCCTCGGTGGCCCTCGCCGCCAACGCCGCGCAGCTGCCGTTGGCCGCCGGCGCGGCGCGGCAGGCAACGCTCGAGCGGGCCGACGTCCGAGGGCTGCAAACCGAAGTGGATCGGCACTTCGACACGCTGGCCGAGCTCATTTCCGCCGCGGCCGAACGGCGGGACCCGGCCCGACATGCCGCGCGTGTGGAGCTGGCGCTTCGCCGCGCGAAGGCCATGCGGCTCGCCCACGAGGCCCGCTCGGTCCAGGTCGGGCGTGAACGTGCGGCCTTCGCCCAACGGCTCGAGGCTGAGATCCGCCGCAACGAAGAGCTCGCCGGCCAGCTCGCCCAGGAACATGCGCACCGGGTAGCCGCCGAGCTGGCAGCCGGGGTGGCCGAAGAACGAGCCAGCGACGCGGGCAAGCGGGCCCACGACCTGCAGCTGGAGGTCGACGCCCTGCACTCCACCCGACTGTTCCGATGGACCCGGTCGCTTCGCGAGGCGTACTCGTGGTGGCGAGCCCGGTGAGCGGGCCGGCCGAGGCGGTAGCCGGCGCAGCGCGGCCGGTCGTCTCGATTGCGATGGTCACGTTCGGCCGCGCCGACCTGGCTCTGCAGGCCGCCGCCAGCATCGCCGACAACACCGACGAGCCGTACGAGCTGCTGATCGTCGACAACGCGTCACCAGACGACACCGCCGCCGTGCTGCGAGCGGCCATCCCCGGCGCACGCTTCCTCGACCACCATCGCAACCTCGGCTTCGCCGCGGGCATCAATCACGCCGCACTGCACAGTCGCGGCGAGTACCTGCTGCTGCTCAACAGCGACGTCACCGTCGAGCCGGGCTGGCTACCGCCGCTGCTCGGCGCGCTCGATGGTGATCCGGGCCTCGGCGCCGTGAGCCCGGTCCTGCTGAACCCCGATGGCTCCCTGCAGGAGGCCGGGGCGGCGATCGGGCCGGACGCCACCACCAAGACGTTCACCGAGGAGATCGGCCAGGCCGACGCGCACACGTTCTTCCACCGCACCGCCTACGCATCCGCCGCGTGCCTGCTCGTGCGGCGGACCATCTTCGATCGGGTCGGTGGGCTCGATGTGGGGTACGGCGTCGGCTACTACGAGGACGTCGAATTCGCTTTCGACCTGTCCCGGCTCGGCCTTCGCATCGGCGTGGTACCGCAATCGCGCGTTCGGCACGTCCGGCACGGCTCGAGCAGTCATGCCGCCGCGGTCCCGCTCGTGGCCCGCAATCGCATTCGCTTCCACGCGCGCTGGTCGCACGCGCTGGCTGCGTTCCCCCCGGTTCCGGACGAGGCCCAGGACACGATCGCGGCGTTCGCCGCACGAGACGCCCTCACCGCCGACCGCGTTCTCGTGGTGAGCTCTGACAACCGGAACGGCATGCACGAGCTGGCGGCGCGGCTCGCGTCCTCGTGGCCGGACGCGCGAATCACCGAGCTCGAGCTGGCGAGCGAACCGTCCGGCCCGGCCACCGACCCAGCCGCGCCACTGGAGATCGTCTCGACCACGGCGCAGTCCGCGGCGGAGTGGGGGCGCCGCCGCCGCGGGCACTACACCGCCGTCGTGGTCGCGGCCTCCGACGAGCAGGCCCTCGCCTGTGTGCCGGCGTTGGCGGCCAGCCAACCGCAAGCAGTCCAAACGGTTGTCCCGGCCGGTAGCCAAGCTGATGCATTGATGTTGATGGCGACGCTCGGCGCCGCACCCCCGCCGGTCGCGGTCGAGGTGCGCGGATAGCCGGGTGGCCGGCTATTGACGGCGGCCGAATTGGCGGCCCTTGGGCGCCGCGCTAGTATTGCCCGATCATGATGCGGGCGCTGCTTCTTCGCGGCCGCGGCGAGGCCCGGTAACTCCTGCCGGTCGGCCCCCTCGTCGCGGGCCGCTCTGCTGCGCCGACCGCTCCACCTTTCCTTCTTGGAGCAGCCCGTCATGACATCGTCGTTCACGCAACGCCCCAGCGGTATGCCCTGTCACCGCTACCGGCCCTTTCCGCCCGTCGACCTGCCTGATCGCCAATGGCCCACCCGCACGATCACCGCGGCGCCGCGCTGGCTGTCCACCGACCTGCGCGACGGCAACCAGGCCCTGATCGATCCCATGAACGCCGCCCGCAAGCACGCCATGTTCGACCTGCTGGTGCGGATGGGTTACAAGGAGATCGAAGTCGGCTTCCCAGCCGCCAGCCAGACCGATTTCGACTTCATCCGCAGCCTGATCGAGGGCGACCGGATCCCCGACGACGTCCGCATCTCGGTGCTGACCCAGGCCCGGGAAGAACTCATCGAGCGCACGGTCACGTCACTCGTCGGTGCCGATCAAGCAACCGTCCACATGTACAACGCCGCCGCCCCGGTGTTCCGCCGCGTCGTCTTCGGCTGGCCGGGCGACGGCCGGGCCCAGTGCCGCGCGGTCGCCGTCGACGGCATTCAGGCGATCATGAAGTACGCCGACATTTATCTCCCGGGTACCGAGTTCGGGCTCGAGTACTCCCCCGAGATCTTCATGGACACCGAGCTCGACTTCAGCCTGGAGATCTGCGAAGGCGTCATGGACGTGTGGCAACCGGGCCCGGACCGCGAGATCGTGCTGAACCTGCCGTGCACGGTCGAACGGTCGACCCCGAATGTCTACGCCGACCAGATCGAATGGATGTCGCGGCACTTCTCGCGGCGCGAGCACATCTGCCTGTCCGTGCACACCCACAACGACCGCGGGACGGCCACGGCCGACGCCGAACTCGCGGTGCTGGCCGGCGCGCAGCGCATCGAGGGCTGCCTGTTCGGCAATGGGGAGCGTTCCGGCAACGTCGACCTCGTGACCCTGGGGCTGAACCTGTACAGCCAGGGCATCGACCCCATGATCGACTTCAGTGACATCGACGAGATCCGTCGCACCGCCGAGTACTGCAACCGCATCAACGTCCACGAGCGGCATCCGTACGCCGGCGACCTGGTCTACACGTCGTTCAGCGGGTCGCATCAGGACGCGATCAAGAAGGGCTTCGACGATCTGGAGCGCGCCGCCGCCGATGCCGGCCAACCAATGGGTGCGATGCCGTGGCAGCTCCCGTACCTGCCGATCGACCCGAAGGATGTCGGCCGCTCCTACGAGGCGGTCATCCGGGTGAACTCGCAGTCCGGCAAGGGCGGCGTCGCCTACATCATGAAGAGCGACCACCATCTCGATCTCCCCCGCCGACTGCAGATCGAGTTCAGCCATGTCATCCAGCAGCACACCGACGGCGAAGGCGGCGAGGTCGACGCCGCGCTGATGTGGCAGATCTTCGAATCCGAATACCTCGCGCCGGGCGCCTTCGAACTCGTGAAGTTCAGCTCGACCAGCGACGAAGGCATCGAGCGGGTGTCGACGACCGTGCGCGCGTTCGGCACGGAGCACACGCTCAACGGCGTCGGCAACGGCCCGATCGCATCGTTCTGCGAGGCGCTGTCAGCGGTCGACCTCGGGCTGGGTGGGCTGCACGTGCGGGTGCTGGACTACGCCGAGCACGCCCTCACCGCCGGCCGCGATGCCGAAGCTGCCGCCTACCTCGAGATCGAAGTCGGCGACCGCGTGCTGTGGGGTGTCGGAGTCAGTGAGTCGATCGTGCAGGCATCACTGCGCGGCGTGATCAGCGCATTGAACCGGGCCGCCCGCGACCGCTGAGCGACGCCCGGGAGACAGCCATTCGGCCAGCCTCATGCCGCCGCGGGACCAAAGCTGTCACGATCTGCGACGACACCGTCGACGATCATGAACGCCCCAGGAGGGCAGGATGACCCAGCCGGACGACCCGTTCCAGAAGCAGCCGCCGCCCGCGAGCGGCGAACCGGCGGGGCCGCCGCAGGGCGGCTACTCCTCCCCGCCGCCGCAGGGTGAAAGCTACCCGCCCCCGCCGCCGGAAGGTGGCTATGCCCCACCGGCGCCGCAGGGCTACGCCGCCGCCCCGCCGCCGCCGCCGCAGGGCTACGGTGCGGCTCCGCAGGGATACGGGCCGCCAGGAACGTACTTCGACCAGCGGAGCGGCTTGAATCTGCCCAACGGAACGACTCTCGCCAGCCCGGGCAAGCGCATCGGCGCCTACCTGCTCGAACTTGTGCTCTTCGTCGTCACGCTCGTGATCGGCTACCTCGTCTGGATGTTGATCGCCTGGACCAAGGGCCAATCACCGGCGAAGCAGGTGCTCAAGATGCGCGTCTATCGGCCAACCGAAGGCCGAGTTGCCGGGTTCGGCATCATGGCGCTGCGCCAGATCATCGGTGGAATCGTCGAGGGAATCCTGTCTTTCGTCACCGAGTTGATCTCGTTCATCATGATGATCTCGTCCAAGGACCACAAGGCGATCCATGACCACATCGCGGGCACGGTCGTCCTCGACGACCCCAACGAAGTGCTCGCACCGCGGAAGTAGCCGGCTGCCGGGATCGTCGCCAGTCAGTGGGGCGACGGTCCCGGGTTGGGTCTTGGCTTCGGGGGGGCGCTGAGGTCGCGCCAGACCAGTGCATCCCCGTCGGGCGCGGGTGGCAGCGCCTCGCGCCCGGCCGCGACCGGCTCGGCCGCCGGCAGCATGGAGCCGGGGCGGCGGCGCCGACGCAACCCGGCGGCCACGGCCAGTGCGATCAGAGCGACCAGGCCGGCCGCGGCGATCGCGATCCCGGTCAGTACTCGCGGCACGAACAACCGCGGTGCCTTGCCGATCGAGAACCGGCCGAGTGATTGGCGCGGGACGGCGGCTGGGGCCGGAGGCGCAACGCTTGCCCCCCGCAGCGCCTGCTCGCGGGCGCGGAACGGTTCGGCCGCGGCCGCGACCGGATCCGGCGCGCTGGCTGGGACGGCCTCGGTGACCGCGCGGTAGGCGTCCAAGAGGCCGTACCCGACGCCAGTGTCGCGTCGGGCATGGTGTTGATCGAGAGTCGCGAGCACTCGGGCCACGACTTGGCTGCCGGTCAGTCGCGGGTACTTCGACCACACCAGGGCGATGGCCGCAGATGCGATCGCGGTGGCCTGGCTCGTGCCGTCGCCGGCGTAGGCCGAGCCCCTGGTGCGGCTCAACGAGGCAACGGCGACGCCGGGCGCGCCGAGCGTTACGTACCGGTGGCGCGAGGAGAAGGCCGCGACGGAGCCGCCCTGATCGACGGCTCCGACCGCGACGACGCCGAGGCAGACACCGGGTTCCTCGACGGCGTTCGTGCTCAGCCCGTTGTTCCCGGCCGCCGCCAGCAGCACGGCACCGCGACTGAGCGCGTAATAGATCGCCGACTGTTCCGCGGCCGGGCAGGGCACCTTGTCGGTGGACGGATCGCGCGCTCCACCCAGCGACATGCTGATGACCTTGCCGCCGTGGTCGACCGCCCAGCGGATTGCCTCGGCCAGATGATCGTCGGGGTTCGCATCGGTGGTGCCGGCCAGCGGCAGCGCGACCGACAAGACCTTGGCGTCCGGCGCCAGTCCGGTGATGCCCAGCAGACCCGGCCGGCCGACCATGATGGAGGCCATCGCGGTGCCGTGGCCGAAATCCTTCACGTCGCGGTCGATCCGACCGTCGCCGCCCGCGCCGAAGTCCCGACCCGGTAGCACCCGCCCGGCCAACTCGGGCAGGCTGGCGTTCACACCGGTGTCGATCTCGGCGATCGTGATGCCCTGGCCGCGTGCGCCGCCGTGCCACAGGTCGGTGACGTGCCAGTTGTCGAACCAGTACTCCGGAGCGTTGGCCGGACCCGGTGCGCCGTGCGCAGCCGGCGCGGCCGTGGCGACGAGGAGCCCGGCGGTGACCAGGGCCGCGATCCGCAGCCGCCCGGGCCGGGCCGCCGTCACCGGTCGTCCTCCGTCCAGGTGACGGTGGTGGGGGCCGTCGCGTACGCGGTGGCCCGAAGTGGCAGCGTCACCACGCCCGTCCGAGCGATCGGCTGGTTCTCGAAGTCGAGCGCGGTGTAGTGGGCGCGAATGCTCAGCTGCCCGCTGATCGTGATGAGTCCGCGCGAGGTGGCGGCCAGCTTGACCGAGGCGACCTGGCGCACGTCCGCCGCGCGCACGCTCGCCCGCACCGTGCCAGGAACGGCCCGGCTCGATGGCACGGGGCAGCGTGGGTCGGCCCGCGCGCCGCCGGACAGACAGTTGCGCAGCGCCGCCACGACCGCCGCCTCAGTGGCTCGGCGTCCTTCGGCCGTGACCTGCACGGACAGGTCCATGGTGTCGTGCGCATCGAGGTCGACGCTGCGCGTGGTCGGGGCCAGCCGTAGGTACGGCGTGTCGAATGTGATCGGGAGCGCGCCGGGGAACACGAGCACGGTGCCTTCGGGCACGGCGCCGCCGAGGACGGTGGCCCGGTCGCTGGCCTGCTGCAGTTGCAGTTCGGTGGTGGCTGCCGTCCGCTCCAGTCGCCACGAACCCTTGTGCCGTCGCACCGCAATGTCGTCGGAGACGTGCTGCGTGCTATCGGCGAAGTCGAGGTCATACGCCACGGTGACTTTGGCGGTGTCCCCGGAGCGCTGCGTCCCGGCGATCCGCACGTGTCGAATCGGCGCGATCTTGCGTTGCGCGCGCAGCACGGTGGACGTGAGCAGTTCGTGCGGTCCGGCGGGCAGATCTCCGAAGCCGAGCGCGGCGGGTGCATTGCCTCGGGCGAGCGCAGCGAAGTAGCCCTTGACCGCGCCGTCCGGGCCGGCTGTGGCAGCGTAGGTCACGTAGGCGAAGGCGCCGCCGCCGACGAAGGCGACCAGCGCGGCGAGCACGGCAACCCAGAACAGCCCGCGGTGGCGGCCCACCCCACGGTCGAGCATTGCGGTTCAGTCCACCCGGCGGCGGCCCGAGAAGGCCCGGCCGAGGGTTACCTCGTCGGCGTATTCGAGGTCGCCGCCGACGGGCAACCCGCTCGCCAGTCGGCTGACCGTCAGCTCCATCGGAGAGATCAGCCGAGCCAGGTAGGTGGCCGTTGCTTCGCCCTCGAGGTTCGGGTCGGTGGCGAGGATCAGTTCGGTGACCACACCGTCGCGCAGCCGGGCCAGCAGTTCGCGAATGCGCAGGTCGTCGGGGCCGACTCCATCGATCGGGCTGATCGCGCCGCCCAGCACGTGGTAGCGACCGCGGAACTCGCGGGTGCGCTCGACGGCCAGGACGTCCTTGGGTTCCTCGACGACGCAGATGACGGTGGGGTCGCGGCGGTCGTCGGTGCAGATGCGGCACTGCTCGGACTCGGAGACGTTGCCGCAGATCGTGCAGAACTTGACGTCGTTCTTGACCCGAACCAACGTGCTGGCCAGCCGCTCGACGTCGTCGGATTCCGACGCGAGCAGGTGGAACGCGATGCGCTGCGCGCTCTTGGGCCCGACGCCGGGCAGTCGACCCAGCTCGTCGATGAGGTCCTGGACCGCGCCTTCGTACATCATCGGCGGACTACCCGCGCGGTTCGGCTCACAGGCCGGGCAGGCCGAGGCCGCCGAGCCCTGCGCCACCCGCGAGCGGGCCCATCTTCTCGCTGGCGATCTCGCCGACCAGCCGTCCGGCATCGCGGACGGCCGCCACGACCAGGTCCTGCAGAGTCTCGACGTCGTCGGGGTCGACGGCCTGGGGGTCGATGGTGACGGCCATGAGCTCGCCCGATCCGCGCATGGTGGCGGTGACCAGCCCACCGCCCGCGTGACCGGTGACTTCGGTCTGGGTGAGCTCCTCCTGGGCAGCCGCGAGCTGTTGCTGCATCTTCTGGGCCTGCTTCATCAGCTGCTGCATGTTCGGCTGACCGCCGAATCCGCCCTGCGAACTCACGCCGTGCTCCTCACCTGCCTCGGGCCTTCAGGGTAACCGCCGCCGGTCCCCCTTTCCGTTGGGTGACGTATTCCCATGATCAGAGACGGCGATTATTGCCGTCTCTGATCATGGGAGTACGTCACTCGGCCGGTGGGGCGGATGTGCGAGGGTGACGGCATGCGCGGCATCGTCGTCCTGGTCGCAGTCGGCGCGCTGCTCGCCGGCTGCACGTCGACGCAGGGCGGCCGGGGTTCGGCGGTCCGTAGCTCCGCGGTGCCTGTGCCTGCGCCCGCGTCCAGTACATCCACTGCGTCCAGTCCGTCCACTTCCCCGACTGTGCGGGCGCCGCGGACGTCGCATGCGCCGGCTACTCGGCCGACGACGGCGCGTCCGGCCGTACCCAGGGTGTCCTTCCCGCCCGGGTCCGGACCACTGATCGCCCTCAATCCCGGGCACAACGGGGGCAACGGCGCGCATCCGGCCGAGATCAACCGGCTGGTGCCCGCCGACCGGGCCGGCCACCGCAAGGCCTGCGACACGACCGGGACCAACACCGACGCCGGCTACCCGGAGCACGCCTTCAACTGGGACGTGACCCTGCGGGTCCGGGCACTGTTGCAGGCGCATGGCGTGCGCGTGATCCTGACTCGGCCGGACGATAACGGCGTAGGGCCGTGCGTCGACGCGCGGGCGGCGATCGGCAACGAGCCGGGGGTGGCCGCCGTCGTCTCAATCCACGCCGACGGTGCCGGCGCTGGCGGACACGGCTTTCACGTCTGCGAGGACAGCCAACCGCCTGCTGGCGCGGCCGTCGCCGCCCGATCGCATCAGCTCACGGTTGCCGTCCACGACGCGCTGCTGCGCGGTTCGGGGCTGACCACGTCGACGTACCTCGGCGCGAACGGCTACTTCCCGCGAGCCGACCTGGCCGGGCTGAACCTGGCGACGGTACCGGCGAGCTTTCTCGAGCTCGGCAACATGCGCAATGCCGGCGACGCCGCACTGCAGAGCTCAGCCGCGGGCCGGCAACGAATCGCAGCGGCGGTAGCGGCCGGCATTCTGCACTACCTCGGGGGACGTTGACGGCGGACTTCGCCGAACGACCCGGCGCGCCGCGCTGGCGAGCGCCTCGGTCGAGGCCGCAGCTGCCACGTCGTTCGCCCACGTTGATCAACTCGCGCCTGGTGAGCGGTTTTCGGCGAAACCGCGCACCTAACGCGAGTTGATCAACGAACGGGACGGCGACGGGCTCGAACCGCCGGTTGATCAACGAACGGGACGGCAGGGGCGGCGGCGGGCTGGAACGTCGTTGATCAACTCACGTCCAGTGAGCGGTTGGCCGCGAAAGCGCGCAGCTAACGCGAGTTGATCAACGAAAAGGGGTCAGGATTCGTCGACCGGCCGGGCACCCAGCTGGTCCTGCAACAGCCGCAGCGCCTCGGTCTCGGGATCGGCGGGGACGGCGGCCGCGCTCGCGGCCTCGCGGGGGTCGGTCTCGTCACGCGGATCCGGCTCGGGCTGGTGCGCGGGCGGACCAGCGGCGACGGGGGTGGCTGGCTGGCCGCCCATCGCACCGGAGCCGTCGACGGTGACCCGCCACGTGCCACCCACGACCTTCGTCAGCGCCGTGCGCAACATCGACGTGTTGCTCTCTTCCGACAGCATCTTGGCCAGCGCGGCCGGCGCGGACAGGGTGATCAGGTCGCCGGCCGCCGCGATCACCTGGGCGTTGTCGAGCAATGCCCGCGTGCGTCGGCTGGACTGCTTGACCACGTCGAGCACCTCGGGCCAGAGCCGGCGCAGCGCGGCCGCATCCAGCTCGCCCGGCTGGCCCGTCGCCGGCGCCACGGCCTCCGGCGCCGCAACGGCAGGTGCGGGCTCCGCGACCGACGGAGCCGGGGTCGCCTTCGCCCGACCACTGCGGGCGGGCGCGGCCGGCGGCGCCTGCGGCTCGACGGGCGGAGCCGCGCTTTTCGCCGGCACAGCGACCGCCGCATCCGCAGCCGCCGGCGCCGTCGGCCAGGGCTCGCGGGTCGGCGCGGCTGTGGGCGCTGCTGGCGGCGCAGACGGCAGAGCCGCTTCGGGCACGGCCAGCTGCTCGGCCGGCGCGCTCGCCGCAACCGGCGCGCTCGCCGCCGGCGATACGGCAACCGCAGCGGCGTCGCCCATCGAGGACGCGGAGTAGCGCCGTTCAAGCCGCTCCAGACGCTGCAGCAGTGCCGCCGAGTCCGTCGCCGCATCGGGCAGCTGCATACGCGCACACAGCAGTTCGAGCACCAAGCGCGGCGACGTCGTCCCACGCATCTCGATGAGCGCGGTGTGCACGATCTCGGCGTAGCGCGCCACCGTCGCCCCACCCAAGCGCAACGCCTGCTCGCTCATGTGGGTGACGGCGTCCTGGGGCGCGTCGATGAGCCCACGGGTGGCCGCGTCGGGCACGGCGTCGAGCAGGATCAGGTCGCGGAACCGATCGAGCAGGTCGGCCGCGAAGCGCCGCGGGTCGTGGCCGGCCTCGACCACGCGGTCGATCGTCCCGTACACCGCCGCGGCATCGCCGGCGGCCAGCGCGTCGACCATGTCGTCGATGAGCGCACCGTCGGTGACACCGAGCAGGGCGACGGCGCGGGCATAGGTGACGCCGTCGGGTCCCGCGCCGGCGAGCAACTGGTCGAGGATGGACAGCGAGTCACGCGCCGAGCCGCCGCCCGCGCGCACCACCAGTGGCAAGACCGCGGGCTCGACGGTCATGCCTTCGGCCGCGCAGATGGCCTCGAGGTGGACCCGCATCACGCCCGGCGGGATCAACCGGAACGGGTAATGGTGGGTGCGGGAGCGGATCGTCGTCAGCACCTTGTCGGGCTCGGTCGTGGCGAAGACGAACACGAGGAAGTCCGGCGGTTCCTCGACCAACTTGAGCAGGGCGTTGAAGCCCTGCGTCGTGACCATGTGCGCCTCGTCGATGATGTAGACCTTGTAGCGGTCGCGCACCGGGGCGAAGAACGCGCGCTCGCGCAGGTCGCGAGCGTCGTCGACCCCACCGTGGCTGGCCGCGTCGATCTCGATGACGTCGATCGAGCCCGGGCCGTTGGGCGCCAGCTCGATGCAGGAGTCGCAGACGCCGCACGGATCCGGCGTGGGGCCCTGGAGGCAGTTCAGCGACCGGGCCAGGATCCGGGCGCTGGAGGTCTTACCGCAGCCTCGTGGCCCGCTGAACAGATAGGCATGGTTGATGCGCCCGTTCGCGAGCGCGTGTTGCAGCGGTTCGGTGACGTGCTCCTGGCCGATGACCTCGGCGAACGTCGCGGACCGGTACTTGCGATACAACGCAAGATTTCCGCCCAAGTTCTCGGTCACTAGTTGACCCTAACGATCGACACCGACACCCGGCGACCCTAGGCCCGGTCGTCGTGATCTTGTTTGCCGCTCGGCAAAAGGAGGACCCCCCGCGCACCCGCCAGAGCCTGCTTATCCTTGCTGCCTTCCGGCCCTGGGGAGGTTCGTAGGGTGAGCGCCGCACGGGGGGTCGACGGCCAAGTCTACGGGAGGGCGTGGTCGGCTGCGCGCGTCGCTGCCCGTATCCTCGTCGGCGGAGGATTCGCCTAGTGGCCTATGGCGCTCGCTTGGAAAGCGGGTTGGGAGCAATCCCTCAGGGGTTCAAATCCCCTATCCTCCGCCAACTTTCTCGCGGCCCCGCTCTGCGCCTACGGGTGTGAGCGGGACCGCGAGCAACGGGAACACCGCCACTACGGCGAAGCCGAGCCCGTACCGCGAGTCGCCGATGATCCCGGCCAGCATCGGCGCGGCCACGATGGCAGCGACGTTCTGCAGCGTGTTCTGCACGCCGAGCGCGCGTCCCGACCACTCGGTGCCGGCCAGCTCGGCGACAGCGGTGTAGCCCAGGCCGTTGTCGGCGACGGTGATCACCGCCCCCAGCGCGAAACCGGCGATGATCCACACCGCGTGCAACGCCGCGCCGAGCGCCAGCAACCCCATGAGCGCCGCGCTGAGTACCGCGAGCTGGCGCATCGGGGTCAGCCGGCTGCCGACGTGATCTGACCAAATCCCACTGGCAATACGGCCGGCTGCACCAGCAAGCTGAAACCCGAACACGAGCCGACCAGCCGCAGCCACATCCCAGTGCCGCTCGCCGACGAGGTAGACGAGTGTGAACGTGGCCACTGCGAACTGCGGCAGCACGAGCAGGGAACTCGCGAGGTGGATGCGCCCCAGCTGCCAAGAGCCTCGATACGGCGAGGCCGCGCGCGGCCTCTCCGGATCCCGAGTTGGCCGCACCGGGTCGGCGGCGAGCACGAGGACGGCGGCCGCAGCCGTCGCGCACAATGCCGCCGGGAACAGCAGCGCGGTGTGCGCGCCATGTGCGCGGCCCAGCGGCGGCAGGGCGAGCGCCGCGATCGCGACTCCCAGCGGCTGCGCGGTCTGCCGGATGCCCATCGCCAGCCCGCGCTCGGTCACGGGGAACCAGCCCATCACCATCCGGCCACTGGCCGCGTTGACCGAGGCCCCCGCGGCGCCGGCCAGCACAAGCAGCAGGGCCAGCGCGAACGCACCGTGCGCTGCGGCAGCGACACCGAGCAGGAGCGCAGCCGCACCGACGCCGGATGAGATGACGATCCGTTCGCCGTGCCGATCGGCGGCGGCGCCCCATGCGATCAAGGTGAGCAACAGTCCGACCATGGGCGCCGAGACGATGACGCTCGCGCCGAGCAGGCTCAAGTGGTCGTCACTGCGCAGCGCCGGGATCAGCATCGGGATGCCGTAGAGAAAGCTGCACGTCGCGGCCTGGGCCAGCGTGCCGGTCGCGAGGATGACCCACCGCCGCCGCCCGTTCGCCACAGGTGCCAGCCTAGCCCGACGTCTCAGTAAGCAGGACTGAAATCTCACATGCCGGAATCAAGGTCGAGAACGAATTCGGCCACCGCGGCCGCGAACCGTTCGGCGTTGCGCCGATGGGGTTCGTGACCGCGTCCGGGGTACACCTCCAGGCGGCTGCCGGGCAGGTGCGCCCGAGCCGCATGCGCGTGCGCGATCGGGATCACTCCGTCACCCTCCGACCACACCAGCAGCGTCGGCACGTGCTCGGCCAGATACTGCATCTCGATGAACGACCCCCGCTGCCCCGACGGCGCGATCACCCCACGCAAGGCAGCGAAGAAGGCCGCTCGCCCGTCCGCACTGTCCAACGCTCGACGGGTGCGGCGCAGGTTGGCCACGTTGTCCGGCGTCAGCCGCAGCGCCCGGTGCAGTTCTGGTCGGCCGTAGACCCGGATCAGCCGAGGGCGCAACACCGCGCCCAGCACCAGCGGTGCTCCGGGCAGGGCCGCCGCCCTGAGCACCGGATGCACTTCGCGCCCCAGCCCACCGGCTGACACGAGGATCAAGCGCTCAACCCGCTGCGGATGGTGGTAACCGAAGTGCACGGCGATCGCGCCGCCGAGCGAGTGGCCGCCCACCGCGGCGCGCTCGATACCAACCGCCACGAAGAACCCTTCCAGTGAGGCGGCGAAATCGTCGAGCAGGTAGCGCCCCGGAGGGTGGTCGGACTGCCCGTGGCCGAGCAGGTCGAGGGCAAGCACCCGCACTCCGCGCGCGGCCAGGGGTTCGATCGCGCGGTCCCACGTGTCGCTGTCGGACGCCAGTCCGTGGATGAGCACGACGACCGGACCGTCCGCAGGTCCGGCCTCCTGGTAACTGAGCCGATGCCCGGCGGCGACGACCGACTTGCGCTGCACCGACACGTCGCGACGGTACGGCAGCCGCGAGCAGCCGGTGTCGGAGCGCAACCCGGCGGGTAGGACGGCGCCCGTACGGGCATGCTGCCCGGGGACGAGAGGAACAGGTACCGGTGGCCAACCCTGACAAAGCGACCATTGCTGCGATCAGCGAGCTGTACGAGGACACCCAGCGGTGCGCCGAGTCGGCCGGCTTGGTGTACGTGGCAACGGACGAGCCGGGCATTGCCCGAGTGCGGCGCGGGCGTGGGTTCAGCTATCGCGCGATCGACGGACGCAGCATCGACGCAGCTGACGTGCGGCAACGCATTACCGAAATGGCGATTCCCCCGGCCTGGCGCAACGTATGGATCTGCCCCTCGCCGGACGGGCACATCCTCGCGACCGGGGAGGACGACCGCGGCCGCAAGCAGTACCTGTACCACCCGAAATGGCGTGCGCTGCGCGACTTGCTGAACTCTTACCGACTGATCGTCGTCGCCGATCAGCTGCCGAAGATCCGCACCCATGTGAGCACCCAGCTGCGTCGCCGGTCCTTCGATCGCGACCGCGTGCTCGCCGCCATGATCCGCATCGTCGACTCATCGGGTATCCGGATCGGCAGCGAGATCTACGCTGAGGAGAACGAGAGCTTCGGCCTGTCCACCCTGACCCGACGGCACGCCGTGGTGCGCGGTAGCCGGGTCGAGTTCGACTTTCCGGCCAAGTCGGGCAAGCGCGCCCGCATCGAACTGCGCGATCCCCAAGTGGCCAGTGTTGTGCGGCAGTTGGTCGAGCAGCGGCGCCGGCGGCTGTTCACCGTCGACGGCAAACCGATCGACGCCGCCGAGGTCAACGAGCGGCTGCACGAGCTGACTGGCGAGCACATCACGGCGAAGGATTTCCGGACCTGGCGGGGCACCCGCATCGCGTTCAACTATCTACGCGACCACCGTGACCAGGAGCCGGACGCGGCGGTCGTCGCCGCGACCGATCTGGCGGCGACAGAACTGCGCAACACCCGGGCGGTGGCGCGAGACCACTACATCCATCCGCATCTGCTACAGACGTTCACGGCGGGCACGTTCGGCGACTACCTGAAGGCGGCCCGGCGACGGCCGAACCCGTTGCTGGAGCGGGACGAACAGTCGTTGCAGGCGTTCCTCGGTGTCCTGCTGGCTCACGAATACCGCAATAGTTGAACCCGGCTACCGCTCAGGCGGCCTCGGTGCTGCGTTTGCTGCCCTTCGCCCTTGGTTCGGGCGGTGATTCGGGTGCGGCCTCGTCAGGTGCGACCGGCGCCGGCTCGGCTCCGGCGGCTTCGCGGGCGGCAGCACGTCGGGCGTCGGCAATCACGCCGGCGTCCAGACCGAGGATCGCGAGCAGTAGCCGACAGTCATCGACGTCATGAGAGCTGGCGGCGACGACCCGCACTGCCTTGCGCTGCCAATCGGAATGCAGTTCCTCATCGGCTTCCATGCGGGCCACGTCGGTCGCCGAAATCGGCGTCCCGTCCATCGCCATAGCCCCGATCCGTCCAGTCATGGGACGACTGTTCCCCGATCGGTGAAACTTCAAACGGTGCCGCCGAGGCGCCAGCGGCGTCAGTCGGGGGGCAGCTGAGCGACTGAGGTGAAGAATTCGTCGATCTGCTTCACGACGGCCGCGAAGTCGTCGAAATCGACCGGCTTGGTGACGTAGATGTTGGCATGCAGGTCGTAGCTCTTGGTGATGTCCTCGACGGCCATCGACGTGGTGAGCACAACCACCGGGATCCGCCGCAGCGACTCGTCGGACTTCAGCTCAGCCAGCACCTCATGCCCTGACATCCGCGGCAGGTTCAGGTCGAGCAGGATCAGGTCGGGGCGGTGAGCGTCGGCGTAGCCGTCGGTCTTGCGCAGGTAGGCCATCGCCTCGACACCGTCGCTGACCACGTCGAGATGGGTGGTCAACCGCCCGGCGCGCAGCGCTTCCTGGGCGATCAGGACGTCCCCCGGATCGTCCTCGACGAGCAGGACGCCGAGCGAGAGCTCGTCGGGCCGGGCAGCGGTCACGTCTGGGCCTCTTCCGGGAGTGTGAAACGGAACGTAGCACCTGCGGCGCCGGAGTCGGAATCGAGCCAGATCCGGCCGCCGTGGTACTCGACGATCTTGCGACACAGCGCCAAACCGATGCCGGTGCCCCCATACTCGTCGCGCAGGTGCAGCCGCTGGAATATGGCGAAGATCCGTTCGGCGTACTGGGGCGCGATGCCGATGCCGTTGTCGGCGACCGCGAACAACCAACCCTCGTCCGCAGGTTCGGCCGAGACCACCACCTGGGGCGGCGCCGCGCCGCGGTACTTCACGGCGTTGCCGACGAGGTTGGCCAGCAGCGCGGCGAGCAGGGCGGGAGCGCCTCGGACCGTCGGCAGGTCCGCGTACCTGATGACCGCACCAGCGGCCGCGATCTCGTCGCGCAGCTCTGCCGTGACGCTTTCCATCACCGAATTCAGATCGACCGCGACGAATCCTTCGGTCGTGCGCCCCACTCGTGAGAAGGCGAGCAGGTCGTTGATGAGGGCCTGCATCCGCTTCGCGCCGTCGACTGCGAAGTCGATGTACTGCCGGGCCTTGTCGTCTAGTTGCGGGCCGTACTGCCGCTCGAGCAGTTGACAGAAGTTGGAGACCTTGCGCAGCGGTTCGGACAGGTCGTGGGAGGCCACGTACGCGAACTGCTCCAGGTCGTCGTTGGACCGGCTCAGCTCCGCGCTGCGGGCGATCAGGTCCTGCGCCGCCGTCTCGGCCCGTTCGAGTTCCTCGGCGACGCGATGGCGCAGGGATTCGACGTCTTGTGCGAGGTGCACGAACTCCGGCGGCCCGGAGGCCGCGACCGGCCGGCGCAAATCACCGTCGGCCAGCTCGCGGGTCTGCGTGGCCAGCCGGTCGACCGGACCCAGCACCCACCGGTGCAGCCCGCGCCACAGCAGGTACCCGGCCGCACCGATGAGCACCGCCGCGATGGAAAGCGCGACGAACGCCAGTACCTTGGCGTGCTCGCGAGCCTCCTGTGCGCCGACGCTCAGGGCACGGACGGACGCGTTCAGCGTGGCGGCCCGGGCCCGGATGCGGTCGAAGCGGGCCTTGCCGTCCTGGCTGTCGACCGCGCTGATGGCACGCGGATCCTTGGATCGCACGAGCGCGATGAGGGGTTCGGCGGTGCGGGCGCGCCATTCGTCGGCTGCCCGTTCGAAGTCGGCCAGTTGACCCAAGGGCCGCGAATGGGCGTGCAGGTCGTAGCGGAGGTGCCGCGTGTCAGCCGTCTCATTGCGGCGGTACTGCTGGTACGGCTGCAGGGACTCCTCGCGGCCGCTGAGGACATAGCCGCGGATCCCGGTCTCCTGATTCACCAAGTCGGCGAGCAGGTCCTGGCTCGTCGACTGGGCCGGCACCCAGCGGTCGATGACCTCTTGACCGCGGCGGGCGAAGTAGACCAGCGAGATCGTCGTGATGGCCGTCAGGAGCACCAACAGCAAGGCCAACAAGGTGAATGCCGCGGCCACCCGCCGCCGCAGGCTCCAGCCGCGCACCGCCGGAAGCGTGCGTAGCTGCGCCGGGCTCATCGCTCCGGGCTCGGGCGAGTCGTGAGGACCACGACCGCAGTGTCGTCGACGGACTGGTTCGGCGCCTTGGCGACGATAGTGGGGATCCACGATTCCGGGCCGCCACCTTCGGCCGCACAGGACGTCACGGCGTCGACGAGCTGGCCGATACCGAGGTCTCGATCGCCGACGAGTTTGGCGTAGGCGTCCAGCAATCCGTCGGTGTAGAGGATCAACGACGACCCCGGATCCAGCGCTGCTCGCGTCTCAGGCCAGTCCGCGGCCGGCGCACCGACCGGGTCTGCGCCGGGCGTTTCGATGCCGAGCGGCGGGCCGACATCGACGTCGAGGTACATCGTCTTGCCGTGCGCACACCGCAGCGGTGCAGGGTGGCCGGCCACGCGCATCGACAGCGTGGCGTTCTCGAGGTCGATGGTCAGGTCGCACGCGGTGACGAAGCCGGGGCTCCCCTCACTCTCGGCCTTCAGCAGCGTCGCGAGGGTAGGCAGGATCTGGCTGTCGACGGTGCCGGCCAGGACAAGCGTGCGCCAGGCGACGCGCAGGTGGACGCCCAGAGCAGCCTCGTCCGGGCCGTGGCCCATCACGTCACCGATGACGGCCCGGATCAAGCCGTCGCGCGTCTCGATCACGTCGAAGAAGTCGCCGCCGAGCACGGCCAGGTCGCGGCCCGGCTGGTAGTAGGTGAAGCAGGCGACGGTGTCGGTGCGCAGCAACGGCGTGGGCAGCAGCCCGCGCTCGAGGCGGGCCTGCTCGGCCGAGCTGAGGCGGGCGTCGCGCAACTGCTGGCTGGTGCGCTGCGCTCGTTTGCGTTCGACGGCGTAGCGGATGGAGCGCACGAGCAGATCGGGGGTGATGTCGTCCTTGACCAGGTAGTCCTGAGCGCCTACGGCCACGGCGTCAACCCCGCTCGGATCGTGGCGCCCGGTGAGCACGATGACCGGCGTGTCGGGTGAGGCCTCGACCATCGTCGACAGCGCGCTCAGCCCGTCGGCGTCGGGCAGGC
Source organism: uncultured Actinomycetota bacterium (assembly GCA_963837325.1). Lineage (GTDB taxonomy): Bacteria > Actinomycetota > Actinomycetes > Mycobacteriales > Jatrophihabitantaceae > CAVQKZ01. The sequence goes on from CAWIMV010000002.1 coordinate 180,481, forward strand.
CGAGGTCGAGCAGCACGCACATGGTTTGCTCGTTCAGGGCTTCGCACGCGGCAGCCAATGTGCGGGTCCACGTGACGAAGTGCGGCGCGATCCCCGCCTGCTCAAGATTGGCCTGCACCAGGACGGCATCGCCGTGATCGTCCTCGACCAAGAGGATGGCGTAGTCGGTGGCCGGTCGAGCCCCGCGAGACTCGCTCATGTGCTGACCCCTGTCGCCGCCTTTTCGACCGTCTGGCTCACCGGAACCCTACTCGGCTGCGGTGCCGCCGAAGCTCGAATGCGAACCTTGCCGGCTACGCCCGGCCGGAGGCTCCCGGCGGCCCGGTCGAGCCCCGCACGATGAGGCCGGGACGCAGGCGTTGGCTGCGCCGCTCGTCGGGAGAGTCGAGCAACGCGTGGGCCCGCCGACCGAGGTCGGTCTTGCTCACCGTTGCCGTCGTCAGTCCCGGCCCGGAGATCCGACTCATCGGGATGTCGTCGAAGCCGGTCAGCGACACATCCGCGGGCACCCGTACCCCGACTTCGGCCGCCCGGAGCAAGACCCCGAGCGCGACGTAGTCGCTGAAGGCAACGATGGCGGTGGCTCCGGTGGCGAACGCCGCGTCGGCCGCCGCGTGGCCGTCGGTGATGCTGGCGCCGCACGGCAGGAAGTCCACGCGCATGCCGCGGCCGGCTTGGGCCCGTAGCGCGCGGCGGCGCACCCCGTCCGACCAGGCGAGTGGCGGACCCTGCAGATAGACGAGGTGCGAGTGGCCCAACCCGCGCAGGTGCTCACAGATGTCGCGGATGCCGGCGGCGAAGTCGACGATCACCGCGGCTCGGTCCTCGATCGGACGATTGATGCTGACGAGGGCGGGCACATTGGCCGACACTTCCGCCAGCCGGCGAGTGGGCAGGCGCGGCGAACACACGATGAGCCCGGTGGCCCAGCGGGACAGCTCCCGAACCAGTCGGGCCTCCTCGTCCTGGTTCTCGCCCGAATCGGCAACCAGCGTGCGCTGTCCGAGTTCTTCGGCCGCTGCGCTGATGCCCTTGAGCACCTCGGCGAAGTAGGGGTTGGCCAGGTCGGGCACGATGACTCCGACCGTCGAGATCGTGGTCCGCAGCCGTTGTGCCGCCGGGTTGGGACGATAGTCCAGCGCCGCGGCGGCCGCGCGCACCCGAGCCGTCATCGCGTCCTCTACCGACCGCCGCCCGCTGAGCACTCGAGAGACGGTGGCGGTCGAGACGCCGGCGCTGAGCGCGACCTCGCGGATCGTCGTCGCCGGCTTGACCTGACGTGGCTCTGCGCTCACCTGCTCATCGGATCACGTCGCCGCGCATTGCTCCAATTCCTCACCCACCGACGGCGGCTGTAGCCGGCGCCTGGATCGGAGCGCCATTCACGGTGACGTTGCGCAGCACGAGGTCGTCGACGTATTGGACCGTGTACCCGCCGGGCACCTGCTTGAAGTCGCAGTCGATCAGCGTGATGTCGCGGATGTGGTCGACGGGGTACCCGACGAGGTAGAACGCCTGGGCCGCCGTGCCGACGGTGACGTTACGCATCGTGATGTCGGCGACGTCGGGATAGAAGTGATACTGCGTCCAGTTGTCGCCGACCTCGTAGAAGAAGTCGATCAGGAACGCCTGCTGGGACACCTGCCCGACATTCGTGTTGCGCATGTGGACGTTCTCGATGAAGCCGCCGCGCAGCGAGTTCGTCTTCAGCCGCAGCGCTATCTGCAGGTTGGGACTGCTCATTTCCAGGTCTTCGGCGAAGACGTTGCGCACGCCGCCGGTCATCTCGCTGCCGATCGTGACGCCGCCGTGGCCGTCGGCGAACGTGCAGTCGCGGATGACGATGTCCTCGGACGGCACGTTGACCCGGCGTCCGTCGGCGTTCTTGCCGGCCTTGATGGCGATGCAGTCGTCGCCGGTGCTGAAGACGCAGCCCTGGATCACGACCTCGCGGCAGCATTCCGGATCGCAGCCGTCGTTGTTGGGGCCGTGGCTATCGACCTGCACGTCCTGAACGGTCACGTTCTGGCTCAGCACCGGGTGGATCTCCCACATCGGGGAGCGCAAGATCGTCACCCCGGAGATGATCACGTTGCGGCAGCGGTACGGCTGGATGAAGTTGGGCCGCAGGTAGTGCCCAGCCCCGAACACCCGCTGCTCGACCGGGACGCCGTCGTCGGCCATCTGCTGAGAAAGCTGGTCGTCGGCATTCTGATTGGGCATGCCCGGCTGCCAGCCGAACGCGGTGCTGCCCTTCCAGGGCCACCAGTGACTGTTGTCGGCCTGCCCGTCGAGCGTGCCTTCGCCGGTGATGCCGATGTCGTGCTGCTCGAAGGCGTAGATGAACGCCGAGTAGTTCATCAGCTCGATGCCCTGCCAGCGGGTGAATACAACCGGCAGGTAGTCGGCCGGATCCTGGCTGAACCGCAACGTGGCGCCACGCTCAAGGTGCAGGTCGACGTTGCTGAGCAGATGGATTGCCCCGGTGAGGAAGATGCCCGGGGGGACGACGACATGGCCACCGCCCTCGGCGTGACAGACGGCGATCGCGCGCCGGATCGCGTCGGTGCACATGGTCGTGCCGTCGGCCTTGGCCCCGAAGTCGGTGATGACGAACCGGCGGTTGCGGAACCGCGGCGGCCGCACCCGGTGCCGGATGCGCTCGGCCTGGTGCCAGGCCTTCGCCTCGGCTCGCTCGACCGCGCCGCCCGTCTTCGTGCCATCTGCCGCGGCAGCTTGAGCGATGCGTCCGGACGCTAGCGATGCTCCGACGACGACAGCGCCGGTCCGCAGGAACCCGCGGCGGGTCGGTTCGATCGGCATATTCCACTCCTTGTCAGAAAACGTTTGCTAGCTATCGTCAAACACCGTCGGGAGGCGCGTCAAGACTTGGGTGGCACGAATCGGGCAACCTGCCGTTCTGCCGTCAGGATGGGTGTTTCGGGCGCAGCTCGAACAATTTCCAACACTGTGCTGTCGGGTTGCGCCGTATCTTGACGCCTTGCGAGCGAAGTAGCACTCTCTTGGCGGGACCGGGTCTCGCGGTTCCGCTGCCCGGCCGCGGTGGCCGGCGCCGCTCTCTTCGGGGGTGCGTGATGACGACGTCGACCGGTTTGCGATCCAACGATGGCCGCTCCGACTGGCCGCGCGCGCTGGGCCGGCGGGCGCTCGTTGCGCTGGCTGCGGTCACAGCGGTCGCGGGCACGGCGGCGGCGTCTGCACACGCGTCCAACGTCGGGCACCGCGGTCAGCCCCGCGCCGCGGCCGGGACCGCCGTCAACGTCGCGCTCGGTGCGAGTGCCACGGCGAGTTCTGCGGCAGCTGATGGCGCGGCCGCCTCGGCGACCGACGGCAATGCCGGCACGAGTTGGTGCGCCACCCAGTGGACCGGGAGCCTGACCGTGGACCTGGGATCGGTGCGCGCCTTGAGCGGGGCCGGCGTCACTCTTGCGTCGACCGCGTCGCCGTCCACCGCTTCGATCGCGCTCGGCACTGCGGCTGGCGCCTGGCACCCGGTCGCCGCGGCACAGAACATCGTCCTCAACGGCAACACGCCGTCCTATGTCGCCCTGCCGCGGGGCCAGCACGCGCGCTACGCCAAGTTGACCGTGACCACCGGAGACGGCACGCCGGCCTGCGTGGGCGAGTTCCGGTTGTTCGGCCACGACGCCGACACCGACACGATGATGCTTGGCTCCGATCTGTCCTTCGAGCCGCAGGAACTCGCGGCCGGGACACGGTTCACCGACCAGGGCCGAACCGCGACGCCGGTGCAGATCCTGCGCGCGCACGGCGGCAACTACGTGCGGATGCGGCTGTGGGTGAATCCCCCGGCCGGCTACAGCGACCTCGCCACGGATCTGGCCTTGGCCCGCCGGGTCCAGGCGGCCGGCATGCGGGTCTATCTCGACATCCACTACTCGGACTTCTGGGCCGACCCGCAGCACGAGGACACCCCGGCGGCGTGGCAGGGCCAAGACCTGGCCACGCTCGCCAACACCGTGCAGAAGTACACCCGGGACGTGATCTCGGCGTTCGCGCGGCAGGGCACGCCGGTGGGCATGGTGTCGATCGGCAACGAGATCCGCAACGGCCTGCTGTGGCCGACGGGTCAGGTCGACTGGACGGCCAACACCGGCTGGGACAACCTCGCGACGCTGCTGAAGGCCGGCGTCGCCGGTGCCCGCGCCGCCAATCCGCCGCACAATCCATTACGGGTGATGCTGCACTTCGACCAGGGCGGCGACAACGCCCAGAGCTACCCGTTCTTCCACAACCTCGTCATTCGGGGCGTGCCCTTCGACGTGATCGGGTTGTCGTACTACCCGTTCTGGCACGGCACGCTCAGCGACCTGCGCAACAACGTCGACAAGCTGGCGGTCCAGTTCGGCAAGGACATCGTCGTCGCCGAGACGCAGTACGCCTGGACGCTGGCCAACGGTGACACGACCGGCAACTTCGCCTGGCAGGCCAGCCAGCTCTCTGCGGGCTACCCGGCCAGCCCGGGCGGGCAGCTCTCGTTCGAGAACGACGTGCTGTCGATCCTCGCCGCAGTACCGGGCCGCCACGGCGCCGGCTTGTTCTACTGGGAGCCCGAGTGGGTGCCCGGCGTAGGTTGGGAGCCCGGCGCCGGCAGCCCCAACGACAACCTGACGCTGTACGACTTCCAGGGCCGGGCCCTGCCGTCCATCGGACTACTCGAGAACCCGGTCACTGTCTGCCAGCGTTACGACCACTACGACGTCCCTTGCGTCGTGCCTGGTTAAGGCCGCGGGCAGCCGCGCTACTCAGCGTCCGATAGGGACGACGGGTCGGTACGGACCCGCCCCGCCTGAGCCATCAGGCGATCGGTCGCACTGGCGTCATCCGCGATCGGGGCGACGTCCTTGATCAGGCCGAGGTCCCTGACGGCATCAGTACAGGTCGCGTCTACGACCCCGCCGACCGCCGGAATCCACTCCGAGGGAATCTCGAGCGGGCGCCCAAGGCTCATCGACAGGTCCCACGCATGGCACATTGCGTCGATGGTCGCGAAGTTGACGACGACCGAACCGGGAAGCTCGCCGAACGGCGTGGCGTGGACGGCGGTCAACACATCCGGGGTCTCCCACATCGCCAGGCTCCGCTCGGCCACCTCGTCGGCGTAGGTAGACAGGTCCCCGTCGTAGGCGACGGCGCCCATGGTGTCCTCGACGGAGACGGTTTCCTCTCCCGTCACGAGCCCGGCCCAGAGGAGCTGGTTGTTCAGCGCGTGGCTGGCCAGTCGGCGGATCGTCCACGGCGGGCAGTTGGTGAGCGCGTCGAGCTCCGAGTCGTCGAGGCCGGCGACCTCACGGTGGAGCTCGTCGATCGCGAAGTGCAGGGTTAGCAGCTGATCCATCACGGCCTCCAGGGACGTGCTGATGCTAGTCCCACCCGGCAACGCCGGCACCGGCCTTGGCCGACACCGGCGCTACCGCCCCTGGGAGCTCCGGACCTGCCGTTCAGCCCAGTGGGACCTCGCATTCCTTGGGGTCGATATGACCGAGATTTTCGACGACCTTGAACGTGCCGTTCTCGGACCGGGCGATGTACATGTTCATCCGGACGTGATGCTGACCCGGCACCATCTCAGCGGCGCCGCCCGGACCCTGCGGGATGCGGGCGTGGTCGAGGGCCGCTATGACGTCGTGCTGCTTGAGCGATCCGGCCTCGTTCACCGCCGCCTCCCACATCTTCAGTGCCCGATAGGTGCCGGTGCACGCCGAGCCGGCCGTGAACATCGCGCTGCCCGGGTATCGGGCCTCGTACCGGTTCACCAGCTCGATGCTGAACGGATCCCGCACGTCCCGGTAGTAGTCGAGGCAGCCGTAGAGGCCCTCGACGTGCTCGGGCGGCACAAGGTTGAGGAAGTTCTCGTCGAAGTACGTGCACACCACCAGCCCACCTCGCGCCGTGAACCCGGCGTCATGCAGCTGGGCGAGGAACGGCGTGAGACCGGGGGGCACGATCGTGTTGAACACGACGTCGGCTCCCGACGCCATGATGTCGGCCACCACCGCCTCGTACTCGACGTGGTCGAGCGGGAAGTACTGCTCGCCGACGACCTCACCGCCCCGGGCCGTCACCACCTCGCGGACCTTCTTGTTCAGCGTGTGCGGCCAGATGTAGTCGGCCGACGGCAGATAGACGGTCTTTGCTCCGGTCTCCCGCATGAGCCACGGAAAGAACGGCTCGATCTGTTGGGCCGGCACCGGACCGGTGCAGAAGATGAGCGGATGGCACTCCTGGCCTTCGTACTGCTCCGGATACAGGTAGAGCTTTCCGGCTTCGTCGACCACGGGCACCTTGATGGCCTGGCGGGTCGAGCTGTAGATGCCGCCCACGACCACGTCGACGTCGGCGTCGACGAGTCGGGCTGCCGCGGCACCCGCCACGGCGTCATCGGTGGCACTGTCTTCGATGAACAGCTCGACGGGACGGCCGAGCAGACCGCCCTTCGAGTTGATTTCGTCGATGACCATTCGGGCCACGTTGACGTTGGCGATGCCCATGAAGGAAAGGGCGCCGGTCTGGTCGGTGACGATCCCGACGCGAGCCGCGCGATCGATGCTGCTGGTCATCGTCGCCCCTACGCCGGGTACTGACCGAGGAGTGCTGCCGCCTCGGGCTTGCCGACATGGCCGGCCTCCTTGAGGATCGGCGGGACCTCGGGGTCGGCCACGAAAGCGGCCCAGCCCTGCTCGTCCCAGTCGAACAGCGCCCACACGCGGTTCGCCTCGCTGGGGTCGCGGAACACGGTTGAGCCCTTCGAGCCGTGCAGTGCGCGCTTGTCAGCGCCCTTGGTGCCGAACACCTCGAGGAATCGGTTGATGTCCTCGACCATCGTCGTTGCCAGAATCATTGCCGTCTCCTTCTCGTCACGGACCGCATCGGATCCACCCCGCCGTCCTGGTAGGCGGGCGCAATGAAGTGTCGAGAACGGCCGCACCTGGCGGCATCGGCAGATCTACCCATTTCCGATCGGCGGTACTGACACCGGCCGGGAATGCGCGTTTCGCCCGGCGACGTCAGCCGTTTACGACGTGCTGGGTGATGGCCCAGCGAGTGGCCGAGGCCCGGTTGGACACGCCGATCTTGGTATAGATGCTCTGGATGTGGTGCTCGGCCGTCCGGGTCGAGATGAACAGCTCGGTGGCGATCTCAGCTGACGTTCGGCCCTCGGCGAGGAGGCGGAGCACCTCGAGCTCGCGTCGGCTCAAGCCACCCGGGCGCTCCTCTCGGCCGCGTGGCCTTGGATCACGCCGAGCGGCGTCGATCTGCTGGCGGGCGTAGCCGGCCGCGGCGTCCAGTCCGAGCGTGGTCCCTTCGGCGACGCAGTTCGGCGGTCCGCTTCGGCGCCGAGCTTCGAGGCGAGCCGTTCCTCGAGATCGGCCAGCTCGGGAACGTGATGGAAGCTCGACTCGTGCTGTGACATCGCACCGAGGAGCAGTCACGGCCGCTTCGAACCGCTCGAGCCGTTCGAACAGCGCCGGCACGCTCGCGAGGGTGATGATCAGCTGTGGGACGTTGCCGGCCCGGTGAAAGGACGCGATGGCATCGCCGAAGAGCACCAGCGCTGCCTCTGGTTCGCCGTCTGATGTGTGCAGCCGAGCCGCGTCACGAGCGAGGAAGCCCTCGAAGAACTGCACCCGATGCTCGCGCACGAAGGCGACACCCTCGTCCCACGCGGCCAATGCCCGTCGGGAGTCCGACCTCGAGAAGGCCATGCCTGCGATCCAGAGGGCGTACGCAATCCAGTACGGATTGCCGAGCTCACGCGCCGCGGCCACCGACTGCTCGGTGAGCGCGAGGGCCTCCTCGACGCGTCCCGCCGACTGGAGACCGTCGACGTAGGACGCCAGGCCGTATCCCCGCTCGGCCCCGTAGCGCGTTGCCACCTCGCCGGTGAGCTCGAGATATCGGTCGAGGTCGCCGCAATACACCTGACCGAGCGCTTCGATGAACATGGCGTAGCCCGGTTCGCACGGGTCGTAGCGAACGTCAGCCTCGAGTTCGGTGGCACGGTGTGCGTTCTGACGCGCCGCGTCGGGGCGCCCGGCGAAGCACGCATAGCCGGCCGCTGCGTACAGCCGGGGTAGTCGGCGGACGTCGCCCGACGACGCCGCGCTCGAGCAGCTCCTCGGCCCAGGCGACGGTTTCGAAGAGCTGAACCGAAAAGCCCATCAGCGCGGCGTGCGCGGCGATATCGGTCGCAACATCCAACTGGCTTCGCGCCGCGCTCCACCGGAACCCGGCCCGAAGGTTGGCCAGCTCGACCTCCACCCAGTCGACGGTGTCGCGCCACCCAGGTCCGTTCCACCGTTCCCACTTCTCCACCGCCCGGCCCGCGAAGTACGCGGCGTGGGCGTCGCGCGGCCGGCTCAAGCTCACCCGCATCCGCGAGACGATCCTCGGCGAACTGCCGGATTGTCTCGTATGCGCTGTAGCGCGTGGTCGCAGCGGAGTGATCGGCCACGACGAGCGACTTGCGGACGAGGGAATCGAGGTGGCGCAGCACGTCGATCTCGTCGGCATCGGCAACGACGGCCGAGATGCTCGCGAGCTCGAAACCGCCGGCGAAAACCGACACAGTGCGTAGCAGCGATCGTTCGTCGTCGCTCAGCAGATCGTAGGACCACTCGACGGCGTGGCGCAGCGTGAGCTGACGCTCCGGACCCGGTGCACCGCGCTGTAAGAGGCGAAACCGGTCGGCCAGGCGGTCCCGGACCTCAATCGCACTCATCGCGGCCATACGCGCCGCCGCCAGTTCGATGCCAAGTGGCAATCCGTCGAGCGTCTCGCAGATCTCAGTCACCGCGGCCGCGGTCCGCGGGTCCTGGATCTCGAAGTCGTGTCGGGCCGAGCGGGCCCGCTCGATGAACAGGACGACGGCGTCGGATGTCAAGCCACCTTGGGTTGTCAACGGCGACACGCTGGTGACCGACTCGCCGGGCACGCCGACGGCCTCGCGCGAGGTCGTGAGGATTTTCGACCGCCCAGGCTCGCCCGAGCAGCATCTCGATCGCGGCGGCGGCCGAACCCCGGATGTGCTCGCAGTTGTCGACGACGAGCAGGAGCCGCCGTCCGGCGACCGCGTCGGCGGCGGTCTCGATCAGCGGCACGTCGCCCTGCGGCGTGATGCCCAGCACCGACGCGAAGGCGGCGGGCACAGCGCCCGGGTCACCGACCCCGGCCAGTTCGACGAGCCAGACGCCGTCGTCGAACTCGCCGGCCAGTTCGGCGCCAACCTCGATGGCCAAGCGGGTCTTGCCGACACCACCGACACCTGTCAGCGTGACCAGACGCTGCAACCGCACGAGTTCGGCGACATCGTTGACCTCGGCCTCGCGCCCGACGAGCGAGCTGACCTGACGCGGCAGGTTGCCGGGAGAGTCGCGGACGCTACGCAATACCGGGAATTCCGACGGGAGCCCATCGGCCATCACCTGGAACACCGGGATCAGGCCGCGTAGCCCACGCAGCAGATAGTCACCCAGCGGACGCAACAAGACGCGGTCGCGCACCAGAACCTCGGTCGCGTCGGATGCAAGCACCTGGCGACCGTGGGCTAAAGCCACCAACCGCGCGGCTCGGTTCACTTCGGCGCCGACGTAGTTACGGTCACCGTCACTGACCTCGCCGGTGTGCAGCGCCATCCGGACGGCAAACGGAATCGCACCGGTGCTGCCCAGCTCCCGCTGTGATTCCACCGCGGCGGCGACCGCATCCACCGCGGAGGAGAACGCCACCCGGAACCCGTCGCTGCCGGTGGCGAACACATGGCCGCCGTGGCGCTCGACCGCGGCGCGGAGGATGACGTCATGGACATGCACCGCCGCAGTCATCTCGGCGGGCATGGAGTCCCAGAGTCGCGTCGAGTCCTCGACGTCGGTGAACAGGAACGTAACTGTGCCCGAAGGTCGCGGTGCGGACACGGGTGAACTCTACTGCGGGTCGGGCGCGAACGACCGCGACTCCGCTGCGTAAGAAATCCGGCCGCTTTGGCCCCCGCCGGTCGCGGGCTCACACGCTCCAAAGGGCTTCGGTGGGCGACATCCGCGCCGCGCGGATGGCGGGTAGGAGGCCGGCGATGGCGCCGATGAGTACGGCGGCGGCGAGACCACCGGCCCAGGCCACTGCGGGCACCACCGTGTCCCAGTGCTTGGTGTGGGCGTAGCAGGCGGTGCACATCGCGCCGAGCCCGACGCCGACGGCGCCGCCCGCAAGGGCCAGCAGCATGGCTTCGGTGAGGAATTGGATGCGGATGTGTCCTTTGGCGGCGCCGAGCGCGCGGCGCAGGCCGATCTCGGAGCGACGTTCGAGCACGGAGATGAGCATGATGTTGCCGACGCCGATCGCGCCGACGAGCAGCGAGATCGCGCCGAGGCCGAGGAACAGGCTGTTCAGCGCGCCTTTGGCTTCGGCCTGGGCGACGAGGGCGTCGGAGGGCTGGCTGACGTTGACCTGGCTGGGGTTTTCCGGGTTGGCGGTGGCGGCCAGGACCTCATCGACGGCGTCGACCTGGTCGGTCGCCGCACGCAGATAGAGCTGCGAGGGGTGACCGTCGAAGCCGAGGTAGCGCTGCGCGGCGGAGAACCCGACGAGGACCGCCGAGTCGATTTCCGGGGCGAGCACGGCCGGATTGAGCACGCCGGCGAGGTAGAACCAGCGCCCACCCCCGGCCCGTCCGAGCAGCCAGATTCGTTCGCCGGGCCAGATGCGGTCGATGCCCAGGCGCGCGGCGGCCGCGGTCCCGAGTACGGCGACCGGTTGCTGCGCGGTGGCTGGGTTGAGGAACCGGCCGAAGGCCAAGGTGGCGCCGACGGTGGCGGGCAGCGTGAGGCTGCTGGCCTGCACGGACAGGGCGTTGCTGTTGATGCTGGGGATCAGCGGGCTGCGGTAGGCGCTGACGCCGCCGACCGAGCCGGTGTCGTCCACGGCGGTGACCGGCCCGATCCGGGAGATCATGCCGGGCGCGGTGATCGGGAGTTCGGCCGTTTGACCCGTGAGCGTTTGCCCGTTGGCGACGGCGAGCAGGTTGGTGCCCAACCGGCTGATCTCGTTCAGCAGCCCAGCCTGCGAAGACGAAGACAGGCCGAGGACGGCCACGATCGCGCCCACGCCGATCGCGATTCCGAGCGCGGACAGCGCGGCGCGCAGTCTGCGCGTGCGCAGGCCCACGACCGGCAGCCGGGCCAGGTCAGCCGCCCGCAGCCGATGCCCACTCGGCGGGTCGGCCGCAATCACGAGCGTGCGTCCGCACCGAGTGCAGCTCGCCCGGTGTCGGTGACGATGCGTCCATCGACCATTTCGACCCGGCGCGGCATGCGGGCCGCGATGCGCTCGTCATGCGTGATCACCACGATCGTCGCGCCCGCCGCGTGCAGGTCGTCGAGCAGGTCCAGGATCGTTTGCCCGGTGGCCTGGTCGAGATTGCCGGTGGGCTCGTCAGCGAAAACGATGGCCGGGGAGCCGACGAGGGCGCGGGCGATCGCGACGCGTTGCCGCTGCCCCCCGGACAGCTGAGTCGGGCGGGCGTGCCGTCGGTCCGCCAGCCCGACCGCGCCCAGTGCATCGACCGCGCGGTCGCGTCGCTGCCGGATCGGTACGCCGGCGTAGAGCAACCCGTCGGCGACGTTGTCGAGCAGGGTGGCGTGTTCGGCGAGGAAGAACTGCTGGAACACGAACCCGATCTGGTCCGCGCGCAACGCGGCCAGCTGTCGGTCCGATAACCGCGCGACGTCCAGGCCGCCGATCTGCACGGTGCCGGCGCTGGGCCGGTCCAGGCTTCCCATCACGTGCAGCAGCGTGGTCTTGCCCGAGCCGGACGGGCCCACCACGGCGACCAGTTCTCCGGCGGTGACAGTCAGGCTCACCTCGCGCAGCGCGGTCACCGGCGGCGCGATCGGGTAGGTCTTGACCACGCGGGAGACTTCCAGCACGACGCGGGCGCTGGTCATGAGCCGGGCACGACCACGCGCTGCCCGCCGGTGAGCCCGGACCCGGACACCTGCACCAGGCCGGCGGCGTCGTCGAAGAGCCCAGGGGTCACCGGTTGTAGATGGTGAGTGCCGTCGGATGCGACAACCTCGACCGCATATCCGCCGCCGGCCAGCGCGAGTAACGCCGTGACCGGCGCCGCGAGCACGTTGGACACCGTTCGGTCGGTGATCGACACCAGTACCGGCGCCTGATCCAGTCCGGCGGTTGCCGACCCGTCGGTGGGGGTGATCGTCACCGGCACGACCGGACCCGAGCTGCCCGAACCGCCGTTCGGCGGCACGGTGGCGACGGTGCCGACCGAGGTCACTCTGCCGGGGGTACTGCTGTTGTCCGGCAGTGCGATCATGACGTGGTCGCCGGCTTTGACCGCGGACTGCCGGTCGGCGGCGAGCGCGACACTGACGGTGCGGTTCGGCGAGGTGGCGGTCAGCACCGCTCCGCTGGCCGGGCCGCCCAGGGTCGCGGTCAGCGTGGTGACCCGTGCGGCGGACGGCAGGAACACCGCAGTGCCCAGATCGAGTCGGCCGGTCGGTTCGATCCCGAGGCGGTTCTGCAGCCGCTCCACGCCGCGGCTGGTGGCCCAGCCGAACTGGGCCCAGGCCGCATCCACGTCGGCCTTGCGCATGTAACCCAGCCTGACCAGGTCGTGGTTGAGTTCGGCGACATCCGAGCCGGTCACATCCGTTGCGGTCGCTCCCGCGGCAAGGGCGCGGTACGCAGGCGTCGACCCGCACAGCAGCACGATCGGCGCGCCGTCCACCCGGTACAGCACCTGCCCGTTGCCGATGACCTGTCCCGGTTCAGGCAGCCAGGTCACCGTTCCGGCGCGCCGGCCCAGGATTTGGTAGGAATCGGCATAGCCGAGGGTGCCGTTGAACTGCGTCTGCGTGCCCAGCGTCCGGCGCTGCACCGTCGCCAGGGACGTCGCTGCGCGGTTGTCGGTGATCGACCCGCTGCTGCCCCGGCCGTGGTGCAAGGGCCAAGCGAGCGCGACGGTCACGCCAGCCGTGATCAGTACGAGCAAGGCAGCCAGGATCGCCCACCTTCGCCGGAGCCTGGCCTCGGGGAATTGGTGGTGTTTGACGCTGTCGGTCTCGGCGCTCACAGCTTCACCTGGTCAACTGCTCGGGCCGTTGGCAGGTAGGTACTCCTCGATCGGCGTCGGCACTTGCGGGTTCTCCACCTGTCGGCATTGGTCCATCAGGGTGTTGACCTGATTCGAGTCCGGGTTCACGCCCAGCACCCAAGGCTTGATGATCACCTCCGGCTTGCCCTGCGAATCGATGACGGGATCCGACCACTTCGGCACCCCGCGCGAGCGCATGCATTGGGAGAACTTCCGCAGCTGCGTCATCACCTGCTGCACAACCGCCTGGGGGCAGTTGCCCTGCTCCTCGCACTGCCGCAGCGACGTGGTCAGCGATCCGCCGGTCTTTGGGAGCAGCGGTTGGCAGGCCCGCTGCGCGGACGTGAACTGGGTACTGCTGATTCCCAGTTGCTGCGCGCTGGTCTTCGGGGGCTGTCCGTCGCTGTCCGGATCGGGGAAGTTGGGGACGCCGTGTGAGCGCATGCACCGGGAGTAGGCCAACGGGCTTGCCGTCACCGACCCACCGGGTGACGAGGAGCCGCCCCTCGAAGGTAGGCCGACACTAGCCACCCGGGGCGAGCTCGAGCCGCTGCAGGCGGTGAGGGCCAAGGCGAGGATGGCGACGGCGAGGTCGGCGGTCAGGGTGCAGACTGTGGCCGCTCGCGCGCCGCCTGTGCCTCCACGACAGATGCTTTGATTCATCGTGTCCTTCCTTGGCGGCGGCATCGGTCCGGCGTCGCTTCCTGCGGTGGGCCTTCGGCATCCAGGCAACCAGGCAACTGGTGACAGGGGCCGAACGGCGATCGTTAGACCGCTGTCATCCGCGCGGGTGCACGATGTTCAGGTGCGGGTTCTGGTCGTGGAAGATCACGTGGGTTTGGCTAACCGCATCGCTGACGGTCTGCGCGACGCGGGGTTCGCCGTCGATGTCGTTTACGACGGCGAATCGGCCCTGCAGAACGCGACCGGCACCGACTACGAGGTGATCGTGCTCGACCGCGACCTGCCGGGAGTGCACGGCGACCGGGTCTGCCGCCAGCTGGTGCGCGACGGCTCGCACAGTCGCATCCTGATGCTCACCGCCGCCGCCGACGTCGACGATCGGGTCGACGGTTTCGAGCTGGGCGCGGATGACTACCTCGGCAAGCCATTCGCCTTCCACGAACTCGTCGCGCGCATCCGCGCCCTCGGGCGCCGCGGACCCGGCTCGGCCGCGGTCGTGCTCCGAGGGGATCTGGTGGTGGATCGCGCGCGGCACCGCGCCAGCCGCGCGGGCACTCCGCTGACTCTGACCCGCAAGGAATTCGGCGTGCTTGAGTGCCTGGCCGGCGCAGACGGCGCGACCGTGAGCGCCGAACAGCTGCTCGAGCACGTCTGGGACGCACACGCCGATCCGTTCAGCAATACGGTTGCGGTCACCATCGGGCGGTTGCGCCGCAAACTCGGCGACCCACCGGTGATCGAGACCGTGGTCGGCGTCGGCTACCGGATGTGAGCCGCCACCTCAGCGCCCGGTCGCGGCTGACGCTGCTCTACACCTCGCTGTTCGCGGTCGGCGGAGCCGCGCTGGTCACAATCACCTACTTGCTCGTCGCGCACACCCTGAGCCGCACAACAACGCCCACCACGATCCCGCGCTCGATCCGGCAAGCGATCGCACAATGCGTCCGGTTGGCCCAAACGAAGGGAGCGCCGCCCAGCGCCGTCAAGACGAAGTGCACCGCCTTGTATGCCAATGGCGTACAGGCCGGTGCCACCGCCCAACGCAGTACGACTCTTGCCCACCTGCTGACCTACTCGCTGCTCACCCTGGCCGGGGTCGCGCTGCTGGCGGCGGTCGCCGGCTGGATCGTCGCCGGCCGCATCCTGCGCCCGGTACGCCAGATCACCGCGGCCGCCCGCGCGGCAAGCGAACAGAATCTGTCGCACCGCATCGCACTGACCCACGGCCCGCGCGACGAACTTCGTGAACTCGCCGACACCTTCGACACGATGCTCGAACGGCTCGACCGCTCCTTCACCGGGCAGCGGCAGTTCATCGCCAACGCAAGCCACGAACTACGCACTCCGTTGACCGTCATGCGCACCGCAGTCGACGTCGTGCTCGCCAAATCACGACCGACGCCGGACGAGCTGGTCGCTATGACTGTCGAGGTCAGAGAGGCGGTCGAACACGCCGAGCGGCTCATCGAAGCCCTACTCGTACTCGCGCGCAACGATCAGCCGCGCGCCCTCACCGAGCCTCTGGATCTCGCCGCCGTCACCGAAGACGCACTCGAGGGACGCTCCCCTCATGGCATTACCACCGTCATCACCCTCGACGAAGCGCCGGTCACCGGCGACGCCACCCTGCTCGAACGGCTCGTCACAAACTTGCTCGACAACGCCGAGCGCTACAACATTGCTGACGGCACCATCACCATCTCCACCAGCACTGACAGCGAGGACACGTCCCTCCTGCGCGTGGTCAACACCGGACAGGTGATCCCAAGCGACACGGTCGAGCGATTGTTCCTTCCCTTCGCCCGACTCGACGACCGCACCCGCCACGACGGCTTCGGGCTTGGGCTTACCCTCGTCTCCTCGATCGCCACGGTGCACCGTGGCACGGTCGAGACGACGGCTTTGTCGTCCGGAGGTCTCGACATCACCGTCCGCCTCCCCCGACGCGGCCAGGCCGCCGCCGCAGCATCGACCGTAAACTGACCTCAGCTCGGTGCGACGACCGTCATTCCCATGTCAGTGGCCGCACTAGCCATCCGCTCGTCGTAGGTGCAGACCCGCACAAGGTCGGTCCCGAGCGCGATAGCGGTGGCCAGGTGGATGGCAGCCAGAGAACGCAACTCGGCCGGTAGCAGACTCCCGGCTTGGCGCAGCAGCCGATCGCTGATCCGCACGACGTCGAGTCGGCTCAGTGCGTCCTCCCCGTGAGGGTGGGCGGCAGCGGCCCGCTCGTGGTGAGCGAGGCGGGTAGGCAACGGCCAGCACCGAAACACGGGTCACTCGGTGGTTGGCAGACCCTGACCCGACGCACGGACGAGAGCCCACGCATCGGCAACCGGGCCCAGGTGCCGGAGCTTGTCGGGGTTCAGCACACCACGGATCGCCTCGACTCGACCGTCCCGGATGTCGAGCGACCACGTGTTGATGACGTTGCCGCCCCGGTCGCGGAACAGGGCGCCCGGCTGGCCGTTGACGAACTTCGGCTCGAGCACGCTTCCGATCCGGGCGCCTTGGGCACGAGCTGCAACGAGAATCCGGGCCACGTTCTCGGATCCGATGATGTGCGTGACCACCTGCGGCGCCTTGCCGCCGCCGTCTCCGACGAATTGGGCGTCGGCAGCCAGAAGGTCGCGCAACTCTGCGACGTTTCCCTCGCGGAAGGCGTCGAGGAACCGCTGCGCGAGGTGGTCGCGCTCGGCTTTGTCCGCCTCGAACCTGGGCCAGCCTTCTTGCATGTGGCGGCGGGCGCGCATCGCGGTCTGGCGGCATGCGGCCTCCGACCGCTGGACCGCCGCGGCAATCTCCGGGAAGCCGAAGCCGAACACGTCGCGGAGCACGAACACCGCCCGCTCGAGTGGGCCAAGACGCTCGAGCAACACCATGGCCGCCGTCGACACCGATTCGGTCAGCTCGGCCGACCGCTCCGGGTCCTCGTACGGGTCGGCCAGCAGTGGCTCGGGGAACCACGGTCCGACGTAGGCCTCCCGCCGCATCCGCGCCGAGCGCAACACGTCGATCGCGAGTCGGGTGACCACGGCGGACAAGAAGGCGCGCGCAGATTCCGGTTCCGTGGGGGAGAACTCGTATCGCACCCAGGCGTCCTGGAGCACGTCTTCGGCCTCGCTAACGCTCCCGAGTATCCGGTACGCGATCGAGAACAACAGCGGTCGCAGCCGCTCGAACTCCTCCGTACGGGTCATGAGTGTTCTCCCGAGAGTCCTCGTCGTACCGTCCCGCTAGACATCAACATCCTCCGCCGTCGCCGCACCGACTTTCCCCGACCCCGACGCCTCCTGACGGGAACATGCGGCTGGCCGGGCTCATACAGCGTGGTCAGCCGAACTGTCCGGGCTCGTAGGCGCCACCCTTCTGCCCGTTAATCACGGCCATCCGATTCGAGGCGTTGATCAGGCCGATGAGTGCCACTAGCGCGGCGAGTTCGTCGGAGGCGTAATGCTTGGCCGCGCTGTGCCATGCGTCGTCGGTGACGCCGGTGGCTCCGTCGGCCATCCGGGTGCCCTGCTCGGTCAACTCCAGGGCGGCCCGCTCCGCATCGGTGAACACCGTGGACTCCCGCCACGCAGCGACCAGGTTGAGCCGGACGGCGGTCTCCCCGGCCTGCGCCGCGTCCTTCGTGTGGATGTCGGTGCACCACCCACAGCCGTTGATTTGGCTCGCGCGCAGCATCACGAGGTTCTGGGTCGTCCTCGGCAGCGTCGACTCACCGATGATCGTCATGCTGGCCGTGCCGAAGTGCTTGAGGGCCTTAGCCACGACCGGGCTATCGAACATGTTCACGCGTGGGTTCACGAGGTAGTCCTTCCGTCGTTGTTGTCCTTTCACAGCGCATGACGAGATTGCGTCTCCGGTTGTGAGCCGAACGCGTGTGACGTGGCTCTCGGCCGAGGATCGCGTTGGCCCCGATCGCCTGTGTGCCGGATGCGGACTCGTCAATGCCGCTCGGTGCTACGCAGTTGGTGCCGTCCGTCGATGCCCAACTTCATGTAGAGCTAACGCCGACCGCGCGTCGGCCAGACCGACCGCGGCCATGACATGCCGGATCATCGCGGGGCTGGCACCTGCCCGTTCGATCGCGGCGGTGATCTCGCGAGCCGCCGCATCGCCTGCCGAACTCGGGGCGAACAGATCGAGCGAGCGCCCCTCGCCCCAGTGATCGAGCAGTTCTTCGAGCAGTGCGGCCTGCTGCGGGTCCGGCGGCTGCATCGCGCTGCCGTAGAGGATCAGGCCGCCGAGTTCGTGCTCGAGCGCGTACCTGATCGCCAGCGGGGCGCCCTCGCTGAATCCCAGCAGGATCGGCGAGGGCGTGCCGACGGTCTCGATGACGGCCCCGCAGATCACCAACTCGATCGTGCGGGGTCGGCGGCGTCTGCGTGGGATCGGACAGCCCGGTGCCGAGCTTGTCGTAACGAATCAGCCGACAGAAGCGGGCGAGCTTGCGGATGAACGCACGGTAGTTGGACAGCTGCCACTGCAGCTCCAGGTGCGACGTCCAGCCCGGCACCATAACCACATCGGGCGGGCCGTTCCCCAGCGCTTGATAAGCGAGTGCACCGCGCGGCCCGGACGCATACCTCGTCGGCGGCATCACCCGGACATTCTCGCGCACGATGCCTGAACTCGCTGAGGTAGCTGAGTCGCGGCATTCCGACGATCGCCGGTATGAATGTGGCTAGCTGAATGTGGCTAGCTGCCGACGGCCTGGGAAATCAGCTGTCGCCGGCTACCCGTGCCGGTCTTGGCGAAGATCGACTTGAGATGGTCCTGAACGGTGTGCTCCGAAAGATGCATGGCGCGAGCGACGGCACGCGTATCGGGTCCTGTCACTAGGACGTCCAGCAGCTCACGCTCTCGCGTGGTCAATCCGGACACTCGCGCGAAGAGTCCGACTCGCTCGGTGACAGAGGCGTCCTCGATCGTCACAGCGATCAGGTCATTGGGTGCTCCGGCGCCGAGGCGCGCGGCTCGAAGCGTGAGCCATCTGCCGGCTTCGAGATGAAGTCGCGCCCAGGCGGGGCCGGCCCACGCATTCTCTTCCGCAGCCACCAATGCCGCTGCGACGTTCATTGCAGCCGACGGGACGGGCGGAGCTCCTTCGTTCGGTGGAACCAGGGTCCGCAGGTAAGCGTCAGTTTCTGGTGTCTGCGCGATTGGCCGTAATCGGCTGTCGAGTAGTAGCAGCACCGGGCTCGCGCGTTGGGTGCCGGGACCGCCCACTTCGAACAAGTGCCGCTGGCTGACCCGCAGCTGTCGGGTCACTACCGACGAGGTACCGCGGAGCAACGCGGCGTCAGCATCGGCGAACTCCGCGCTCGTTCGCCACAAGTCGAGAAACGCCCACGTGCCCTGGCCGTCTCGAAACACCGTCGACAGCACATCACGGATGCCGTAGCCGCTGAGGACCTCCCGCCATTGTCTACTCCGACGCAGGTCGCCTTCGGTGGCGCCGACGAGGGTCGTGACCTGACTGATCTCGGTCCACCGCCCGACCTTGGTCAGATACTTCAATCGGATCACGTCCCCGACGTCCTCGATCACCGGCACGTCAGCCAACGGCGACACGCCGATACCGGTCTGCGGGTCGGTCAGCATCCAAACGTAGAAGTCGAACCCCACTTCGGACCGAAGGATGTCGAGCACGGCAAGGCGCAGGGCGCGCGGATCCGCGGCGCCCGTCGCGGCGTGCTCGATCAATCGGCGCGCGCGCTCGTGATCAGGCACGTCCGAAGCCTAAGCGGCACCCCCATCTAGTTGGGATACCTCCGGCGTGCTCCTGCGACCTATCGTCGGCACCACCTGATGCGAAGGAGGACAACATGCCCACACTGCACATCGAGCATGCGATCACGGATTTCGATGTCTGGCGCGAGGCCTACGGACGTTTCGCCGCGCAGCGCCGCTCCGCCGGCGTGTCCACCGAGCGAGTGTCCCGGCCCGTCGATGATCCGAACTACGTGCTCATCGGTCTCGACTTTCAGACCACCGACCAGGCCGCGCAGTTCTTGGCGTTTTTGCAAGAGCAGGTTTGGGGCACCGGCAACGCGCCGGCACTTGCCGGAAAACCGATCACGCGCATCCTCGAATCCGCTCCGCTATGAGCCGCACGTGCTTCGCCGCCCCCGCCCGACTCACGCCAACGCTCGCCGTCGCGCGCAAGATACCCGAACTCGGGGATGTAGCTCGCACCGAGCCGATCGAAGATCGACGCCATGGATGACGTTGTCGCGCACGAGCCGCAAGGGGCGGATCGCGCCCCGCGTACGACGACGCGGCTCGGTGCGCTTGCCGCAGACGAATGGGGTGCGCCCGACCACCGGCCGTCGCTCGTGCTCATGCACGGGCTCACCTTCGACCGCTACATGTGGCATGACACCGTCGACGCGCTCCAGGTGATCGACCCGGACCGGCACGTGCTGGCCGTCGACCTGCCCGGTCACGGGCAATCAGCCGCCAGCGCCGCTCCGCGGCTCGGAGACGCCGGTCGCGCGATCGCGCACGGTTTGGGTGAGCGCGGCCTCGGCGCTCCCGTCGTGGTCGGTCATTCGGCGGCCGGCGTGGACGCGACGTTCTACGGCGCCGAGTACCCGGTCCGAGGCGTCGTGAACGTCGACGCTCTGCTGCAGGCGGACCGTTTCGCGGCGATGCTGGTCCAGTTGATCGCACGGTACGGCCGCGACTACCCGGTGATCTGGCGCGAGGTGATGCTGCCCTCGCTGCGGATCGCGCAGCTGCCCGCCGCGGCGCAGCGGTTGCTTGCCACCCACTCCACTCCTACCGCCGCAGTGCTCGCTGCCGGCTGGGACGAACTGGTCGAGCAACCTGTGAGCGACCTGGTCCAGCAGCTGACTGCGGCCCTTGATCGGCTGCGCGAATCGGCCACACGCTACGTCACCGTGTTCGGCGACCACCCACCACCGGGCTATCTCGAGTGGCTGGCCGGCACCCTGCCCTACGGACAGGTCGAGGTGTGGCCCGGACACACCCACTTCCCACAGTTGGCCAACCCGGCGAGATTCGCCCGCGTCCTTGCCGGCACTGCTGACTGGTAGCGCCAGCGATCCGACAAACCCCGCCGCCACAAGATGAAGAGGAATCACCATGAAGATCCAGATCGCTGCGACGCTCACCGGCGTATTGCTGGCCACGACGGCGTGCAGCAGCAGCACGAACGGCTCCGCCAACAGCATCACTACCCACAACTCGGCGGCCGACTCCAGCGCCGCGGCGGGTTCTTCCGCACCGGCGACCTCGGCGGCTGCTCCCACCGGCGGTGGCGGGAAGGACGCCAGTAGCTGGTGCGGCGAGCTGGAAGCGGTCGGTCCGGCGGTCATCAGCGCCGGGAACCCGTCCAAACTCCCGCCGAACTGGCAGGCCAAGGCCGAGCAGCTCGCCGCCGACGCACCGTCCGACATCCGCTCCGACGTCCAGACCCTGATCACGGACGACGAGAAGATCATTAACGGCAACGCCAGCGCGGACTCCACGCCTGAGTTCCTGAAGGCCGGTCAGCACGTCGTGACCTGGCTCGGGACGAACTGCCCGGGGCTGATGGAGAAGCTCAACCCCGGCCTCTCCCTTTCGCCCACCGGCTGAAGCCGCCACCACGGCTCTCCGGCTGCACGCGCTTACTGACGAGGCCGCCCGGGTGGGGGCAGGCAGAACCCCTAGGTAGCAAGGCGTTGATGGCGGTGGTCTCTGAGTTCAGGACATAGTGGCGGTGGCGGTGGGATTTGAACCCACGGAGGCTCTCACCTCACACGCTTTCGAGGCGTGCTCCTTCGGCCGCTCGGACACGCCACCGCCGGAAAGACTACAGGACCGGCGCCTACCGCTTGCCGGCGAAGAAGTCCGCAAGCAGCGCTGAGCACTCGGCTTCGTTGACGCCGCTCGCGACCGCCGGGCGATGGTTCAGGCGCCGGTCGCGGACCACGTCCCAGAGCGAGCCGACCGCGCCGGCCTTCGGGTCCCACGCCCCGAAGACGATGCGCGCAACGCGGGCCAGCACCATCGCGCCGGCGCACATCGTGCACGGTTCCAAGGTGACGGCCAGCGTGCAGCCCTCGAGCCGCCACGACCCCAGCACTTCACCGGCCCGGCGCAGCACCAGCACTTCGGCGTGCGCGGTCGGGTCGTTTCCCAGTTCGCGTTCGTTGTGCGCGGACGCGATCACCGCACCGGCCGGGTCGAGCACTACCGCGCCGATCGGGACCTCTCCGCGGGCCAACGCCTGGCGGGCAACAGCCAGGGCGGCCAGGATCGCCTCGTGGTCGCGCGCAGTCACGCCCTGACGTCTTCGAAGGCCTGGCCGCAGCCGGCCTTCTCGCACACGGCGACGAGCACGTCGATCGGCAGGGTCCCCTCGTGCGCACACATCGACAGCAAGTCGGCCGCTGAGGTACCGAGGTCCTCGACGATCTCGGCGTCGCCGAACGGGATGCTGTCGTGCGCGGGCGGCGCGTCCTCGTCGTCACTGAGCGGGTCCTCGCCGATCTCGACCAGGTCCTCGACCAGCAGGGCGGCAATCGGGTACGCGTCGGCGGCATGCCCGTCGGAGAGAAAGCCGCGGGCCTCGTCGTCGTCGTCCACCCGCACCAGCGCCGCGTACTCGTCGTCCTGCTCGATCAGCAGCAACCGAACCTCGCCGGGTACATCCCGCGCGACGTCGCCGAGGTCGATGAGGCTCTCGCAGTCCTCGATCGAGACCTCGACCGAGCGCCACTGGTCATTCGTCCGGCTCACCACCGCGGCGAAGGCGCTCATGTCACGGCCCGGGCCGATGCCGTCGCCGAGGCGTAGGACTCCCCCAACCCGATGCGGTCGACGATCGTGTCGAGCATCTCGTCGGGATAGGCGTCCATGTCGTCAAGGATCTGTTCCATCTCGTCCTCCGCAAGGTCAAGGTCGGCGAACAGGTCGAGGTCTCCGACCGGCCACACCTCGTCGAGCTCGTCGTCGTCGGGCGGGTCTTCACCGAGCCGAGCCAGGACCTGCGCGGCGAGTGGGTACTCGACCGACGCAGTCATGTCCGACAAAAGCAGCGAGATGCGCGGGCCGTCTTGCCGCGCGATGACAAAGAATTCGTCGTCAACCGTGGCGATCACGAATGGGCCGCCCTCGGGCGGCTGCGAGCGCAGCGCCTGCAACAGCACCCCAAGATCACCGAGCATCGCCGGGGGGAGCGCCTCGACCTGCCACAGCTCGCCGTCGCGAAATGCCACGACGGCGAAACCCCGCTGCGCCACCTAGCTCACTACCCCTCATGCCGAGTACTGCCGGTTCACGAAGTACCGATCCTGACACGTTGTTCCGGTCGCGGGAAGTCGTTGGGACCCAGGGGATACCGTCGGGTGGTGACTGCAACCGCACCCAGCGTGTCGTGACCGCGCCTTTCGACCGCGTGGCGGTGCTCGGGCTTGGCCTGATCGGCGGATCCCTGCTGCACGCGATCCGGCACAGCGGCTTGGACGTCGTCGGCTACGACATCGATTTGCAGACGGCCGCGGCAGCGAGTGCTTCGGGGTTCCCGGTCGCGGCCACCGACGCCGAAGCCGTCCGCGGGGCCGACCTGGTCATCCTGGCGATGCCGTTGCCGCAGGTGGCCGATGCGCTGCAATCGCTGACCCCGCACCTCGTACCAGGCACGCTGCTCACCGACGTCGGCACGCTGAAGGCGCCGGTGCTCGAGGCGGTGCGCAAGTTCGCTCCGCAGACGCGCTTCGTCGGCGGCCACCCACTCGCCGGTACCGAGGACAGCGGCTGGGGGGCGACCGACCCGCTGCTGTTCCGCGACGCGCCGTGGACGCTCACCATCGAACCCGACACCGACCTCGAGGCCTGGCTGTGCCTGGCCGAGTTCGTGTGCGATATCGGCGCCAAGCCGGTGCCGACAACGGCCGCCGAACAGGACGCAGCCGTGGCGCGGGTGATCGGGCTACCGCACGTGCTCGCCGAAGCTCTTGCCCTCACCGGCCTGGCCGGCGGACCGCTCGGGCTCTCGCTCGCCGCCGGCTCCTACATGTCCGGATCGCGGGTGGCCCGGACCCGCCCGGATCTAGTGGCCTCTTGGTGCGACGGCAACCCGCCGCTGGTCGCCGCGCTCGACGATGTCATCTCCCGGCTGGCGGCAGCGCGCGAGGAGCTGGCCGCCGACCGGTCGGTGGCCGAGCTGGCCGAGGCCGGGCATCACGCCCGCATCAACTGGGAGAACCGGCGCTTCGAGCCGGTCGACCTGCGAGCCGACTTCACCGAATTGTGCACGCACGGCCGCGACGGCGGCTGGATCACCGCCGTGCTGCGTGACGACGATGGCGTGCGCCTGCTCGGCATGCGCCCGCCGGACTGAGCGGCTGAAAACTGGACCGTTCTCAGAGCGAGCAGGTGCGCTGGGCGGCGTTGAGGCTCGCTTTGGGCGTCGCCGGCGTGCTCGGCGACGTTGGCGTAGCCGCACCGGTGGGATGAGTGGCCGCTGACGCCGAGCCCGAGGGGGTCGGATGCACCACCGTGGGGTGTCCCGCCACCTTCTTGACCCACACCGGCTTGCGGTCGTTGATGATCGAGTCGTACAGGGCGCGGCCCTGCTGCGCGTCCAGCAACACCCGGCCGGTCATCGACGTCCCCGGTGGCGTGTAGTTCTGGTCGGCGATCGGGGCGGTGTAGAAGGTGACGTGCCTGGGATCCAGGCCCTGCATCGACGTAGCCAGCGCGCGCAAATCCCCGAACGTGGTGTACTTGTCGACCGTGATGGCCTTGGTGGCCGCGTCCAGGAACGACGTCAGCCGAACCGGATTCTTCAGCAACGACCCGCTCATCGCCTGCCGAAGCACGGCACCGAGGAAGCTCTGCTGCCGCTTGATGCGGCCGAGGTCAGAGCCGTCGCCGAGCGACTCACGGGCCCGCACGTACGCCAGCGCACTGGCCCCGTTGAGACGGTTGTCGCCGGCGCGGAGTTTCAGGCCGCTATACGCGTCGTACACCGTGGCCGGGCTGCAGACAGTCACCGTCCCCATCGCGTTGACCATCGACTCGAAGCCGCTGAAGTCGATTTCGACGAAGTGGGTCACCGCGATGCCCGTGAGCTTCTGGACGGTGGCAATCGTGCACTTCGGCCCGCCGACGGAGAACGCCGAGTTGAACATGTCCTGGTGGGCCGGGACCCGGCTGCCGTCGGCGGCGATACACGTCGGAATGTCGACCCACGAGTCGCGGGGAATGCTGACGGCCGTCGCCTTGGCCCGGTCGGGCGACAGGTGCACCAGGATGGTGGTGTCGGAGCGGGCGCCGGATGCATTGCCGAACTTCGCGTTGGCCCCGGCGCGGGTGTCGGAACCGATCATGAGGAAGTTCTCGGCGTTCTGCTGCCGGGCCGGATTGCGGATGTGCGGATCGTGCGTTTGCAGCACAGAAACCCGTTTGATCTGACTGTTGTACTTCTCGTAGACGAAGCCGGCGGCGGCGCCGGCGAGCAGCACAAGTAGGACGGTGAAGCCGGTTGCCGTCGTGGCTACTCGCCACAGCATCGAGCGTCCCCGCTTGCGACGGCCGGGGGCGGGACGCGGCGGCGCGGCCCGACGGGACGTGGGTTGCACGTCCACCGGTCGTGCGACCGGCGGCCGAGCCGGTGCGGGTCGCGCGTGCCGGGCCGGGGGCGACGCTGCCGGCGGCTCTGCCCGGCGGCTGTGCCGGCCGGTCGTTGTCGACGAGGCCGAACTGTGTCGCCGAGGCGGGGTCGGCCCGGTAGGCAACCGGACGACGGGGATCCGCTCGGTGGGCGAGTCGTGCCCGATGCGGCCGAGCAGGCGAGTGTCGTCAGTGAAGGTGTCGTCGAAGAAAGACACAAGCCTCCTCGCCACGTGAGATCGACGTACACCCCGGTGCGGCACCGGGCTGACTAACGCGTTGCGCGCGGACCGGCCAATGGGGTCCCGGTACGGGCGCCGATTCAGGTCACAATACGGACTCAGCGGTTGCGTTCTCAACCCGTGCCAGCCGGTTGCCAGTCGCGTGTTGGAGGCCCGGCGGCTCGTCCCCTATGCTGGTCGCGTCCACCAGCGGGGCTAGCATGATGCGGTTCGCGCCCTCATCGTCTAGAGGCCCAGGACGCCGCCCTTTCAAGGCGGTAGCACGGGTTCGAATCCCGTTGGGGGCACGCACCACCGTTTCCACCTCGGTCACTGATCGAGTCCAAGGCCCCGTAGCTCAGCTGGTTAGAGCGCCGCCCTGTCACGGCGGAGGTCGCCGGTTCAAGTCCGGTCGGGGTCGCCATGCCTGTCACCCCCACCCTCCTCGTCGCGGCGCACGGGACGAAGTCGCAGGCCGGGTCAGCCACCACGGCTGCACTCGTCGCGGCGCTCGCCGCGGCCCGTCCGGACGTCGATGTGTCCTTGTGTTTCCTTGACGTGGCCGAGCCCAGCCTGGCCGATGCACTGCGTGTCCAGTCGGGGCCGACCGTGGTCGTGCCGCTGCTGCTTTCGAGCGGCTTTCACGTCCTGACCGACATTCCGGCGGTCGTCGCCGGGCGCCCGGACGTGCGAGTGGCGCGCCACCTCGGCCCGGACCCACTCGTCATCGAAGCAGTGTTCGACCGGCTCGCCGCGGCCCGCGGCCCGGACGCGGTCGCCACGACCGTGCTCGTCGGAGCCGGGTCGAGCAATCCGGCCGCCGCCGCGGAGCTGCGGACAGCGGCGAGCAGGCTGGCCGAGCGTTTGGGCCGGCCCGTGTCTCTTCTCACGCTGGGCGAGGACGTGCGCGCGGCCTTGCGCGCTGCGGCGCCACCGGTCGAGGTTGCGACCTACCTGCTCGCCGAGGGCCAATTCGTCGACACGCTGCGCGCGGCCGCCGCAACGGTGCCCGGACCGGCCACGGTTTCCGACCCGATCGGCGCGCATCCCGCGCTGGTTGCGTTGGTGCTCGCGCGTTACGACGAGGCCTGCGCCGGCCGGTGAACCACTGCCTCCGTCGCCGCGTATCAAACGGTGACTTCGATGGAGGTAGGACAAGATGGCGACACGCGTACTTCTGTTTTCCGGCGCGGCGGTGATGGCCGTGGTCACTGCTTGCAGCAGCAGCGGCGGCAGTGGGGGCGGCGGCGGCGCATACGGCGGCGGGGGCGGCGGCGGTTCGTCCCAGGCGCCTTCGTCGCCGGCCAAGGCGGCTGCGGCCGCGGCCGTGACCATCTCGATGAGCGGCGCGACCCTCACCGGCCCGAACGGCCACACGTTGTACCTGAACACCGTCGACACCGCGTCCAACATCAAGTGCGTCGGTGCGTGCGCGAGCGAGTGGCCGCCGCTCAGCGGGACGCCCAAGGCCGGCGCCGGTGTCGACAACGCCAAGCTCGGCACCGCCACTCGGCCCGACGGAACCAAGCAGGTGACGCTCGACGGGCACCCGCTGTACGAGTTCGACGGCGACAAGGCGCCGGGTGACAAGCACGGTAACGGCCTCGCGGACGAGGGCGGGTCGTGGCACGTTGCCACGCTGGCTGGAGCGAGCGCACCGGCCAGTGCACCGGCCGACTCCGGCGGCAACGGCGGTGGCTCGAGCACCGGCTACAACTATTGAGCCAGCGCTTGGCGGGCTCGGCCGCGACGGGGGTCCGGTAGACTTCGCCCGGTTCCGGCGCGGCTGTGCATGTGGCCGCCCGGCGCGGCCAGGTAGCTCAGTTGGTACGAGCGACCGCCTGAAAAGCGGTAGGTCGGCAGTTCGATCCTGCCCCTGGCCACCGAAGCCTCGGCCGGTGATGACCTGTGGCGTATGCGGGTGGCCCGTCGTCCCGGCCGCCCCGTTCACCCGCCCGCCCCGTTGATCAACTCGCGCTTGCTGCGCGCTTTTCGCCGATTTCGCTCACCAGACGCGAGTTGATCAACGAAGGTTGGGGCGGGAGGACGAAGGTTGGGGCGGGAGGACGACGGTTGGGGCGGGAGGACGACGCCGCAGAGCCAGCCGAACGCAGCCGAGGTCACCGAGGCGATCGGATTGCCGCTTGCTAACGACCACTAGTTGTCGGCCCGGTCGCAAGGGCGGCGAGATGGGCTCGGAGCACGGTCGCGGCCAGGGCAGCGCTGGCCGTTCCGCTCGCGAGCACGATGTGGATCGTCAGCCCGTCCAGCAACGCCCAGAGCGCCTCCGTCTCGACCTCCAGATCGCGGGTTTCGGCCAGCAGTCCGAGCTCGCCGAGTTCGGCCAGACAGTTGCGGCACAGCAGGCGCACGGCGTCGTCGGCCTCCTGGCGGATCGCGGCCATCGCCGGGTGCTGCGCGCCGTACGTGGAGAACGCCAGCCAGATTTGCGCCTCGGTCAGTCGGTCCTGGTCCAGCGGCAGGATCTGCTCCAACCGCTGCGCGATCGGCTCGAGTGGTTGGCCGGTCCCTGCGATCGCGGCTTGATCGGCGCCGACGTCGGCGACCCGCTTCGTGGCCCGGACGATCACCTCTCGCATCGCGAACTGCAGCAACTCGTCCTGCGTGGCGAAGAAGTGCCGCACGGAACCCATCGACAACTGGGCCTCGCGGGCAACGCCGCGGACGGAGGCACCCGCCACGCCGGCGCGGGCGATTACGCGCCAGACCGCTTCAGCCAGGCGGACCCGGCGTTCGGCGTGATCCACCAACATCGGCACGAGGCCTGTCTAGCACGGACGTGCTAGTGATTGGCGGCCCCGGCGTCGGGTGGGTCGCAGTGCGGCGGGCCCTGACCGTCGCCGGTACCGGTCCGGACAACAGCCAGACCACGAGGACGGCTCCGAGATTGGGCACCCAGGCCTGCAGTTGTGCCCGCGCGCCATCGGCGATCGCGGTTTCAGCCAGCAGTAGGACCACGCTGATCAGGGCCGCCAGGCCGGCCAACCAGAAACTGCGCCACTGGCGGCGTGCACGTTCGTGCAGCTCGACCGGGTCCTCGGCTCGGGCGCCGCGCGCTGCCAAGCGTCGATCCAAGTGCCGAATGACGTCCGGTCCGAGCGCCACGGAGAAGCCGACGTACACCGCGGCCAACCCGTGGGCAGCGTCGGGGCTCGCGCCGCGCCGCAGGTCGACCGCAGTGAGGACCAACAGGACCACGTCGACAACCGGCACCGCCGTTAGCAGCGCGGCACCTAAGCAGGCCCGTCGCCACCAGAAGCGACACGCCAGGCCGGTTGCGGTCAGAATCCAGAACGAGACTTCGCAGCTCAGGATCCAGACAACGATCACTGCCGCCGCCGCACGTCGAGGCGGCCTAGCGGCGCTGGCGCGAGGTGCCGGCGAAAGCTCGCCACGCCGGCGTGACGATCACGAAGGCGAGCGCCAGGACGACGAAGAACAGCACGACCGTCAGTAGCCGGCTCACGTCCGACGGCGGGAACACGAGTTGACGCACGACGTTCAGGACGACGACGGCGCCCAGATACGCCCACCACGGTGCCAACCGCCGGTCCTGTTCCTGAACTGTCAACGTCTCCGACCCCCTTCAACCGGCTTCCAACGTAGCACGCCTGTGCTAGCACCGGTGGCGGGTCGGTCAGCGCGGCGGTTGACAGCGCAGCGCGTCCAGCCGGCCGCGGATGCGCACGGGACCGGCGCCGAAGGGCACGACGATCGTCGATCCGGATCGGACGTCGACGGGGCCGCCCGCGCCGGTGAGTCGGCCCGAGCCGGTCACCGCGACCAGCACGGAGAAACCCGGCTCGAGCACGGTGTCCACATCGCCGGCGATGCGGTCGGCGCGGAAGAACGCATCCGCCTCGGGCGGGAAGATGCGGTCGTCGTCCCACCGGCCGCACAGCCGGTCGAGCTCGGCCGCCGAAAGTGCGTCGTGACGCACGCATCGCAGCGCAGCGTCGAACCCGATACCGAGGTGTCCCTCGCGGGCCCCGTCGATCGCGAACCCGGCGTACTCCATCAGCAGCGACAGGTCGGCGGCCTGCTGCAGCTCAAGCAGCAAGATCCCGGCCCCGATGGCATGGGGCAGCCCCGCGGGCACGTAAACGGTGTCACCCGCGCGCACCTCAACGCTGTGCAACGCCGACAGCATGGCATCGCGATCCTGTTCGGCCACCCAGGAAGCCAGCTGAGTCGGTTCGACGTCGGCCCGGAAACCGAGGTGCACCCGAGCCCCAGGTTCGGCTTGCAGGACGATCCAGGACTCGGTCTTGCCGGTGCGGCACGACAGGTGCTCGCGCGCGAAGGCGTCGTCCGGGTGGGCATGCACCGGCAGCCGCTCCCCCGCGTCGAGCAGCTTCACCAGCAATGCTGGATCCGCGCCATACCGCGCCAGGTGGTCGGGCCCGAGCCAGCCGGTCGGGTCGTCGGCAATGGCAGCGCGCAGCGTGCGTCCGTCGTTGAGTCGAGACAGGCCGAGGTCGTCGAATCCGGCGACGGTTGTGGTGGAGGCGACCCAGTCCTCGGGCGCGTGGTCGCCGCCAGCTTCGACGCCGCGAAAAGCCGCGATGCGCGGGCCGCCGCGGTAGAACCGGTCGGCCGGCTGGTTGGCCGGCAACGCGACGGGCGCCACCACGCGTGCGGACGCCGGCACGTCAGGCGTGGACGTAGAACGCGGTGCGGATCTCCTCGGCCACGCGCTGCGGCTCGTCCAGCGGTAGGAACGTCCGCGCGCCCTCGACCTCGACCAGCCGGGCGTCGGGGAACACGTCGGCGAGCCTGCGGGCCAGGTCCAGTTTGAAGAAGCGGTCACCGGTGCCCCACAACAGCAGCACGGGCTTGGTGAACCGATCGAGCCGCGTGGACACGTCGAGCAGGTCGGCCGGCCGAATGCCGCGCATGAACTGCGCCGTGTCGCGACGGACGCCGGCGTCCGTGAGAGCGGGCGTGATCCAGCGGCGGGTCAGCGCGGCATCCAACGGCTTGCGGACAAGGGGGCCGTACGCGAGCGGTGAATGGCGGGCCCAGGTCGGGCGCATGGTCGACATCAGCGCGCGGATCCGACCCGGCCGCCGGGCCGCCTTGACGATCAGCCCGAACGGGGCGGGCGGGAACTGTTCGAAGGCGTCACAGTTGGTGAGGACGAGGCGCCCGATCCGCGAGTCGTCGGAGTCGATCAGGAACTGGCACAGGGCGCCACCGGTGTCGTTGCCGACGAGCGTCACGTCGGTGAGATCGAGGGCCTCGAGGAAGTCGAGAATCAGGCGGGCGACGCCGCGGGGGCTGATGTCGGCGTTCTCGTCAAGCGCGATCGGATGGGCGCCAAGCGGCAGGTCGAGGGTGTATGCGCGGACACCATGCGTGGCCAGCACCTCGGCCATGCCGGTCCAGAGTTCGCCGTTGACGAGGATGCCGTGCAGCGCGACTACAGGTGGCGCTGCGCTGTCCTCCGGTCCGGTGACCCGGTAGTTGATGCGGCCCTGCGGCAGGTCGATGGTCGTCATCTCGCGCTCCTCGCGGTACGTTGTCGCCGTGATCGCATCAACATACATACAGTCTGTATGAAAGACAACCGGCGTACCCAAGCGGCGCGGTCGGCCACCACCCAGAGCGCGTTGGTGGCGGCCGGCCGGACGTTGTTCGCCGAGCGGGGCTACGCCCATGTCGGCACCGAGGAGATCGTCCGGGCAGCGGGGACCAGCCGCGGCGCCCTTTACCATCACTTCGCCGACAAGGCCGAGCTGTTCGCCGCCGTCTTCGAGGCGGTCGAGGCCGACGTCACCGCGCGGATCGCGGGGGCGGTCGCGGCCGCTGCGGACGGACCGGACCTGGATCCCATTGCCGCCATGCGCGTGGGAGCGAGCACCTGGCTCGATGCCTGCATCGAGCCCGAAGTGCAACGGATCGCACTACTCGACGCGCCGGCTGTCTTGGGCTGGGAACGCTGGATCGAGATCAGCAACCGCTACAACGTGGGCCTGGTGCAAGGACTGCTGAGCCACGCCATCGACGTCGGACGGATTCCCCAGCAGCCGGTCGCGCCGCTCGCCCACGCCGTGCTCGGCGCGGTCCGGGAAGCGGCGCTCTACCTCGTGCGGGCCGAAGATCCGTCCCAGGCGCGCATCGACATGGGCGCGGTGATCGACCGGATGATCGAAGGCCTCACCCTGCCCTGATCCACGCGGACGCGGCCGTCAGCCGGGCCGGCCCGCGACATACGCTCGCACGTCGGCGACGCTCCACCAGCTGCTGTCGCTTGCCGTCAACGTCACCCGGACGTAGCGGATCGGACTGCCGGTCAACCGCACGGTGGTGAGCTGCCCGCTGCCGGCACCGGTTGCCGCCGTTTTCCAGCGCGCGCCGTCGGCACTGACCATCACCGCATAGCCGCGGGGATAGTCGCCGGTGTCGGGACCGGTATCGAGCACTAGCCGCGCGACCCGTTCCCGCCGGCCGAAGTCGACCTGCAGGTACTGCCCGGGCGCCTGGGCCTGCCCGGTCGAGTATCGCGTCGTCGCGTCGTCGTCGACCGCGTTACCGGCGGTGTCGCCGGTGCAGCACGGATCGCTCGGCCCGGTCGGCTTGGCGCTCGCGCGCCAGGCTGCGGGATCGACACTGCGTAGCGCGGACGCGGGCCGGGGCGGGCGCGCCCACACGAACGTGGCCAGCGCGCCGCCCGGCAGGGTGTAGTCGAAGGTCTGCCCGTTCTCGCTGACCGAGAAACTCTGCGGGTTGTCGTTCTCGTTGTGCGCCACCAGCACGGTCGAGCCATCCGGATTGCGGAAGGCGACGTCCATGATCTGGCCGTTCCAGCTGGGCGTGCCGAACGATGTGCTGGCGATCCGCCTGGCGCCGGGACGCAGGAACCGGCTGAGGTGGCCGAGCGCGTAGAACTCGGCATTCGGCGTGACCGTGCCGTCGGCGCCGACCGTGACGATGCCGGTGCATGTGCCACAACCACCGAGATGCGGGCCGCCGGACGGATCGAGGGCCAAGTTCCAGTTCACCACCGACTTGGCCCAGTTGCGGGTGGCCCCGATCTCGAGCGTGCGGGCGTCGAACTTCAGCGTGTCCGAGAACGTCTTCGTCGGATCGCTCGACTGGCTGCCGGAGCACTCGGTGAAGAAGATGTCCTTCGCCGGGAACTGCTTGTGCAGCGTCGTCATCGCGCTCGGGTCGCCGTAGTAGCAGTGGTACGCCGTTCCCGAGACCCACCGCGCAGCCGGCGAGGCGAGCACTTCCTGCGGGTAGTTATTCGTGTCCGACGCCTCGTCCGGCGGAGTCTTGGCGATGTCGTCGGGGTGTTCTGCCCAGTTGTGGTCGTAGTCGAGGATTTTCGTGTGCAGGCCGGCGGCCCGCAGCAGCGGACCCAGCGCCTCGATGACCTTCTCCTCCTGGGCAGCCGACATGTCGGTGCCGGGGTAGGCGTTGGGCTGGCGGTTCTGCGGCTCGTTCTGCACGGTCAGATAGCCGATCGGCACGCCGGCTCGCCGGTACGCCGCGACGAACTTGACCAGGTACAGCGCGTACGAACGGTAGATGCGCGGGTCGTCGATCAACCGGCCACCGACCAGTGAGCCGGTTGTCTTCATCCAGGCCGGCGGGCTCCACGGCGAGGCCATGATCGTCAGCCTCGGATTTATCGACTCGGCCCGCCGGAGCAGCGGCAGGATGGCTTTCTGGTCATGGGCGATCGAGAAGTGCTGCTGCCAGTAGTCGGTCTGCCCGGGCGGGATGTCGTCGTAGGTGTAGTGCGCGTCGGCGACGAAGTCCGACGCACCGATCGGTTGCCGCAGGAAGTTCAGGCCGTCCCCGGTTCGAGGGTCGAACAGCGCGCGCATCGTGGCGGCGCGAGCGGTCGGCGACAGCCCCGACAGCACCGTGGCCGAGGAGTCGGTGATCGAGCCTCCGAATCCGGTCATCGTCTGGAACGCCCGGCTCGGGTCGACGACGACCGTCTCGAAACTCGCGGCGCGGCGGTGAAACGTTGCGGCCGCCGCGGGGCTCAGCTTCTGCGTGCCGTCGGGAGTGGTGATCCAGACGTGCGCTGTGGGACTGCCCGCGGCGCGGGTTCGCGCCGTCGCCTGGCCGCTCTGCCCGCAGAGCAGGACGAGGATTGCCGCAGCCGTGACTGCGGGAGCGCGCAAGTTCTTCTTCACGGTTCGCCTCCGTTCCGCCGCCCCGCGAGGGACAGACCCGACCGGCCCGATGTTACGTAGAACCGTGCCATACGGGACGACTTGCGCAGCCACAGCGCGTCGAGTCAGCGGATGAACTGGCGGACGTAATCGGCACCGAGGCCGTTGCTGCCGTAATGCGCGCGGCAGAGGTCGATCTTGGAAAACACGTCCTCGTAGCCGTTCTGCGCGCCGTTCTCGTCCAGGTAGATCATCGCGCCGGAGATGTTGAAGAACGTGATCATCTCCTCGCAGTCATCCGGCACCGACAGGGTGTGGATCTCACCCGGTGGCTCGTAGACGAAATGGCCGGCCTCAGCCATCCACGGATGTTCGTAGTAGTGCCACCTGCCTTTGATGACGTAGCCGAAGACGGCGCCGGGATGGCGGTGCCGCGACACGATCCCCGCGCGGGTGACCTTCAGCAAGTTGCACCACTGCCCGATGACGGTGTTGAACAGCAGCGGGCGGAACCAAACGCCGTCGGCCTGCGGAACCCACACCCGGTCGTCGTCGGGCACGGCGGCGATCGCGATCTCAGGCGGAATGTCAGGCGATTCCAGAATGACGGGCGGCGACGTGCTCATAGGGTCTCCGTTCTCGAGGGATGGGCCGGTCAGGCGGCGAGATAGCCCCCGTCGACCGGGATGACTGCGCCGGTGATGAACGCAGCTGCGACGGGTTCGGCCAGGAACGCGATAACGCCGGCGACGTCGGCCGGCTCGCCCCAGCGACCCAAGGGCGTGCGCGCCAGGATGCGTCCAGCGGCGAGCGGATCGTCCTGCAGGTCAGCGGTGAGCGCGGTTCGGATCCAGCCTGGCGCGACAGCGTTGACCCGCACGCCGGCCGGCCCCCACGCCACCGCCAGTGAACGGGTCAGGGCGGCGATCCCGCCTTTGCTCGCGGTGTAGGCCGGCACCCGCGCGCCCCCGAAGAAGCTCAGCATCGACGCCACGTTGACCACGCAGCCACCGGCGGCGGCGAGCGCCGGATAGGCCGCCACCGAGGCGCGCATCGCGGCCGTCAAGTTGACTTCGAGCACCTGCGCGAAGACGTCCGGACGGAACTCCTCGTCACGCCGGATGATCCCGGCGCCGTTGACGAGGACGTCGACGCGCGCGATGCCGCCGACCACCTCGTCCAGGCGCGCACCGTCGGTGACGTCGACGTCGTGCAGCACGGCCGAGGATTGCAACGACGGCGGTGCCTCAGCCGGATTCAGGCCGATGGCGTGCACCCGTGCACCGAGCCCGGCGAAGTGTTCGGCGACCGCGGCTCCGATCCCGCTCGTACCGCCGACGACGACGGCAGTGCTGCCGGCCCGCGGTGCCGCGCCGGCACTCATGGCCCGACCCGGACGAGGATCTTGGTGTGCGCCGAACTCGCGGCGTCGGCGAGCACGTCGAAGCCGTCGCGCACCACGTCCACGAGCTCGATCCGCGCAGTGATCAGCGCGGCCACCAGTTCGGGATGCGCGGCGATGAAGGCGATCGCCGGGCGTAAATCCCGTTCACGCGTGTGCGACATGCTGCCCTTGACGCAGACCTCGCGCAGCACCAGGTCGGCGACGTCGACAGGCACCGGCTCGCTGGGTAACCCGGCGATCACGACGGTGCCGCCGGAGCGCACCAGCGAGGGCGCCAGCGAGGCGGCGGCGGCGGCACCGGAGCACTCGACCACCACCGCCGCCCGATCGCGGACGGGGCCGATCGGCGGCTCGCCGGTTGCGAAGCCGAGCGTTGCGGCCCGGTCGCGGCGTGGTGCGGCGGTGTCGAGCACGCTGACCGAACAGCCCGCAGCACGTAACAGCGCCGCGACGCACAGGCCGATGGTGCCGGCGCCGAGCACGACCGCTGGGCCGTCGACGTCGCCGGCCAGTTGTACCGCGTGCATGGCGACGGCCATCGGCTCGGCCAACGCAGCCAGGTCTTCCGGTACGTCGGGCGGCACGACGACAGCCATCGTGCTCGGCACGGTCAGGTACTCGGCCAGCCCGCCGTCGGCCGACATGCCCAGGTGTCCCTGCCGCTCGCACAGGTGCACGTCGCCGCGTCGGCACGCCGCGCAGCTGGCACACGGCAGTAGCGCGTCCAGGACCACCAGATCACCGACTGCGAAACCGTTGACGTCGACTCCGACGGCCGTGACGCGCGCGGAAATCTCGTGCCCGAGCGTGATCGGCGCGCACCGCCCGGTGCCGGGGTGCGGCTCGACGGGAACCACCGCCGGCCCGGCCAGGTATTCGTGCACGTCGGTGCCGCAGATGCCGCACCAACACACCGCCAGTGCGAGCTCGCCGGCCCCTGGGGGCGCAGGTCGGGCCACCCGCTCCAGGCGGACGTCACCGCGCGCGTGCCAGCGCGCAGCGCGCATCTCACCGGTGCTGCCGGAGTTTTTCGACATGTCGCCCTTCGCCTGTCACGACAAATGACTGCGCTGTCAAGAAACTCTGCCGAGGTCTTGACAGCGCTGTCAAGACCGGCGAAAGATTCTCGAAACCAGCAGGCCGCACCTTCGTCACGTTTCGGCCGAATCGCCCAAGCCGCTGCCGGCTCCCCCATCGCCGCAGGAGGACACGATGACCCCGTCCCAGCCGCTCGACCGGGCTCTGCATGCATCACTGTCGCGACGCGGCGCACTCAAGGCCGCCACCGCCGGTATCGCCGGACTGACCGCGGCGCCGCTGCTCGCGGCATGCGGCAGCGGCGGGGGCGGCGGCAACGGCAAAGCCACCGTGCGGATGTGGACCTGGTACACCCAGCAGCAGTCGATCCTGCCGAAACTGATCAAGGAGTTCGAGAGCGCGCACCCCAACGTCAAGATCGAGAACCGCATCTTCGGCGATACGAACTCCTACCTGCCCGCGCTCCAGACCGCCGTATCGGGCGGCAACCCGCCGGAGATCTTCGGCCCGCACGTGCTCGCCCTGCAGTACGGCAAGAACGGCATCTCCGCCGACCTGACCAAAGAGCTGGGTAGCGATTTCACCAAGGACTTCTTCGACTCGGCCAACCAGGAGTACACGTCCGACGGCAAGCAGTACGCCCTCGGCTGGATGGCGCAGACGTTCGGCATCTTCTACGACCCGCGCATCCTGCACCAGGCCGGTGTCACCGAGCCCGAGACGTGGGACGACCTGCTCACGGCGTCGACCACGATCAAGAAGAAGACCGGCAAGATCGGCTGCATCATGGCCAACAACCCGGGCACCAACGGGTTGGACTTCTTCCTGCCGATCATCACCCAGATCAAGAACGACCCGACATTCCTGCTCAAGCTCGACCAGCTCTCCGACGGCGCCACCTGGGAGGGCCCGTCGGTCGTGCAGGCCCTCGAGGTGGTGCAGAAGCTGGTGCAGGGCGGCGCCTTCCAGGACGGCGTCAACGCCACCCAGACCAACCAGGGCGAGCAGCTCCTCTAC
The DNA here is from genome assembly GCA_963837325.1 of uncultured Actinomycetota bacterium. Taxonomy (GTDB): domain Bacteria; phylum Actinomycetota; class Actinomycetes; order Mycobacteriales; family Jatrophihabitantaceae; genus CAVQKZ01. The sequence continues at coordinate 217,786 of CAWIMV010000002.1, forward strand.
ACCGGCAAGGCCGCCATGCTCTACATGGGCTCCTGGGTGCCGCAGGACTTCCAGCAGAACGCCCCGCCCGACTTCGTCAAGAATTACAAGGTGATGCAGACGCCGGCGCTGAAGGCGGGCGCCAAGCACTGGTGTGCCAATCAGGCCGGCGCGGGGCTGGCGGTCAGCAACGTCAGCAAGAACAAGGACGCCGCGCTGGAGTTCATCAAGTTCCTCTACCAGACCGACCGCTACGCCAAGACGATGAACGACTCGCATTCGATGCCGTCGACCAAGTCCGCGGCCGAGCAGGTGAGCGACCCGCTGCTCAAGCAGATGACATCGTGGCTGGTGGAAGGCAACGGCTGCCCACACATCCTCTTCGGCAAGGGCTCAAGCGCAACCGCCGATCCGCTGGCGTCTCTGCTCGGCGGCGGCTCGTCGCCGAGCGCCACGGCCAGGAAGATGCAGGACGCGGTGAAGTCGGCGCGGGGCTGATCGGGTACGTCATGGCGTCTTCGATCCGCGTGGGCCCGGCCCGGCCGAGCCGTCGCAGCCGGGCGTTCTCCCCCCGCAATCGCAGCGAACGCTGGGTGGGCTACGGATTCGTGCTGCCCATCGTCGGCTTCTTCGTCGCGTTCGTAGGCTGGCCGATCTGCCGCTCGGTGTATCTGAGCATGACGTCGTGGTCGGGCTTCGGCCCGGTGGCGTTCACCGGCTTGCACAACTACAGCCGGCTCGCTTCCGACCCGGTGTTCCGCAAGGCGCTGGTCATCACGCTTGTCTTCACCGCGGTCACGACGGTCCTGCAGACGGTGTTGCCGCTGTTGGTCGCGGTACTGATCAATGCCGGCTGGCGGCGATCCGGCGTCTTCTTCCGAACGGTGCTGTTCATTCCCGGCGTGGTGTCCCTCGTCGTCACCGGCGTGCTCTGGCAACTGATCTACGACCCCAACCTCGGCACGCTCAACCGCTTGCTCGCCGACATCGGGCTGTCGAGCTGGCAGCAGCAGTGGCTCGGCGATCCACACCTCGTCGTGCCTGCGTTGCTCGTCGTGTCCCTGTGGCAGTCGCTCGGCCTGTACATGCTCATCTTCTTCGCCGGGCTGCAGGGCATCGATCCGACGCTGTACGAAGCGGCCCGCGTAGACGGTGCGAACTCGTGGCAGCGGCTGCGCAATGTCACTGTGCCGATGTTGCGGCGAATCACCGGCGTCGTCGTGGCCCTCAACCTGATCAACGGATTCAAGACGTTCGACCTGGTGTGGGTGATGACCAAGGGCGGCCCGGACCACCACTCAGAGGTCCTGGGCACCTATCTGTACAGCCTGGCCTTCGGCACGCTGTCGGGCTCGGTACCGCAGGTCGGTTACGCGACAGCGATCAGCATCGTGGTCATGGCCGGCTGCATGATCGCGGTCATCGTCCAATTCGCGTTGAACCGGAGGGCGACGGCCTATGTCGACTGACGTCGAACTCAAGCCGGAGTCGCTGCCGGCGATCGACCCGCCATCCACGCGGCGCCGCACCGGCGACGGCCGCCGCGGGCTCGCCTTCCGCTCGGCCGGATTCGTTGTCCTGATGCTGCTGGCGGTCGTCACGGTCTACCCGTTCGTCTGGATGCTGCTGACCTCGGTACGCAAGAGCAACACCGTCTTTGGCGGTCCATTCTGGCCGGGCCACATCACCTTTTCGGCCTATCGCGCGGCCTGGGACGGGATCTCGTTCGGCCGCCACTTCGTCAACAGCCTGCTCATCACCTCGGTCACGGTTGCCGGCGTGCTCGTACTGGCAACGGCGTCCGGTTATGCGTTTGCGAAACTGTCGTTCCCGTTCAAGAACACCCTGTATTTCATCCTGCTCAGCACGCTCATGATGCCGGCGACAGCAATGATCATCCCGCTGTACCTGCAGTTGAAGAACTTCGGGATGCTCGACCAGCGGGGCGCGCTCATGCTGCTGTACATCGGCAGCGCATCGCCGTTCGCCATGTTCCTCATGCGGGCCTTCTTCGAGACGCTGCCGAGCGAGTTGATCGAAGCGGCGCGGGTCGACGGCGCCGGCGAGCTGACGATTTTCTGGCGGGTGATGCTGCCGTTGGCGCGCCCGGGCATTGCCACCGTGGTGATCTTCCAGTTCCTCGCGACGTGGAACGAGTTCCTGTACGCGAACACGATCATCCAGACGACGAGCAAGCTGCCGCTGCAACCCGTGCTGTTCACGCTCGTCGGTCAGTACGCCACCAACTGGCCGGTACTGACCGCAGCACTGACCATGTCCGTCCTGCCGATCATCCTGGTGTACGTCCGGATGCAGCGACAGTTCGTCGCCGGTATGACACTCGGCGCCGTGAAGACCTGATGCATCGTGTCGACAAGGAGCCAGCCATGACCGCCTACCCGATCGCCGCCGTGGACCTCGCCGTGCGCGACCTCGACCGGTCGGTCGAGTTCTACCGCGGTGCGCTCGACCTGGCGGCCCTGCCGGTCACGACGGCTCCGACCGTGGACGGCAGCGGCCGAACTGCGCGTACTGCCGTCCTGTCGGCCGGATCGACCCTGCTCCGGCTCACCGAACGCCCCGACGCCGTCGACAGCGAGTGGGTCCCCGACGATCTGCAGCGCGGTTTCCGGCACGTCGGCTTCCAGGTGAGCGATATCGACGAGCGAGCCGCACGCATCCGCGACGGCGGCGCGACCTTCCGAATGCAGCCGACCGACGCCTACGGGGGCGTACGAATCTGCTTCTTCTACGACCCCGACGGCACCTTGCTCGAGCTGATCTCGGGCCAGTTGGCGTACGACCGGATCGTCGAACAGCAACTCGTGGACGCCGAACGGGCCCGGCCGGTTCCGGGCAAGCCCCGATTCGACCACGTCGCGGTTACGGTCGACGACCTGGAGAGTGCCGCCCAGCGGTACTCGGACGCACTCGGTTTCGCCGTGGCGGGGCAACTGCTTCGCGACGATGACCCGCGAGGGTTCGTCATCACGTATCTGCACGCCGGTGACACCGTCCTGGAGGTGTTCACCTATACCGATCCCAAGACCGCCAGCCCGTGGCAGGCCGAGCCGGTCACCGCCGGCTTCCGGGATATCGCCGTCGCGGTGCCGGAGGTCGACAAGGTCGCCGCCACCCTGGCCGACTCCGGTGCGACCCGGGTGGGCAACAACCTGATGCTGGATCCCGACGGCCTGCCGGTGTGCCTGGAGGACATCGGATGAGCGAGCTTCCCGACGATTGGCTACGCCCGCTCGGCCGGACCGGGCTTACCGTATCGGCGGTGTGCGTCGGCGGCGGTCCGCTCGGCAGCATGCCCGAGAACTTCGGGTACGACGTGCCGGCGCAACGTGGCATCGACACCGCGATCCGTGCGCTCCAGGGTCCGATCAACTTCCTGGACACAGCGAACGGCTACAGCGGCGGCGAGAGCGAACGGCGCGTGGGTGCCGCACTGCAGGCAGTGGGCGGCTTGCCCGACGGTTTCGTCCTCGCCACCAAAGTCGACCGCAGCGATACCGGCGACTACTCGGGTGCCCGGGTGCGCAGGTCACTCGAGGAGAGCCTGGACCGCTTGCGCCTGGACAACATCCAGCTTCTGTACCTGCACGACCCCGAGCACATCTCGTTCGAGGACGCGATGGCAGCGGGCGGCCCGGTCGAGGAGTTGCTGCGCATCCGCGACGAGGGCCTGGCCCAGCACATCGGCGTGGCCGGTGCGCCGGTCGGCCTGATGCGCCGCTACGTCGACAGCGGCGCGTTCGAGGCCCTGATCACCCACAACCGCTACACCCTGACCGACCGGTCGGCCGATGAGCTGATCGACGCGGCCATCGACGCCGGGGTGGCGGTGGTCAACGCGGCCGTCTACGGCGGTGGCATCCTTGCTAAGGGCAGTGCCGCCTGTGACACGTACAGCTATCAACCGGCTCATCCAGAGGTGATCAAGGCCGTCGCTGCGATCGAGGAGGTCTGTGCCCGGTATGACATCCCGTTGGCGACGGCTGCGCTGCGGTTCTCGATCCGCGACCCGCGCGTCAGTTCGACCATCGTCGGCATCTCGCGGCCAGAGCGCATCGACGACGCGCTCAAGGCCGCGGTGGCCGAGATCCCCGAGGATTTCTGGGACGAGGTCGACCAACTCGTACCAGACCGGTCGCACTGGTTGTTCTGAACGCAGGCGGCGACGTCCCATCCACCCACGGCACGAGAGATGACGCGATGACCGACACAACGGCGCTCCATTTTCCGGACGACTTCGCCTGGGGCTTGGCCACGGCGAGTTACCAGATCGAAGGGGCGGTCAACGAGGACGGCCGCGGCCCTTCGATCTGGGACACGTTCACGCACACGCCCGGGCACGTGGTGAACGGCGATACCGGCGACGTCGCCTGCGATCACTACCACCGCTACCGCGAGGACGTCGCACTGATCCGCGATCTCACGGCCAGCGTCTACCGGTTCTCGCTGTCCTGGCCGCGGTTCCAGGCCGACGGGCGCGGCGAGCTGAACCCGGCCGGCGTCGCGTTCTACGACCGGCTCATCGACGAGTTGCTCGACGCCGGAATCCGGCCCTGGATCACGCTCTACCACTGGGACCTGCCGCAGGCGCTCGAGGACGCCGGCGGCTGGCCCGAGCGCGCGACCGCCTATCGCTTCGCCGAGTACGCCGCCGCCGTTCACGCGCGGTTCGCCGATCGGGTGGCCGACTGGACGACACTGAACGAGCCGTGGTGCTCGGCATTCCTCGGCTATGCGTCCGGGCACCATGCTCCTGGGCGGCAGGAACCGGCGGCGGCGGTGCGGGCGGCCCACCACCTGATGCTCGGCCACGGGCTCGCGGTGGAGGCCATGCGCTCGTCCCGCCCCGACCTGCGCTACGGCATCACGCTGAACCTCTACCCCACCGACCCGGCCACCGACCATCCAGCCGATGTCGATGCCGCGCGGCAGGTCGACGGGGTGTCCAACCGGATCTTCCTCGATCCGATCCTGCGCGGGCACTACCCCGACGACGTGCTCGCCGACCTCGACCCGATCACCGGCCGCGAGCACATCCAGCCGGGCGACGAGAAGCAGATCGGGCTGCCGCTCGACGTGCTCGGCGTCAATTACTACAGCCGCCACGTCGTGCGGGCCCGGCCTGAGGGTGTGCCAGGCGACGCGAACCTGGCCTGGGTCGGGGCCGATCGCGTCGAGTCGGTCAGTACCGGGCGCCCGCGCACCGCGGCCGACTGGGAGATTGATCCGCCCGGTCTCTACGACATCCTGACCCGGATCTCGCGCGAATACGAGACGCCGCCGCTGTACATCACCGAGAACGGCGCGGCCTTCGACGACGTCATCGCCCCGGACGGCGCCGTCCACGACCAGCAACGCATCGAGTTCCTCGACCAGCATTTCCGCCAGGCCCGCCGTGCCATCGCCGACGGTGTCGACCTGCGCGGCTATTTCGTGTGGTCGCTCATGGACAACTTCGAGTGGGCCTGGGGCTACGACCGCCGCTTCGGGATCGTCTACGTCGACTACGACACGCAGCGCCGGCTGATGAAGGACAGCGCGCGCTGGTACGCGTCCGTCGCGGCGACGAACACGCTGGCAGCAGGTTAACCACAAGTGGCCGCGTCGGGCACCGGGCGAAGGGTGGTCAGGAAGGACGACTCGCGTGGCCGCCCGACCCTGGCTGAGGTCGCCCGCCGAGCCGACGTGTCCCCGTCCACCGTCTCGCGGGTCGTCCGCGGCTCCACGCCGGTCAGCAGCGAGTTGGAACGGGCGGTGCGCGAAGCCATCGAGGCCACCGGGTACATCCCGAACCTGGCCGCCCGGCAACTGGTGACCAGCCGCTCCGACACCGTCGGCGTCGTCATCCCCGAGGATCAGATGCGAGTCTTCGGTGAGCCGTTCTTCGCCGAGATGATCCAGGGCGTCGCCGCCCACCTGGCCACCACACCGTTCCGGTTCATCCTCGTCGTCGGACGCAGCGCGGAAGACCGCGACTGGTTGCTGCACTACGTCGGCGGCCGGCACGTCGACGGTGTCATGCTGATCTCGCCGGAACAACGCAATCCCCTCGGGCAGGCTATGGAGCGCTCCGGCGTGCCCGTCGTCTTCATGGGCAAGCCGTTCCATTCCACCCGGGCGACGCGCTACGTCGATGCCGACAACATCGGCGGGGCCGAGCGAGCGGTGACCTATCTCCACGAGCGGGGCCGCCGGCGCATCGCGATGGTCTCGGGCATCCCGACCATGCGCTCGAGCATCGACCGCACGACCGGTTACCGCCGTGGCCTGGAGGCGTGCGGCCTCCCGGTTTCCGATGATCTCGTGGTGGCCAGCGACTACACCGACATCGGCGGCGAGCGGGCGATGACCGCACTGCTCGCCCGGCGTCGCGACGTCGACGCGGTCGTCGCGGCGTCCGACCTGGCCGCGGTCGGCGTGCTGCGCGCGCTGCGGTTGGCCGGGGTCAAGGTGCCTGACGACATCGCCGTCGTAGGCTTCGGCAACGACCGCATCGCCGAGCGCACCGAACCGCCGCTCACGACCGTCGCGCAACCAACCGTGCGGATGGGCAGCGAGTTGGCCCGGCTCATGGTGGCCGCGATCGAGGGATCGAGCCGGCCGAAACGAATCGTCATGCCGACCGAGCTCATCGTCCGCGAGACCGCCTGAGCACCACCGCTCGCCGGTCCGGCCAGACCGAGTACGCCACCGAGAGGAAGCACGCCGATGAACGACTCGTCCGCCGTCCGCTACGCGATCATCGGCAGCGGCTGGCGCGCGCAATTCTTTCTCCGCCTCGCCGGCGCTATTCCGGACCGGTTCGCGGTGACCGGCGTGGCGACCCGCACTGCGCAGCGGGGCGCCGAGGTGACCGCGCAGTGGTCGGTGCCCGCGGTGCGCACGATCGATGAGCTGCTGCGGGCCGGTCCTGACTTCGTCATCGTTTCCGTGCCGTGGGCCCAGACCCCGTCGGCCGTGCGCGAGCTCGTGGCCGCCAATGTCGCGGTTCTGGCTGAAACGCCACCGGCGCCCGACGCGGACGGGCTGCGGGCGCTGTGGGACGACGTCGGCGCATCCGGACTGGTGCAGGTCGCCGAGCAGTACCTGCTCCTGCCCGGGCATGCCGCTCGGTTGAGCCTGATCCGCGATGGCGTCGTCGGTACGGCCACGTCGGCCCAGATCAGTTCGACCCACCTCTACCACGCGGTCTCGATGATCCGCGGCTACCTCGAGGCCGGCTTCTCACCCGCCGTCGTGACGGCGCAGGCGTTCACCGCACCGCTCGCCGATCCGCTGGGCAAGGACGGCTGGTCCGGCGACGCCCGCGCGCGAGACGTAGCCACCACTCTCGCGACGGTCGACTTCGGCGGTGCGATGGGCCTCTACGACTTCACCGACAACCAGTGGTGGAACCCGCTGCGCACCCGGCGGGTGGTCGTGCGCGGCTCAACCGGAGAACTGGTCGACGACCGGGTCGTCCGACTGGTCGACGCCACGACGCCGGTCACCTCGTACCTGGTGCGCCGCCAGTTGGGTATCGACCTCAACCTCGAGGGCCACGACCTCGACACCATTTCCTTTGATGGCCGGGTGGTGTACCGCAACCCGTTCCGCGGTGCCCGCCTGGCCGATGAGGACATCGCCATCGCCACCCTGCTCGACGGAATGCGGGCCTGGCTGCACGGCGACGGACCGCCGCCGTACCCGCTGGCCGAGGCCTGCCACGACCACCTGATCAGCCTCGCGATCACCGAGTCGGCCCAGACCGGGCGCCCGGTGAAGACCGGTGCCGCGCCGTGGGCACCGTGACCACGCCGGCCCTGCGCTCGCGCAGCTGGTTCGCGGCCACCGGCCGCTCGGGCATGATCTATCGCTCCTGGATGCGCAACCAGGGTTATGGCCCGCAGGTCTTCGATGGTCGCCCGGTCATCGGTATTGCCACCGCCTGGTCGGAGCTCGCGCCGTGCAACGCGCACCTGCATCGCGTCGCGGAAGCGGTCAAGCGGGGGGTTTGGCAGTCCGGCGGGTTCCCCCTCGAGTTCCCGGTGCTCGCCCTTGGCGAAACGCTGATGCGCCCGACGACGATGCTGTACCGCAACCTGCTGGCGATGGAGGCCGAGGAACTCATTCGCGCCAACCCGATCGACGGCGTGGTGCTGCTGTCGGGCTGCGACAAGACGACGCCCGGGCTGCTGATGGCCGCGGCAAGCGTCGACGTGCCGGCCGTGATGGTCACCGGCGGGCCGATGCTCACCGGCAAGTTCGAGGGCCGCGACATCGGTTCCGGCACGCACGTCTGGCAGTTCGAGGCCGACGTCAAAGCCGGGCGGATGACCGTGGAGCAGTGTGCGATCGCCGAGGGCTGCATGTCGCGATCGAACGGCCACTGCATGACGATGGGCACGGCGTCGACGATGGCCTGCCTGGCCGAGGCGCTCGGCATGCAACTGCCCGGCTCGGCGTCGTGGCCGGCGGTGGACGCCCGGCGCTACGAGACGGCCGAGCAGGCCGGCATCCGCGCGGTCGCGCTGGTGCAGGAGGATCTCCGGCCGTCCCAGATCATGACGAAGCCGGCGTTGCACAACGCGGTCCGGGTGAACGCCGCCATCGGCGGTTCGACCAACGCCATGGTGCATCTGTTGGCCATCGCCGGGAGGCTCGAGATACCGCTCGACCTCGACGACCTGGACGCACTCGGCCGCGACGTGCCGACGCTGGTCGACCTGATGCCGTCGGGTCGCTTCTTGATGGAGGACTTCTGCTACGCGGGCGGGTTGCCGGTCGTGCTGCGCGAATTGGTGACGGCCGGACTCGTCGACGGCACGGCGCTGACGGTCACGGGCGCCAGCATCGGCGACAACGTCGCCGACGCGCAGTGCTGGAACGCCGAAGTCATCCGGCCCATTGCCGAGCCGGTCCAGCCCGCGGGCACGGGGACCGCCGTCGTCCGTGGCAACCTGGCGCCCGACGGTGCCGTGCTCAAGCAGTCGGCTGCCTCGCCGCACCTGCTCCAGCACGTCGGCCGCGCCGTCGTCTTCGATTCACCCGAGGCCTACCACGCGGTCTGTGACGACGACGACGTGCCGATCGAGGCTGACGACGTGATCGTGGTGCGCAACTGCGGCCCGCGCGGCTACCCCGGCATGCCTGAGGTCGGCAACGTGCCGCTACCGGCGCGCCTGCTGCGGGCGGGCATCAACGACATGGTGCGCATCAGCGACGGCCGGATGAGCGGCACCGGCTACGGCACGGTCGTGCTGCACGTGGCGCCCGAAGCCGCGCTGGGCGGTCCGCTGGCCCTGGTCGAGACGGGCGACCTGATCAGCCTGGACGTACCCGCACGTTCGCTCACACTGCAGGTCCCGGACGCCGAACTCGCTCGCCGCCGCGCCGCGTGGACACCGCCGGCGCCCGAGTTCGCCAGTGGCTACTCCTGGCTCTACCGGGCTCACGTCGAGCAAGCCAACCGCGGGGCCGACTTCGACTTCCTGCGCGGCCGCCGCCCCGCCACCGTCGCCCGCGACTCCCACTGATCGATCGGCGTGGTCTGGAGGTAGCGGCCGCTCATCGGTCAGGACTGGAGCATGCCGTGCCGCACGCCGTTCCAGGGCGCGATATCCGACGTGGTCTCGGCGCCCCAGTCGATGTCATCGGTGACGAGGTCGAGGACGCGGGCGATGTCGCCACGGGATAACGCTTCGTACGCGGTGGTGACGACCTTGATGTTGTCTTCGCTGCCGATGGCAGTACTCCGATCGGTGCGAGGGTCGAGGCTCAGAACTGGTCGGCCGACGTGATCGCCTCAGTCACGGTGATTTCCGGCGGACTGGATACGTCGCCGCCGACCGAGCCGATGAACGTCTGCAGATCCGGGTTGCCGAAGAACTTCTCGAACTGCTCCGCGGTCTCCCACTCGTCCATCACGAGGACGAAGCCGTCGCCGACTCCGAACCGGTGATGGATGGCACCCTCCCCACGGCCGGATTCGGCAATCTTGGCGAATTCCTCGCCCCTGTCGGCGATGGCCTGCCGGAACTTCGCGGTGTCGCCGTGGACCTTCGCAGTCACGAGAACGCTCATTGCTGACCCCCTACGGGTGCGGTGTGCTTACGCACCGTTTACGTCACCGGCAGGTGCGTCGGATTCCGGTCGAGCGAGGATTTCCGCGGGGTTGCGGCGGCAACCCGGACGAATGGGGCGGTTCAGTCCAGTGCGAGTGCGGCCACCGCAGCCAGCACCTCGGTGGCCCGTCCGGCGTCGCCGGTCAGATGCGGGTCGAGCTCGTCAGCAGTGATGCGATTTGCGGCCAGCCGGCAGAACGCGACGGCGTCCGCGACGATCCGAATCGCGACGGTGTTGTCGGCCCTCCCGCCCACGGCGACGTCCCACGTGCCGCCGCCGGTGCCGGTGAGCACGAGCCGGACCTGAGTCGGTTCGCGCAGCCCGACCCGGGCCGCACCCAACGGCAAGGCGCCGGCCGCAACCGTGGTCATCAACCGCAGCGTCGATCCGTCCGGAGCTGACAGCGGCAACCCGAGTGCAGTGCGGATGTCGTTCTCGTGCGTCCACAGTTCGAAGGCTCGAACGATGAGGATGGTGCCGAGCGACGCCTTCAGTCCGTGCAGGCCGGCCTCGGTGGCCAGCTCGGCCGATTCGACGAGAGCGATCGTGTGCTCGCACTCCCGACGCCATGCGGCCCGGGTCCGCGCCGGAGGCACCCCGACCTGGCCGTCGGCCATCGGTCGCGTCGAGTCCAGGTGATCGACGTCAGCCACGGCCGGGTCGCCCTCGATGCATCGCTGGAAGTCGCGTTCGACCCCGATCAGATGCCCGACCAGACCCTGGACGTCGAACTGGTTCACGACCGGCACGTGCCATTCGTCGCGGGCCACCGCACACAGCACGGTGTGGAACGCGTCGACGGCGCGCCGGAACGCCTCGATCGGCGAGATGGCCTCGACGTCCGGGACGGACCGACCGGCCGCCCGCGCCTGCTCCGACGCGATCAGCACGCGCTGCTTCAGCCCGGGCGGTAGCTGCACCGGTTCCCGCTCGCTGACGTTCATGAGGACTCCAAGAGCTGGCGATCCAACTCGTTCTCCAGTTGCTGGAGTGCCCGTCGCAGTCGGGACTTGGCCGTCCCCTCCGGGATCCCGGCCGCCGCAGCAACCTCGCGGCAGGTCATCCCCTGGAAGTAGGCCAGTTCCACGACACGGCGTTGCGGCTCAGGCAGCCGGTTGACCGCATCGCGCACCGCCGCCGCCGCGGCCGCCGACGTCACCTGCTCGTACGCGGACAACTCCGGTTCGCGCGGCACCATCCAGTGGTGCCGCTCCTGCCGGGCGATCCGCCGCAGTTCGCTGCGGGCGACATCGAGCGCACGGTGCCGGGCCAGCACGGCGAGATAGGTGCGCAGCGTGCCGACCTGCGGGTCGTAGCGGTTCGGACGGCTCCACAACTCGACGAAGACGTCCTGCACCACGTCCTGGGCGGCGGCCGATTCGCCGAGAACGCGCCTCGCCACGGCGTACACGCTCGGGGCCAACTCGTCGAAGACTTCGGCTAGCGCGTCGTTGTCACCGGCCGCCAACCGGGCCGCGAGAAGGGCGTCCCCCGCCTCCATGGGACGGACCGTAGCCGCCTCGGGTGGCTGGGGACAACGGTGCCGGGCAGCCCGACGCGGCAACGCCGAATCGATTGGCTCGGCGGTCAGGACACTCGACACATTCGGTATACGTCACCGCAGTTGCGTTTGGATGTCGCAACTTGGACCGGTCCGTTTCGGCGGCCCTATTTCGCCCGGTGCGGTGTAGCGTTCCGGTCCGTCGAGATCGGATGTTGTCGTAGTTTCGGGGGACTGACGATGGCTGAAGCCGCTGCACCGACGGCCGCACCGGGTCTGCGCAAGGACGCGATCGGGCTGCGCGAGGTCCTCTTCCAGAGCATCACCGATATGGCTCCCGGCGCCGCCATCGCCGCTTCGATACCGGCGGGAGCGGCGTTTGCCGGCGGCGCCTTGCCGCTGTCGGTCCTGATCGCGCTCGTCGGCGCGCTGTTGTCGGCCTTCTGCATCGGCGAGCTGGCCAAGAACCTGCCGGCCGCAGGATCGCTCGGCACCTACGTGGCGCAAGGCTTGCACCAAAGCCTCGGCTTCCTCGTGTCGTGGGGATACCTCGCCATCGGGCTGCTGATCCCGCCACTCGTCCTGCTGCAACTCGGCTTCACCACCGCGTCGACGATCCATCAGGAATGGTCGGACTATCCGGCCGACCTGTGGTGGCCGTGGACCGTTCTCGGTGCGCTGATCGTGGTGGCCGCCGGTCTTTACGGCATCCGCGCGTCGGCGGGACTGGGCACCGTGCTCGGCATCTTCGAGGTCGCGGTGTTCCTGGTGCTGGCCGTGTTCCTACTGGTGCACGCGGGCAGCGACAACACGCTGTCGGTGTTCGGCACGAAGTACACGCCGGCCGAGCACCACGGTGCGAGCGGGGTGATCGGCGGGTCGGTCTTCACCATCCTGGCCTTCGGCGGGTTCGAGGGTGCGACTCCGCTGGCCGAAGAGGCGCGCGACCCGCGCCGCACGATCCGGCGAGCGGTGATCGGTGCCGCACTGATCGTGGGCCTCATTTACGTCTTCACCACGTACAGCGTCGATGTGGCATTCGGGCCGGACAAATTCGCGAAATTCAGCGGCGCCGGCCCCGACTCGTGGGAAGGTCTGGCTCGCTCGCTGTACGGGATCTTCTGGTTCTTCGTGTTCCTCGCAATCGTCAACTCCACGATCGCCAACTCGAACGCCGGGGTGAACGTGGCCAGCCGCACGGCCTTCGCGATGGGCCGCATCGGCGCGCTGCCGTACTGGTTCGCGCGGGTCAATCTGCGGCACCGCTCGCCCTATGTCGCGATCCTTGTCACCGGCGCGGTCACGCTCGCGATTTCACTCGCCCTGGGCTTCAAGTACGACCCGACCACGGCCTTCTCGATCGTGGGCACCGCGCTGGTGATCCTGCTCGTCTCGATCTACATGACCGTGAACATCGCCTGCATCGGCTACTTCCTGCGCCGCCGCCGGCAGGATTTCAATCCGTTCTCGCACATCCTGATTCCGCTCCTCGGCGTCGGCGCGTTCTTCCCGGCCTGGCTGTTCGCGGTCGGCTGGAATCCGTTCGACTGGTCCTTCGTCTTCCCGATCCCGGCGCCGCTGTCCTACGCCGTGCGCGGGATCATCGTGTGGATGATCATCGGCGTCATCTACCTGATCGCGCTCTACCTCACCAAGCCGAGCCGCGTAGCCGAGATGGCGCGGGTGCACCTGGACGAGGAGCCCGTTCCGCTGCCCGAGCCGGGAGTCCGCTGATGACCGGCGGCCCGACGGTGCGGACGTTTCGACCGGAAGCCGCGGACTTCGTCTGGACGTTCGGCGGTGCGCCACCGCTGGCCCGGATCGCACCGGGCACAATCCTGGAACTGTTCACCGAGGACTGCTTTGCCGGGCGCGTCCGCAGCGTCAACGACCTCGTGTCGGAGGTGTGCGAGTTCCCCTACGTCAATCCGCAGACCGGCCCGTTCTATGTCGAAGGCGCCCAGCCGGGCGACACGCTGGCCGTGCACTTCGTCTCAATCGAGCCGGCGCGGGACTGGGGCGTGTCGACGACCGTCCCGCTGTTCGGCGCTTTGACGTCCACGCACGCGACAGCCACTCTGCAGGACCCGTTGCCCGAGGTCGTCTGGATCTGGCAGTTCGACGCGACGAAACGGCTGTGCCGCTTCGAATCCCGCTTCGGCGACTACCACGTCGACCTGCCGATGGTGCCGATGCACGGCACGGTCGGCGTCGCGCCGGCCAACCTCGAGGTGCGCTCGGCCCTCGTGCCGGACGCGCACGGCGGCAACATGGACACGCCAGAGATGACGGCTGGTGTCACCTGCTACCTCGGCGTCAACGTCGAAGGCGCGCTGTTCTCGATCGGCGACGGCCACGCCCGGCAGGGCGAGGGCGAAACCTGCGGCGTTGCCGTCGAGTGCGCGATGAACTCGGTGGTGATCGTCGACGTGATCAAAGGCCAGTCCTGCCCATGGCCGCGCCTGGAGTCCGACACCCACATCATCAGCACCGGGTCGGCCCGCCCGCTCGAGGATGCGTTCCGAGTGGCGCAGACCGACCTGATCCGCTGGCTTGAATCCGACTACGGCCTCGACATGCTCGACGCCTACCAGCTCACGTCGCAGACCGTCGAGTCACCGCTGGCCAACGTCGTCGACACCAACTACACCTCGGTGGCCAAGGTCCGTAAGGAGTGGCTGCCACAACGGCCGGCAATGGCCGGCGCGCACGCCCGGCTGCGCGAACTGGCTCGCGCATACCGAGGCTGACCCCGGGCGGGCCCGGGCGTCATCCCCGCGGGTAGGGCGGGAAGAGGCAGAGCGGGGTCCAGCCGGAGGGCGGAGCCGGAGTCACCGTGACGCCCGGGCCGCTGGGGACGACGTTGCTCTTCCACACGGCCACGTCGGCGTATTGCGACTGCGACGCGGTCGCGTCGAATCGGACGTTGCGCAAGGTCAGCCCGAGTGGATGGGCGGCGTCGAAGCCGAGGAACTGCGACTGTGCGTCCGGAGTCGAGTGCACGGCGACCGCGCCGTCAACGACGATGTCGGTGAACTGCGGGATCAGCGTGCCCTGGTCGGTGGCGTAGAACGGCGTGAACGCGAGCGGGGCCTGGACGCCGGTCATGCAGGTGTGCTGATAGGTAACGCGCTGCACCAGTCCGCCCCTACCGGGGTCGCTCTTGATCCGGATGCCGTTGTTGAACGTGCTCACGTTGCCGTAGCTGTCGGTGCCGCTGATCGTGTTGTCGCGGACCAGGATGTTGCTGACGCCGCCGTTTGTCTCGCTGCCGATCGAGATCCCGTGCGTGCCGTAGAAGTGGTTGTGCTCGATCGTCATGTCGGTGGCACTCGAGCTGCCGGCCTTGATGGCGATGCCGTCGTCACCGGTCTGGATCCACGAGTTGCGGATCGTCGCGTTCTTCCCGCTGGGGTCGATACCGTCGGTGTTGCGCGCCGTGGCCGGGGCGTTGATCCGCACGCCCCAGACGGTGAGGCCGTCGCCGGTGTAGCGGAACTGGAATTGGGCGGCGTTGGCCAGTTCCACGTTGTAGAGCGTGAAGTCGGTGCCGCTGTTGGCCTGCATCAGCCGCGGGTTGTTCTGCTTGCCGCCCGATTCGGCGGCGCGGGCGAGTTGCCACCAGGTCGTGGTCGATCCGTACATGGGCAGGTCGCCCCGGCCGTCGATCACCCCGAGGCGGCCGAGCCCGTACCCGTTCCCGCCGGTGCCCATTACTCCGTTGTGAGCGCTGTGCGAGGCGATCGTGATGAACGGCGAGCACCCGTCGCCTGCGGCCGTGATCGTGCCGCATTGCGACTTGCCGACGATCTGGTAGCTGGCCGGATTGCGCGAGGCGAACAGCGTGACGCCGCTGCGCACGACCAGCGTCTCGTCACTGCCGATGCTCAGTGGCCCGGACAGAAAGGCCCGGTGCCGCCAGTCGCCGGTGAGCACGACCGCGCCACCGCTGCCGGCGCACGTGTTGAGCGCGCCTTGGATGCGCGCAGTGTCCGGCGGCGCGGCCTCGTCGGCGTCGCTGAATGTTCGATGGGTCGTTGAGAGCTGGGCCGGCACCGTCGTGCACGTCGTCGGCAGATGCGGCTGCACCACCGTCCGCGTGTCACCGGTGGCGATCGGCGCGGGTTGGGCCGGGTCGGCGTGGGCCGACGCCGCGGTCACGGTGAATGCGAGCAGCGTGGCGGCGGCCAGCAGAACAGCGGCGGCCGCGGCTTGCGGGCGGTCGGGCCGGGTTCGCGGCTTGGCGCAGGTGAGTGGCATGCCGGGTCCTCACACGTCGTGCGGTAAACGATTTCTCGAACTGTAGGTCCGACGCCTCGGCACGTCAATGACAGCCGGGGCTACGTTTGCTGAGCGCGTCTGCCGGGGTATTTCACTGCAGGGAGCCCGCACAGTGGGCAGGAAAGGATTCGATCATGGCCATCGCCACCATCAACCCGACAACCGGGGAGACGATCAAGACGTTCGAGGCCTTGACCGAGCAAGAAATCGACGACCGCCTTGAGCGGGCGTCGCGGGCGTTCCGCGCGTACCGAACCACGAGCGTCGAGCAGCGCGCGGGCTGGTTGCGAGCGGCCGCCGACGTCCTCGACGCCGACACCGATCGGGTCGCCGAGCTCATGACCCTCGAGATGGGCAAGACCCTGGCCGCGGCCAAGGCCGAGGCCGGCAAGTGTGCCAAGGCGCTGCGCTACTTCGCCGACAGCGGCCCGACGATGCTCAAGGACGCGCCGGCCGACGCCCAGGCGGTTGGGGCCGAGCAGGCCTACGTCGCCTACCAGCCGATCGGCGCGGTGCTGGCGATCATGCCGTGGAACTTCCCGCTGTGGCAGGCGATGCGCTTCGCCGCCCCGGCGCTCATGGCCGGCAACGTCGGCCTGCTCAAGCACGCGAGCAACGTGCCGCAGACCGCCCTGTACATGGAGGAGCTGTTCAGCAAGGCCGGCTTCCCCGACGACGTCTTCCAGACGTTGCTCATCGGCTCCGGAGCGATCGAGAAGGTGCTGCGCGACGGGCGGGTGGCCGCGGCCACGCTGACCGGGAGTGGGCCGGCCGGGCAGTCGGTGGCGTCGATCGCCGGCGACGCGCTGAAGAAGACCGTGCTCGAACTCGGTGGCAGCGATCCGTTCGTGGTCATGCCGTCAGCTGACCTGGACAAGGCGGCCGAGGTCGCGACCACCGCGCGGTGCCAGAACAACGGCCAGAGTTGCATCGCCGCGAAACGGTTCATCGTCCACGAGTCCGTGGCCGAGGAGTTCGAGCGGTTGTTTGCCGAGAAACTTGCGGCCCTGCCGGTGGGCGACCCGATGAAGGACGACACCAAGGTCGGCCCGCTGGCCACCGAATCCGGGCGCGAGGACGTCGAGGAACTGGTCGGAGACGCCGTCGACAAGGGCGCCCGGGTCGTCACCGGGGGCAAGCGGCCCGACGGCCCCGGCTGGTTCTACCCGCCGACCCTGATCACCGACATCACGCCCGCGATGCGAATGCACCGCGAGGAGGTGTTCGGGCCGGTGGCCTCGCTGTACCGGGTGCCCGATCTCGACGCTGCCATCGAGCTGGCGAACGACAGCGACTTCGGCCTCGGCTCCAACATCTGGACCGACGACCCGGCGGAGCAGGAGCAGTTCATCCGCCAGGTCGAAGCCGGGATGGTGTTCGTCAACGGGATGACGACGAGCTACCCCGAGTTGCCGTTCGGCGGGGTCAAGACCAGCGGCTACGGCCGCGAACTCACCGAGCTGGGCATGCGCGAGTTCCTCAACATCAAGTCCGTCTGGGTCGGCGCGAACAGCGCTGAGCAGAGCGGGTCGAGCACCGACACCAAGAGCGAGTAGCCCGGTACAGCGGGCCAGGCTGGGCCGGAACACTAACGAACGGTGACGGCCCGGGGATAGCCCGCACTCTTCCTGTCCCGAGGGCTGCACCGCGTCTCTGGCCGATCTTGATCCTCTCGTCGACCTGTGCGGCGACGACAGCATCAAGATCCATCCCGGTCTGCCCGAAAACCGGCATTGACGGCGGTTTAGCCAGGTACTAGCGTCCAAACCGCTTCGTTCTTGTGTGATCCGGAGTACAAGTTGCCGGGCAATCCAACAGAATCCGACAGCTTGACGTGGCCGTGCCGCTCTCGGAGGTGCCAAATGTCCCGAGTCCGCCATGCATCCGTTGCGGTGCTGGCGTTGGCCGTCGTGGCGGCGCTGCTCGTCGCCCCGCCCGGCGCGCGCGCCGCCGAACCGCATCGAGCACCGGCGCCCGCGGCGACCACCGCGGCCAAGCACACCGTCAGCTACGACGGCTACTCACTGTTCATCGACGGCAAGCGCACCTACATCTGGTCCGGCGAGTTCCACTACTACCGCCTGCCCAGCCCGGACCTCTGGCGTGACGTGCTGCAGAAGATGAAGGCGGCCGGTTTCAACGCGACCTCGATCTACTTCGACTGGGCCTACCACTCGCCCGCGCCGGGCCAGTACGACTTCACCGGCGTGCGCAACGTCGACGAACTGCTCGACATCGCGGACGAGGTCGGCATCTATGTCATCGCCCGCCCCGGCCCGTACATCAACGCCGAGGTCGACGGCGGCGGCTTTCCCGCCTGGCTGGACACCAAACCCGGGCGCGACCGCAGCGCGGACCCGCAGTACCTCAAGTACGCCGACGAGTGGCTCAGCCACATCGACCCGATCCTGGCTCGGCACCAGCTGACGAACGGCACCGGATCGGTGCTCGCCTACCAGGTCGAGAACGAGTTCTACGACGGCTCCGCCGCCGGCCGGCAGTACATGGCCCACCTCGAGGCCAAGGCCCGCGCCGACGGCATCACCGTCCCGCTGACCGGCAACAACAACGGCACGTTCAACAGCGGCGCCGGCGCGCTGGACATCGACGGCCCGGACTCCTACCCACAGGGCTTCAACTGCGCCAACCCCACGGCTTGGCGCGGCGTCCCCGACATCTCCTACGACCACCCGCCCGGCAAGCCCCTGTACACGCCGGAGTTCCAGGGCGGTTCGTTCGACGCGTGGGGCGGGTCCGGCTACGACAAGTGCCGCCAGCTCACCGGGTCCGACTTCGAAAGTGTCTTCTACAAGCAGAACATCGCCGTCGGCGCGACAATGCAGAGCTTCTACATGACCTACGGCGGGACGTCGTGGGGCTGGCAGCCCGACCCGAACGAGGTCTACAGCTCCTACGACTACGGCGCCGCGATCACCGAGCCGCGGCAGCTGACCGACAAGTATCAGCAGGACAAGCTCATCGGCTACTTCACCCAGAGCGTCGCCCCGCTGACCAAGACCGACGCCTTGGCCGTCGCCAAGCCGACCAACCCCGCCCTCGTCGACACCGCCCGCATCAACCCCGACACGCACACCCAGTTCCACGTGCTGCGGCACAGCAACTCGACGGCCACGTCGACGGACTCGACCCACATCTCGCTCGACCTGGGCGCACGTTCGACCTACACCTACGACGACCCCGACAGCGCCCTGCAGTACAACGGCACCTGGTCACACGTCGGCCCGGAGGCCGGCTACACCAGCGGGGAATACCACCAGACCGAGTCGTTCTCCAGCACGGCGAACGACAGTCTCACCGTCCCGTTCACCGGCACCGGCATCCGCTGGATCGCATCGACCGCCAGCAATCACGGCATTGCCGACGTCTATCTCGACGGCACCAAGGTCGCGACCGTCGACGGCTACTCCGCGAGCACCGTCAACGGGCAGATCCAGTACGCCGCCAGCGGCCTGGCGAACACCGGGCACACCCTCAAGATCGTCGTCACCGGCCGGAAGAACCCCGCATCAGGCGGCACGTTCGTGTCGGTGGACGCCGTCGACGTCCCGCCGGCCGGCTCGGTGTACTACCCCATCGTCCCTCAGCAGCCCGGCACCGCACTGACATTCGCCGGTCGGGACTCCAAGACGATCGTCGCGAACTACCGTCTTGGCGCGACCCAGCTGCAGTACTCCACGTCGGAGATCCTCACCAACCAGCAGATTGCCGGCCGCGACGTCGCCATGCTCTACGGCCGCGACGGGCAGGCCGGCGAGACCGTCCTCAACTACGCAAGCAAGCCGACCGTGTCGGTACTCGCCGGCACGGTGCAGCAGACGTGGGATGCCACCACGGGCGACCTGCGGCTGAACTACACCCACCACGGTCTGGCCCGCGTGCTCATCACCGGTGGCGCCCGGCCGCTGTTGCTGCTCCTCGGCTCCGATCAGGAGGCCAAGAAGTTCTGGCTACAGCACACGGCCGACGGCAGCCCCGTGCTGGTGTACGGCAGCGACCTGCTCCGCACCGCCTCGACCCTCACCGGCCACCTCGCCCTGACCGGTGACTCCGTCGCGGCCCAGCCGATCGAGGTGTTCGCCGCCGCGACGCCGAGCATCACCTGGAACGGCACTGCATTGGCCACGACGACCACGGCCAGCGGCTCGCAGAGCGGCACGATCGGCGGCCCGCAGGCGGTGACGCTGCCCGCCCTGAGCACCTGGAAGCACCAGCAGGAATCACCCGAGGCCCAGCCCGGCTTCGACGACTCGTCCTGGCCGGTCGCCGACAAGATGACATCGCAGAGCACCACGACTCCCGGCACGCTGCCTGTGCTGTTCATGGACGACTACGGCTTCCACTACGGCGACGTCTGGTACCGCGGCCGATTCCGGGCCACCTCGGCCAGCACCGGCGTCACGCTGTCGGCGATCACCGGCAAGGCCGGCAACTACTCGGCCTGGGTCAACGGCCACTTCCTCGGCAGCTCGGACGACTCCAGCCACACCTTCGCGTTCCCGGCTGGTGCCGTCCACGCCGGTGCCGACAACGAGGTGTCGGTGCTGGTCGAGAACATGGGTCACAACGAGGACTACAACGAGGCTGACTCCAACAAGGAGGCCCGCGGACTCACCGGCGCGCTCATCGCCGGGTCCCCGCTGACGTCGATCGGCTGGCGGATCCAGGGCTCACGCGGCGGCGAGAATCTCATCGATCCGGTCCGCGGTCCGATGAACACCGGCGGCCTGTACGGGGAGCGGGCCGGCTGGTCGCTGCCTGGTTACCCCGACGCATCGTGGAGCAACGTCTCGCTGCCGACGACGAACACCACGCCCGGCATCGCCTGGTACCGCACCACCGCCACGCTGCACCTGCCCAAGGGCCAGGACACGTCGGTCGGTTTGCGGATCGCCGACGACCCGAGCCGGCACTACCGGGCGTTGATCTTCGTCAACGGTTGGCAGCTCGGCCGCTACGTCAACGACGTCGGCCCCCAGCACGACTTCCCGATCCCGAACGGCATCCTCAAGCCCAACGGCACCAACACGATTGCCATCGCGGTGTGGAACGAGGACGCCAGCACCGGCGGCCTCGGCACCGTGAGCCTCGAGTCGTTCGGCTCGCCGGCGTCGCCCCTTCAGGTCGCGGCCGTGGCCAGCCCGGGCTACCAGCCCGCCAAGTACGCGACGCCGGCCGCGCACCGGGCGACGCTCACCCTGGACGCGCCGGACACGACCACACCGGGCGCGACCAGCACGGTATCGGCCGATTTCGCGGTCCCGGCGAACGCGCCGGCCGCCACCGCCCTACGGTTCGGCCTGCAGGCGCCGACGGGCTGGACGGTCAAGCCCACGTCACCCACCGTCGTCGGCCGGGTCAGCGGCGGGCAGTCGGCCACCGCGACCTGGACGGTCACCGCACCGGGCGGCACCCTGCCCACGGTCTCGCAGCTGACGGCCACGGCGAACTACCAGCAGGACGGCCAGTCGCAGGATCTCGCCGACACCCGCAACGTCCGGGCGCTGCCGACCGCGCCGACGAGCAATATGGCGGTCAGCGCGCTGCCGTTCTTCGCCGCCACGAACGGCTGGGGACCGGTCGAGCGCAACACCAGCAACGGTGAGCAGGCGGCCGGCGACGGCAAGCCCATCACGCTGAACGGCACGGTGTACGCCAACGGTCTCGGCACGAACTCGGTCAGCGACGTGACGCTGTACCTCGGCGGGCACTGCACCCGATTCACCGCGACCGTCGGCGTAGACGACGAGGCCGGGACGAGCGGCTCGGTCACGTTCACGGTCGCGGCCGACGGCCGCACGATCACGACGACGCCCGTGCTGACCGGCTCGTCGGCTTCGGCCCGCATCGACATCGACATCTCCGGGGCCCAGCTGCTCGACCTGACCGTCGGCGACGGCGGCGACGGCAACGGCCTCGACCACGGCGACTGGGCCGACGCCCAGTTGACCTGCACGTGATCTGCCCACACCACGCACGGCTCAGCATGGAAGGAAATTTGCAATGAGAATCGCAACCAGGATGCGGCGCGGTTTGGGCGCCAGCATCGCCGCCGCAGCGCTGACGGTCGGCACCGTCGTCGCCGTTCAGGTACTCGCGGCCACGGCCCCGGCCCAGGCTTTGAACAACGGCCTGGCCAAAACCCCGCCGATGGGCTTCAACGACTGGAACTCGTTCGGCTGCAACGTCGACGAGCAATTGATCAAGCAGACGGCCGACTTCTTCGTCACGTCCGGGCTCAAGGACGTCGGCTACACCTACGTCAACATCGACGACTGCTGGTTGGAGAAGGCCCGCAGCGCCGACGGACACCTCGTCCCCGACCCGGTCAAGTTCCCCGACGGCATCAAGGGCACGGCCGACTACGTGCACTCGAAGGGCCTCAAGCTCGGCATCTACGAGGACGCCGGGACCAAGACCTGCGCCGGCTACCCCGGCAGCCTCGGCCACGAGCAGACCGACGCGAATGACTTCGCCGCCTGGGGCGTCGACTACCTCAAGTACGACAACTGCAACAACCAGAGTGACGGCACCCTGGCCGACTTCAAGGCCCGCTACACGGCAATGCGCGATGCGCTGAAGAACACCGGCCGGCCCATCGTCTACAGCATCTGCGAGTGGGGGCAACTCGATCCCGCTACCTGGGCCGGCGACATCGGCAACCTGTGGCGCACCACCGGCGACATCAACGACAGCTGGAACAGCCTGAAGTCGATCATCGCCCAGAACGCGCCGCTGGCGCAGTACGCCCACCCTGGCGCCTGGAACGACCCGGACATGCTCGAGGTCGGCAACGGGCACATGACCGACACCGAATACAAGACCCACTTCGGGCTCTGGGCCGAGATGGCGGCTCCGCTGCTCATCGGCACCGACCTGCGCAAGGCCACCCCCGAGACGATGGCCATCCTGAAGAACAAGGACGTCATCGCCATCGACCAGGACAAGCTCGGCGTGCAGGGCCAGGTCATCGCTCAGGGCAACGGCACGATGGTGTTCAACAAGCCGCTGAAGAACGGCGACCGCGCCGTCGCGCTCTACAACTCCACCGACGCCGCGACGACCATCAGCACCACCGCGGCCCAGATCGGCCTGACCCGCTCGAGCGGCTACGCGCTCAAGGACGTGTGGAGCGGCACCACCACCGAGTCGGCCGGCACGATCAGCGCGTCGGTGCCGGCCCACGGCACCGCGCTGTACCGGGTCAAGGCGGTGGGCGACTACAGCAAGTACCCGCCGGCCACCAGCCTCGCGGTCAACTCGACCACGTCCTACGGCGGCGCCGACATCGCGATCGGCGCTGGGACGAGCGCCAGCTTCACCAGTACGGTCAGCGACTTCGGCCGCGACGCCCTCACCGACGTGCGGGTCACCGCCGACGCGCCCGACGGCTGGACGGTCACGCCAACCACGGCGTGGAGCAAGAAGCAGGTCAAGACGAACGGCTCGTTCACCACGACGTGGAACCTGCAGCCGCCGGCCGCGGCCCAGCCCGGAAACTACCGCGTCACGCTCACCGCCTCCTACGCGTACGGCACGCACAAGCCGGTGATCGTGAGCCGGTCCGTCACCGTTCAGATCCTGCCGCCACCACCCAGTGGAACCGTTGCGCTCAGCGACGTCACCTGGATCTCGGCCAGCAACGGCTGGGGTCCGGTCGAGAAGGACATGAGCAATGGCGAGACCGCAGCCGGTGACGGCAAGCCCATCAGCATCCGCGGCACGACATATGCGAAGGGTCTCGGCACCAACGCGCAGAGCGACATCGTGTACTACCTCGGCGGCAAGTGCTCGGCGCTGACGACCGACGTGGGCATCGATGACGAGGAAGCGACCAAGGGCGGCGACGTCATCTTCCAGGTGTTCGCCGACGACACCAAGGTCGCCGACAGCGGTGTGCTCACCAACACGTCTGCAGTGAAGTCGCTGACGGCCGATGTCACCGGCGCGACGTGGCTGCGGTTGCATGTCGACCCTGATGGCGCCACCACCTACGATCACGGCGACTGGGCCGGACCCCAGCTCACCTGCCAGTCCGCCTGACCGTCACGGCCCGGCCCCGCCACGCGATCGCGGCGGGGCCGGGTTGTGACACGCTGTTGCGAATGCGGATCGCGACGTGGAACGTCAACTCGGTGGTGGCCCGGCTGCCGCGTGTGCTCGACTGGCTCGGCACGGCCGAACCGGATGTGCTGTGCCTGCAGGAGATCAAGGTCGCCGCGGACGACTTCCCCATCGATGAAGTCGGCGAACTGGGCTACGAGGTCGCTGCGCACGGCACCGGGCGCTGGGCCGGCGTAGCGGTGTTGTCGCGCATCGGGTTGGCCGAGGTGCGCCGGGGGCTGCTGGACGAACCCGGGTTCCAGCCCGAGGACGCGATGTTCGAGGTGCACGAGCCGCGGGCGATCGGCGCGACCTGCGGCGGGGTGCGGGTCTGGTCGGTGTACGTACCGAACGGGCGAGAGGTCGGGCATCCGCACTACGAGTACAAGTTGCGCTGGCTGGCCGCGCTGCGCGCGACCGCGCAGGAAGAGTTGGTCGTCCCGCGACCGTTCGCCCTGCTCGGCGACTTCAACATCGCACCCACCGACGCGGACGTCTGGGACATCACCCGCTTCGCCACCAGCACCCACGTGACCAAGCCGGAACGCGACGCCCTCGCCGACATCCGCCGCGCCGGCCTGAGCGACGTGACACCGCGTGCGCTGAAGTACGACGTGCCGTTCACCTACTGGGACTACCGCCAGCTTTCCTTCCCCAAGAACCGGGGCATGCGCATCGACCTCGTCTATGCCAACGACCGGTTCGCGAGCGAGGTCCGCGACAGTTACGTCGACCGCGAGGCCCGCAAAGGGACCAGCCCGTCCGACCATGCTCCGGTTGTCGTCGACGTCGACCTGGCGCCGGTCCCGGCGTGAGGAACCACTGCCACATCAGGCCAACCGGTCGCGCCGCGGTGGATGGGTTAGCGCACCCGCCGGGCTAGCATCGAGCAGTGCGCGGATTGACCGTGGCTGTCGTCGCGCTCGCTGTGGTCGGCGTCGCGTCCTGCACGAGTAGTCGCCACCACCGGGCCGAGCCGAGCGACGCCCCGGCAACGGTCCAGTCGGCCAGCGCAGCCGCCTCGTCAGCAGCCAGCTCGAGTCGCTCAGTGCCCAGGCGACGCCAGCCCGAGGCGACGGCCGAGAACGTCGGTGGGGTTGTGCCGCCGAACCGGGCGCTGCCTCCGGCGGTGGCCGGTGCGCCGAGTGCGGCGAGCATCGCCGGGTGCCCACTGTTCCCGACCGACAATCCGTGGCGGCGCAACATCGCGCGCGATCCGCTCAGCCCGCATTCGGCCGCGTGGGTTTCCAGCGTCGGGACGGGCGGGTTCCTGCATCCCGATTTCGGCGCCAACCCGTCGTACGGGATCCCGTACTCCGCCGTCCCGTCGAGCCAGGCCAAGGTGAAGATCACCTTCACCGCCTATGGGGACGAGAGCAACCCCGGCCCGTACCCGATCCCGGCCAACGCGCGGGTCGAGGCCGGCGGCGACCGGCACGTGCTCGTCGCGTCCGGAGACTGTCATCTCTACGAACTCTTCGGCGCGGCTCGGCGGGGCGCGGGCTGGACGGCGGCGTCGGGCGCGGTATTCAACCTGCGCTCCAACGCCTTGCGCCCCGACGGCTGGACGTCTGCCGACGCGGCCGGGCTGCCGATCCTGCCCGGCTTGGTCCGCCGGGACGAGGTAGCGGCCGGGCACATCGACCATGCCCTGCGCTTCACCGTCGCCCGGACGCAGCGCGGCTACATCCACCCAGCGACGCATGAAGCCGGCTCGACCACCAGTCCGACCGTGCCGCCGATGGGTGCCCGGTTCCGGCTGAAGGCGTCGTTCCCCCTCAGCCGCTACCACGGTCAGGCCCGCGTGATCCTGCAGTGTCTACAGAGCTACGGCATGTTCGTCGCCGACAACGGCTCCAACTGGTTCCTGTCCGGTGCCACTGATCCGGGCTGGGACGACGCCGACCTGAACCAGCTCAAGTCTGTGCCGGGTTCGGCATTCGAAGTCGTGAACTCCGGGCCGATCCAGTCCTGACTCCGGCCCGGCTGCCGCCGCCGCGCGTCGCTCAGCGACCGGCGGCGTAGCCCTGGGCGCCGCGCGGGTTCGCGGCCGCCTTCAGCACGTCACCTTCGCGGGCCACCGCGCTGAGCCGGCCGAGTGACCAGGGTCCCGGCCGCACGACGCGATGACCGCGACGCTGCAGTTCCTCGACGACGTCGGCTTCCACGCGATCCTCGATCAGAACCTCACCTGGGTGCGCGTCACGCGGGTAGAACGAGGACGGGAAGTGGTTGGTGTGGAACATCGGGGCGTCGATCGCCTCTTGCAACCCGCAGCCAGAGTGCACAAGGTCGACGAAGAAGGCCAGCTGCCACTGGTCCTGTTGGTCGCCGCCGGGCGTGCCGAACGAGAGCCACGGCTCGCCGTCCCGCAACGCCAATGACGGCGACAACGTGGTGCGCGGGCGCACGCCTGGTCGCAGCGAGTTAGGCAGTCCCGGCTCGAGGTAGAACATCTGGGCCCGGGTGCCCAGGGGGAATCCCAGCGCGGGGATGACCGGCGAGCTCTGCAGCCAGCCACCGCTCGGCGTGGCCGACACGAAGTTTCCCCAACGGTCGACGGCATCGATGTGGCAGGTGTCCCCGCGGGTCGCGCCGTCCGCGGCCGGCACCGCGCCGTCAGCCGTGTCAGCGATCGGCTCGGTCAACCGGCCGACCGTCGGCTCGCCGACGCCGACGATGCCGCCGGCTTCGTCAGGCAGCGCGGCCAGGCGGGGGGCGCGGCCGTCGGGGGCGCCGGGGCGCAGGTCGAGGCTGGCCGTCGCCGCGACCTGCGCGGCGCGCGACCGCGCGTACTCGGGCGAGAGCAGCGCCTCGATCGGGACGTCCGGATGGTCGCCGTACCACGCCTCGCGGTCGGCGAAGGCGAGCTTCGCAGCCTCGGTGATGAGGTGGATCCACTGGGCCGAGCGAGGGCTCTCGGTGCGCAGGTCGAGCGCTTCGAGCAGCCGAAGTTGCTGCGCCAGCACCGGGCCCTGCCCCCATGGCGCGGTCTTGAGCACCTGGTAGCGGCCCGCGTAGTCGACGCGCACCGGCTCCTCGACGCTGACCTGCCAGCGGGCCAGGTCCTCGGCGCTCAGCAGGCCGCGGTGGTCGCGCCCGGACGTGTCGCGCCAGGCCGTCTCGCAGAACCGGCCGATCTCCTCGGCTACGAAGCCGCCGTACCAGGCGTCGCGGGCCGCAGCGATGCGGGCCACGCGAGTGGGTCCCGTGGCCGCCGAGACGATGCGACGGTAGGTCTCGGCGACGACCGGCGAGCGCCAGACCGTGCCGGGTGCGGGCGCGGACCCACCACTCAGCCAGCTCTGTGCCGACGGGGTCCAGTGGGCGGTGAACAACTCGGCCACCGTCGAGATCGTGCGATGCATCGACGGCAGGATCGGGTAGCCGTGCTCGGCGTAGTGCTGGGCGTAGGCCAGCACGTCGGCCAGTTCCCAGGTGCCCCAGCGCTCGAGCAGGCTCGTCCAGGCGCCGAACGCACCGGGAACTACGGCGGCGAGCAGCCCGCTGCCGGGCACGAGGGAGAGCCCCAGCTCGTCGAAGCGCTCGATGCTGGCTGCGGCCGGAGCCACGCCCTGCCCGCAGACGACGTGCGCCTGCGCATCGCCGGCGCTCCAGACGATGGCCGGCAGATCACCGCCCGGCCCGTTGAGGTGTGGTTCGACCACCTGCAGTACGAAGCCGGCGGCGACGGCCGCGTCGAACGCGTTGCCGCCGCGCTCGAGCACGCTCATACCCGCGGCCGAGGCCAGCCAGTGGGTCGAGGCGATCATGCCGAAGCTGCCGGTCAGCTCTGGCCGGGTGGTCATCATTGATTCAGTCTTGCAAGTGCCGCGGGTGCCACTGGGCCCGGGCTAGCGGAAGGGTCCGCCGATCTTCGCGGCGAACGCCTTCAGCAGTTGCTCGCCCCGATGCGTGCGAGTTATCCACACCATCGGACCGCGCCTCTCGCGGACGATGAGGCCGGCCGATTCCAACTGGGTGCAGTGATAGGTCACCGTGTTCGGGGCGCACTGCAACCGGGTCGCCAACCGTCCGGCCGTGATCGGCTGGGCGGCCGCGCGCAGGGTCTGCGCGCGCAGCGGTCCGAGGATGAGCGCGAGCGCATCATCGGACCGGCGGCTCTTGGCGCCGACCGGGGATGGATGCATGCACTCGACGCTAGGACCTCATGCAAACCTTTTGCAGGTCGTGACCGCATCTACACCAGCTCGTCATCAGACCGAAATTTCGGGGTTCTTCGAAGCGCCTTGTCGTCCAACGCGCGGCGCCGCCACGGTGAGTACGGATGGGTTTTCTGACCTCAGAATCCGTACGAGCCACGAGGGGGCAACACACGAATGAAGGTCCACAAAGCTAGGTCGCTAATTGCCGGGTTGGCCGTCGTCGCGCTGGCAACAGCCGCGTGCGGCAGCGGCTCGGGCGGCAAGAGCAGCAAGACCAACGCCGACGGCACGAGGGGCACCGGCAAGTTCGCCAAGTGCGCCACGTCGCCCAACGACTGCAACAGCGGGACGGTCGCCAGGGGCGGCTCGATCACGTATACGCTCGAAAAGACGATGGCCGGGTGGAACGTCAACTCGGCGACGACCACCACGTTCGAGACGGTGGAAGTGATGGACGGGCTGCTGCCGGCGGTCTTCACCGCCAATCCGGACATGTTGCCGGCCCTCAACACCGACCTGATGGTCTCGGCGAAGCAGACCAGCACCAATCCGCAGACCCTGGTCTACAAGATCCGGCCCGACGCGGTCTGGAGCGACGGGACGCCGATCGACGCCAAGGACTTCGACTTCTTCTGGAAGACCTCCGACGGCAGCCACTGCCCGAACTGCGCCGCCGCGGTCACGGCCGGCTATGACCAGATCAAATCGCTGACGCCATCGGATGGCGGCAAGACCGTCACCATCGTGATGCGCACGCCCTACAGCGACTGGCAGAGCATGTTTGGCACGATCTACCCGGCCCACCTCGCCGCGCAGCATGGGGACCTGACCAGCGCGGCAGGTCTGGCGAAGGCGTTCAAGTGGTTCGACACCACGCAGCCCACCTACTCCGGTGGCCCGTACCAGGTCAGCGGCAAAGCCGACAAGCTCACCGCCGTCACCGAGGTGCCGAACCCGAAGTGGTACGGCAAGGTCAAGCCGAGCCTGGACCGGCTCGTGTTCCGCATCATCACCGATCAGACCCAGGAAGTGCCGGCCCTGCAGAACCACGAGGTGCAGGCGATCTACCCGCAGCCCAATGCCGACATCACCGGCGCCGTCGACAAACTCTCGGGTCAGGGCATCGACTCCTATCTCGGCAAGGGCCTGCAGTGGGAGCACCTCGACTTCAACGAGGCCAACTCGCTGCTCAAGGACAAGACGCTGCGGACGGCGATCCTCACCGCGGTCAACCGCAACCAGGTCATCGCCAAGACGATCGGCCAGTTCGTGCCCAACGCCAAGCCGCTGAACAACCACATGTACGTGCCCGGCCAGCCGGGCTATCAGGACAACGTCAGTTCGACGGGGCAGGGCTCCGGTGACGTCGCCAAGGCCAAGAAGATGCTCACCGCAGCGGGCTATACCGGCGTCGGTTCGAAGCTGAAGAACAAGGCCGGCAAGGCGATCAACCTCCGCTGCGCTTACACGGCCGGCAATCAGCTGCGTCAGCAAAGCTGCGTCCTGGTGCAGAGCGAACTCACGGCGCTGGGAATTTCCGTGAAGCCGGTTCCGCTGGATGACCTGGGCGGGACTCTGCAGTCGGGTGACTTCGACATGATCATCTACGCCTGGGTGGGTACCCCGTTCGTCGTCTCGGGAGCCCAGCAGATCTTCAAGCTCAAGGGCGGCAGCGACTTCGGGAAAAACGACGACCCGGCCGTCGAGAAGCTGCTGGACGCGGCTTCGGTAGCCACGAATCCGGCGACGGTCCACGACGACCTCAACAAGGCCGACAAGTTGCTCACCGCCGACGCGTACGAGCTGCCGTTGTTCCAGAAGCCGACCTTCCTCGCGGCGTGGGCGAATATCGTCAACATCCGTGACAACGCCACGAGCGTGGGTCCGCCGTACAACGTGCAGTCTTGGGGGGTTCGCTCGTCGTGACCCGCTGAGCAGGCAGCCACCTGCGCGGGACCGCGCGCGAACCCGGCCCGGTGCGCCCCGGGAGTTACCTCCGCTCCCGGGGCGCACGGGCCCGATGCTCCGAACACGATCCTGACAATTCCTTTGCCTTCCGGGGTGCTGACGCGGGGCACGATGAGCCTCGTCCACAACAACTCGACCCCTGGGAGCAGCAACCATGTGGAAGAAGTTCGCGATTGCCGGTGGCGTATGCGCGGCCGTTGTCGGAGTCGGCGGCGCCGCCCTGGCCACCTCGGGCTCCTCGTCAACGCCCGGCTCCCCGTCCCCATCGTCGACGTCGGGCGCCAAGCCGGCGCACTCCGGCCCGGCCGCCAAGCACAAGGGACACGACCCCCTGCGCCACGCCCTGCACGCCCAGTGGGTGACCAAGGACAAGGGCGGCAAGACGTTCGTGACGCACGACGCCATTCGCGGCTCGGTCACGGCGGTGTCGCCGACCTCGATCACCGTCCAGGCCGCGGACAAGAAGAGCGAGACGTTCCACGTGACGAGCACGACCAAGGTCCGCATCCGCACGAACGGCAAGGGCGCAAAGGGCGCGATCAGTCAGGTGCACACCGGTGAGACAGCCGTCGTCGTCGGCACCGGCACCACGACGCTGACCGCCCGCGGAATCGTCGCCGGGGGGAAGTAACCCATCCAGCCCTGATCGTGCAACTTCTGGCGTCCTGAGGCAGCCAGAAGTTGCACGATCGGGGTCAGCCGGGTGGCAGCACCACGGTGAAGCGGGCACCGCCTTCCGGGGCGTGGCCCGCTTCGACCGTTCCGCCGAGCCGGGCGACCAGCCGGCCGACGATGGCCAGCCCCAGGCCGGTGCCCACCTGCCGCACGCCCCGGTACCGCTCGTAGAGCACCGAGCGCTCGAACGCCACCGCCAGGTCGGCTTCGGTCAACCCCGGGCCGCCGTCGCGAACCTCGACGACGACGCCGCGGGGCTCGGCCCGGACCGCGAGCACGATGGGACGGCCGGCCGGCGTCACCCGCAGCGCGTTGTCGAGCAGGCCGTCGAGCACCTGCCGAACCCGGGCCGCGTCGGTGGCGGCAACCAGCGGTCCGGGCGGTGTCTCGAGGTTGAACTGCACGCCCTCGGCCGCGCACCGGGCGGCCCACACCTGAGCCGCGGCACCGGCCACGTCACGCAGGTCGACCGGTCCGAGTTCGATGCGGACGTCCTGCGCGTCGAGGCGGGCGAGATCGAGCAGGTCGTCGACCAGACGCGCGAGCCGGCGGGACTCGCCCAGCACGACGCCGCCGACCTCAGCCGTCCGCTCGGGCGGCACGATGCCTTCGGCCAGCGACTCGGCGTAGCCCCGGATCGCCGTCAGTGGCGTCCGCAGGTCATGCGACACCGAGAGCAGGAACTCCCGCTGCCGGGCCTCGGACTGGGCCAGCGCCGCGGCCAGGGTGTTCAGCGCGGCGCCAACCTCCGCCACCTCGGCCGGCCCCTGCGGTTCGACGGCAATGTCGCGCCGTCCGCTCGCCAGTTCGTGGGCGGCCTGGGCTGTGCGCCGCAGCGGCCGGACCAGCCGCCACGACACCGCGAAGCCGAGCAGCACAGCGATCGCCGCGGCAATCAGCAGGGCGATCAGCGTGCGCCGGATCGCCTGGTTGCTGCCGGCGAGCGCGTCCGAGCGCGGCTGTACGAGAGCGATGCCGCCGGTGACGGTCGGCCGCTCCTCCACGTACACCGAGCGGTCGAACACCGTCCGGCGAGCCGAGACCGAGGATCCGCTCAGCACGGCCGTGATGTCGCCGGGCTGCACGGCCGCGCGGGCCAGCCGGTTGCCGGTCACGGTGCCCGCCCGCCCGATCACCGCGAACTGAACCTGCAGCGCGTTCAGCATCCGCCGGGTCCGCACCAGGCCGGCCTGCGCGTTGGCGGCGGACTCCCCGGTCGCGACGGCGGCGTCGGCGAGTGCTCCGAGCGTGTGCCGGGCGCTGCGTTCGTCCGACTGGCGCACCAGCGTGAACGTCAAGGCGCCTGCGACCAGCGCCGTGATCACGGCGACCGCGACCGCCAGTAGCGAGATGCGCTGCGCCAGCGTGCCGCGCGTCCGACTCACCGGACCGGGCTCCGCGGTTCGTCCACGGCGTATCCGACCCCACGGACGGTGCGGATCGGGCTGGCCGGGCCGAGCTTGGCCCGCACCTGGGCGATGTGCACGTCGACGGTTCGGTTGGCTGCGAACGACGAGTAACCCCACACCTCGGAGATCAGCTGCTCGCGGCTGAACACCCGTCCCGGTCGCCGCATCAGATACGCCAGCAGGTCGAATTCGGTGGCGGTGAGCGTGACCTCGGTGGCGTCGACGAACACGCGACGCTGGGCCGGATCCAGGCGGACCGTGCCGACCTGCAGCGCACTCGCCTCGGCGGGTCCCCGCGTCCGGCGCAGCACGCTGCTCACCCGGGCGACCAGTTCCCGCGGCGAGAACGGCTTGGTGACGTAGTCGTCCGCCCCGAGTTCCAGCCCGACGATGCGGTCGACCTCGTCGTCGCGGGCGGTGACGAACAGCACCGGCGTCCAGTCCTGCTCGCCCCGCAACCGTCGGCAGACCTCGATCCCGTCGATGCCGGGCAGTCCGACGTCGAGGATGACGGCGGCCGGCCGCAGGCTGCGCACCGCCGCGAGTCCGGCTTCGCCGTCCGCCGTAACGTGCACGCCGTAGCCGGCGTTGACGAGGTTGAGGCGGATGACTTCGGCGATGGCCGGTTCGTCCTCGATGACGAGGATCAGCCCTCGCGCCGGCGATTCGGTCGTCATCCCGCGATTGTGCAACCTCGTGCGGCCTGAGGCCGCAGGAAGGTGCACGATCCAGCGCGGATCAGTGGGGTGGGCCCGAGGCAGCGGCCTGCGGGTCGTGCGTGGCCCCCCCGGCGTCGGGCCCGTCGTTACCCTCAGCCGCAGCTGCCGAGCGCGCCGCCTGCAGCCCCGACTGGGTCCGCAACGGCACCTCCTTGAGGAACACCGAGAGCACGAAGGCGAACACAAGCACGGCGGCACCGACCAGGAACACGATGTCCATCGCCCGGGAGAAGCCGACCAGATACGGATGGGCGAGGGTCGGATCGAACGACTTCAGGAACGACGTGTCGTTCAAATTGCCCCCGTGCCCCAGTTGCGCCGCTTGGTCGCGGTGCGCGGCCGCGGCGCGAAGGAACTCGGGCGTCTTGCCCGCCTTCTGGTAACTGGACTTAATGTGGCTGCCCGCGGCCGAGAACAGGATCGACAGGAAGATCGCCGTGCCGAGGGTGCCGCCCACCTGCCGGAAGAACGTCGTGGCCGCCGTCGTCACGCCCATGTCCTTCGGCGGGACCGCGTTCTGCATTGCCAGCACCACGGTCTGCATGTTCAGACCCAGGCCGGCGCCGAAGATCACCATGTAGAGGTCGATCTGCACCAGCGACGTGTCGGCGGCCACGCGCGACATCAGGGCCAACCCGATGACGAGCAGCGCGCTGCCAATGACCGGAAACTTCTTGTAGTGCCCGGTGCGCGAAGTGACTTGGCCGGCAATGACCGACGCCGTCATGATGCCCGCCACCATCGGCAGGATCAGCAACCCGGCCTTGGTCGGAGAGGCGCCCTTGACGATCTGCAGGTACAACGGGATCGACGCCATCCCCCCGAACATCCCGATGCCGATGACGAACGACTGGGCCGAGCCGACCGCGAAGACGCTGTTGCCGAACAGGCGCAGGGGCAACAACGCTTCGTCGCCCATCTGGGACTCGACCCGGACGAACGCCAGCAGACCGAGCACCCCAACCCCGTAGCAGGCGAACGCGCCGGGCGAGCTCCAGCCCCACTCGCGGCCCTGCTCGGCGATGATCAGCAACGGCACCAGGCCGACGACGAGGGCCAGCGCTCCCCACCAGTCAATGCGGTGCTCCCGGCGGCGGTGGTCCATGTGCAGCACCCGGCTGACCACGACCAGTGCCAAAATTCCGATCGGAACGTTGACGTAGAAGATCCAGCGCCAGCCCGTGACGCCGAGGATGCTGTGCTGGCCGGCGAAGAAGCCGCCGACGACCGGGCCGACCACGCTCGACGTGGCGAACACGGCCATGAAGTAGCCCTGGTAGCGAGCGCGCTCACGCGGCGGAATGATGTCGCCGATGATCGCGAGCGCCATCGACATCAGCCCGCCCGCACCGATGCCCTGCAGCGCGCGGAACGCCGCAAGCATGTACATCGAGGTGGCCAGCCCGCACAGTGCCGAGCCGGCGATGAACACCGTGATGGCGAACAGGAACAGCGGCTTGCGGCCGTAGATGTCGGACAGCTTGCCGTACAGCGGGGTCGAGATCGTCGACGTGATCAGGAATGCCGTGGTGACCCAAGCCTGCACCGACAGCCCGTTGAGATCGTCGCCGATGGTGCGGATCGCGGTCGACACGATCATCTGGTCCAACGCGGCCAGAAACATGCCGAGCATCAGCCCCGACAGGATCGTCAGGATCTGCTGGTGACTCAGTTCGTCGGCCGAACGCGCCGGTGCCGGCGTTGTCGCACTTGCTGCCATCAGGTGGTCGTCCTTTCGGTCGAGCCGCGCTGGCTCGACACCCGCTCGTTGAGCCAGGCGTGGTTCGCGCCCTCGAAGTCATCGGTGAATCGGCGGAGCAGGGCCGCGAACCTCGACAGGTCGCGATCGCTCCAGTCGCCGAGCATCCGGCCGAAGTGCTCCAGGCGAATGGCATTGTGCTCTTCCAGCACCGCGTCGGCCTTCGCGGTCGGTACGAGCAGGCAGGCCCGGCCGTCCTCCGGATCGGCGCGGCGCTCGAGCAAACCGTTCTTTACCAGCGCAGCCACCTGGCGGCTTACCGTCGACGGGTCGGACTCGATCCGCTCGGCCAGGGCACTCGAACGCATCGGGCCCTCCGTGGCGAGGGTCTTGAGCACGACGTGCGCCGACCACTCGACGTCATGGGCCGCGGCGGCCAGCATGCGCGCGCGCGATCGGGTGAACGAGCGCATCAGGTGCGCGAACGTGTCGGCGACGGCCTCGACGTCCGCAGGGACGTCCGCGGTCCGCGCCGGTGCGACGGTTGCTGACATCGTGACTCCTCAGGGCCCGGCCCCCGAATTAGTTGCTAGATGCAAGCATCTACCTGTACGGCGCGAAACGCAAATCGGGCGCCGCCCTCCAAACGGCCAAACGGCGATGACGCCCCGGTTCAAGACCGAGGCGTCACCGCCGTCTTCGTTCTGAGTTGCGCTATGCGCGGACGCCCCAGCGGATCGTGGCCAGGCACAGCCCCCCGCCGATCAGGCCTAACAGGCCGCCGATGAGCAGCAAGCTCATCGTCGGAACCCCGGTGGACGCCAACGGCGTGCTGGCCGCAGCCACCGCCTGGTGCGCCGGGGGACGCGTCACGTGCACGCCGCCGACTTCACTGCAGGTCGGTGCTGTGCCGAACGTGTGCGTCCAGGTAACCGCGCCGGTCAGGTTGTAGTTCTCCTGCGCCTCTGCCGTGACCGTGACCTTCGACCCGTCGGCCGCCGCATGCGTGCCGGCCGCAGTCAGGGCGCCGTCGATGCGGTAGTTCACCCCGGTGCTCGACGGAAGCGTGACCGACGAACCAGTGTTGCTGTCGGCCTTGCAGACGTCGTCACTGAAGCTCGGCGCAGTCGACGTACTGTCGATCAAGCAGATCGGGTCAGCAGCGGGGACCACCGTGAAGGTGGCGACCGTGTCGCTGTCCTCCGCCATGGTCCAACCGTCCGCCAGGTTGCCGAGCTTGTGGTTGACGGTCGCGGTCGCCGTGACGACGTGGTCAGTCTCGTTCACGGTGTACGTGGTCCCCTCGGTGGTAGCCGACGTGATGTGGAAACCGCCGTTGAGCCCAGTGGTGGGATCACAGGTCGCCTCGGTCACGGTCGGGTTCACCGGGCTGACGATCGTCCGGCAGTCCGGTTGTGCGGCGTAGTCGAACGTGTAGACGGTCTGCCCGTCGAGCCGGTAGTTCGGACTGGCGGTGAAGGTGACGACGACGTGGTGGCCGAACGCCGCGTCGCCGACGATGACGACCGTGTAGCCGGTGCCGTCGGTCGCGCCGTTGAGCGAGGGTGCGGTGTCGCAGTTACCGTCGGCGAACACGGGAGCTACGACCGTGAGGTGCACGGCACAACCGTCACTGTTCGCGTCGAGTTGGGGCAGGACGTTCTCAATGAACGACTTGCTCGCTGTGCCATCGGAGAATTTCGTGTTCTGTGCCGTCGCGGTCGCCACGTTTCCAACGAGCGTCCAATGCACCGCGGCGGTGTCGGACGGGATGGTGGCCGCGCCGGCGACGCTGCAGGTCGGTGGCGTCGGCAGCGGTGCAACTGGAATCGCAACATACTGCGGGCAGCCGGTGCTCGTGAGGTGGTACGTCTTCGAGTACTTCGCGGCCGGATCGCCGTTCTGGTAGACGTAGCCGACCAGCGTGTGATCGCCCGTGCCCGCCGCGAACGTGCCGGACTGGCTGAAGGCCCTGGCGAACGTGCCGGTGGTCGCGGCGCCGCCGTCGATCGAATACGAATAGGTGTTGTGCTGCGCTGCTTCGTAGTTGGTCGCACTGATCGACCAGGCCGTGCAGGTGACGCTTGCACTTGGCGTATGTGCCGATGATGCCTGGACGGCGACCAGCTGCGTGCCCACGGCAGCCAGCGCGATCACGCCCAGTCCTCCGAGAATGCGCTTGAGCTTCATCTGATGCTTCCTCCCCTAGTGCCGCTAATGCCAGACATTCGGCGCGGCCTATCCCGGTCACGTAGAGTGACCAGAACCAAAAGCTACCACACTGGGAAGTTACTTCCTAGTCAAGCACCTGGCGGGGTGGCATGGGGACGACGGATCCCGGCGCGACCTGGAGTGCCAGTGGTTTGGACATTCCCGGCGTCGGGGACGTGACGTGGGCCACAGCGACCTCGGGGCCGTAGGCGCAGTTGGAGACGGAGCCGTCGAGGCGGGCTGGTCGGCGAGGGTCAGGCGCGCTGGGCGGGGTCGGCATCCCGCCGGCCGAGAAGCTCGAGCGCGTCGGCGCGCATCTGTACCTTGCGGACCTTGCCCGTGACGGTCATGGGGAATTCGTCGACGACGTGCACGTAACGAGGCACCTTGTAGTGCGCGAGCCTTCCGGTGCAGAACTCGCGTAGGGCCTCGGCGGTCAGCGGGTCAGCGTCCGGGCGCAGCCGGACCCAGGCCATCAGCTCTTCGCCATAGCGTTCGTCGGGAACCCCGATCACCTGGGCGTCGACGATGTCGGGGTGGGTGTAGAGGAACTCCTCGACCTCGCGCGGGTACACGTTCTCGCCACCGCGGATCACCATGTCCTTGATCCGACCGACGATGCTGAGATAGCCCTCGTCGTCCATGGTGGCCAAATCGCCGGTATGCATCCAGCCGTCCCGGAGCACCTCTGCGGTCTTGTCGGGCTCGTTCCAGTACCCCCGCATCACCGAGTAGCCGCGGGTGCAGAACTCCCCCGGCTGGCCGATCGGCACCGGCAGCCCGCTGTCGGGATCGACGACCTTGACCTCGAGGTGGGGATGGACGCGGCCGACACTGGAAACCCGGCGGTCCAGGGAATCGCCGGCCCGGGTCTGCGTCGACACCGGCGAGGTCTCGGTCATGCCGTAACAGATGGTGACCTCGGGCATGTGCATCTCGGAGATCACCCGCTTCATCACCTCGACCGGGCAGGGCGAGCCGGCCATGATGCCGGTGCGCAGCGAGCTGAGGTCGTAGCCGGCGAAGTCCGGCACGGCGAGTTCGGCGATGAACATCGTCGGCACTCCGTACAGCGACGTGCACTCTTCGTCGACGACAGCTTGCAGCGTCGCGACCGGGTCGAACCCCGGCGCCGGAATGACAACGCAGGCGCCGTGGCTGGTGGCCGCGAGGTTGCCCATCACCATGCCGAAGCAGTGGTAAAACGGGACCGGCACGCAGATGCGGTCGGCTTCGGTGTAGCCGCAGACCTCGCCGACGAAGTAGCCGTTGTTGAGGATGTTGTGGTGGGTGAGGGTGGCGCCTTTCGGGAACCCCGTCGTCCCGGACGTGTACTGGATGTTGATCGGGTCATCGAAGGAAAGCTGGGCCGACCGCTGCGCGGTTGCCTCTGGCGCTTGCCCGGCGCCGTCGGCCAGCAGCGCGTCCCAGCTCGGCTCACCCAGGTAGATCACGTCGGTCAGTTGGGGCAACCCACCGCGCACCTCGTCGATCATGGCGCGGTAGTCGCTGGTCTTGAAGGCGGCCGCCGCGACCAGCGTGCCGACTTGGGCCTGCCGGAGCACGTAGTCAACCTCGTGCGTGCGGTACGACGGGTTGATGTTGACCAGGATCGCGCCGATGCGCGCCGTGGCGTACTGGACCAGGTACCACTCCAGGCAGTTCGGCGCCCAGATTCCGACGCGCACACCGATGGCGACTCCGCGGGCGAGCAGGCCTCGGGCGACGGCTTCGACCGCGTCGTCGACCTCGCGGTAGGTCAGCCGGCGCTGCGTCGCAACGTCGACAACGGCCTCGAGGTCAGGGAATCGCGCTACGGCAGAACGCAGATTCGCATCGATCGTCTCACCGAGTAGCGGCTTGTCCGACGTGCCGCTGACGTAGGAAAGCATGCCGTCCAGCTAACACCGCCGACCCGCACGCCAACAGGTCCGGACAGACAGAACCGCCGCGGCGAATCCGCAGTAGCGGGGATTCGGCGCGGCGGCCTGTTGCGACTTCGACTGCGGTCAGGCGTTCACCGTTGCGTTGGTGTTGCCCTCGAGCAGCGAGCGGACCTCGGACTCGCGGTAGCGGCGGTGGCCACCAAGAGTGCGGATCGAGGTCAGCTTGCCGGCCTTCGCCCACCGAGTGACGGTCTTGGGGTCGACGCGGAAAAGCGTCGCCACCTCAGACGGGGTCAACAGTGGCTCGGAGTCCGGACGCTGTCGTGGTGTGGTCATTGCTATGCCCTCTTCCTGTGGATACGTCACGCGGAGTCCTGTTCCGCGCCGCGATGCACAGTATGCATAGCTGAACGGTCAACTTCTACTCGGCGCAACCAAGTGTCCACTGTGTGCCATGCATAAAGTCCCGGGCTGATGGCTCGACCCACTTTTCCCGACGAAACCGGTCACTTTAGGACACCGGTAACCGGCGTGCAGACCCTCGCGGCTGCGAGGTACGCTTTCCACACGACATGACAAATTTCCCGACGGTACTGCTTGAGCCGCTACCGCCGGATGACTGGGTGAGCGAGGGGGTCGAGCCATGGGGCGCGGCCGTGCCAAGGCAAAGCAGCAAAAGGTAGCCCGCGAACTGAAGTACAG
Source organism: uncultured Actinomycetota bacterium (assembly GCA_963837325.1). Classification (GTDB taxonomy): domain Bacteria; phylum Actinomycetota; class Actinomycetes; order Mycobacteriales; family Jatrophihabitantaceae; genus CAVQKZ01. The sequence goes on from CAWIMV010000002.1 coordinate 257,228, forward strand.
CAATCAGTTCACCGACTTGGACGCTCTCCAGCGGGAGCTTGCCGGTTCGTCGCCGGCTACCACCGACACCGTCGATGTCGACGACGAAGACGGCGAGGAAGACTGGGCGAGCACCGGCCGATAGGCCAGGGCGCCCGGCACGAATCGGCTAATTTGTGCCAACGATCTTTCCGGGTGGTTGGCGCGCTATGTCCGAAGACCTGCGGAACCCAGGTAATTGCTGGTCATTGAGGCGGTTCCGGTGCCTTCGCGCAGCTGTCCCACTGGCCAGGCGGGCACGCCTCGGCCCGTAGCCAGTGCGAGGGCCTCGGACTCCCGCTCGGGCGCAACGACCGCGATCATGCCGACGCCGAGGTTGAACGTCAGCTCCAGCTGGTCGCGGGCGATCGAGCCGACCCGGGCGATCAGCTCGAAGATCGGTGGCGGCGCCCACGTGGAACGATCGACCACGGCGTCGAGGTTCGGTGGCAGTACCCGCGCCAAGTTGCCGGCCAGGCCACCGCCGGTGACATGGGCGAAGCCGTGGGCGTCGCATTCCGCGGCGAGGGCAAGGCAATCCTGCGCATAGATCCTGGTGGGTGTCAGCAGCTCATCGCCCAACGTGCGGCCGTCGAGCAGATCCGGCGTCGCGTCGAGCCCGAGCCCGCTCGCGTTGCTCAGCACCTGCCGCACGAGGGAGTAGCCGTTGGAATGCAGGCCCGACGAGCCCAGCGCAATGAGCACGTCTCCCGCAGCCATCCGGTCCTGGCCAAGTACGCGATCGGCGTTGACCACACCGACGCCGGTGCCGGACACGTCGTATTCGTCGGGGCGCATGACGCCGGGGTGCTCCGCGGTCTCGCCGCCGAGCAGCGCACACCCGGCCTGCACGCAGCCCTCGGCGATGCCGCTCACTATGGCGGCGATCTTCTCGGGGACGACCTTGCCGGTGGCGATGTAGTCGGTGAGGAACAGCGGCTCGGCCCCGACCACCACCAGGTCGTCGACGACCATGGCCACGAGATCGATGCCGATGGTGTCGTGCCGGTCGAGCGCCTGCGCGATCGCGATCTTGGTGCCCACGCCGTCGGTCGAACTGGCCAGGATCGGCTGGGGATAGCGGGCCAGGTCGAGACCGAACAGTCCGGCGAAGCCGCCCAGCCCGCCCCGCACCTCCGGTCGATTGGTCCTCGCAACCGAGGCCTTCATCAATTCGACGGCCCGGTCACCGGCAGCGATGTCGACGCCGGCCGCCGCGTACGAGGTCACGGCCGGGTCAGGGCGTCCTCGGCCGCATAGCCGGCCGCGTGTTCGGGCTCGCGGCCGTTGACCGACTTCTCGATGCCCTCGAGCACGTGCTTGCCCACGATGTCCGGTAGGGCAATGGGGTACTCGCCGTCGAAGCAGGCCCGGCACAGCCGGCTCTTGGGCTGGTCGCTGGCGGCGATGACACCCTCGAGGGAGATGTAGCCGAGCGTGTCAGCGCCGATGGAGTGCCGGATGCCATCGACGTCGGAACCAGCCGCGATCAGTTCGGCTCGGGATGCGAAGTCGATGCCATAGAAGCACGGCCACTTGACCGGCGGCGAGGCGATACGTACGTGCACCTCGACGGCGCCGGCCTCACGCAGCATGCGGACCAGGGCCCGTTGGGTGTTGCCGCGCACGATCGAGTCGTCGACGACCACGAGGCGCTTGCCGCGGATGACGTCGCGCAGCGGGTTGAGCTTGAGCCGGATGCCGAGCTGGCGGATCGTCTGCGACGGCTGGATGAACGTCCGTCCGACGTAGGAGTTCTTGACCAGGCCCAAGCCGTACGGGATACCCGACGCCTCCGCGAAGCCGATCGCGGCCGGCGTGCCGGACTCCGGTACCGGGATGACCAGATCGGCCTCGGCCGGGTGCTCTTTCGCCAGCCGGCGCCCGACCTCGACCCGCGAGGAGTGCACGCTACGCCCGGCGATCGTCGTATCGGGACGAGCGAGATAGACGTACTCGAACAGACAGCCCTTGGGAGCGGGCGCGGCGAAGTGCTGGGAGCGCAGGCCGTCGGCGTCGATGGCGATGAGCTCGCCCGGCTCGATCTCGCGGACGAAGCTCGCGCCGGTGATGTCGAGGGCGGCCGTCTCGGACGTGACCACCCAGCCCCGCTCGAGCCGCCCGAGCACGAGGGGCCGCACACCCTGCGGGTCGCGGGCGGCGTAGAGCGTGTGCTCGTCCATGAACACCAGTGAGAACGCGCCGCGCAGCCGAGGCAGCACGTCCATCGCCGCCTGCTCGAGTGAGACGTCGGGCCGGGCCGCGAGCATGGCGGTGAGCAGGTCCGAGTCCGACGTGGCGCCCTGGCCGCGGTCGTCACCGATCACGCCGGCGGCACGGGCCTCGCGCGCGAGCTCGTCGGTGTTGACGAGGTTGCCGTTGTGGCCGAGGGCCAGGCCGGTGCCGGCCGGCGTGGTGCGGAAGCTGGGCTGGGCGTTCTCCCACGTCGTCGACCCGGTCGTCGAGTAGCGGGTGTGCCCGACGGCGAGGTGGCCCTGCAGGGTGGCCAGCGTGGCCTCGTCGAACACCTGCGACACCAGCCCGAGATCCTTGTAGACCAGCACCGAACTGCCGTCGCTGACCGCGATGCCGGCCGCTTCCTGGCCCCGGTGCTGCAGGGCGTAGAGGCCGAAGTAGGTGAGCTTGCTGACCTGCTCGCCGGGCGCCCACACGCCGAAGATGCCGCAGGCGTCCTGCGGGCCGTTTTCACCGGGGAGGAGGTCGTGCGTCAGCTTGCCGTCACCGCGCGCCACGACCTCAGTGTACGGGCGGGCGACTCGAGCCTCGGCACCCGCGCCGAAAGTCCCTCGCCGAGTGACGTACCTCCTCATCGAGTGACGTACTTCCATGATCAGAGACGCCGATTCTTCCCGTCTCTGATCATGGGAATACGTCACTCAACGGATGGGTGGGGTGGACGGGGTGGACGGGGTGGACGGGGTGGACGAGGTGGACGGAGTCGGTCAGTAGGTCAGGACAGCAAGGGCAGGTAGGGCGTCAGGTCGGCGCGGCCCCCGGTGGAACGCGTCGCTCCGGTCGCGACGGTGTCGGCGAACGCGGCGCGACCGGTGGCCAGCCGCAGCCACGTCACCGGATCGGTCTCGACGACGTTGGGCGGGGTGCCGCGGGTGTGCCTCGGCCCGGCGACGGCCTGCACGGCTGCGTACGGCGGGATGCGCACCTCGACCGACCGCCCGGGCGCCTGATCGGCCAGGATCTCCGCGAGCGTGCGGGTGGTTGAGGCCAGCGCCGCGCGCTGCAGTGGCACCGGGTCGCGTTCGGGTCGCGAGCGCGACGCGTCGTCGCAATGAACGACGAGATCGAGCACTCGCATCCGCACGAAGTCCAGCGCCGTCGTCGGTCCGCGGGGGCCGGCGATGACGGTGGCGTCGGTCAGGCCGCTCGGCGCATCGAGCGGGGCGCGGAGCCGGGCGAGCAGCTCGGCCGGCGAGTTCTCCCCGGTGATCGTGGCCGTCTGCGCCGAGATCTCGCCCGCGGCCGGGGCGTAGGCCTGCACGTACGCGGCCGGCTTCAGGGCTGGCCCCGGGCCGCGCTCGCCCAACCAGGTGGTGATGCCCTCCTTGCTGCCTACGACGTGGCCGAGCAGCGTTCGCAGGTCCCAACCTTCGAGGACGGACTGCGCGGCGAACGCATCGGCCGGCAATTGGTCGAGCCAGTCGGCCAGCGCGCGGCTCTGCGCCAAATACGCGTCGAGTTCGGGACCGAGCCGTGCGCTCACTGCTCGAAGCGCTGCGCGATCGTCGCCGTCCACCGAGCGCGCAACTCGCGCAGCGGCAGGCTGAACTGGTCGTGCACGTCGAGCGACGGCGTAAGCACGTCCACCACCCCGATCTGGGTGCATGGCAGCCCGCGCTCGGCACACAGCTCGGTGAACCGGGCCGGGTCGCTACGAGCCACACTCACGATCGCCCGCCCGGTGGACTCGCTGAACAGCGCGACGAACGGGTCGGTGTCGTCGGGCAGCGTCACCCGCACGCCGGCATCGCGGCGGAGGCAGGACTCGACCAGCGCCTGGGCCAGGCCGCCTTCGGACAGGTCGTGAGCCGAGTCGATCAAGCCGTCGCGCGACGCGGTCAGCAGGACGTCGGCGAGCAGCCGTTCGCGCTCGAGGTCAACGGCGGGCGGGCGGCCGCCGAGGAAGCCGTGCACCTCGTACGCCCACTGCGAGCCGCCGAACTCGTCGCGGGTCTCGCCGAGCAGGTATACCAGCGCGCCATCGCTGCGGAATCCCTGCGGGATGCGGCGGGTGACATCGTCGATGACGCCGAGCATGCCGATGACCGGCGTGGGCAGGATCGGGATGGCACCGGTCTGGTTGTAGAAGCTGACGTTGCCGCCGGTCACCGGCACGCCGAGGGTTAGACAGCCGTCGGCCAGGCCGCGCACGGCCTCGGTGAACTGCCACATGACGGCGGGATCCTCCGGCGAGCCGAAGTTGAGGCAGTTGGTGACGGCCAGCGGGCGGGCGCCGACGGTGGCGACGTTGCGGTACGCCTCGGCCAGGGCGAGCTGCGCGCCGACGTAGGGGTCGAGCAGCGTGTAACGGCCGTTGCCGTCGGTGGACAACGCCAGCCCGCGCGTCGTGCTCTCGTCCAACCGGATCATGCCGGCGTCCTCGGGCTGGGCCAGCACGGTGTTGCCCATGACGAAGCGGTCGTACTGGTCGGTGATCCAGGACTTGTCGGCGAGGTCGGCCGCGGCGGCCAGGCGCAGGAGGGTGGCGCGCAGCGATGAGCCGGTGCGCGGCCGGGGCAGGTCGTGCCCGTCGTGCTCGTTCAGCGCGTCTTGCTCGACCGGCCGCTCGATCGGCCGCTCGTACACCGGCCCTTCGTGGGCCGCGGTGCGCGGCGGGAGGTCGACGATCTGCTCTCCGTGCCAGCGCATCCGCAGCCGGCCGGTATCGGTGACGGTGCCGATGACGGTGGCGTTGACGTCCCACTTGGCACAGACCGCCAGGAAATCCGCGAGATGATCCGGCGTCACCACGGCCATCATGCGTTCCTGCGACTCGCTCATCAGGATTTCCTCGGGGACGAGCCGAGGGTCGCGCAGCGGGGCGAGGTCGAGGTCGACGTCCATGCCACCCGTGCCGGCGGCGGCCAGCTCCGTGGTGGCGCACGACAGCCCAGCGGCGCCGAGATCCTGGATGCCCACGACCAGGTCGGCCGCGAACACCTCCAGGCAGCACTCGATCAGTACCTTCTCGGCGAACGGGTCGCCGACCTGCACGCTCGGCCGCTTCGTCTCGCCTTCGGACTCGAACGTCGCACTGGCCAGAACGGACGCCCCGCCGATGCCGTCGCCGCCGGTGCGGGCCCCGAACAGCACGACGTGGTTGCCGGGTCCGTCGGCCTTGGCCAGCTTGATGCCGTCGGTGCGCATGACGCCGACGCACAGGGCGTTGACGAGCGGGTTGCCGGCGTAGGAGTCGTCGAAGTAGACCTCGCCGCCGATGTTGGGCAGGCCCAGGCAGTTGCCGTAACCACCGATACCGGCGACGACCCCGGGCAGCACTCGGGCGGTGTCCGGGGCGTCGAGGCGACCGAAGCGCAGCGAGTCCATGACCGCCACCGGCCGCGCCCCCATCGTCAGGATGTCGCGCACGATGCCGCCGACGCCGGTGGCGGCGCCCTGGTGCGGCTCCACGTACGAGGGATGGTTGTGTGACTCGATCTTGAACGTGACGGCCCAGCCGTCGCCGACGTCCACCACGCCGGCGTTCTCCCCCGGTCCGACGAGCAACACTGGCTTGTCTGCCGCCTCCGGCGGCTTCTTCTCGCCGAACTGGCGCAGGTGGGCACGGGACGACTTGTACGAGCAGTGCTCGCTCCACATCACCGAATAGATCGCCAGCTCGGAGCTGGTCGGGCGGCGGCCGAGGATCTCGCGCACCCGCGCGTACTCGTCGGGGTGCAGGCCCAGTTCGGCGAACGGCTGGGGTTGGTCCGGCGTCTTGGCCGCGTTCTCGACGGTGTCGACGTTCACGGCCGGGCTCATGCCGGCGCGCCCGCGAGCGAGAGGAAGAAGCCGAGCCCGTCGGTCCCGGCGCCGGTGAGCGTCTCGACGGCGTGTTCGGGGTGAGGCATCAGCCCGACGACGTTGCCGCTCGCGTTGCAAACACCGGCGATGTCGCGGTAGCTGCCGTTAGGGTTGCCGCCGAGGTAGCGGACTACGACCCGACCGTCGCCCTCGAGTTCGTCGAGGGTGTGCTCGTCCGCTACGTAGCCGCCCTCGCCGTTCTTCAGCGGGATGACGATCTCCTGACCCTCGCGGTAGCCCGCCGTCCATGGCGTGGCGACGTTCTCGACGGCCAAGAACTGCTCTTTGCACACGAACTTGCGGTGGTCGTTGCGGATCAGCGCGCCCGGCAGCAGGTGCGACTCGCACAGCACTTGGAAACCGTTGCAGATGCCGAGCACCGGCATCCCGTCGTTGGCGGCGGCGATGATCGACTCCATCACCGGGGCGAAGCGGGCGATGGCCCCGCAGCGGAGGTAGTCGCCGTAGGAGAAGCCGCCGGGCAGTACGACCGCGTCGACGTCGTGCAGCGACGGATCGGCGTGCCACAGCGGGACGGCCTCGGCGCCCGCGATCCGCACGGCCCGTGCGGCGTCACGGTCGTCGAGACTGCCCGGAAAGGTCACGACCCCAACGCGTACCGACACAGGGTCAGGCTACCGGGCACTCGATCAAATCCCGACGACCGAACGGGCGATCAGCGCTCGCGCGACACTCCCGAGGCGAGCATGTCAGGCCCGGATCTCGGTCATCAGGACGGGACGGTGGTGGTGGAGGGACACGGTGCACGCCTCCGCGACCCAGCTGGCCTCCAACGCGTCGTCGACGGTGCACGGCGAGGGGCGGATTCCGGCGACGACGTCGGCGAAGCCGGCCAGTTCGGCCCGGAACGCGGTGGCGAAGCGGTCCATGAAGAAGTTGTGCGGCGGCCCGGCCGGAAATGTCGTGCCCGGCTCGACCGAGCGCAGCGGCAGCCGGTCGTCCCAGCCGACGGCGATGCTGTCGTCGCAGCCGTGCAGTTCCAGCCGGACGTCGTAGCCGCGGGCGTTGTAGCGGCTGTTCGACACGACCGCGAGCGTCCCGTCGGCCAGCGTCAGAACGACGGCCGCGGTGTCGACGTCCCCGAACTCGGCGAAGAACGGTGCGCCGCGGTTGCTGCCGCTCGCGTACACCTCCCGGATCTCCTGCCCGGTCACCCAGCGGATCGCGTCGATGTCATGCACCGTGCAGTCGCGGAAGATTCCGCCGGACGCGGCCACGTACTCCATCGGCGGCGGGGCCGGATCGAGCGTTGTGGAACGGACGGTGTGCAGCCAGCCGAGCTCGCCGGCAGCAACGGCAGCGCGGGCCGCAACGAAGGCCGGATCGAAGCGGCGCGGGTATCCGATCTGCACGCTCGCGCCCGCGGCGACGACGTAGTCGCGCACGCGCACGGCGTCTGACGACGTGCGGGCCAGCGGCTTCTCGCAGAACGTCGGCAGCTCGGCGTCGATTGCGGCGATCACCAGGTCCGGATGTGCGTCGGTCGCCGCCGCGATCACGACGCCGTCGATGCCGGCGGCGAGCAACGCACTGGGCGTGTCGACCGCCTCGGCGCCGTGCCGTTCGGCGACGGCCTTCGCGAGGGCCGGTACGGCGTCGCACACGACGAGCGAGTCGACCGCGGGCAGCGCGCTGAGCGTCGCGGCGTGGAATGCGCCGATCCGGCCCAGGCCGATCAGTCCGAGCCTCATCAGTCCATCCCGCCGCGGACGTTCTGATCCCAGTCGATGATCGAGCCGGTGACCACGCCGCTGCGGTCGGACAGCAGCAGCACGACAAAGTCGGCGATCTCGTCGACCTGGGCCAGCTTGCCCATCGGCAGCTTTTCGGCTGCCCGCTCCACCCAGTCGTCGCCCGCCCCGTGGAACGTGCGCTGCACCGCGTCCTCGCCCTCGGTCTCGGTCCAGCCGATGTCCAGGCCGTTGATGCGGATACGGTCCCACCGGTGGGCGTGCGCGGCGTTGCGGGTCAGCCCGGCCAGTCCGGCCTTGGCCGCGACGTACGGCGCCAGGAACGGCTGGCCGCCCCACTCCGACGACGAGATGACGTTGACGATCGTGCCCGGCGCGGCGCGCGCCACCATGTTCGCCACCGCGGCCTGCATGAGAAAGAACGGCGCCCGCAGGTTCACCGCGATATGGGCGTCGAACAGTTCCGGCGTGGTGTCGAGCAGCGTGCCCCGCGTGGTCAGTCCGGCCGCGTTGACCAGCCCGTCGACCCGGCCGAACTCGGCGATGACGGCGGCGACCGAGTCCTGGGCCGCGCCGACGTCGCTGACGTCGGCCTGAACGAACAGCGCGTCGGCACCACCGGCGCGCAGTTCGGCCGCGAGCAGTTCGCCCGGTTCGCGGCGTCGTCCCGAGAGGGCGACACTCGCGCCCTCGCGAGCGGCGGCGCGCGCCACCCCGGCCCCGACGCCCTGGGTCGCGCCGCTGACCAGGACGACCTTGTCGCGCAGCAGGTCGGTCACCGGGCCGCCGACCTCCGACGGTCGGACCAGGCCTGTAGCTCGGTGTCCAGGCGAGCCTGCGGCCAGCGCTCCTCGACAGCGCGGGCGAACAGTTCGGCCTGGGTGGCCGGGGCCAGACCGCCGATCGGTTGGTCGAGGTCGAGGTTGGTCGGGAACGAATAGGCCTCGGCGCAGGCGGCGATGACGTTGGCAATGGCAACCGGACCCGCGCCGGCGTCGTGCATCGCCAGCAACGACGCAAAGACCCGGCTGCTTATCCGCTGGCGGTCGACGGCCTCCATCGCCCGGCCGAAGGCCGACGAGATCTGCAGCAGATTGGCCATCCGTCTGACGTCGGACGTGCGGTTGGTGCCGGCCGCGTGGAACAGCGCCGGGTTGAAGAACACGGCGTCGCCCTTTTCGAGCGGCAGCTGGACGAAGTTGGCCTCGAAGTGCGCGCGGAATTCGGGCCGGCGCCAGGCGAGGTAACCGGGCAGATACTTCTGCGAGTGCGGCAGGTACTGCGTCGGGCCGGTCTCAACCGGCATGTCGCTGTGGGCTACGGCCCCCTGCAGCGTGAGCACCGGCGACAGGCGGTGCACATGTTCCGGGTAGCGGGCGACCTGCTCGTTGTTCTGGAAGCCGAGGTGGTAATCGCGGTGCACGGTCTGCGCGGCCCCGCCCGGGTTGACCACGTTCACCTGCGACGTCACCTGGTAGTTCGGCCCGAGCCAGGCGGTCGCCGCCGTGGCGATGACGTCGTTGGCGTAGTACGCGGCGAACGTGTCCGGCTCACGCTCGGCTAGCTTCTCGAGCGCGTTCCAAATCCGGTCGTTGGCGCCCGGCTTGGCGAAATGGTCGCCGACGTGCGCGCCGTCCGCGTGCTGCTCGGCGATGATCGCTCGGAACGCCTCGGTGGCCCGGTCGACCACGTCCAGATCGGGAAAGGCTCCGGCGAACATGACGATGCCCGGGCCGTCCATCAGGGCGCGGGCGATTTCCGCCTGTACCGCCCGACGCCCGTCGCCGCTCGTGAGCTCGGCCGCCAGCCGGGAACTGTCGTAGCGCAGCACGTTCTGCTCGACGGCCGAGGCGTGTGGATAGGCGGCGAGCTCGGTGGCCTCGGCTACCAGCTCCACCAGGTCGGCCAGTCGGCAGTCTCGTTCGTCCAATCCATCTGCGACGGTGCACATGCTCGCGGTCATCGGCCGGCTCCTCATCGACGGCAGGGCCTGTCCCGCCAGCCTAGGAACAGGGCGTCCCCAGTCAACCAAGGCCCTTTCCAACGCGAACTGCGCCCTGACGAACCTCGAACAATTGGAGAGGATCGTCAGGGGCATGCCTTCCCAATGGGAACTGGCCGCGCGGCTGGCCCGCCGGACCGGCTTCGGCGCGACCGGGGCCGAGGTGGATGCGGTGCTGCGCGCCGGCCCGAGCCACTACATGTCCGCGCTGCTGGCGGCCGACCCAGCCGCGGACCCCGGGGCCAAAGCGACGCCACCACCGAAGTTCGATGCAATCGCCCCCCTTGGCAAGCAGCCCAGCAAGACGGCCAAGATGCAGCGCAACAAGCAGCGCGGCGAGCAGTTGCGATCGTTGACGGCATGGTGGCTACGGCGGATGGTCGCAGTCGAGCAACCGTTCGGCGAGAAGCTCACGTTCTGCTGGCACAACCACTTCGCGACATCGGCCAAGAAGGTCAAGGACGCCGGCGCAATGCTGGGCCAGAACGCCACGCTGCGGACCCTGGGCCGCGGAGACTTCCGCCGGCTCGCGTACGCCATGCTGCTCGACCCGGCGATGCTGCGCTGGCTGGACGGGCAGAAGAACACGGCCAAGGCGCCGAACGAGAACCTGGCCCGCGAGTTCATGGAACTGTTCACGCTCGGCCACGGCGACGCTTACACCGAGACCGACGTGCGCGAAGGTGCGCGAGCGCTGACCGGCTGGCGCTTCACCCACGACGGCACCGCGGTTTTGCGGCCGAGGCTGCACGACGCCAGGCCGAAGAAGGTGCTCGGCGTCTCAGGCAATCTGGACGCAGCTGGATTCTGTGACGCCGTGCTGGCTCAGCCCGGTGCGCCGCGCTACCTCGCCACGCGGATGTGGGGGCAGTTCGTCTCGGATACTCCGCCAAGTGCGGGCGTCGTCGACCGGCTCGCCTCGGCCTACGGCGCTCACCGCAATCTGGCCGCCCTGCTCTCGGCGCTGTTCACGGCGCCGGAGTTCGCCGCGGCGCAGAACTCGATCGTCGTGACGCCGGTCGAATGGCTGGTCGGTGTGGTGCGCACGCTGCGAGTGCCGATCAAGACCGACGCGGACGCCCTGAAGCTGATGCGGGTGCTTCGCGGCCTGGGGCAGGTGCCGTTCTATCCGCCGAGCGTGGCCGGCTGGCCGTCCGGGCAGGCCTGGCTCTCGACGGCCGCGGTGAATGTGCGGATGCAGGCGGCGCTGTCGTTGACACGCGCGGGCGACCTCTCGGCGTTGGACGGTGCAGCGCCGTCGCGCGTCGACGCAGTGGGCCACCTACTGGGGGTCGGCTCGTGGTCGGCCCGCAGTGCTGCGGTCCTGCGAGCCGCCGCGAGCGATCCCGCGCGACTCGTCGCCGTCGCCGTCAACACGCCCGAATACCTGACCAACTAACCGCAACCAGAGAGAAGGCGGCAGTCGTGGATCCCATCAGTCGGCGCCGGTTCTTGATCGCCTCCGGCGTCACCGGCGGGGCCGCGCTGATCGCCGGCTCGTCCGCAGTCACGTGGAGTCAACTACACGACACCGCCGCGTCGGCCCCGCGCGCCAAGGGCGAGCCGGTGCTGGTCGTGCTCACCATGTACGGCGGCAACGACGGGCTCAATACGCTCATCCCGTACGCCGACTCCGCCTACCACGACGCCCGGCCCGAGCTCGCCTACAAACCCGAAGAGGTCCTGCACCTCGGCGACGGCCTCGGGTTGAACCCGGCGATGAAGGGCATGGCCAAGCTCTGGCAGAACAAGCAGCTCGCGGTCGTCCGCGGCGTCGGCTACCCGAAGCCGGACCACAGTCACTTCCGGTCGATGGACATCTGGCAGACGGCGTCCCCAGCGGCGCCGGCCCGCACCGGTTGGATCGGGCGCTGGCTCGACGCGACCGGCGACGATCCGGTGCGAGCGGTGAACGTCGGCTCGGTGCTGCCGCCGTTGGCGGTCGGGGCGAAGTCGACGGCGGCGGCGCTGTCGGTCGGCCGGACCAAGCAGCTTCCGTCCGCGGTGAACACGGCGCTGGCCGGGCTGGCCCGGGCGGATTCGGGCGACACCGCGGCCGGGGCGATGGTGTGTGAGTCCTACCGGGCCCAGCGCACGGTCGCGTCGATGTTCGACCCGGTCGTCGGCGGCACGCAGTCCGACGACGCGTCGGGCGACAGCCTGAAGGCCCAACTCGACGTCGTCGCGCAGTGCATCAAGGCCGGCGTGCCGACCAAGGTGTACTCGGTGAGCCTGGACGGCTTCGATACCCATGCGGATGAGAAGGGCACCCAGCAGAGTCTGCTGGCGACGCTCGACCTGTCGCTGTCGGGATTCCTGGCCGACCTGGCCGCCGGACCGCACGGGCGAGACGTCGTGGTGCTGGCGTACTCGGAGTTCGGCCGCCGCGTCGCTGCGAACGCCTCGCAGGGCACCGACCACGGCACGGCCGGCCCGGTGTTCATCGCGGGCGCCGGGGTGCGCGGCGGGTTCTACGGCGACCAGCCCAGCCTCACCGACCTCGACGACGGTGACCTCAAGAGCACGGTGGATTTCCGGTCGGTGTACGGGGAGTTGCTACACCGCACGCTCGGGGGCGATCCGCACCAGGTGCTGGACTCGGTGCCGGCGGAACTCGGCTTCCTCAGCGCCTGATCGTGAAGTTCTCGATCACCGGGTTGGCGAGCAGGGTGTCGGCCAGCTTGACGATCGTTTCCTCGTCGACGTCATCGTCGACTTCGAGCTCGAAGTGCTTGCCCTGACGGACGTCGCTGACGCCGTGCACGCCGAGCCGCCCGATCGCGCCCACGATGGCCTGCCCTTGCGGGTCGAGGATCTCGGGCTTGAGCACGACGTCGACGAGCACGCGGGCCACGGCAACTCCTGAGTTCGGGGACGCTCGCGAGTCAGCCTAGTAGCGTCGCTTCTCAACCGCGGGGAGGTTGCCAAATGCCGATCATGCCGGTGGGCGAGCGCGTCTTCTGCCGTACCGCGGCGTGGGGTTTGTTCGCTCGCCGGGCCGTGCTGCCGTGGGCGCTGGCTGGACACCCGCTGTCGGGCGAGGTGCTGGAAATCGGTGGCGGCGGCGGGGCCATGGCGGCGGGCGTGCTCACTCGCTTCCCTTCGGTGCGAGTGACCGTCGCCGACCTGGACCCGTTGATGGTGCGGGTGACGCAGCGGCGGTTGGCCCGGTTCGGGGCGCGGGCCACGGCCACCGTCGGCGACGCGACGGACCTGCCTTTCGACGACGGCCGCTTCGACGTGGTGGTCAGCTTCCTGATGCTGCACCACATCGGGCGGTGGGAAGCGGCGGTGGCCGAAGCGGTACGGGTGCTGCGACCCGGCGGGCACTTCGTCGGCTATGACCTGGTGGACACGGCGGTGTCCCGCGGGATACATCACGCGGACCGCATCCACGACCTGCGCAGCATTACCGCGCCGACGTTTCGGGCGGTCCTGGCCGCGGCCGGCGTGACCGCGCCCATCCTGCGCGAAGGCCGCCTCACGCTGCGGTGGGCCGCGACCAAGCCGTCCTGATCATGTTTTCCCCGCTGGTGGCCGGTTTGGGGCCGCACAACCGGTCACCAGCGGGGAAAAGCCGCAGCCAACCGGTCACCGGCGGGGAAAACTGGCACGCGGCGCGGTTAGCGCCAGCCGATCCGGCGGAGCAGTTTGAGCGCAGCGGTCATCATCCGGGCGAAGCCGGCCTGGCTCATCCGCCCGGGCGGCGCGATGTTCAGCAGCCGTTGCCGGGCCAGGGTCTGCGCCTCGGTGTACTTCAGCAGCCCTTCGGACCCGTGCCGGCGGCCCAGCCCGGACTCGCCCATGCCGCCCATCGGCGCGTCGATACTGCCCCACGCCGCGCCGTACGCCTCATTGATGTTCACGGTGCCGGCCTTCAACCGCGCCGCCACGTCCTGCCCGCGGCGTGCGCTCTTCGACCACACGCTCGCGTTCAGTCCGTACGCGCTGTCGTTCGCCCGCGCCACGGCGTCATCGACGGAGGTGAAGCGGTAGATCGAGACGAGCGGGCCGAACGTCTCCTCCTCGTAACACTTCGCCGACGGCGCGACGTCGGTGAGCACCGTCGGCTCGAAGAACAGCGGCCCCAGATCAGGCCGGGCGACACCACCGGCCAGCACCGTCGCACCGTGCGCACGCGCGTCTTCGACATGGGTAGTGACGGCGTCGAGCTGGGCCGGCGTGGTCAGCGAACCCATGTCGTAGCCGAAGTCGTAGCCGTCGCCGAGCTTCATCGCGCGCACGGCCTCGACGAACTTGGCGACGAACGTGTCGTAGATGCCGTCCTGCACGTACATCCGCTCGATCGAGATGCACAGCTGCCCGGATGACGAGAAGCAGGCCCGCAGCGACCCCTCCAGCGTCCGGTCGACGTCGGCGTCGTCGAGCACGACCATCGGGTTCTTGCCGCCGAGCTCCAGTGAGCAGCCGATCAGTCGCGCGCCGGCCTGCTCGGCGATCCGCTTGCCGCTCGCCGTCGAGCCGGTGAACATCACGTAATTGGCGTTGTCGATCAACGCCGTGCCGATCTCGCTGCCGCGGCCGAGCACGAGCTGCCAAATGTCATCGGGTAACCCGGCCTCGCGCGCGACGTCCAGGGCCCACAGTGCAGTGAGCGCCGTCTGGTTGTCGGGCTTCTGCACGACCGCGTTGCCGGCGATCAGGGCCGGGATGGTGTCGCCGACCGACAAGGCCAACGGGTAATTCCACGGCGAGATGACGGTGACGACGCCTTTGGGTTGCCGCACCTCGCGGGCAGCCGTCAGCCCCGGCAGCAAGCCCGTGCGGCGCTTGGTCCTGAGCAGGCCGGGAGCAGACCGCGCGTAGTAGCGCGCGGTGTTGGCGATGTCGGCGACCTCGAGGAACGCGTCGCGACGTGACTTGCCGTTCTCAGCCTGGATGAGATCCATGATCTCGTCCTGACGCGCGAGGACGAGGTCATGCAGGCGCAGGAAGATCCGGGTCCGCTCGCGCACCGGGCGAGCCGCCCACGCGCGTTGAGCCGCGCGGGCCCGGGCGAACGCGGCCACGACGTCGGCTGCGCTGCACTGCGGCAACTCGGCCAGCAGTTCCCCGTGGTAGGGCGCGTAGGTTGCGAGGGTCTCCTGCGACGACGAGCGCACTGCGTCGGCGAGGCGCGCGGCCCGACCCGAACTCAAAATCTCGGGCAGGTCTGTCGCCACGGTCGGCGCGGCTGGGCCGGTCGCGTTGCCATGTGCGGTCGCGGTCATCGCTGCCTCACCATTCGTCGGGTCCTGCCGAGCATAATGAACCATGTTCAGTAGATCCGCATGCGGCGTCGTGGGCCCGCGATCAGCCCGGCCAATCGGCGAAGCGCAGGCCGGTCAGTCGTTCGTACGCCTCGATGTAGCGCGCTCGCGTCGCCGCCACCACATCCGCGGGCAGGGGCGGCGGGGCGGCGGCACCGCGGCGGTCCCACCCGGACGCCGGCGACTGCAGCCAGTCGCGCACGTACTGCTTGTCGAAGCTCGGCTGCGCCTGGCCCGGTTGCCACTGCTCAACGGGCCAGAACCGCGACGAGTCCGGTGTCAGGACCTCGTCGGCCAGGACCAGTTCGCCCGTCACCGGGTCGTGCCCGAACTCGAACTTGGTGTCGGCGAGGATGATGCCCCGCTCGGCCGCGATATCGGCCGCTTGCGCGTAGATGGTGAGCGTCAGCTCCTTGAGCCGGCGCGCGGTGTCCGGCCCGACCGCGGCCACGACGGCCTCGTAGGAGACGTTCTCGTCGTGCTCACCGAGCTCGGCCTTGGTCGCGGGCGTGAAGATCGGCTCGGGCAGCCGGTCGCCATCGGTCAGGCCGGCCGGCAGCGCCACCCCGCACACCGTTCCGCTCGCCCGGTAATCGAGCAACCCCGACCCGGCGAGGTAGCCGCGCGCCACCGCTTCGACCGGGACCATGTCCAGCGCAGTACAGAGCATGGCTCGCCCGCGCCATTGTCTCGGGATGGCCGGGTCGTCGATGCTGCGCAAATGATTGCCGACGATCGCCCCGAGTTGACCGAACCACCACACCGTCATCGCCGTGAGGATGCGGCCCTTGTCGGGAATGGTCGGGCTCAGGATGTGGTCGAACGCGGAAATGCGATCGGACGCCACGATCAACAGCTGGCCGTCGGTGGTGCGGTACAGGTCGCGCACCTTGCCGCTGTGCACATGGGTCAGCTCGTCGGTGTACGCACGCTCGGCCACCGCGCCATCTTTGCAGAATCACCGGGCGCTCTCCGGCCTGAGCGACACCGATCCCGCCCTCCCCAAACCCAGCCGGCGTCGACGGACGCTGCGGATCGCTACTGCGGGAAAGACGGGATCGGTTCCTACCGGTTGCGGCCGCCAGGACTACGGTCGCAACGTATGGGGGTGTTGCTTGCCTACCACCACCAGTCAGCGGCGGTGACCATACCCGATCCGGCAGGGGCACTGGCCGGAGCGATCGTGGTGTGAGAACTGCGATGAACGGGAGCGGCCGTGGCGGGTGACGAGCTCATGACGACACCGATACCCATGGCCAGAGCCAGTACTGCTGCTATGCGGCGCCGGAACGAACCAGTCACAATGTCCCCTTTGTCCGAAGATAGGTGATTCATTACGCGCAAATGAAGGGCGCCGTTCCCCAAATTTCTGCGCTGTGAATAGGATTCAGCGCGAGCCCAAGCATTTCAAATTCTCCAACTGGCAGCAAGCTGCCTGGCACGAACTGCGAGAGGCAATATGAGTGAAACCGGACAGTTGAACGACCTGGAGGTCGAGCTGTACCGCGCATTGCTCACCCAGCCCGGCAGCACGCTATCGCAAATCGCCGTCCATCTCGGCCGAACGGCCGGTGACTTGGACAAACCAGCGGCGACGCTCAGCGAAATGGGCCTGCTTCGCTCCGATGTCGGCGAGAGTTTCGTCGCCGTCAGCCCGATGCTGGCGGAGGCCACCGTCCTCGGCGCCGAAGACCTGGAGCTCGGCGCCCGCCGCGCTTCGGTCGAGGCGCGGCGCAACGCGATCCGCGGCCTCGTGCCCGATTGGAACGAGTCGCTGAGTAGCACGGTGCAGGAGGTGGCCGTCGATGTGCTCTCGGATCAGACGGCGATCGGCAATGTACTGATGCATTACGCCGACCGTTGCCGCAACGAACTGTTGTCGGTTGCGCCGGGCCGCCTGCCCACAACCCGAATCGACGGCCGAACCCGAATCGCCAACCTTTACTCATTGCGCCGCGGTATCAAGACCCGCGCGCTCTATCAGCACACCGCCCTGCGGGATCGGGCCAGCCGCTCCTACCTCAATGAGCTCGCCGACAACGGGGCCAAGATCCGGTTCGCGTCCTCCGTCCCGGGTCGCAGTCTCGTCGTCGACCGCGACGTCGCGCTGCTGCCGATCCCGACCTCCGACGCGCGTCGGCCCGAGCTTGCGGTGGTGCGCGAGCCGAACGTCATCGCCTGGGTCGTGGCCACGTTCGAGCAGCTCTGGGCCGAAGCGTCCCCGCTCGAGGACGTCATTCATCAACAGCGCGACGAGACCGAGCTCGACCACACCAGGGCCGCGATCCTGCGGTTGATGGCCGAGGGAGAGAAGGACGAGGCCATCTCGCGGCGGCTGTCCATCTCGGTGCGCACCTGCCGGCGCCACATCGCGGACTACATGGCTCAGGTCGGCGCGACCAGCCGCTTCCAGGCCGGCGTCATCGCGGCCCGGGCCGGGCACACCGACAGCCCGTCGCCGGGCTGAGCCACCTCAGGTGCCGGTGTAGTGCCCATCAGCCACCTCGAGCGCTTCGTCCAGGATCGCCACCCCCTCGCGGATCTCATCCGCGCTGGTCGTGCACGGCGGCACGATGTGGGTCCGGTTGGCCTGCACGAACGGCCACAGCCCGCGCTGCTTGCAGGCCGTCGCGAACGCCGTCATCGGCTCGGCCGCGGGACCGGCTGCGTTGTAGGGCACGAGCGGCTCACGGGTAGCCCGGTCGCGCACGAGTTCGAGCGCCCAGAAGACGCCGAGCCCACGCACCTCGCCGACGGACGGGTGCCGGTCAGCGAGCTTGGCCAGCTCGGGCCCTATGACGTCGGCGCCCAGTGCGCGGGCGTGTTCAATGATCTCTTCGTCCTGGAAGATGTTGATCGAAGCGACGGCGCTGGCGCACGCGAGCGGGTGACCGGAGTAGGTCAGCCCGCCGGGGTAGGGCCGGTCCTGGAACGTCGCCGCGATCTCGTCGCAGATGAGCACGCCCCCGAGCGGGACGTAGCCGGAGTTGACGCCCTTGGCGAATGCAATCAGGTCGGGCTCGACGCCCCAGTGGTCGACCGCGAACCACTCGCCCGCCCGTCCGAAACCGGCCATCACCTCGTCGGCGATCATGACGATCCCGTGTTCGTCGCACAGCGTCCGCACGCCCTCGAGGTAGCCCGGCGGCGGCACCAGGATGCCGTTGGTGCCGACCACGGTTTCCAGGATGATCGCGGCGACGGTGTGCGCACCCTCGACCATGAGCAGGTCGCGCAGGTGCTGCAGCGCGCGCTCGGTCTCCTCCTCGGGTGTCTCGGCGTGGAAGGCCGACCGGTAGAGATACGGGCCCCAGTAGTGCACGACGCCGGGGATGCCCGGCTCGCCACCCCAGCGCCGCGGGTCGCCGGTCATCGTGATCGCGCCGGCCGTCGCACCGTGATAGCTGCGGTACGCGGCTAAGACCTTCTGCCGGCCGGTGTGCAGCCGGGCCATCCGTAGCGCATTCTCGGTCGCTTCCGCGCCGCCGTTGGTGAAGAACACCTGGTTCAGCGCGGCGGGCGCGAGCTCGGCGATGAGCCGGGCGGCCTCGCTGCGAGCATCGTTGGCCATCGCGGGCGAGACAGTGCACAGGCGGGCCGCCTGCTCCTGGATGGCCGCCACCAATCGCGGGTGCTGATAACCGATGTTGACGTTGACCAACTGCGAGGAGAAGTCGAGGTAGCTCTTGCCGTCGAAGTCGGTGAAGTAGGAGCCGCTCGCGCTGGCAATCGGCATCGGGTCGATGCGCGCCTGCGCCGACCACGAGTGGAACACGTGCGCTCGGTCGTCGGCGCGAATGCGGGCCTCGTCCGTGGCGATGCCACTGAGCACGTTTTCCATAGCTGCCCCCAAAGACCTCGTCGGCAGGCTCGACACCCTCGCGCCGATCCTGCGCAGCCCCCGCTGCGCCTGGACCGACCCTGCCACGTGGCGGTCAGTAACGGCCCAGGACCCTCGGCCGACCTGGTATTTGCGGCCGGCGCCTGGGACGCTCGGCGGTCATAGCCAACCCGGGGGTGCGTGTGGGCGTTCGAGCCGAGGACTACAACGCCGCTCTCGAGCGAGCGAGCAAACAGGCCCGGACGTGGCTGGCGTCGCTCGGGGATCGACCCGTCGGTCCTCGAGCTTCGGCCGACGAGTTGTTGCCGCGTTTCGACGGCCCCCTTCCCGAAGGTCCGACGGATCCGGCCGAGGTCACGGACATGCTGGCTGCGGCTGCG
This sequence comes from uncultured Actinomycetota bacterium, assembly GCA_963837325.1. GTDB lineage: Bacteria > Actinomycetota > Actinomycetes > Mycobacteriales > Jatrophihabitantaceae > CAVQKZ01. Next base: position 276,511 of record CAWIMV010000002.1, read on the forward strand.
GAACCCGGGCTGATGGCCATGCCGTCGGGTCGCTTCTTCGGCTGGGTGATCGGCGGAACCTTGCCGGCGGCCTTGGCGGCCGACTGGCTGGTCAGCGCGTGGGACCAGAACGCCGGCCTGCGCTTCGCCAGCCCCGGCGTGGTCGCGGCCGAGGAGGCGGCCGCGGCCTGGCTGCTCGATCTCCTCGGCCTGCCGAGCACTGCTGACGTCGGCTTCGTCACCGGTGCAACGATGGCGAACTTCACCGGGCTGGCGGCGGCCCGTCAGCAGGTGCTGGCCGACGTCGGCTGGGATCTGGATCGGCTCGGGCTGTCGGGCGCGCCCCGGGTCCGGGTCCTCGTCGGGGCCGAGCGCCATGACACCGTCGACCTCGCCTTGCGCTACCTGGGGCTGGGCGCGCCGACCGTGGTGCCGAGCGACGACCAGGGGCGCATCCGGACCGATGCGCTCGCCGACGCGCTGGCCGAAGGCAGCGGGCCGGCGATTGTCTGCCTACAGGCCGGCAACCTGCACTCCGGTGCGTTCGATCCCATCGCAGCGGCGACGGCGTTGGCGCACCAGCACGGCGCATGGGTGCACGTCGACGGCGCGTTCGGGCTCTGGGCCGCTGCCTCGCCGGCGTTGCGGGCGGCGCTGACCGGCTACGAGGCGGCGGACTCGTGGGCGACCGACGCGCACAAGACGCTGAACGTCCCGTACGACTGCGGCATCGCCATCGTCGCCCGACCGGCGGCACTGCGGGCGGCGTTCGGCGTGCACACCAGCTACCTCATCGCCGATCAGGCCGGGGCGGGCGATCCGCTCGAGAAAGTGCCCGAGCTTTCGCGCCGCGCTCGAGGGGTGCCGGTGTGGGCAGCACTGCGCTCACTCGGCCGCTCCGGCGTCGCCGATCTCGTCGACGGGCTGGCCCGACAGGCGCGGGCGCTCGCGGCCGGCATCGGAGCCATCGACGGCGCCGAAGTGTGTAACGACGTCGCGTTCACCCAGGTCTGCGTGTCGTTCGGCGACGACACCCGTACTCGTGCCGTCACCGAGCGACTCATCGAGGACGGCGCGGTCTGGATGACCGGATCGCGGTGGCGCGGTCGCGAGGTGCTGCGAATCTCGGTGAGCAACTGGTCCACCGACGATGCGGACGTGCGCACGACCGTCGCCGCGGTACGCCGGGCCGCTAAGACGGGGTGACCGGGGCAGTGCGGGGCCAGGGGCGCTGGCGTTCGAGCTGAGCCGCGATCGACAGCAGCAGGCCCTCGCCTCCGGGCCGGGCGACGAGTTGCACCGACAGCGGGGTGCCGTTGGGATGCAGGCCGGCCGGCACGGCCATCGCCGGCCAGCCGGCCAGGTTCCACGGTGCGGCCATCGGCGCGTAGCGCACGTTGGCCCACAGGTTGGCCAGCCAGCCGCGCTGGGCCCAGGGCACCGACTTGATCGGCGGCTGCGCCAGCGTTGGCGTCATCAGCACGTCGTGCCCGGCGAAGAACGCGTCGGCCCGGTGCTGCCAGCGCGTGCGTCCGCGCCCGCGCGGTAGCCCGGCGCGCAGCGCAAGACGCCCGGCCGCCGCATGCCGCTTCGTGCGCACGGCCATGCGGTCACGATCGCTCAGCAGCCGGGCATCGAGTTCGGTGCCGGCGACCCACCGCACGAGCGCGGACTGTGCGGTTCGCTGGCTGTACGGCGGATTCGCGTCCCGCACCGTGTGACCGGCCTCGCGCGCCAGCCCGGCCGTCTCACGCACCGCAGCGGCCCAGTGCTTGTCGACCGGGACGCCGAGGATCGGCGACTTCGTCGACGCCGCAATGCGCACACTGCCGGGATCGCCGAGCTCGGCCAGTCCCGGGCGATCGGCGAGCACCGACAGCAGCAGCGCGGCGTCGGCCACGGTCGTGGCGAGTGGGCCGTTCTCGGCCAGGCCGAACCACGAACCGCTGCCGAGCCCGGCCGGCACGACACCGAGGCCGGGCTTGATGCCGACGAGCCCACAGCACGCCGCTGGGATCCGGATCGAGCCCATGCCGTCGTTGCCGTGCGCGGCCGGCACCATCCCGGCCGCCACGGCCGCGGCCGACCCGCCGGACGAGCCGCCGGGCGTCCGGCCCAGGGCCCACGGGTTGCGGGTGACGCCGAAGTCGGAGTCGGTGGCGCCGAAGACGCAGAGCTCAGGAACTCGCGTGAGCCCGACGACGATCGCACCCGCTGCTCGCAACCGACGCACAATGTCGTGGTCGTGGTCCTGCGGGGTCGGGTCGCTGCCCGATGAGCCGTTGCGCATCGGCTCCCCGGCGACGGGGACGTTGTCCTTGATCGCGACGGGGACGCCGGCCAGCGGCAGGGTGGCCTTGTCGGCGCGGGCATCGACAGCGTCGGCCTCGCGCAGCGCCGCGAACACTCGCACCTCTTGGAACGCGCCGATGGCGTCGTCGCGGGCTTCGATGCGTTCGAGTGCGCGTTCGGTGGCCGCGCGCGCAGTCAGGGTGCCGGTGCGGACGGCAGCTGCGATCTCGGCGGCGGTCTCGGTCATGCGCGGACGCTACCGCTGCTGCATCAGCACCTGGGTCGGAAGTCGCAGGTTCGGCCGCGGCTCGTAGGTAACGGGTTGTCCGGGGACCGCACGCCAGCCGGCTGCCCGGACCCCGGCGATGACGCCACGCGCAAGCGCTGCGGCGAGGGCCGAACCCGGGCACGCGTGCGGCCCAGCCCCGAACGTCGCCGGCGGAGCCGGGGGTCCGGTCTCCGCCGCGGCCAGCAGCACCCACACCGGCGCGCCGCGTGGCACCGTCGCGCCGCCGATCTCGACGTCGGCGTGGGCCGTCCGCCGCGTGCTCTGAACCGGTGGTTGCTGCCGCAGTGCGCGCTCGATCCCGTCCTCGACGTCGGCATCGTCGGAGTCCGCATTGATCAGCAGCGCCGCACCGATGAGGGCGGCGGTGGCGTCGCGCGCCTGGAACAGCACACTCACCGCCGCCGCGACGGCTTCGTCGCTGGCGGGTCGGCCGGCACCGGCCGTTGCCACCAGGTTCGACAGCAGCAGGGCGGCGTCGTCCACGCCCACGTCTGCCCGTGCGCCTGGCCGAGCGGAGAGGGTCGGCGCCAGGCCGTCGCACAACCGCCCGACCATCGTCACGACCCAAGGCACGTCGGCGTCGGCCACTCCGAGCGCAGCGGCCAACGCCGCGATGGGAACCGTGCGCGCCACCGGCATGGCGTCGACGAAGGATCGACCGGGCTCCAGCAGCTCGCCCGCACGCCGGGCCGCATCGCGCTCCAAGCCGGTGGGGTCGGGCAGCAGTGCTTCGACGAGGGCCCGGCGCCGCGCGTGGTCGGTGCCGTCGCTGAAGCGGGCCATCTGAGCTTGCAGCTGCGCCGCCCGGCCCCCACGCGAATAGGCCGGCGCGACGCTGAGCGCCGACGAGGCCAGCGCGGCCGCCACATCGTCCGGACGTGCAACCACATAGGCGCCGTCGCGGCAGTGCACGCCGCGGGCGCGCAACGCGGCATATTCATCGGCCGGACAGCGGCAGGTGGCTAGTTGCGGCACCGGCAGTTCGGACATCACGAGCGCGAGGCTAACCGGGAAAAGCTTCGGCGCGCACCGAAGGATCTGGCAACGGCGGGCTCAGCTCGTCCGGTGGGACGCTGCGTCAACCACCATCCGGCCCGCTTCGAGCGTGCACACCGAGGCGCACCGTTCGATCACGTCCGGGTCGTGCGAGGCCACGACCACGATCGCGCCGGCCCGCGCGCAGCCGGCGAGCAGGTCGAGCACGCGCGTGCGGTTGTCGGCGTCCAACTCACCCGTCGGCTCATCGGCAAGGAGGACCTCGGGCTGCACGACGAGACCCCGGGCGATTGCGACGCGTTGCTGCTGCCCGCCCGACAGATCTTCGACCAGGTGCTCGGCGACCTCGCTGAGTCCGACATCGGTGAGTGCCGCGTCGGTGCGGCGCCGCACCTCGGCCCGCTCGACTCCACGGGCCTGCAGGGTGACGGCGATGTTCTCGCGCGCGGTCAACGCCGTCACCAGGCCGTAGCCCTGCAGGACGAGTCCGACCCGCCTGCGTAACGCGAGGTCACCGACCACCACCGGCGCGCCGTCCAGCGTCACCTCGCCGGACGCCGGCCGGATGAGCCCGGCCAGCAGCGCGAGCACCGTCGACTTGCCCGCCCCCGACGGCCCGCGTATCCCGAGCATCGCCCCGGCGAGCGCGTGCACCCGCACGTTGTCGACGATCAGACGATCACCGACGCGGTACTGCAGCGCGTCACCGCGCAACTCTTGTGCGCTCATGGTGTGGGTTCATCCTCAATCCGCCGACGGAGATCGACGCCGTCGGGCCGGCGGCTTACCTCGAGCAACGTGCCGGGTGGGAAGTCCTCGACGACGTCAGGCGGCAACTGCAGCGTCCCGTCGCGCCCGACCACCGCGAATTCTCGACCGTGCCGGCCCTCGGCCCCGACGCGTCCGTCGCGGATGGTCACCGTGCGGGCCAGCCGGGAGGCCACGAAGCTGTCGTGGGTGACCACGACGACCGTGGTGCCGAACTCGGCGTTGACCTGTTCGAGCAGTTCGAGTACCCGCAGTCGACCCACCGAGTCGAGCTGGCTCGTGGGCTCGTCCGCGAGCAGCAAACCCGCGCCACCGGCCACTGCGGCCGCGATGGCAACTCGTTGCTGCTCGCCGCCGGACAGCCGACCGGCCGGCTGGTGGGCCAGCTCCGCAAGACCCAACCGCTCGATGAGATCGTCGGCCGACTCCCGACGGCCGGCGAAGCGCACGTTCTGCCGAACGGTGGCGTAGGGCAGCAGGTTGCGTGAGGGTTCCTGCAGCACGGTCGCGACCAGTGATCCGCGCAGCCGGGCCAGCGCGCGCGGCGCCAGCCGCCCGACGTCGTGCGGACCGATGAGTACTCGACCGGCCGAGGGCCGCAGCAATCCCGCGAGCAGCCCGAGCACCGTGGACTTTCCTGACCCGGACGGCCCCAGCAATGCGATCAGTTCGCCGACGTCCACGTCGAGATCGACACCGCGCAGCGCAACGACGTCGTCGACATCCTTGCCGGTGGACGCGTAGATGTGCACCACGCCCTGACAGCGCACCGGCAGGCCTGGGCCGGGGCCTGCGTCCTGGGGACGGACGTCCTCGACGGCGGCGGTCATTGTTGCGCCTCCCGCAGCCGCCCAGCCGTGGCTTGGCCCTCGATCAGACGGGCCATGAGCGCACACGTAACAGCCAGGACGACGACGAGCGTCACCCCCAGCCCGGCCAACGTCACGGCGGGCAGGCCGTACTCGACGGGCGGACCGATGTCGGTACTGACGAAGAACGGCGTACTCGGCAGCGCGAGCGCGGCGCCGGCGATGCCGGCCAGCACGCCGAGAACCAGGCCAACAGCGAGCAGCAGTCCCTGCTCCGCGGCCGTGGCCCGGCGCAGGGTGCGTGGCGCGACGCCGACGGCCTCCAACGCGGCCAGTTCGTAGGACCGCCGCCGCGCGGTGACCAGACCACCGAGGACGGTCGCCCCGATTGCCAGAACCGTGGCCGCGCCGGCGGCCACGACGAAGAGGCTGTCGGCGAAGGCCGGGCCGGTGCGGTCGAGCTTGCTGAGGTGCCGTTGCGAGCTGTCGGTGGAGAGGATGCGCAGGCCCTGCGCTTGCAGCCGGGCGGTCAGGTCGGACGGCGCTGACCGGGCCAGCCATACCTGGTAGCGCGCGCTCGACAGGGCAGTGTCGGTCATCGCCCGTTGGGCCAGTGTCAGGTCGACGAGTGCGCCGACGCGGTCGAGCTCGGGCAGCGTCACCGCATGCACCGAACCGTCGAGCGCCAGCGCGTTGCCGTCCAAACCGGTGGCTGACGCGTTGGCCGACGCAGCGCCCGGGTAGACGCTGACGGTGCCGGACGCGAGAACAGCGGGCACGGACGCCGGAAGATCGGCCGGGACGACCGCCGGCCACTGCCCGGTCGAGGCGTCGGGACGCAGGGTGAGGTGCAGCGCGCCGGCCCGACTCGACAGTTCAACGTTGGCGTCCTCGCCTGCCCGCCAGCCGCCCGCCTCGGCCAATCCCGCCGCGACGGGACGCCACGGACCGGCCGGCCGATCGGCAGTCGCCACACTGTGCACCGCGACCTCGATCTCCGGGTGGCCCGTCGGCGACGACGCAGCAGCGGAGGCGGCCTTCACCGGCTCAACCTGCAGGCCAACGACCCGACAGCCGGCGGCGCAGTCCGGCGACAGCGAACCGCGGTAGCTGGCCCGGCCTGGGCGCAGCCGCCCGAGGTCGGCCGTACTCGGGCGATGCGCAGGGTCCGAGAGCGTCAGGCTCGCGATAATCGCCGCGCCACTCGGCTGCACCCGGGTCAGGTCGATGTCGACCCGCACCTGCTGACCCCGCACCACGACTGGCGGCGCCGTCTGCGGACGCAGCCACGACCTCACTTCGCTCGCGGACTTCGACGAGTAGTCCGCCCGCCAGGCTGCGATACCGGGCATCCGCGGTGTGTCGAGCGCGAGCAACGGCGTGTTGCCGACCTGAACGACTTCGGCCGCCATCGCCGCCCGCCCACCCGGATCGGCGCGACCCACTGCGGCGCGCAAGTCCACTCCGGCCCGCGGCGCCACGGTCAACACCCGGGCGGCGCCGGTCTGGTTCAGCGCCCGGATCTGGCGGTTTGACCGCGCCACCGACCAGTTCGTCACGGCGAAGGTGGCCAACGCCAGCGCCACCGAGATGAGCAGCACCAACCGGGCGCCGGCCGCGCGCCGCACGATTTGGCGCACGGCGAGGAAGGTGACGAGGTGCCGGGACTCTCGCGTGGCATTGAGGACGGCTCGGCCGACGAAGGGGAGCAGCCGGAGCCCGACGATCGCCACCGCAATCGCCAGTAGGGCCGGCGCGAGAACGGATAGCGGGTCCGGCTTTCCGGAGCTCAGCACGCCACCGACGGCAAGTTCGAGCAGGCCGGCGAGCGCGATCGTCACCGCGGCGGCGTCGGCAACGGCCAGCCCGGTAGATCCGGTGGCGGCGTCACGGCCGCGGCGGAGCAGGTCGGCCACCGGTGACACGACGATGCGCCGGGCCGCTACGAATGCCGCGAGCAGCGCCGCTGCAGTTGCCAGCGCGGCGACGGCCAGGGCCGCGCGCGGGAAGGCGACGACCGCGTCCGGCGCCAACAGTCGGGGCGAGACGAGTCGCACGACCACCCACGCCAACGCGGCACCCGCGACGGCCGCAGTCAGGATGAGAATGGCCGGTTCGAGCAGGGCCTGGAACAGGATGCTGGCCGGGCGGCGCCCGCGCAGTTTGGCCAATGCGACTTCCGGCCCGCGCACCGCAGCCGTCGCGGCCACGATGGCGTAGAGCACGCAGACGGCCAGCAACGCCAGCTGGGCCGTGGCCAGTGTCACGAGCGTGCCCGCCAGTGACATTTCGTGATTGAGGCTCTTCAGCACGGTGGGCAGCTGAGTGTTGACCTTCGTCGGCGCGATCGCCTCCGCGACCGTGTCATCGGCAACCGCGCGTTCGACGGCACGAAGCGACGCCCGCAGGTCGGCGCGGTCGTCGAGACCCACGCGGTCGACCACGAGGGGGACGTCGGCTTCGATCGTCTGCGGGATCGTCCGGATGCGCGTCGAAAGTAGGGAATCGACGACGAAGAACGAGTCGAGGCGCCCGAGCCGATTGTCGAACAACTGCGGCGCGGCGTCGAAGAAGTGCCAGGGCGACCAGTAGGCGCCGTGCGGGTCGCGTGGCTGGTAGATCCCCGCGACGGTAAGGGGCAACGGCGTGCCGGCCGCGCCCGCTCTCATCACCACCCGGTCGCCGACCCGCCATTTGCCCGTCGCCGCTGCGCGCGCGCTGACGGCCGTTTCCGTTCTTGCTCGAGGGCAACGTCCGGCTGTGAACGTCAGGTGCTGACACTGGCTGTCGATCGCCAGTATCCGGGTGTCGTACGTCGTCTTCGGCGACCGCGTGGTCACCGTCGTCGCCGCGTGCTCGGCGAAGACGGGTCGGCCGAACCAGCGCGGGTCCGCGGCTTGGCGGGCGAAGCGAGACACCGGCTCGCGCCAATCCACGCGAGCCACGCCGGCGAGGGTGTCCCGGGTGACCACCATGTCGCGCTGGCTCGGCGGGGTGTCTTGCAGTCGTTGGGTGAGCACGACTTGGTCGGTGGCGTGCAGGTAGATGGGTCCGACAGTGGCGGACAGGACGGCGATCACGGCCACGACGAAGACGGTTATCGACGCGGCGGCTCGCCACCGCAGAGCGCGCAGGACGAGTCGGACAGTGAGCACAATTGCCCACCCTGATGGCGCGGGCGGAGTGCGGCAACCGTGCGCGATCACATCCAGCTAACGATTTCTGGGCGATTGCCCGACGGCGGGCGGGTTGACTTCCGGGCCTCCTCCCGCGGCTACTTTCCGGATAAGGTCTAGACCAACTGTTTCGACCCTTTTGTCGCAAAGGAGAGTGCCGTGCGCCGAGGATTCCGAACGCTGAGCATCACAACCGCGGCGCTGGCGAGCACCGTGCTGATCGGCGGGGTGGCCAGTTCGCAGGCCGCGCCCGGAACACCGGCGGCCGACCCCGTCCAGTCCTTGACCGCCGATCTCGACGCGATTCTGGCCCAGCCCGGCGCGGCCGGTGAGAGCGCGTCGGTCCGGGTCGTCACCGCCGACGGCCACGAGCTGTACCGCCACGACGCCACGCGGCGGTTGAACCCGGCGTCGAACATGAAGCTGTTCACATCGGCGACGGCACTGGACGTGCTCGGTCCGAACTTCCGCTTCAGCACCGACGTGTCGACGAACGGGTCGCGCTCGCACGGCGTGTTGCGGGGCAACCTCTACCTGCGGGGCAAGGGCGATCCGACCCTGCTGGCCAGCGACTACGACGCACTGGCCGCACAGGTCGCGCGCAGCGGGGTGAAGGTGGTCGTCGGCAAGCTCGTCGCCGACGACAACTACTTCGACCACGTTCGCCTCGGCGTCGGTTGGGCGTGGGACGACGAGCCGTACTACTACTCCCAACAAGCGTCTGCGCTGACCGTCTCGCCGAACACCGACTACGACAACGGCACGGTGATCGTCGAGACGCGCCCCGGCGCCACGCCTGGTGCGAAGCCGAAGCTGACCCTTGTCCCGTCGACCGGCTACGTGCATCTGATCAACCACGCCACCACGACGAACGGAACGGCCGACACCATCTCCGTCGACCGCCAGCACGGCAACAACAACATCGTGGTCACCGGGACGATCGGCACCGGGCACACCGACGTCGACCAGGAATGGGCGACGGTGTGGGAGCCGACGGGGTACGCGGCTGACGTCTTTCGCCGGGCGCTGGCTCATCACGGCGTCCGCGTCCTTGGTTCGACTGCATACGCGGTGACGCCGGCCGGTGTGCATTCGCTGGCGACCCACGCGTCCATGACGCTGGCCCAGATGTACGTCCCGTTCCTCAAGCTGTCGAACAACGGGCACGCCGAGGCGCTGGTCAAGACGATGGGCGCGGTGGCCTCGCACGACGGATCATGGGATGCCGGCCTCCAGGTGATCGCATCGCACCTCGCGTCGTTCGGCGTCGACCCGTCGGTGATCCAACAGGTCGATGGATCAGGGTTGTCGCGGATGGACCTCGTGCCCGCGGACCAGATCACGCACCTCTTGGTCGCGGCGCAGAGCAAGCCGTGGTTCACGACTTGGTACAACGCGCTGCCGATTGCCGGGAACCCGGATCGGATGGTCGGCGGCACGCTGCGCAGCCGGTTGGCGGGGACACCCGCCGAGGGCATGCACGGCAAGACCGGCTCGTTGACTGGCGTGAGTGCGTTGTCGGGGTATGTGACCGACGCGGACGGCCAGCGGCTGATCTTTTCCGTGCTGCAGAACGGGTACGTGAACTTCTCGGCCAAGTCGCTCGAGGATCAGGTCGCGATTCGGGTGGCGGAGTTTGGACATGGCGCGGCGGCGGCGGCACGGCACGGCGTACCGAAGGTGCCGGCCGCTCGGGTGCCTGCGTTGGTTCCGGCGCGGGGGCCGCAGATTTTGCATCCGTGATCTGTCTTTGAAAAGCGGCGCCGACGGAGGGAGATGGGCGGCCGGTTGGGTCTCGCTGCCGGCTGGCGGCTCCGCGCTCATCACCTTTTGGGTTAAGGGGAAAGTGCTTCTGTTGCGTCGTCTGCTGTGCTATAATCGACCGTATGAGCGAAGCCATGGCGGACGAGCCAGCAGCCCTATGTGCCGTCGCTCTTGGACGCTGATCTTGTTCCTGATGATGTCGCGGCCTGGGCGGCGACGGTCACGCCGGGCTCGGCGGTGATCAAGCCGCTGGTCCATCTGAATGTGCGCCGCTTGTCCTATGCCGGTCGGGTGGATGCGTTGGCGGCGTTGGAGCGGCAGCGGTCCTGGATCGATGCCCAGCAGTTGCGGTTGTTGGCGGTGATGGCGGCTGATCCGCCGGTGAAGTCCCCGACTGAGGTTCTGGACAGGGAGTGGCTCAAGGAGGACGTCGCCTGTGCGCTGCGTTTGTCGGCGCAGACTGCGGCGGATCGGCTGGAGTTCGCGAAGGCGATGACCCGGCTGGCTGCGACGTTGGATTTGCAGGAGCGTGGGGAGATCACGGTGCACCACTCCCGCCACTTGGCCGAGACGGTCATGACCCTCGACGACAAGACGGCCACGGCGGTGGAGACCTCAGTTCTGCCGAAGGCGCCGGAGCAGGTGCTGGCGAACTTCAAGCGTTCCGTCCGCAAGGCCGTGTTGAGTGTGGCGCCGAAGCCGGCGGAGGAACGCCACGTCGAGGCGGTCAAGCAGCGGCGGGTGGTGCGCACCCCGGTCGCCGATGGCATGTCCGAGATTTGGATGCTGCTCCCGGACACGGGGGCGACGACGTTCATGACCGCCATCGACGCCCTCGCCCGCCGAGTCCCCTGCGGCGACGAGCGGACCGCGGATCAGCGCCGCGCTGATGCGGTGGTGCAGCTGGCCTTGAACACCCTGCACGGGTCGGTGGCCGATGAGCTGCCGCGCGAACATGGCCTACGCCCATCGGTTCAAGTCACCGTCGCCTTGTCGACGCTGTTGGGTCTGGACGAGCAGCCCGGCGAACTCGCCGGCTCCGGCCCGATCCCCGCCGCGGTCGCCCGCCGCATCGCCGCCGATCAGACCGGCACCTGGCGCCGTCTCGTCACCGACGAACGTGGTCGCCTGATCGACTACGGCCGCAGCACCTACCGGCCACCGAAAGACCTCGCCGAGCACGTCATCGCCCGAGACCGCACCTGCCGCTACCCCCACTGCAACCGCCAAGCCCGACTCTGCGACCTCGAACATCAGATCCCCTGGGAAGACGGCGGGGAAACCAACGAGGCGAATCTGAACGCGATCTGCAGCCGCCACCATCACGCCAAACACGAAGCCGGGTGGCAACCCGAACGACAACCCGACGGCACCCTCGAATGGACCAGCCCAACCGGCCATCGCTACCGCGAACAACCCGCCACCTACCCGATCGACCACACAGCCGACCCCTGACCACAAGAGCCGGGGACGGTTACCGGACCAGGCGCAAGCCGGGATACCAAACAGGGGAACAAGCAGGCCGGTAGGTGCGCGCGGAGGGATCAAGCCTGACCGCCCGGAGCGCGTGCCTACCGGCCTGCCCCCAAGAGCCCGAAGACCGCAAGCCAAACAACAAGCGGCGACCAAGGCCGAAACAGGCGGCGCATGGCGCTTGCGTGGCCGCTTGTCGAACTTCTCGTAGGCGTCGGGGTTGCCTGATCAGCGGCGGCTGCGAACGGCGTCGTAAGTCCGTTCCAACGCGCTGACGGTCTCGGCGTAATTGCGCTGCGCGACCGCGACGAACAGACAGTCAACCAGCGTCAGCGCGGCAATGCGGCTGGCCATCGCACCAGAGCGAAACGTCGTCTCACGGGCGGCCGTCGTCAGCACATGATCGGCCAGCCGGGCGATTTTGGAGCGCGGAAAGTTCGTGATCGCGACCGTCGTCGCACCCACGCTCTTGGCCTCGGTCAGGCAGTCGATCGTGTCGTGCGTCGAGCCGGTGTGCGAGATGCCGATGGCAACGTCGCCAGGAGCGAGCAGCGCGGCCGAGGTCAGGGCGCTGTGCGGATCCGACCAGGCGTGTACGGCCCGGCCGATGCGGTGCAGCTTCTGCTGCAGGTCGAGGGCGACGTTCCCGCTCGCGCCCACGCCGTAGATGTCGACCCGCGGCGCGGCGACCAACACGGTGACGACCTGTTCCAGCACGGCGAGATCGAGCTGGCGCACCGTCTCCTGAACGGCATGGGCGTCGGCGTAACCGATCTTGCGCACGACATCGTCGAGCGATTCGAACTCGCCGATCTCGCTGCCGACGCCGGTCCAGCCCGGCTCACTGTCGGCGTTGCCGGCGGCCGCGGCGAGGGCGATCCGCAGGTCGGGGTAACCAGCCAACCCGACGGCGCGGCAGAACCGCACCACCGTCGTCTCCGACGTCTCGCATTGCGTGGCCAGTTCGCTGATCGTCATCGCCGCCACGGCGGCGGGATCGGCGATCGCAGCCTGCCCGACCCGCTGCTCAGCCGGTGCGAGGCTGGGCATCAGCGCGCGGATGTGGCTGATCAGCGTGCGCGCGGAGAGCGGGCCACTCATCGTTCCTCCATGAGCAGGTCGTGGACGCGCCGGCGCAACGGCACCACACCGGTGCGGTCCCGGCCGTAGTGCACGGCGTTGGTCAGCAGCACCACCCAACGCCGGGACGGCCGGTCCAGGGCCACGCACGTGCCGGTGAATCCGGTGTGGCCGGCGCCCAGCTGCGGCCAGTACTTACCCATGTGGTCCCACCGGTCACCACGCAACGTCCAGCCCAGCCCGCGCCGCCCGTCCAGCCCGTCGGTCTGACAGGTGAGCGCTTCGTCGAGCAGCGGCGGCGGCAACAGGTCGTCACTCAACCAGGCCCGGCGGATGTACCGCGCGACGTCCTCGGCCGTTCCGAACAGGCCGGCATGCCCGGCGACACCGCCCAGCGCACGAGCGTTCTCGTCGTGGACCTCCCCCGACCGGTCCGGGCCTGCGGGTGGTGGCTCCGTTGCCGCCAACGGTTGGCCGCCGGAGGGACGAAAGCCGCTGTGCCCCAGGCCGAGTACCCGAGCGACCCGGTTGTTCCACACCTCGTCGAGCGGCAGCCGTTCAACCGTCTCGACGAGGGCGCCGAGCGCGATGAAGCCGAGGTCGGAGTACCTGACCCGGGTGTCGCGTTCGGCCTCCAGCGGCTCGGCCAGCGCCCGGTCGAGGATCTCGGCCCGGGACCGGGCTGATCCGGTGAGGTCCCGATGCGCAGGCAGGCCGGACGAGTGTGCGAGGAGCTGGCGCACCGTCACCTTCTCCTTCCCGTCGTGCCGGAACGCCGGTAGGTGCTCCTGCACCGGATCGTCGAGCGCGATTTGGCCCTCGGCGCAGAGCAGCAGCACGCAGGGCAGCGTCGCCATCACCTTCGTGAGGGACGCCAGGTCGAACCAGGTCTTGGCCGTCAGCACCCGGTCGCTGCTCGCCCCGAGCAGGCCGGCCCGCTCGGCCAGCCCCACGACATGGCGACGGCCGGGCTCGTCGCCGCGACCGGCCAGCAGCACGGCACCCGGGAGTTGGCCGGACTCCACCGCCTGATCGACCGCAGCCACGGCCGCCGCGAAACCGGCCGGGCTCGGCCAGGGCCGGGCGGGCACCGTCTGTCGGTCGACCTGCTGGCTCAGCCCGTCCACGTCGGTCCTCGGGGTTCGTCCCTGCCCGTTGATTTCTCACAACAATAGCGACCGCAACGTCAATCACTGCCCGACCAAACCGAGTGGCGCGCCCACTACGGTGGGGCGGTGGCTGACGCACGCGTGGTTCTGTTCACGCTCGGCGGCACGATCGCGATGGCCGGTGCGGCCGACGGCGGCGTGATCGCCCGGCTCAGTGGCCGCGAACTGGTGGCCGGCCTCGGTGGCATTCCCGAAGGTGTCGCGGTCGACGTGCGTGACGTCAGCTCGGTGCCGAGCGCGGATCTTTCCTTCGCCGACATCCTCGACGTGGTCGACACCGCCAACGCCGCGGTCGCCGACGGGGTCAGCGGCATCGTGCTGACGCAGGGCACCGACACGCTCGAGGAGACGGCGTTCCTGGTCGACGCGGTCTGGGAGCACGACGTCCCATTCGTCGTCACCGGAGCCATGCGCAACCCGACGCTCGCCGGGCCGGACGGTCCGGCCAACCTGCTGGCGGCCGTGCAGGTCGCCACCGCCGAAGGGGCGCGGAGCCGGGGCGCGCTCGTGGTCATGAACGACGAGATCCACGCAGCGCGGCTGGTCCGCAAGGCCCACAGCGCCAGCCCGGCCGCCTTCGCGTCACCCGACAGCGGGCCGATCGGGCACGTGGTCGAAGGTGTTGCCCGCTGGCTGGCCCTCGTGCCGCGCGCTCGCCCGATCACCGGTTTCTCCCGGACGGCCCTCGCCTCGACCCGGATCGCGCTCTACACGACGACGATGGACGACGACGGCGTGCTGCTCGACTCGATCGCGAGCATGCATCAAGGCATCATCGTCGCCGGTTTCGGCGTTGGCCACGTACCCGGTGCGCTGGCGCCGGTGCTCGGTGAGCTGGCTATGACGATGCCGGTCTTACTCACGTCGCGCACCGGAGCCGGTTCGGTGCTGAGCAATACGTACGGCGCCGTCGGTTCGGAGCGAGACCTCAAGCAACGGGGCCTGGTCAGCGGCGGGAGCCTGCATCCGTTCAAGGCCCGAGTGCTGCTGCGGCTGCTCATTGCCGCCAACGCCAGCCGCGATGACATCGCTGCCGCCTTTGCCGAGTACGGCTGACGCCGTGGCGCCAACCCGAAGCGCAGGCATCCTCGTCTATCGGGGTGCCGGGCCGGACCTCGAAGTACTCATCGGCCACATGGGCGGACCGCTCTGGACCCACCGCGACGCCGGTGGCTGGTCGATCCCCAAAGGCCAGTACCTCGCCGACGAGCAACCGCTGGTCGCGGCCCGGCGTGAATTCCTGGAGGAACTCGGACTACCTGCGCCCGAAGGCGAGCTCATCGACCTCGGCACGATCCGTCAGCCCAGCGGCAAGTACGTCAGCATCTGGGCCGTGGAAGGCGAGCTCGACCCGGCTGCCGTCGTCCCGGGGACGTTCGTCATGGAGTGGCCGCGGGGATCCGGACAGATCGGTGAGTTCCCCGAACTCGACCGCGCCGCCTGGTTCTCGATCGAGACCGCCCGCACCAAGCTGGTGCCCGGGCAGGTGCCGTTCCTCGACCGTCTCGTCGAGCTGCGGCCACACTGACTCAGCGAGCCGAGGTGCGCTTGACCAGCAGATGGTGGAGGTAGAGCAGAGCCAGGCCGGGGATGAACAGGAACGCCAACGGACCGGCGCTGAACGTCTCGGCGATCGAAACCACCAGCAGCACCACGGCCACGACGGCGACCAGAGGCAGCCACGGACGGACCCGCCACGCGGCGAGGTATTCGCCCCATCCGGTCGGCTCGGTCACGGGCGCTGACCCTACGCGCGCCGACTTCACCGCGCCGTAAACGGGCTTATGTCGCTGCCTTCCCTTTTCGCCCGCCGACGTGCACTCTGACCTGGATGTCACACGCACTCGGGGGCCTGACATGAATCGACTCGTCCGCCACACCGTCGTGGCGACCACGCTCGCACTCGTCGCACTGTTCGTATCTGCCGTCGTCAGCCAAACGACGGCGTCGGCCTCGCCGGCCAAACCACCGGGCACCGATACCGCCCAGCACGCGAGCACCGCGCGCCACGCGATGAGCAAGGCCGCCGCCACCACCGCGCGGCACAACCCGCTGCTCAAGGAATTGCTCTCCGGCGAGGAGGACGAGGGCGAGGACGACCCGGCTCTGTCGGCGCTTTGCCAGGACTTCGTTGGCCACCCGAATCCGTACCGCAACCCGGCCCCGAACGTCGACCAGATCGTCGGTGACGCCACGGTGGCGACCGGCTCACAGGCCGGCTGCTCGTCGGCCCAGAACGAGACCACGGTCGCGGTGAACCCGTACAACCCGAAGAACCTCGTCGCCGGCACGAACGACTACCGCGTCTTCAACAGCCGCGAACAGCGCAACGACAGTTCGGGCTGGGCGTACACAACGTTCGACGGCGGCAGGACGTGGAAGAACATCCAGTTGCCGCACCTGACCTTCCAGACCGGTGCTACCGGAGCGCTGTCCTACATGGATTCCGCCGGCGACCCGGTCATCGGCTTCGGGCCGCACAACACCGTGTACTACGGCAACATCGTGTTCAGTCGGGCGGCGCCGGCGGCCGGGGGTACCGAGGCGGCCAGCGGGATCACCGTCAACGTCTCGCACGACGGCGGCCTGCACTGGGGCGAGCCGAAGATCATCCAGCTCGACGGCGTCAACTCCGCCGGTGCCCCCACGCCCACCCACATCTTCAACGACAAGATCTGGCTCGCGGCTGATCGCTCCAGCGGCGCGGTGTACGTCACCTGGACCCGGTTCCTCGACAACCCCGATGGCAGCTACCTCGAGTCCCCGATCGTCGTCGCGGCCAGCAACAACTACGGGCAGACGTTCTCGAGCTACCGCCGCGTCGACGTCACCCAGAGCGCGTTCCACGGTGGCATCACGCCGTTCTCGCAGGGATCCAACCCGCAGGTCGGCCGGCACGGCACGCTCTACATCGCCTACGAAGGCACCTACTGCGCGGCGCTGGCCTGCAGCGGAGCGTCCGACCGCGACGTCACCGTCGTGGCGACATCACATGACCGGGGCCGAACCTTCACCCGCTCGGTGGTGGACACCAACTACGACTTCCCGTTCAACGAAGCACTCGGCACCGAGACCCTGACCGGCGAGAACTTCCGGATCAACAGCTATCCGCAGCTGGCCTACGACCCGGTGTTCGATCGGTTGGCCGTCACCTGGAACGACGACCGCCACGGCCGCTACGACGCGGGGACCGGCGAGTCGATCAAGTCCAACGGTGACAACATCGTGTCGACCTCCCGTGACGGTCGGCACTGGTCGCCGTCGGTCTCGGTGGGCACGGCCCAGGACGAAGTGTTCGGCGCGATCGTCGACTTCGCCGGTGTCCTCGCGGTCACGTCGTACACGAGGCACTACGACCCGAACGGCATCAACCTCGACTACGCCTACTGGCGCTCCGACCGCGGCTCGTTGGCGCAATCCCCGATCAGGCGCGTGACCACGCAGTCGTCCAATCCGCAGATCCAGTTCGTGAGCACCGACGACGAGGGCAACCCGCGCCAGGGCGTGTTCATCGGCGACTACAGCGCGGCGGCGCTGGGATTCGACTTCCGGCTGCACCCCTGCTGGACGGACTTCCGGGGTCGGCCCGGCGTGACCGCGCCCAACCAGGACGCCTACACGCAGTCCATCCCGCTGCTGTAAAACCACACCCCATATCGGGTGATCAACGGGGTTCGTGCGGCGTGGCGTCGTCGCGCTCAGCCTCCTGCACCAGCAGGGCGATCTGAACTCGGTTGGTGACACCGAGCTTGACGAGCAGCCTGGAGACGTACGCCTTCACGGTCGTCAGCGCCATGTAGTTGGCCTCGGCGATCTCGGCATTGGACCGGCCCTGCGCGACCCCGCGCGCCACCTCAAGTTCGCGTTCGGTCAGCGTTTCCAGGCCGGCCCGGGCGCGGTCGCGCGCGGGTGCGGCCGAACTGTTGCCGACGAGCCCGATCAGGCGGCGGGTGATCGCCGGTGACAGCGTGGCGTCGCCGGCCGCGACTGCCTCGATCCCCCGCACGATGTCGGCCGGCGGCGTGTCCTTGAGCAGGAACCCGGCCGCACCGGCCCGTAACGCCGCCAGGACGTGCTCATCGGCGTCAAACGTCGTCAGAACGATGACTTCGGGAGCATCCGTCCACGCGCGGACGTCCTTGGTGGCCGCCAGTCCGTCCACGTTCGCCATCCGGATGTCCATCAACACGACGTCCGGACGCAGTCGACGCACGGCGGCAGGCACTTCGGATCCGTCGGTGGCCTCGCCAACCACTTCGATCGACGGAGCGCCACCGAGCATGAGCCCGAGTCCGGCCCGCACCAGGGGGTCGTCATCGACGATCAGCACCCGGATCGGCATCACGGGTTGGTCCGGGTTGCGGCCGACCACGGCAGCCAGGCACGGACCACGAAATCGCCATCCGGTGTGGGGCCGTAGTCGAATGCGCCGCCGGCCAGCGTGGCCCGTTCCCGCAGCCCGATCAGGCCCGTGCCCGGCCCCGGTGGCAGGCTCGACGCCGCCGCGACGCACCGGTTGCGCACCGACACCTCGATGCGCTCCCCCGGCCGGCCGGTGAACTCCACCGACGCCGGCGAAGACGCCGCGTGCTTGCGCACGTTCGTCAGCGCCTCTTGCACGATGCGATAGAGCGCGCGTCCGGCTGCAGGCGGCAACTCGCGGCCGTGCTCGACCACCTCCGCGCTCTCGCGTAAGGACACGGCCAACCCGGCTTGGCGGGACTCCTCCAGCAGCGCCGGCACATCCGCGAGCGTGGGTTGCGGCCGTTCCGGAATCCCGGCCGGTTCGTTCTCACGAGCCACGTTGATCACCGAGCGCAGTTCTTCCAGCGCCTGGTGGGCGTTGTCCCGGATGACCCCCGCGGCCCAAGCCACTTGGTCGGGCGAAGCATCGGCGCGGAACTCTAGCGCCCCGGCATGCACCGCCAGCAACGAGAGGCGATGGGCCAACACATCGTGCATCTCACGGGCCATCCGCTCGCGCTCGGACTGACGCGCGTTCTCGGCCCGCCAAGCGGCCTCAGCTTCGGTCTGCTGCACCTGGGCCCGTAGCGACGCCAGCAGCATCCGCCGGGATCGGACGAACATGCCCCATCCCGTCGCCGCGAACGTGATCAGCGCGCCGATGGTGGAGTCAAGCAGGAACGAATTGCCCTCGGTCGGATAGAGCAGCACGGCCGGGACGACCATGACGGCCGCGAACAGGCCGACCAGCACGGCCGTCTGCCACCTGCGGTGGACGGCCACCGTGAACACCGCGACGGTGCCGACCATCGCGCCCAGGGTCGAGAACACACCGAGAAGCACGGCCAGGACGGCGAACTGCACCGGCCACCGCCGTCGCCAGAACCGGATGCCGGCCAATAGGGCGGTACCCGCGACCAGGTCGAAAATCCGCAGCGGCAACGGGTACCCATGCCAGCCGTAGAAGACGTGTTTGTCGTTCAGCAGCGCGGCAACCAGGGCCAAGAGGATCATGGTGACGTCGACGACTGAGTCACGGCGCGATCGGGGTCGCTCGTCTCGCTCCTCGACCGGGACTGGATCCCGAGCCCAGCGGGTGAGCATGGCCCCACTGTAAGTTGCGACCGGCTTGACGTCTCCCGAGCGGCCGGATCATCGACCAAAGTCGATGCCGGGGCGAGACGGCGTCGACTTTTGGGCTGTCAAGTGTCACCGTTCGGCCGAAGCGGTCACCGGTGCCGCCCCGGCAGGCTCGGTGGCATGATCATTGCCGAACATCTCACCAAGCGATACGGCGACACGGACGTGGTGGTCGACGTGTCGTTCACCTGTCAATCAGGGACCGTGACCGGCTTTCTCGGCCCGAACGGCGCGGGCAAGTCGACCACCCTGCGCATGCTGTGCGATCTGGCCACGCCGACGTCCGGGCGGTCGAGCGTGCTCGGCCGGCCGTACCGCGCCCTCGACCAACCCGGGCGCCGGGTCGGCGTTCTGCTCGACGCGTCGGCCCAGCACCGTGGCCGCACCGGCCGCGAGGTGCTCACCCTGGCCGCCGACACGATCGGCGTGCGGCGCGACCGAGTCGCGGCGATGCTCGACCTCGTCGGTCTCGACGGCCGGGCGGCCAAGCGTCGCGTCGGGCAGTACTCACTCGGCATGCGGCAGCGCCTCGGCCTGGCCCACGCCCTCATCGGCTCCCCCGAAGTGCTCATCCTGGATGAACCGGCGAACGGACTGGACCCGGCCGGCATCCACTGGATGCGCGACCTGCTCAGCGAGTTCGCCCGCGACGGAGGGACAGTGCTGTTGTCCTCGCATCTGCTGCACGAGGTGGAGGTCATCGCCGATCAGCTCATGATCATCAACGCCGGGCGGATCGCCGCCCGGGGCAGTACCGAGGAGTTGTTGCACGCCGGTGGCATCAGCGTGCGTGCCCTCGATGAATCCGCGCTACTGGCGAGCCTGCGCGATGCCGGCTTGCGCTACCGGGCTCAGCCTGGTGGTGGCTACCTGGTCGAGGCCACCGCAGAGGACGTCGGCCGCGTAGCCGCTCGAGACCGCGTCGTCCTGCTCGAACTGCGCAAGCCCGAGGGCGCAGGACTCGAGGAGCTCTTCCTGTCCCTCACCACCAACTCACCCGCCACTAAGCAGAACGAGGTCGCAGCATGACCAGCGCCACGATCGCCAGCCCATCCACCACCGCGCATCGCGTTAGCTACCCCAGTACCGGGTTGGCCCGGCTCACTCGAATCGAGCTGCGCAAGTCCGTCGACACCCGGGCCGGCCGATGGCTGCTCTTCACGCTCGCGCTGGTCGGGGTCGCGATGACTTTGCTCGCGGCCCTGACCGGCGCGGCGAAAGATCACACCTTCCAGAACAGCGTTTCCGCCGTCGAAGGCGTGGTCAGCCTGCTCCTGCCCGTGATCGGGATCCTGCTCGTCACCAGTGAATGGTCGCAGCGCACCGCGCTGCAGACGTTCGCGCTGGTGCCCCGGCGCAATCGGATCGCCGCCGCGAAGCTGCTGGCCGGATCGGTGCTTGCCGTCGGTGTGGCCGTGGTCGGGCTGGTGCTCAGCCTGCTAGGCACCGCACTGACCAGCCACCCGGACAACGGCACCTGGCATCTGGCGATCCCCGTCGCGCTCGGCAGCGTCGTAGTGCAACTGGTGTCGCTGCTGACCGGCATGGCGTTCGGGCTGCTGCTGCTGAACACGGCCGCGGCGATCGTCGTGAACTTCGTCGTGCCGCTCGCCTGGGCGGTGGTCGCGGGCAGCGTGCACGGCCTGCACGGTGTGCAGCCGTGGTTGGATTCCACGCAGCCCAGCACGTACCTGCTGGAGGGCGACCTGACGCCGAACCATTGGGCGCAGATCGGCGTCAACACGCTGGTGTGGGTGGTTGCACTGCTCGCCGCCGGCCTGGTCCGGTTGCGCCGCCAGGAGATTGCCTGACGGGACACCCGCCCGCCACCCAACTGCCATCCGTACCCTCCCGTCCCCTCCCTCCTGTCCCCTGCGTTCCCCTCCCGTCCCCTGCGTTGATCAACTCGCGTTTGGTGAGCGATTTCCGTCGGAAACGCACACTGGACGCGAGTTGATCAAGACCGGGCACGCGCACTGGACGCGAGTTGATCAACGGGGCGGAGCTGGAGTTGGAGCGGTTCGGTCGGGGCTGCGTTCAGCGGCTTGCGTCGCCGCTGAGATAGGCGGCGAGCAGGGCGGCCCGTTCGAGCAGGGAACGCAGCGACGCCTGCTCGGCCGGGCCGTGCGCGCCCTTGCCGTCGGGGCCGAGCCCGTCGACGGTCGGGATGCCGGCCGCGCCGGTGTAGTTGGTGTCGCCGGCGCCGCCCGATGTGCCGGTGCCTAGTTCGAGACCGAACTCGGCGGCCAGCGCGGCGAACTGCGCAGCAAGCGGGTTCTCCGGATCAGCGACCCACACCGGCCGGCGGGACAACCACTCGACGCGCAGCGACGCGCCGTCGCGAATCGCGTGCAGCGACTCCAGCAGTTGCGCCGCGGCGCGCTCGGCCGCAGCGTCCCCGAAGCGCAGTCCCAGTTCGGCCGACGCTCGGCCGGCGACGACGTTGGCCCGCGTGCCCCCGGTGATGAGGCCGACGTTGCAGGCCACACCGGGCGGCTCGGGCAACCGATCCTGCAGCAGTCGCACCTGGTCGATGAGTTCGTCGATCGCCGATACCCCCGCCGCTTGGTCGAGCCCGGCGTGCGCCTCGAGGCCATCGACGCTCAGCCGCACCCGCGCGACACCGCGCCGGCCGGTCTTCAGTCGGCCACCTGGCAGCGGCGCCTCGAGGCCGATGGCGGCGACCGCGCCGTCGGCCTGCGCTGCCACGACGCGCTGGCCGTCCGGACTGCCGATCTCCTCGTCGTTGACGATCACCAGTCGCACCGGGCGCGGCACGTTCTGGCCGCTGTCGAGCAACTGCAGCGCCAGCTCGACCTCGACCAGCGCGCCCTTCATGTCGAAGACGCCCGGACCAGTCAACACGTCACCGGCGCAGGCGAAGGGACGGTCCGCGATCGTGCCGGCGGGCAGCACGGTGTCGTAGTGCCCGATCAGCAGCACGTGCGCACCGTCCCCGTCGGCGCCCCAGTGAAATACCAGGTGGTCGCCGTCCGGGCCGGCAACGCGTTCGACCCATGCGCCTACGCGTTCGTACCCGCGCTGCAGTTCGTCCGCGAGCCGCGCCAGCCGCGCCTGATCTCCGGACGGGCTCTCCAGCGTCACCAGCGTTGCCAGCCGCGTCAGCGCCCGCTCGCGCAGCGCTTCGGCGGCAGCCCGCAGCCGATGCCGCTCACCCATATGTGGGTTCGACTCCGGACGTCGCCAGTCGAGTCAGCGCCCGGAAGCAGCGGATCGCCTCGTACATCGTCGGCAGGCTGAACCGGACCGTCAGCTCATCGACCTGCTCGATGCCGGGGATGTAGGTGACCAGTGGGGCCAGGTGCGCGGCGTCGAAGCGGACCTCGTAGGTGTAGCCGTCGGGCGCAAGCTCGGCCGGACTCGGCGGCGTCGCCAGCGCCCGTGCCGCGCCGTCGCGAATGCGCTGGGCGCTGATCTTCGGCGGCAGGCAGATCGCGGAGTACCGGTCGACGCACGTCTTGACCGCTACCCCGACCGAACCGGGTGCGTACTTCTGCGCGTCGGCACAGGTGAGGTCGTCGCCAGTGACGAGGACGACCGGCACGCCGAACTCGGCCGCCAGCCGGGCGTTCATCAGGCCTTCGGAGGTGACTTCGCCGTTGAGGCGCACGGCGGTGATCGTGTTGGGCAGGTAGGTGTGGGAGAGCACGCCCTGCTCGCCGGCGCCGGTGTGGTAGCCGACGAACGCGACCGCGTCCGGCGAGGCGTCGATGCCCTCCATCATGCCGAGCGGCTTGTGGGTGCCGATCAGCAGCGTGGCCCGATCGTCGAGCTCAGCCAGCAACAGGTTGCGCTGATTGGAGTGGGCCTCGTTCACGAGGATCTCGGTGGCGCCGGCGTCGGCGAACCCCGCGACGGCCGCATTCACATCGGAGGTGAGCAGGCGCCGGTGGTACTGCCAGCGCGGGTGACCCGGCTCGCAGTCGTCGGGGCAGGTGACGCCGGTGACGCCCTCCATGTCGGCGGAGATCAAGACCTTCATGCTGACGACCTTTCGTGGGACGAAGATGACTGCGCCGTGACGCTCCACCTGCGCAAGGTGTGGGCGGCCAGCACCGCCTCGTCGACGTCGACGCCGATGCCCGGCTGCGATCGCGGCACCGCGACCATGCCGTCGTCGGCGCGGATCGGCACGGTGACGATGTCGCTGAGGTAGTACTTGTCCGAGCCCGAGACGTCCGACGGCAGGGTGAACCCGGGCAGGCTGGCGACAGCGAGATTGGTCGCGCGGCCGATGCCGAATTCGTGCATGCCACCGCACCACACCGGCACGCCTCGGTCGAGGCACTCGTCGTGCACGGCCTGAGCCGGGCCGATACCGCCGAGCCGCGACACCTTGACGTTGACGATCGCGGCCGCCCGCAACTTGAGCGCAGTGCGCAGCACCGCCGGCGAGGTGATCGATTCGTCCAGGCAGATCGGCGTGCGCATCCGCGTGGCCAGCTCCGCGTGCGCCAGCAGGTCGTCGGTCGCGAACGGCTGCTCGATCATCAGCAGGCCGTGGTCGTCGAGCGCGAGCAGTGCGCGATCGTGGGATTGGTACGCGCCGTTGGCGTCGACCTGCAGCGGCAACTCCGGGTATGCGGCGCGTACCTGGCGCACCGGTTCGGTGTCCCACCCCGGACGGATCTTCAGCTTGACCCGCCGGTAGCCGTCGGCGACATGCCCGGCGACCTGAGCGAGCAGTGCGTCGATGGTCGGCTCGATGCCCAGGCTGACTCCGGCCGGCACCGCCTCGGCCGTGCCGCCGAGCACGTCAGCGAGCGGGCGCCCGAGCTGGCGGCAGTACAGATCCCAGCAGGCCATCTCCAGGCCGGCGCGGGCGAAATTGTTGCCCATCACGTTCGCCAGCAGTGCACTCGCCTCGCCTGGGTGCTCCCACGGACGTCCGAGCAGCAGCGGGACGAGGTGCTCGACCAGCACGTCCCAGCAGGACACGACCGTCTCGGCGCAGTAGTACGGCTGGCTCGGCGACGCGCACTCCCCCCAGCCGACAACGCCGTCGGAGGTGGTGGCCCGCACGACGATGTGGTCGAGGTGGTTCTTGCGATGCGAGCTGGTCTCGAATTCGTGCACCAGCGGCAGGCGCACCACCCGCAACTCGACTTCGGCGACCGTGATCGTCACGACTGGCTCGGTTCCAGGTCATGGGCGGACTGCTGCGCGTGCGCCGGGACGAAGCGGTAGGCGAAGACGTCCTCGGTGACCCGACGGCACGAGACCCCGATCCGGCCGCTGTCAAGAGCGCGGGCGAACGACGTGCGCAGATCTCGGCGCAGCGCGGCGGCCACGCCCGGCCCGAACGCGGCGCGGTGGCGCGGCCAGTCCGAGGGGACGGTGACGAGCAGGTCGTCGCCGACTGCTAACGTGCGGCCCGGCGCGCTCGCTATCTCCGTGTTTGCCTTGGCGTCGGCCCGGTTGTCCGAGGATTCGGTGAGGTCCCAGTCGACGATGAACCGATCAGTGTCGTCGCCGGCGTCCGCGCCGAACCCGTGCGTCCCGTACATCGACGGCACCAGCGCGACCAGGCGTCCGCCGAGCACGTCGAGGTTGAAGTAGGCGTTACGGGTCTTGAGCGGGTCGAACGCCCAGCGCAGCAACGTGATCCCGTCGGCCAGACAGCGTTGCCGCTGGGCGTATTTGAGCGCTCTACCGATGCCGGTGCCCTGGTGCTCGGTGGCGACGACGACGAGTTGCGAGTACTGGTACAGCCGGTGGCCGCCGGCCGAGCCGTCGTGCCGCCCGGGCCGTTCGCGGGCAAGGAAGCTGTAGGCGAAGCCCACCAATGCCCGGTCGACGAACGCGCCGAGGACGATGCCGCTGTTGGCCTGTAGGGCGATCAGCAGCCGGGGATTGATGCTGCCGTCGTTGGGGCGCAGCTCCAGCACGCTGGCGTAGAGGCTCTCGCAGGCCGTCATCTCGGCGGCGCCGTCGAGGTCGCGGACGCAGACCTCAGCCATGCGGCGGCACCGGCGTGGCCAGGTGGCACGCGACAAAGCGCTCGGTCGACTGCGCGCCGGGCAGGATCGCCAGGTCGGTGCTTTCACACAGTTCGGTGCGCGGGTCGCCCTGTTCGCGGGCGGCGGCCCGGGCCGGACAGCGCGGATGGAATCGGCACCCGCCCGGGATCGCGGTCGGGTCAGGCGGCTCGCCCGACAGCAGGATCGCGGCACCGTCGCGGGTCGGGTCGGGCAGCACCGACAGCAGTGCGCGGGTGTACGGATGGCGCGGTTCGAGCAGCACCTGCTCGACGGTGCCGATCTCGACGATCCGGCCGAGGTACATCACCGCCACGCGGTCGGCGATGTTCCAGGCCAGGCCGAGGTCGTGGCTGACCACCAGCGCCGACAGGCCGAGGTCGCCGCGCAGGTCGAGGATGAGCCGCAGGATCTCGCCCCGAACCGAAGCGTCGAGGGAGGCGACCGGCTCGTCGGCGACGATCACCGACGGTTCGAGCGCGAGCGCGCCGGCAATGACGACGCGTTGCTGCTGACCCCCGGACAGCTCGTGCGGGAAGCGGGCGAAGAACTGTTCCGGCGGGCGCAACCCGGTGCGGGCCAAAGCCGAGCGGACGCGGTCGTTCAGCCCGGCTTTCAACCCGTGCAGCCGCGGCCCTTCGGCGACCGCATCGAAGACGTTCTGCCGTGGATTCAGCGCCCCGCCAGGATCCTGCAGCACGAGCTGGGTGTGCCGCCGGTAGCGCTTGAGCGCGGAGCTGGAGTAGCGCAGCGCCGTCCCCTCGTAGCGCACTTCGCCCTCGGTCGGTTTGACCAGCCCGACCAACGCCCGGGCCAGCGTGCTCTTGCCGCAACCGGATTCGCCGATCAAGGCGACGATCTCGCCCGAGCCGACGCTGAGGTCCACGCCGTCGACCGCCCGAGCCGCGCGCCTACCCCGGGTGGCCGGGAACGTGACCTGCAGTGCCCGCGCCTCCAGTACCGGCGGCTTCTCGTCCCGCGCCTCCTCGTTGAGTGACGTACTTCCATGATCAGAGACGTCAAAATCGCCGTCTCTGATCATGGCGATACGTCACTCAACGTGGAAATGGGCGGGCCGGCGTCGTACTCGGGCAGCACCCGGATGCAGGCGGAGGTGCGGCCCGGCCCGCTCGGCCACAGCTGCACGTCCGCAGTCAGGCACTCGTCGCGGACAACCGGGCAGCGGGGCGCGAACGGGCAGCCGGTGCCGACGGTCGTGGGGTCCGGCGTGTCACCGGGCAGGCCGTGCGGGGCCAGCCGCGACGCCGGATCGCCGATGTGCGGGAAGGCGCGGGCCAGCGCCGCCGTGTACGGATGCTTCGGATCGCCGACGAGCTCGCCGGCCGGCCCGACCTCGACGATCCGGCCGGCGTACATGATCGCCAACCGGTCGCAGCGCTCGGCCAGCACGGCCAGGTCATGGCTGATCATCATGACGCCGATGTTGCTCTGCGCCACCAGGTCGGCGAGCAGCTGCAGGATCTGCGCCTGCACCATCACGTCCAACGCGGTCGTCGGCTCGTCGGCGATGATCAGGTTCGGCCGGCAGGCCAGGGCCATCGCGATCATGACGCGTTGCCGCTGGCCGCCGGACAGTTCGTGCGGGTACGCGCCCTGGCGCAGCGGCGAGATACCGACGCTGTCGAGCAGCTCAGCTACTCGCGTCCGCGTGTCTCGTTCGCCGAGCTTGTCGTGCAGCACGATCGGTTCCCGGATCTGCTGGCCGATCGTTCGTACCGGATTCAGCGCGTTCATCGCGCCCTGGAACACGACCGACGCCTCGGCCCAGCGCACCGCCCGCAACCGGCCCCAGGTGGCCGCGCGAAGATCCTCACCCTGGAAGCTCACCGATCCGGTGACGGTCGCGCCGGCCGGCAGCAGCCGCAGCAGGCTCAGCGCCATCGTCGTCTTGCCCGAGCCGGACTCACCGGCGACGCCGAGCACCTCGCCGCCGTCGAGGGTGAGGTCGACGCCCCGCACCGCCTGCACGGCCCCGCCGTGCTGGCGGTAGCTGACCGTCAGATCCCGCACCTCGAGCAGCGTCATACGTCCCTCACCATCCGCGGGTTGAGGACGTGCTCCACGGCCCGGCCGGTGAGCGTGAACCCGAGCACGACGATGAGGATGGCGACACCCGGTGTGAGCAGATACCACCACGCGCCGGCCGACACCGCGCCCTGCGAGAATGCCGAGTTGATCATCGAGCCCCACGACACCGTGGTCGGATCGCCCAAGCCGAGGAACGTCAGCGTCGCTTCGGAGAGGATCGCCGAAGCGACGGTCAGCGTGCTCGACACCAGGATCAGCGGCATCACGTTGGGCAACACGTGCCGCAGCATCACCTGCACGTTTCCGGCCCCGAGGGCCCGCGCCCGCTCGATGAACGGACGACCACCGACCGCCAGGGTCTGCGCTCGCACCAGCCGGGCCGTACCGGTCCACGACGTCAGGGCAATCGCGATCGTGATCGACACCGAACCCTGGCCGATCACCGCGGCCAGCGAGATCGCGAGCGGCAGACTGGGCAGCGCGATGAACCAGTTCGTCAGCTGCATCAGGCCGTTGCCGATCCAGCCCTGGTAGTGCCCGGCCACCAGCCCGATCGTCCCTCCGAGGACGACGCTCAGGATGGTTGCGATGACGCCGATCGCCAGCGACGAGCGCGCGCCCCATATCGCCAGCAGCAGCACCGACCGACCGCTCTCGTCGGTGCCGAGCACGTCCTGGGAACTGGGCGCGGCGAGCAGCTTGCCGCTGACCTTGGTGACGTCGAGCTGGTTCGGCCCGATGAACGTGGGCGCAACCAGGGCCAAGGCCGTGAACGCGATCAGAATGCCCAAGCCGGCGATGCCCGTGGGCAGGCTGAAATAACCCCGGGCGAATCGGCGCACCGCTCCGAACCGCGGCGGCGCGCTCGGCCGGACGGTCGCGACCTCGGCGGTGGCCGTCATTGCGCCCGCACCCGCGGGTCGAGGAAGCGATAGACCACATCGGCGATCAGGTTCATGACGATGACCGACGCGCTGAACAGGATGAAGGTGCCCTGCAGCAACGGCAGGTCCGGCACCTTGAGGGCCTGGTAGGTGAGATAACCCAGGCCCGGCCACGAGTAGACCGTCTCGACCGTGATCGCTCCGCCGATGATCCCGCCGATCTGCAGGAAGATCACCGTGACGGTGGGCAGCAAGGCGTTGGGCACCGCGTGCTTGCGCCGCACGTCGGAGTCGGTCAGCCCTTTGGCCCGAGCCGTCAGCAGGTACGGACTGCCGAGTTCGTCGATGATCGACGAACGCATGATCGTGACGTACTGCGCGAAGACGACCAGCACCAGTGTCGTGGCCGGCAGTACGAGGTGCCGGGCGACATCGACGATGTGCGCCGTCCCGCCGGTGATCGAAGGGTCGGTCATCCCGTTGGCCGGAAACAGGCTCGGGATCGGGCCGAACCCCGAGCTGAACACCACGAGCAGGATGATGCCGAGCCAGAACGTCGGCATCGACCACAGGGTCAGCGAGACGCTCGAGGCGGTCCGGTCGAACAGGCTGCCGTGGCGCCAGCCACTGCGGATGCCCAGCCACAGCCCGAAGACGACAGACAGCAACGTGGCCGTCCCCATCAACAGCAACGTCGGCCACAGACGGTCGGCGATCAGCGATGACACCGACTGTTGGAACTGCCACGAGTCGCCGAGTCGGCCGTGCACCGTGTTGTTGAGATAGTCGACGAAGCGCAGGTACAACGGCTTGTCCAGGCCGAGTGACTTTCGCAGGTGCTCCATCTGACGCGCACTGGTCGGGTGCCCGCGGGTCAGCGTCTGCACCGGATCGGCCGGCATCAGGCTGAAGATGACGAAGCCGATCAGCAGCGTGACGAACAGGCTCACTGCTGCGCCGAGCAGCTTGCGCCCCAAGTAGGCCGCGAAGTCCGAGCGCCCCCCGCCCGTCCGAGACGCCGAGCTGTTCGGCCCGGCGCCTCCGACGGTCTCGGCTCCACCGAGTTCGACCAGGCCGGTTACGTCCGCGCTCGACACGCTCTTACTCGCGATCGGTTGCCGTGGCACGCCGCCGCAGGAGCACGCCGCCCACGATGAGCAACACAACCACGACCGCGATCCCCCCGATCAGCAAAGCCGAACTGGACGAGGACTTGCTGGAACCCTTGTCCGGTGAGGAAGCCAGCAGGTAACTCCAGTACGCGCTCTGCCGCGGGTACAGCCCCGCATCGCTGGGCGATCCGGTCAGCACGTTGGACACGCTGCCCTTGCGCACGGCGTTCAGGGTGTTGGCGTAGTACAGGATGATGTCGGCGTTGGCGTCGTAGAGGATGCTCTGCATCTGGCCGACGATCTTCTTGCGGGCCGCGTCGTCGAACGTCGACACCTGCTGGTTGAACAGGTTGTCGAACTGCGGGTTGCAGTAGAACGCGTCGGTGTTGCCGCCGGTGCCGTTGTCCTTGGGCAGGGTGCTGCAGGTCTGGATGGAGAACAGGTACGTCGGGTCGGCACCGGTGCCCCAGCCGTCCATGAGCATGTCCCAGTCACCCTTGGCCAGGTTGACGTTGAGATTGGTCATACTCTGCGACTCGATCTTCAGGTTGATGCCGACCGCCTTCAGCCAGCCCTTGAGGAACTGCGAGATTTGGGCGTCACGCGAGTCGTCCGAGTGGATGCCCAGGCGCAGGTTGAGCTTCTTGTGGGTCTTGGGATCGACACGGACACCCCCGCTGCCTTTGGTGTAGCCGGCGGAGTCGAGCAGGGCGTTCGCCTTGGCCGGGTCATAGGTCACGCCCTGGCTGGCCGACGGCTTCCAGGCCCATTGCGGGTAGGCCGGCGGCAGGTAGTTGCTACCCGGTACGCCCAGACCACCGAGGACATTGGAAACCAGCTTCTTCTTGTCGATCGCCATGTGGATGGCCTTGCGCAACTGCGGATCGGCGAGCGCCGGGTTTCCGGTACCCATCTTCTTGCCGGTCCTGGTCTTCGCGCCGCTGTTGATCTCGACGGCGGTCCAGCGGCTGCCGACCTCTTGCACGGCTTGCACGTTCTTATCGCGCTTGAGTGCGTTGAACTCAGTGCTGTTGCGGATGTTGTGCACGTACGCGATCTGGTTGCTCTTGAGGGCGGCGGCCGCCGCGTCCTCGTTCTTGTACACCTGCAGGACGAGCTTGTCGTACTTCGGCGGGTCCTGCCCGTCGAGGTGGAAGTCCTTGTTCCGGTCGAACTTCTCGTACTGGTCGGTGGCGTACTGGGTGAGAATCCAGGGGCCGTAGCCGACGATCGGGTACTGGTTGTTCTTGAAGTTCTTCAGGTCCTTGACGTGGGACTCCCAGATGTGTTGCGGGACCACCGGCGGCAGGACGTACGGCAGGTTCGATTGCGGCTTCTTCGTCTTGATGACCACGGTCGTCGGGTCGGGTGCGGTGACGCTGGCGAAGTTGGTGACCAGCGATCCGTTGGCGGTCCCGGCGACGTCGTTGGTCATGATGAGGTTGAACGTCCACGCGACGTCAGCGGCGGTGAGCGGCTTGCCGTCGGTCCACTTCAGCCCGTCCACCAGCTTGAACGTCCAGCTGAGCTTGTCCGCGGATGTCGACCACGACTTGGCCAGGTAAGGGCCTTGCTTGCCGTCGGGCTCCAGATGGCTCAGGGCCGGGTAGATCATGTCGAACGTATCCAGCGCCCCGTCGAAGTAGGCCAGGAACGGGTTGAGGGTGTCGATGCCCGAGAAATTCATCGCCGCCGTGAGGGTCTTGTTCGACGCCGCCGACGCGCTGGGCGTGGTGTCGAGCACGGCAGCGGCGAGCAACGTCGTGGCCCCGAGTGCACCCGCGATGAGCGCCCGCGATGCCCGCGTACGCAAGTGGCGCGCATTGTTCATGATTTTCTCCCTCATCGGTCCGCCGGATTGTGGCGGCGAAATGGCATTGCTAGTCCTGTGCGGGCGGCGTGCGCAAGTAGGTATCGAGAACTCGGACGCCGAACTCTAGGCTGTCGGTCAAGACGCGCTCGTCGACACCGTGCACGTAGTCCCAATGCGCGAAGCCGGGCGGCGTCGTGCCGGGAGCGAAGCCGTAGCAGGCGATGCCGAGGCTAGTGAACGCCTTGGCGTCGGTGCCGCCGGACATGCAGAACGGCAGCACGAGCGCCTCCGGGTCGTGGCTGGTGATCGCCGCGGCCATTGCCGCGAACTCCGTCGTGTCGGGACTGGCCGAGACCGGCGCGGAGAAGCTGGCGAACTCGCGGGTGATCGCGGCACCGAGCAGTTCGTCGACGGTCGCGAAGAACTCGTCCTCCAGGCCGGGCAGGATCCGCCCGTCGACGCCGGCGGTGGCCTCGCTCGGGATGACGTTCAGCTTGTAGCCGGCGTTGAGCATCGTCGGGTTGAGGCTGTTCGCAACCGTGGCATCAACGAGCCGAGCCGCCTCGCCGAGTTGGGCCAGGCTGGCCGCATCGGCCGGGTCGACCGTGATCCCGAGATGCCGGCTCAAGCCTTCGAGCAGAGCAGACACCGTCGGTGTCAGTCGCACCGGCCAGCGGTAGTCGGCGATGCGGCTGATGGCGGCCGCGAGAATGGCCACCGCGTTCTCGGGATTGCGGCGCGAACCGTGCCCGGCCCGGCCGTGCGCGGTCAGTCGCATCCAGGCGCTGCCCCGCTCGCCCGTCCCGATGGGATACAGGCGGCTGGCGTCGGGAAGGTGGACGGCATGGCCGCCAGACTCGCCGATGGCGGTCGTGACACCGTCGAACAGCTCGCGGTGTTCGCGGGCGAGGAACCCGGCCCCGAACTCACCGGTGTCCTCCTCGTCGGCGACGAAGGCGAGCACGATGTCGCGCGGCGGGCGGTAGCCCTCGCGGGCGAAGGAGCGCGCGATCGCCAGCATCATCGCGTCCATGTCCTTCATGTCGAGCGCACCGCGGCCCCATACGGCGCCGTCGCGCACCTCGCCGCTGAACGGCTCGAAGCTCCAGTCGCTAGCTTGCGCCGGCACGACGTCGAGATGCCCGTGGATCAGCAGCGCGGCCGCGCCCGGGTCGGTGCCGGTGATGCGCACGACCGTGCTGGCCCGCTGCGGGTCCGACTCGAGGACGATCGGCGCGTACCCGTCAGCCGAAAGCTGCTCGGCAACCCATTCCGCCGCGGCCCGCTCACCCCGCGACTCGCCGCCGCCGAAGTTGCTGGTGTCGAAGCGGATGAGCCGTGAGCAGAACTCGACCGTATCGGCGGCCAACTGGTCGGCCCCGCTGGTCGCCGGTGCGCTCTGCGCGGATGTCAACGTTCGACCGCCCCGTCGGACGTCGGGACCGTGCTGTCGTCGCGATAGCAGCCGAGGGCGCGGGCCAGGTCCTTGCGTCGCTCGATGCGGCGCGCCGCGCCCTTGGCTCCGGCCGCCGCGAGTGCCGCGAGGATGTGACCGGCCGCCGCGACGGCGGTCGGCGAGTGGGTGAGGGCCAGGCTGCGCGTGTTGATCGGCAGCACGTGCTGCGCGAACTCGCAGATCGGGCTGGCGTAGCTGTCGGTCAGGGCGATCACGGTCGCTCCGGCCGCGCGGAACTCGCGGGCGACCCGCAGCGACAAGGCGCTGTAGTCGCTGAAGCTGAACACGGTGAGGCTGTCGGCCGGATGTGCGTCGCACAGGGCGGCGAGAGCCGCGGCCGGACTCGGCGTGATGAGGGTGACGTCGCGCAGCGCAGCAGTGAGGTCGGTAGCGAGCAGAGCTGCGTAACCAGTGGACTTCAGGTCGCCGAAGACCCAACGGTGCCGACTGGTCAGGATGGCCCGGGCCGCCAGCTCGAGCGAGCCGTTGGCCTGCAGGCTGCCCAACGTCTCGGTCAGGTTCTGCTGCTCGTCGACGCAGATCCGGCGCAGGCCGGATCGGTCGCCGTGTCCGACGTCGCGGATCGTGACCCGCAAATCGGGGGAGGGCAGCCGGCGCTGCGCTTCGCGGCCGGCGCGGTAGCGCAGCTCGACGGTGTCGGCGAAACCCGCGGCCACCAGCAGCCGGTCGAGATCCTCGGCCGAGGCGTCGGCCCGCAGCAGGAGCTGGGCCGGCCGGCGGCTGAGGGAGTCCGGGTAGTCGTCGGCGATCACCGCATACAGCCGCTGGCCCGCGTCGCCGAGTTGGTCGGCTGCGTCGGCCAGGCTGCGCAAGACCGGCGTCGGTGCCAAGGTGACGCTCACCGATGCCTCCTCACGGCTCAGCCGGGAGAGGCATCGATGCCTCTGACCGCCGGGTTTGCTACCGATGGAATGGCTACGCCCGATAGCTGGTGTTATGTGCGGCAGAGTATTACTTTCGCCAGATGTCGACGTCAAGGGTCGCGGCCGACGCCAATGCCACGCTGCGGACCCAGGTGGCCAACACCCGACGCGTCGCGGGCCACACGCTCGCGAGGGTCGCGCAGCGGTCCGGGCTCTCGACGGCCTATATCTCGCAGATCGAATCGGGCTCGGCCAATCCCACCCTGCACACCTTGGCCCAGCTGGCCGCCGGGCTCGGCTGCAGTCTGGCCGAGCTCTTCTGTCCCAGCCTGGCCGCCGCCGTCCCCGCGCCACACTTTCCGCCCCGGTTCACCCCGTTGCCCTTGCTGGCCCAGACGCCCGGGCATGTAGCGATCTGGGATGTGACGGCGCCGGGCGCGACCAAGCTGTCGGCCCGCCTCGTCCGCGGCGCCGCCGGCGACCACGCTGAGGCGACCAGTCACGCCGGGGAAGAGATCGTCGTGGTCCTGGCCGGCCGTTGCACGGTGCGCGCCGGCGCGGTCGCCCGCCCGCTGCGGCAGGGCGAGTCCTGCCACCTCGCCGCGGCGGACCCGCACGCCATCACCGACACCAGTGACGACGCTCTGCTGCTCGTCGTCCTCACCGACGAGTGAGCGGGTCCGGGCCGGGCCGGGCGGTGGCCCGCTACGGCGAATGGCCGTCGCCGGTCGACCTCGAATTGGCTGCGGCCGAGTCCGGATCGGTCAGTTGGCCCAGCGCGGTCGGCGACGAGACCTGGTGGTGCTCGTCCGATCCGGCGAGCGCGACCGTGCGGCTGCTGCGGTGCTTGGACCTGGGGCCGGTCGAGGTGCTGGGGGCGGATTGGTCGGTGCGCAACCGGTCACTGGGCTACGGCGGGCAGCCGTATCTCGTGGTGCCGGCGGCCGCCCCGGGCGCTGCGCACCTGCTCGTGTTCACCGAGCACAGCGACCAGCGGCTGTACCGGGCCGACGCGGTCGCCCTCGGTCCGGACGTCCGCACCGTCCCCGCGGTGCCGCGCCCGCTGACGCCGGCCGACCCGCCGTCGCGGCAGACCTGTTACGCCGACCCGGTCCTCGCGCCGGGCGGCACCGAGGTGTGGTGCATCCGCGAGATCACCGAGGCCGGCGCCGGCCCACACGACGACCCGGCGCCGCGGACACAGCGAGCCATAGTCGCGGTGCCCCTCGACGGGTCGGCGGCCGACGACGGGACCGCGGTACGGGTGATCGCCGGCTCGCATCATTTCCTGAGCGGCGTGCGGGTGAGCCCCGACGGCCGGCGGCTGGCCTGGATCGGGTGGGACCACCCGAACATGCCGTGGGACTCGACGCACCTGCTCGTGGCCGAGCTCGTAGCTGGGCCGTCGGGTGAGTTGATCGCCGCGGCGCCGGCCCGGGTACTGGGCGGCGACGGCGTATCGGTTCCGCAGGTGGAGTGGGCCACGCCCGACGCCCTGTACGCGATGGCCGACCCCGACGGTTGGTGGAACCTGCACCGGGTGCAACTCGGGCCGACCGGCTCAGGGGCCGAGGTGCGGTGCGTCGCACCGATGCCGGCCGAATGCGCCGGCCCGCTGTGGCGGCTCGGGCCGAGCTGGTTCGGCGTCACCCCGGACGGCGTGGTGCTGACCCACGGCAACGGCGCGCATCAGTTGAGCCGTTGGGACGCCGGCTCCGGCACGTTGACCGAGCTGGCGCCGGGCTGGACGGAGTTCGGTTCCGACGTCTGGGTAGGCGACGACGCGGCCGTGGTCGTCGCGGGCTCGGTCACGTCGCCGCGCACCGTGCTGCGGGTGCTGCTGGCGGCCGGGCCGGCGCGCCGCGTGGTGCCGGTCGCGGTCGACGAGCAGCGGTTGGCGCAGTGGCAGGCGGTTCCGCAACGGCGCGTCGCCCGCGGGCGGGGAGGCCGCGACGTGCATTACGTCTACTACCCGCCGACCAGTCCGAGCCACGTCGGCGCGGCCGAGGAGCTGCCGCCGCTGCTGGTGCACGTGCACGGCGGGCCGACGAGCGCGACCAGCGCGACGCCCGACCGCGAATTCGACCTGTTCTGCAGCCGGGGCTTCGCCGTTGCCAGCGTCGACTACGGCGGGTCGACCGGCTACGGCCGCGAGTACCGGGACCGGCTACGGCACAACTGGGGCGTCGTCGACGTCGAGGACACGGTGGCCGTCGCGGCCGAGCTGGCCGCGCTCGACCTGGCCGACCCCGCTCGCACCGCGGTGCGCGGCGGCTCGGCCGGCGGCTGGACGACGCTCGCCTGTCTGGCGTTCAGCGACGCGTTCTGCGCCGGCGCCGTGTACTACCCGATCAGCGATCCGCTGCGCTGGTCCGGCGGGCACACCCACGACTTCGAGTCGCGCTACGTCGAATCGCTGATCGGCGAGCTGCCTCGCGATCGGGCCCGTTACGACGCGGTGTCGCCGGTGGCCAATGCGCACCTCATCACCAGTCCGCTGGTGATGCTGCAGGGCGCGGATGACTTCATCTGCCCGCCCGAGCAAGCCCGATGCATCGTCGACGCCGTGGCGGCACGCGGGCTATGGCACCGGTACCTGGTGTTTCCGGGCGAGGGGCACGGCTTTCGCAAGCAGAGCAGCGTGCGCGACTCGTTGCAGGCCGAGGCCGAGCTGTACCGGCACGCGATGGGCATCGAGCTCGATCTCGCCGCCGCATTTCCCCGCTGATGACCGGTTGCCCCCCATGTTTTCCCCGCTGGTGACCGGTTGGCTGCCGCTTTTCCCCGGTGGTGACCGGTTTCAGGGCCCGAAACCGGCCACCAGCGGGGAAAACATGATCAGCCGCGCGGTCGCACCCAACCCGGCCACACGCAGTAGGAGAGAATTTTGCCGATGACACTCGACACGAGCAGCCAGCACCAGCCCCGGATCAACGGCCCCGCGCCCGAGCCGCAGTCGTTGCGACGTCCACCGGCACTGCGCCCGGGCGACCGGGTCGCGGTGCTGTCGATCAGCAGCCCGGCCGACCAGGCCAAGCTGCCGGTCGGAATCGACGCGTTGCGCTTCGCGGGACTGGAGCCGATCGTGTACCCGTCCGCGCTCGACGCCGGCACGATGCGCCGCTACCTCGCCGGCACCGACGAGCTGCGCGCCAACGAGCTGCGCACCGCGCTGCTCGATCCAGACATCGCCGGGATCATCTTCGCCTGCGGTGGCTACGGCGCGCAGCGCACGTTGGAAGCACTGGACTGGTCCGGGCTCGAGCAGGTCGCACCGAAGGTGCTGGCCGGGTACTCCGACGTCACTGCGGTCCTCGAGGCGGTGGCCGTGCGCCTCGGCTGGAGCTCCCTGTTCAGCCCGATGGTCTGCGGCGAGGACCTGTATTCGTTCTCGTCGTTGATGCGCTGCCTGCTGCATCCCGAGCGGGTGGAGCAGTTCGACTACCGCGAGGCCAAGACCGTCGTCGGGGGCAGCGCCCGTGGCGTGACGATGGGCGGCAACCTGTCCCTGCTCGTGTCGTCAGTCGCCACCGACACGTGCTGGCCGGCAAGCGGCGGCATCGTGCTCATCGAGGACGAGAGCGAGGACGATTACCGCCTCGACCGGATGCTCACTCAGCTACGGCGCAGCGGCTACTTCGACGGGGTCGCCGGCATCGTCGCGGGGACGTTCTTCAACTGCGGCGAGCCCGAGGTGGTCGAGCCGGTCCTGGTCGAGCGCCTCGCTGACCTCGGCGTTCCGATGATCGCGTGGGCGAACGTCGGGCACGGCGGCTACTTCCAGACGTTCCCGATCGGGGTCGCCGCCGAACTCGATGCCGACAACAACTGCCTGCGACTGCTCGATCCCCCGTTGGTTCCGACGGCCTAGCCCCGACTGGCTCAGGCCGTGCCGGGGAAGAAGCAGATCCCGGGGTGGTACCGGTTGCCGCAGCCAGTCGAGTTGAAGAACGTGTCGGAGGCGACCCACAGTCCGTACGGCGTGATCACCAGGTCGTCCGCGCCATGACCGCGCGCGCGAGTTGGATTCCAGCTGGTTGCCTGCCCTGATGACGCCGAGATGTCGCCCACGCCGGGGCGGGACACGCAGCCCGCGCCGCAGCTGTCGGAACCGAACGGGTTGTTCGCCCAGCGCTCGTGACCGCCGATGTAGACATCGTTCGGCCCTGCGGCTACGGCGTACAAGGAGTCGCCGCCGGTCTTGTTGCTCCACTTGACCGTGGCATTGGTCGTGTTGGTGAACGCGGTGACGGCATCGCAGAACGGCGAGCTGCCCTTGAAGCCGGTGGTCGCAATGTAGACCGTGTTCTCGTCCGGCGAGAACGCCGCGTCACGGGCATAGAACTGCTCGTTCTGGGCGCAGTAGGTACTGTTGAGCGTCGAGTTGTGCCAGCCGTTCAGGGTTGCTTTCGTCGTGCTGAGATCGAGCTCGACCACTTGCAGGCGGGGCTGGCCGTCGACGGTCGTGAAGTCGCCCTCGAACAGCAGCCGATCACCGCGCGACGAGATTTGCTGGTTGTAGACCATCGTGCCGCCGGCGTCCGGTGGCAGCCGTCCCGCGATCGTGGCGGTGAAGTAGGAGTTGACCTTGCCGGTCTTGGGGTCCAACGAGGCGTAGTAGCCCTTGGCCGTGCCGTTGACGTTGGTGAACCCACCGCCGACCATCACGTCATGGCCGGCGTTGATGACGGCGACGGTCTGGACCTGTCCATTCGTCGTATGCCCGAACGTCGGGACGATGGCGCCGGTGGACACACTGACCGCGGCCAGGTTGTGCACCGCGGTGCCCGCCACCGACGTGAAGGCACCACCGAGGATGGCGGTTACGCAGCCGACGGTGACGCCGACCGAATTGACCTCACCGTTGGGATTCGGGTGCCAGGTCGTCATCGCGCCGGTCGTGCCGTTGAAGCTGAACGCGTTGTGGCGGGTGTAGATCTGGCCGCCCTGCTTCACCTGGGTGAACGAGCCGACGGCGAACATCAGGCTGCCACACTTGACCAACTGGCGAACCGTCGCGTTTGGACTCGTGACCTGTGGGGTCCAACTGGCCGGCGTTGCGGAAACGGTGGCCGACGCGGGCACAGCGAATGCCGTGAGCACCGCCGCCGCGCCAACGACAGCAACCGCCAACGATGTAACAAAACGAGCCATGATCATTCCCCCGATAGCACCTGCTGACCCTGGGCTCGCGACTCGCCTCGCCGTTGCGCCGTCGACCCAAGCCGGTCCAGTGTTTACTTCTTGATGTCCGCGGGCAAGTGCAGAACCGAATTGGCGCGGCCTGACCGTTCCGGCTCGACAAGTACCGGTACCGCGCAAAAGCCGCGGATGTGGTCGAGGGGCTAAGTCACCCGCACCGTGGCACCGGGGCTGCTCGCCGCCTGGTACTCGTGGCCGGCCAGCAGTCGACCCTGGTACACGACGTTGACGCCGGGAGAGCGAGTGACCCGGATGAGCCCGGCGCTGTCGGCGCGGTAGGCACCGGCGCGCTGCCAGACTCCGCCGACGCTCTGCCAGAGTTCGATGACTGCACTGGGGCGGACCGCGCCGGTCCGGGCATCGACTGCCCGGGCGCCGACCACGACGGACTTGCCCCGCTTGATGCTGGTCGCCGAGACACCGACCCGGACCGCCGACGGTTGCGCCACCGTGACGACCGGCGCGGCCGAGGTCGCGCCGCCCCATGCGCCGGTCGGGAGGACGCGGACGCTGAAGCGCATCGTCTCGCTCGGATAGACCGTGAAGTTGGCGAGCCCATGAACGTCGGAGCGGACGTTGCGCAAGACGGCGTCCGGCTTGCCGGCGGTGTGCCCAAGGAGTTGCACGATGGCCCCGCCGACGTCGTCTCCGTCGGCGCCCTGCACAATCCGGCCGCCGATCTGGACGGCCGCGCCGGCCTTGGCCGACAGGGTCGACGTGCTGATGCGGGCGGTGGTCGGCGCATGGCCTGCGGTCAGCTCAC
Organism: uncultured Actinomycetota bacterium; assembly: GCA_963837325.1. Lineage (GTDB taxonomy): Bacteria > Actinomycetota > Actinomycetes > Mycobacteriales > Jatrophihabitantaceae > CAVQKZ01. The sequence continues at coordinate 316,072 of CAWIMV010000002.1, forward strand.
GTAGTTGGGTGCGGAAGCCGCCGTTCCAGATGTCGTACGAACCGGCCATCCACACCAACTTGATCTCGCCCGGAGGGCCCCACGGCACGACCGGCCGAACGTCCTTCAGGACGGAGTGCGCGGTGATGTCGGTGTGGTCGGTGAAGCTCGCGCCGGCGTCAGTCGTCGTCCACCGTTCAATTTCCCAGTCGTCGGAACCGGGGTAGGTCTCGCGGGAGAGGTACGCGGTGCTCGGGTCGTTCTGATCGAGGTCCGCCCCGCCGGAATACTGCGGCTCGGCCGTGCCAATCGTGATCTTGCCGCCGGCATCGGTGATTTCCGAATCGGTCCAGCCCGAGCCATTCCAGCGGGCGTAACGGTAGATGGCGTCCGCGGGGTCAGCGTAGGTGGAATAGACGATCACGGGAGTGTTCTGCGGGCTCAAGGCCATCGATTCGACCCAACCGACGCCGGCCGGACCGGAGCCGTCGTAAACCAGACCGCCGTTGCCCTGGGTAAGTGAATCTGTGTGTACCGGCCCCACTGGCAACTGATCGTCGGCGGCGGCTTCGTCCCCCTCCGCCGACGGATCAATGGCGGACAACCGGGTGCCGTCCGGCGCGCGCAGGACACCCTTTCGGTAGATCGCTGCGTACACGGAGTTGTTGGCGACTTCGCGCGGATGTCCGTCGGTGAACGCGAACGTGATGGTGTCCACGCCGTTCGTCGCGTACTTCACGTAGGGGCGAGGCGATCCGGCAATACCGTCCGGCACGGCCAGATCCTTCGCGACGGCCCACGTTTTGTAGCTGGACGTTGCGTCGGTCCAGGTCATGGCCGGCCGGTTGTCGCCGGACCGGAAGAACAGGTACAGCCGATGCTCGGCGCTGAGGTAAACCGGATTGCCGTACGTGTACAAACCATTCTTGGTGGTATTCGTCGGGACCGTCAGTTCCGGGCCGAACGAGGTGATGTCCTCGGGATGCAGCGAGATGCGGTACAGCATCTGCGTGCCGCCGTGCTTGGAGTAGAACGCCGCGATGCGCCCGTCCGGCAGCACGGACAGTCCCGGCGCCGCGTGGTCGTCGGCCTGCAACAGCGGATGCAAAGTGGTGCGGGTCACGAGCGCCGTGCCGGCATCCTGGGCCGCGACGTCGATGTCGCCGCGCGAGGTGACATAACCGATGTAGGTCCGGTCGTGGACGCCGACGTAATGCACGGCCCGCGGATCCTGGAACCAGCACCACGCGCCGTCGGACAGCAGTTCGGCGTTGCGCAGCACCTGGCTCTGTGCCCCGGCACTGGATTGATTGATGATTAGCGCAGCGAATAACGCCCCGGCCGCGACGGCGGCGGTGCTGAGAATCCGAAACGTAGGCACGATGAGCTCCCGGTCGACATTGGCGTCAAATAGCGATCAGGTCGACACCACGTCGGCGAGATCGCTTCCTGGGAAGCATCTGCCAGTTCAACTGTTATGTCAAATGCATGTTAAATCTCAGGCACGCAACGTCATACTGTCCCCCGGACTGCCGCCCGTTCGTCGTACCGGTAATAGGACGCGACCTAGGAGGTTTCGATGCAATATGCCCTGCTGATCTACACCGAGCCCGGCTACAACGATGCGCTGCCCGATGCCGAACGTGCGGCTGTTACTGCGGAGTTCGCCGCGTTGGCCCAAGACCCCCGCTCCATCGCAGCTGCTCGGCTGGAGCTGGGTGAAACTGCAACCCAGGTGCGGGTTGTCGGCGGCAAGACGCTGATGACCGACGGTCCGTTCGCCGACACCAAGGAGGTGCTCGGCGGGCTGTACCTGCTCGAAGCGGCCGACCTCGACGAGGCGCTCGAGCTGGCGACCCGGATCCCGGCCGTCCGGCTAGGTGGCGTGGTGGAGGTCAGGCCGGTGGGGCAGTTGGTGCTGCGCTGAGCGTGCTCGAGGAAGTCTTTCGAGACGAGTGGGGCCGGGTGCTGGCCTCGCTGGTCGGGTACCTCGGTGACTTCGACAAGGCCGAGGAAGCCGCCCAGGAAGCCTTCGCGATCGCGGCTGAGCGCTGGCCCGCCTCGGGCGTGCCGGCCAACCCGGGCGCATGGCTGGTGACGACGGCCCGCAATCGCGCGATCGACCGGATCCGCCGGGAACGCACCTTGGCCGAGAAGATCCACCTGCTGCCGGTGGCGGAGGCAACCGTGAACGAGTTCGACGAAACCGTGATCAAGGACGAACGGCTCGAGCTGATCTTCACTTGCTGTCACCCGGCGCTGCCGCTGGACGGGCAGGTGGCACTCACGCTGCGGGCGCTCGGTGGCCTCGAGACGGCCGAGATCGCCCGCGCGTTCCTGGTCTCGGAGGAGACCATGAAGCGCCGCCTGTCCCGCGCCAAGGCCAAGATCAAGGTGACCGGGATCCCGTTCGCGGTCCCCGGGCCGCACCTGCTGCCCGACCGACTCGATGCGGTGCTGGCCGTCATCTACCTGATCTACAACGAGGGCTACCGCGGCCGGGTCGACCTCGGCGCCGAAGCAATCCGCCTGGGGCAGGTGCTCGCTGCGCTTATGCCGGACGAACCGGAGGCACACGGGCTGCTGGCGCTGATGATGATCCACCACGCCCGGCAGCGGGCCCGATTCGTCGGTGACGATCTCGTGCTGCTCGACGATCAGGATCGCTCGCTGTGGGACATGCGCGGGATCGCTGCTGGTCGGGCCGAGCTCGACCGGGCGATGGCGCTCGGCGGTCGCGGTGCGTACGTCGTGCAGGCCGCGATCGCGTCGCTGCAGACGCGAGAACCCATCGACTGGCGGCAGGTCGCCGAGCTGTACCGGCGCCTGGTGGAACTCACTGGTTCGCCGATTGTCGAGCTGAACCGAGCGGCGGCGCTCGCCCAGGCCGGCGAACCCGCCGCGGCACTCGACGCCGTCGAGCGCCTCGATCTGGACGGTTACCTCTACTTCCATTCAACCCGCGGTGAACTGCTGCGCCGCCTCGGCCGCCGCGCGGAGGCCCGCGCGGCGTACGGCCGTGCACTCGAGCTGGCTACGACGACCCCCGAGCGGCGGTTCCTGACCCGGCGGCTCGAAGAGCTCTGACCGAGCCTGTCCCGTCGGGGGGCGCTCGTTCGTCGTCAAGGTATGAACGCAAATTTCCAAGCTGCTTCCAAACGAGCAATCCCGGCCTGGGCCGTCCTGGCCGTCTGCTGCATCGCGCAGTTCATGGTCGTGCTGGACGTGTCGATCGTGAACGTCGCCCTGCCGAAGATGCGGGCCGACCTCGACCTCTCGCCCTCCGGCCAGCAGTGGATCATCAACGCCTACACGCTGACGTTCGCCGGTTTCCTGCTCCTCGGCGGCCGGGCCGCCGACCTGTTCGGACGCCGACGGGTGTTTCTACTCGGGCTGGGCCTGTTCACCGTGTGCAGCCTGCTCGGCGGGCTGGCCCAGAACGGCGCGCAGCTGATCGCCGCCCGCACTGTGCAGGGCATCGGCGCGGCGATTCTGGCACCGGCCACCCTCAGCCTGCTGACCACCACGTTCACCGAACCGCATGCCCGTCGCCGCGCGCTCGGCGCCTGGTCGGCCACCGCCGCGAGCGGTGCCACGGCCGGCGTGCTGGCCGGCGGCATCCTTACCGACCTGCTCGACTGGCGCTGGGTGCTGTTCGTCAACGTTCCGATCGGCATCGCACTTGCCGCGGCCGCGGTCGTCTCACTGGTCGAGTCGCGGTCCAACGTGCGGCCGACCCTCGACCTCGCCGGCGCGGCCACGGTCACGGGCGGGCTGGCCCTGCTCGTATACGGCATCGTCAGCACCGATACCCGCCCGTGGGCGTCTATCGCCACGATCGGAACGCTGTCGGGCGCGGCCGCGTTGCTCACCGCGTTCGTCGTGATCGAGTCGCGCCTGGTCGCCCACCCGCTGGTGCCGCTAGCTGTGTTCCGGCTGCGGTCGGTGACGATCGCGAATGGCGTCGCCGTGATGCTCGGCGCGGCCCTGTTCGGGATGTTCTTCTTCCTGTCGCTCTACCTGCAGCAGGTGAACGGCTACAGCCCGCTCAAAGCGGGATTCGCGTTCCTGCCCGCAGCGCTGGCGACGCTGACCGGTGCGCTGTTCGCGCCACGGCTGGTAGCGCGCGTCGGCGTCCGCCGCCAGCTGATCATCGGCCCGGCCGGGGCAGCGGTCGGGTTGGCGTGGCTCGGCCAGCTCTCCGCCGGCAACAGCTACTTCGCCCACGTCTTCGGAGCTCTGGTGATCATCGGGCTTGGCGTCGGGATGTCGTTCGTGCCGATGACCATGGCCGCGACCGCGGACGTACCGCTGCACCAAGCCGGTCTGGCGTCCGGGTTGATCAACACCACGCGGCAGGTCGGCGGCGCGGTCGGCCTGGCCGTCATGGCCACCATCGCCGCCGGCGCGTCGTCGCCGACCGCCGGCTACGACCGCGCGTTCTGGACCTGCGCGGCCGCCATCTTGATCGCGGCAGTGCTCGCCCTTGCGCTGCCCGGCCCGGCCCGGCCTCAGCCGCAGGTCAGCAGCGACGAGGAGACCGCTCAGCCCTTGGTGCTCGTCGAGGCCTGACCGCCGGCCGTCGCCACCACCACCCGCGCCGCGTACCCGCGGCACCACATCCACGGAGGAAACATGCAGCCCGCCCACGCGATCACCGCGATCCCCGGCTATCTGGTCGGTACCTGGAAGGCCGACCCGGTGCACTCCGAGATCGCCTTCTCCGCCCGTCATCTCATGGTCAGCAAGATTCGTGGCCGGTTCACCCGCTACGACGTCACGATCGTCACGAGCGAGGACCCGCTTGCGTCGACCGTTTCCGCGTCGATCGACCTCGCGTCGATCGACACCGGCTTCGAAATGCGTGACGACCACCTGCGCTCCGCCGAGTACCTCGGGGTCGAGCGGTATCCCACGATGAGTTACCGCTCGACCGGTATCCGCTCGCACGACAGCGGCTGGGTCATCGACGGTGACCTGACGCTGCACGGCGTCACTCACCAGGTGCCGCTGGCGGTCGAGGTGAACGGCTTCCGCCCCGATCCGTTCGGCGGCCAACGGGCCGGCTTTTCCGCGGTCACCCAGATCAACCGTCGCGACTTCGGCATCGACCTGAGCGTTCCGATGGACGGCGGCGGCGTCGTGGTTGGCGACAAGGTCTCGATCAGCCTCGAGATCGAGGCCGTCCTCGAGTAGCCCTCTTTTCCCACCGCATCTCAAAAATAGAACTCGCAAAAGGAGATCAACCATGGAAGCTCGTCTGAACTACTACTCCGGTACCAGCGTCGCGGAGAAGTTCATCAAGTACCTCAACTCGGCCGGCCGGCTCCTGAAGGAGTCGACGGTGCCCCAAGCGACACTGGCGTTGATGGAGATCCGGGCCAGCCAAATCAACGGCTGCGGCGTCTGCCTCGACATGCACACCAAGGACGCCGACCAGGCAGGGGAAACCGCGCTGCGGTTGAACCTGGTCGCGGCCTGGCGGGAAGCTACCGTCTTCACCGAGGCCGAGCGGGCCGCACTGGAGCTCACCGAGCAGGGCACCCGTCTCGCCGACGGCGCGGGCGGAGTCACCGACGAGGTCTGGGCCAATGCGGCCAAGCACTACGACGACGACCAGCTCGCCGTGCTCGTGGGGCTGATCGCGAGCATCAACACCTGGAACCGCCTCAACGTCATCACGCGCCAGCCCGCCGGTGACTACCAGCCCGGCCAGTGGGGCTAGTCGCGCAGTTCCGGGCGCCGTTCCACAACCGCGATCGTCGTACGGGTCATAGCGCACGTGATGGGTACCCGAGTACGCGTCGTCGTCACAGTCGGCATCGGCGTATCAGAGCGAATCAGCTGTAGAAGCGGAACACCGGTTCGGCGATGCAGACCGGCTTGTCGGCATCGCCCCTCTCGATGACCGCAGCGACGGTCAACTGCATACCGCCCTTGACCTGCTCCACGTCGGCGAGGGTGGCCGTCAGCCGTAGCTTCGAGCCGACTGGCACCGGCGCGGGGAAGCGCACCTTGTTCAAGCCGTAGTTGACCGCCATTCTTGCGTCGGTGACGGCGAGCACCTGGGACCACATGGGAATCAATAGGGCGAGGGTCAAATAGCCGTGGCCGATTGGGCCGCCGAATGGGCTTTCTTTGGCGGCGCGTTCGACGTCGACGTGTATCCACTGACGGTCGTCGGTGGCGTCCGCGAACTGGTTGACCCGCTGCTGAGTTACCTCGAACCAATCACTGGTTCCGAGTTCCTTGCCCACGTAGGACGGCAGTTGGTCGATGGTCGTCGTGGTAGTCATGGCTGAGGTCCCTCCATTGGCGTGGACAGCTCGGCGAGCAACCACCGTCCATCGACTTGTGGCTGTGCTGCTCGACGTGCGCGTGGCCATCGATCGCGACCGGCGCGTCGAGATCGGAGCGTCATTTTGCGGGTTCCGGGAACTGTTGGCCGACGGTTTGGGCGCATGGAGCGAACTTCGATTCCCATATGTCGGCGATCGCGTCCGCGGACCAGCCGGTGCCTTCGGCGAACTCGGTGGCCACCTCCGCCGGATGTGCCCACAGTGCCAGCCGGTCACCGCCAATCCCGATGGCCTGACCAGTGATCCCGGCCGCGGCGTCCGACGCTAGGAACGCCACCAGCCCGGCGGCATCCTCGGGTGCACCGAAGGCGAGCTCGCGACGTGCGTACGACGGCAGCGGGTCGCCGTTGTTCAGCGCTTCAACATAGGGCCGCAGAAACGGCACTGTCTCGGTCATTCCGGTGGCGGCCACGGGCACCACTGCGTTCACCGTGATGTTCGCCCGCGCGAGCTCCAAAGCCCAGGTGCGAACCATTCCCACGATTCCCGCTTTGGCGGCGGCGTAGTTCGTCTGGCCGAAGTTCCCGACTTGGCCCGTCGGTGAGCCGACGCAGATGATTCGACCGCCGTCGCCCTGCTCGCGCATGCGGATGACTGCGGCTCGGGTACAGGTGAACGTCCCGCGCAGATGCGTCGTGAGGACGTCGTCGAACGCCTCGTCAGTCATCTTCCAAAGCGTCGTATCCCGCAGAATGCCCGCATTGTTGACGAGGATGTCAACCCTGCCGTACGTCGTCACCGCACGCTCGACGAGCATGCGAGCGGCATCGGACGTGCCTACGGGCACCACCTCGCAGACAGCGGCGCCACCGCTGCGGACGATGCCGGCCACAGCCTGCTCGGCTGCCTCGGGATCAACATCGTTGACCACTACTGCACTGCCGCGACGCGCCAGCTCCTGGGCATAGGCGAGTCCGAGGCCACGACCACTACCGGTGATGATGGCGACTTTGCCGGACAGATCCACGAGAGACTCCTATCAACAGGGGTGGCAGTTCTGCGTGCTCGTCACGCGCGCACGAAGTCCAGCGGGACCGAACGCGTGCCCCACTCAGCCCAGATAGCCATCTCCGGCTCACCGGCCAGCCGAAAGCTCGCGCTTCGCGAAAGCGCCTCTTCCAGAGTGATGATCATCATCATGCGAGCCAGCGGCGCCCCTGGGCAGGCATGCGTGCCGCGTCCGAAGGAGATGTGTTTGTCGATGTTGGGCCGGTTGAGAACGAACTGCTCGCCGTCCGGGAACACCCGCTCGTCCCGATTGGCGGACGTGTATACCAGCGCGACCGGATCGTGCTTTCTGATGGGCTGACCGCCGAGGACAACGTCCTCACGAGCGGTGCGGGCCATCCCGCGATAGGGCGAGTAGAGCCGGAGGAACTCTTCCACCGCAGCCGGCACGAGAGCGGGCTCGGCCCGCAGCGTTTCCTGTAGAGCAGCGTTTTTCGACAGGTGGACGAACATGTTCCCGATGAAGACGCTCGGCGCGACCATCCCGGTGACGATGAGCTGCCGCACGCACCCCAACACCATGTCCGCTGGTAGCGGTGCGTTCTGATACCTGGTGCCGAGTAGCGCCGCGGTCAGGTCATGCTCGGGCTCATAGTCGCCGCTCGCACGATCATCAATGATCGTCTGCGCGATCTCGTACAGGCGGCGGCTCAGCTTCTTCACCGTGTCGTGGTCCAGGACTTGGATCGCGTCGACATACGTCCCGCTGACGGCCTTGATCTCGGTCGAAGTCTCCTTCGACAAGTTGAAGAAATGGGCGAACACGTGGGCCGGAAACTTGTGTGCGTATTGCCTGCAGACGTCGACCCACCGCTGGTCGATCAGCGGGTCGAGCAGCGCGACCGCCTCGGCGCGCACCTTCGGTTCGATCGCGCGCATCTTGCGCGGGGTGAAGAATGCGTTGATCACCCGGCGGTAAGCCATATGCTCCGGTGGGTCGAGGTGCAACGGCGGACGCACCCCCGTGAACGCGAACTTCGGGATTGCGTTCTGCCGCGACGTGGTGAAGTGCTCGATGTCGGTGATGACAGACAGCACTTCGTCGTAACCCAGCAGCGCCCAGAATCCGCCGTACTCCTGGCTGCGAGCGACAGGGCACCTTGCGCGCAACTGAGCGAACTCCTCGTGCGCGCTGGTGAACGTCTCGCCTGGCCGCACCGGATCGAAGTCGTGTGCAGCTCGACGGCCCTCGCCGACGCCGTGACCCATTCGGAACTCCTCTCCTCTCACGGCGCCAGAAGCACCATGAGTTGATCACGCGACTGCGCCAGTGCGGGCTCCTCGGCGACGAGCTGACCCAGCTTCATGACGACGACGCGATCGCAGATACCCAATGTGGCGTCAATGTTCTGCTCGACAAGGAGCATGGTCGTGCCCCGCGCCTCGCGTTCCCAGGTGAGTGCCCGGATCGCTGTGTCCACCAACGACGGCTGCAATCCGGCGGTGATCTCATCCAGCACGATCAGCTCTGGCTCGGCCAGCAATGCTCGCGCGAGGACGAGCATCTTCTGCTCGCCGCCGGAGAGCGTGCCGGCCCGCTGCCGAAGCCGGGCGCCGAGTACCGGGAAAAAGTCCAGCACGGCAGCGCGACGGCTCGGGTCGATTCGGCCGACCCGAGCGGCCTGCAGATTGTCCTCGACGCTCAAGCTGGCGAATACCGGCTCTTCTTGTGGGCCGTAGGCGACACCGTGCCGCACGACCCGCTCGGGCAGCAAACCTGTGATGTCTTTGCCATTGAGCAGTACGGCGCCCGCAGTGGGCCGTATGTACCCGAGCAGCGTCTTGAGCAGTGTCGTCTTGCCCATGCCGTTACGGCCGACCACCGCGACTGCCTCGCCAGCGCCGACCGTGAGGGCGATCCCGCGCAGGACGGTTGCCGAGCCGTATCCGGATTCGAGTCCGCGTGCTTCCAGCCGCATCACACCACCGTCCCGAGGTAGGCCTCGCGGACGACCTGTGACTTGCTCACGTCGGCCGGCGTGCCGTCCTGGATGATCTGGCCACCGTGCAGCACCACGACCCGGTCGGCGACCTCATTGACGAAGTCCAGGTCGTGCTCGATGAGCACGACGGTCATGCCACCGCTGACTAGGCGCTGGAGCACTTTGCCGACCACCGCGCGCTCGTTGCGCGTCAGACCTGCAGTGGGTTCGTCGAGTAGTAGCACCTGGGGCCGTGACGAGACTGCGGCCGCGATCTCCAGCCCCTGCTTGAGCCCGTGCGCGAGCTTCGTGCCCTTCTCGTTGTCCCGCCCAGTGAGCCCGGTCGCGGCGAAGACATCGACCACAGCCGGTGACACCAGCACATCGTTGCTCCGGCGCCAGCACGAGGGCAGCCTTCCGCCGAGCCGCGCGAGCAGAATCGTCTCGGCCGCGGACAGGCTCTCGAACAGCTGTGGCGATTGGAATTTGCGGCTGACCCCGAAACGGGCGATGCGGTGTGGCGGGCGCCGCCGATGACCTGTACCTTCGCCGAGTTCGTATCGGATGTCTCCGGTTGCGCGCAGGTTGCCGTCAGTCAGCACCGAAACCAAGGTGGACTTGCCCGCACCGTTCGGGCCCACGATGCAGAGCAGCTCGCCCCGGTTGATCTCCAGGTCGACACCACGCAGAACCCGCAGGCTGCCGTAGCCGAAGTACAGGTCGGACACGGCGATAACCGGCGAGGTAGTTGGACGCGTTGGCGCTCGTTTCGTGTCACCGACGATGCGCCGTCCGCCGACGGCCTCGCCGTCGGCGGGCAACAGTCTGGCGACCAGGCGAGTGAGGAAAGGCAGGAGGCCGTCGGGCACGAACACAACTACCAACACGAACAAGAGACCCTCGATGAGGTTCCATTGCGTTGGGAACTCTGCGGACAGGTGGGCACCGCCCCGCTGTAGCAGGATCGCCCCGACGACCGGCCCGATGATCGTGCCGCGTCCGCCGACCGCCACCCAGACAAGCATCTGGGTCGCGAACAGGAAGCTGAACAGGTCCGCGGAAACCAAGCCCGTGATGACGGCCATCAGCCCACCGGCGAAGGCGGCTACTGCAGCACCGCCCATGAATGTGACCGTCTTGATGTTCTCGACGTTGTAGCCGAGATAGCGGGTGCGAGTTTCGTTGTCCCGCACCGCGCGAAGCAGTAGGCCCAGGTCGCTGCGCACGAGTACGACTGCACCGGCCACGACCAGGATGAGAGCCAGCAGCGCGACGAAATACCACGTCCGGGCGTTGACCCCGGCCGGGCTGAAACCGAACAGACCGTTGTCGCCACCCGAGATCTTCGGGAACTGGGAGTACAGCGTCGTCGCGACGGTGGTGAGAGCCAGCGTCACGACCGCGATGTAGAACGCAGAACCCCTGGCAGAGAATGAGAACCGGCCGACGATACCGGCGAGCACTGCCGAGATGATCATGCCGAGCACGATGCCTACGACGTAACGCCAGGAAGCGTCTTTGACGTCGATGACCAGGCCAGTCTGATCGGTCACCGTGGTCATCGCGCCCACACTCAGCGCGCCGATGCCGAACCACAGCGCGTGACCAAGATCCGGCGCGCCCAGGTAGCCCCAGACCAGGTCCAAACTGACCGCCGCGATCGCGTAGATGAACGCGGTCGTAAGAAGACCGGTGTCATAGTCGGTTCCCACCAGTCCGAGAACGGCGAGGCCGGCGATGGCCAAACCGCTCAGGCCGCCCAGGCCGAGCCGCCTGTGGCGCAATATCAGGCCCGACGCCACGTCAAACCTTCCGGGCGGATCCGGAGCAGGACGACCGCGACGCCGACAACGACCGCTGAGCTGTAGACGGGGTTTGCCCAGCGGGCGAAGAGCACCTGGACGGTTCCCAGAATCACGCAGCCCAGCACCAGGCCGGACAACTGCCGACCGGCAAGCAACACGGCCAAGAAGGCGGTTGCCACAAGAGACACCGCATAGTTCGGGTTGATCGCCTGGGTCGGGCCGAGCAGCGCGCCGGCGAAACCGGCCAGTGCGCAGCCCACGACGAACGTGCTCGCCCGCAATAGCGCGACCCGGATCCCCAGGCCGCGAGCCAGTTCCTGATTGGACTGGATCATCCGGACCGTCAGCCCCACACGCGTGTAGCGGATCATTACCGCTAAAGCGATCACGAGACCGGCTGCCATGACGACGAGCAGTAACCGATAGGTGGGGTACGCGGTGCCGAACACCGAGGTCGCGGTCGCCAGCGGCTGACCGACCGCGCGGTTGTTGTGGCCGAACGCCAGGGTGAGCGCCTGGACGATGACCAGCGATATCCCCCACGAAGCGAGGATGGTCTCCAGCGGCCGGTCATACAGGCGCCGGATGACGAGCAGCTCGACGATAAGGCCGGCAACGGCGGCAGCCACCGCGGCCGCGACTACCCCTAGCCAGAATGGCCACTTGTGGTCGTGCGCGACGACGGCCGTGTACACGCCGACGCCCATGAAACCGGTGTGCGCGAGGTTGATGACATCGAGCACGCCGAGCACGATCGCCAAGCCCAGCACCACGATCGTCAGGATGGCGATCGACGCGAGCACGTCCAGCAGGAGCGTCATCCAACGTACTCAGATCAAGGCCCGCTGGAGCAGGACAGCTTCGGCTCGATCGGTTCGGCCCTCTTCTTGATGGTGAACGTACCGTCGGACTGCGCCTGCGCCAGGTACACGGGCTGGTAGCTGAACTGATCCTTGATCTGGAATCGAGTTCCGAGCGGACCAGTCATGCTGGTGCCCTTGAGCGCGGCGATGACCTTGCTGCCACTCGTCCCGGCAGATTTGACGGCATTGGCGAGCGCCTCCACCTGCAGGTAGGACACGTAGGTGTTGATGTCCGGCGAACCCTTGAGACCGGCCGCCTTGATCTGGGACTTGAACGATTGGTTTCCACCGCTCGAGATTGACGAGAAGTACACGTTCGAGGACCAGATTCCCGCCGCCGCGCTGCCGAGGGCCTTGGCCGGTCCTTCACCGAAGAGGATGTCTACGCGGGTGATGTTCTTCGTCCGCGGGTCAGCTGCCCATTGCTTCTGCAGGGCGACGTCGTCGTTGCCGATCAGGTTCAGGAACGCGACATCTGGGTGGGCATTGACGATCTTCGTGATGTCCTGCGAGTAGTCCGTCGTGCCGAGCGGTTCGTAGGTCTCGCCGACGACCGAGCCGCCTTTGCTCATGAGGTAGGGCTTGGCAATCGAGATCGTGGTCTTGGGAGTGGAGTAGTCGGCGCCGAAGAAGTACCACCGCTTCTTGCCTTGGGCGACCAGGTTGTCGATGACCGGCAAGGTCTGCTGGTTCGGAACGAGTCCGAAGCTGGTCAGATTGCTCGCGCAGATATTGCCGGCACCGCTGGACAGGCTGATCAGCGGGATGTTCCGTCGCTTGGCAAGGGTGTTACACGCGAGTAGTTGCGGACCAGGGACGAAGACGACGAGTGCCTGCACCTTGTCCCGCTGGATTAGCCGGCTGCACGCGGTGGTCGCACTCTGCGCGTCCGCCCCGGCGTCGGCGATATCCGAGGTGAGCTTGACGCCGGCCTTGTTGGATTTGTTCACGTCGGCAAGCGCGGCCTTGGTACCGGCCTGGGCGGTGTCGGCATATACCGAGCCACTACCGGACAGCTGGAGGAGGAATCCCACCTTGTACGACCCGCCGCTGCTCTTTGACGAACTGCTGCAGGCTGTCATCAGCAGCCCCGCAGCGGTGACCGCCAGGGCGCTGGCGATCACGATGCGTAAACCCGGGATCGAACGAGTCATCTTGTCTCCTCGGTGGGATTGCGACCGACTCGGTGGAGTGAGGTAGCACGAGGCCGAACTGGGGCGTATGCCGGTCGAACTTAGGTAGTAAAGTTGCCAAGTGTCAAGAGATGTGTTGTGTATTGGCGCATAGCCGCAACGTCGAGGTGCCACAAGCTCCAGTGTTCAGCGCGGCTTGACCGGGATAGGGCGCACTTGTTTCACGATGCCCGAAGACTTATGTTGCATGGATCAGCTTCGCTGATAAACCTCGCCGACGACACAGCGAGTCAGCTCAGGAGTACCCGTCCGTGGATGCGTTGCCCGAACTATCGCGGCTGTATGACTCCCGGCTGCAACCTGTCCAGGCGGAGCAAGCCGGGCGGCCGGTGCTGGCGTGCGTCGGTGCCGACGTACCCGTCGAGGTCATCAGTGCCGCAGGCTATGTCGCGGTGCGGCTGGCAGGTGATCCGAGCGCCGCTTGGGCCTTGAGCAATCCGGCCAGCGAATACTGCGGCCCTGGCATCGACCCGGCCGCGGTAAGTGTTCTGGGGCGCATCATCGACGGTGCCGCAGTGCACGCCGACGGCCTGGTGGCATCGGCCGATTGCGAGGGGTCGGTGCGGCTGTTCCTCTACCTTCGTGAGCTGCAGCGGCTGGACCCGCGGCCATCCGTACCTCGTTTGACCTTCTTCGATCTGCTTCATCTCCCTCAACGGTCCGCGGCCGTTTACAACCGCAGGCGTTTCGACGCCCTGGTCGCGGAGCTATCGCAGTGGTCAGGACGCGAAATCACCGACGATGACTTGCGCCGAACCGCTCGCGAACACGACGCAGTGCGGACCCTCATCAGCCAGATCTGCCGACTGCGCAACGGGCCAGCCGGACCACTGCTCACCGGCACGGAAGCGCTGGCCGTCATCGGGGCGAGTCAGGTCTCGGCCCCGGCGATCTGGACACCGTTGGCCACTGACCTTGTTGCTCGCTCGGGAGAGTTGCCGCCACGCCCGGGCGTTCGCGTGTTCGTGACCGGGTGCACCCTGGACCATCCCGGCGTATACGAACTGATCGAATCCGCCGGTGCGGTGGTGGTGGGCGAGGACCACGACTGGGGTTGCCTCGGCGGAGGCGCGTGGATCGGAGAGCCGGCTGACATTCGAGCCGCGCTCGTGCATCGTCGTGCCGCGCGAGCATCCGCATCCGCCGGCCACAGTGCATCTGTGCGCGCCGCCCAGACGGCGCAGATGGCGACGGAATGCGCGGCTGACTTGGTCGTCGCTTGGAGCCGCACGTTCGACGACGGCCCGGCCTGGGACGTCCCGGTGCAGCGGGAGGCGGTGCAAGCAGCCGGGATCTCTTTCCTGGCCGTGCCCCCGCAGCCGTATGGGTCGTGGACTTCCGCCACCGAGGTCCTGATCCAAGACGCGCTTGAACGTGTGGGTGCACTGAGCCGGGTCGACCAATGAGCGAACCCGCGGGCAGGCACAGCGACGTGGTGCTCCCGTCGGCCCGAGCGGCGACGGCCTATCAGCGCGAGTGGTTCACCGACCTGAAACGCCGTGCGGCGGAGGGGACACCGGTGGCTCTGGTCAACGCCGACGCCCCGCAAGAGATCTTGCGCGCACTGGACATCCCGTACGTCGTGAACCAGTGGTGGGCTTCGGTTTGTGCAGCCAAGCAGAAGTCCGCCCAGTACCTGCGGCTGCTCGGCGAACGCGGCTATCCAACCGACCAGGAGCAGTACAACACGCTCGCGCTTGCCTCGACGTTCGATGATGACCCACCTTGGGGTGGGCTCCCGCCGATCAGCTTCGTGCTCGCCGAGATCACCGGTGACGCGCTGTACAAGGTGTTCCAGGTCTGGGAGCGCGAATGCGGGGCCACCTTGCTGCCCTTCGCCCGCACCGTTGCCACGAAGCAGGACCCGTGCTGGTGGAACCGAATTGAGGACGACTGGGAGGCGCTCATCGGCCGGGATCGGATCGATCTGATGACTGCGGAACTGACCGGCGTCGTGTGTCATCTGGAGGTCGTTACGGGTCGGCATTTCGACGAAGAACGGTTCGCCGAGATCATGGCGCTGGTCAACGAACAGCAGTTGTACAACCGCGCGGCGCGAGACCTCATCGCGGCGACCAGCCCGGCGCCGATCACGATCAGCGACAGCATCCCCAGCGTAATGATTCCGCAATGGCACCGCGGCACGCAGTGGGCCCGCGACGCCGCCCGCACCTTCTACGAGGAGGTCCGCGAGCGGGTGGAAACCGGGCAGCCACCGTGCGCCGACGAACGGGTGCGGTTGATGTGGGTCGGCACCGGCCTCTGGTTCGACATGGGCTTCTACACCTGGTTCCAGGAGGCGTGCGGCGCAGTCTTCGTCTGGTCGATGTATTTGGCGATCGCGGCGGACGGGTACATCAGGCACGGGGCCGACCCGCTGCGGACGCTCGCCGGGCGGTTCGCCGCCTTCCCCGACATGATCAACGCCCCACCGTGGGCCAGTGAGTGGTACGCGAAAGAGGCGGTGCACAACCGGATCGACGGTGCGGTCCACTTCGCAACCACCGACCGGCGCGGTAACTGGTTCGTCAATCGGGCGATCGAGGCTGCGGGTGTGCCTGTTTTGCAGATCGACGGCGACAGTGCCGACGCGCGAGGATGGGAGCCAGCGTCTGTGCAGGCCCAGGTCGTCGCGTTCATCGAGGACCGGGTGGAACCGGTTGCCCGTGCCCGCCGCGACCGGGAGGGACGTTCATGACGAGCTCAGCGGGTGCCCAGGATCGACCTGGCCCGGAACTGCCGCGACCGCTGGACGGCGTCACGGTCGTCGATCTCACCATCGCGTTGGCCGGGCCATACGCGACGCTGCTGCTCGCCGGACTCGGCGCTCGGGTGATCAAGGTCGAGAATCCCGCCGGTGGCGACCGCGTCCGGAACAACGCCCCGTACTTCGGTCGCGACGGATTGTCCTTGCGTCGCGTGCACGACGACGACATGTCGCTGGGAACGTTGGAACGCTGTCGGGGGAAGGAGAGCGTCACCCTCGACCTGAAGCGACCGGGAGCAGGCCAGGTCTTTGCCGATCTCGTTCGGCACGCTGACATCGTCGTCGAGAACTTCAGTCGAGGTACGGCGGACCGCCTCGGCGTCGGTTACGACGCCGCGTATGCCGCGAATCCTCGCGTCGTGTACTGCTCGATCAGCGGTTTCGGCAGCAAGGAAACCACCAAGGGCGACAAGGCGATGGACGCGATCATCCAGGCGATGTCCGGTGCCATGATGAGCTCGGGAGGCCCGCACGATCCGCCGGTCCGCATGGGCATTCCTGTCGGCGACCTCTCCGCGCCTCTCTACGGAGTCATCGGGATCCTGAGCGCACTTCGTCAGGCCGAACTCACCGGCATCGGGCAGCACGTCGATGTGTCCATGCTTGGCTCGTTGACCGCCTTGGTCGCCAGCGAGCAGTCCCACCTCCTCGTCGGGCTCGGACTACCCAGCAGGCACGGCCAGTTCATGCCGCGGTTGGCACCGTTCGGCGTATTCGCAACCGCCGACGGGTGGGTGGCCATCTGTGCCCCTGAAGACAAGTTCGCCCACGGCGTGCTTGCCGCGATGGGTCATCCCGGCCTGGCGCCGGGCGATCCATACAGCACCCGTGACGGAAGGGTCGCCAACGCAGATCGGCTTCACGCCGAGATCGAGGCATGGACGAAGAGCTTGGCTCAGCGCGATGTGCTGGCCGTGCTCGAAGCGCAGGGCGTCCCCTGCGCGCCGGTCCGCGAGCCGGGCGAGGCGGTCCGCGACGAGCTTTCCCTCACACGGCGCGACACCGCTGCGCTCGCCCACCCCAAGTACGGTCCGGCCGCTGGGCTCATCGGCAGCGGGCTTCCCGTGCACATGTCGTCATCTCCCACGGGATACGACGACCGAGTACCACGACTCGGGGAGGACAACGAGCGCGTGCTCTGCGATCTGCTTGGCTACTCACCCGATCAGGTCGATCAGCTCGACCGTGAGGAGATCATCTGATGGCCCGGCCCATCGACGAGCTCGACTCATCCGGCGAGTACAACGCCACCGCCCTACCGCGCCCGGATCTGCCACGGCTGCGCGCCGGATCGTCGTCCCAACACCTATTGACGACTCTGCTCGGCGACTACTGGGCCCCGCGGGCCGAACCCCTGCCGTCGGCTGCCTTGGTTGCGCTTCTCGGCGAGTTCGACGTGGGACCGACGGCCGCTCGGGCGGCACTTAATCGGTTGGCGCGCCGGGGGGTGCTCGTCTCGACCCGTTCGGGGCGCAACTCGCTCTACGGCTTTGCGCCTGGCGCGTCCGACATGCTGCTCGCTGGCGCGTATCGGTTCGTCTCGTTCGGTCAGGGCAACGAGCAGTGGGACGGCAGGTGGACCGTCGCGCTGTTCTCCCTCAATGAGAGCGGCCGCGACCAGCGCTACTCGTTGCATTCGCGGCTGCGCTGGCTCGGATTCGCGCCGCTGTACGACGGCACCTGGGTCTCTCCCCGGCCGGTTGCCGAGGAGGCGCTCGAACGCTTCGACGAGTTGGGCATCGGCGACGTCACGGTGTTTCGGGCAGAGGAGTTGCCGGACTCGCCGCGTCGTCTCATGTCCGCGTGGGATCTTGACGAGATCGCGGTTACGTACACCGACTTCGTCGAGGCTTACGAGCCACTCTGCGAGAAGGTGCGGCGGGGGAGGGTCAGTGCTGGCCAGGCACTGTTGGACCGCACCCGCATCATGGACAGTTGGCGTACGTTCCCCGGGATCGATCCGGACCTGCCGGCCAACCTCATGCCCAGCGGTTGGCCGCGTCGCCGGGCGCACGACATCTTCGTCGAGGTCTATGACACTCTCGGGCCGCTCGCCGCGTTGCGGGTTCGCCAGATCGTCGAGTGGCACTCGGACGACTTGGCCGAAATGATCGAATGGCACACGACCCGTCAGTTGCTCGAACTGGGAGCCGAGGCCATCGCGCGCCGCCGCGGCGACCCGCCCTCCCGTTCGCAGCTGGTACGGGACCACGTCCGATGAGCAGTGACCCGGCCGCCCGCGAGTTGCCAGACGAGTTCAACCCGTCTGCCAGCGACGACCCGGACGACGTACACGCGCTGTACCGAGGCCTGCGGTCTAGCTGTCCGGTCGCGCACAGCGGTGCCTACGGCGGATTCTGGGCCCTCACTCGTTACGAGCAAGTACGAGAGGCGGCACTTGACGACTCACGCTTCATCTCTTCGGTGAAGGCCGTCGTACCGAGCGATCCGCGGGGTCTGCGCAGGCCACCGTTGAATTTCGATGCACCAGCCCACACCCCTTACCGTCGCGCCTTGGACCGCACACTGCACAGCGCCCGATTGGAGAGGCTTGAGCCGCTGCTGCGCCGGCACGCCGCCGACGAGTTGCAGCCGCTGATCGAACGGGGCTGCGGCGACATCGCGCAGGAATTCGGCGCGCGGTTCCCTGCATGGGTGACCACGGTGTGGCTCAATCTGTCGCCGGACCTCGCACCGGAACTTGCCCGGACCGCAGCTCGATGGGTGCAGGCGTGGCGCTCACAGGAGAAGGACGTGGTCGCCGAGAAGAGTGAGAAGATGTACCAGATGGCACGCGACCTCGTCGCCGATCGGATGCGACATCCGCGTCCTGTGCACGAGGATCCGGCCAGCTCACTGCTCGCGGAACGCGTCGAGGGTGCGCCGCTCGATCCGGAGCATGTGGTGGGCGCGCTGCGGCAATCCTTGGTGGTGGGAATGGTGGCACCGCCCATCATCATCGGGTCGATCGCTGTCCACCTCGCGGATGATCCGGTCCTGCAGCAACGGCTGCGTTCGGAGCGGGAGTTGATCCCTGCGGCTATCGAGGAGTTCCTCCGGCTCTACGCGCCGTACAGAGGCTTCGCGCGCACCGTCACGCAACCGACCCGAATTCTCGGCCGCGAGATCCTCCCGGAGGAACCGGTGACCTTGACCTATGCGTCGGCGAATCGGGACTCGGGCGTGTTCACGGACCCGGACGCCTTTGTGCTCGATCGGCCGAACATCGCCGCACACCTCGCCTTCGGTCGTGGCCGCCATCGCTGCCCGGGTGCCCCGATGGCTCGGCTGATGCTGCGCATCGCGGTCGAGGAGCTGCTGGGTCGCACGACCTCATTCACGGCGCAGAGCTCGCGCGAGGGAGCTCGCATGCCGGAACTCGGAATCGTCTCCGCCGTTCTGCAGTTCGAACCGTCCCGGCCGCACTGAAGCGCGTGGTCCCAAGGCCACTTGACCTGGCCCCAGCGGAGTGCGGCGGAGCAGACGAGAGAGCGGAGGGCGAGGGATTCGAACCCTCGATGGGCGCAAACCCATAGCGGTTTTCAAGACCGCCGCACTAGGCCACTATGCGAGCCCTCCAAGCCCACCGAAGCTACCGTATTTGCTGACCTCCAGTGCCGCAGCCCACGATGGCATCGGCTGCGGCCAGCAATGTCTACGTACGCAAGCACCGTGCGGCGACCGCGGGCACACTTCGACCACCTCCCGGCTCGCCAAACCGGCGTCATTTGTCCGACGCCGGGCTCATGACCATGGAATGGCCACAGCAGTCACTACACATCAACGAATCGGCACAACCGCGGACCCGGCGCCGATCCTGCTCACACCGGACAGGCTGCGGAAGCACTCGGCATCGGCCGCTGGAAGCTGTACGACCTCCTGCGGAGCGGCCAGCTCGCATCCGTCCGGATCGGAAGGTTTGGCGACGACGTCGTGGGAGGAGCCGAAGGGACGAGCGACCCCACTCGGCCTGTACGTCGGCGGTCCCGCGATGCGCCTGCCCGACGAGGACGTACCTGAACCGCGACTATCGCAACAACTGCTCGGTCAGCGTGGTGTACCACCACTTCTCGACAACGGCCGGGCTCCACTTGTACTCGCGAATTGCCGCGTCGAAGGTCTCGAGGGAGACCAGCAGACCGTAGGCGGCGACCGCTCGCTCGACTCCAACGCCCGCACGCCAGACGTTGGCGGGCCACGAGGAGAAGACCTTGCGCCGCTCGTGGTCGCCCCGGCGGCGGCCCTCGTCGTAAGCGGTGCCGAGGTCGGGGTGCTGTCGTCGGCCCTCGGCGAGGATCCGGATGACGTCGCCGCCGCGCTCGTAGAGCCGCCGGTCGAATGCCACGAAGGCACGAAGCTGTCCGGCCGGGTCGCCGACGCGCTTCTGTAGGTCGGCCACCACGCGGTCGACGTCTGCGCTCTTCTCGGCGGCGTCGATGAGAGAGCTCGCCAATCCCGCTTTGCTGCCGTAGACGTGGTACACGGTTGCCTCTGACACCCCGGCGTCCTCGGCCACCGACCGGATGCTGGTCCCGGCCCAGCCCTTGTCCAGGAAGCGGGCGCGCGCTGCCGCGGCGATGAGCTCGCGGGTGCGGTTGGCCTGCTGCTCGCGCAGACCGGATCGATACGTGCGGGGGACGCTCACGAAACAACACTGTACAGGTTGGTTGAGGTTCGCTATATTTACTGAGTGTTACTCGAATGAATCCTCGATACCTCAATGAAAAGGACGGATCATGACCGCAACCCAGCACCTCGCCCCGGCTCCCACCACCGTCGCCCGCCAGATTCTGGACGACCTTGAGGCGGCCTGGAACAGTGCCGACGGGGCAGCGTTCGGCGCGCTCTACACATCGGACGCCTCGTTCGTGAACATCCGGGGTGAGCACATCCAGGGCCGTGCCGCCATCGGGGCGGGCCACCACGGGATCTTCACCACCATCTACGCCGGCAGCAGCAACAGCATGGAGCTGGTCCGCGCCGAGCAGGTCGCCGAAGGCGTCGTGCTCGCAGTCTCGCGCAACACGCTCGATTGCCCCACCGGCCCGCTCGCCGGCCGCCACCAGGCGATGTCGACGAGCGTGATCACGCGATCCGAGGACGATCTCGGCTCTTGGCGCATCCTCTCCAGCCACAACACGCTCGTCACCGTCTGACCCGGCCGACGATGGCGCCGACGATCAGCCGGCCCGCGGCGCGGGGAGGATCCTGCTCGCCAGGCGAGCACAATCGTCCCCGCGTCGGTCGGTGCTCAACGGCTGTGACTCCGCGCTGAGCGAACGCGCACCCGGACTGACCGGCCCGGTGGCTAACGTTCAATCCATGGACAATGTCATCCCGCTGCCGGTGCGCACCGCTCCGCAGACTCGGCCCGAGCCGCTGTGGCGAGAGGCGGTCGGCGAGCAGTTACGTGCCGAACGGACGGACCGCGACGAACGTATCGCCGACGTCGCCACACGCGCCGGCGTCGCAGCGCAGTACCTGTCCGAGCTCGAACGCGGCCTGAAGGACCCGTCGTCGGAGGTGCTGTCGGCAGTGTCCGGCGCGCTCGGCCTTCCGGTTCTCGAACTCACCCGCCGCGCCAGCCACCGCCTGATGACGGCGCCAGCTCGACTACCCGCCGGCCCTGTCTGCCTAGCCGCCTGACAGTCCCGGCATGTCGCGGGTGATCAGCACCCCGTCGACGACGCCGTAGTCCACCGCGCCCTGAGCGCTGAGAATCAGGTCGCGCTCAGTGTCTTCGCGCACCTGTTCCGGCGACTTACCGGTGTGCTCAGCGAGTATTTGCTCGAGCATCGTGCGAACGCGTTCCACCTCGTCGGCTTCCAGCACGAGGTCGGGGATCGCGCCGCGACCCTCGGCCGCGGGTGCGTGGATGACCACCCGGCCGTGGGGCAGGATCTGCCGTTTGCCCCGCGCGCCACCAGCGAGCAGCATCGCCGCAGTGGCCCCTGCCTGCCCCACGCACGTCGTCTCCACGGCCGGCCGGATGTACTGCATCGCGTCGTAGATCGCGAGCGTCGCCGGGATCGAGCCGCCGGCCGAATTGATGTACAGATTGATCGGCTGGTCCGGGCTCTCCGACTCCAGATGGATCAGCTGCGCGATTACGGCGTTGGCGACCCCGTCGTCGATGCCTGTACCGAGGTAGATGACCCGCTCGGCCAGCAGACGACTGAAGATGTCGACAGTGCGCTCGCCTTGGTTGGTACGCGTGGTGACGTAAGGAATCGTGTAACTCGTCATCGGCGCGCCCCCAGCCCGACCGGTCGGCGTGGTGCCGGGAGGATGTCGTCGCCGATCTCCACGAGGTGGTCGACGAACCCGTAGGCCAGGGCCTCAGGGGCGCCGAACCAGCGGTCGCGGCGCGAGTCGCGCTCGATCACCGCGACGTCCTGCCCGGTGTCGTGGGCGATGAGTTCGAGCACGGTGTCGCGGGTGCGGCGCAGGTCGTCGGCCTGGATCGCGATATCCATAGCGGTGCCGCCGATGCCCCCGGAGCCTTGGTGCAGCAGCACCTTTGAGTTCGGCGCCGCGTACCGCTTGCCCTTCGTGCCAGAGCTGAGAAGGAACTGCCCGGCGCTGTAGGCCATACCTAGGTTGACCGTCACCACATCGTTCGGGATCGCCCGCATGCAGTCACGGATGGCGAGCATGCCTGGCACCGAGCCGCCCGGCGAATTGATCAGCAGCCGGATATCGGCGACGGGGTCGTCCGCCGCGAGCAGGATCAGCCCGGTGCACAGCCGGTTGCTGTTCCATTGTTCGAGCGGCTCGCCGAGCAGCAGCGTGCGCCGCTCGAACAGCCGTTGGTACATCTCCTCGTCGAGCCAGTGGCCCGGCACCATTGTTTCGTCGCTCATGAACCCAGCGTGCCCGCCACTAACGGGCTTTGGGGCTGCACGCTGCTCAAGGCAGCGCTGCTTTCGGCAGCGCGACGAGGCGAGACGTCGGCACAAGCGGCGCGACCGCAGGGCGTTGTGCCTCGAGGTCAGCGCTGATGAGCAAGCAGGGCGACAAGCGTGATCGTCACGACGAAGCCGAGCGTTAACGTCCACCCCTGCCAGGTCTGCGGTCGATAGCCCCACCCGACGCGTTTCGGGCCGAACCAAGGTCGGCGAGCGCTGCGCACGGCAACGTCCTCCTTGTCATTGTCCGAATCGATGGCACCGAGTAGGGCGGTGGCGGCGTCCGGATCGGGCGTGCTGACCCACACCCGCTCGCCGGAGGCCAACCGCAGTGCGAGTGCGCGGCCGGCCCGTACGGTGAGTCGAGTCGAGCGCCAGGCCACCGGCAGGCCCGCTCCGAAGACGGCCGGCCACGACAACTGGGTCGTCCCGGCCGCTGTGATCTCGTTGGCTGGGATCCACCGCGTGCGCCCACGGATACCCGACCCGATACCGACGCCGTCCGCGGAGACGGTGAGCCGCACGGTCGCCAGGTGAACGCTCACGAGCAGGCCGAGCAGCACAACGGGTCCAAAAGCCACTGCGAACTGCGCCCCGGTCGAGCCGACGATCAGCAGTATTGCGGCCGACAGGGCGCCCGCGGCCAGAGCGGCTCCGACAGCGGTCCGCCAGGAAGTAACGGTGCTGGTGTAGATCGTCAGCCGCGTCATGCCTGCCTCACCATGTCGCTGAGTTCAATCTTCGTGTACCCGTACCGGCGACCGACCTCGAGCAGCCCTCGCACGGCCTCGCCGATCGCGCTGCACCCGACGTCGCCGGCGCGCACGGTCACTCCCCGCCCACGGCGGAATTCGAGCAGACCCTCGTCCCGCAGTTCGCGGTACGCGGCGAGCACGGTGTTCGCATTGACCCCGAGCACGCCGGCGAGATCGGCCGCAGTCGGCAGTCGCGCGCCGTCCGACAACGTCCCGTCGATCACCCCGCGCCGCACGATCGCTGCGATCTGGGCGCCGAGCGCCCCTCGCCTGGGGTCGACCTCCCACAACATGGTGCTATTTAGCATAGCACCATAGGCTACGTCCGCGGATGTCAGCTGAGCACCTTGCGCGGACGCGTTGCTAGTCGAACTGTCGTCTGAGAGCTTGGGACTGACGGTTTGGTCGCCGACCCCGCTACATCGGCCTCAGGCGAGCGGCAGGAAGCCGATGCCGGCGTGGTCTTCGAGGCCCTTACCAGCGCAGCTGTCGTGGTTGGGGCCCCCTGGACTGGAGCAACCCAACTTGCCGCCGTAGCCGGTGTCGGAGCCGACCCAGAGCCCGGCCGGCGTCAACAAGAGCTCCTTGGCGCCGATTCCGCGGGTCCGCTCCGGGTCCCAGGACAGCGCCTTGCCCGTCGTGGGATCGATAGCACCGATTCCGGGACGCGAGGCACAGCCCGCGCCGCAGCTGTCACTGCCGAACGGGTTGTCCAGCCACCGGTTGTGGCCACCGACGTACACGGCCAGGCTCGAGATGGCGACCGAGTGCAGCGTGTCACCGCCCGTGTAATTGATCCACGTGGGGCGGACGGGCGAGAGGATGTTCGTTTCGAACCGAGCCGCCGCATCGCAGATTGTGATGCCCCGGTCGCCGCTCTTGGGCACGAAGCCCGTGCCGTCGAGCACGAAGTAGGAGCCGTCCGGGCTGAAGTCGACATCGCGCAGGTAGAAGTCGTAACTCGAGGACGCGCACTGCTTCATCAAGGGCTGGTAGTACCAGGATGAGAGCGTGCCCTGGGTAGCTCCGAGGTTCACCATGAACGCTTGACGGCGGGCTTGGCCGCTCACCGACTTGACGTTGGCCACCGCGGCCAGGTGCGTGCCATCCGGCGAGATTGCCGTGCGGTACACGTGGCTGCCGGAGATGTTGAGGTTCAGGTAACCGGTGTCGGCGCCGGTAACCGGGTTCAGTGCCGCGAGCTTCTTGCTGAAGCTGCCGCCCGCAATGAGTCGGCCGGCCTGCAATTGCAACGTGGTGACCTCGCCGCTCAGGTGAGCGTTGAAGCCGGCATCGAGTGCTCCGGTCGTGGCATTGACGACGGCGAGGGCCGGCCGGGAGACGCCATTCACGGTTTTGAATGTCCCGCCGACGGCTAACCGGCCTCCGCCGAGATCCTCAATGGCCCAGACTTCGCCGTTGAACTTGGGCGCGAAGCTGGTGAGAGCTCCGGTGGTGGCGCTGAACGCGCCGATGTTGGTGCGCGGCTGACCGCCGAGGGTTGCGAACTTCCCACCGGCGTACATCGTGCCGCCGACCTGCTGCAGGGCGTAGGTCGCGTAGTTGCCGTGGGGCAACTGCGGGGTGTAGTTGGCCGGGTTGGCCGAGACGATATTCGGCTGGGCGATGCCAGCCCACGCCGTGCCCATCGACAGCGGGATCGCCAGGCACGTCAGGCCCCCGACCAGAACAGCTAAACGTGCCGGACTAAACCTCATCTGACTCCCCCGTTGTCATGTGCGGCACCGACGCGCTCGGATGCCCGTGCTATGTGCTGTCGGCGTTAATAATGCACCCCGGTCGCGGGATTTGAGCCCGTCGAAATACAAGGCCTTTTTCAAGGCGCGGCTTTTAGCACGCTTTGCCGCCGGCATTCGCCTCGCTAATCGGATACCTGCTGATATCCGCGGGCGGGGCGTCAGACCTCGACCGTCATGTCGACGGCGTTCCCGTGCTCCGAGTCGCCGCCACGGACGAGGACGTAGCTGCGCTGCAGGTCGGCCCGGTAGACGACCAACGGTCCGCGTGGCTGCAGGTCGTCGCCGCTCAGCCGTTTGTCCCGCGGTAGTCGCGAGTTGAGGGAGTCCAGCGCGGCGTCCACCTCGTCCGGCGTGGCCGGTGCGGCGTGCGCGTCGAAGTACGCCGCCGCAGCCTTCCCAACGTCAACGGTGGAATCAAAGACGGTGATGGCGACGGCGGTTCGGTGAGCGATGTTGCGGGAGTGCCGGCTGTCCGGCGAGGACACCCAGCACAGGCGGTTAGCGTCGAGCGGCGCGAAGAAGACCGGGCTGACCCACGGTTGTCCGTCTTCGTCGGCCGTGCCGAGCACGAGGTAACGGTTGGCGGTGAGCACGCGGTCTACGCCGGAGCGGTCGATCATCAGGCGCTTCTACCGAGGTACGTGGAACCGCAGCTGCAACACCCGCTGTGCATGATCACCCTGCTCACGATCTCTTTGGTCTCGCCGCGATTCAGCTCACGACCGCCCGTGGCCGAAGAAGCTTCCGACGAGTGGAGCTAGCGGACCGTTCATCGGCCGTGCAGCGCTCGCTGGTCCGGGGCAGACTACGCGCGTGGTGATCCCGGTCCATGACATCAATCCGCTGCGCCGGGTTCCCTGGGTCACCTACGCGCTGATCGCCGCAAACGTTCTCGTGTTCCTGTTGACGCCGGGGAACTCGACGTCCGTGGGTGGATCGACCACGGTGGGCGAGCAATGCCGCCAACTGGAGTTGTACGACCACTACGCGGCGATCCCCAGAGAACTGATCCACAATGCACCGCTGCCGCGGGTGGCGACCGGGTCTGCGGTGGTCGTGGGCAACCGGGTCGGCTGTGCGCTGGACCAGCCGAGCTACCACAAGGTGCCCTTCCTTTCGGCGGTCACGTCGCAGTTTCTGCACGGCGGGTGGCTGCATCTGCTCGGCAACGTGCTGTTCCTGCTGATCTTCGGCAACAACGTCGAGGATCGGATGGGCCGGGTCAAGTTCCTCCTCTTCTACCTGGTCAGCGGAATCGTGGCCGCCTACGCCTTCGCGCTGGCCAATGCGAACTCGACCGAGACGCTCATCGGTGCGTCCGGTGCGATCGCCGGCGTGCTCGGGGCATACCTGGCGATGTTCCCCCGCGCCCGCGTCTGGAGCCTGGTGCCGTTCCTGTTCTTCATCCCGTTGCGCTTGCCGGCGTGGCTCGTGCTCGGCATGTGGTTCCTGTTGCAATGGGCCTATTCAACCGGCGCCGCGGTCTCTTCGGCCGGTGACGTCGCCTACCTCGCGCACGTCGCCGGGTTCATGTTCGGCCTACTCGTCGGCCTTGCCGTGCGCCGCACCGGCGGGCCGGCCGAGCGTCCGGTCGCCCGCCGACGGCCCGCCTGGTGAGCCGACGCCGCATGTTGGCCGGGCGGGTTTTGTCAGCTATCGCGTAGTAGGTAACGTTTCGGAAATTCCATCGATCGCCAGGAGAGGCAACGACATCGTGGACGATGACACGATCGCGGCGCCGGACATCGGCTTCGAGAAGATGCGGGCCATGCTCGGACGAGCCGCAGAACTGCGGGCCGACGAGCAGCGACAGGTCGTCGACCTCCTCGACGAGGTGCGGGCGCGACTGAACCCGGTCGAGGAGTTCATCAACGTGAATCAAGAGCATCTCGCGTCGACCCACGGCACGGTGACGTCCATCCAAGAACGGCTGAACGCGCTGCCCGAGCGCAACGAAGTCAGCGTGATTGCCGAACGGCTCGACGAGGCGTTGGCCCGCATCGACGCCCAAGAAGAGGCGCTGCGCCAGGTCAGTGGCGTGGTGGCCGCCCTCAACGACCGCATCGGCCGCCCGCTCGACTCACTGGAAGCGCGGTTCGAGGGCGTGGCCGGGCGGTTCGAAGGTGTCGCCGGGCGGTTGGACGGCCTCGACGACCGGCTGCAACACCTGCACGGCCGGATGGATGAGTTGGACGGCCACGTCGACCGGATCCAGGGCGGCGTCGACGGCCTACCCGCCGCGCTGGACCTGGCCGCCGTGCACCGGCGCTTCGACGAGCTGGCCGGCTCGGTCCACCAGCGCTTCGACGACGACCTCGGTCGCGTGCACGGCCGGTTGGAGGAGCTGCTCGCCCGCCCGGTCGTCGATCCGGCCGAACGGCTCGACGGGCTCTCCTCCCGACTCGAGCAGCTCGGTGAGCGGGTCGACTCGCTGGTCGGCCAGGCCCGTTCCGTCGACGAGACCGTCCGCAACAACTTCGGTTCGCTGGCCGGCTCCGTCGAGAGCGGGATCGACAAGCTGCACGGCGACGTCGTGGCCCGACCCGACCGCGACGAGTTGGCCCGCATCCTGCGCAAGGCCCAGCAGGACTCGGAGCGGCGGATCACCCAGCAGCTCGACAGCGTGCTGGCCGACTTCGCCGAGGTCGTGCTCGGCCAGAACCTCACGGCCAAGCCGGCTCGGACGCCCGCCCCACGCAAGCCGGCCAAGAAGCCCGACGCCGACGAGTAGCGGGCGCCCGATTTGGCGGCGGCTTTCCCCGCTGCTGACCGGTCGCCCCGCGCTTTTCCCCGCTGCTGACCGGTCGCCGCGCGCTTTTCCCCGCTGGTGACCGCTTCCGCGCGAAAAAACCGAACAGCAGCGGGGAAATCAATGGGCGGGCCGCCAAAGTTCAGTCGAGCAGGTGCTTACGCAATGCGGCGGCGTCGTCGTCGGTCCAGCCGTGCGCGCGCAACCAGCCGGGCGCGCCTCCGTAATTCTCGTCCAACGTGTCGAGCACGCGCTCGATGGTCGCGCGGCGCGGCCGGTGCCGGTCCATCGATTCCTTCTTGAGGTCATCGGCGTAGGTCGGCGACGCGCGCAAGCGGGCCAAGATCGCGTCGATGCGCTCCGCCGTCTGCTCGTAGTCCTCGACGATCGCTTCGCGGGTGACGCCCACCTCGGCCAAGGCCAGCGCGGTGACGACGCCGGTGCGGTCCTTGCCCGCTGCGCAGTGCACGATCGTCGCGCCGTCGGTGTCGGCGATCAGCCGCAGCGCGGCCACGACGGAGTCCGGCCGGTCGTCCAGGTAGCGCAGGTACACCCCGGCCGCCCCTTGGCGGGCACCGTCGCCCTCGCTCGGTTCGGTCCGCGGCCGGTTCTGCCACGGCAGCACCACGGGCGAGTCCTCGTCGAGCGCGGCGGCATCGGTGTTGTGGCCGGCTTCGGGGAACAGCGAGAGGTTCTGCACGTTGACCGACGGCTCGTGGGTGATCGGCCCAGGACCTTCAGCCTCGACCTCCACGCCGGTACGCAGATCGGCGACGGAGCGCACATCGTGGTCATCGACGAGGGTCCGGACGTCGGCGACGCTCAGGCCCTGCAGGTTGTCGGAGCGGATGAATCGGTTGCGCTGCGTGTGCCGCCCATCCGCCGTCGGCAGGTCACCCAGATCGCGCACGTTGACCGCGCCGTCGAGCTCAATCCATCGCGATTGCGTCACTCGGCCAAGCCTACCGAGATCGCGGAATGGCTAGAACGCGGCTTCCGGGACGTCCATGAGCGAGTTGTCGGTCGACTCGGCCGTGGCGCGACGAGCGGCCAGTTCCGGCAGCACCGTCGATGCGAAGAATCGCGCCACCGCCGGCTTGCCCTCGTAGAACGCCCGATCCGCGTCGGACAACCCGTTCGAGTCGAGCTTGGTCAACGCCACTGCGGCCTGGCGCAGCAGCAGATAGCCCACCATCAAGTCGCCCGCGGACAGCAGCAGTCGCGTGGTGTTCTGGCCGACCTTATAGACGTTGCGGACGTCCTCCTGCGCGCTCATCAGCTGCGCGAACATGGCCGCGACGATGCCGCCGAGATCCTCGAGGCCGTTCTGCACGGCAGCCCGTTCTTCCTTCAGCCGGCCTTCGTCGGCGATCGACTCCAGGAACTGGGTGATCTCGGCCGACAGCGCCCCGAGCGCGCCGCCCTTGTTCTTGACGATCTTGCGGAAGAAGAAGTCCTGACCCTGGATCGCGGTCGTGCCCTCGTACAGCGTGTCGATCTTGGCATCGCGGATGTACTGCTCGAGCGGGTAGTCCTGCAGGTAGCCCGAGCCACCGTACGTCTGCAGGGCCTGGGCCAACTGGTCATAAGACCGCTCAGAGCCGGCGCCCTTGACGATCGGCAGCAGCAGGTCGTTGAGCGCCTCGTCGAGCGTCACGTCCTTGCCCTCGTGCGTGCCGGTGATGATGCGGTCCTGCGTGACCGCCGTGTAGAGCACCAGGGCCCGCATGCCTTCGGCGTAGGCCTTGTTGAGCATCAGGCTGCGCCGCACGTCGGGGTGATTGATGATCGTGACGCGAGGCGCCGTCTTGTCCGACGCCTGCGTGAGGTCCGCCGACTGCACTCGCAGCTTGGCGAAGTCGAGCGCGTTGAGGTAGCCGGTCGACAGGGTGGCGATCGCCTTGGTGCCCACCATCATGCGGGCGTGCTCGATGACCTGGAACATCTGGGCGATGCCGTCGTGCACGTCACCGACGAGCCAGCCGACCGCCGGGATCTCGGGGTTCTCGCCGAAGCGCAGCTCGCACGTGGTTGACGCCTTGAGCCCCATCTTGTGCTCGACGTTGGTGACGAACGCGCCGTTGCGCTCGCCGAGCTCGCCGGTCTCCGGATCGAAGTGGAACTTCGGCACGACGAACAGCGACAGTCCCTTCGTGCCGGGGCCGGCACCTTCGGGCCGGGCCAGCACGAGGTGGACGATGTTCTCGGTGATGTCCTGCTCGGCCGACGTGATGAACCGCTTGACGCCCTCGATGTGCCACGTGCCGTCGGGCTGCTCAATCGCCTTGGTGCGCCCGGCACCGACGTCCGAGCCGGCGTCGGGCTCGGTCAGCACCATCGTGGCGCCCCAGCCGCGGTCGACCATCAGCTGCGCGATCTTCTTCTGCGCGTCGTTGCCGTTGGCGTAGAGGATCCCGGCGAACGGGGCGCCGGCCATATACATGTGCAGCGACGGGTTAGCACCCAGGACCTGCTCGGCGATGGCCCACACCAGGGTGCGGGGCGCGAGCTGTCCGCCCAGCTCCGGCAGGGTCTCCAGGCGCCACCACTCGCTCTCGCGCAGGGCCTTCCAGGACTTCTTGAGTGACTCGGGCAGGTGCACCGAGTTGGTGTCAGGGTCGAAAACAGGCGGGTTTCGGTCGGCGTCGGCGAAGGATTCGGCCAGCGGGCCCTCGGCCAGCTTGGCGACCTCGCGGAGCATGCCGCGGGCGGTGTCCTCGTCGAGGTCCTCGAACGGAGCGGCGCCCAGCAGTTGGTCCGTGCCGAAGACCTCGAAGAGGTTGAACTCGATGTCGCGGACGTTGCTCTTGTAGTGGCCCATGGCCCCGACTCCCTGGTAGCTAGCCCACGCAGATCCGGTCGGACGCGCAGTTACCGGTCAGTAACATCCAGGATATTACCCGCCGGTAGCCTCGTGCAACCGATCATCGCGAACTGTTAGCAGCGTCGCGGCGCGATTGTGCAACTTCCGGCGGCCGGAGAGCGCCAGAACTTGCCCAATCGGGGGCTATCAGCTGAGGACGCGCAGCCGCACGGTCTCGGGCAGGGCGCGCAGTTGGGCCAGCATCTCGTCGGTATAGGTGGCGCTCACGTCGGTGACCACGTAGCCCAACTCGCCGCGGGTGCCGAGCAGTTGGGCCTCGACGTTCACCTTGTGCTCGGCCAGCACACCGTTGATCGTGGCCATGACGCCGGGCACGTTGTGGTGGATGATCACCAGCCGGCTGGTGTCCGGCGCCTGCGGCAGCGCGAGGCCGGGCAGATTGACGCTCATCGCGGTGGCGCCGTCGCGGGCGAAGTCCCGGAACTTCCCGGCCACGAAGCGCCCGATGTCCTGCTGGGCCTCCTCGGTCGACCCGCCGATGTGTGGGGTCAGGATCACGTTGGGCAGGCCGCGCAGTTCGGAGAGGAACTCATCGCCGCGGCCCTTCGGTTCGTTCGGGAAGACGTCGACGGCCGCGCCGGCGATGTGGCCGGAGCGGATGCGAGCGCTCAACGCGGCGTAGTCCACCACGAAGCCGCGCGACAGATTGAGGAACAGCGAACCCGAGCGCATCGCCGCGAATTGGTCCTCGCCGAACATCAGGTCGTTCGACGCCCGGCCGTCGACGTGCAGCGTCACGACGTCGGCCTGGCCCAGCAGGTCGTTCATCGACGTGCACCGACGGGCGTTGCCGAGCGCGAGCTTGTCGGCGGTGTCGTAGTACAGCACCTTCATGCCGAGGTTCTCGGCCAGGACGGACAGCTGGGTGCCGATGTTGCCGTAGCCGACGATGCCCAGCGTGCGGCCGCGGATCTCGTGCGCGCCGTCGGCCGACTTGTCCCACACGCCGCCGTGCATCAAGGTGTTCTTCTCGGTCAGCCGGCGCGTCATCGAGATGATCTCGGCGATCGCCAACTCGACGACCGAGCGGGTGTTCGAGAACGGGGCGTTGAACACCGCGACCCCGCGTTGGGATGCGGCGTCGAGGTCGATCTGGTTCGTGCCGATGCAAAAGGCGCCGATCGCGACAAGATTGGGCGCGGCGTCGAGGACCCGCTCAGTGATGTGCGTCTTGGACCGAAGGCCGAGGAGGGCGACGTCGCCGACGCGGGCCACCAACTCGTTCTCGTCGAGCGCCCGTCCGACCGACTCGACCTCGAAGCCGGCGGAAATGAGGATTTCCTCCGCGTCGGGATGGATCTGTTCGAGCAGCAATACACGATTGGGTGCGTCGGTCACGACTACCGAGTCTAGGACAGACGCGACGAGCCCCCGCCCGCATTTAGCGGGTGGGGGCTCGCTGCGTTTTCAGTCAGGCGGTGATTCAGATCCGCGAGACGCGCTTGCTGCCGCTGAACCGGCGGTACACGAGCAGCACGATGACTGCGCCGACGACCGAGCCGATGATTCCGGACGGCTGCAGGGCGCCCTGGTTGGCGTCCTTGTGGAACAGGGCGTAACCGATGAAGCCCCCGACGAACGAACCGATGACACCGATCAAGATCGTGCCGCCGATGCCGATGGCGTCCCGGCCGGGAACGAGCAGACGGGCCAGTGCGCCGGCGATGAGGCCGACGATCAGCAGGGTGATGATCAGGCCGAGCATTTTTCCTCCTGGGGGGAATCCGGTGTGGCCCGGGTTAGATACCCATTCCCGATCTGCTCAAACCGTCCTCGGCAACTAAGTGTCGGCTGTCGGTGCCAGGCCTTGACAATCGGAGCCGGCTCCGCCATTCTCCTAATCATGTTAGGTACACCTACTCGTGATCGGCAGGCCGAACGCCGTGAGGCAACACAGCGGGAAATCCTCGAGGCAGCCTGGGCCATCGCGCGCGAGAACGGGCTGGCCGAACTGACGCTGCGCGAGGTCGCCGCCCGGGTCGGCATGCGGGCGCCATCGCTGTATACGCACTTCGAGTCCAAACATGCGATCTACGACGCGATGTTCGCTCAGGCCTGGACCGACTGCGAGCAGGCGATGGAAGCTGCCGGCCAGCATCTACCCGCCGCTCCGCGACCAGCGCTCAAGCATGTGGCGCGAGCCTTCTTCGAGTTCACGGTCACTGACCTGGCTCGTCACCAACTCATGAACCAGCGCACGATCGCCGGGTTCGAGCCGAGTCCGGAGGCCTACGCCCCGGCCGTGCGGGTGCTCGACCGCCTGCGCGACGTGATGAGCCGAATAGGAATTACTGACGACGAGGACATCGACCTCTATGTGGCCCTCGTCGGCGGCCTCATCGACGCCCAGCAGGCCAACGATCCCGGTGGCGACCGCTGGGCCCGCCTGCTCGACCGAACCATCGACATGTTCGCCGACAGCGTCGGACTGCCCCACGATCCCAGGAGACCAACATGAGCGCACCATCTCGCACCCGCACCAACGCCGACGAGCTTCGGCGATCGCAGCTCGACCGGCCGACCGCAATGCGGCTCGCAGCCACTGAGTACGAGCGGTTCGCCGCTGCCCTCGCCGGGCTGAAAGACCCGGCCTGGTCGCAGCCCACTGATTGCCCCGGCTGGGACGTCCGCGCGGTCGCCGGTCATGTGCTCGGCATGGCCGAGATGGCCGCCTCGATTCGCGAGGGCACCCGGCAACGCAAGGCGGCCATGCGGTCGGACGCGGTGTTCATCGATGCGCTGACCGACCTGCAGGTGCGTGAGCACGCCGGGCTCGCGCCACACGAGATCGTGGCTCGCCTGCGACGAGTCGGACCACGCGCCGCGCGAGGTCGACGCTGGACGCCCGGCTTGATCCGCCGTCGCCCGATGCCGGTGCCGCAGGAAATCGGTGGCGTCGAAGAATTGTGGTCACTCGGCTACCTCATCGACACCATCCTCACCCGCGACCCGTGGATGCATCGCATCGACATCTCCCGCGCGACGGGCCAGCCCATGATGTTGACGGCCGAGCACGACGGCGTCCTCGTCGCGGATGTGGTGGCGGAATGGGCACAGCGGCACGGCCAGCCCTACGCATTGCACCTGACCGGGCCGGCCGGCGGCGAGTGGTCGACCGGTGTCGCCGGTGCGCGCTTAGAACTCGACGCGATCGACTTCTGCCGGATCCTGTCTGGCCGCGGGCGCGGCGAGGGTTTGCTCGCTATCGAGGTGCCGTTCTGACCGACCGGCCGAGCCGGTCCGGAGTCAGCCGGCGGCGGGTGCGGCCAGCCGGCTGATGCCGACACCGCCGGGCGTTTCGGCGCCGTACCGGGCGATCTCGCGGCCCAGGTCGAGCGGTCGGATCGTCGTGCGACCAGCTCGGGCCGCATCGTCGAGCAGGTCGGCCGGCACGATCCACGCGATCTCAAATTCCAGGCCGTCGGGGTCGTGGCCGTACAGCGACTTGGTGGTGCTGTGATCCGACGCGCCGCTCAGTGCACCCGCCGCGGTCAGCCGTTCGGCCAGCGCCTGCAGGTCTCCCAGCGTGTCGACCTCCCACGCCAGGTGATAAAGCCCGACGCTCGTGCGCCCGGCCCCGCTCGCGGTCGCTGCGTCGCCGATCTCGAAGAGGCCGAGATCGTGATCGTTCGTCGAGTCGGGCGCGCGCAGGAACGCCGCACCGCGTAACTCGTCCATGCCGTCGAGGGGCACAAAACCGAGCACATCCCGGTAAAACCGAGAGCTGGTCTCGACATTGCGGACGTAGAGCACGGCGTGGTTGAGCCGATGGATGGCCACGATGGACTCCTCACTGGACATACACAGCTTATCGAGTTTAAGTTGAATATTCAACTGTTGCGACGGCGATATATTCACCTATCCTCGGCGGATGGCGGGCACGCGCTGGCTCAGCGCCGACGAGCAACGAGCGTGGCGCTCCTACCTCGAAGCGACCCTCCTGCTCTTCGACGAACTCGACCGGCAGATGCAGCAGGATTCGGGCATGCCGCACGCCTACTACGAGATCCTCGTGCGGCTGTCCGAAACCGAAGGCCGGGCGATGCGGATGAGCGAGCTCGCAGTCCGGACGCGGTCCTCCCGCAGCCGGCTCTCCCACGCGGTCGCCCGCCTCGAGGAACGCGGTTGGGTCGAAAGACGGGACTGCCCGACCGACCGCCGGGGCCAGGTCGCGCACCTCACCGACAAGGGCTTCGAGGTGCTCGACGCCGCCGCGCCCAGTCACGTGGAGGCGGTGCGCGCCCACGTCATCGACCGACTCACGCCCGAGCAGATCAACCAGCTCGAGGCCATCGGCGCCGCGTTGATCGCCGGGTTGGCTCCGGCCGAGGGAACCTCAGCCGCCGGCTGTTGAGCTTCCCGATCCGCTTGCACTGCTCGCGGAGCTAGCGGCTGACGTCGTCGCGCTGGCCCTCCCGCTCGTGGACGTGCTGCCGCTCGAGCTGCCGGTGGGGCTAGGACAGGCCGAAGAACTCGTCGTTGGCGAGGTTGACGTGCTGGCGGTCGAGGCACTGGTGGAGCTGCTGGCCGAGGTGCTCGTCGTGGTCCCGCTTGCGGTGCCGGTCGGGCTCTTGCTGGCCGTGGCCGTGCTCGTCGGGGTCGGGCACGACGACTCGGACGGAGAATGCGTCGGCGTGTGCGCGGACGATGTCCCGGTTTTCGGGGCCGACGGCTTCTTCGGCCGAGTCGGGGCCCCGAGCGGCGGGCCCGGATTAACCGGCGGCACCGGTGCATGTTGCTTTGGCGGCGACGGGTTGCTGGGCACGATCGGAACCGTCAGGCCGGGCACTCCGCGCGCGTACACCTGCTCGAGTTGCAGCACGAGCGCCACGTACGCGTCGGAGTCGTTGTACGCGTGGACCGCACGTAGCTGACCGGTGAGCGTGGTCAGGTTGCCGCCGGCGGAGCAGAGGTAGTGCCCGGCCGCGGCCGCTGCATCGAAGATGTTGAACGGGTCGGCGATGCCGTCGCCGTTGCCGTCGGTGCGGTAGGCCGCCCAGGTGGACGGAATGAACTGCATCGGCCCCACGGCGCGGTCGTAGGTGCGGTCGCCGTCGAGCCGCCCGCCGTCAGTGTCGGTGATCCGGGCGGTGCCATTGCCGGTCAGCGCGATTCCGATGACGCGCGGCGTCGACCGGCCGTCGGTGTGCAGGACCGCCCCGGCGAAGCGTCCATGGTCGGATTCGACTCGGCCGATGGCCGCGAGCAAGGGCCAGCTCAAGCCGCAGGCCGGATCACGCTCGCTCTCTCGGCGGGCGGCTCGCTGGTAGGCCTCCAGCGCCGTCGTCGGAATACCGTCCGAGGCCAGCGACGATGCGCGCTGATCATCGCCGGGACTCCCCCGCGAGCTCGAGATCGCGGAAGAGGAGGGCGCGCGCGAGGCGGCTGTCGTGCTGGCCGTGTGCGACACCTGCTGTGCTGCGGTACTGGCCACGTTCACCGGCGCCGGAACCCCGGCGGCCGCCCGCCGCGGCGCGGTGCCGAGCGCCGCCGCCGCACTCAAGGCCAAGGCGGCGAGCACGGTGATGACAGTCCAGCGCAACACCGCCGGCCAGCCCAAGGTGGCGAGCGCGGACGGCTGGGCGTGGCGCGGGCGCGGCGCGGTCCTCACGGGCAGCCCGGTTGGGGGTTCATGCGGATCAGCTCCAGCATGGGTGCGAATCGGACACAGTCGACGTTATCTCCGGACTGGGCTGTTCACCAAGGCCAGACGCGAAATGCCAGGATTCCCGCAACGACGACGGCACACTGACTGCCATGCCGTCGATCAGCAAGGAGGAGCAGCGGGTCGCCCGGCTGCGCGAGTACGAAGCGCTGCTCGAAGGCGCCACGACGGCGATCGGGGCGCTGGCCCTCGTCGTGCAGGGCCGTGAGGCCCGGGCCCGGCCGGACGACGCGGCATTGGAGATGAGCTTCGCCGAGGCGGATGACGCCGGGCGGACTCTCCCGGCTGGCTTGTGGGTGGCACTGCGCCGCGGCGACGTCGAGCGGGCCGGGCAATTGCTCGCCGCTGCTTCCGACATCGGCTTTGTCGTTGGCGAGATCGAGACGATGGGCACGGGCTATCGACTGGAAACCGTCGAGGAGAAACGCGCGCTGCCCGATCCGGAACTGCTGCACGGGCGGCTCGGCGCCATGCTTGACATCCCGGTCGACGTGCTGCGGGTCTTGGCCGAGTGGGGCCCGGACGACCCCCGCACGCGCACTGAGGTCGAGGCCTTGCTCGACGCCCGGTTCGGTCCGGCCGCGACCAACGCGGACGCTTCGGCCGAGGAGTTTCCGGCATTGTCGATGTCGGTCGCGGAACTGTCCGACGTACTCCAATTGGTGCCCAAGCAAGCGAAGGTCCTGGCGACGCTGGCCCGGCGCACGAAGCTGACGATCATCGGGCCGGACGACTAGACCCTCACATTCCGTGGGGTGGGCCGATCGTCGCCGCGGCTGGTCCGAAGGCGTCGACGTAGCCCTCGTGTACCCGTCGCCAATCGTCTCCGGTCTCGGCTACCTCCCCGGTGAGCGCGGCAACCAGCCGGTCCAGGCAGACGTGCCAACCGGCGGCATCGCGCGCGGCCTTGCCCTGCTCGTCGAATGTGTCGAGCAACGTCAGAATGCAGCCGTCCGGCGCGGGCTCGATCTCGAAGCGGAGCAGGTCCGGGCCCCAGGTGTACTCGAGCAGCCGCGGCGGCTCGACTATGCGCACGTCGCCCTGGAAGTCCGACATCGCCGCGGATGCGTCGCTGAAGGTCAACCTGGCCCCTACGTTCCACTCGCCGGAGACGCTGTCGGGGAACCAGGCCTTGAGCTGCTCGGGCTCGGTGATGGCTCGCCAGACCGTGTCGGGATCGTGGCGCAGATTGCGGGTGAAACGCAGCCGCCAGCGTTCGCCGGCTGGTTCGAGGGTGCCGTCCATGGTGCTCGCCTCCTGATGACGCCTAACGCGACGGGGTTGGGGGATCGATGCGATCGAGGTGCCGCTCCAGGGCGTCCAGGCTTTCTGCCCACCGGGCGCGGTAGGGGGTCAGCCAGGCGTCGACCTCGCGCAGTGGCCGCGGGTCCAGTCGGTACAGCCGGCGCTGGGCGTCGCCGCGCACCTGGACCAGGCCGGCCTCGCGCAGGACGCGGAGATGTTTCGAGACGGCGGGTTGACTCACGGCCAGGGCCTCGACGAGCTCGCCGACCGGCCGCTCGTCGTCGAGCAACAGATCCAGGATGCGGCGGCGGTTTGGCTCGGCCAGCACGTCGAAGGCAGCGGTCACAGGCCGCCAGCATGCCTGTGCGGCTATATAACTGTCAAGCAATGTTAGGCGGGCAGGGCTCCTGGAGGAACCAACCGTCACGTCACGAGATCGCGGTCAGGCGGGAGGTATCGACACCGGCTTGGCGTCGGCGGCGAACGCACACAGCGCGTTGACCATGCGCAGCTGCTCGGGGGAACGCACCAGCGGCGAGAGCAGCCGCGGTGAGCAGACGACCGCGAAGACGCTGCGAGCTCGGGAGATGGCCACGTTGAACCGGTTCAGGCTGTACAGGAACTCCAGGCCGCGGGGGGCGTCGTCGACGCTCGACGAGGCCGTCGAGTAGATGACGATCGGCGCCTCCTGGCCCTGGAACTTGTCGACGGTGCCGATGCGGATGCCCGGGTCGAGCGCGGCGAGGCGGCTGCGCAGCCGATTGACCTGCGCGTTGAACGGCGTGAGCA
Organism: uncultured Actinomycetota bacterium; assembly: GCA_963837325.1. Lineage (GTDB taxonomy): Bacteria > Actinomycetota > Actinomycetes > Mycobacteriales > Jatrophihabitantaceae > CAVQKZ01. The sequence continues at coordinate 354,723 of CAWIMV010000002.1, forward strand.
CGAGGATGTCGCTGCCGCGCAACGGCCGGCTCACGCCATCGCGGTCGGTCCACTGCCCGTCGGAAAGGACGTCTGCACACATCGCGCGGACCACGTCGGCCTCTTCGGTCGAGACGGCGGTGTTGCCTTCGTGTTGCACCGGGACGAAGCGCAGGCCGGTGCCGCCGAGCAACGAGGCCGAGTCGACCCGCTGCCGCTCGCAGCCGGGCTCGACCCGCAGCCGTCCGTCGTAGAAGCGGCGGGACACGAACGCGGCGACGTCGGAGTGCATGCGCCACGTGGTGTCGAGCAGCAGACCGCATTCGGGTTGCACCGTCGCTCGGCCGGCGAGCAGGTGTTCCAGGGCCGATACGCCGGCGCCATCGGGGTGTTGACCCTTGACCGGTTGGGCCAACTGTTGAGGATCACCCAGCAGCACCAGGCTCTGGGCCGCGTGCGAGATCGCCAGCACGTTGGCCAGCGACAGCTGCCCGGCCTCATCGACGACGAGCACGTCGACCGCTTCCGCGAAGGCCGACCGCGCGAACAACCACGACGTACCGGCGATGATCTGAACCGGGCCGGCCAGTTCGGCCTCGACATCCTTCGCCGACTCGATACACCTGATGCCGGGCGCCGCGCACCGCTCATGCTCGGCCGCCTTCTGCACGATGTCGAGGTCGAGGTCGGCCTCGGCGGCGGCGGCGACGACCGCGGTCAGCAGGTTGCCGATCACCTTGTGACTGAAACCGGTGACACCGACCCGCTTCCCTTCGGCGATCAGTCGAATGATCGTGCGCGCACCGGCCCACGTCTTGCCCGTGCCCGGCGGGCCCTGCACCGGCAGCACGTTGCGATCGAGTTCGGCCGCGAGCCGGCACATCGCCTGTTCGCCGGGTTCACCGGTGTGCTGCAGCGGACCGCGGTCAGCCCAGGGCCGGCGACCGAGCAGCAGATCACGCGCGGCCCGCCACGTCGGCAGCGGGCTGTCGACGCCGTGGTGGACGACCCACTCGCCGAGCTCGCGCAGGCGGGCGCGGTGTTCGGTGTCCGGAACCGGCGCGGTGGGAACCAGCGACGTACAGACCGGCATTCCCCGCTTGGCGCCGCGCTTGAGTTCCAGCCAGCCCTGCTCAGCGTCGATCGCGACGACCTCGCCCACCCGCTCCGCCGTACGGGGATCGAGGCAGTCCTTGCCCGGGCCCATCTTGGTGTCCTGGGGTGGAAAGTCCAGCCGCCAGACCGTCGACTGTTTCTCGGTGCGCACCGCGATGGCCCCGGACACCTCGCCGATGGCCGAGGCGTCTGCGACGAGTTCCTCGTCGGACTTGTCCAGCCGGGCGAAGTACTCCCACCACTCCGGCAGCGACTCGCGGCGATGCCAGTCGAGCAGGCCGGCCAGCAGCGAGCGCGCCTGCTGCTCGTCGGTACGCTCAGCGGCCGGGACGTCGGCAACTAACGCAGCAGCGATGCGCTCGAGTTCGTCGGCCACCTCGCCCGCGAGTTCCGACGCCGACCCGTCGCTGTGGACCGGGCGGGGGTAGACCGCATCACCGCCGCCGTCGATGCGGCGTTGCTCGAGCCAGTCGCGCAATGCCTCCGTGGACCGGCAGTCGTCCTCGTTGTAAGACGCGATGTCGGCGAGCATCGCTGGGTCGCGGTCGGCCAGCCAGCGCTCGAACGCGACGACACTGCCGAGGGAATCGCTGACGCCCTCGTGCGCACGAATGTGGCCCCAGTAAAACGCCTCCAGCTTCTTGATCGAGTACGACTCCTTGCTGATCCGCATGCCCTGCCGCACGACGGCGTACAGGTCGACGAGGCGCTGGCCGCGCAGCAGTCGGTCGACCTCGCTGCCGCGGGTGTCGTAGCGACCCGACAGCGCCTTCAACCGCGTGGGCTCGTACGGGGCGTAGTGGTAGACGTGCATGCCCGGGTCGGCGGCCCACGCGCGCATCAGGTGATCGACCAACCGCTCGAACGCTGCCTTCTCGTCGGCCGGCTCGGTCGCCCAGTACGGCGTGAAGCCAGCGCGATCGACCACGCCGAACAGATACTCCAGACCGTGTTCGCCCAGGAACGGGTCGCCCTCGATGTCGAAGAACACGTCGCCGGGCGAGGGTTCGGGCAGCAGCGCGAAGCCGCGGCCTTCCTCGGGTTCGAGCAACTCCCAGGCCGGCTGGCCGGTGTCGCGCTCGACGAGTTGCAGCCGGGCCTGTCCGGTGAGCCGCTGTCGCGCCGCGAGGCCGATCGTCGCCGGCAATTCCTGCGGTTGGCGCTGCCCGAGGTCGCGCACCGTCGCGACACCGGCGTCGCGCAACCGGGTCGCGTGCGAGCCGCTCATGAACGCGACGAGCGAGAGGTCGTCCTCACGGCGCCACTGGGCCTGGCAACGCGGCTGCCATCGGCACTGCTTGCATTGATCGACCGGCCGCGGATGCGGGTCGTCGCCGGCATCGAGGAAGTCCAGCAGTTGGGCCCGGATCAGGTCCGCGTAGGCGGCGCAGTCGGCGAAGTCGTAATCGTGGGTGCCGCCGTCACCGGTGACGACGGTTAACCGTTGCGGCGCGATGCCTTGCAACGCGGTCAATCGCTCGGCGTAGGTCGCCATCTGGAGCAGCGCGGGCACTTTCATCCGCCGGGCCAGCTTGGTGTCGGCGACGTCGTAGGACCACGCCCACCGCCCGGCCCGCTCACGGCGCAGCAGGAAGTCGGCATGCCCGCGCCAGCGCCCGTCGAAGAACGTGGCCTGGTAGATGACGTCGACGCCCGCGCGCATGGCCGCCTCGGTGTCTCGCTCGGCGGCCCGTAGCGCGCCGGCGTCACTGCCCTCGTTGGTGATCTCGATGACGGCCAGACCTTGGTCACGCAGGCTCTGCAGGTAGCGCGCTTCGTGTTCGTTGCCCTTGGCGAAGAGCAGTTCGAGCATTTCGTCCTTGCCCTGCTCCGGCCGCTCGAGCTCGCCGCGTGCCACCGCGAGATCAAGGTGCGTGAGGTGCCGGCAGGCCAGAAACTTCGTCAGGTCAGTAGGACTGACGAACAACGACTGTTCGGACTGGTACACCGCGCCTCCCGCGAACTGCTTCAGCTGCGATTGTGCTCGCTGCCACCGACAATTCCGTTGGTGACGGCGCGGGTTAGTCGGCTTGGCTGATCTCGAATGTGTTGCCGTCGGGGTCGCGTATCCACGCGATCTTGCCGTATCCGGAGTCGTGGATGCCCTTCGCGTTCGTGGGTACGGGATCGCCGTACTGCTCGAACACGACGCCTCGTGCGATCAGGTCGTCGACGAGTTGCTCGAGGTCGTCGACATCCCAGCGAGCCAGCGTTGCCGTTGTCTGGCCGGCGCGCTGCGGCGCGACGTACAACGAGAGCATGGTTTCGCGGCCGCACGGATAACTGCAGGTCAACTCGCCCTTGCCGCCACCGCTGACCAGTCCGAGTTTGCCCTCGTAGAACTCCCGCGCCTGGGCCAGGTCCGACACCGCGATCTGGGGCGTGATCCGGGCATCACTCAGCTTCATCGCACTATTGTCCTACGAGGCGGCCAGTACCGCCTGAACCGCCGCGGCAACGCCGTCGTGGGTCAATACGTCGAGACCGTCGAGCACGACGTCGCGGAACCGCGCATCGGCGGACAGCTCGTCGCCGAAGATCTCCGTCAACGCGAGCAGCGCGTCGCAGGTCGCGGCCGGGGAATCGGCCCGGGCCGTGGCCGCGGCAATCCGCTGCTCCAACGGATCGTTGACCGGAAGAGGCGTGCCGGTCGCACTGACCCGGGCCGTGACGTAACGCATCCAGGCCGCGACGGCCAGTCCGATGAGCCGCGGCGCAACGTTGCGCTCGAGGAGCACCCGCGCGCCCGGCAGCAACCGTTGCGGGATCTTCTGGCTGCCGTCCATCGCGACCTGGGTCGTGCGGTACTGCAGCCCCGGGTTGGCGAAGCGGTCCAGCACACTCGCGCAGTATTCGGCCACGTCGAACCCCGAAGGCACGGCCAGTGTCGGGCGCAGCTCGTCACTCATCAGCCGCTGCAGGTACTCACGCAGCCCGTCGGTGCGCATCGCGTCGGCAATGAACTCGCATCCGGCCAGCGCGCCGAGATAGGCCAGGGCCGAGTGGGTGCCGTTGAGCAGTCGCAGCTTCATCGTCTCGTACGGAGCCACATCGTCGGTGATCGTGGCGCCAGCTCGCTCCCACCGCGGGCGGTCGGCGGCGAAGTTGTCCTCGATCACCCACTGACTGAACGGTTCTGCCACGACGGTGCCGTGGTCCTCGAAGCCGATGAGCTTGGCCAGCTCGGCCCGGTCGTCGTCCACGGTGGCCGGGACGATGCGGTCGACCATCGTGGACGGGAAGCGCACCGACGCCTCGATCCAGTCGTGCAGGCCCGGCGATTCGAGCCGGGCACAGAAGTCGCCGACCAGCCGACGGACAACCGCGCCGTTGGCGGGCAGGTTGTCGCAGCAGACAACTGTGATCGGGCCGGCGTCTTCGTGCATGCGGCGTTCTAGTCCCCGCACCAACTGGCCGACTACGGTCTGGGGCGGCGCGCCGGCCAGGTCGGCCGCGATACCCGCGTCGCTGAGGTCGAGATGGCCGGTGGCCGGACGCAGCCGGTAGCCCTTCTCGCTCACGGTGAGCGTGACGATGCGAGTGCTGGCCGCGGCGAGGTGGGCCAGCACCGGCGCGGCGTCGTCGGCCGCGCACACCACTTCGCGCACGGACCCGATCACTCGCGCCGAGGTGTCGTCGGCGCCGCGCTGAAGCACGCCGTACAGACCGTCCTGAGGACCGAGCTGGTCGAGCACGGTCCGGCTGCGCGGGCTGACGCCGCAGACACCCCAGGTGCTGTCCTTCGACGCAGTCATTGCATCCTCGGTGAAGACAGCTTGGTGCGCGCGGTGAAACGCCCCAATGCCGAAATGCACGATCCCGACCGACACGCCCCGTGGATCGACCCGCGGCCGAACCGAAGCCGGGAGTTCGGCCAGGGCGGACAGGTCCAAGCGGCGGCGGCTCACATCACCGCACCGAGCTGCCAGGGGACGAACTCCTCGTCGCCGAAACCCAGCTCCTCGCTGGCGGTGCGCCGCCCCGATGCGGTCTCGATCATGCGGTCGAAGATGCGCTGTCCGGCCTGCTCGAGCGGCTCGCCCTGCTCGACCACGGTGCCGCAGTCGATGTCCATGTCGTCGGGCATCCGCCGGTAGATGTCGCTGTTCGTGGAAAGTTTCAGGCTCGGCACCGGTTTGCAGCCGAAGACCGAACCGCGGCCGGTGGTGAAGCAGACGATGTTGGCCCCGCCGGCGACCATGCCGGTGACCGACACCGGGTCGTAGCCCGGGGTGTCCATGAAGACCAGCCCGCGTTCGGTGACTGGCTCGCCGTACTCGACCACCTGGGTCAGCGGACTGCGGCCGGCCTTGGCGACGGCGCCGAGCGACTTCTCCAGGATGGTCGTGAGGCCGCCGGCCTTGTTACCGGGCGACGGGTTGTTGTCCATCGACCCCCCGTTGTCGGCGGTGTAGCGCTCCCACCAGTGGATCCGGTCGATGAGGCGCTGCCCGACCTCGTCGGAAACCGCCCGCTGCAGCAGCAGGTGCTCTGCGCCGTAGATCTCCGGCGTCTCACCGAGGATGGACGTGCCTCCGTACTCGACGAGCAGGTCGGACGCGACGCCGAGGGCGGGGTTGGCGGTCAGCCCCGACCAGCCGTCCGAGCCGCCGCACTGCAGGCCGAGCACGAGTTCGGACACCGGCACCGGCCCGCGGCGCGCCTCGCCCATCTCGCCCAGCATCCGCTCGACCTGCGACAAGCCCTCGCGCACCGCCTTGGGGCTGCCGCCGAACTCCTGGATCGTCATCGACCCCACCGGCACATGTGCGGGCAGGTGCAGGTCGGCGGTCAGGTCGCTGACCTGGTTGACCTCGCAGCCCAGCCCGAGCACGAGCACGCCGCCGACGTTCGGGTGCCGGGCGTAACCGGCCAACGTGCGCCGCAGCATCGTCATGCCGTCGCCCGCGCTGGCCATACCGCAACCGGTGCCGTGGGTGAGGGCGACGATCCCGTCGACACCAGGGGCATCGTCGAGCAGCCCGGTCGCGTCGGCCTGGGCGGCGACCCGCTTGGCCACCGTCGCCGAGCAGTTGACGGTGGACAGGACAAGCACGTAGTTGCGAGTGGCAACCCGACCGTCGGGTCGGCGGATCCCGTCGAACGTCGGCACCTCAGCCGAGATGCGGTCGGCCGCTGCACGCCCACCGGCGTCACCGCTCAGGGCAAGGTCGTGGGTCTCGTCGGGCATGCCCAGGTTGTGCGTGTGGACGTGGTCGCCGGCCTGGATGGCGCTGGTGGCCACCCCGATCGGCTGGCCGTACTTGTGCACCAGCGCCCCGGCCGCGACGTCGCGGACGGCGATCTTGTGCCCGCGCGGGATGACGGCGTGCGCGGTCATCGACGTGCCGCCCACCGACACGGTGGTCCCGGCCGGCACCTCCTCGATGGCGACGGCGACGTCGTCGTCGCGGTGCAACTGGACGATCGCGTCAGTCATGGCTGTAGGCCCTTCCGGTCGATGTGCCGGCCGATTCGAGATGCGCCCGCGTCTGGTCCAAGGTGGGTACCAGCCCGGTGCCGCCCTGCCCAGCAAGTGAGAGCGACGCGGCCGCGCCGCCGAGCGCCGCCGCCAGTTCCAGCGGATCGCCGGCGACCAGGCGCGCGGCCACCGTCCCGACAAACACGTCGCCCGCGCCGGTCTGGTCGACCAAGCGAACAGGTGGCACCGCCGCTAGGTGCACGGGCCCGGCCCCGGCATCGAGGACGACGCCGTTCGCGCCGCACGTGACGGTCGCGGCGGCCGCGCCGAGTTCGCGGCAGGCGGCCGCCGCGACGGCCGGGTCGTCGGTGCCCAGCAGCGCGCGGGTTTCGACCGGCGCCGCGGGAGTGACGAGCGCGGCGTAGGGCGCGAGCTCGTGCAGCGCCGCGCGCGCGTCCTCAGTAGTGGTCAGCCGTGGCCGCAGGTTGGGGTCGTAGACGAACCGGCTCGCCTGCTGAGCCGCGGCCAGCACGGTGGCTCGCGCGCTGGGCGAGACCGCACAAGTGATGCCGCTCGCGACGACCGCCCCGGCCGCGTCGAGCGCAACGCCCTCGAGATCGCTCGGTTCCAGGGTGGAGCCGGCGCTGCCGCGGCGGACGTAGACGAACTCCCGGCTGCCGCTCGGGTCGGCCGTCACCAGGTAGACGCCGTGCTGGCCGGGCACCCGGCGCAGCAGCGCGGTGTCGACGCCGAGCTCTGCGACCCGCTGGAACAGTCCGTCCGCGAGTTCGTCGTCGGCAATTCGAGCGAGCAGGCCGGTGTGCGCGCCGGCGGCCGCCGCGGCCGCGGCGACGTTCAGCGCATCGCCCGAGAACCCCAGCCGTAGCTCAGCGCCCGACCGCAGCGGGTCGGCCGTCGACAGCTCGACCAGCACCTCTCCGAGCACCAGGACGTCGAAGCTCACCAGCTGTGCACCGTCCCGTCCGCGAGGCGATTGACGGGCAGGTACGCCGGTCGGTACGGATGGCGGGCGGCGGCGTCCTCGTCGATCTCGACGCCCAGACCGGGCTCCTCGCCGGGGAACAGGTAGCCGTCGGCGAAGCGGTAGGAGTGCGGGAACACCTCATTGGTCGCGTCGGTGTGTGGCATGTACTCCTGCAGGCCGAAGTTCGGGATGGAGATGTCGACGTGCAGGGCCGCAGCCATACAGACCGGCGACAGGTCGGTCGCGCCGTGTGAGCCCGAACGCACGTGGTACAGGTCGGCGAGCGCGAAGATCCGGCGCAGATGGGTGATCCCGCCGGCGTGCACGACCGACGTGCGGATGAAGTCGATGAGCTGCTCGGTGATCAGTTGCTGGCAGTCCCAGATGGAGTTGAACACCTCGCCGACGGCAATCGGCGTCGTCGTGTGCTGCCGGATCAGCCGGAACCCCTCTTGCAGCTCGGCCGGCACCGGGTCTTCCAGCCAGAACAGGTGATAGTCCTCGACGCTCTTGCCCAGTCGGCCGGCCTCGATCGGCGTGAGCCGGTGGTGCACGTCGTGCAGCAGGTGGACGTCGAAGCCGTGCGCGTCGCGGACGGCCGCGAACATCTCCGGCGCAAAGCGCAGGTACTTCTCGGTCGACCAGACTGCCTCCTCGGGCACGACACCCGCGGTCGCCGGCTCGTAGAACATCTTGTCCTTGCTGACGCCGTACACCGTGGCCAGCCCGGGCACCCCGCACTGCACGCGCACGGCCCGGTAGCCCCGCTCGAGGTAGCCCGCCACCTCGTCGACCAACTCGGGAATGGTGGCGGCGTTGGCATGGCCGTACACCGTGACGCCTTCGCGGCTGCGCCCGCCGAGCAGTTGGTACAGCGGCAGGCCGGCGACCTTGGCCTTGATGTCCCACAGGGCGGTGTCGACTGCGGCGATAGCCGTCATCGTCACCGGGCCACGGCGCCAGTACGCACCCTTGTACAGGTACTGCCAGATGTCCTCGATGCGGTGCGGGTCGCGGCCCAGCAATACCGGAGCCACGTGGTCGGTGAGGTAGCTCGCGACCGACAACTCCCGGCCGTTCAGGGTCGCGTCGCCGATACCAATGACGCCGTCGTCGGTGGTCAGCTTGAGGGTGACGAAGTTGCGGTCGGGGCAGGTGACGATCACCTTCGCATCGACGATCTTCATGCCGACCCCACCCCGGCCAGCGCGCGCTTGACCCGGCCGGCAACATCGTCGTCCGCGGTGAGGTCGGAACCGACTCCGACGGCCACGGCACCGGCGCCCAGCCACTCGGCCACGTCATCCAACCGGATGCCCCCGGTGGGCACGATGCTTGCGCCGGGCAGCACGGCCAGCAGCGAACGCAGGTACGCCGGGCCCCCGACGTGAGCGGGGAACAGCTTCGCCGGTCCGATTGCCGCGGCGGCCGCGATCTCGGCCGGAGTGAAGCCGCCCTCGACGAACGGCAGTCCGGACCGTTCGGCCACGGCGCGCACGCCCGGCGCCGGCAACGGGCTGACCAGGAACCCGGCTCCGGCCTGCACCGCCTGCTCGGCGTCGGCTTCGGTACGCAGGGTGCCGGCACCGATGACCAACTGCGGCCAGTGCGCCCGAGCCGCGCTCACCGCTTCGGCCCAGCCGGCGGTGGTGGCGGTGAACTCGATCATGGTCAAGCCCGCGCCCGCACACTTGTCGGCGACCTCGAGCGCATCGTCGGCCGTGGCCACTCGGACGACCGGGACGATCCGGCTGGCCCGCAACTGCTCGACGAAGTCCACGCTCAGCGGCCCTCTTGCACCCACGCGTGCTTCGGGTCGAGGTAGGGGATCATCTGCCGCCCTTCGCCGGCCATCACCCACAGGTAGTACAGCGAGTAGCCGGGCGCGGCGACGACCGGGTGGTAGCCGGCCTTGATCGCCGCGACATCGCCGTTGCGGACGGTGAACAGTTCCTCGTTGCCGTCGGCGTAGCGGATCTGCACCCCGAAGCCGTCGGCCGGATCGACCTTGAACAGGTAGACCTCCTCAAGCTTGACCTCGGTCGGCGGGCGGTGGTCGTCGTGCTTGTGCGGCGGGTAGGACGACCAGTTGCCGGGCGGGTTGATCGTCTCCCCGAGCAGCAGCCGGCCCGCGGGATGTTCCGGCCCGAGCACCGTACGGACGTTGCGCGCCCAGTTGTCCGAACCGACGTCGGCGATGCGCTGGTCGTCCGGGGCGATGATGCGGGCCGCGGGTGCCGGGTCGTCCGCAAGTGGGGCGCTGGAGATGGCCAGCTCGGCCGGTCCGTCGACCGCGGTCAGCACGGCGTGCGCACCGGGCGGGGCGTAGACGGCGTGCCCCGGACCTTCGAAGACGGACGACCGCCCACCGGCCCGGCCCAGCGGCTTGTCGTCGATGGTGACGTCGACGGTGCCGGTCAGGACCATGATGAGCATCTCCTGGTCGTCCCGCACGAGGTCGGCCGACTCCCCCGCGGCCAATTCGGCGACGTCGAGGCTGATGATGTCGGTGTCCTTGCCGACCGACACGACTGACTGAATCACGGTTTGTGCCCTTCTATTGTCTCAATGCTCAGGCGTTCGACTCGTCCTTGAGTCGCGTCACCAACTGGGTGGGATTGACGAACCGCAGCGCGATCACGAGCAACACCAGCATGCTGCCGGTGTAGACGACGGCCATCGAGTCGACCGACTGCTGCGCCCGGATGCCGGCGGAGAATACGTTCGTGTACAACACGGTCACGAGGGTCTGACTGGTCGGCCCAGCCGTGAGGAACGTCAGCTCGAACATGCCCACGGTGCGGACCAGCACCAGGATGGCCGCGGCCAGGATCCCCGGCACGAGCAGCGGACCGATGGCGTGCCAGAACACCGATTTGGTCCGCGCGCCGCACATCCGCGCGGCCGCCTCGATCTTCGGGTCGATTTGCTCGATGAACGGCGTCATCGTCAGGACCACGAACGGCACCGACGGCACCAGGTTGGCGAGGATGACTCCCGACATCGTCCCGGCCAGGTTGAACTTGTACAGCACGGTGGCCAGCGGGATGCCGTATGCGATCGGCGGGATCAGGATCGGCAGGAGGAACAGCAGCATGACCAGCCGCTTGCCCGGAAACGTGCGCCGAGCCAGCACGTACGACGCGGGCAGGCCGATCAACACCGAAACGACCACCACGGTGACCGCAACCTCGGCCGTCACCCGCAGCACGCTGGGCAGGTCGAACGCCTTCCAGGCGTCGGAGTACCAGTGCGTGGTCCAGCCGTCGGGCAGCCAGGTGCCGAACCAGTGCACGCTGAGCGACGTCACGACGACGGAGAACACCAACCCGGCCAGGTTGACGAAGAAGAACGCGACCAGCGCCCACACCAGCCAGGTGCCCGGGCTGGCGACAAGCCGCCGGCGTCGCGGGGCCGGGGCGCCGGCGTCGGCGGTCTCGGTCGGGACGGGATTCACCACGATCGTGCTCATCAGCCCTTACCTCCGGTCGCGCCCTTGTAGAGCGTGCCGCGCCACAGCAGCACTGCGGCGATGACGATGAGCATCGCCACCGTCATGATCACGGCAATGGCCGAACCCATCGGAAAGTCGAACTGCTCCAGCGCCGCGTGATACGCCGCGATCGAGATGACGCGGGTCTTGCCCGACGGATCGCCGACCAACGACGCAGATGGGAAGACGGAGAAGGCCAGCACGAACGACAGGCAGAACGTGATCGCCAGGCCGGGAGCCAGCAGCGGGAACGTGACGAACCGGAAGCGCTCCCACCAGCCGGCGCCGAGCGTGCTGGCCGCACTCTCCAACGTCGGGTCGATGCCGGACAGGTAGGACAGCGTCAGCAGGAATGCGAACGGGAACCCGGTGATGATGAGCGAGAACAGCACGCCCCAGTAGTTGTGCACGAGCTGGACCGGGTGATCGATGAGGTGCAGGTCGAGCAACACCTTGTTGAGCCAGCCGGCCGGGGACAGGTACTCCAGCAAGCCCTCGGCCGTGAGCACGGTGCCGAGCGTGATGGGTACGACGAGCATGGTTGTGAGCGTGCGTTTGCCGCGGAACGGCCGTCGCAGCTTGTACGCCATCGGCACCGACGCGGCCACGTTGATCAGGGCCGCGGGCAGGCCCAGCTTGAACGTCGTCCACAGCGTGTTGCGTAGGTACGGGTCGTCGAAGAACTTGCGGTAGTCGGCGAACGGGCCGCCGCCCTGCTGCGGGCTGAACGAGAGACCGACGCCGTACAGGAACGGGTACAAGAACAGCGCCACGATGAACACCAGACCGGGTACCAGCAGCAATAGCGTCCGGTCGATGCCCCGCTCGGCCAGCCGGTGCTTCAGCGACAGCTGAGCCTCGACCGGCTTCTCGGTAACGGCAGTCATGTGCTTGCCTCGGTCGGGGCCGCAGGGGTGTCCGCCGAGAACACCAGCACCCGCTCTTCGGGCACGGACAGCGTGATTGCGTCGCCCGGAGCGAGGCGGCCGTCGGTGCGAAAGTGCACGGCCTCACCGCTGCGCAAGCGGCCCTCGACCGATTGTTCCCGGCCGTGATACTCGACGACCTCTGCCGTGACCTCGAGCCGGTTCGCATCCGCTCCGGCCGTGCCCAAGACGAAGTCCTCGGGTCGGATGGCGGCGATCGCCCGTCCGGAGTTGACGTCGTCGCAGTTGACGCCGCGCAGCTTCATCCCGTCGGCACCGAGGACGACGCGCGATTGCCCAGCCTCGATGACGTCGAGCTCGAACATGTTGCGGTAGCCCATGAAGCCGGCCACGTACCGATTCGCCGGGTGCTCGTACACCTCTTCCGGCGTGCCGATCTGCTGCACCGAGCCGGTCCGCAGCACGACCAGGCGATCGGCCAGCGACAACGCCTCTTCCTGGTCGTGAGTGACGTACACGGTGGTCAGCCCCAGCGACTGGTGCAGCCGGCGGATCTCGGTGCGCATCTCCAGCCGCAACGCCGCGTCCAGGTTCGACAGCGGCTCGTCCATCAGCACGAGCGGCGGCTGCAGGGCGACGGCGCGGGCAATGGCGACCCGCTGCTGCTGTCCACCGGACAGCTGGCCCGGGAACTTGGCGGCGTGCTCGCCGAGTTGCACCAGGTCGATCGCCTCGTCCACCCGCTTGTTGCGCTCGGCCTTGGGCACCTTGTGCATGCGCAGCCCGAACGCGATGTTCTTGCGCACGGTCATGTGCGGGAACAGCGCGTAGTTCTGAAACACCATGCCGAAGTCGCGCCGTTCCGGTGGCAACCCGTCGATACGCCGATCGTCGAGCCAGATGCTGCCTCCGGTCAGAGGCAGCAAACCGGCCACGCAGTTGAGCGCCGTCGTCTTGCCGCATCCGGACGGCCCGAGCAGCGCCACGAACTCGCCGCACTCGATCGTGAGATCCAGGCCGGCCAGGGCGGCGTGGCCACCGTAGCTCCGGCTGACCCGGTCCAGCCGGAGCTCGGTGAACTGCTTTGCGCGAACAGTCATTGCGCTCAGCCGCCACTGCCGATGAGCTTGTTCCACTTGTCGAACGCGAAGACCTGCTTGTCGGCCGGCAGCGAGGTCTTCTTCGGGTACTTGCTGATCCAGCCGTCGTACTCGGGCCGGCCGAACTTCTTCAACGTGGCCTGGCTCTTGGCCGGCGCCATGTCGAGCGTCACGTTCTTGACCGCCGGGCCGGGGTAGAAGTAGCCGTCGTCGTAGGCGATGGCCTGCTCCTTGGGCTGCAGCATGAACTTGATCAGGGCCAGGTCGGCGGCCAGCACGTCCGAGGACACCCCCTTGGGGATGGCGGCGTACTGCGCGTCGGTCACCCAGGTCATCGGCTGCAGCATGCCCACCTTGACGGTGTTGGGCACGGTGCCCAGCACCCGCGGGTTGATGTCCCATCCGGTGGTGGAGGCGATCATGTCGACCGAGCCCGCGGCCAGGTTCTTCATCGTGTCGCCGGTGCCGGATGCGTAGGACGAGACGTACTTGCCGAGTTCCTTGAGGTAGGCCCAGGTCTTATCCCAGCCCTTGTCCGGGTCGGACGGGTCCTTGTCCCCGAGCAGGTACGGCAGGCCCATCAGCAGGGTCCGGCCGGGACCGGAGTTGGCCGGGTCGGCGTACTGGAAGCGGCCCTTGTGGGCCTTGGCCCAGGCCAGCAACTCGGCCGGGGTGGTCGGCGGCGTGCTCACCTTCTTCGGGTTGTACTCGATCAGTGGGCCGGACGGGTAGTAGACGACCTCGATCGCCTGGTTCTGGGCCAGGCCCTGCATCGCGGCAGCCGGCGGTTGGTAGTTGTCCATCAGGTTGGGAAAGCGCGACGAGTAGTCCGGCAGCACCTTGACGAACAAGTTGTTCTTGATGCCCGCGGACAGCCCGTCCGTGCCGGTCAGGACGAGGTTGGTGCTGACCCGACCCGCACCCTGCTCAGCCTGCAACTTGCCCGACATCGACGGCGCCGGTGCCTTCGTATACGTGACGTGCTTGACGATGTCCGGGTTGGCCTTCACGAAATCGTCGATCATGCCTTGGGTCAACGCGAGGTTGCCGGCGATGTCGAGGATGTTCAGCGTCACCGCCTTCTTCGGCTTGTCGGGCACGCCCGTAGCCGCGACGCTTTTCGTGGCGTTCTTGCTGGGCGCGCCACATCCTCCGGCGAGTACGACCGCCGCCGCTGCCGCGACCAGTGCCGTGGTGGCACGCAGACCTGACATGGTCAGATTCCTTTCGCTGTACGGGCGCCGTCGTCGGCGCGACCGTTGTTTCGAGCGCTCGCCGGAGGCGGCGCGGTGGAGGACCGCACGATCAGCTGAGTGCCGAGGGTGCGTTGGGTGCCGCCGGTGTGTCCCAGCGACTTCTTGTCGAGCCAGTCGAGCAGGAGTTCGACTGCAGTTCGGCCGGTGAGCTCCTTGGGGGTGAGCACGGTCGTGAGGGCCGGTGTGCACATCGCCGCGAACGGGATGTCGTCGAAGCCGACGACGCTCAGCTCTTCGGGAACAGCAACACTGCGGTCGGCGAGCCGGTTCAGCACGCCGAGTGCGATCAGGTCGTTGTAGGCGAGGACGGCGGTCACGTCGGCGGCCAGGACAAGATCGGCGGCCTGCATACCGGCTTCGAAGCGCGGCGCGAACGGTCCGAGCTCAACGACCTCGACCGCGGCGGCCCGGGCTGCGGCCCGCATACCTCTGCGGCGCTCGCGGTTCGACCACGACGACCGTGGGCCGGACAGATAGGCCACCCGCCGGTGGCCCAACGCGGCCAGGTGCTCGACGGCCTGGCGCATGCCGTCGGCGCTGTCGATGAGCACGATCGGCGAGCCGCTGACGCGGCGGTTGACGAACGTCAGTGACGTCGTGGCCGACACGCCGTCGAGCTGGCGGTCCGACATCCGCGACGAGCACAGCACGATGCCGTCGACCTGTTTGGCCATCGCGTGGATGAGATTGACCTCGAGCTCCGGGTCCTCGTCGGTGTCGGCGAGGAAGACGGCGTGGTCGGCCTGCAGCGCGCGGGCCTGGGCGCCCTTGACCAGGGCCGGGAAGAACGGGTTGCCCAGGTCGGGAACGATCAGACCGATGTTGGCGGTCTTGCCGGTGATCAGTCCGCGGGCAGCCCGGTTCGGCCGGTAGCCGACCGCGTTGGCCACCTGCAGCACGCGCTCGCGGGTGTCGGTGCTGACCAGTTCGGGCGCGGTGAAGGCCCGCGAGACGGTCGACACGGAAACCCCCGCCTGCTGCGCCACGTGGTGGATGGTCACCGCCACTCGGACTCCTCGTCGGTCGGAAAACCATTACCCTGCAACCCTTTGCAGGAATCTGTCAAGCGTTCCGGCAGATTGGTCTAATCAGGACGTACCGAGGCCGCCCGTCAGGTCCGCGTGAGCGTCGGCGGTGGGGCCGTCGACTCGCGCACGACGAGTGCGGACGGCAGCCGTTCCTGCGGCGCGGGGGCACCGTCGACGAGCAGCTGCCGCAGCATCGCTCCGGCTCGGCGACCCAGCTCGTCCTTGGGCACCGAGACCGTCGTCAGCGGCGGGCCGAGGAACGCCGCGACCGGAATGTCGTCGAAGCCGACCACACTGAGCGCGGCCGGCACTTCACATTTGAGCTCGCGCAGCCGGGCCAGCGCGCCTAGTGCGACGAGGTCGTTGAACGCAACGACAGCGGTGACTTTGCGGCGCAACAGGTCGGGTAGGGCGGCGTAGACCGGCCTGACTGGTCGAGCCCGCCGCCGCGACGGAGATGCGCACGCCGTGCCGGTTGGCCGCGTCGTCCAATCCTTCCCGCCGGCCTCGGTCGGACCAGGACGACGGCGGACCGGCGAGGTAGCCGATGTGCCGGTGACCGAGCTCGGCCAGGTGATCAACGGCCTGGGCCATCCCGATGGCCGAGTCAATACCGATCGTGCCCAGCGGCAGGCCCTCGACCTCCCGGTTGGTGCACACGAGCGGCACGCCCCAGCCGGCCACTGCGGCCAGGTTCTCGGCCGACATCCGGGGGGAGCACAGCACGATGCCGTCGCAGCGTCCGGACAACTCTCCGACCAACCGCAGCTCCTCGTCCGGGTCCTCGCGACAGTCGGCGATGAGCAAGCGGTGATCACCCGCCGTGACGTCGTGGGCCAGGCCTCTGACCACGTCGGGGAAGAACGGGTTGGCAAGGTCGGGCACGATCACCCCGATCGTGCGGGTGACCCCGTGGCGGAAATCGCGGGCGACGGTATTGGGCCGGTAACCCAGTTCCCGCGCCGCCCGGCGCACCCGTTCGGCCAGTTCCTGGTCGGCCACCGCGCGGCCATTGAGCACGCGCGACACGGTGGCAATCGACGCCTCGGCCATCCGGGCGACGTCGAAGACGGTGGGTCGGTTGCGCGAGCTCACTGGCAAACGTTAACCGCAAAACCGGAGCCACGCCTTGTGCCGTGACATGCGCGCCGGGTCTTGACACGACGCCGAAATCGGAGAATAACCTTGCTGAATACGTTTTCTAGCGATTCCTCACGAAGAGGTGGCCATGCGGTCTTTCCGGGTTCGGGCGGCAGCGATCGTCACTGCGGCCGCGGCGAGCGCGGTGCTGGCCCTGCCTGCCGGCGCAGCGGCCGACAGCCCGGCCGGAGCCGGCACCGAGCGTGACGATGCCCGGCCATCCGGACGGCGGCGCCATCCCGGCGCACTTCGTCGGCCTGAGCATCGAGTGGTCCCTCGTCGAGCGCTACATGGCCCCGAGCGCGCGACCGGCGTTCGTGCGGCTGCTGCGCAACCTCGGCACGGGCGTGCTGCGCATCGGCGGTTCGTCGCAGGACGTCATGCCGTTCGAACCCACGGCGGCCAATACCAATCAGGTCATCACTCCTGAGGATCTGCGCTACATCCGCGCGACCCTCGACGCCGCCAACGCCGGCCGCACGCGGCCGGGTGCGGCGCCACCGTGGGGCGTGGTGCTCGGCACGGCGATGTCACCGCCCAGCGCGTCGCGGCCGTTCGTGAGCCCGGCGCATGCGCACGCGTTCGTGACGCAGGGTGTCGAGCCGGTGTTCTCCGGCGCGGCCCGCCGCGACGTCGTCGGCGTCGAGCTCGGCAACGAGCCTGACCTGTCGTACGGCTCCAACTTCGACCGCTACCTCAGCGACCTGCGTACGTACTCCGACCCGAGCGTCACCGGGCCACTGCCGATCATCGTGCCCAACACCAGCGAGGACATCCTCACCTGGCAGCAGGTCGACGGCCGGACCGTGCCGACGCGGTACTTCTGGAACTGGCCGCAGATCCTCGACACCGACGCGGCGCAGATGAAGGCCCGGGCTGGCGTGTTCGGCGCCTACGCCAGCGACCACTTCTACCCGCTCGCGCGCACCTGCACGAACAAGCCGTATCGCTGCCCGTCGACAACCGCGCTGCTGTCCGACCAGCACCTCGACAGCCTGGATTACCAAGTCTACGTGCACGCGCAGGAGGCGGCCAAGCACGGCTTGGCCTACCGACTCGAGGAGACGAACACGGCTGCGGGGCGCGGGGCCGACGGCGTGAGCAATGTGGCCGCCAGCGCCACCTATGCGCTGGACCTGATGTTCCACACTGCCTGCCCGCAGCCGCCCAACGCGCCAGGCGCCAACGCGAGCTGTGGCACCGGCGCGATCGGGCTGAACTTCCACAACGCGGAGGTCAACGCGTTCTTCAAGCCTGAGGAAGGCAACGGCTACTACAACGCGATCGACTACGACCCGACCGCGGCGATCGGTGCGCCGCAGGCCGCCCCGCTGTACTACGCGATGCTGCTGTTCAGCCGGTTCGCGCAGGGTCAGTCGGGGTTACGGCCGGTCGCCGTCCCGGCTCCGGCCGGGACGCAGGTCAAGGCCTGGCAGGTCGGCGGCCCGGCCGATCGTCGGCAGTTCCTGATCAACAAGAGCGACCAGCCGGTGACGCTTCAGGTCGGCGCAGCTGGGGCGACGGCGTTCGTGGATCGGATGACGCCCTACGACCCGACCGGCAGCGGTAAGACGCTCGACGCGGCCGGTGTACGCGTCGACGGCCGGCAGGTCGACGCAGCCGGCAACTGGCCCGGCTTCCGCCCGCAGGTCACACACCTCGAGCACCAACAGCTGACGATCACGCTCGCGGCCGGCGAGGCCGCAGTGATCAGCCAGCGCCCCCACCGGTAGCCATCCGGCTGCCCACCCCGACGAAGGAGTCGACTCATGCGTGATCCACGTCCCGGCCAGCGGCGGTCGGTGCTGCGTTCAACCACAGCGCTGGCGCTGGCGGCGGCACTGTCCGTAGCCGCGGCGATCGGTACCGGTTCGGCCGCGGTCGGCGACACGGCCGGGTCGACTGCCATCAACTTGACCGCCACGACAGATCGCAGCAACGCGGAACTTTCCGGCGCGAGCCAGGGGTTCTCGGTCGAGTCGGCCGACTTCGCCCACGGCTTCCTCACGAAGGCATTGTTGTCGAACCGGCTCAAGACGCTCGGCCGGCACGGCGTGATCCGCATCGGTGGCTACTCGATGGACCTCGTCTGGCCAACGTTCGGCGCCTACCGCAACGCACCCGCGCCGCCGCAAGCCATCGGCGGGGTCGTCGACCAATCTGACCTCGATCAGTTGAAGCGGCTGCTCGACGACTCGGGCTGGAAGGTGACGATCGGCCTGCCGCTGAAGGCAGTCATCGACCAGTCCCTGCTGAAGGATGCGACGAAGGACCCGGCCCCGCCCGTGGCGTTCGACCAGGCCGTGGCCGAGGTCAAGGCGGCCCAGCAGACGTTGGGCCGCGACCTCATCGGGGTCGAGGTCGGCAACGAGTTCGACAACGTCACGACGATGACGTCGGCGCAGTACTACGACCTGCTCAAGCGCTACCGCGATGCGATCGCCGCGGCGGTGCGCGGCGTGCACGTCGAGATGGTCGGCCCGTCGGCCAACACGTCGTCGACCAACACGGTCCTCGACAACTTCGCCACCGCTGCGCTAGCCGACACCTCGACGAGCCCGGCGCGCACGCTCGAAGAGTTGAGCTCGCACTACTACGCAGGCAGCCACTGCGGAGCGTCGACGTTGAAGTTGGCCACGCTGATGTCGGACACGACGTATCTCAAGACCAGGACGAAGGTCCAGGGGATCATGGCGGTCGGGGCGCGGCTGGACAACCGGGTTCCGTCGGTGATCAACGAGACGAACAGCGCGTCCTGCAGCGGGCAGCCGGGCGTGAGCGACGCGTACGCCACGTCGCTCTGGTCGCTGGACTACCTGCTGCAGACGACCCAGCTCGGCATCAGCCGGGTGCAGTTCCACACCAACACCAAGGCGATCTGCGGCGATTTCAAAGCCCGTGACTCGGCCGACTACCCGATCTCGTACCGCTACTACGGCGCGTTCTGTGCTGCCGACCAGGCGGCTTATGACGCGAACCAGTTGTCGGCCGCGCCGCTGTACTACGGGCTGTGGGCATTCCGCCAGGTCCCGCAGGGCCGGTTCGTCGACCTCGATCTGCCCGACAGTGAGCTGGGCAAGGTGCGGGCCTACGGTGTGCAAGCGCGCGACGGGGCGTTGACCGTTGTGTTGATCAACGTGCAGGACCCCGCTTCGCCCGACAGCACCTCCGACGCGGTGAGCATCAACCTGCCGCGGCCCTACCGCAGCGGACGGGCGCTGACGCTGCAGAGTTCGGCGCCGGGCGGTCTGGGTTCACTCGACGCCTCCGCGATCACACTGGGCGGACGGTCGGTCACCCCGTCGGGCATACCGACCGGCCGGTTCCAAACGACGCCGGTGGCCGTGCACGGCGCCTCGGCGACGGCCACCGTCGCACCGGGCACCGCGCAGATCATCACGCTCTCTTCGCACCGCTGACCGGCGGCCGCCATGAAGCGAGTGGGGGCGGTTGCGGCTGGATTCGCTGCGCTCGTACTGACGACGCTGACGACGGGTGGCGGAGCGACGGCGAGTCCTTTCCTGCCGGCGAGTCCCGCAGCCCGCGCCGGGACAGTGGTGCCGGCCAGCGATCCGCGGCTTGGTTTTGTCGGACGGTGGGAACGGCACTACAACGGCACCGAAGCCGCGACCGTCAACTCGGCTTCACTGGTGCGGCTGCGCTTCACCGGACGCGAGTTGACCGGGCTGTTCGACGTCAGCACCATCACGGTGGCTCCGGAACTTTGGGTGACCGTCGATGGCGGCCCGGAAACGCTGGTGACGGTCGACCGGCCCGAGATCGAACTCGCACCGGCCGGACTGCGACCGGGCCCGCACTCCATCCGCATCGACGTCAAGGACACTGACCAGGTCACCAACCGCTGGCTGCCGCCGCTGAACGACGCCGTCATCCTTCGGGGTTTCCGCCTCGCCCCGGATGGGCGATTGCTCGCGCCGCCCCGACCGGCCTCCGTACGGATGGCCTTCTATGGCGACTCGATCACCGAGGGCATCCGCGCGCTGGGCGATCCGTTGACGCCCGACGGGGCTGACGGCACCCGGACATACGCCAGCGTCACCGGGCGGGCGCTGCACGCCGATATCCAGCAGGTCGGGTTCGGCAAGCAGGGGGTCATGCGCGTCGGGGTCGGCAACGTGCCGACCGCGCCGGAGTCGTTCCCCGACAACTTCCAGGGTTCGGTCGCCGACTCGGCGTTCGAACCCGACATCGTCGTCCTGCTGCAAGGCTCGAACGACAGCGTGCCCACCGACGCGGAATTCGCGCCGGCATACCTCAACTATCTGCGCGAGGTGCGGGCCGCTACGCCACACGCCTGGATCTTCGCGATGGAGCCGCTGATCGGGCGGCACGCGGCCGTGATCGCATCCGACGTGGCCGAGCTCGGCGATCCCCGGATCGTCTTCGTCAACACCGACGGCTGGCTGGACCGGCACAGCACGGCCGACTACACCGACACCGTGCATCCGACGGTCGCGGGGCATCTGAAGGTGGCGTCGCGGCTCGTGCCCATCATCAGTCGGGTAACCGGGCTACCCGTGCTGTCGTCGCCGGTCACGGTGAGCGTGCCGGCGGTACAAGCGCCCGCTGATCCGGCGTGGCTGACGGCGACGGTGCACGTCGCGCAGGTGCTGCTCGACGCGCGAGAGCGGCCCCGGGGCACGGTGCTGGTGACCCCACCGGCTGGGTTCGCTGTCGACCGGACGTCGTTGCGCTATGCCGTCGGCCGGGACGGCAGCGCGACCGTGCGCGTGTGGTTGCGTGGTGCGGTACCGGCTGGCGGGACCAGCGTGGCCGGATCGGTCCGGGTGCTGGTGGACGGCGAGACCGAGGCGTTGCCGGTGCCACTGGTTGTTACCGCTGGGTGACGGCTTTCGGCGCACGGGTGCCGCCGTTGAGTCACCTATCGCTGTGGTTTGAAAAAGCGGCGGCGACGGAGGGGGCTGTGCTGTGCCTCGGTTTGGGTCGCCGGCTGGCGGCTGTCCGTGGGTCACCCAGCACCCACGTTTCGTGATCAACTCGCGTTTAATGCCTTGTCAGACAAGGCGAAAGTGCTTGCGGGTTATCCGGGCCGGGTGATATATTGAACGCATGTTCGACAAGACTTCCGAGGAGGGTCCTTTCTCGGTTGTGGCCCGGTTCAGCGCGGTCATGGACGAGTTGCAGAGCCTCGACCTGAGCACCCTGCCGGGCGATGACGTGCTTAGTGTGCTGCGCGATCTGGAGGTGCAGAAGCGGCGGCTGACCACCGTGGATCACGCGCTGATCGCCGAAATCGACTCCCGGGGCTTGGCGCACGAGCACGCCTGCCGCAACACCGCCACACTGCTCACCCAGTTGTTGCGGATCGCCCCATCCGAGGCGACGGGCCGGATGCGTGCCGCTGCCGATCTGGGACCGCGGCGCGGGCTGACCGGACAAGTACTGCCGCCGGTGTTCGCGCCGGTCGCCGCCGCCCAAGCCGCCGGGACGATCTCCTCGACCCATGCCCGGATCGTGACCGCGACCGTTGATGCTTTGCCAGCGGCGGTGCAGGCCGAGCACGAGGAGTGGGTGCAACAGTTCCTCCTCGAACAAGCCGCCCAACTGGACCCGGCCCTGCTCAAGCAGGTCGCGCGGCGGGTCCTCGACACCCTGGACCCCGACGGCACGTTGACCGAGGAACGCGACCGCCAGCGTCGCCGTGACCTCACCATCCGGCAGCGCCGCGACGGCTCCGCCCACCTCGAGGCCGAGGTGACCGCGATCTGCGCCGAAGCCCTCCTCGCGGTCCTGGACTCGGTGGCCAAACCCGCGGCCTCCGAGGACGGGACCCGCGATCCCCGCACCCCCGGGCAGCGCCGCCACGACGGGCTGCAGGACGCGCTGTTGGCCCTGCTGCGCTCCGGTGAACTCCCGGCCTGTAACGGTGTCGCCGCCACCATCGTCCTCACCATGACCGACCAGCAAGCCGAAACGAAGACTGGGCTAGTCACGACCGGGCACGGCGCGTTGATCTCCGTTGAGCAGGCGTTGAGCCTGGCCGGCGATTCGAGAGTGATGCCCGTCGTCCTGACGAAAACCCGGGAGATCGCGGCCTACGGCGAGGCCCACCGCATCTTCACCGAAGGCCAACGCCTAGCCATGATCGCCCGCGACCAAGGCTGCTCATTCCCCGGATGTTCGGTCGGGCCAGCCTGGTGCCAAGCCCACCACATCACCGACTACTCGATAACCAGACGCACCTCCGTCGACGACGGCACCCTGCTCTGCGGCTACCACCACCGCGAACACCCCACCCTCGGCTGGACCTGCACCATGACCAACGGCACCCCACACTGGACCCCACCACCCTGGATCGACCCCACCCAAACCCCCCGCCGCAACCGAACCCACGAGCTCGTCCCGATCTGACGAGCTCCGATGATGGGCCGACGCGGCAACGCTCCGATTACGCTGCAGGACGTGCCCGCGAACGCCGCCCTGCCCGTGGTGCGGATGAAGTTCACCAAGTGGGGCGGGCATCAGCACTGGACGATGGATCTGCTCCGGCTGGGCGACGACGAGCACGGCGTGTGGCTCGGCGGCCCGACCGGCCTGCGGATGAGCAAGCCGGGCACCGAGGTGATCTTCGACTTTCCGAGCGTGCTGCTCATACCGCGGGGGCAACCGTGGACGGCCGCGTTCAACGCCGATGTCGACAAGGACGTGCGCGCCCACTGCGAGGTGTACATCGACATCGCCGCTCCGGCGGTATGGAGCGCTGACGGCGCGGAGGTGACCGTCGTCGATCTGGACCTCGACGTCGTGCGCCTGTGGGACGGCACCGTGTACGTCGACGACGAGGACGAGTTCGTCGAGCACCAGGTGCGCTACGACTACCCGGCCGAGATCATCACGTTGGCCCGGCGCAGCTGCGACGACCGGCGGGCGGCATTGGAGGCCGGCGCCGAGCCGTACGCGTCGGCCTACCACGCCTGGCTCGCCCGGGTGCCGAGCACCACGCCCGACTGAAATGCCGACGGGCGCCCCACAACCGCGAGGCGCCCGTCAGCCGTTCGGCGTCGATCAGACGACGGTGTTCTCGTTCGGGACGCAGTGGGTCATGACCAGCCCGGTGACATCGCGCGAGCCGTTCTTGCCGAGGTTGGCTGCCCGCTCCTTCTCGGCATCCGACAGCGTCTGCGACTGCAGCGGCGGCAGGCTGCGCACGTCGTCGGCACCGATGCCCAGGCCCTCCCCGACCCGACGGCCGAGCTCGTCCTCACACATGAACAGGTGCCAGACCATCCGCTCCTGGATCGGGCGGTCGCACTGGCCCAGTGCCCCGACCAGGTTGTTGACCAGGTCGTCCTGCTCCCACTTCTCCGACAGCAGGTAGCGCTGCCCGGCCTGGGTGTAGTCGTCGGTGCGCTCGATCCGCTTGCGGGTCAGCCGGCCGCTGATGACCGGACCCTGCTCGTCATGAGCCGGGGCCTGCCCCTCGCGCAATCCGCCAGTGATCGACGGTTCGTAGTTGACGTGCGGGTTGGTGCCGGCGCTATCGACGTAGTACGTCATCTGGCCGTCGCGCTGGTTGGTGTGCACGCGGGCGTTCTTGGCCGAGTTCACCGGCAGCTGCAGGTAGTTCGGCCCGACGCGGTAGCGCTGGGTGTCGCTGTAGCTGAACGTGCGCCCGACCAGCATCTTGTCGTCGCTGAAGTCCAGGCCGTCGACCAGCACGCCGGTGCCGAACGCGATCTGCTCGTTCTCGGCGAAGATGTTCTCAGGCGCGCGGTCCAGCACCATCCGGCCGACGGGCTTGAGCGGGAAGTCGTTCTCCGGCCACGTCTTCGTGTCGTCGAGCGGGTCGAAGTCCAGCTCTGGATGGTCGTTGTCGTCCATCATCTGGACCTGCAACTCCCACTCCGGGTAGTCACCGCGCTCGATCGCCGTGTAGAGGTCCTTGGTGTGGTAGCCGAGCTCGGTGGCCTGGATCTCGGCCGCCTGGTCGGCGGTCAGCGACTTGACGCCCTGCTTCGGGATCCAGTGGTACTTGACCAACTTGGTGTCGCCCTGCGCATTGACCCACTTGTAGGTGTTGACGCCGAAGCCCTGCATCGTGCGGTAGGACGACGGGATGCCACGCGGGCTGAACACCATCGTCACCATGTGCAACGCCTCCGGGGACTGACTGATGAAGTCGAAGACACGGTTGGCGACCTGGCGCTCGAACGTCACCGGGTCGGGCTTCTGCGAGTGGATGAAGTCCGGGAACTTGATCGCGTCACGGATGAAGAACACGGCGAGGTTGTTGCCGACGAGGTCCCAGTTGCCGTCCTCGGTGTAGAACTTCACCGCGAAGCCGCGCGGGTCGCGAACGAGTTCGGACGAGTCACGGCCACCGGCGACCGTTGAGAACCGGATCGCCAGTTCGGTGCGCTTGCCCTTGTCCTGGAAGAGTTTCGCCCGCGTGTAGGTCGAGATCGGCTCGTCGCCCCACGCGCCGTACGCCTCGAAGTAGCCGAACGCGGTGGTGCCGCGGGCGTGCACGACCCGCTCCGGGATCCGCTCGCGGTCGAAGTGGCTGATCTTCTCCAGGAACTGGTAGTTCTCCAGCGTCGCCGGCCCGCGCGAACCGACGGTGCGCTGGTTCTGGTTGTCGTAGACAGCGTGGCCCTGGCGGTTGGTCAGCACCGGGCGCTCGTCGTCCTGCTGGCTTCCTTGCGACGCTACGTCAGTCATGAGCTCTCCTCTTGTCAGCTGTTCGTTGGACGGTCTTCGGGCGCCCCTGGCGCGGATGGCGAGTCGGTTGCGACCTGCTGGCAGCTGCCGCACAACCCCCACCAGGTCACTTCTGCTTCGTCGATAGCGAATCCGGTAGCCGCGGCGGGCTCGAGGCACGGCGCTTCGCCCACCGCGCAGTCGATGTCTTCCATACGTCCGCACGAACGGCAGACGACGTGATGGTGATTGTCGCCGACCCGCAGCTCGTAACGCGCGGGCGAGCGAGCCGGTTCGATGCAGCGCACCAGGCCGACCCGCGTGAGGTCATCGAGGACGTTGTACAGGCCCTGCTTGGACATCCCGGCGTTCGGCCCATCGGCGGAGATCACGGCGGCGAGTTCCGCGGCGGTGGCATGCGGATTCTCGGCTAACACGCCCAGCACGGCCTGGCGTTGCGAGGTGACCCGCAACCCCCGGCCACGCAGGTCTTGCGCTGCTGAACGCACAGCTCCACCTTCGTCGCATGAGTGGACACAGTCAAGTCTTGCCGGACAACGTCCTACAATTCCGGCATGCCAGAGCAGCTGAGCACCGACGAGCTCGAATTTCTGCGCAGCCTGCTCGACCTGGCCCGCGACGGCGCCACCGAGCAACTCGCCGCGGCCATCGACGCCGGCGTGCCCGTCAACCTCACCAGCGCTGCTGGGGATTCGCTGCTGATCCTGGCGGCCTATCACGACCACCTGGAGACGGTTCGCGCGTTGCTCGAGCGCGGCGCCGACACCGCCCGCGTCAACGACCGGGGCCAGACGGCGCTGGGAGCCGCCGTGTTCCGCCGCTCGGCCGAAAGCGTGGCCGCGCTGCTTGCCGCCGGTGCCGACCCCGACGGCGGTGGCCGTACCGCCAACGAGATCGCCGAGTTCTTCGACCTGCCCGAGATGGCGGCCCTGCTCCGGGCGACGCCCGAACGGGCTAGCGAGTGACCGGTTGGCTCAGCCCAGGAAGCCGAGCACGAACAGCACCCCGACGCCGAGCACGCCGACGCCGCCGAGCCAGCGCAGCCAGCCTTCCTCGGGTTCGTCGCCCTCGCGGCCGAACACACTCAGCACCGCCAACGCCAGGCTGGCCGCGGCCAGCAGCACGAACGCGTTCAGCGCGGCGTTGGCGGAGTGTTCGACCAGACGCAGCACGAGCGTGCCCAACGCAGTGCCGACGAACAGCATGACGACGGTCTTCAGGATGCCGCGCGGCAGCCAGCGATAGAGCCGGCTGGAGTTGGCGAACTTGCCTTCGTAGATGGACAACACCTGGGGGGCCAGGAACAGCAGCCCCGTCGCCCACAGCTGCCAGTGGTTGCCGGTGAACGCGATGGCGACGAACACGAAGATGCCGGTGCGCAGGAAGGCGGCGGCAATGCGCTGGGCGACGCCCGAGAACGGCACCGCCGCGGGCTGCACCTGTGCCAGCCGTCCGGGATACCACCGGCTGGCCGCGCCTTCCATTGCGATCCGCAGCACGCTGGCCGCCAGTACGACGAAGGCGATCGCGGTCGCATCACGGGCGACGGGCAGCGGCTGTTGGGCCAAGCCCGGCAGCGCACTGATCATCTTCTGGATGGCCCAGAATCCGATGAGCGAGGCGATGACGAAGTCGCCCAATCGTTGCCGGCGGTCGGCGACGGTCTGACCCGGGTGCCGGCGCAAGGGTCGGGCCGCGCCCGCGATGAGCGGTACCGCGAACCACACCACGCCCAGGCCCAGCATGGTGCGGATGCTGGCCGCCGAGCCGAAGCCGCCCGCGGCGGCCACGCCGACGATGAACACCGTTCCGCCGACGAAGCCGGCGAATGCGTCGAAGACACCGAGCACGGCCAGCGCGGTCAGCAGTCCGACCGTCGGCGGCAGCGCTTGGCCGTGGGTGTTCAGTGCGGCCAGCGCCCCGAGGACGACACCGACGAGCGGAAGGAGCAACGAGGCCGATCCGAGCATGGCCCGGAGGTAGGAGCTGTCGATCAAGACGCGAGCGAGCAGAGGTGACAGCGGCCCGGCGCGGACCGGCAGGGCGAGCGAGGCCGTGTCCACCCGGGCCGTGCCCGGCCAGCGCCAGGACCGCGAATCGTCCCCGGCCGAGCCGCGGCCACGGGCGCTCTTCAACTTCTTCACCTTGGCGCCGGACGCCTTGCCGGCGCGCGGGCCACCGGACCCACCGGCCGTGACTGCTCCGGCCGACCCCGCGGCCACGACACCGGGCAACGCCAGCCCGGCAACTCCGCGCAGCATCCCTCCGCCACCGACCATGGTCAGGATGGCGAAGGCGGCAACCTCGAGGTGGACGGTCGCCTTTGGCGTGAAGAGGGCCGCCGCCTTCGCCGCGATCGGCTGGCTGGATGGTTTCGGCGCGGCGACAAGCGGGGCGGGCGCCGCAGTCGAGGTCGGCGACGGCTCGACGATGGGCGCGGGCGTCGGCGTCGGCTTCGGGGTCGCAGTGGCCGAGGGTGTCGGTGCGGCCGTCGCCGGCGGGAAGACCGCGGCAATCACCGGTCCTGACGACGACGGCGCTACCGGCACGACGGGGGCGGGCACCGATGGCGTTGGTGGCGGCGGGGTGGGCAGGGCCACGGCGATTGCCAGCGTCCCGACCGTGCCCGGCGTGCACACGCCGCTGCCGGGCGCCTGCTCCTGGCACACGCCGAATTCGCTGTCCGCGGGGGCGGCGGCGGGCACCGTGGTGGCGGTGTCGAAGGACGGCAGGTCCGGGACGGTTGCGGGCGTCCCGGTGGCAAACGTCCCGTTCCAGCCGAACAGCGGGGTGTGCCCGCCCTGCAAGCCCGCCACGGTGATCGTGATCGTGTCGCCGCGCTGCACAGGCTGGCTGGCCGTCGTTGACAGCTCGGGGCCGACCTCGATCGTCAGCGCCGCCGCGCAGGTTCCCGGAAGCACCGGGCAGGCGGTCACGGCATGCGGTCCGGGCGGGAATGCGGCCGGCACGGTGACGGGCTGGAAGAAGAAGCCGCCGCCCGCGTCGGCAGTAGCCGGTGCGTCACCGGACGGGATGCCGGTGGCGTCCCACGCGAAGGTCACCGCGGCGCCGGACGCGAAGCCGGCGCCGTTGAGCAGGACCTGGGTGCCGGCGAGTGCGAGGGTGCCCGGGTAGGACTGGACGACGGTGGGCGGCGGGAGGGCCGACGAGTGTGCGGTGGTGGCGCACCACAAGGCCAGCATTGTTGCGGCCAACACGGCAATCCGTGTCAGCCGACCGCGTACCGCCCCAGACTCCGCGGACGCACGGAGCGCGGCCACTCAAGGAGTATCACACGGAAATCTCACATCCTGATCATGAAAGCGCATCAGGTGACGGGGATGATCTCGGCCGACGTGACCTGGCCGGCGCTGATCTCGAGCAACCCCATCGTGCCGCGCGGCTGCCGGCGCCGGTCGGTGGGCGATCCCGGATTGAAAATCCGCTGGCCGTCGTGGACTTCGTTGAGCGGGATGTGCGAGTGCCCGAAGACGACCAACGCAGCGTCGGGGAACATCCGGCGCAGCCGCCGCGCCCGGCCGTCCGCAGCGCCGCTGTCATGGACCATCGCGACCGCGAGTCCGCCGAGATCGAGGTGGGCGATGTCCGGGGCGCCCCACTGCGCCACGTCGACGCCGTCGTTGTTGCCGCGTACTGCGTGCACTAGTGCCCACGAGGACAGTTCGTCGAGTACGTCGGGCGTGCAGACGTCGCCGGCGTGCAGGATCACGTCGACGCCGTCCAGGTTGGCCGCGACCGCGGGCGGGCAGGCCTTCCAGTGCCGCGGCGCATGGGTGTCGGACAGGACGGCGACCTTCACATCCTCGATTGTGCAACCTCAGGCTCGGCCGGCGTTGCGCTATCAAGGGCCGGAGCAGCATCGGGCACTCGGTTCATGTCGCGCCACGCCGGGAAGACGAATGGCGCCAGGGTCGTGACGAGCATGACGCCGCCGGTGACGAGCAGGGTCGGGCGCAGGCCGATCGCGCTGGTCAGCCCACCGCCGACGAGCGAACCGATCGGGATGCCGATCCAGGCGCTGGACTTCACCGCGCCCAGCACCCGCGCCTGCAACGCGGGTGGGATGCGTTCATAGCAGACGGCGCCGTTGATCGGGTTGAGCATCCCGCCGGCCAGGCCGGATACGACACAGACAGCGATGACCGGTGGCAGCGTGTCGGCGAAGGCGAGCGCAGCAAACGGTGGCGCGCCGGCGAAGAGGAAGCCGACCGCGTACGTGATGCGCCGAGGCAGGTGGTGCCCCAGCCAGGCGCCCACCAACACACCCGCCAGCGCGCCCAGGCCCGATGCGCCGCCGACGAACCCGAGCGCCGTCGGATTGTGCAGGCGCGAGCGGACCCAAACCGGGAGCAGTACCGAGAGCCAGGCCTGGTCGAGCAGATTCGTCACCGCGATCATGGTGACGATGCCGAGCAGCAGTCGGTCGCGGCGCAGGAACCGCAGCCCTTCGCCGAGGTCGGCGGCGTACCGGCGCGGAGTCATCGGCGCCTCGGTATCAACGGCGGGCTGGGCCGACGTCGGCACGAGCGCAGCGATGAGCACCGCGGCCACCGCGAACGTCACGCCGTCGACGAGCACCACGGTCGGGGCGTTCGTCAAGCCGATGAGCAACCCCGACAGCGGCATGCCGAGCAGCAGTCCGCCGCGGTTGGCGGCCGAGAACAGGCCGGCGGCCCGCTCCATACCGACCTCGCCGAGGGTTGCCGTGCCGGGGACCAGTGGGCTCGCGGCGGCGTCAGAGACGCCGCGGGTTGCGCCGGCTATCGCGACGAGGGCGAGGAGCGTCCCCAGCTGCAATGCACCCGCGGCGTACAGCGCCGGGATCGCACAGACGATCACCGCGGCCACGGCGTTGCCGCTCGCGCACGCCCGTCGCAGCCCCATCCGATCGGCAAGCGGGCCGGCCGTCGCCTGGAACAACACGTACGGCGCCATCTCGGCGAACCCGACGAGACCGGTCTGGGCCGCGCTGCCGGTCGTCGTCAGCACCAGCCACGGAATGGCCAGCGCCGACATCGCCGTCCCGATCTCGGAGACCAGGTACGCGGTCAGCAGGCCGTACATCGGAGCCCGCCGACGGGCGGCGGGCGCGTCCATAGCGACGGCGGTCACGGCTGCGTCCGAGCGGGTTCGTCGGGCAACATCTGGAACTGCAGAACGCCCCGAAGCGTGCCCGGCCGCGGGTCGGGGTCGCCCGGTTCGCGCCGGTACTTCAGGACCAACTCGTGCATCTCGGCCGCGAGCTCACGCGCCTCTTCGACGCTCAGCCGGATCGGCCATTCGTTCATCTGCCACGGCAGATCCGGCAGTTCCTCGCGCCGCGCTGCCAGGCTGTCGACATAGCCGATGACCCGCCGGTACGCCTGGTCGGCCAGCAGGCGCAGGAATACTTCGGCGTCCTCGACCGATTCGGCGTCGCCGGGATCCTCGGGCATCCGGAACGTGAACGAGGTCTCGCGGTGCACGGCCCGCCACCACCGGTCGCGGCCGGTGCCGCGCTCGGTGTCCTCGACGATGAACCCGTGCTCCGCCAGCACCCGCAGGTGATAGCTGGCGACGCCACTGGACTGCTCGATGAGCGCCGCCAGCGACGACGCGGTCGCCGGACCCTCCTGCTGCAACAGTTGCAGCAACCGCAACCGCAACGGGTGGGTCAAGCCACGCAACGCCTTGGGCGTCAGCATCGCGTCGCGGGTCGGGTCGAACCACTCCGGGAGGTCCATCGCCTCACGGTAAACCGCAAGATTAATTTTGCAAAGATAATCTTGCGATTCAGAGATCCTGTCGGTCGGATGACGCCCGTTTCCGCGATTGTGCAGCTTCTGGCTGGCTCAGGCCTCCGGAAGTTGCACGACCGCCGGTTACTTCACGTGCAGCGCTCGGGCCAGCTCGTCGCGGCCCATCTTCGACCGGCCCGGCAGGTCGCGCTTCTTGGCGAGCTCGTACAGCTCGGCCCGGGTCTTGGGCGAACTGCCGCCGGTGCGCTTGCGCTGCGCGACCGCGGCGCCCTGCTTGCCCAGCGCCGTCTTCGTCGCCTTCGGCAGGTTCGCCAACGACCGCTTCGATTTGGCGCCCTGCTGAGCCTTGCTCACGTTTCGTTTCGCCGCTGCTCGTTGCTTCGTCGTAGCCATGTCCTCGGTTTACCCGCGACCGGACCGGATCTGACGCCGTGGTGCCATCGTTAGTTGCGGCCGGTCGACGATCAGTGCACGCTTCGCGACAAGTGCGCTGAAGGCAGGTTGCGATGGCCCAGCTGGTCGAACCGACGACGCCTCCAGTGCGCAAGCCGCGGGAAAACGCGGCCCATGCCGACATCAGCTTCTGGCTCTGCAGCGGTCTCTCTGCCAACGGCGGGTTCGGTTCGGCTGAACACGCCAAAGGTAGCTGTCCCAACTTCACGCGGTTTCGGGCCGGACCCGAGCGGCTCGGACCTGGTTACGTCAACGTCCTCATTGCCATAACTCCGCACCGGCCTGGCTCGGTGCACATTGAAGGCGTCGATATTCGGTACCGGCAAGGCATCCGGTGGGGGCGCCAACACACCGGGTTCGACATGCGAACCCACACGACGTCACAATGATCGTCCGCGGACTCGAGCGGCACAACTCGGCGTCGTTGGCATTTCTCGAGCAACGGGGCAGCTCCGTGGTCGCTCGCCGCGACGAGCTGGTCGACTGCGCCCGGCATCCGGCCGTGGTCGTCGAGGAGAACGGTGCGGTCGTCGGCGTCCTGACGTACATCATCACCGCGTCCACTTGCGAGATCCTCACCCTGCACGCGGCTCGGAGTTGGCAGGGTATCGGTACAGCGCTGGTCGCCGAAGTCGCGGCCGTGGCCACCACTGGCGGTTGCAGCTTGTACACCGTGACGACTACGAACGACAACGTCGACGCGTTGCGGTTCTATCAACGCCGAGGGTTTCGCATCGCCGAGCTCCGGCGCGGCGCGACCGATCGGGCCCGCCAGACTCTCAAGCCACAAATCCCGCTGCTCGGTGCGTACGGGATTGCGCTGCGCGACGAGATCGAGCTTCAGCAAGAACTCCGGCAGCCGCCAGCTAGCAGCTAGCGGGCGGTGGTTCCGTCGATGGCTTCGCGCAGCAGATCGGCGTGGCCGTTGTGGCGGGCGTACTCGCCGATCAGGTGGACGTAGGTCATGCGCAACGAGAACGTCTCGCCGCGAACATCGAACGTGTCGTCGAAGTCCAGGTCGGCCACCGCGGCATCGGCCAGGCGCCACTCGTCGTGCAAGCGCTCGAACGCGGCCGGGGCCTCGGCCGGATCGAGGTCGTCGAAGTCGGCGTCCTTGCCGCGCGCAGGGTCATACATACCTTCGACTGCTTCGCAGGCCGCGCGCTGCCGGAGCCAGATGCGTTCGACCTTGGCCAGATGCCGGATCAGGCCGAGCAATGACAGGTTCGACGTCGGCACCGGCCGGGTCGCAAGCTGCTCGGCGCTCAGGCCAGCGCAGATGTTGAGCAACGTGCTGCGCTGCCAGCCCAGGTAACCCTCGAGGATCGGCCGGTCGGGACCGTTGAGCGGCCCGTCGATGGGGTTCGGCGTGGGGACAGTCCAGGTCATGACGGCCTCGCAAATCTCAGTGTGACTATCTGGAACGGGCGCAGCTCGAGCGCGACTCCGTCGCCATCCGGCGCGATCGCGGATTCGTCGCGCGGCCGTTCGAGCAGGTCGACCGGGTGCACACCAGCGTGCTCGAATCGGGTGCCCACTCGAGCCTTCGCCCGTGCGCCGAGGCCTTCGTAAAGTCGCACGACGACATCGCCGGATCCATCGTCCGCCAGCTTCACCGACTCGACGACCACGCCGTCGTTGTCGACGGTGACAAGCGGCTCGACCCGGTCGACCGAACCGGACAGCGCACGTAGCGGCAGGTTGAGCGCGTACCCCGCGCGCACCGCGTCGATGATCTGCGCGCCGGGTACGAGCGAGTAGCGCAGCCGGTGCCGGCCCTGATCAGCCACCGGATCGGGCGAGCGCGGCGCCCGCAGCAGCGACAGCCGGACCAGCGTCGTGCTGCCGCCGCCGTCGCGCGGCCGTCGCGTGACGTCGTGCCCGTACGTCGAGTCGTTGACCACGGCCACTCCGTAGCCCGGTTCGCCCACCTGCACCCATCGGTGCGCGCAGATCTCGAACTTGGCTGCGTCCCAACTGGTGTTGCGGTGCGTGGGCCGGTACACGTGCCCGAACTGGATCTCGGCGGCTGACCGCTCGGTTGTCACGTCGAGGTCGAAGCCGGCCTTCAGCAGCTTCTCGGACTCGTGCCAATCGACGTCGGTGTCGATGTCGAGGCGCTTGCCGGCACTGGGCAACGCCAGCACCTGGCTGATCGTCGAATCCCCGAACCGGCGCACTACGCGCACCCCGCCGTCGACCGCTTCGACCGATTCGGCATCGACCAGGTCAGTGTGGGTATTGCGGTAGTAGCTGTCGATGTCCCAGGCGTCGAAGAGCACCGGAGTGTCCGGATGCAACTGGAGCAGGTTGCCGACGCTGCCGGGCGCCAGCGCTTCGCGCCCGGCCGCGAGGTCGTAGACGGAGCTGATCAGCCCGCGGCCGTCGATGCGCACCCGCAGCAGTTCATTCTCCAGCCGCCAGCCGTCACCGTCGCGCACCGGCTCGACAGATGCGGGCACCGCGACCGCCGCCGCGCCCAGTGCCGGCACGCCGTCGCGGGCATGGGGGCCGGCGTTGAACAACACGCGGACAGAGCCACTACCGGCCAGCGCGCGTTGGGCTGACGCGATCAACTCGTCCAACTCGTCGGCGACGGCCGCATAGTTGGCGACCGCCTCGCGATGGACCCAATGGATCGACGAGCCGGGCAGGATGTCGTGGAACTGCTGCAACAGGACGAGCTGCCAGATCCGGTCCAGCGTCGCGTACGGGTAAACGGCGCCGGTGCGGACTGCCGCCGTCGCGCACCACAGCTCGGCCTCCCGCAGCAGGTGCTCGCTGCGCCGGTTGCCCTGCTTGGTGCGGGCCTGTGACGTGTACGTGCCGCGATGCATCTCGAGGTACAGCTCGCCCACCCACACCGGCGCGTCGGCGTACTCGGCCGCCGCCCGAGCGAAGAAGTGCGCCGGCGCCTCTATCTGGACGCGGGCCGAACCGTCCAGATCCTGCAAGCGGGTCGCGCGCGCCAGCATCTCGCGGGTCGGCCCGCCACCGCCGTCGCCCCAACCGAAAGGCAGCAGCGACGAGCTGGCCGCGCCCTTGTCGGAGAAGTTGCGGGCGGCGTGCGCGACTTCCGCGCCCGACACCTCGGAGCCATACGTGTCGGCGGGCGGGAAGTGAGTGAAGATGCGGGTGCCGTCCAAGCCTTCCCACTGGAACGAATGGTGCGGAAACCGGTTGGTCTTGTTCCACGAGATCTTCTGGGTCAGGAACCAGCTCGAGCCCGACAGCTCGATCAGCTGCGGCAGCGCGGCCGAGTAGCCGAACGAGTCGGGCAGCCACACTTCCCGCGTCTCGACGCCGAATTCGTCGAGGAAGAACCGCTTGCCGTGGCTGAACTGCCGGGCCAACGCCTCTCCACCGGGCATGTTGGTGTCGGACTCGACCCACATCCCGCCGACCGGGACGAAGCGCCCTTGGCTCACCCACTCGCGCACTTTCGCGTACACCTCCGGCCGGTGCTCCTTGAGCCAGGCGAACTGCTGCGCCGACGACATCGCGTAGATCAGCTCGGGATACTCGGCCATCAGCGCGGTGGCGTTCGACGCGGTGCGGGCCACCTTGCGCACTGCCTCACGCACCGGCCACAGCCAGGCCGAGTCGATGTGGGCGTGGCCGACCGCGCTGATGCGATGCGCGCTGGCCCGGGCCGGCGCGGCGAGTACGTCGACGAGTTCGGCCCGCGCGTCAGCGACCGTCGTCGCGATCGCCGCCGTGTCCACGCGGTCCAGCGCCCGGTCGACCGCGTGCAGGATCTCCCACCGCCGGGCGTCGGAGAGGTCGAGTTCGGCTTCGAGCTGGCCCAGCACCTCCAGGTCCTGCTGCAGCTCCCATACGTCGGTCTCGAAGACCGCGAGGTCGGCCCGCACCACGCGGTACATCGGCTCGTCCCCCGCCGTCGCGGGATCCCCGAGCGGTGACGGCCGGAAGTCGAACCCTCCGCCGCCGAGCAACAACGGGTTCGACGCCGCCTCGACGTACAGGTCTACCGGCTCGCCGCCCTCGACCGCCTTCCCGCCGATGCGGATCCACTGACTGCGCGGGTTGAGGCCCTTCACCGGCTGGCCGGCCTGGTCGTACACCAGTCCTTCGACGTGGAAACCGGTTCGCAGCACGTCGAAGCCCAGGTCCAGCACGACTTCGACGGTGCGCCCGGCCCACTCCCGCGGGACGGCCCCGCGCAGCCGGAACCAGGTCGTGCCCCATGGCGGACCCCACCGCTCACCCACCTGCACCGGCGTGTACGCAGCGGCCAGCCCCTCGGCGATGGGCACCGGCTCACCCGGCACGTCCCAGCGCGCCAGCTCCACCGGCGCCCGGTCGGAGTACACGGCGTCGCCGATCCGCTGGAGCATGCGGGCCAGTCGTCCCTCGATGAGCCCGTGGTCGTCGTGCATGTGCAGCGTTCCCCTCAGGCGGCGATGGACACGACCGTGCGGTCGTCCAGTTCAAGCAGGTGCGCGTCGGGATGACCGACGAAGTGCGCGCGTTCACCACGTACTGGACTGCGTCGGCCGTCGGGACAAACCAGCATTGCCGCGTCGGCGTCGATCGCGACCAGCTCGTCACCCGCCCGCAGCAGCACCGGTGCGTCGTAAGCGGCGCTGATCGCAGTGCGACCGGCGGCCAGGCCGCCGAGCACATCGCCGTCGGCGCACGCTACCCAGGTGGTCGGGGTGCCCGGCGCCGCATCGGTGCCCGGCCGGTGCCAGTCACTGCCGCCGACGGGGGTGGGCCGCCCCGCCGCCAGCCACCAGGCCAGTGGCCCACCGTCGCGCCGATCGAGCCAGGACGAGTGCCAGAGCTCGGCCAGCGGAGGCATTGCGCGTAGCGGGTGTCGCCAGGAGCAGTCCCCGCGCGACGGGTGGTTGATCGACAGCGATCCGCCCCGCCGCGCGACCTCGGCCACCCAGGTGTCGGCCGGCTGGCGGAAGTCGATCCAGCCGATGTCGCCGAACGCGTTGGCATGCCCGTCGGCGGTGGTCACCTCCTGCCCGGGCAGCAGGTCGATGCCGTACCGGGCGGTGGCCGCCGGCAGGAACTCGTGGTGGCTGACCGTGTTGTGGTCGGTGACGGCCAGGAAGTCCAGGCCGTTGCCGACTGCGAGCGCGGCCAGTTCCTCGATCGAGAGCACGCCGTCGGAATGCAGGGTATGGGCGTGCAGGTCGCCGGCCAGCCACGTCAACCCGTCGACGCTCGGCAATACGCGCCGCGGCCGGCGCGCCGGCACCGGGACCGGTGTAGGCGGCGCCACCGCCACCGCTTCAGCCGAGACACTGAGCCGGTACCCGACGCCGGTGGCCGCCAGCCGGTGCAGGCCCAGCACCACCTTCCACTGCCCAGCCGGCAGGCCCCGGTTCAGGTAACCCGGCGTGGCCGCGTCCGGGCCGATCAGGATCTGGTCGCGGGCGCCACCGGACCAGCCCCGCCACCCGTCCGGATCGATGAGGCCGAGATCGAGCACGCCGGCCGCGCGGTCATACGCCAGCTCGATGCGCACGCCGGGGCAGCCGAGCGGCACCTCGAACGGCAGGTAATGCCAGACCGAGTCGGCCCGATCATCCGGCGTCCACTGTCCATCGAAACCGGCGAGCTGGGTCACGAATCGATCAGCTCGCCGTCGTCGCCGCGGTAGAGCAGCGTTCGCCCGGGCGCCGGGGTCAGCCACGCCGTACTGCCCAGCGCCGGCTCGTCGGCCTCGGGCACCACGGCACGCAGTGACTGCTCACCGGCATCCACCGCGATCAGGACATTGACGCCCAGGTTCTCCACTGTGGCCACCGTGCCCTCGATGGCATCGGGCGACTGCGTGGCCGAGTACGAGAGGTACTCCGGTCGCAGCCCGTACACGACCTTCTCGCCCTCCGCGACGCCGGAGAACTCCGGCGGCACCGGCACGCTGACGCCGCCGAGGTCGAGGCGACCCGACAGCACCTGGGCGTCGAGCAGATTCATCGGCGTCGCCCCGATGAAGTTGGCGACGAACGTGTTGGCCGGGCGCTGGAACACCTCGCGCGGCGTGCCGATCTGCCGGATCCGGCCGGAATCCATCACCGCCATCCGGTCGGCCATGGCCAGCGCCTCGGCCTGGTCGTGGGTGACGAAGACCGTCGTGACGCCCAAAGATTGCTGCAGCTTCTTCAGGAACGTCCGGGCCTCGAGGCGCAACCGGGCGTCGAGATTGGACAGCGGTTCGTCGAAGAGGAAGACCTTGGGGTGACAGGCGATCGCGCGGGCCAGGGCCACCCGCTGCTGCTGCCCGCCGGACAGCTGCGACGGCCGGCGCTCCATCAGGGTGCCTAGGCTCAGCCCGTCGGCGGTCTCCGTCGCCCGGGTCACTCGCTCAGCCTTGCGGATGCGCTGGATCCGCAGTGGGTAGGCGATGTTGTCGGTGACGGTCATGTGCGGGAACAGCGCGTAGTCCTGGAACACCATGGCGATGTCGCGATCGCCGGGCGGCAGCGCCGTGACATCTTCGTCGCCGATCGAGATCGTCCCTTCGGTCGCCGTCTCCAGACCGGCGAGCGTGCGCAGCAACGTCGTCTTGCCGCAGCCCGACGGACCGAGCAGCGCGAAGAACTCGCCGTCGCCGATGCTCAGGTCGACGCCGTCAACACCCCGCACGCCGTTCGGGTACTGCTTGACCAGACCAGTCAGCTCCACTGCTGCCATCAGCCCTTGATGCCTCCTTGGAAGGCGAATCCGTAGCGCCGGTTGACGAACAGATAGAGCACCACGACCGGCACCGAGTACACGAGCGCGAACGTCGAAATCAGCGCGAAGTTCGGCTGCCCGCCCGCGTCGTAGAACGTGTACATGACCACCGCGGCGGGCTGCTTGTCCGGATTGCTGAGCAGCACGTACGGGACGAGGAAGTTGCCCCACACCTGCACCAACGCCCACACGCCGACGGTCGCCATGCCCGGCCGGATCAGCGGCAGCACGATGTGCCGCAGGATCTGGCCGGGCGAAGCACCGAACACCCGGGCCGACTCCTCGTAGGACCTTGGGATGGAGTCGACGAAGTCCTTCAGCATGAACACCGCGGCCGGCAGGAGTCCCCCGGTGAGCACCAGGATCACGCCGGACTGCCGGTCGAGCAGGTTGAGTTGGTAGAGCATCAGGAAGATCGGCACCATGGCCGCCGTCCCCGTGACGATGGACGACAGCAGCAACAGCGCGTACAGCAACTGATCGCGGCCGGGGATGCGCACCCGGCTCAGCGCGTACGACGCCAGGGCCGCGAGCACGATCACCAGGATCGCGGAGCCCCCAGCCAGGTAGAGCGAGTTGCGCAGCGACGGCCAGGTCTGCGGGTTGTCGAACAGCTTGCGGAAGTTCTGCAACGACAGCCCGGACAGCGACGCGCGGTAGGACGGCTTGTTCGACAGCGGGGTGAGCACGAGCCACAGCAAGGGCAGCGCAAAGAAGACGGTCAGCAGACAGATGCCGACGTAGAGCCCGATGCGCCCGACCACGCGCCCCGCAACCGCCCGGCCGGAGACGTTGCGCACGACGGTCGTCATGAGCTGACCGCCGGTTTCGCCCGCTTCGCTTTGCGCTCGGCCCGGCGCAGCGCCGACTCGTCGTCGCCGCCGCGCAGCAGGCGGATGTAGAACACCGCAATGACCAGGTTGGCGAGCAACAGCAGCAGCGAGATCGCCGAGCCGTACCCGAGGTGACCGCCGAGGATCGCCGTCTCATAGATGTAGACCGGCAACGTCTCCGACTTATGGTTCGGACCGCCG
Source organism: uncultured Actinomycetota bacterium (assembly GCA_963837325.1). GTDB lineage: Bacteria > Actinomycetota > Actinomycetes > Mycobacteriales > Jatrophihabitantaceae > CAVQKZ01. Next base: position 393,795 of record CAWIMV010000002.1, read on the forward strand.
CCGGTGAGCAGGTACGGCGTGAAGTCGTTGAACGTCCACAGCGTGATCAGCAACGTGTTCGTGAGCACGTGCCGGCGCACGGTCGGCAGCACGATGTCGCGTAGCTGCTGCCACTGATGCGCGCCGGCCATCCGGGCCACCTCGAGGTGTGACGAGGGCACGGTGTTGAGCGCGGCCGAGTACAGCAGCATCGAGAACGCCGCGCCGCGCCAGATGTTGAAGACGATGATCACCGCCATCGGGTGATCGATCGTCCAGGCCGTCCCGGTGGTGTGCAGGATGATGTTGAGCGTCCCGTTCTGGCGGTCCAGCAGCGCCTGCCACAAGAACGCGACCACCGAGCCCGGCAGGATCCAGGCGAGCAGCACGAGCACATTCAGCGTCGTGCGCACCGCCCGCGGCGCGGTGCGGAAGTACCAAGCAAGCAGAAACCCCAGCACGTTCTGCCCGAGGACGGCCGAGAAGCCGACGTAGAGCAGCGTCAGGTACAGCGCCTTGGTGAAGACCGGGTCGCTGAGCGCCTGCGTGTAGTTGCTCGTGCCGACGTAGCTCGGCGACTGAGCGGTCGGCCCGGTGAGGCTGTAGTCGAGCAGACCGAGGTAGAGCGTCCAGATCGCGGGGAAGACGAGAAAGACCGCGACGACCACGAGCGCGGGCGCGACGAATGCACTCGCCCGCCCGCGCCCGAGGCCGACGACATCGGGGTCATGGCGCCGGCCCCGGCCGATGTCTCGCCCGACGTCTGCGGCACCGGGTACCGCCGTCGCCGTCGGCTCGGCCTCAGCCGGTTTCGACGTGAGCGTCACCGACGGCCTTCTGCAGACTGGACTGGTAGGTCTTGGCGGCACTGGCTGCGTTCTTGCCGCCTACTACGTCGGCCGTGGCCTGCTGGATCGCCACCGACACGGTGTTGTAGTTCGCGTCGGACGGCCGGAACGTCGTGATGGGCAGGATGGTCTTCGAGATGAACGTCAGCAGCGGGTCGTTGGCCAGCGTGGCTGCATTCACGTCGTCACGTGGCGAGATGCGGACCTCCACCTTGGACAGCGCCGTCTGCGCTGCGGCCGACACCATGTACGTCATCAGCTCCCAGGCCTGCTGCGGGTACTTGGTCTGCGGGTTGAGCATCCAGCCCGCGCCACCAGAGCCGCTCACGAAGTCCTGGCCGTTGACGCCCTTGCCCGGCTTCTCGGCCGGGATCTTCGCGTAGCCGACGACGCTGTTCCGGTTGGGCATGGCGGTGGTGTTGCAGACCTTCTTGTCCGGGCAGACGATCGAGCGCCAGAAGTAGTCGCTCTCGATAAGGATGCCGATCTTGCCCTTGCTGAAGTTGGCGAAGGACTCGTCGCGGCCGGCCTTGTCCTGCTGCAGTTTCGGGTCGCCGAGGCCGGTGCCGTAGATCTGCTTGTAGAAGTTCAGCACGTCGGTGACGCCGCTAGTGGCGCCCTGCCACTTGCCGCTCGTCGCGTCGTAGAGGGGCTTGCCGGTACCCGCGAGCAGCGGCAGGAAGCCCTGCGCGGTGGTCGCCTCACCCATCGGCGTGCCCGCGTCGAGTTGGATCGGGTTGACGCCAGAGATCTTCTTCAGCGCGCGGCCGGCGCTCAGGATGTCGGCCCACGATGTCGGCTGCCAGTCCGCGGGCAGCCCGGCCTGGGCGAACAGCGACTTGTTGAAAAAGATGACGCGGCCGTCCGTGCCGTTCGGGATGCCGTAGAGCTTGCCCTTGTAGGTTTCGTTCTGCTGGACGGCCTTGGAGATCTGCGACCAGCCGTCCCAGCTGGCCGCCGACGGGCCGACGACCTGGTCGAGCGGCTTGACGTAGCCGGCGCTGGCAAGTTCGCCGAGCCAGATGCCGTCGGCTGCGAACACGTCCGAACCGCTGCCCGTCTTCAGGTTCAGTTCGAGCTTGGTCTTGTACTGCTCGTCATCGACGCCGGAACCGTTGAACTTGACGTTCGCGGTCACCCCCTTCGTTCTCTCCATCGCCTTGTAGCCGGGGATGACCACCTTCGTGATCCAGTCGGCCTCGGCGGTGTTCTTGCCGCCTGCCACGTCGTTGGCGCTGATCGTCAGCGAGACCTTCTTGGCCGCGGCGTTCTTCGTCGGGTTGCTCTTCGTCTTCTTACCGTTGACGCAACCGGCCAGCAGTGCGGCGAGCGCGACGAAACAGACGAGCGTGGTGACCCGCCGGGACTTGCGCATATGAACAACCTCCGTGGCACGCCCATGTGCCTGTGGACCGCGAGGGTCGACCAAATGCGGCGTATGCCGCGCCCTCCCACCCTTGCATGTTGTCTAGACAAAATCCACGGTGACAAACCGACGGGTATGAGGGTCAGCGTAGGTTTGACAGATAACTGCTTCCTTGGAAGGCTTCTAGTGGCGTCGGCGCGGTCGAATACGGGGGTATCGACCGGCAGCCGAGCTAGCGTCGGCCCCGCATCCGCCCTGTCAGCGGCGGCGGGGCCGCTCGCACGTCCGGTTGCGACTCAGGATTCGAGGCGCGGCGTCGGTTGGGACTGCTCGTCCCGAGTCATGGCAATCCCGTGCCGCAGCGTCAACATCGTCAAGCTGGCCTGAACCTGGGCCCGGGTGGTCTGCCGGCGGATCGCCAGCGGCAGCCGTCCCCAGACGGCGTCGACGATCTCCTCGACGGTCACGCTGTCGGCCGGCTCGGCCCGCTCGCGGGTGTCGCGGTCGTGCCGGGTCAGCGCGTCCTCGATCCATCCGCGTAGCTCGCTGCGATCCACGGCTCAAGTCTGCCCCTCGCGGCGCGGGGCGGCTCGGCGGACGATAGCGGAAGCCACTGTTGCCTCGACTGCATTGGAGTCCGGATCGTGGAATCGCATCCGACGAAAGACCAAGTGATCGCCCTCATGCGCCGGATGGGCCTGCAGGACCGCATCCCCGAGGCAGAACACCTACTGCCGAACGTGGTCGATCTGTACCGGAACGAAAGGCTTCTCGCCCGGCTCGGACTGGGTATCGACGAGGCCACGGACGCGTTGGGCGGCAGCCCGTGACGGGCGGCGATCTTGTGGGGATCCGGCCCGAGGCGCGGATCGCCCACAAGATCCCGTCCCGCCGGCCTACTCGGCCAGGTAGCTGATCGAGAAGTTTCCGCCCGACAGCGGCCCGGTGTGGTCCTCCCAGTTGTAGCCGTTCTCAGCATCTAGGGCGACCGGCCCGACGTTCGCCAGTGGTGCGCCGTCGACGGTCGATCCGGAGAAGTTCACGCTGCCGAAGTTCGGGTACGCCGCAGTGGGCGATTCGATGATCACCTCGACGGTGGCGTGCTGGGCCGCCAGCGATTGGGTCGTCGTCTCGGACCAGCCCCGACTGTTGTCGGTGAGCGTCAGTGTGTAGGAGTTGCCGCTGCGGTTCACCGTCGCGGTGATGGAGTCGCCGGCGGACACGGGGTCGTTGTAGTACACGGGCGGGGCCGGGTACATCTCGTACCACCCTGCGTACTGTGGCGAACCGCTCGAGCAGTCGGTGGCTACGCCCGTCTGCTCGACGGTTGACGTGCCGTAGCCGTCGATGCCGACCCACGGCGCGAACAGGTCGTTGCTCGAGCTGCAGCTGACACTCGGTTCGGTCCAGGTCGAGGTGACCGACGAGTAGCTGCCACCGGTAGCGGCGTAGCCGGACCAGTTGCCACCGTCCTGGTTGAAGCCGTGCACACGGTGCGCACCGCGGGCCATCGGCGTGCCGATCGCGCGGTGCGGACCGGCGAAGCTCATCGCCCGATGCACCTGGGTGAGTTGAGTGGTGGCCGGGGCAGCGCTGGCGGCGGCGGGCGCGGCTACCAGGACGGCGGCGGCGCTGACGACGACCCCGACCGTCGCGCGAGCAATGGATACCGGACGCATGAGACCTCCTAAGAGCAGTCGGCGGATGCCGAACTAGTAGGTCGTCAAAGTACGCCATACCGGACAAATCGGCCTAGGTCTCTCGGCGAGATATCTGGCAGCTCTTCCCCGCACGTGTCCGGGCGCCGTCCTGATTTCCCCGCTGGTGGCCGGTTCAGGGCCCCGCAACCGGTCATGAGCGGGGAAAAGACGAGGCCAACCGGTCACGAGCGGGGAAAAGACGGGGCCGACCGGTCACCAGCGGGGAAAGCAGCGCGCCGGCCGAACGGGGTCGGGAGGCGGGGATCAGGATCAGTGCAGGTGTTGGCGCCAGTCGGGCGGAACGCGCTCCGCGGGGCCCGGGGTTGGCTGGTCGAGCGGACGGTGCTCTGGCGCGGCCAGCGGCGGGCCGTCGTAGAACTGCTCGTCCCGGTAGTTCCAGAACCAGTCCTCGCCCGGTTCGAAGCTGCGAATGACGGGATGGCCGCTGGCGTGCGCGTGCGAGGTGGCGTGCTGCGCCGGCGATGTGTCGCAGCACCCGATGTGCCCGCACTGGGCGCACCGGCGCAGGTGCAGCCACCAACCGTCGGTGGCCAGGCATTCGGCACAGCCCGGCCCGCTGGGCGGTACGGCGGGATCGATGCCGGCTGCCTCGGTCACGTGGTGGCCACCTGGGCCGCCGTCGCGTCCAGCCGCTCCGGAGGCACGAACGGCAGCCGCACCTGGAAGCGCGTGTTGCCGGGCTCGGACTCCACCCTCAGGTCACCGTGGTGTTTGTTGACGACGATGCGCCACGAGATGTCCAGGCCCAGGCCGGTGCCCTCGCCGAACGGCTTCGTCGTGAAGAACGGCTCGAAGATCCGCGGCCGAACCTCCTCGGGCACGCCCGGCCCGGTGTCGCCGATCTCGACCAGCAGACAGTCCTCGTCACGGGCCGTACGGACGGTCAGCGTGCCCGAACCGTTCATCGCGGCCACGGCGTTGTCGATGAGGTTCGTCCACACCTGGTTGAGCTCGGCCGCGTAGGCCGGAATGTCGGGCAGGCTCCGGTCGTAGTCCTTCACCACGGTGATGTCGTGGCCGAGCTTCTTGCTCAGCATGAGCAGGGTGCTGTCGAGCAGGGTGTGCACGTTGACGACCGTGAACGGGGCCCGGTCCATCTGCGAGTACTGCTTGGCCGCGGCCACCAGCGTCGAAATCCGCGTCGTCGAATCCTGGATCTCGTCCATCAGCAGTTCGGTCTCGACCGTGTAGTTGAGCCAGCGAATCGCGCCCTCGACGCTCATCTCGTCGACGGTGGCCACCACCTTGTCGAGGAAACCCTCATCAAGGCCGGCCTGTACGAAGGTCGGCGCGAGGTCCCACCCGCCCTCGATGCCGCGGGCCTCGAGCCACTCACCGAGCTGCTCCTCGCGATCAGACGCCTCGATCGGGCTGAGCGTCGGCGCCTTGGCGACGTGCTCGACCGCGTCCTCCTGCAGCCGAATGAGGGTCTCGAGGGTGGGCCGGTCCCACTTGCCGCCGGCGATCAGGGCCAGCTTGTGCCGCATCCCGGCCACCCTGTCACGTAGTGAGGACGTGGCTCGCACCGCCGCGGCGGCGGGATTGTTCAGCTCGTGGGTCAGCCCGGCCGACATCGAGCCGAGCGCGAGCAGCCGTTCGCGCTGGCCGGTCGCCGCTTGGCTCAGCTGCGTCCCGAAGAACAAGCCCTCGAGCAGATGCAGTGCCATCGGGAACCATTCGTGCATCAGCTGCGCGAACTTCTCCGCGTCGAGGACGTAGAACCGCGACGGCTCGGTGGCCCGCATCGAGTTGTTGTAGTTCTGCCGAATGCGGTCACCCAGGTAGGCCTGGAACGCTCCGCCGTAGACACCGCGCTGGTCGGTGCGGCTGAACTCGACGTCGTCCTCACCCACGCGCCGACTGAGGATGACCGCGCCGTCCAGCAGCACGAAGAAGCAGCTCGCGGGCTCACCCTCGCGGTAGACCCAGCCCGGTTGGAAGGTCTCGACCCGGCCTTCGCGGCACAGCCATTCCAGCTGATCGGCGCTGAGTTTCTCGAACAGGAACAGGGTGCGCAGATCGTCGATGTCGCAGGGTTCTCGTCGCGTCTCAGGACTGCTCATCGCTTCTCCAGATACCGGTGCACCAGCATGACGGCCATCGCTCCTTCGCCCACCGCCGAGGCGACCCGCTTGGCCGAGTCGGCGCGGGCGTCGCCGGCGACGAAGACCCCAGGAATGCTGGTCTCGAGGTGATACGGCGGACGCTCGGCCGTCCAGCCGGGTGGCCGGCCCCGTTCATCGACGGCCAGGTCGGGCCCGGCCACGACGAACCCTCGGTCATCGCGCACGACCGCTCCGTCAAGCCACTCGGTGCGAGGAGCCGCACCGATGAATACGAATACCCAATGCGCATCGACGATCTCGGTATTCCCGGTCGCATTGTCGCGCAGGGTGAGCTTTTCCAGATGCTCGTCGCCGCTGCACTCGATGACCTCCGTGCAGGTGCGCACTTCGATGTTGCCGATGTCGCTGATCTGCTGCACCAGGTAGTAGGACATCGACGTCTCGAGCGACGTGCCACGGACGAGGAGTTTCACCGACCGGGCCTGGCGCGAGAAGTACACCGCGGCCTGCCCGGCGGAGTTCGCGCCGCCAACGATGTAGACGTCCTGGTTCTTGCAGTTGGCCGCCTCGCTCATCGTCGAGCCGTAGAAAACGCCGCGACCGGTGAGCTCGGCCAGACCGGGCGCGGTCAGCTGCCGATAGGACACGCCGGTGGCCAGGATGATCGAATGCGCGTCGACGGTCTCGCCGTCGGCGAAGCGGACCGTGCGGGCCGAACCGTTCGCCTCGATGCCGACCGCCTCTCGGGTGGTGAGCAGCTCCGCGCCGAACTTGACGGCCTGCCGCCGCGCGCGCTCGGTGAGCTGGGCGCCGGACACCCCGTCGGGAAATCCGAGGTAGTTCTCGATACGCGAACTCTGGCCCGCCTGGCCACCGGCGGCGGTGCGTTCGACCATGAGGGTGCGCAGGCCTTCGGACGCCCCGTAGACCGCGGCGCCGAGGCCGGCCGGGCCGCCCCCGATGACGACGAGGTCGTAGAACTCCTTCGCCGGCACCGTCGACAAGCCGACCCGAGTGGCCAGCTCACCGTCACTCGGGGCGACGAGCACCTCGCCCTCGGTCGTGATCACGACGGGAAGGTGCCGGTCGTCGACTCCGGCCGCAGCAAGCAGCCGGGCACCCTCGGGCTCGTCGCAGAGGTACCAGCGGTAGGGCACTTGGTTGCGGGCCAGGAACTCGCGGACGTCCGACGAGCGGGCCGACCACCGGTGGCCGACGACCTTCGTCTCCGGTACCGGGCGACGGTCGGCGGTGTGCCAAGCCGAGAGCTGGTCGTCGAGGACCGGGTAGAGCTTCTCCTCCGGCGGGTCCCACGGCTTGAGCAGGTAGTAGTCGAGGTCGACCTCGTTGATGGCGTCGATGGCGGCGTTGGTGTCGGCGTAGGCGGTCAGCAACACCCGCCGCGCGGTCGGGTACAGGTCCATGGCCTGCTCGAGGAACTCGATGCCGTTCATGTGCGGCATCCGGTAGTCGGCGAGCAGCACAGCGACCTGGTCGCCGCGCAGCTTCATCTCCCGCATCGCCGCAAGCGCCTGCTCGCCGGACTCGGCTCGCACGATCCGGTACTGCGCGGCATAGCGCCGCCGCAGGTCGCGGGCCACCGATCGGGACACGCCCGGGTCGTCGTCGACGGTCAAGATCGCGGCGCGCGACTCGTCGCCCGCGGCCGTCATCCGGATGACCTCGTGGACGTCCTCACCCGGACGAGCCTACGGTTCTAACCGGCCGTCTCGCCACGGCGTTCAAGCCCCGACGAAAGGAGCAGCCGTGACCACGACGAACGTCGAGCACATTCTGGGCGAGGTCGACGCGCCGGTCACGGTGGTCGAGTTCGGCGACTACGAGTGCCCGTTCTGCGCCGGGGCGGCACCGGTGCTGAGCGAGCTGGTGTCGAGCTCCGACGGTCGGGTGCGGCTGATCTTCCGCAACTTCCCGCTGTTCGAAGTGCATCCGCACGCGCTGACCGCGGCGCTCGCGGCCGAATCGACCGCAGCCTCCGGTGGCGAGAAGGTCTTCTGGGCCATGCATCAGAAGCTGTTCGTGCACCAGACCCGGCTCACCGACGTCGACTTGAAGCTCTACGCGAAAGCCGTCGGCGCCGATCCGGACCTCGCAGTTGGGGAGCCGGCCCAGCAGTTCGCCCCGATCGTGCAGGCCGATTACGAGGCCGGTGTTGCCGCAGGCGTGGCCGGAACGCCGACGCTTTTCATCAACGGCGAGGCTTACGGCGGCCGCATCGACCTGCCGTCGCTACGCCGGGCCACCGGGCAGTCAGTGAGCAGCGACGGGCCAGCCCGGCGCCGTCCATGGCAGCGGAGGTAGCGCCGCCGGAGCCGTGTCATCGACCGGTGAACACAGCGACGTGCGCTCGCCCATCACCCGCAGGATCCAGGCGCCGAGCAACGCCGCGACGAGTGAGCCGGCCAGGATGCCGATCTTGGCCTGGTCGCGCAGCACGGGATCGTCGAAGGCCAGATCGGTGATGAACAGCGAGATGGTGAAGCCGACTCCGGCGAGCACCGCGCCGCCGAAAAGGTGGCTGTATCGCACCCGCCCGGGCAGGTCACCGAGCCCGGTTCGCAAGGCGATCGTCGAAGCGAGCGTGATGCCGACGGAGTTGCCGAGCACCAGCGCCAAGGCGACGCCGATCGTTACTCGCGAACTCGCAGCGTCGCTGAGTGCGTTGGAGTTGAGCGAGACGCCGGCGTTGGCCAGGCCGAATGCGGGAATGACGACGTAGGCCGTCCACGGATGCAGCCAGTCCTGCAGCCGCTCGTTCGGCGACACAGTGGCCGAGGCGGCCAGGGACGTGAGCCGCGCGCCGCCCGCCGACGGATTCTCGATCAGGGCCCGTCCGAAGACCGACAGCTCGCGGGCCTGACCTTCGGGGGGCGGTGACGCGGGAATGAGCAAACCGGCCAGCACGCCGGCTAGGGTCGGATGCACCCCGGAGGCGTAGGTGGCGATCCAGAGCCCGAGGCCCGCCAAGACGTATGGCGTCAGCCGCCAGACCCCCATCCAGCGCATCGCGCCGAACCCGAGCACGAGCACACCCGCGAGGCAGAGCGCCATCAGCTGCACATCGTCGGTGTAGAACACCGCCATCACCGTGATCGCCCCGATGTCGTCGACGACGGCCAGCGCCAGCAGGAACAGCCGCAGCTGGTCGGGACACTTCGGCCCGAACAGCGCCAGGATGCCGAGCACGAACGCCGTGTCGCTCGACATCACGATGCCCCAGCCGTGCGCGGCCGTGCCGCTGTGGTTGACGGCCAGGTAGATCGCGATGGGCAGCAGCATGCCGCCGAGCGCGCCGCACGCCGGCACCGTGAGGGCCCGGCGGCTGCGGAGCTCGCCCGCGATGGCCTCCCGGCTGATCTCCAGGCCGAGCACGAGGAAGAACAAAGCCATGGCCGCGTCGTTCACGACGTGGCGCAGGTCGAGGTTCAGCCCATACCGTCCGACGTCGAGCCGAACGGGCGTCTCCCAGAACGTGAAGTAGCTCGCCGACCAGGGCGTGTTGGCCCAGATCAGGGCGACGATCGTGGCTGCCAGCAGGACCGCGGCGCTGCCGGCCTCGTTGGCGATGAACCGCCGGGCCGCGGGCGTCATCTGCGGCGCGGTGAACCGCCGGGGCGGGCCGGGCCGCAGAGTTCCGGTCACGTTGTGCTCCCCCGCCGCGCCCCGACCACTTAGGGCGTGGACTCTACCGATCGGGCCCGGCAGCCTGGAATGCGACCGCCCTCGGAATGGTTGTCATTACCGTCTGGAAAGGACGGCCATGAAGGTCAGAAACTCAGTCAAGTCCCTCAAGCAGAAGGACGGCGCGATCGTCGTCCGCCGGCGCGGGCGCACCTTCGTCATCAACCGCCGCAACCCGAGGTGGAACGCCCGCCAGGGCTAAGGCCGACCCCAGGTCCGCGGGTCCCACGACGGCGCGCGGACGATCGCGACCGGTACACCGCCGCGAACCGTGCCCAGATTGGTCAGCGCCACGCGCTCCAGTCCGTTGCCGGTGCCGCCGTCGCTGGTGACCGCGATGGCCAGCGTGTTACGTCCGTTGGTGTTGAGAACTCCGTTGGGGAGCACGAACGTGTGCTGCGGGCCGACGTTGGCGATGTACTGGCCGACGTTCCAGCCGTTCACGAAGATCAATGCCCGGTAGTTGGCTGCTGACTGCGGCGTCGCCGGGTCGCCGATCGTGAGGCCCAGCGAGGCGTCCAGGTCACGCGGCACGTCCAGGGCGAAGCTGGTGCGGTACCACGACGTGCCCGCAACAGCGGTGGCTGCGGGGACGGTCGCCTTCGCCCATCGGCTGTCCGGGTAGCCCGGCAGGTACCAACCCCGTCGCTCGCCGTACTGCCCGCCGTTGTTCATCACGCCGCGAGCGGGGTCGACAATGTTCTCACCGCCGAGGTTGCCCTGGATCTTCCAGGTGATCTGCGGTGTCACCGCCGCCGAATCGACGTCGGTCATCGCGAGCGAGATCAGGCCCCGCCCTTCCTTGTGCGCGTCGTTCACCCCGCCGTCTTCGTTGTGGCCGTCGTTGCGGACCATCACCGACAAGGTGTGCGGACCATCCGTTCGCAGTTCGGCCGGCACGGTGAAGGTGGCCGTGCCGGTGGTCGGCGGAGCCGAGACTCCTGAGGGCAGGACGTTCTGGCCGAGGTACACGCCGTCGAGCCAGGCCTGCAGCATGCCCGCCCCGCCTCCGCCGTAGCGCAGACTCAGCGTGCTCGCTGCGGCCGCGCCCGAGTAGTGCCCGCGGTACCAGACGTCGCCCTGGTGGAAGCCGTAGTCGTCCGCCGTCAGCACCGGTTGCCCGGCCGGTGGCGGTGTCGTGCTGTGCGTCGTCGTCTGATCGGCCGTCCGCCAGTGCGAGTCGTCGAAAGCCGGCTCGGCCTCCGGCGTTCCCGGCGCGTAGCGCCAGGTGGCGCGGGACAGGTCCGGCAGGGACACCGGTCGCGGCCCTTCGAGCTTGGCCCGCGATACGAGGCGGCCGTTCCAGAGCACGAAGCGGACCTGGGGCGGGGCCCACACGGCCAGGTTGGTAGGCGCGTTGGTGTCGCCGGTGAGCGCCAGCACCGAACCGCGCACCTGCGCGGTGCGCACGAGTTCGGGTCCGCGTTCCAGCACCGGGCCGGCCGCGGTGTCCTGCCGCCAGAACGTGCCGGCCGTGGGCTCGTCCGCGAGCAGCAGGGTGAGGGAAGGCCGCCCGCCACCGCTGATGCGCACCTCTGTCAGGCCATTGTGGGTGTAATCCAGGCGCAGGTCACCGGTGCTCGCGTCGTACTGACTGGTGACGTTGCCGGCCACCACGTGCACTGACGGCTGGCTGGCGTAGCGCAGCACGGTCTCGCCGTCCTCGCCGCTGGGGGCGTAAAGCAGGGCGAGGTCGCTGGCGCCCTGCTTGAGGTGAGTCATGATTTGCGACGTCGAGTAGACGAGATGCTGGCCGTCCATGTCGTAGTCGGCGACGAGCGTCTTGGCGTCCTGGCCGTTGAGCCGCAGCGTGCCCGACTGCGGCACGGTGTAGCTGCCGTCCGCGGTTGTGATCGGGAAGCTGAACGTGTCGTTGGTCGTGGCGTTGGACGGGTTGTGCACGGCGACGTAGAAGTGCGTTGCGGTGTCGGGGTTCACGTCGTGGTAGACCCGAATGGCCGGCGACGACGGCGTGACCGGATCGCCCTTGTCGACCTTGGTGATCGGGTCGACGCTCTGCAGGAACAAGCCGAGTTCCTTCATCGTCGTGGCCTTGGGCCGCAGCTGGCGGGCTTCGTTGATCGCCGCGCCGTAGTCGTAGGACGTGTACACCACCGGCGCCGGCAGCCAGCCCCACGACGTCCCGCCGAACGTCATGTAGAAGTTTTCGATCGTGAGCCGGTTGGCAATGTTGGTCTGGTAGAAGACCCGCTCGTAGCCCGGGCCCTGCCGGATCGCGGTGCAGTCGTAGGTGCCCTTGCTGCCCCAGTAGTCGAACCAGCCGCCGCCGAACTCCGCGGCGAAGCCCGGCGTGTTCGGGGATGCGCTCGCACCGCCCTTGGCCCCGCCCGGCCCCCAGATGCCCCAGTCCGGCGCCACTGACGGGCTGCCGGGCGTCGCGTCGGTGTGGCAGGTGCCGCCCGGGTAGCCGTCGAACGCGTAGAGATCCGTGGGTCCGACGACGGTGCCGGGCACGTCGGAACCTTGCGGCACCCAGATGCCGTTGCGGCCCTTGTCGTTGTGGAAGATCGGCACGGTGACGCCATCGGCGCGGACCTTGTCGTACAGATGCCGCATGTAGTTCTGCTGCGACGTGCCGGTGCTGGCCAACTCGTTCTCGATCTCGTACAGGATGACCGGGCCGGTGCCGTTGCTGTACTGGTGCCGCTTCAGGATCGCGTTGATGTGCGTGAACCACTCGTCGGCGGCGGCGAGATAGTCCGGCGCGTCCGAGCGGGCCTTGCCGGCCTGGTTGGTGAGCCAGCCCGGGAATCCGCCGCTGCTGGTTTCGGCGTTGATGTACGGGCCGGGCCGGGCGATGACGTAGAGGCCGGTCTGCTCTGCGATGTCCAGCAGCTGGTCGACGTTGCGGATGCCGGTGAAGTCGTAGACCCCGGGCTCGGGCGAGTGGAAGCCCCAGTCGAAGTAGATGGAGACGGCGTTGTAGCCCTCGGCCTTCATCTTCTGCAGCACGTCACGCCAGAGGCTCGGGCTGGGCAGGCGCCAGTAATGGAACTCGCCGGACCAGATGAACGTGCGCTTGCCGTCGAGCATGAGCGAGTACTTGTCGAAGGTGATCGCGTGAGTGCGGGTGTGCGCGGGACCGGCTGGGGCGGGCGAGGCAGCGGGCCGGTGCGGCGCGGACGCCTGCGCCGGCTGGCCGGTGAGGGCAATGGGCACCAGGGCGAGGGCCAGTACCGCCGCCGCGGCCCGGTGACGGGCCGACCGTTGCGAGGCGCCCAGCATTCGTGGCATGAGGATCCCCTACGTTCCGGGCCTGGTCACAAGGCCGCATACCGACACAGCAGCGTCGAAAACGCCCGACGAGTGTCACACTGGATCCCGCGGCATGTCAACGAGTCCGCACAGCACTCGTCAGGAATGCCACGCCTTCACACAAGACCCGCCAATCGGCGTCCAAGCCGACGGTCCCCGCGGGCAGGTCGCTCGGGGGGCGTGATAAACACGATCGACCAACGCGAACGAACCGAGGAGCTGTCTTGGCGACCACACGCACCGCAAACGCCCACTGGGAGGGCTCGCTCATCGAGGGCTCCGGTCGGGTCTCCCTCGACTCGTCCAACGTCGGAGCGTTCGACGTCACCTGGGCCTCGCGGGCCGAGGACCCCAACGGCCGGACCAGCCCCGAAGAACTGATCGCCGCGGCCCACTCGAGTTGCTTCAGCATGGCGCTGTCCAACGGCCTGGCCAAGCAGGGCCACGCACCCACCGCGCTCGACACCCGCGCCGACGTGACGTTCCAACCCGGCGAGGGGATCACCGGTATCCACCTCACCGTGCGGGGGCAGGTCGAGGGCCTGTCGGCCGAGGACTTCGAGGCGGCCGCGCAGGACGCGAAGGCCAACTGCCCGGTGAGCCAGGCGCTCAAGGGCACCACGATCACCCTCGACGCCGCGCTCGCTTGACCGCGATGCCCGCCCGTCCGCTCGGGTCGGCGTCGGTCGGTGCGATCGGTTTCGGGGCGATGCAGCTCGATGACCGGCCCGAACTCGCTACGGCGACAGTACGGGCGGCCCTCGACGGCGGCGTCACCCTGATCGACACGGCGATCGCGTACGGATCGGACCATCTCGGCGCCGACGCAATGGGGGAGAACGAACGCCTGGTCGCGTCGATCGTCGACGAGCTCGGGGTCCGCGACCAGGTCCTGATCGCGACCAAGGGTGGACACGTCCGCGGTGCGGGTGGCGCGTGGGGCGTGGACAGCTCGCCCGATCATCTGCGGTCGGCCGTGGACGCCAGCCTGGCCAATCTCGGCGTCGACGTCATCGACCTGTACCAACACCATCGTCCCGACCCGGCGCACGCCTACGACGAGGTGATGGCGACGATGAAGGGCATCTACGACTCGGGCAAGGTCCGCATGGTCGGCATCTCCAACGCCGACGTCGACCAGATCCGGATGGCGCGCGACATCCTGGGCCCGGCGCTGGTGAGCGTGCAGAACGAGTACTCGCCGAGGTTTCGCTCCAGCGAGCCGGAACTGCGGCTGTGCGACGAGCTGGGTCTGGCTTTCCTGCCGTGGAGCCCGCTGGGCGGAGCCGACGCCGCCGGCCAGCTCGGCCGTCGGCACAGTGCCTTTGACGAGGTCGGTGCCGAGTTGGGCGTCAGCCCGCAACAGGTCTGCCTGGCCTGGATGCTGGCCAAGTCCCCCCGCGTGATCCCGATCCCCGGCGCCAGCCGGCCCGCGTCCATCGCCGACTCGGCCCGGGCCGCTGGACTTTCGCTTTCATCCGAGCAACTCGCACGCCTCGACCGGACCTAGCCCGGTCCGTGCCCGGTCGGGCCTCGGGTCAGCCGATGGGGACGAAGCCGGCCCGGCGGCAGGCTTCGGCATCGGAACTGCCGGCGTCGGCCGGAAGCGCGACCTCGCCGCCGGTCGAGTGCGCATTGCGCGGGTAGACGCACACCGCGAAGCGGGTCGGCTTCGCGACACCTGGGTACGCCTCGTCCCAGCGGTCCGCGCAGACCTTGGCCGCCGCCTGCGGCGTGCCGTTCGGCACCGCGAAACCGGCGCCATCGGCCTCGAGCGAAGCGGTGCGAAGGCACAGGACCCGGTGCGCATCGGCCGGCTGCCCGCCGCTGATCGTCGCGTAGGCGACGCCGCCGCCGGCAAGCGCGAGCGCGGCGCCGATCGACACGCCCGCCACGCGCCGACGAACGGAGGACCGACGCGAAGCGCCCGCGCCTTCGTGCACGCGGTTGAGCGCGGCCTCACCTCTTGCGGAGTGCGCCCAACCCGCGTCAGCCGACGTCGGCGGGCGGAGGCTCTGCAAGCGTCGGGTCAGGGTGTCAGGCATGAGAGGTCCTTTCGATCGAAGCAAAGCGGTTCGGCTGAGGGCGCTCACCCGCGGGCTCGTCGACCGCGGCGGCGCTGAGGCGGCCGGCCAGTCGGTGTCGAGCCCGGTGCAGCCGTACGGCGTACGTGCGGGCGGAGCAGCCGACGGCGGCCGCCGCCTCGGTGCCCGTAAGCCCGTACCAGTAGGTCAGCGTGAGAATCTCCTGGTCGCCGGGCGACAACTCGGCGAACGCCGCCTCCACCTCTGGATGTGCGTCATCTGGACCGCCCACCATCGGGGCAACGGCCAGGACGCCACCGACCCGGTTCGTCAGCTCGATCCGCCGAACCATCGACCGGCGCTGATTCGACAGGGTGCGCCGGGCCGTGCCGAACAACCAGGCGAGGACAGGTTCGCGTATTCGCTCAGCCTTGCGGTAAGCGGTTATGAATACCTCCTGCAGAACATCCTCAGCGGTCGCCGGATCAGTTCGATGAAGCAGGTAGGCCAGCACGCGGTCGGCGTACGCGCGGAACCACTCGTCCACAAGCTCGTGGCGCAACGCATCCTGCACTGGTTCTCCTCGGGTTGATGAACGCGACGACTAGTAGATGTCCGCAGGTGCGGCGATCATTACCCACGGGTGGACGGCGTACCAGTCGCTGATGTTTGCCTCGTGATGCAGGACATCGAGGGCAACGAGTTCGATCTCGACTGAGCTACCGACGAGGATCCGACGCTTCAATGTCTTCGCCGGGCCGGGCGCGTCCGGCCCCCATCGCGATCCTCGTCGCAACTGTGCCGGGGGGCCTTCGCGGGACATTGCGTCGGGTCCTTTCGTGATGGCTTCGCGACTGCCGGGTTGGCGACCGCGCGCAAAGCACATCAGCCGGCCAGAGCGATTGCTGGCGGGAATCTCACGCCGCGATCCAACGTGGCGCCTCGGCGAGCCGTACTCCCTTGGTCGCCGTACATCGACACTGGACTGGGTCCGCAGCTGCGTGTGTTGGGGCTCAGCTGGCAGCGGCAGGCTCCGCGCCGGGCATCGTCCCGAGGCTGAGCAGTTGCGCGTCGCCGTTGCCCCACGAATAGTCGGCCGGTCCGTTCTCGGTGAGGATCACGCACACGTCGTCGGCGCGTACACCCTCGATGGCGCCGAGGTTGTCGGCGACCGCGCGGAAGAGCTGCGTCTTCATCTCGGTACTGCGACCACGGACCAACGTGATCTGGATGAAGATGACGTCCTCACGGTGAACTCCCAAGTACTCCGGATCGGCCCGCAGATCTTCGCAGGGATGCACAGTGACCAGGTGAAACTTGTCTCCCGCTGGAATTCCGACGGCCGCCATAAAGGCGCGGTGCACGCCGGCTGAGATCTCCTCAACCTGCTTCGGAGTGCGTCGGTCACTGAGGTCGATACGAACTATGGGCATTCTGGTGTCCTCTACAAGAATTGGGAAGGGCGAACTTGCCTCGCGGTTGAGCGGTGCTTCGGCTACTAAGACGAGGTGCAGCTCCAAAATGTGACATGACTCGGGTCCCCGGACCGCTACGCCCGGGTGGGAACGGCGGGGATCGGTCAGGTGGACTTGGGTCGTGGACTTCACCTACGTCCCGACCTGGTCCGGGATGGCGTTCACCGCGTTCGTCTCCGACGTGTTCAGTCGGCGCATTGTGGGCTGGCGCACCGCGTCATCGATGCCGACCGCGGATCGGCTTGTGACACCCCGTTGATCAGGGTTGGGGTAGCACCCCCGCGGGCAACTGGGTTTGCGTCGAGCCGAGGGGCTGCCGTGCTCGATCCGTCGCTATGGTGCTCGGACACCGGTCTACGAGGCCTGGCTAGCCGGCTCGTCGGGGTCGGTGATTCGGATGGCGGTACCTGACACGCGGATCCCACCGCCGGTGGGGATCTCGACGGTGAGCAGGCCTGGGCGTCCCATGTCATCGCCTTGGTGGATGGTGATCGTAGCCGGCGGCGTGATGGCTCCGATCTCTCGCAGGTATCCGCCGAACGCGGCGGCAGCAGCGCCGGTGGCTGGATCCTCCACCACGCCGCCGGGCGGGAACGGGTTGCGAGCGTAGAACGTATCGGTGTCCGCGCGGTGTACGAGATCGACCGTGGTCCAGTCCCGCCCAGCCATGAGGGTGCCGAGCCGGTCATAGTCGTAGTCGAGGTCGGATAGCCGCGCGCTGGCGCTGACAGCCACGATCGGGTGCCAGGCGCCGGCATAGGCCACACGCGGCGGCAGGGAGGCGTCGAGGTCCGCGCGGGTCCAATCCAGGGCGCCGAGCAACTCGTCGAGATCCGCATCATCCAGCGATTCGCTGTGAGGTTGCACGCTGGTCAGTGTCGCGGTCAGCGCGCCGTTGCTGCGGGTCGTGGTGACTGGCACCCTGCCAGCCTGGGTGTGCAGCACCAGTGTCCCGTGCCCATGCCGTTCGGCGTACGCGATTGCGGTGGCTATCGTTGCGTGCCCGCAGAAGGGCACCTCCGCCAGTGGGCTGAAGTATCGGACGTCGAGATCGCCATCCAGACGCGGTGAGACGAATGCGGTCTCGGAGTACCCAACCTGCGCAGCGACTGCGAGCATGTCGCCGGCAGCCGCGTCGGTCGCATCGAGTACGACACCGGCCGGGTTTCCGCCGCCGGGGCTGGCGCTGAAGGCGGCGTAGCGTAGAACTTCCACGCGATGTCAAACCAGCCTCGTGAGAGATTTCTTCCGAGGCCCGAACGTTCCCTGCAATCCCGGGTCGAGTCGGTGGACTGCGAACCGCAGTCCCGTCTCGTGACGGATCGGTGCTCCAGCGCGGTTTGTACCCGGGGGTCAGCGCACCCGCACCGTCGGCGGCACGAGAAGAGGCTTGTGAGCTCGCTCGCTGGCTTAGATCGCCCCATTCGTGATCTGGGCGGAGTGGGCATTCCGAACCTGTGACACATCGAGGCAACACCATGCGACCGAGGCGTTCGGGGTGATGGACAGCCACGAGCTGTGCGATCGCGCCGCCGGTGTCGTTGGCCACCAACGTCACGTCACGCAAATCGAGCTGCTCGAGAAACTCTGCGACGAGTCCCGCGACGCCGTGTGGGCTGAGGTCGGCTCCGTCTCGCAGCGGCCGGCTGTGCGAACCTAACGGCCAGTCAGGGGCGAGGCAGCGGTTGGTGTCCTGCAGCCGCTCGACGACCCCGCGCCACAGGGTGCCGTTGGTGAACAGGCCGTGCACGAAGACTATGGGCGCCCCGGTGCCGGTGTCGCGATAGTTCAAAATGCCGGCCGACAGTTCCACCTGCTTCAGGCGCGTCAACGCTTCGTCCACGGAATCCTCCTACCGACCAGCTCGTCCGCTTGCTGCCGCACCGCCGGCCACCACAGTCGCGGCGTACGCCCGACAACCCCGAGCAGGGGGAGCGGATCAAAGTACGTGTGCCGCTCTGTAGCTACGCCGCCCGACAGCACGATGCGGTCGCACGCGCGTAGCCGGATGGGGCGTCGGCCCACGCGAGCGTGCAACGTCAACTCGATGAACACGGTGTCCTCGCGAGCCGCCCAGGGCTCGACGGTCCCATGGACGTCATGCATCACCGCGAACAGGGGAAGGGCGAAGCGCTCGCCGAATTCCCCGAGGCCCACGCCGGCACCGCCCATCAACGGCTGACTGAACCGGTAGCCCGGCGCCAGCCACGGTCGGAAGTTCTCGACGAGTGTGTCGGCATCCGCCGGCGCGTCCCACGCCGCCGCAAACGCCTCGACCCACCGCGCCGCCGCGTCCTCGACCGCGTTCACTTCCTGTCCCTTGTCGGATCATGCGCAGATCACCGCTGACGGTTCGGCCGCCGGTGGTTCGTCACGCCGACTCGACCGTCAGATCGTGCTGGTACCAGATACCCCGCTTGCCGCCCAGCTCTTTCGGTTCTGCTGGACCGACGGGGACGAACCCGGCCTTGGTCAGGACTCTCTGCGAGGCTGTGTTGCTGTGCGCCGCGGCCGCCCAGAGTGTGCGCACGCCGTGCTGGGTGGCGGCCAGCTGGCACAGGGCCCGCACGGTCGCGGTTGCCACGCCTTGTCCGCACATGTGCTGGGCGACCCGAAAGCCAAGTTCGGCGGCGCCCGCCGGGCCGAATTCCAGGTTGAAACGGCCAAGCACCGACGCGTCATCGTCGACAAGCAGGTAGAAGGCGCCGATGCCTGCCTCTTGGTCAGCCACAAGCTCGTTGAGATGTTCGGTGAGGTGCTCGAAGTACGCGTCGCCACGGTCGGGGACCGCCATAGCGAAGAACGCTCGATTGGCCAGCTCGAACGCCATTACCGCGGCTACGTGGTCCGGCCGAAGAGGCTGCAGTTCCCGCATCAATGCCGCCCCAGGAGGGATGACGCGCGTCGTTGTGCGTCCGCTTGCTGCGCGCGGTAGCGGGTGGCGAGGATCGCGAAGATGATGCCGCCGGCCAGGAAGTAGGCGTCGATCGTCCAGTCGGCCCAGCGGAGGTGGGCATGGCCCGTCGTGTCCTTCACCGAGAGTCCGGTGATTCCGTTCGGTAGGAGGCCGGTGGTGCGGGTCACGTCGTCGAGGATTCCGGAGCCGCCGCGCAGGAGGAGCACCACGCATCCGACCCAGAGCAGGATCTGGGCCGTCCGCGCGAGGCGCACTCGTGCCCATCCGCGAGCGATCGCAAGACACACCAGCGCACCGATCGGCCAGGCGGAGTCGACGGGAACTTCGACGATCCAGGCGACGAGCTGCACTTGGGCGTGCGCGGAGCCGGCCGAAGCCGAGTGCGTGCCGGGCACGAGGGGTGGCAGTTCCCCGGGACTGGCGAGGGAGCCGCCGAGGTACCAGTAGACGTGGAAGGCGAAGAACAGCACCACCCAGCCCAGCGCCGTGTAAGCGGCGCGGGTGGCGTGCTGCACATTGGGCGACCCACGGTCGGGCTCTGTGTACGTGCCTCTGGCCGCGGCTTCAGTCATGTGCGCACGAACTCGGCCAGGGTTGAACGATCCAGCGGCCGCGGACGCCGACGACGAAAGCTGATTGCAGGATGTCGCCGGCTCGTTCGAGTGACACCGTGCCGGCGCGGGTTGGGTACCAGCGCGACCTCAGCCTCGGGCAGCACGACGTATTCGGCGATCGCTCCGTAGACACTGTCGTCGGCCACGCGCACCCCGGCGACGCGGTCGCCGACCGTCACGGTCCGCACATCGAACCCCACAGATTCGACGCGCCCGACGGCGTCCCATCCGAGCCCGACTGGACCGTCGTGAATGATCAGACCCAGTTCGCGTGTCGCGCCCGAGGTGACGAAGCGGTCGACGTAGTTGATCGTCGCGGCTTCCACTCGCACGAGCACCACACGGGGCCCGGGCGACGGCATCGGCGCATCGATGGGCACAGCGGTACCGTCGCCGGTGGTGGCCAGAACGTGCATGCTTGGCTCCAGAATGGTTCGGGATCTTCGCGTGATCGTTGGATGTGTGATGGTTTCAGCGCGTTACCACGCGACAGGTCCGAGGCGGTCGATGAAGATCCCGGTAGGTCCGTCGGCGGGCATCGTCGCGAGGGCGAGGATCGAGTCGGTGCCCTCGGTGACGGTCAGCTGGCCGGTGTGTTTGTTCATGTCGGTGGCGGCGAATTTGCGGTTGGCGGTTTCTCCGGGTGTGGCGATGTTGAACTTGATGTCTGGTAGCGCCTGGGCGTAGCGGACGGTGACCATGTTCAGCGCCGCCTTCGACGAGCTGTAGGCGAGCTCGTGAATCTTGGAGAAGGGCTGCTCCGGATCGGTCACGACCGAGAAGGAACCGCCCCCGCTGGAAACCATCACCACCCGCGGGTGCTGCGCCGCTTGCAGCAGGGGAAGGAATGCGTGCGTAACTCTGATCGGTCCATACACGTTGGTGTCGTAAACAGCGTGGATCTCCTCAGTCGTCACCTCTGCGGGCGTAGTGCCGTGGCCGGGCGTGCCCGCGTTGTTGATCAAGACATCGAGCCGATCGGTGTGTTCTCGAACGTGCCGTACTGCGTCGGTCACGGATTGATCGGAGGTCACGTCCAGCGGGACGAGAACCACCGTTGCGCCGCTGTCGGTGAGCGTGTCCGCAGCTGCGCGCCCGCGATCCTGATCGCGCGATCCGAGGAAGATCGTCCAGCCCTGTTCTGCGAGTCGCCGAGCCGCTTCGAAGCCAAGTCCCTTGTTGCCTCCGGTGATCAACACCGATGTCGGTTCTGAGTTCGTCATGCCCTCTAAGACGAGTCGCGCCGCGCGGTTGTGACATGACAATGCCTCGTCATCGCGGCGCCGCCCATGATCGCAATTATCTTCGCTGCGATTGCGCTGTCCGGCGTGTTCGTCACCGTCGAGCGGATGCGCCCGCATCCGATGCTCGACCTGCGGCTGTTCTGCCAACCACGGCGCAAGGCCAGATGACCGCCGGCTCGTGGATCTACATCGCATGCACTACGGGCCTTCCGGGTCGTGCGAGGTTATCCGAATGCTTCGGGGCCGAAGCGGCCCCACGCGACAAATACGATCAATGCGAGATAGATCAGGTCCACCAATACGTGCTTGGGTTCGCGTCGGCGGAACGTCACGGTCGCCGCGCCGACCATGATCGTCGCGAGACCGACGGTCGCGAGCGGCACCAGTACCGGTGCGATGTCGAGTGCGGCGGGCAGGATAAGACCTGCGGCGCCCAGGATTTCGAGCGCTCCGAGGGATTTGACGAAGCCGGCGCTGAAGTCATTGACCCATCCCCCACCGGGAGCTTTGGCCAACTTCGCGTGAGGGATCAACAGCTTGTTGGTGCCCGCCAGGAGGAAGACAGTGGCCAATAGGCCGGCGACAATCCACAGTGCGAGGTTCATGAGTTCTCCTTTTCGGTGACCCTGCCGACACGGGCCTGGGTCACGTTGTAATGATGTGGATCGGTGTGCGGGCGCGGCGTTTCAAGCGACGGGCAGCGGCCAGCACCCGGTGGCGCCGCCAAGTGGCGAGCTCGCGGCGGGACGCGCCTACCACGATGAGGGACGCGCGGTTGTCCCGGCAGAGTCGCGCGACGACATCATCAGCGTGGCCAACCGCCGACAGCCAGGTCACCTCGACGTCAGCCAGCTCCGCGAGCGTGAGGGCACGGTCGCGTAGCGCAAAGCTGAGTTCGCACTCGCTCGCCGCGGCGCCGTGCGGGATCCCCGCAGGAGTTGCGCCGGACGCGATGTCCCAGTTCGAGCGTGGCACCTTCACGTTGACCAGCACGAGGGCGGTGCCGCGACGTTGAGCCTGGGCGGCTGCGACTAGTACCAGCGGGAGGTCGGAGTGGCTCACGATCGCGGCAACCACAGGTCCGGTGCGGGTGCGGGCCGACCGGCGCATCGCCCTAGAGGCGGACATCGTCGTCCTGTTCCGTCGCGGTTCCGGAGCGGCGAGCGGCGATCGCGTTGGACTCTCGGTCGATGCGCCGTTCGGCGTCGAGTTCGTCGAGTTGGGCTTGGATGTGCGGGTTCTCCCTGACCGGGTAGAAGAACCCGCGGATGTGCTGGAGCGGCGAAGCTGCGCCGAGCTGTCCCATCCGTTTGGGCACCGGTGTGCCGGCATATTTGAGCTGCCCGCGGCCGTGCTCGTCAACTGGGCCGAGCGGCTGATGGACCTCGATGAAAGCGCCGCTGGGCAGGGCGGTGATGAGGCCGGTCTCTACGCCGTGTTCGAGCACCTCGCGGTCGTGCCGCTGCAGGCCGAGGCAAACGCGGTATGTGAGCAGGTAGGCGATCGGCGGCAGGATCAGCAGCAGGATGCGTCCGCCCCAGGTCATCGCGTTCAGCGAGATGTCGAAGGCGTGCGCGATGATGTCGTTGCCGCCGGACAGGAACAGCACCAGGTAGAAAGTGATCGCCATCGCCCCGAGCGAGGTGCGCACGGGCACGTCCCGCGGCCGCTGCAGGAGATGGTGTCTGGCGCGATCGTTCGTCATCCGCGCTTGGGCGAACGGGAACGCGGCGGCGAGGCTGATCAGGATGGTCGGCAGGACGACCGTGGGCCAGAACAGCGGCGGGATGGTGTGGCCCCACAGTCGGATCTCCCACGACGGCATCAGCCGGGTCGAGCCGTCGAGGAACATCAGGTACCAGTCCGGCTGCGACCCGGCCGACACCTGGGCCGCGTTGTACGGCCCGTACAGCCAGATCGGATTGATCTGCGCCAACCCGCCGAGCGCGGCCAGGACGCCGAAGACGATGAAGAAGAACCCGCCGGCCTTGGCCGCGTAGATGGGGTACACCCGTTCGCCCGTCACGGTCTGCTCGGTGCGGCCGTGCGCCGGGAACTGGGTGTGTTTCTGCCGCACCACCAACGTCAGATGCACGCTGATGAGGACGACGAGCAGGGCCGGGAGCAAAAGCACATGGGTGATGTAGAACCGCCCGATCCACAGGTCGCCCGGGAACGGGCCACCGAAGATCAGGAAGGACGTCCAGGTTCCGACGACCGGGATCGACAGGATGATCGCGTCGGCGATGCGCAGCCCGGTGCCGGACAGCAGGTCGTCCGGCAAGGAGTAGCCGACGAACCCCTCGAGCACACCGAGCGCCAACATCGACAGACCGACGAGCCAGGTCAGTTCCCGCGGCTTGCGGAACGCCCCGGTGAAGAAGACCCGGAACATGTGGATGAGCATCGCTCCGATGAACAGCAGTGCCGCCCAGTGGTGGATCTGCCGGATGATCAAGCCCCCGCGCACGTCGAAGGAGATGTTCAGCGTCGACTCGTACGCCCGGGACATCGTCACGCCGCGCATCGGCAGGTATCGGCCGTGGTAGACGACCTCGGCGGCTGAGGGGTCGAAGAAGAACGTCAGGTACGTGCCGGTGAGCAGCAGCACGATGAACGAGTAGAGCGCGATTTCGCCCATCATGAAGGTCCAGTGATCCGGGAACACCTTGTTCAGGTAGGGCCGAATGCCCCGCGCGAGTCTGAGCCGGTCGTCGAAGAACACACCCGTCCGCCCGGGCCGGGTCCGTGGCCCTCTCGCGTGACGCTCGGTTGCCCGGTCCGTCGTCAACTGACCCGATGCCATCACATCTCCTCGCCCGCAGTTCCGCGTTCAACTCTCTGGACGATCGACGAGCAGTCGTTGTGACATGGCCGAGAGCAGACGGGCTGCGGCCGTGGATTCGGCTTGCTGTCCGCGGTTATGGAGTCACCTGGTCGGTAGTCGCCGACCGGCTGCTGAACGATGGCCCTCTGCGGCTGATCGCGATGATGAGCGAGATGGTGCAGATCAGGGCCGAGCTGTTGGTCGTAGCGTGCCGTGGCTTTCGCCAAGACCTCGTCGCTCCCGCCGGCAGCATCTGCGATCCGGGCGTCCGCCACCCGACCCATGTCACAGGCCGGCGAACTGAGTCGTCTGATGGGTGAGGCAGTTTCAAGAGATCGGGAAGGCGATGGTCATGCGAGTGTTCGTGGCGGGCGGAACCGGGGTGCTGGGTCGGCGGCTGGTGCCGCAGCTGGTGGCCCGGAGGCACCAAGTGACGGCCACGGCGACGAGCGCGGCCAAGTTAGGCCTGTTGGCTGAGCTGGGAGCGACCGGCGTCGTGATGGATGGGCTGGACCCGGTGTCGGTCGGTGAGGCGGTCGCGACGGCGCAGCCGGAGGTGATCGTGCATCAGATGACCGCGATCTCGGTCGCGCACGCCGGCAAGCCCGACATGAAGCACATGGATCGCTGGTTCGCGACCACCAACCGGCTGCGCACCGAGGGGACCGATCATCTATTGGCCGCGGCCGAGGCGAGCGGGGTGTCCCACGTCGTGGCGCAGGGCTACGCCAGCTGGAACGGGATCCGGGAGGGTGGTTGGGTGAAGTCCGAGCAGGACCCGCTCGACGCGATGACCGGCACGGTGGCTGAGCCGGGGATGGCGGCGATGGCGCACGTCCAGAACGCCGTGGCCAAGGCCGGCGGCGCCGTCCTGCGGTACGGCTGGTTCTACGGTCCGGGCGCCACCGAAGACCTGGTCGAACCGATCCGCAAACGACAGTTCCCCGTCGTCGGCGGTGGCTCCGGGCACACTTCCTGGATCCACCTGGACGACGCCGCGAGTGCGACGGTTCTGGCCGTGGAGCAGCACGCGCGTGGCGTGTTCAACATCGTCGACGACGAACCGGCCCCGGCCGCCGAGTGGCTGCCCTATCTGGCCGAGTGCGCCGGGGCGAGGCGGCCGATGCGCGTCCCGAGGTGGCTCGCCCGGCCGTTGGCCGGAGATGTGGCGGTGACGATGATGACCGAGGGTCGCGGCTTCTCCAACGCCAAGGCCAAGGCCGAGCTCGGGTGGCAGCTGCGGTACCCGTCGTGGCGGCAGGGCTTCCGGGCGGAGCTGGGATGAACCGGGCCGAGGAGTTCGAACAGCTGCGGCCGCTGCTGTTCTCGATCGCCTACCGGATCCTCGGCAGCGTGAGCGAGGCCGAGGATGCGGTCCAGGAGAGCTGGTTGCGGTACGAGGCGTCCGGCACGGAGGCCACCTCGACGAAGGCGTTCCTCTCGGCCGTGGTCACCCGCATCTCGATCGACGTGCTGCGTTCGGGTCGCCGCCGGCGGGAGACTTACGTCGGCTCATGGTTCCCCGAGCCGCTGCTGACCGACCCCTACGAGGATCCGCAGCGTTCGGCCGAGCTGGCGGACTCGCTCTCGATGGCATCCCTGCTACTGCTGGAACGTCTCAGCCCGCTGGAGCGGGCGGTCTTCGTGCTGCGCGAGGTGTTCGCTTTCGGGTTTGCCGATGTCGCCTCCGCTATCGGCAGGCCGGAGGCGGCCTGTCGTCAACTCGCCGTGCGGGCGCGCCGGCACATGGACGCGGGCCGGCCCCGGTTCGCGGCCGATCGTCGGGAGCAGGAGGAACTGGCGGCGCGGTTCTTCGACGCAATCCGCGACGGCGATGTCGACAGCCTGCAGGCGGTGCTGGCCGCCGATGTGCAGATGGTCGGCGACAGCGGCGGTAAGGCGCCGCAGTTGGCCAGGGCCATAGTTGGTGTCGACAACGTTGCTCGGCTGATGGCCTCCTATTTCCCCCGGCTCGTATTGATCGACGTGACATGGCACCCGCACGAGGTGAACGGTCAGCCGGGTGCGATCTTCCGCGACCGAGGCGGCAAGGTTCTTTGTGCGATGGCGCTCGACGTACTCGACGGCCAGATCCAGACGATCCGTTCGGTAATCAATCCTGACAAACTCAGGCACCTGGGGCCTGTCGCCGACGCCTGGGCAGTCGCTGACGAGGCAAGTCGCGCTCGCCGGCCTACAAATTGATCACAACAGCCACCAAAGCACGAACAGTCGTCGGCGCGCTCGAAAACTGGTCGATTCCGCGTGCAGCTTGTCAGCGAAATTAGCTGCTGCGTCCGGGTGGCTCTTCGGCCTTATGTCACAAACGGCGGGGCTGCGTCGTCTTGAGTTTTGCAGACTTACTTGCCCGACCTCGTCTTCGAGCCGCCTAACACCTACAGGAGATTCCTTGACCACTCGGATCTTCGTGATCTCCGGAAGCACCAGGCCGAGGCGCGCACGCGACGCTCGCCACCGTGCTCGGCTACGTCCAGGCCGACGTCGTAGCTGCCGCGTGTCGGCACGTACCGATCAACCACGCCGCGATCGGCGACGACGGCACCATCAGCGACCCCGCGGTTCGCGCGGAGATCACCCGAACACTGCGTCAACTCGCCGAACACGTCGCGAAGGCAACGGCGGACATGCCGAGCACCGGTCAAAGGCTGACCCCGACCCGCGCAGGCGCATCCGGACCACGCGTTGTCCCCCGTGCTCAATCACCTGAAACTCGATCACTAAGGAGTTCACCGTGAAGGTATTGATTGCCGGCGCCACCGGCGCCATCGGCGTCCCGCTGTCGCGCACGTTGCTTGCAGCGGGCCACGAGGTTCTCGGGATCACGCGGTCGCCGACCGGTGGTGCGAACCTCAGCGCCACAGGCGTCCAGCCCATCATCGCCGACGCGTTGGACCGTTCAGCACTAATGAGCGCGTTGAACGGCGTGTCGGCGGACGCGGTGGTGCACCAACTCACCGCGCTGACCAAGGCGCCGGCCAAGCACAAGGACATGATCCAGACCAACCGGCTGCGCACCGACGGCACGAAGAACCTGTTGGACGCGGCGCGCGTCGTCGGCGCCGGCAAGTTCGTCGGGCGAATGCGCTGTCCGATGCCACTAGATGACCACCTCGACGCTGAGCCCGGGGAACCCGCACGCTGAGAACGTCAGCCCAAAGAGCTGACAGTGCCTCTATCGACCGCTAATGGACCGAGGTTGGGGCGTCGGGGTCAGATTCAACGGATACGCGGCACAAGTGATCCAGCACGACGAACTTCGTTGCTAAACGTGGAGCGGGTGACGGGAATCGAACCCGCACTGTCAGCTTGGGAAGCTGATGTTCTGCCATTGAACTACACCCGCGAACGGCTGTGAGGATACCCGAATGCCCGATCCCGCTCGGGGTCAGCTGTTGCGCCCAACGAGCCGACCTGCCGATCGATGATCTCGGCCGACCCCCGTCGGTCGTTGGCGCAGGGGCCCTAGGGTGAGCCGATGGACGCGGCGCCGATCATCCGGCTCTACATGACCATGTCCGTGGACGGCTACGTCGCCGGTCCGCGGGACAGCATCGACAATCCCATGGGTATCGGCGGGTTCCGCCTGTTCAACTGGCTCGACCGGCGCGAGGACCCAGGGCCGAACGGCCAGGTCTACAACGAGATGCTCGCCACCCGCGCGGTCATCTCCGGCCGCCGCACCTACGAGCACGCCGGCCGCTGGCAGGGCGACCACCACGACGGCGTACCGGTCTTCGTGCTGACCCACGACGTGCCGGACGACCCGCCGCCAGGCAGCACGGGCTGCTGTGAACAGCCGCCGCGTGCTGCTGTCCCGCGCGCTAGGCACCTGAGCAACCGCGCACTCGAGCCCACCAACCGTGGAGAATGATCCGTCCTGCCGAGCGTCGCTGTGAGGTGGCAATGCAAGACAAGCAAGCAGAGCTGTTCGACTACGACGTCGAGTTGCATCGCTACCACGACCGGCTGGCCGCCGCCCTCGACGTGGGCCGCTCCGATCACGTGCTGGACATCGGCTGCGGCAGCGGCCAGACGACCAGGGTGGCGGCTCGCGCGGCAGCAACAGGATCGGTGCTGGGCGTGGACGTGTCCGAGCCCAGGTTGGCGCGCGCCCGGCAACTGGCTGAGGACGACGGCCTCACCAACATCCAGTTCGTGCAGGCCGACGCCCAGGATTACCCGTTCCTGAAACGACGCTTCGACCTGGCCCTGAGCCGGTTCGGCACGATGTTCTTCGCCGATCCAGTTGCCGCGTTTACCAACATCGGCGCCGCCTTGCGGCCGGGTGCTCGGCTGGTGCAACTCGTCTGGCAGTCCCGGGACCGGCAGGAGTGGATCGCCATGTTCGATGAGGTGTTTGGTCCCCAGCCGGCGCCCGAGCCTGCGGTCGATGCGTTCTCGCTGGGCGATCCGGCCACCGTCGAGGTGACCATGACGGCGGCGGGCTTCGCCGACATGGACGTGCTCGATGTGCACGAGCCCGTCTTCTACGGGACCGATGTCGACAGCGCGCTCCGCTTTCTGCTCACCATGGACTTCGTCAAAGGGCTCCTCGCCGGGATGGAAAGTGAGCGCGCCGCCGCGGCGCTTGATCACCTCCGCACCCGGCTGCGCGCGCACCACGGCGCCAGCGGCGTGCTCGTCGACTCGCAGGCCTGGCTGGTGACCGCCCACCGCAGCCGAGCGTTAGGCCGCGAGGCTGACGGCGCGTCCGACTAGGCCGGGCTGCTGGCGCGACGACGGTCGTAGAGGCGCACGGACCAGAAGTAGCTGGCAACGGTGATGCCGAGGCTCCAGGCGATCGCGGCCGTGGCGTGGGTGGCGACGGGGCCGTCGACGAGGAGGCCGCGGACGGTCTGCGTGACCGGGGTGAACGGCTGGTATTCGGCGAACTGCCGGAGCCCCACGGGCATGGTCGAGGTGGGGACGAAGGCGCTGGACAGGAACGGCAGAAGCGTCAGGAACATCGGCGTGTTGCTGGCAGTCTCGACGCTCTTGGCGGCAAGACCCAAGGCTGTGGAAAGCCACACCAGCGCGACGGCGAACAGCAGCAGCACGCCGAGGGTAGCCAGCCAGGCGACCGCGGTGGCCCCGGAGCGGAACCCGATGGCGAGCGCGACGCCGAGCACGAGGACCAATGCGAGGACGGTCTGCAGCAACGAGCCGAGCACATGACCGTTGAGCACGGCCGCCCGGGTGATGGCCATCGTGCGAAACCGGTCGACGATGCCTTGGGTCATGTCCATCGCGATCGAGATCGCCGTGCCGAGCGCGGCCGAGGCGACGGTCATGATCAGGATGCCTGGAACGACGTACGTGAGGTAGGCGTGCCGATCGGGGTGCGTGACGCCGGGGACTCCGGCGCCGAGCTGCCCACCGAAGACGTAGACGAACAGCAGCAGGAAAACGATCGGGAAGCCCGCCAGCATCATGGTCAGCGACGGGTAGCGCAGCTGATGTTTGAGATTGCGACGCAGCATGGTGGCTGAGTCGCTCAGGGTGTGGTCGAAGGTGGTCGTCATGTCTGCAGTGCCTCCAAGCGGGCCGGCGCGCTGGTTTCGTCCGGCCGGGTCCGGCGCCCGGTGACGGCGAAGAACACGTCGTCAAGGTCGGGGGTGTGGATCGTGAATTGCTCGATGTCGACGCCGGCATCGGCCAACTGATTCAACAGCCCCCGCACCGAGCTGACCGTGCCGTCGTCGGGGACGTGCAGGCTCAGCTCGTCGAACTGGGAGGTCGAACCGGGAAGCAGCGCCGCCGCGGCGCCCAGCGCGTCCGGAGTGGCGAACCGGAGTTCGACGTGGCCCCCAGGCACGCGGCGTTTGAGTTCGGCGGGGGTGCCTTCGGCGACGATGCGGCCGTTATCGAGGACGGCGATCCGGTCGGCGAGTTCGTCGGCCTCATCGAGGTACTGGGTGGTGAGCAGGATGGTGACGCCGCCGGCGACCAGGTCGGCGATGATCTGCCACATCGTGCGGCGGCTGCGCGGGTCCAGGCCGGTGGTCGGCTCGTCGAGGAAGATCACGCGGGGATCGCCGACCAGGGTCATCGCCAGATCGAGGCGGCGGCGCATCCCGCCGGAATAGGTCGCGACAGGTTTGTCCGCCGCGTCCAACAAGTCAAAGCGTTGCAGCAATTCGGCCACGCGGCTCCGACCGGCCTTGCGGCCCAGGTGGCGGAGATCGGCCACGAGCTGCAAGTTCTCCGCGCCGGTGAGCAGGTTGTCCACGGCGGAGAACTGGCCGGTCACCCCGATCGCGGCGCGGACTCCGTTCGGGTCGGTGGCGACGTCGCGGCCTGCGACGCTCGCCGCGCCCGAGTCTGCGCGGATCAGGGTCGAGAGGATTCGCACCATCGTGGTCTTGCCGGCGCCGTTGGGCCCGAGCAGCGCGAAAACCTCGCCGGCGTTGACGTGCAGGTCGACCTCGTCGAGCACGGCGTGCGCACCGAAGGACTTGCGCACTGCGCGCGCGGTGATCGCCGTGGCCGAGCCGGTGGTCACGGGTGCGGTTGTTGTCGTGGGCTTAGTCGTTGTCACAGGCGGGCTCTCTCTATTCGGTGTCACTCGGGTCGGGCAGCTCGCCGGCAGCGCGCAGCTCCTCGCGGTGGGCGGTCCAGTCCTTCTCCCACTCCGGCATCTGCGCGGTCAGCCAGTCGGCGAACGCAGCTACCTCCAGCAGCACGGCGCGCCGTGTCGGCGGCGCGTCGGCCAGCATGGTCAGACCCTCCTTGGCCAGGTCGGCCAACTCGCGGTACTCGGCGACGTCGAAGCCCAGTGCGCGTTGCGACGTGTGGTCGATGGCGACGCGGTCCAGTCGCTCACCGGCTGCCCGCGAGCGGCGGACCAGCCCGAGGTTTTCCAGGGCATTGATCGCGCCGGCGATCGCACTCCGGCTGGCCAGCAGCGCGTCGGCCAGCTCGGCGATGCTCTGCTGTCGGGGCTCGCACACCATCAGGTACCCGAGGACCCGTCCGACCATGGGGGCCATCCCGTAGCGCCGGGAGTACAGCCGCCCGGCGTGGTCGGCGAACGTGATCTCAGCATCGCTCGGCATGAGCCATAATTTACACATATAGCTGAGATAACACAAATCTTTGTTATCTCAGATCACAATGGTTGAGGGTCGCCCGGCCGATTCATTCGCAGCCGTTCTACAACTCGACGCGCGAGCCCATCACGATCGTCTTGTCATGGGGCAGCCGGAAGTAGGCAGCGGGCGTTGCGGCATTGTGCGAGAGTCCGATGAACAGCCGCTTGCGCCACCTCATCAACCCGCGACCAGCACCACGCTCGATGACGATTCGGGAGAGAAAGTAGAGCGCAGCGTCCGGATCGAGGTCGAGCTCATCGGTCAGCATCAAGGCATCGCGCAGCACGGCGGGAATGTCCTGGTCGTCCTGGAACCCGAAGCGGGCGGAGATGTGCACGATCCCGTCGTCGTCATAGCCGAGCGAGTCGACTGATAGGCGCTCTCGCCGGGGGACGTGCGGAATGTTCTCGGAGATCACCGAGACGATGACCACGTGCTCATGCAGTACCCGGTTGAATTCGACGTTGGCCCGCAGGGCCAGTGGCACCGTCTGCTTCGTCGGGTGCGGGAACACGGCTACGCCGGGCACGCGGGTGACCGGCTCGCGCTGGATCTTCTCGACGAAGTCGGGCAGGGTGCCTTCGAGCTCGGTGCGACGCGCGGTGATCAGTAGCCGGCCGCGCTGCCAGGTGGTCATCACCGTGACGACGAGCGCGCCGATGACCAGCGGCAGCCATCCGCCATGCACGACCTTGGTCAGGTTGCCGGCGAGGAACATCAACTCGACGCCGCCGAACACGACCGCCGTGACGACCAGCTGCCAGATCCGCCAGTGCCAGACGGCCGCGGCAACGACGAGGAACAGCGTCGTGGTCAAGAGCAGGGTTCCGGTGACGGCGAGTCCGTAGGCAGTCGCGAGCCGGTTCGAGGATCGGAACGCGAACATCAGGATCAGGACACCGCCGAACACCAGCCAGTTGACTGCCGGCAGGTAGATCTGCCCGCTTTCCCGCGTCGACGTGTGCCGCACGGTCAACGGCGGGAGGAAGCCCAGCCGGACGGCTTGGCGCGACACCGAGAACGCGCCGGAGATGACCGCCTGGGACGCGATGACCGTAGCCACAGTCGCGAGCACGACCAACGGCACGCGCGCCCAGCCCGGCGCCAGCAGGAAGAACGGGTTCGCGGCGGTCTTCGGATTGTGCAGGATCAGCGCGCCCTGGCCGAGGTAGTTCAGCGTCAGGGCCGGGAAGACGACGATGAACCAGGCCCGCCGGATCGGTGGGCGGCCGAAGTGACCCATGTCGGCGTACAGCGCCTCGGCGCCGGTGATGGCGAGGACCACCGCACCCATCGCGATGAACGCGATGTAGGGATGGTCGGCAACGAATGTGACGACGTAGGTGGGCGACAGACCGCGTAGGACCGCCGGATGCCTGACGAGTTCGGGAACGGCAAGCGCCGCGAGCGTTCCGAACCAGACCAGCATCACCGGCCCGAACAGTCGGCCCACGCGGTGGGTGCCGAACCGCTGGACGACGAAGAGCAGCGTGAGGATCGCTACGGCTATTGGCAGCACCAGGTGCTTGACGTCGGGCGCCGCGATCGAGACGCCTTCCACCGCCGACAGCACTGAGATCGCCGGCGTGATCACACTGTCGCCGAAGAATAAGGACGCGCCGATCACGCCGAGCAACATCGCAGCCGGAACCAAGCGCTTCGGACCGCTGACGTTCTGCCGGATGAAGGCGGCCAGCGCCATGATGCCGCCCTCGCCGTCGTTGTCGGCCCGCAGGATGAACAGCACGTACTTGACCGAAACGATCAGCAGGATCGACCAGAACACCAGCGAGATCACGCCGTAGACGTCGGCCGGAATCCGCTGCACCGCGCCACCATCGATGGAGAACACGGTTTGCAACGCGTACAACGGGCTGGTCCCGATGTCGCCGAACACCACCCCGAGAGCGCCGACGCCGAGGCCGAGCACGCTGCCGCCGTGCGCAGCCGGGTGATCCGGATTGCCAGACCGTCGCGGCCGACCTTCGGTCTCGATCGTCGTCACCGGCTCATTCTGCCCGAGTCGCCTCCTCCGCTCAGGCCGGCAGATCGGTGGGATCCAGCGGCACCGTCATCGGTCCGGGCACAGTGATCGCCCGGGCGACGATTCGCGCTGCGGCGGTGCCGGCGGCGGGCCAACTCAGACCGGCGAGCCGTCCGGCGATGACCGCGCCGGCGAAGGTGTCACCGGCACCATCGGGGTCGACCACGGTCTCGGGCGGTGCGACGGCCGCAATGTGCCGGTCGAGGTCGCCGGCGCGCAGCTGGGCACCGCGTTCAGCCATCGTGCGGCAGACCACGACGCCACTTCCGACCAGTTGATCTTCGTCCAGACCGAGCGCCTCGAGCTCGCCCTCGCTGGGAAACAGCACGTCGGCCTCAGTGCACAGCTGGCGCAGCTGCGCCAACTGGTCGGGATCGTCGAGCTCGGCCCGCAGGTTCGGGTCGATCGAGACCGTCGCCCCGGCGGCGCGTCCACGGCGCACGGCGGCGGCGACGACCTGGGCCAGCGATCCGCCGAAGAGCACCGCGGAACCGGACACGTGCACCCATGCCGCTCGCTCGGGCAGGTCGCCGAGGCTGTGATGCCCGAGCGTGACCGCCGCGCTGGCGGCGACGTTGAATTCGAAGGCGCGCGAGCCGTCGGGAAAGTACGCCACGGTCGCCGTCGCCGTAGGCAGATCTGTGCGGACGGCGATCCGCGCCAGGTCGACGCCAGCGGCGGCGAGACTGTCGCGGATGAGCTCGCCGTTGACGTCGTCCCCGACCGCGCCGACGAAGCTCGTCGTAGTGCCGAGCCGGGCCGCGACCCAGGCCGCGATCGCCGGTGCACCGCTGGGATGGGGAGAAATGTCGCGATCTACCGGGTTTCTGGGCACGATGACGATCGGTTCACCCGCAATGAGAAGCATGGCTACTTCCTTACGCCATCGACGTGCGCCGCCTGAACCAGTTCCGCGTTCCGACTCCGACGAGGGGCCGTAAGTCTGCCGGTGCGGGGCTCAGTATCCGTCGCTTCCGGCCGATAGGTCCGGAGAAGGACCTGAAGGAGGAGTGCTTGGTGGCGGCGACGGCTCGACCCTCGTTCTTCGTCCCATCGCTGTTCACCGCCGTGTGGTGGGGCTCCGTCCTCATCGGCTGTGGCCTGATCCTCGTGGCCGGTTACGAGGTCGCGACGGCACCCATGCGGTCGGCCGGAGCGCCGCTGGCCATGACCATGGTCCTCGTCCTGGTCCTGGAACTACGTCCGCTGGTCCAAGGCCGAGGCCACGACCCCCAGGGCGTGGTCATGTCGACCGCCTTCACGGTCGCCATCCTGTTCCTGTGGGGACCGTGGCCGGCGATCGTGGCTGTCAGCCTGGCCACGCTCACGTCGGGGCTGCGGATGCACAAGGAGCTCTGGAAGAACCTCTTCAACGTCGGGCAATACAACCTTTGCTTTGCCGCCGCCTGGTTCGTCATGCTCCTGGCCGGCCACGACCCGAGCATCGGGCACCCGCTTCGGTCCATGCACGGCACCGATGTCGTCTGGACGTTCGCGGTGTGGACGGTGTACTTCCTGCTCAACGACCTCCTGGTCTCGGCCGCCCTGGCCCACACCGACACGTTCAAGGCAATGATCACGTTCGACTTCTGGCACTACGCCACGACCACGTTTTCCGTACTGGCGCTGTCGCCCCTGATCGTCGTCGTCGCGCAGACCGCGTGGACGCTGCTGCCGCTGCTGCTGATCCCACTGCTGCTGGTCTACAAGATGGCCCAGATGTCGTTGGAGCGGGAGTACCAGGCCGGCCACGACACGTTGACCGGGTTGCCCAACCGCAAGAACCTGCGGCTCTCGCTCGAGGAAGCGGTCGTCGAGGCCGACCGCGATGGCAAACCGCTCGGCCTGTTGCTCATCGACATGGACCACTTCAAGGAAGTGAACGACACGCTCGGCCACCAGGTCGGCGACAAACTGCTCGTGCAGTTCGCGCGGCGGTTGACCGATTCGGTGCGCGCCGACGACCAAGCGGCCCGCTTGGGCGGCGATGAGTTCGCGGTGATCGTGCCGCGGGCCGACGAAGCGACGGCGGTCTCGGTCGGGGAACGGATCCAGGCTGCGCTCGGCGCCCCGATGGACCTGGAAGGCGTGCGGCTCGACATCGCCGCGTCAATCGGGCTGGCCATGTATCCGGCGCACGCCCAGAGTGCCGACGATCTGCTCCGCCTGGCCGACGTCGCCATGTACACAGCCAAGGACACCCGCAGCCGGATCGCGACCTACTCGGTGGAACGTGACGGCAACAGTTCCGAGCGACTGCAGCTGATCGGGCAACTCAAGGCGTCCCTCACCGACGGCACGCTCGACCTGTATTACCAGCCGAAGGTGTCGCTCTCGGATGGCTCCGTGCTCGGCGTCGAAGCCATGCTGCGCTGGCGTCATGCCAGGCGCGGATTGATCCCACCGGACCAGTTCATCCCGATCGCCGAGCGTTCCGGGATCATGCCGGCGTTGACCGAGCGGGTCATCACGATGGCCCTCGAGCAGGCGGCACTCTGGCAGGCCACCGGCCTGCACCTGCCGGTCGCGGTGAACATCTCCGCGACCGACCTGACCAGCGGCAGCTTGCTGACCGTGATCGCCGCCGGCCTGACCAGGTTCGCGGTGCCGCCCAGCATGCTGCAGTTGGAAGTCACCGAACGCGTCCTGGCCGAAGACACCCCGGAACTGGCCTGCGCCTTGGCCGAGCTCGATGCGCTGGGCGTGACGTTGAGCCTGGACGACTTCGGCACCGGCTATTCCTCACTGCTGCGGCTCAAGTCGTTGCCGGTGCAGGAGTTGAAGATCGACCGGGTGTTCGTCTCCGCCCTGAACGACGACGCCTCCGCGCGGGGGATCGTCCGAACCGTGATCGAACTCGCGCACGTGCTGAAGATGCCGGCGATCGCCGAAGGCGTGGAAACCGCCGACGAACTCGAGTGTTTGCGCACGCTCGGCTGTGACGGCGCGCAGGGCTGGTATATCGCGCCGCCCATGCCGCAGGAGTCGCTGACGACCTGGCTCATCGAGCACGACGCGCGAACGGCGGCGGCCGCGCTGGCCGGCCACGCCACGCCGTAGCCGGGCCGACTGCCGCTGGTCAACGCGTCGCCCTCAATGTCCCTTGTCGCCGCCGTGATCGCCGATCCATTCGGCCACGATGTCGGCCAGCACCGGCATGGGCACGGAGCCGCTGTCGAGCAGGGCCGCGTTGAAGCCGCGTAGGTCGAACGACGCACCGAGGGCCGCCTGGGCGTCGGACCTGAGGCGCAGGATCTCGCGCTGCCCGGTCATGTAGGCGAGGGCCTGGCCGGGCCAGGCGATGTAGCGGTCGACCTCGTTGATGAGGAACGGCTCGGGCAGCGCGACGTGCTCGATCATGAACCGGATCGCCCGCTCGCGGCTCCAGCCGAACGCGTGCAGGCCGGTGTCGACGACGAGCCGAGCGGCGCGGTGCATCTCCATGTACACCGAGCCGATCTCGGCCCGGGCGTCGCTGTACAGGCCGAACTCTCCGGCCAGCTTCTCGGCGTACAACCCCCAACCCTCGGCGTGCACGGTCATCGACAACTGCTGCAGCAGCGGCAGGTCGGGCAGCACCTGTAGGCGAGCGAGCTGCGAATGATGCCCGGGAACTGTCTCGTGGAACGCGACCGCCTCGAGGTCCCAGCCCGATCCGGCTGTAGGACGCACGGTGTTGAACCAGAACGTGCCCGGTCGCGAGCCATCGCGCTGCGGGCGGGTGTAGTGCGGGGCCATGCCCGATTCCCCGACCGTCTCCGGCATGGGTGAGACCGCGCAGGGAGCCGGCAACGGGTCGGGCATCATCTCGCCCGCCCGCGCCTCCGCCCGCCGGATGGCAGCCTGGGCGGCGGCGATCGCGGCGTCCGGGTCTAGATCGGTGGCCGACGCGCGCACCGCGGCAACGACGGCCGGCAGGTCGGCCAAGCCGAGCGTGGCACCCAGTTCCCGCGCCCGCGTCTCGAGAACGTCGATCGCCGCGAGCCCGGTCTCGTGCAGCTCCTCGGCGGACAGCGGAAGCGTCGTGTGCACGGCGATGTCGCGCAGGTAGTCCTCGTCACCGCCGGGCACGCCGCTGACGCCAACCTGGTCGTCGACGCGCGCCTGCGGCCGCAGCTCGACGAGGAGCTCGCGCCAGCGGGCGACGGCCGGCATGATCGCGTCGCGGACGGCGCGTTCCACCTCGGCCCGCCAACCGCTCATGCCGTCCCAACCTTCCGGCGGTGCGGGCGCGAGGAACGCGCTCGGCATGGGCGTGGCCAAGGCCCGGTCGGCCCACCCGACGGCCTGGTCGAGCAGTTCGGCCACCGGCAGGCGGCCCTTCGCCCGGCCCTCGCGCAGTCGCTCGGTCGTGCCGTCGATCAACGCACCGCCGCCCCGCAGCCGGGACAGGTAGTCGTCGGTGGCATGGGTGTCGGGCAGGGTGGTACGGGCGGCGACCGCGAAGAGGGCGGCCGGGCCGGTGATGGGCATCGCCGACACCGTGAACTCGGCCTCGGCGTTGACAATGCTCTGTTGCCGCGTGTGGCAGATCGAGCGAATCACGCCGAGCGTGACCCGATCGGCCGAGCTGTCCGAAGTCAGGGACTGCGACTGCAGTTCCAGGTCGCGCAGGGTGGCCGCCAGCGAGTCCGCGGCCGCGGCCGACGGATCGGGCAACAGCGCGTCGTACTCGCGCAGGCCCAGACCGGTTCCGAGGAATGGATCCGCGGTGAGCAGGGTGTCGATGAGCGTGTCGGCCAATTCCCGGGCCGGCGATGCAGAAACCATCTGCTCATCATGGTCGGCGCGCTCCCCGCGGCGGCACGCAGACCCGATAACCTCTCGCGCATGCTGCTGAGCGACCGTGACATCCGGGCGGAGGTCGAAGCCAAGCGGCTCGTACTCGAGCCGTGGGACGCCGAACTGGTCCAGCCGTCGAGCGTCGACGTGCGTCTCGATCGGTATTTCCGGGTCTTCAACAACTCGCAGTACACCCACATCGACCCGTCGCAGCAGC
The DNA here is from genome assembly GCA_963837325.1 of uncultured Actinomycetota bacterium. Lineage (GTDB taxonomy): Bacteria > Actinomycetota > Actinomycetes > Mycobacteriales > Jatrophihabitantaceae > CAVQKZ01. The sequence goes on from CAWIMV010000002.1 coordinate 432,009, forward strand.
AGGACGAGCTGACCACGCTGGTCGAACCGAAGGGCGAGGACCCATTCGTGCTGCACCCGGGTGAGTTCGTCCTGGGCTCGACCCTCGAGGTCGTCACCCTGCCCGACGACCTGGCTGGTCGACTGGAGGGCAAGTCCAGCCTGGGCCGACTGGGCCTACTCACGCACTCGACGGCCGGCTTCATCGACCCTGGCTTCACCGGCCACATCACGCTCGAACTGAGCAACGTGGCCAACCTGCCGATCATGCTCTGGCCGGGCATGAAGATCGGCCAGCTCTGCCTGTTCCGGTTGTCGAGCGCGGCCGAGTTCCCCTACGGGTCAGCGCAGTACGGCTCGCGCTATCAAGGCCAGCGCGGGCCGACGCCGAGCCGCTCCTACCAGAACTTCCGCCGCTGGCCGACGGTCTGACTGCTACCCGCACCGAGTGGTCAGTTAGACGTCGAGTGGTCAGCTACAGGTGACCACTCGAGCCGTAAGTGACCACTCGGCGGACTCAGACCAGGCGGTGCATCCAGCCATGCGGGTCGGGCACCGCACCGGTCTGCAGGCCGAGCAGTCGTTCCCGCAACTGCATCGTGATCGACCCGGATCCACCGTCGCCCACCTGCCATGAACCGTGGGCGCTCTTCACCGATCCCACCGGCGTGATTACCGCAGCGGTGCCGCACGCGAAGACCTCGGTCAGCGCGCCCGAAGCGTTGCCCTCGCGCCACTCGTCGGTGGATATCTTGCCTTCCTCGGCGGTGTAGCCGAGTTCTTCGGCCACGGTCAGCAGCGAGTCGCGCGTGATGCCGGGCAGCAGCGTGCCAGTGAGCGACGGGGTGACGATCCGGGCGCCTGGGCCGGAGCCGTAGACGAAGTACAGGTTCATCCCGCCCATCTCCTCGACCCAGCGATGCTCCACCGCGTCAAGCCAGACCACCTGGTCGCAGCCCTGCTCTGCGGCGGCGGCCTGCGCGACGAGTGAAGCGGCGTAGTTGCCCGCGCACTTCGCTTCGCCGGTCCCGCCGGGCGCGGCCCGGGTGAACTCCGTCGACAACCAGACCGACACGGGCTGCACGCCGCGGGGGAAGTACGCGCCGGCCGGGGATGCGATGAGCACGTAGGTGTAGGTGCTGGCCGGCTTGACGCCGAGGCCGACCTCGGTCGCGATCATGAACGGCCGGAAGTACAGGGAGTCGCTCAACACCGTCGGCACCCACGCCTGGTCGACCTCGGTGAGCGCGCGCAACGACTCGACGAACAGCTCCTCGGGCAGTTCGGCCATGGCCAGCCGGCGAGCCGAGCGAACGAACCGGGCGGCGTTCGCGTTCGGACGGAACGTGGCAATCGATCCGTCGGGCTGGCGGTAAGCCTTAAGGCCCTCGAAGATTTCCTGTCCGTAGTGCAGCGCCATCGTGGCCGGGTCGAGGTTCAGCGGCCCGTACGGCACGACCTGGCCTTCGCCCCAGCCGCCGTCAGCCGTCCAGTCGATGCGGACCATGTGGTCGGTGAAGTAGCGGCCGAACCCGGGCGCAGCGAGGATCGCGGCCCGCTCCTCGTCGGTCTTGGGATCGGGGTTGCGCACCACGCTGAACGCCATAGTTGGTCATCCTAGTTTCTTGCCGGGCAGCCCGGCCCCGGCCATTTCCGCGCAGACGGCCCGGCAGCAGTCGGGTTCCGGGTACCGCCGTTCAGTCGCCTATTTCGTGCCGATCGCGGTGTCGGCCGCCAGGATTGCCACGAGCGACGCCATGTCCTCGTCCGAGGAGGCCATCACCAACGCCGGCAGGGCCTTGGTCAGCAGGTCCAGCAGCTGGTCGCGCCCGATGGCCGGCGAACCGAGCCAGCCGATCACGCAGGCCTCGGCGAAGGCCACCCAGCCGTGCACGGCCAGTTCGGCCCGCGGACCCATGGCCAGACCCATTTCGCCGACCATCGCGATCACCCGGCCGGCCAGCCGGGACCGGGTTTCGTCGAAGATCGCTCGCATTTCGGCGTCGCCGCTCGCGGCACCGCGCACCAGTGACGTGTAGTTGTCGGGGTTTTCCTCGACGTACTCGACGAATGCCGTCAACGAGGCCCGCAACGCCTCGACGGGCGCGAGCGATGGATCGGGTTCGGTCCGGCGCAGCAGCTCATGGGCCGCGGCCCGGACCACTTCGGTGTGGAACTCCTGCTTGGACGAGAAGTAGTGGAACAGTAGACCGCGGGAAATACCGGCCTGCTGGGCGATGTCCTCGACGGACAGCTCGTCGAGGGTGCGGGTGGCCAGCATCTCGACGCCGAGTTCGATGAGCTGGGCGCGTCGGGCCTCGGGGCTGAGCCGCACCCGCTTCTCCGTCGCCATCGGGACATCGTATCTGGCTATTGAACGTGAGCCAACTGTCTATTGACTCGGATTCAATGACTGCCTACGCTGGCGCAATGACCCCACCCAACCGTGCAGCCGAGCCCGGCCCGCCGCGCCATCTCGGCGTGCTCATCGTCGGCAGCGGCTTCGCCGGGCTGGGCGCGGCGATCAAGCTCAGCCAGGACGGTCGCGACGACTTCCTCGTCATCGAACGGGGCAGCGAGGTCGGCGGTACCTGGCGGGACAACACCTATCCCGGCGCGACCTGCGACGTGCCGTCCCACCTCTACTCCTACGGGTTCGCCCTCAACCCGGACTGGACGCGGTCATTCTCACCCCAGCCGGAAATCCAGGACTACCTGCGCAAGATGGCGACGCGTTACGGCGTGCTCGACAAGCACCTGTTCGACACCGAACTGCTTCGAGCCGAGTGGGACGACGCTGACGGGATCTGGGTGATCGAGACCAGCCGTGGCGCGTTCACAGCTAACGTCCTGGTGCCGGCCGTCGGCGGGTTGTGCGAACCAGCCATGCCCGACATCAAGGGTATCGAGACGTTCCAGGGCGAGCTGTTTCACTCCGCGCGCTGGGACCACAGCGTCAACCTCGCGGGCAAACGGGTGGCCGTGATCGGGACGGGCGCGTCGGCGATCCAGATCGTGCCGGCTATCGCCGATCGGGTCGGGCATCTCGACGTTTACCAGCGGACGGCGCCGTGGATCATTCCGCGTCACGACCGGGCCTACGGCCGGCTCGAACGCTTCGTCTACAAGCACGTTCCCGGCGCGCAGCGGATCGCCCGCGAGGCGATCTACTGGGGCCGGGAGTCGTTCGTTCTGGGTTTCGTGTTCGCGCCGAAGATCCTGCCGCTGGTGCAGCGCACAGCCGAGCGCACCATCGCCTCGACGATCGCCGACCCAGGCCTGCGGGCGCGCGTCACGCCGGACTGGCGTTTCGGCTGCAAGCGCGTGCTGATCTCGAACGACTGGTACCCGACGCTCGTCCGGGACCACGTCGATCTGGTCACCGACGGCATCGCCGAGGTGCGCGACAACGCCATTGTCACGCGGGACGGAACGGTGCGCGAGGTCGACGTCATCATCGTGGCCACCGGGTTCCACGCGACCGACTCGCCGGCCTACGACCTGATCAAGGGTGCCGACGGCCGCGTGTTGGGGGACATCTGGCGCGAGCACGGCCAGCAGGCCTACAAGGGAGCCACGGTCGCCGGCTTCCCCAACATGATGTTCGTGATCGGCCCGAACATGGGCCTGGGCCACAGCTCGATGGTGTTCATGGCCGAGTCCGCGATCAATTACCTCTCGAGCGCGCTGCGCGAACTGGAGCGCGACGACCTGGCGACGTTCGAAGTGCGCGAGGACGTCCAGCACGATTACAACGCCAGGTTGCAGAACCGGTTGAAGCAGACGGTCTGGAGCACGGGCGGGTGCTCAAGCTGGTACCAGGACAAGGACGGCCGGATCACCACGCTGTGGCCCGGTTTCACGTTCACGTTCCGTCGTCTCACCCGCAAGTTCGACGTCGACGCGTACCGCACGACGGCGCGGGGCGACCGGGCGAAACGGCCGAGCGACACCGCCGAAGGTGTCCCGGCATGACCGCGCTCAACGGCAAGGTCGCGGTCATCACCGGCGCCGGTTCGGGCATCGGCCGGGCGCTGAGCGTCGAACTCGGCCGCCGCGGCGCCCGGCTGGCGATCAGCGATGTCGACGTCGTGGGCCTGTCCGAAACGGCCGAGCAAGCCCGCGCTCTCGGCGCGCTTGTGCACGAGCACCGGCTCGATGTCACCGACCGGGCCGGCGTACTCGCGTACGCCGACGCCGTGGCGGCCGAGTACGGCGTCGTCAACATCGTGTTCAACAACGCCGGCATCGCCTTCACCGGCAACATCGAGTCGCTCTCGTTCGCCCAGATCGAGCGGATCATGAACGTCGACTTCTGGGGCGTCGTCAACGGCACCAAGGCATTCCTCCCACATGTGATCGCGTCCGGCGATGGCCACATCGTGAACATCTCGAGTCTGTTCGGGCTGATGGCGATGCCCAGCCAAGGCGCCTACAACGCGGCCAAGTTCGCCGTGCGGGGGTTCACCGAGGCGCTGCGCCAGGAAATGCTGATCGCCGGCCACCCGGTCAACGTGACCTGCGTGCACCCAGGCGGCATCAAGACGGCCATTGCCCGCAACGCCGGCGCGGTCGCCGGGCAGAACGCAACCGCGCTCGCCCAGTTCTTCGACTCGAAGCTGGCCCGAACCTCGGCGGACGCCGCGGCCCGTTCGATCCTGCGAGCGGTCATTGCGAACCGCCCGCGCGCCGTCGTCGGGATGGACGCGAAAGTGCTTGACGTCCTGGTTCGGCTGCTCGGTCCGCGCTACCAGCGGTTGGTGGCGCTGAGCGCACGCAAGGCCGTGCCGGCGTCGGTCGGCCTGGTCGCGGTGGCCGAGGCTTCGGTAGCGGAGGAGTCGGCCTGATGCATCTGCCTCGACCGCTCGTCATTGCTGTCGCCGGCCCGATGTACCGGGTTGCGCTGAACTCGCGCACGCCGTTGCGGTTGCGCCGGTCGATTCTGGAGCGGTACGCCCGGTTGAGCGCGGTGCCACGTGGGACGCGCGTCGAGCCCACCGTGCTCGGGGAGCGGCCGTGCGAACGGATCACCGTCGGGGCCAGCGAGCGGCCCCGCGCCGTGCTCTACCTGCACGGGGGTGGCTACACCGTGGGCTCGCCGCGGACGTACCGCGCCCTGGCCGCGTTCCTCGCCCGCGACAGCCGCGCAGTCGTGTACTCGCTCGCCTATCGGCTGGCGCCCGAGCATCCCTACCCGGCCGCGCTCGACGACGCGGTCGCCGGCTTCCGGGCGCTGGTGGATGAGCACGGTTTCGACCCCTCGCGCATCGCGATTGTGGGCGACTCGGCCGGGGGTGGCTTGGCGGTCGCGGCCGCGCGCCGGCTCGTCGATAGCGGCTTGCGGCCGGGCGCGCTCGGCTTGCTGTCGCCGTGGACGGATCCGTCGAACGACGAGATGCCTCGGCACCGGGATTTCGTCATTGACTCGGCCTGGGGCCGGCAGAACGCCATCGACTACCGCGGCGACGCTGACGATCACGATCCCGGCTACGCGCCGATGCACGGCCGGTTGGACGGCCTGCCACCGATGCTGATCCATTGCGCGGCTACCGAGATCCTGCAACCGCAGATCCTGCTCTTCGCCGGCCGGGCCCGCGACGCCGGCGTGGAGGTGCAACTCGTCGAGCATCCGCGGCTGTGGCACAGCGGGCACGCGCTAGCCGGCACCCTGCGCGAGGCAACCGACGCCGTCCGTGACTTGGGTGTGTTTCTCCGTGCCCATCTCGACGGCGTGCCCGAATCCGTCGTCGTCGAGCAGCGAGCCGACTGACCCGCCGCCGCTCGGCTACCCGCTGGTCGCGTCGAGCTGCTGGAGCAAGTCGTGTGCAGCCAGTTCGACGTCCTTGTGTCGCCACTCTGATGCCCGGTAGACGCAGGCGATCAACCCGGTGCGATGCACCCGCCGGAAATCGCCGCACACGAATGCGTAGCGCGCCTTCGTCTCATCGGTCGCGCCGTCGGTGAGGCCGAGATGCCAGGCCGCGTATTCGTCCCACGAATGGTTCTTCAGGTAGTCGTTCTGTGCGGCCGCGTTCGGTTGCACCGCGCCCCAGTCGCTGTCGAGCACGTACTGCCGCGCCTCGATGAGCCGACGCGCATGAGCAACGGCGTCCGGGTTGAGCGCATACTTCGCCATCGCGTCACCCCTCGCACTGAGCGGATACGTCCGTCGAGCCTAGACACTCGAATCAGAACGGCGGTGGATCGGCCCCGGCATCGGTCGTGTGGTCGATCGGGTAGGTGGCAGATTCTTCGCGGTACCGGTGGCCGGTGGGTGAGGTCCCTTCGATCGTGCCGTCGGGTTGTCGGTCGGGTTGCCAGCCGGCCTCGTGTTTGGCGTGATGGTGCCGGCTGCAGATCGCGTTCAGGTTGGCTTCGTTGGTCTCGCCGCCGTCTTCCCAGGGGATCTGATGTTCGAGGTCGCAGAGTCGGGCTTGGCGGTTGCAGTGCGGATATCGGCAGGTGCGGTCGCGCGCGATGACGTGATCGGCCAGGTCTTTCGGCGGACGGTACGTCGTTCGGCCGTAATCGATCAGCCGACCGCGTTCGTCGGTCACGAGACGCCGTCAGGTGCCGGTCTGATCGGCGGCGATGCGGCGGGCGACCGATGCGGGGATCGGTCCGGAGCCGGCGAGTTCGCCCGGCTGCTCGTCCAACCCCAGCAGCGTCGACAACGCGACCGTGACCTGAACCGAGCGGCGTAGGCCGTGCTCACGCGGCAACTCATCGGCCACCGACCCGTGCAGCGTGTTCAACGCCAGCTGCACCACCGCATCGGCGCGGCGCTGGTCAGCGGTCCGGTCATCGTCACACGGGACGCGGCGGGCCAGGGCGTCGACGGCGGTCATGAACGTCGTCGCACCAGTGTCCGGGAGCAACCGAGTCATCGCTTTGGCGAACTCCAACCGATCCGCCGCCGTCTGCGCCGACAGCCGCAGCGCACAGGCGACGTCTTCCTTGAGCCATTCCTTGTCCAGAACCTCGGTCGGTGATTTCACCGGCGGATCGGCCGCCATCACCGCCAACAACCGCAACTGCTGGGCATCGATCCAGGACCGCTGCCGCTCCAACGCCGCCAACGCATCCACCCGACCCGCGTAGGACAAGCGGTGCACATTCACATGAACGAGCGGCTTGATGACCGCCGAGCCCGGGGTGACGGTCGCGGCCCACGCGGCGACGATCATCGTGAGCGAGATCATCGTGAGCGAGATCAGCGTCCAAGAGCGACGGCACGTACGGCTCCGGCTTGTCCGGCGATGCTTCGCTCATACGGTCGATTATAGCACGGTTGACCGACGCAACGGAAGCACTTTCTCCTTAATTCACAAGGCAATTCGCAACACGCCGCAGGCCGGGAGCAGAACCCAGCCCACAAGCAAACTCCCTCGTCGCTGCCGCTTTTCGCTTTTCGCTTTTCAAGGAGCACACCACCTAGCCCTCCGGCAAATGCTCCCGCGCCCACAACGCCGCTGACGTTCGATCCGAAACCCCGATGCGCCGGAACACATTTCCCAGGTGCACCTTCACCGTCCGCTCCGCAATCCCCAGCGACCGCCCGATCTGCTTGTTCGCCAACCCCTGACTCGCGAGCCGCAGCACCTGCAACTCCCGCTCACTGAGCTCGTCAACCGGTGACGAGGCGGAAGGCAACAACGCGCCCGCGACCCGCGGATCGAGTGGCGCATGCCCTTTCGCGGCCGAACGAACAGCCGCGAGCAACTCCTCCGGAAGGCAGTCCTTCAGCACATACCCGATCGCCCCGGCCGCCAACGCGTCCCGCACCCGAGCCTGATCGGCAAACGAGGTGAGCACGACGACGCGCAGCGTGGGCTGCTCGGCCAGCAACCTGCGCGTGGCCGTCACCCCGTCCATGACCGGCATCGACAGATCCATCAAGACGACGTCGGCCTCAACCGCAGCCGCGACCGTGAACGCCTCCGCACCGTCGGCGGCCTCACCAACGACCTCCACGTCGGTGGCCGCGTTGAGCAGCGAGGTCAAACCGGCCCGCACCAGGCGGTGGTCATCGACGAGCAGCACCCTGATCATCGCGTCGGCACCGTCAATCGCCACGTGGTCCCCCGGCCCGGAGCCGTACGTACCTGCAGCCCAGTACCCACGGCCGCGGCGACATCGTTGATCAACCGCAAGCCGAAGTGGCCTTCGGCGCCGGCCTGCGCCGGATCGAACCCGACCCCGTCGTCGGCGACAGTGACCAGCACAGCGTCGTCCGATCGACCCAGCGCCACCTCGACGTGCTCGGCGCGGGCGTGCTGGACGACGTTGCGGAGCAGCTCCTGCACGATGCGGAACACGGCCGCCTGCCCATCGGCAGTCAACGCCGCCGCGGCGTCGTCATCGACGTCGAGCGTGACGGCCGGGCCGCGGCCGGCCATCGTCGCGACCAGGTCGCGCAGGGCGGCCGACAACCCAGCAGTGCGCAGGGCGGGCGGGTAGATGTCGACGAGCAGCGAACGCAGCCCGCCGATGCTCGTCCGCACGGCACCGGCCGCGTCGCGCAACTCGGCTGCGAGCGCCGCGTCACCGCGGGCGGCCGCCGTCTCGGCGCTGCCTGCGACGGTGAACGATGCGGCCGCCAACTCCTGCACCGCGCCATCGTGCAGGGTGGCGGCAATCCGCTGGCGCTCGGCCAGCGACGCGTCGAGCGCCTGCTGCATGAGCGCCTCGCGCTGGGCCTGGCCGCGCCGGATCTTCGCGAACATCGTCCAGACGAGGGGCAGCAGGAGGACGAACACCACGCCGAGGCTGCTGAGCATGATCCCGGCGAAGCCCCGCCACATCGCATTGGCGCGGTCGTTGACGGTGTCGTACCGGAAGTAGGTCTCGAAGAGCAGTTCGCTGCCGTTGGGCGTCCACACGGGGCGATACACCTCGAGCAGCTTGCCCTCGCTGCGCTCGTACTTGTTCTCGGGCGCGTGCAAGTCGGTGACCTCGGCCCGGGTCTGGGGTGAGGCCAGCACCGCTAGCGCTGATTCGTCCAGCGGAAACGTCTGTCCGGCCAACCGACGCTCGTCGGAGTAGACGATGCGCCCCTTCGGGGTCCAGACCTTCACCCGTACCACCGCGCCGGACAGCACGTGCGAACGGACGACGCTGTCGAGTGCCGCCTGCGCCGCCGTGGGGTCGTTGGCCACGGCGTCGGTGAGCCGAGGTTGCACCACGCTGGTGGCCACGACGTCGGTGAGCTCGGCCGCCTCGTGCACCGACTGGCTCTCGGCCGTGCGCCGACTGACGATCGAGCCGGCGACGGCCACCAAGACCAGCGCCGCCAGAGCCGCTGCAGCAAGCTGCGCGACCATGCGTCCGAGCCGGATCGGGCGCTCCTCCGCGGGCCGGGCTGATCCCCGCGTCGGTTCGACGATCGTCACCCACTCGGGCGGACCGTCCACCGGGTCTGGCTGCAGGCGTGGCGGAACCCCGGGAGGAGTCGGGGGACCTCCCGGGGCGCCGAGGTCGATCTCAGGCGTCATGCGCCGCCGTGACCGCCGTGTCCGCCGCTGTCGTCGCCGGGCTCTGCGCCGCGGCCGCGATCATCGCCGGGCTCGCTCGTCGCGCCACGGTCGTCACCGGGCTCACTGGTCGCGCCACGATCATCACCGGGCTCGCCCGTCGCGCCGCGGTCGTCACCGGGCTCACTGGTCGCGCCGCGGTCATCACCGGGTTCGGATGTCCGGCCATTGGTCGCGCCTCCGCGGTCGTCGCCCGGTTCGGGCTCGCCCTTGGTCGCCTTGTGTGTCGGCGACGTTACCCGCGTGGCGGCGGGATCGTCGCGGCCGTGGCGCCTTTCGACGACCTGCCCGTGGTCGTCGAGCTGCACGACCTTGGCCTGCGACGGCACGTTCACCGGCAGTCGGTGGCTGAACGACGGGTTGTGCGACAGCCCGGCGAAGGCCGGGACGCTCACGGCGGCCGCCGCCGCGGCGATGGCGGAAACGATCAGAATGCGCTTCATGGGGTGCTCCTCTGAGTGGTCGGTTGTTGTGCACCTCCAGTTCTTCCGTAGTTCTGGTACCGGCCGCCATAGGACCTACGGCCTAGTACCCCGCTAGTACCGATGTTTGCTGGGCCGCCCGGCCGGACTCATCCGCGGCTAGCATGGCGGGAAAAGGAGGACCGATGTCGGTAGTCAAGGTGCTGCTGGTTCTACTCGCCATCTGGATCGCGATCGCCGTCATCGGCGTCATCGTGAAGGGCTTGTTCTACCTCTTCGTCATCGGCCTCGTGCTCTTCGGAATCACGATCGCAATCGGGGCCGGTCGAGAGCGGCTCAGTGGGCGGCGGCGCTGACCGTCCCGGCCAGATGCGGCTTTCCCGATCGGACAGCGCGGACGTCCAGCGCCCAGCCGTCCGCGCGGTGTTCGGTCGCAATCCTCACTCGCGACGGCAGTAGCACCGGCGTCTTGAACGCCACGTCGACGGTGTAGCTCTCCGGCAGCCGGCCCTCCAATGTGGTGAGGGTGCGCGCCTTCAACCACATGCCGTGCGCGATCGCCTTCGGGAACCCGAACGCCTTCGCGGTCAGGGCATGCAGATGGATCGGATTGCGGTCGCCCGAGACCGCCGCGTACTTGCGCCCGATGTTCTCGGGCACGAGCACGCTCGAGACGGCGGGCGGCGGCTCGTCGCGCCCGCCGGTCGGCTCCGACCGGGGTTCGCTCGGCTTGCCTCGGCGCAGATAGGTGCTGCGGCTGGACCAGACGACCTCATCTTCGACCCTGGCCTCGGCCAGCACATCCAGCTGGCGCCCGGCCGGGTGCGGGCGGAGGTCGGCCGCGTGCACCGCGATAGAGACGGCCTCGCCGAGGTTCACCGGCCGGGCCACGGTGATCGAGTTGGCGACGTGCACCAGGCCGACGAGCGGCAACGGGAAGTCCGGCTCGACCATCAGGGCGATCGACAACGGGAACGCCAACACGTGCAGATACGTCGGCGGGAGCACGTCGCTGACCCGGAATCCGCACACCCGTTGGTAGCCGGCCAGGTGCTCGGGATCGATCTGCTGCTCGGCCAGCAGGTAGGCGGAGTCCGGCAGCGTGTCGCCCTGGGATCGCCGACTGGTCACCGCCGCCCGGACGTACAGCGGCGCGAGGGACGGCGGCCCCGACAGCGTCTTGGCCGCACTCATGCGCCGACGAGGTTCTGACCGCAGACCCGCAGGACCTGACCGTTGACCCCGCCCGCGCCGGGCGAGGCGAGCCAGGCGACGGCCTCGGCGACGTCGATCGGCAGCCCGGCCTGCTGCAGGCTGGACAGTCGACGGGCGACCTCGCGGGTGGCCAGCGGCATCCGGGCCGTCATCTCGGTGTCGATGAAACCGGGGGCGATCGCGTTGATCGCCGAATTACCGTGCGCGGCGAACGCCTGCGCCGACGAACGCACCAACCCGACGACACCGGCCTTCGTCGCGCCGTAGTTCGTCTGACCGCGGTTGCCGGCCAGGCCGGTCGTCGACGACAGGCAGACCACCCGAGCCTGGTCGCGCAACTGGTCACTGCCGAGCAGGGCGGCATTGATGCGCAGTTGCGACGATAGGTTGACCGCCATCACCGAGTCCCACTGCTCCGGCTTCATGTTGGCCAGCAGCTTGTCCCGGGTGATGCCGGCGTTGTGGATCAGCACGTCCAGGCCGTCGGTGTGCGCGGCGAGATAGCTGAGCAACCGTGCCGGCGCATCCGGCGCGGCCACGTCCAGGTGCAGCGTCGTCCCACCGATGCGGTTGGCGACCTTGACCAACGCCTCGCCTGCAGCGGGTAGGTCGGCCACGATTACCTGCGCTCCGTCTCGGGCGAGCACACCGGCGATGGCCGCGCCGATCCCCCGCGCCGCTCCGGTGACAAGCGCGGTTTTGCCGGCCAGCGGATGGTCCCAGTCGGCCGGCGCGGGCGCCGAACCGCCGTTCAGGCGCACCGGCTGCCCGTCCACATAGGCCGACTTGCCGGACAGGAAGAAGCGGAGCGCGGACTCCAGCGCCGCGCTGTCCGCGACCGCCGTTTCGAGCGGAGCTTCGAGCAGCAGCAGGTTGGCAGTGGAGCCGCGCTTGAGCTCTTTGGCCATGGAACGGACGATGCCCTCGATCGCCTGGCGGCTGGCATCGACGGTGGTGTCGCCGCCGTCGGGGGGCCGCGCGAGAACGAGCACTCGTCCTGACGGCATGAGTTGGCGCAGCCGGCCGGCGAAGAACTCCCGGAACGCGGCCAATTGGCCCGGTGCGGCAATGCCGGTGGCGTCGAGAACCAGCGCAGCCCATCGGGTCGTATCGGCGCCGGGAGGCTCTGGGTCCGCGGCGCGCACGTCCGCCCCGACGCGCTTGAGGAGGTCGGTCAGCCCAGCGGACACTGCGCCCGAGGCCGAACCCAGGAGCAGAGTTCCGGGCAGCAGTGGGACGCCGGGCTCGTACCGGCGCAGCACGGCCGGCCGGGGCAAACCCACGCGGGACGCGACCACCGATCCGATGGGCGAGTTCACCAGGTTGAGGTAGCGGTCGGACACGCTCAGGCCTCCAGGATCGCGACGACACCCTGGCCGCCGGCCGCGCAGATCGAGATCAGCCCGCGGCCGCCGCCGTCCTGATGGAGCTGCTTGGCCAGGCTCGCGACGATCCGGCCCCCGGTCGCGGCGAACGGGTGCCCGGCCGCGAGCGACGAGCCGTTGACGTTCAACTTTGCCCGGTCGATGGACCCGAGCGCCGTGTCCAGGCCGAGGTAGTGCTGACAGAACTCGGCGTCTTCCCATGCCGCCAGGGTGGTCAACACCGTCGAGGCGAACGCCTCGTGGATCTCGTAGTAGTCGAAGTCGCCCAGCGTGAGCTTGTTGCGGGCCAGCAGCCGCGGCAACGCGTACACCGGCGCCATCAACAGGCCGTCGGCCTTGCGGTCGCCGTGCACGTAGTCGACGGCTGCGGTCTCCGCATCGACGAAGTGGGCCAGCACCGGCAGCTTGTGCTCCGCGGCCCACTCGTCGCTGGCCAGCAGCACGGCCGACGCGCCATCGGACAGCGGCGTCGAGTTCCCGGCCGTCATCGTCGCACCGTCGCCCTTGCCGAAGACGGGCCGGAGCTCGGCCAGCTTCTCGGTGGAGGAATCCGGGCGCACGTTCTGGTCGCGGGTCAGGCCGAGGAACGGCGTGACCAGATCGTCGAAGAAGCCGCGGTCATAGGCGGCCGCGAGGTTCCGGTGGCTGGCTGCGGCGACCTCGTCCTGGGCTTCCCGGGTGATGCCCCACTCGCGGGTGGTGATGGCCTGGTGCTCACCCATCGACAGCCCGGTGCGAGGCTCGGAGTTGGACGGGATGGCCGGCACCAACTGTTGCGGCCGCAGTCCGCCGAGTGCCTTGAGCCGGGCACCCAGCGAACGGGCCCGGTTCACGTCGAGCAGCACCTGACGCAGGTCGTCGTTCACCGCGATGGGCGCGTCCGACGTGGTGTCGACACCGCCGGCGACGCCCGACTCGACCTGGCCGAGGGCGATCTTGTTCGCGACCAGGATCGCGGTCTCCAGACCGGTGCCGCACGCTTGCTGGACGTCGTAGGCGGGGGTGGCCGGCGAAAGCCGCGAGCCGAGAACCGACTCACGCGTGAGGTTGAAGTCGCGGCTGTGCTTGAGCACTGCCCCGGCCGCGACCTCGCCCAGCCGCTCGTCCTGCAGCCCGAACCGGGCGACCAGTCCGTCGATGGTGGCGGTCAGCATGTCCTGGTTCGATGCGTGCGCGTAGGGGCCGTTCGACCGGGCGAAGGGGATCCGGTTGCCGCCGACGATCGCGGCGCGACGAGTGTCCATCGCCCCAAGGTATCCGCTACTTTGAGTAGCGTGAAGCGGCCTGTGTCCCGCGTTACGGCAGGCGACCAACCGGAATCGCCGGCCGATGGCGACGACGCTGCCCCGGCTCAGAGCCTGGCCGCACGCGTCCTCACCGAAGGCTTGGACTCCGTCAGCGGCGTCGTGCACGGTGCGCTGGACAGGCTCGAAACGACGGCCCGGCGGGCGTCCGGGAAGACCGAGCCAAGCCGCACTGACGGGCGCAGCTCGCGCTGGGCCGCGCACCGGGCGACCCGGCGCGAGGAGTTGATCGACGCCGCGATCGCAGCGGTCAGCGAACACGGGGCGGGGGTGGGGATGGATCAAATCGCCGCCGCCGCGAACACCAGCAAGCCAGTCATCTATCGCTACTTCGCCGACAAGACCGACTTGTACCGCGCGGTCAGCCAGCGCGTCGTCACCGACGTGCTCACGTCGCTGGTGCAGGTCATGGCCGGCGAGCCACCCGCCCGAGAACTCATCCACGCCGGAATCGACGCCTACCTGGGCCTGCTGGAAGAAAACCCGGAGCTGTACCGCTTCGTAGCCCAGCACCCGCTCGTGGGCGATGCCCCGGCCGGCACGGCGCAGGTCGTCGACTTCAGCACGGTGGTCGCGGAGCTGCTGACCCAGCAGCTCGAGACGCAGTTGCGCGCCAGCGGACTGGACCCGTCGTTCGCCCAACCGTGGGGCACGGCCATCGTCGGCTTCATCAGCGCCGCGAGCACCTGGTGGATCGACCATCGAGACGCCATGACCCGGGCCCAGTTGACCGAGTACCTGAGCGCCTTGCTGTGGGGCGGGGCGGCCGGGGTACTCCAGTCCGTGGGGCGGCCGGCCGACGCCAAGACGCCGCCTGGCGTGTTCCCCCGCCTGGCCTGACCGCCGGCCCGCGCTGGGGACAGCGCCTGGCCAGCTTGTGGTGGTCTGCCGGTAATGTGCAGGTCATTCGCCCGCCACCTCTATGGTGTCTTGATGTATCGTCCTGATACATCACTACGAGACACGGGGGTACGGCTGCAATGCTGGAGATCGCCGTACTCGGGCTGCTGGGCGAAAGCCCGATGCACGGGTACGAACTCCGCAAGCGGCTGGCCACCCTGCTCGGCGCCTTCCGGGCGTTCTCCTACGGTTCGCTCTATCCGACCCTCCGGCGCCTGTCCGAGGCCGGGTGGATCTCGGAGGAAGCCCCGATCGAGGCGCCGGCTGGTGCCGCAGGTCGGGCTCGTCGCCGCAAGCGGGTCTACCGGTTGACAGCTGAGGGCAAGGAGCACCTCGCGGATCTGCTGGCCGAAGTTGGTCCCGACGCCTTCGACAACGAGGGCTTCGGTGCCCGACTTGCGTTCTTCGCCCAGACGCGATCGGACATCCGGCTGCAGATCCTGGAAGGCCGACGGCGGCGGGTGGAAGAACAGCGCGACGGCATGAAGAGTTCGCTGGCCCGCACCGGCGCCCGGTTGGACCGCTACACCCGCGAGTTGCACGAGCACGGCCTCGAGTCGGTCGACCGGGAGGTCCGCTGGCTCAACGAACTGATCGAACACGAACGTTCGGACCGCCAGCCTGGCGCCGAGCAGTAACCCCCACATATCCACCGCTACCAGCGCCAACAACCAAGGAGGACCCCTGATGGGTTCGCAGTCTGCGGCCGGCAAGATCCGAGTCGCCATCGTCGGCGTCGGTAACTGTGCCGCCTCACTCGTCCAGGGCGTGCACTACTACCGTGACGCCCAGCCCGGCACCAAGGTTCCTGGGCTCATGCACGTCAACTTCGGGCCCTACCACATCAGCGACATCGAGTTCGTCGCTGCGTTCGACGTCGACGCCAAGAAGGTCGGCAGTGACCTCTCCGAGGCCATCGGAGCCAGCGAGAACAACACGATCAAGATCTGTGACGTGCCCCCGCTGAACGTGCCGGTCCAGCGCGGCACCACGCTCGACGGCCTGGGCAAGTACTACCGCGAGACGATCACCGAATCCGACGAGCAGCCGGTCGACGTCGTGGCGGCGCTGAAGGCCGCCGAGGTCGATGTGCTGGTCTGCTACCTGCCGGTCGGGTCGGAGGAAGCGGCGAAGTTCTACGCCCAGTGCGCCATCGACGCCAAGGTCGCGTTCGTCAACGCGCTACCGGTGTTCATCGCCGGCACGCCGGAGTGGGCCAAGAAGTTCGAGGATGCCGGCGTGCCGATCGTCGGTGACGACATCAAGTCCCAGGTCGGCGCCACGATCACCCACCGCGTGCTCGCGAAGCTGTTCGAGGACCGCGGCGTCGAGGTGCAGCGCACCATGCAGCTCAACGTCGGCGGCAACATGGACTTCAAGAACATGCTCGAGCGCGACCGTCTGGAGTCCAAGAAGATCAGCAAGACGCAGTCGGTCACGTCGCAGATCGACCGCGACCTCGGCGCCGACAACGTGCACATCGGCCCGTCGGACTACGTCGCCTGGCTGGACGACCGCAAGTGGGCGTTCGTGCGGCTCGAGGGCAAGGCGTTCGGCGACGTGCCGCTGAGCCTGGAGTACAAGCTCGAGGTGTGGGACTCGCCGAACTCGGCCGGCGTGATCATCGACGCGCTGCGGTGCGCCAAGATCGCGAAGGACCGCGGTATCGGCGGTCCGATCCTGTCGGCGTCGTCGTACTTCATGAAGTCCCCGCCGGTGCAGTACTCCGACGACGAGGCCCGCGACGCCGTCGAGGCCTTCATCAACGGCACCGTCGACCGCTAGACCCAGCTCGACCGAAGGGCCGTCACCTCCGGGTGGCGGCCTTTCGCTTCCGGTTTTCCCCGCTGGTGCTCGCTTTGGAAGCGCAAAACCGGTCACCAGCGGGGAAAAGCGGCCCGGACCGGTCACCAGCGGGGAAATGAAGGGCTAGTCAGTTGAGCAGCGGATCGGGCGGGTAGGTCGACACCAGGTTCAGGGGCGGCGGCTGCCGCCGCAGCACGCGCGACCACATCGTGCGGGGCTGCTCGCTGAACAGGTCGTCAGGGCTGCCGGGCACCACCCACCACGCCCCTTCGGCCACCTCGTCCTCGAGCTGGCCCGGTGACCAGCCCGCATGGCCGGCGAAGACCCGCAGCCGGTTGGCGACCTCGGCGACCTCGAGCACGTCGCCATCGAGATCGACGGTGCCGACGCCGTCGACGACGCGCTTGGCCCACGGACCGTCGGCGTCCAGCAGGCCCAGGCACAGCGCCCCGTCGGGCTGGACCGGGCCGCCCCCGAACACGACGGATGGCCCGCTGACGACGTCATGCCAGTCCGGCAGCACCTGCCCGACCGGAGTGTGGCTGGGCCGGTTCACCACCACGCCCACCGTGCCGCCGCCGTCGTGCTCCAGGAGGTACACGACGGTCCGGGAAAAGTGCGGATCGGTGAGCAGTGGCGTCGCAACCAGCAGTCGGCCGCCGGCAGGCTCGAGCCCGGCGTAGGCGGCCCAATTCGACGATGGCACCTGCTCATCTTGTCGGGGTTGGGCCACCACGGCCAGTGAGCTCGACGGGTTGTGACCAGACGGCCGCTAGCGTCATCGGAGTGCCGCGCCGCGTCCGCCAGAGCGGGCATCTGCTCACCGCCCTAGCCAGGTCGCAATTCCGCAAGCTCTACGCGACCCGCCTGCTCGGCCAGTTCGGCGACGGGGTGTTCCAGGCCAGCCTCGCCGGCGCGGTGCTGTTCAACCCCGAGCGGCAGGCGCACGCGGCCGACGTCGCCGCCGGGTTCGCCGCACTACTCATCCCCTACTCTCTCGTCGGCCCCTTCGCCGGCGTGCTGCTCGACCGCTGGCGCCGCCAGCGAGTGCTGGTCATCGCCAACCTGGTCCGGGCGTTCGCGGTCGTCATCATCGGCGCCGAGATCCTGACCGGATTGCATGGCCAGCCGTTCTACGCCAGCGCGCTGATCGTGGTGTCGATCAACCGGTTCTACCTGTCCGCGCTGAGCGCGGCCCTGCCGCACGTCATTGGTGCCGAGGACCTGGTCACGGCCAACGCCCTGTCGACGACGAGCGGGGCCATCGTCACCGCTGCCGGCGGGGGACTGGCGATCGGATTCCGGGGACTGGTCGGCGCGTCCAACGGCGCGTACGCAGCGATCGCGATCGCGGCCGCGGTGCCGTACCTCCTGTCGTCGGCGGTGCCACGTGGGTTCGGCCCCGACGACCTCGGCCCGGACGAGGTCGAACGCAACAACCGCGAGACCGTCGGCGAGGTTGCCCGCGGGCTGGTGGCCGGTGCCCGGCACGTCTATCACCGCAAGCCGGCGCTGTATGCGCTGGTGGCGATCGGCGTGCACCGGCTCAGCTACGGCGTCGCCACCATCTGCACCCTGTTGCTCTACCGCAACTACTTCAATGACGACGGCTTCTTCCGCGCCGGTCTGGCCGGCGTCGGTCAGCTGGTGGCCGCGGTCGCGATCGGCGGCGGGCTGGCCGCGCTCGTGACGCCGGCCGCGTCGCGCCGGCTGGGCTTCGTGCGTTGGCCGGCACTGTTGCTCGGTGGAGCGGGCGTGGTGGAGGTTGTCTTCGCACTGCCGTTCACGCTGCCGGTGCTGGTGGCCGGCGCGGTGCTGCTCGGATTCGCCGCCCAGGCCATCAAGATCTGCGTCGACACCGTCGTGCAGCAGGACATCGACGACGACTACCGCGGTCGGGTGTTCTCCCTCTACGACTCGCTGTTCAACCTGACCCTGGTGGCCGCGGCGGTGCTGACGGCCGTCGTGTTGCCGGAAACGGGCCATTCCCCCACCGCCGTCGTGCTCATCGCCGTGGCGTACGTCGTGACTGGCCTGGTCTACCTGAGGGCCGGCGAACGGGTCACCGTTGCTGCTGGGCGTACCAATGAGTGAGTTCGTCGACGGCACGCTCGTGGCCGAGGGGGCCGTGCTCCATGCGCAGGGCGAGCAGGTGCTGATAGGCCCGGCCGACCAGTGGCCCGGGCCTGATTCCGAGAACAGCCATGATCTCGTTGCCGTCGAGGTCGGGACGGATCGCGTCGAGTTCCTCCTGCGCCCGCAGCGCAGCAATGCGCGCCTCGAGCGCGTCGTAGGCGGCGGACAACGCCGCAGCCTTGCGCTGATTGCGCGTTGTGCAGTCGGACCGGACGAGCTTGTGCAGCCGAGGCAGCAGTGGACCGGCGTCGACGACATAGCGCCGCACGGCCGAGTCGGTCCACTCCCCGTCGCGGTAGCCGTAGAAGCGCAGGTGCAGGAACACCAACTGGCCGACGTCGTCGACGAGCTGGCGGCTGCAGTGCAGTTCCTTCAGCCGCTTACGGGCCAACCGCTTGCCGACGACCTCGTGGTGGTGGAAGGTCACCCGGCCGTCCGGCCCGAACTCCCGAGTTGCCGGCTTGCCGATGTCGTGAAGCAGTGCGGCCCACCGCAACGTCAGGTCGGGCGGCTCGCCGGCTGCCCTCTCCAGGTCGATCGCCTGGTCGAGCACCTGCAGGGTGTGCGCGTAGACGTCCTTGTGTTGGCCGTGCTCGTCGGATGCCATCCGCAGCGCCGGCAACTCTGGCAGGACGACGTCGGCCAACCCGGTGTCGACGAGCAGCTCCAGACCGCGGCGTGGGGCGTCTCCGAGCAGTAACTTGGCCAGCTCAGCCTGCACTCGCTCCGCGGTGATCCGGCCGAGCTGCTGCGCCATTGCCGTCATCGCCGCTTGCACCTCGGGCGCGACCGACACGCCCAGCGTCGCCGCGAATCGCGCGGCCCGCAGCATCCGCAGTGGATCGTCGGCGAAAGACTCCTCCGGTGTGCCCGGCGTGCGCAGGACGCCGCGCGCGAGATCGACCAGGCCGCCGAAGGGATCGCTGAACTCCCGGTCGCCAGTGACCGACAGAGCCATTGCGTTCATCGTGAAGTCCCGGCGCCGCAGGTCTTCGGTCAACGAGTCGCCGTAGGCCACCTCGGGATTGCGCGACACCCGGTCGTAGCGGTCGGCGCGAAACGTCGTGATCTCGCACCGGCGCCGGCCGACCTGTGCCCCCACGGTGCCGAACTCGATGCCGGTCGTCCACGTTGCCGTCGCAACCGGGGTGACCAACTCGAGGACGGCTTCCGGTCGGGCATCGGTGGCGAAGTCAAGATCGATGACGCTGTCGGAATCGCGGTCGGCTCGACCCGTCAGGGCGTCCCGCACGGTGCCGCCGACAAGGTGCAGTTCATGCCCAGCCGCCGCGAAGAGCGCGCCAAGCTCGTCCGCTTCAGGCGGAATCGGAATGAGGTCGGCTGGCACGGTCACGGGGCGCAAACATACCCGGCGCGATACCGACTGCCCTGAGGACAGCCCGTTACCATCGGGGCCATGTCCAAGGGCTCATCGGGTGCTGTGCCGCGCCGCAGCCCGAAGGGGGCCCGGGCGGGTCGCGGACGCGGCCATTGGCTGCGCCGCGTCAACGAATACAGCGCGGGCGGTCTGGTCGTCGATCTTGCCGGCGAGGTGCCCCGCGGGGCGCTCATCGGCCGTACCGATCGCCACGGCCGGCTGCTCTGGTCGCTGCCCAAAGGGCACATCGAGGCCGGTGAGACCGCCGAACAGGCGGCGGTGCGCGAGGTCGAGGAAGAGACGGGGATCAGCGGCGAGATCCTGGCCGAACTCGGCACCATCGACTTCTGGTTCGTCGCCGAAGGCCGGCGCATCCACAAAACAGTTCGGCACTACCTGCTTCGCGCCACGGGTGGTGCGCTTTCCGACGCCGACATCGAAGTCACCGAGGTGGCCTGGGTGCCGTTGCCCGACATCCGCGCACAACTGGCCTACCCCGACGAGCGGGGCCTGGTCGACGCGGCCGGTCGGCTGCTCGCGGAGACCGCGTGAGGCCGGCCGGACCCAAACGACATCGGCGGCTGACCCGGGCGGCCGCACTGGCCGGCGCTGCGGCGCTCATTGGCACAACATTCCTCAGCGCACCGAGCGCCGTGGGCCAACCGGCGCTGACCGCCAGTACGGTGCGCGTCACGGTCGTCACGGTTACGCCGTCAAGCCCGGTACCGAGCACGACGCCGCGACCGGTGAAGATCGTCCTCAAGCTGACCAACGCGACCAACCTGAACCTCCCCAAGCTCACCGTCCAGGGCGACCGCGGCAACCCGATCAGCACCCAGACCGCGCTCGATCAGGCCATCAGCAAGCCGCAGCCGCCCGACCCGACGCAGGTCGGGACGTTCAGCACGGCCAAGCAGGTGACGACGTCGCTGCGCCCGCACGGCACAGTGACCCTCTCGTACGCGAGCACCACGGACACGATCCCGAACGACGCCGGACTGTGCATCTGCCAGAACCGCATCTACCCGCTGTACTTCACCGTCCACACGAGCGACACGACCGGCACCGATGTCGTGGTCGGGGCCGGTCAGACCTACATTCCCGCGTTCGGCGAATCGCTGCCGAAACCGGTCCAGGTGAGTTGGGTCTGGCCGATCATCGACCGCCCCCACCGCCTCGACAGCAACGCCACGTTCAGCGACGACGCCCTGGCCACGTCGGTCGCAACCGGCCGGCTGGACCGGGTACTCAAGGTCGTCGAGGAAGTCGGCCCAAGCGTGCCGATGACCCTGATCATCGATCCGGAGCTCATCGACGAACTCGCGGTGATGAGCCAGGGTCCGTACCGGGTGGAACAGGGCGACACCACCGTCGCCGGTGTTGGCACAGCTCCGGCCGCGGCCTGGCTCGCCCGGCTGCGCACCGCGCTGGCGGCCAGTCCGCACACCGAAGTCGACTTCACCCCGCTGGCCGATCCGGACGTCGAGTCCCTGACCCGCAACGGCCTGGACTGGACGGTGCTCAACCAGGAGTCTCAGGCGCGGACGCTGGCCGAGTTCGGCGGGTTGAGCGCGCGCAGCGATATCGCCTGGCCCGCCGGCGAGGTGCTCAGCCCCGGCACCCTAAGCAACATGGTGCGCAAGGGAGCGACCAAAGTCATCGTCAACGAAGGTGTTCTGCCCGGCGGCGCAAGGCGCTCGCCCAGCCTCAACGCTCTTGCGCCATTGCAGACTCCGGCCGGATCGGTGACGGCCGTGGTGACATCCAGTCACATCCAGCGCTACGTCTCGCGAGTCGTCTCGATGGGGCGGGCCGGCAACACCGACCTGCCCAAGCTGGTAGCGCAGGTCGCGATCCGGGCGGTCGAGGATCCCACCACGTCGCACTACGTCGCCATCGTCCCACCCCGAAACGTCGACCCGTCTCCGGTGGCGGCGCGGGCAATTCTGGCCACGGCCCGAACGTTCTGGTCCACCCCACTGACACTCGGCGCCGCCACACCGCCCACCGTTCAGCCGGCCGATCACGGCCCGCTGGTAGCGCCTGGTCGCGCCGCGGCAGGCTTGCCCCCGGTGACGATCAGTACCGCGCAGGACCTAGCTCAGATGATCCCGGCGTTCACCTCCATGCTCAGCGGGATCGACGCCAACGCGCTGCTGGGTCAACTTCCCACCGCTCTGCAGCGGGCCGAATCGAGCGACTGGGTCACTGACCCTGGGCTCGGTGTGACGTTTGCCCAACGGCTGAGTGCACGCATGGAAACGCTCGCGTCCGGCGTGCACATCTTCAAACCCTCCGGCGGCACGTACACCTTGGCGTCGAGCAACTCGCCCCTGCCGGTGACGATCGTCAACGGCCTCGGCGTGTCGGTGTTCGTCCACCTCCAGGTGGCATCGGCGAACGGAATACCCGGTTTCTCCGCGTCGGACCTGGGCCGTCAGCAGATCGCGCCGGGCGCCAAGCTGACCCTGCACGTGCCCACCCACGTCGATCGCACGGGGCGGTTCGTGGTGCAGGCGACGCTGTACACCCCGAGCGGCGCCCAACTCGGCGCGCCGGTCTACCTGTCCGTGCACAGCACCGCACTGGGCACGATCGGCGTGATCATCACCATCGCCGCGGCCGTCGTACTGCTGCTGGCGCTGTTCGTGCGCTTCTACCGCAGCCGGCGCAACCCGCGACCGAAGCCGGGCACCGCGCCCCCCGCGACCACGCCGTGACCGCTCCGACCGAGGGTGGTTGGAGCACCCCCTCGCTCTATTCCGCCGGCGCCCTGTTCGAGCCGCGGACGTTCACCGAGGCCGACCCGATGTCCGCGCTGCTCGCCGAGGACTGGGCCGAGCCCGAGCCGGGCGGTGCTCCTGAGCCGCAGTGGAGCACTCCGACCTACGTCGGCAAGCGCCGGCTGCGCCCCGGCACCATCCCCGCGTCGAAGGCGATCGATGCCGCGCAGCCCGAGACGTCGGCAGCGGCTCCGGCGCGCGACGTCGACCAGGGCACGCGCGGCCTGCTGGCCAACAGTCGGACGATGGCCGTGGCCAGCCTGGCCAGCCGGATTACCGGTTTCCTGCGCAGCGTCCTGCTGGTCGCCGCGCTGGGGATCGGCGCAGTCGGGAACTCCTACAGCGCCGGCAACACGTTCCCGAACATGGTCTACGAGTTGCTGCTCGGCGGCGTGCTGTCCAGCGTGCTCATCCCGCTCTTGGTGCACGCCCAGACCGAGGACGACGATGACGGCGTCGCCTACACCCAACGGTTGCTGTCCATCGCCGCCGCGGTGCTGGGTGCGCTCACGTTGGTCGCGGTGGCCGCGGCCCCGCTCATCGCCGGTGCGTTCGTCCCGTCCGGGGCCCAGCGCGGGCTGACCAGCCTCTTCGCGACGCTGCTGCTGCCCGAGATCTTCTTCTACGGGCTCGGGGCCATGTTCATGGCCGTACTGAACATCCGGCACGTGTTCGGGCCGGGCGCGTGGGCCCCGGTGCTCAACAACGTCATCATGATCGTGACGGTGCTGGTGTTCTGGATCCTGCCGGGTCCGGCCGCGCTCACCCCGGCGAACATGACGACGGCTCAGATTCTCGTCCTCGGTCTCGGCACGACGCTCGGCATCGCGGCTCAGGCCCTGGTGCTTGTGCCATCGCTGCGCCGCGCGGGCTTCTTCTGGCAATGGCGGTTCCGGGCCCGGCCCAACGAGATCGGGCGGATTGCCGAGGTCGGCTCGCTCGCCGGGTGGGTGCTGGTCTACGTACTGGCCAGCCAGGTTGGTGTGACGGTCATCCAGAAGGTCGGCATCAGCAACGGCGGACTGACCGTCTTCACCCAGGCCGATCTGTTGTTCCAGATGCCCTACGGGATATTGGTCGTATCGCTGCTCACCGCGATCATGCCGCGGATGTCGCGCGCGGCGGCGCGCGGTGAAAACACCGCGGTCATCGAGGACCTGGTGATGGGTTCGCGGCTGGCTGCCGTCGCCCTGGTACCGATCACGGCCGGCTTGATCGCACTCGGCGTGCCGCTGGCCGTGACCCTGTTCGCGCACGGCCAGACGTCGCTCGACGGTGCCCGGTTGATCGGCTGTGCCCTCGCGCTATCGGCGTTCGGGCTGCTGCCGTTCGCGATCGTGATGTTGCAGCTACGCGTGTTCTACGCCCTTCGCGACGCGCGCACCCCGACGCTGATCAACATTTTCATGGTCGGCACCAAGGTCGTGCTGGTGGTCGCCACCAACGAGATCTTCCGGGCCCCCCACGGCACCAACGTCAATCTCCATCCGTCGGTGCATGCGGTGGAGTGGCTCAACATCTCGACGTCGCTCTCCTACGTGGTCGGGGCGATCGTCGGCCACATCTTGCTCACCCGGCGGCTCGGGTTGCTCGGCTTCCGGGCGGTGGGGTCGGCGACGGCCCGGATCGGGCTGGCCAGTGCCGTCGGCGCGGGTGTTGCGTACGGGGTGGTGCGGGGTATGGAGCATGTGCTCGGCAAGGGCCACGTTGGCGAGCTCGCCGCGCTTGCTTTGGGCGGTTTGGTGGGCTTGGCGGTGTTGGCGGGGGTGGCCGCGCAGCTGCGACTGCCCGAACTTCAGCAACTCGTGGCGCTGGCCCGCGGGCGTGAGCGGTGAGGCGCCGGCCCGGGAATTACCGCCTCCCTAGGATCGTTTGCGCCCATAGACGAACGGAAGAGGAACCGTGACCGAGCTCAGCTCCAGAAGTACGACGAACCACCGTCAGGTGATCATCGTCGGATCCGGACCGGCGGGCTACACCGCCGCCCTCTACACCGCACGGGCCGACCTCGCCCCACTCGTGTTCGAAGGCCTGCACTACGGCGGCGCCCTGATGAACACCACCGACGTGGAGAACTACCCCGGGTTCCCCGAAGGCATCATGGGCCCGGAGCTGATGGGTCAGATCCGCACGCAGGCCGAGCGCTTCGGGGCCGAGCTGGTCAGCGACGACGTCACCGAGGTCGACCTCACCGGCCCGATCAAAGTCGTCCGCACTCACCGCGGCGAATTCACCGCGGACGCGGTGATCCTGGCGATGGGCTCGCACTACCGCAAGCTCGGCCTGGCCCGCGAGGACGAACTCGCCGGCCACGGTGTCTCGTGGTGCGCGACCTGTGACGGATTCTTCTTCCGCGACCACGACATCGTGGTCGTGGGTGGCGGCGACACGGCGATGGAGGAGGCCACGTTCCTCACCCGTTTCGCCAAGTCGGTCACCGTGGTGCATCGGCGGGACTCGTTGCGGGCCAGCCGAATCATGGCCGACCGCGCCGAAGCCGACCCCAAGATTCACTGGGCCTGGAATTCCGAAGTGGTCGACATCGCCGGCGACGGCGCGGTCACCGGCGTCCGACTGCGCGACACCGTCACCGGGGCGGAGCGGGACCTGCCGGTCGGTGGACTGTTCATCGCCATCGGCCACGACCCGCGCAGCGCGCTCGTCCGCGGCCAGGTCGACCTCGACGACGAGGGCTACGTCCGCACCACCACCGGAACCCGCACCAACCTCGCCGGCGTGTTCGCCGCCGGAGACGTTGTCGACCACACCTACCGGCAGGCCGTCACCGCGGCGGGCACCGGTTGTCAGGCGGCGCTGGACGCCGAGCGGTACCTGGCCGCGTTGGCCGACACCCGCGGCGAGGCCGTCAGCGACGCTGAACTGGCCCGCACCGGCGCGGCCAGCGTCGCGGCAACCAGTGACCGGGCGTAACGACGGAATCAACCGGCCCCCTCCCCGCGTTAGAAGCAATAACCCCACAGGAGCAGGAGAACAGCATGGGCACCAATACCAAGACCGTCACCGACGCCAGCTTTGCCGCCGACGTCTTGCAGGCCGATGGCCCCGTCCTCGTCGATTTCTGGGCCGAGTGGTGCGGTCCGTGCCGCCAGGTCTCACCGGTGCTCGAGGAAATCGCCGGCGAGTACGCCGACAAGATCACCGTCGCCAAGGTCAACATCGATGAAAACCCCGGCATTGCCCGTGATTACCAGATCATGTCCATCCCGACGATGTCGGTGTTCTCCAAGGGTCAGCTGGTGAAATCGATCGTAGGTGCGCGCCCCAAGGCCGCGATCCTGCGCGAGCTCACTGATTTCGTCGCCTGAGCGACCTTCGTCCCGCACTTCAGAACGCAGGTAGCCCGGCGGCTGCCACCATCGGTGGCAGCCGCCGTCGCATGTCCGGACGCCGCGCCGATGGGGCATTTCGGGCACCTGCAAACCCCGCTGCGGGGCTGGGGCACAATGACCGACGGACCTATCCGACCCGTTTGCGAGGACTTCTTTCGCTATGCAGAATCTCCGGCGCGGCGCGGTTGGTAGTGCCGTAGCCGAGGTGCGGAGCATGCTCGCCACGCTCGGACTGCTCGACAACACCAACCCGGAGACGCTGGACCGCTTCGACGAGCAGACAGAGCTCGCCGTACGCCACTTCCAGCAACGCCGCGGAATTTCCGTCGACGGAATGGTCGGCCCGGAAACGTACAGCGCGCTGACCGGCGCGCACTGGCGCCTGGGCGACCGAGTGCTTTCGCATACTCCCGGGCAGCTGCTCTTCGGCGACGACGTCAGCGAATTGCAGACCCAGCTGCTGGAACTGGGCTACAACCTGGTGCGGGCAGACGGCATCTTCGGGGCTTGGACCGCCGAGGCTACTCGCTCCTTCCAGCGCGACTACGGACTGGTCGCCGACGGCATCTGCGGACCGGCGACGTTGCGGGCGCTGCGCCAGCTGGGTCGGCGCGTCGTCGGTGGTCGACCGCAACTCCTGCGGGAGATGTCCGCAGTCGCCCTATCCGGTCCCAGCCTGCTAGGTAAGCGTGTCGTGCTCGACCCGGGCCACGGCGGCAGCGACTCCGGCGCGGTCTACGGCAACGTGACTGAAGCCGAACTCGTCTGGGATCTCGCCGCTCGCCTCGAGGGGCGCCTCACCGCACTGGGCGTCACCACCGTGTTGACACGCGGACCGGGCAACGGCGCCACCGACGCCCAGCGCGCGACACTGGCCAACGACGTCGGGGCCGATGTGGTGCTGTCCCTTCACGTCGACGGCGTCAGCTCGTCGCGGCCGCACGGCCTGGCGTCGTACTACTACGGCGCGGGCGAATCGAGTTCGACGATCGGTGAGCGGCTGGCCGATCTCGTGCAGCGCGAGTTGGCCGCCCGCACCGGCTTGCTCGACGCTCGTATCCACGGCAAGACGTGGGCGATACTGCGTCTGACTCGGATGCCGACGGTCCGCGTGGAGCTCGGCTACCTGAGCTCTCCGATCGACCGGCCGATGCTGGTTGATCCCCACTTCCGCGACACCGTCGCCGAGGGATTGCTCGTGGCGGTGCAGCGGCTCTACCTGCCCGTGGCCGACGACTATCCCACCGGCGTGATGCGAATCCCGGCCGTCGTCGGCGGTTCGCCTCCGACCGGCCCACTCGGCTGATCGGGCTGACCCACCTCAACGCCGGGTCAGCACCGGCGTTTGCATCGACGACAGCAGCCGTTCGAACGCGGACTCGACGTCTTCCTTCCACGTCACCGTGGTCTTCAGATCCAGCCGTAGGCGGGGCGTACGCGGGTGCGGGCGCACAGTCTTGAATCCGACCGCACGCAGGTAGCCCGCCGGCAGCAGGCAAGTGCGTGGGCCGTGCTGGTCCGCAGGCGGCGTCGCCGGATCGGATTGCGCCGCTTCGTCGGCCGCGCCGAATGCTTCGATCGCCTTGATCCCTCGGCGGACGGCGTCGCGCGCCGCCCCCTGGACGAGCATCCGGCCGAGCCCGCCGCCGGTGAACTGGGGCAGCACACGAGCGCTCATCATGAGCACGGCGTCCGAGCTGACCGGTGAGGTCGGGAATGCAACGGACCGCGGAACGTAGGCCGGCGGAGCGTAGAGCACGTGCCCGGCCGGTACGCCGTCGACGTAGAGCAACTGTCCGCAACTACCCCACTCGAGAAGCGTGGCAGAGAGCCAGGCCTCCTTCTCCAACTCGGCCACGCCGTGCTGGCCGGCGCGCTCGCCGGCCACGGGGTCGAGTTCCCAGAACACGCACGCGCGGCACTCCGGTGAGATATCGCCGACGTTGTCGAGCGTGACGTTAACGAGCCGACGCGACACCAGCCATCTCCTGCCGAGGTACTCCCCGGGGATGAGCGTAGGGCACGGCGCGACGATCCCGACCCGGGCTCAGACTCCCCCGTCGTAACCGGTGAGGAACTGCCCGATCCGATCGATCGCTTCGGTCAGGTCGTCGGCGCGTGGCAGGGTCACGATCCGCAGATGATCCGGGCGGGGCCAGTTGAAGCCACTGCCCTGCACGACCAGAACGTGTTGTTCGCGCAGCAGTTCCAACACGAACTGCTGGTCGTCGCTGATGGGGTACCGGTCCGGGTCCAGCCGCGGGAAGACGTACAGGGCACCCTTGGGTTCGACGCATGTGACGCCAGGAATGGCCAGCAGCGCCTTCATCGCCGCGTCGCGCTGTTCGAGCAGGCGGCCGCCGGGCAGGACCAGGTCCCGCACGCTCTGGCGCCCGCCGAGCGCGATCTGGATCGCATGCTGCGCCGGCACGTTGGCACACAGTCGCATGTTGGCCAGGATTGTGATGCCCTCGAGGTAACTGGTCGCATGCCGTTTGGGACCGGTGACCATCATCCAGCCGGATCGGAAACCGGCGAGTCGATACGCCTTGGACAACCCGTTGAACGTCAGGGTGAAGACGTCCGGCGCGATCGCGGCGAACGGCACATGCACGGCGTCGTCGTAGAGGATCTTGTCGTAGATCTCGTCGGCCATTACGACCAGGCCGCGCTCGCGGGCGAGATCAGCGATCTGCGTCAGTACCCCGACGGGGTATACCGCGCCGGTTGGATTGTTCGGATTGATGACGACGATTGCCTTGGTACGCGCAGTGGTTTTGGCTCGCATGTCCTCGACATCTGGTAACCAGCCCGATGCTTCGTCACACCGGTAGTGCACCGGTCGACCACCGGACAACGACGTGGCCGCGGTCCAGAGCGGGTAGTCCGGCGAGGGGACGAGGACTTCGTCGCCGTCGTCGAGCATGGCTTGCAGGGAGAGGGTGATCAGCTCGCTGACGCCGTTGCCGAGCCAGATGTCGTCGACGTCGTCGATGTCCAGTCCACGCGCCTGGTAGTGCTGCACGATCGCCGTCCGGGCCGACAGGAGCCCTTGCGAATCGCAGTAACCCTGCGAATCGGGCAGGTTTCGGATGACGTCGACGAGAATCTCTTCCGGTGCTTCGAAGCCGAACGGCGCCGGGTTGCCGATGTTGAGCTTGATGATGCGCCGGCCTTCTTCTTCCAGCCGCTTTGCTTCCTCCAACACCGGTCCGCGGATGTCGTAGCAGACGTCGGCGAGCTTGCGGGATTGCGTCAGATCCACGCGTCAACGATCGCACACACCCGATCAATGCCCGACCGGTTATCCGTGGCAGGGTCGGAGCATGGAATTGCGCGGTGCTGTCGAATCCCGGCGGATGATTCGAACGTATGATCCTGGACTAACCATTCCTCGCGAGGTCGTCGACGGGCTCCTCAGGCTCGCCGTTCGGGCACCGTCGGCGGGCCATACCCAGGGCTGGCGGTTTCTCGTGCTGGACGACATAACGTCCCGCACCTCCTTTTGGAGCGTCACCTCCGACGGGGAGCCGGATTCGTGGCGCGCCCGGCTGCAAACGGCGCCGGTGCTCGTGCTGGTATTCGCCGACAAGGACGCCTACCTCGATCGCTACGCCGAGCCCGACAAGGGTTGGACCGATCGCGACGAGGCGCACTGGCCGGTGCCGTACTGGGACGTCGATGCCGGCATGGCCGCGATGATCCTGCTGCTGGCCGCGGTCGACGCGGAGCTCGGGGCGTGCTTCTTCGGCGTGCCCGGCGAGAAGTGGGACGACCTCCGCGCGTCGTTCATGGTGCCGGAACGGCTGCGCCCGATCGGGGTCGTCAGCATCGGCTACCCCGCGCCGGACGAACGCTCGCCGTCGCTGCGGCGCGGTCGGCGCCCGTTCGGCGAGGTGGTCAGCTACGGCTCGTTCGGTTCTGGCTGAGCGCCGAGCGCACCCGGTTCGGTGGCCAACTGCGGCGCCATCACCGCGACGATGCGTTCCAGATCGTCGATGGAACCGAACTCGACGGTGATCTTGCCTTTGCGTCGCCCGAGTTCGACCCGCACGTGGGTGTCGAACGCGTCGGACAACCGGCCGGCCAGCTCATCGACGCCCGGAGCCGTGATGCGCTGAGCTGCACTGCGGCGCGGCTTCTTCTTGTCGCCGTGGCCGCTGGCAGCCAGCGCGACCAGCTCTTCGGTCGCGCGAACGGACAGACCCTCGGCGACGATCCGGCTGGCCAACTCGTCCTGCAGGTCCTTGTCGTCCAGTCCCAGCAACGCCCGCGCATGGCCGGCCGAGAGGACGCCGGCCGCCACCCGGCGCTGCACCGGAATCGACAGGTTGAGCAACCGGATGGTGTTGCTGACCTGCGGCCGGCTCCGGCCGATGCGATGGGCGAGTTCGTCGTGGGTGGTGCCGAATTCTTCGAGCAGCTGCTGGTAAGCCGCCGCCTCCTCCAGCGGGTTGAGTTGCGCGCGGTGGATGTTCTCCAGCAACGCATCGCGCAGCATCGCGTCGTCGGCGGTTGAACGGACGATGGCCGGGATCGTCTCGAGACCGGCTGCGGCCGCCGCCCGCAGGCGCCGCTCGCCCATGACCAGTTCGTAACCGGTCTCGTCGGCCCGCACCACAACGGGCTGCAGTACCCCGAATTCGCGGATCGAATGGGTCAGCTCGGCCAGGGTGTCCTCGTCGAACACCTGCCGAGGCTGCTTGGCGTTCGGGTGCACCTGCGCGATCGGCACGTCCGCATAGGTCGCGCCGGGCACTGGCAGCGGTCCATCGGCGGCGGAGCCGGCGTCACCGGCAGTTTCGGCCGCCGGTCGAGCCCCCGAGTCCGCTGCGCCGCCGAAGTAGACGTCGGCCGGCCCGTGTCGTTCCGGCGGCTGGGGTTCGGCCTCGGGGGCAGTCGGGATGAGGGCGCCGAGCCCGCGGCCCAACCCGCCCCGCCGGTTCTTTGTGCTCATTTCTTGGCTTCGCCTTCCTGCTCTTCGGCCAGGCCGGATGGCCGGGTGCCGCGGTTCGCTATCTCCCGAGCCGCCTGCAGATAGCCGACCGCGCCCCGCGATCCCGGGTCGTAGGTCATCACGGTCTGCCCGAACCCGGGTGCTTCCGACACCCGAACGTTGCGCGGGATGACCGGAGTCAGCACCAGGTCCCCGAAGTGCTTGCGCACCTCGTCCGCGACCTGGTCGGCCAGGCGAGTCCGGCTGTCGTACATCGTCAGCAGGACGGTGGTGACGACCAGATCTGGATTCAGGTGGGCCCGCACCAGCTCGATCGTGTTCAGCAGTTGAGCCAGACCCTCCAGCGCGTAGTACTCGCACTGGATCGGGATGAGTACTTCGCGGGCGGCGACGAGGGCGTTGAGGGTGAGCAGGCCGAGGGAGGGCGGGCAGTCGATGAGGATGTAGTCGTAGACCCGTTCTTGTTCGAGCAGGGCGGCGACCGCTCGCTGCAACCGGTACTCGCGCGCCACCTGCGACGTCAGTTCGATGTCGGCGCCGGCGAGGTCGAGGGTGGCCGGCACGCTGTGCAGGGTCTCGGCGAATTCGACCGAGGTGGTGACGCTGTCAATGCTCTGCCCGCCGAGGAGCACGTCGTAGATCGAGGCCGTGCCGACCGAATGGGTCACACCCAGGGCAGTGCTGGCATTGCCCTGGGGGTCCAGATCGACGAGTAGCACCCGCAGACCGTGCAGAGCCAGCGCCGCGGCAATGTTCACGGCGGTCGTGGTCTTTCCGACGCCGCCCTTCTGGTTCGCAACCGTCATTACCCGCGTGCGTGCGGGGGCCGGCCAGTGTTCTTGGCGCAAGTTGAGCACAGTGACTGCTTCGGCCGCTTCGCGGGCAATGGGTGTGTCGAACTCGGTTTCACGTGAAACATCGACTGGCTCGGTTTCACGTGAAACATCGTCGCTGGGGGCGTCGACGGCCACATCCGGCTCTGGCGGCGCTTCGGCCGAAGCAGCTCCATCGGTCACGTCGGTCCCCTCCTGCGCCGCGGCGCTGTCGTCGCGCGCCGTACTACGACGACTGTCGTCGGTTCTGCTAGCACGTCGGCGCCACATCGGCGAACCTCCAGATCACGGCCTCCGAGGGCCTGAATCGTGGACCGGTGCTCCGCCAGCTCTTTCCCAGCCGACGAGCCTTTGATGGCGAGCAGCGCACCTTCGGGTCGCAGCAGTGGTAAGCACCATCTCACCAAACGGTCCAGCGGCGCTACGGCGCGCGCTGTCACCCAGCCCGAGCCGCCCACCTGGGTGACCGTATCGACGGCTTCGGCCCGAGCGTGCACGACGCGGACCTGGCTCTGGAGCCGGAGTTGCTGGACGGCGTCGTCCAGAAAAGTGGCCCGTCTCAGGAGCGGCTCGACCAGATCGACCCGTAGATCCGGCCGGCGAATGGCGAACGCCAGGCCGGGCAGCCCCGCCCCGCTCCCGGCGTCGACGATTCGCGCCTCCTGTGGGAGCAACTCGGTGACGACGGCGCAGTTGAGCAGATGCCGATCCCACAACCGGGGCACTTCCCGTGGGCCGATCAGGCCGCGGGTCAGGGCATCAGTGGCGAGCAGTTCGGCGTAACGGCTGGCCAACTCCAGGCGAGCAGCGAAGACACTCTCGGCCGCCGCCGGCGGATCGGGCCGAGCGAGGGCGCAGTTCACCCGCGCTGGCCGCAACGCCGTCTGTTCACTCGTCGATGAGAATGACGACTCGCCGGTTCGGCTCCTCGCCTTCCGACGCGCTGTGCACACCGTCGATGCCGGCTACCGCGTCATGTACGACCTTGCGTTCGAATGGATTCATCGGCGCCAACCGGGCTTGCTCACCGGATTCCAGAACCGTGGCCGCGGTTTCGGCGGCCAGCGCGGACAGCTGCGTGCGCCGGGCCGCGCGGTGCCCGCTCACATCGAGCATCAACCGGCTGCGGCTGCCGGTCTTCTGCTGGACCGCGAGGCGGGTGAGTTCCTGCAAGGCGTCCAGCGTCTCCCCGTGCTTGCCGACCAACGGCTGCAAGTCGGTGCCGACGATGGCGACGATCGCGCGATCGTTCTCGACGTCGAGATCGATGTCACCGTCGTAGTCAGCGATGTCCAGCAGGTGTTCGAGGTAGTCCGCGGCGATGTCGCCCTCTTGGACCAGCAAAGCGTTCACGTCGTCAGGTTCAGCGTTGGCGGAGTCGTCGGCCACGACCTCGGTGTCACTCACGAATGCGGTCCTCTCGAGTAATTGCGGGGGCTGGCGGCGTCGCAACGCTGCAGGTCAGCGACGTTTCTTGGCTTGGCTCGGACGCTTCGCCGCTGGGCGGTTGCCGCTCTGGCGGGGGCGTTGTCCGGGGCGGGGGGCGCTGCGCGGGGGCGGCGGGGCTGGTGTTGCCGGCGATTCATCGGCATCGCTCGTCGCGGTCTTCGTCGGTGTCGTCGACTTCGCCCTGGCGTTGGGCCGCTGACCGGGCTTGGGCGCGAGGGTCTTGCCCAGTTCGCCGGCCACCGGCAGTGACTTGTCCTTGTCCGGGTGGGGATGAAACTTGTTGATGTAGAACTGCTGGCCCATCGTCCAGGTGTTGCTGGTGAACCAGTACAGGAGAACACCCAAGGGGAAGAACAGGCCCGAGCCGAGCGTCATGATCGGGATCACGTACAGCATCAGTTTCTGCACGGTCGCCGCCGTACCTTCGGGCACGGTCGTGGCGCCCGAGCGAACCAGGCGCTGGGTCATGTAGGTCGCACCGGAACTGATGAGCACCAGCAGGACCACCACGATCCGGGTGGCGTCGACATGGCCGCCCAATGCGTGGATCTGGTCGGTGGTGTCGGTCAGCCGCCCGGCCAGCGGAGCCCCGAACAGCTTGGCCTTCGCGGCGCTGAACGTCTCGGACTGGCTGAACGAGTAGAGCGTGTTGCGCGAGTCGCCGACGGGCCGGCCGACGGAATTCGAGAGGTGCCGAAGCACGTGGTACAGCCCGATGAAGATCGGGATCTGCAGCACCATCGGCAGGCAACCCGACAGTGGGTTGAAGCCCTGTTCCTGCTGCAGCGCCATCATCTGCCGCTGCATCTCGGCCTTGTCGTCCTTGTACTTCTTGCGCAGCGCTTGGATCTTGGGCTGCATCTCCTGCATGTGCCGCTGGTAGTGCACCTGCTTGAGGAAGACCCGGAACAGCAGGATGCGGGCCGTCACCACCAGGAAGACGATCGACAGTGACCAGTTCAGGCCACTGTCCTTGTCGAGGAAGAGGCTGAACAGATCGTGCCAGCGCAGCAACACCCACGAGACCGCGGTGTACAGGAAGTTGAGCACTAAACTTCTCCTAGGCGGCCGGTCGGGCGGGCCGACTGGGATCGAACTGACGGGCTGCTACCAGAGTTGGCAACGAGCGATGGGACCGGGTCGTGCCCGCCGGCGTGAAACGGATGGCACCGCAGCAGGCGCCGCAGCGCGAGCCACCCGCCGCGCGCCAAGCCGAACCGCTCGATCGCTTCGACGGCGTAGGCACTGCACGACGGCGTGTACCGGCAGGTCGGCGGCCGGATAGGACTCCAGGCCGTGCGGTAGAAGCCGAGCAGGGTCACGGCGACGCGCCGGGGCACAGTGCTCACGAGTCGCCCAGTCGGACGAGCGCGGCATCGAGATCGGTCCCGAGCTCGGCCGACGTAGCGCCGGCCGCGGCGGGCAGGGCCCGCACCACGGTGCCGCTACCAGCCGGCAGCGCGGGCAGTCGGTCGGCCAATTGGGCTCGCAACCGCCGGGCCAATCGATGTCGCACGACGCTGCCGCCCACCGACTTGCTCACGACGAGACCAACCGTCGCCGGACCGGAGTGCAGGGCGGGTTGCTGGTGCAGCACGAGACTGCCGCGGCGGGCCCGTGCCCCGGTTCGCAGTACGGCGGCGAAGTCGCTCGAGCGCCGCATCCGGTGCGCGCGCGGCAGCACGGCGGCGGCTCGGTGGACGCTGGGCCGGCTCAGGCCGACAGTTCGCTGCGGCCCTTGCGGCGCCGGGCGGAGATGATTGCTCGCCCGGCTCGGGTGCGCATGCGCAGCCGGAAACCGTGCGTCTTGGCGCGCCGGCGATTGTTCGGCTGGAACGTGCGCTTGCTCATCGTCGGACTCCATCGTCGAAAGGTCGTCTCTTCCCGCTCCAGATGACCGCGTGCGTGCGGTCTGCAAGCTGGAACAGCGCCGATGCGGTCAAGCGGGAGGGCCGAACCGCGGCGGGCCGTTCCACGGTACGGAGCCCAGCCCGTCGAGGTCAAACTCGGTACCCGGCAAAACCCCCAAAGTAGGCGCCCGCCGAGTAGGTTGGCCAACGACACGCCGTTGCCTATTGTCGCGGTGCGAGCAACGCTGTTAGGTTCCCGCACCGTGTCACCGTGCAAGCTGTGACGTTCAAACCCTCGGAACGAGGGTCCAGGGTGGGTACTCCATACACAGCCTGTGGATAAGTCTGTGGATTTCCCGGCGACCCCCGGCCGTGAGAGGGTCAGACGGAGCCCCAGCACCGCAGAACCGCAGGATTTAACGACACCTGGAGTGGACCCGCCCGTGGACGACAGCACCGAACTCGTCGACGTTTGGAGCAGGGTCCAAAAGCGACTCGACGCCGACGACACCATCCGCCCGCAGCACAAGGCCTGGCTCGGGCTGACCCGCCCGCTCGGCCTGGTCGAAGACACCGCGTTGCTCTCGGCCCCGAACGAATTCACCAAGGACTACCTCGAGAACCGGTTGCGCGCACAGATCGCCGGGGCACTCAGCGGGGAACTCGGCCGCGACATCCGGGTCGCCGTCACGGTGCAAAACGACGAGGAGCGCGGCGAGCGCGGCAGTGAGAACGGTAGCGACGCCTACACCGTCCTCGACACCGACGAATGGGAACCCCCGAGTCGGATATCCCGCCAAACCGGCGGATATTCCGGCACTCGCGGGGCCGGCGACTTCAACGACCGCGATGCCCGCCTCAATCCGAAGTACACCTTCGACACGTTCGTGATCGGCTCGAGCAATCGGTTCACGCATGCTGCCGCCGTCGCGGTCGCCGAGGCGCCGGCCAAGGCCTACAACCCGCTGTTCATCTACGGTGACTCCGGCTTGGGCAAGACCCATCTGCTGCACGCGATCGGGCACTACGCTCAGCGGCTGTTGCCGGGCCTGCGCACTCGCTACGTCTCGAGCGAGGAATTCACCAACGACTTCATCAACTCCGTGCGCGACGACAAGATGCAGGCATTCCAGAGCCGGTATCGCTCGGTCGACCTGCTGCTGATCGATGACATCCAGTTCATCGAGCGGGCCGAGCGCACGCAGGAAGAGTTCTTCCACACGTTCAACACCCTGCACAACGCGAACAAGCAGATCGTCATCAGCTCCGACAAGTCGCCGCGGCAGTTGTCCTCGCTCGAGGACCGGCTGCGCACGCGGTTCGAGTGGGGCCTGATCAGCGACGTGCAGGCGCCCGACCTCGAGACCCGCATCGCGATCCTGCGCAAGAAGGCGGCCCAGGAAGGGATGAACCCGCCGCCGGAAGTGCTCGAGTTCATCGCGTCGAAGATCCAGAGCAACATCCGAGAGCTCGAAGGCGCGCTGATCCGGGTGACCGCGTTCGCCAGTTTGAATCGGCAGGCCGTCGAGATGGGCCTGGCCGAGACCGTCCTCAAGGACTTGATCAGTGACTCGGCCGCGCCAGAGATCACCGCGTCGACGATCATGGCGGTCACGGCCGAGTACTTCGCCGTGTCCATCGACGACCTGACCGGCAGCTCCCGCAGCCGGGTGCTGGTCGGAGCCCGGCAGATGGCGATGTACCTGTGCCGCGAGCTGACCGACCTGTCGCTGCCCAAGATCGGCGAGAAGTTCGGCAACCGCGACCACACCACCGTCATGCATGCCGACCGCAAGATCCGCACCCAGATGGCGGAGAAGCTGACCGTCTACAACCAGATCACCGAGCTCACCAGCCGGATCAAGGTCCGGGCCCGCACGTGATCGCACGATGACCCCGCCTGTGGGGACAGCTGTGGACAACGTCGAACGCCTTGTGGACAAGCCGGGTACCGTCCGCGTCATCCACCGGCTGTCAGCCCATCGGGGCATCATGCAAGGGTGGTCATCCACAACCTCGCGGCCCGGCCGGGCTGGGCTATCGCGAGTTGTCCCCAGTTTCCACACCGGCGAAGACGACAGACGATAATCGCTGTTCCTTGACGGACAACGACAACGGCACACACCAGGCTCGATCTGGGGACAACTCCCAGTCGGCACGTTGATGGAGGCACGATGAAGTTCCGGGTAGAGCGCGACTCGCTGGCCGACGCCGTGACGTGGGCGGCCCGGAGTCTGTCTGCTCGCCCGACCATTCCGGTGCTGGCCGGCCTGCTGCTCTCGGTCACCGACGATCAGCTGTCGGTATCCGGCTTCGATCTCGAAGCGTCCACCGAGGTCGATCTCGAGGTCGCGGCCGCGGCGCCCGGCCAGGCCCTCGTGTCCGGTCGACTGCTGGCCGACATCACCCGGGCCCTTCCGCCGCATCCGGTCGACGTCACCGTCGACGGCTCGCGGCTGACCATCTCGTGCGGTTCCGCGCGCTTCACCCTGCCGACGATGCCGGTCGAGGACTACCCACGACTGCCGACGATGCCGACGACCGCCGGCACGGTGGACAGCTCCGAATTCGCTACGGCCGTCGGCCAGGTCGCGATCGCCGCCGGCCGTGACGACACGCTGCCCATGCTCACCGGCGTCCGCCTCGAGATCGAGGGCGACCGGATCACCCTCGCCGCCACTGACCGCTACCGCCTCGCGGTGCGGGGGTTGGCCTGGAACCCCGGTGACCCGTCGGCTGAAGCCGCGCAGGTCTTGGTCCCGGCCCGCACGCTGGCCGATGCGGCCAAGAGCCTGGCGAGCAGCGAGGCCCTCACGATCGCCCTGTCGTCGACCGGTGGCACCGGCGAAGGGATCATCGGCTTCTCCGGTGCCGCCCACGGTCGCTCCAGCCGGGCGACGACCCGGCTGCTCGACGCCACGTTCCCGGCCTACCGATCGCTGCTGCCGACGGAGTGGGCGTCCACCGCCGAGGTCGTGGTCGCTCCGCTCGTTGAGGCGGTCAAGCGGGTGGCGCTGGTCGCCGATCGCAACGCGCCGGTGCGCCTGGAGTTCGCCGACGGATCGGTCGCACTCAGCGCAGGAGGCGACGACGAGGGTCGGGCCGAGGAGCAGCTCGAAGTCGGTTACGAGGGTGACCCGATCACCACTGCGTTCAACCCGCAGTTCCTGCTGGACGGGTTGGGGGCGTTGACCTCCAGCTCGGCCCGGCTGCTGTTCACGTCGTCCAACAAGCCAGTCGTGCTCCGCCCGGATGCGTCCAGCCCCGACGGCGCCGACTACACCTACTTGATCATGCCCGTCCGACTGCCCGGCTGAGGTGCGGTGTACGTCCGGCACCTGTCCGTCAGCGACTTCCGCAGCTGGCCGTCCGCGGAAGTTGCGTTCGACCCCGGACCGTCCGTGCTGGTCGGGGCCAACGGGCAGGGTAAGACCAATCTCGTCGAGGCGCTCGGCTATCTCGCCACGCTGAGCAGCCACCGGGTGCCCACGGATGCACCCCTGGTGCGCAGCGGTGCCCAGCGGGCAGTCATCCGCGCGGCGATCGTGGCCGACGGGCGCGAGCTGCGGGTCGAACTAGAGATCACGCCTGGACGGGCGAACCGGGCCAAGCTCAACGGCGCAGCTGTGCCGCGACCTCGCGATGTCCTGGGCGCGCTGCGGATCGTGCTGTTCGCGCCGGAGGATCTGGCCATCGTCCGCGGGGATCCGAGTGAGCGCCGGCGCTTCCTCGACGAACTC
Organism: uncultured Actinomycetota bacterium; assembly: GCA_963837325.1. Classification (GTDB taxonomy): domain Bacteria; phylum Actinomycetota; class Actinomycetes; order Mycobacteriales; family Jatrophihabitantaceae; genus CAVQKZ01. Next base: position 471,028 of record CAWIMV010000002.1, read on the forward strand.
GTCGTCGCGCGGGGCCCGCGGCTGGCCGGTGTGCGCGCGGACTACGAGCGGGTGCTCAAGCAGCGTTCGACCCTGCTGAAGTCGGCCGGCCCCGCCCGCCGTGCCGGTGGCAGTTCCGAGCTGCGCACGTTGGATGTGTGGGATGGCCATCTCGCCACCTATGGCGCGCAACTGCTCGCGGCCCGACTGGCGGCGGTCGAGGCCCTACGCCCGCACGCGGCCGCGGCTTATGCGCAGGTCGCGCCGGCCAGTGTCGAACTGACCTTGCGGTATCAGAGTTCTCTGGGCGCGGCCCTTCCCGAGCTGGCTGATGCGGCGCCGCCGGACACCGACCTGCTCGAGGCCGCGTTGCTCGCCGAGTTGGCCCGGATGCGGCCGGCCGAGCTCGAGCGGGGCGTGAACCTGGTCGGTCCGCACCGCGACGACCTCGACCTCGGCCTGGGTGCGCTGGCACTGCGCGGCTACGCCAGCCACGGTGAGTCCTGGTCGGCGGCATTGTCGTTGCGACTCGGCAGTTACGAACTGTTGCGGGCCGACTACCCGGCCGGGGCCGAGCCGGTGCTCGTGCTCGATGACGTCTTCGCGGAGTTGGACGTGAACCGGCGCGAGCAGTTGGCCCTCGTCGCCGGCAAGGCGGAACAGGCGATCATCACAGCGGCAGTGCCTTCGGACGTACCCGACCAGCTGCAAGGCGCCCGCTTCGACGTTCACGACGGCGAGGTGCGCCGTGTCCGGTGACGACCCCGACGACCCCGACGAGTACGCCGAGGAGTCGGCCATTAACCCGCTATCCACAACGACCAGTGGAAAACTGTCGCCAACTGTGGACAGCCTGCCTCAAATCGGCCCAGATATCGAGCAATCTGACAGCAGCCAAACGCCAGCGGGCGGGAACCTGCCTCGGGCGGCGCTCAGCGAAGCCCGCCAGATCGCCCGCGGCCGGCCCCGCCGTGGCCCGGGGCGCCGGCGGGACCAGTCCGATGCCACGGCCGCTGAGGGGCGGGGCGGATATTCCGGCCCGGCACCAGATGACCACGACCCGCAACCCATTGGGCGGGTCCTGGCCGGCTATGTCGAGGAACGGGGCTGGCAACTGCCGCTCGCCGAGGCGCGGGTCTTCGCGGATTGGGCCGCCCTGGTGGGTGCGGATGTCGCCGGCCACAGCACGCCGGTCACGCTCCGCGAAGGCGAACTGAAGATCAGTGCGGAATCGACCGCGTGGGCCACCCAGTTGCGGCTGCTCTCGGCGAAGATTCTCGCCCGCCTGGTCGACGAGCTGGGACCAGACGTCGTCACCAAGCTGGTCATCACCGGGCCCGTAGGGCCGTCGTGGAAGCACGGGCACTTCTCGGTTAGCGGAACCCGCGGGCCGCGCGACACCTACGGATGAGCACCCGAGCCATTCTCGCTCATCGCCCGCTGGCCGTCACTCGACCCGCGCCCGCGTGGGAGACCGTGCGAACGGGGACCGATGACGGTCTGTGTCGCAATCAGGCGCGGCGCGACCCTGTTCTGTCGCCGTTGTGGGCTAGACTGGAGGGGATTCACCGGGGTTGGCGCCGCGCATGCCATATGCGCCTCGCCCACCCCATGTTCATGTCTGAATGGCACCAATCGCCGGGTTTGGCGAGCGGTGTGTCCCGTTAGAACGAGAGAGGCCCGTGCCTGTGGCAAGTAGCGCCGCGAAGAATGCGTACACCGGTAGTTCCATCCAGGTCCTCGAAGGGCTGGAGGCGGTGCGCAAGCGGCCCAGCATGTACATCGGATCGACCTCCGAACGCGGCTTGCACCACCTGGTGTGGGAGGTCGTGGACAACTCGGTCGACGAGGCGCTCGGTGGGCACGCCGACCGCATCGAAGTCACCCTGCTTGCCGACGGCGGGGTCCGGGTCGTCGACAACGGCCGCGGCATGCCGGTCGACATGCATCCCACGCAGAAGAAGCCGACGGTCGAGGTCATCCTCACGGTCCTGCACGCGGGCGGCAAGTTCGACGGCAAGGCCTACGCCGTCTCCGGTGGCCTGCACGGCGTCGGTGTTTCCGTCGTCAACGCCCTCAGCAGCCGACTCGAGGTCGAGATCGACCGTGACGGCTTCCGTTGGACCCAGCCGTACGTGAACCAGCGCCCGGCGGCGCCGCTGCGCAAGGGCGACAAGACCCGGCGCACCGGAACCACCGTGACGTTCTGGGCCGACGACGCGATCTTCGAGACGACGACCTACTCCTTCGAGACGATCAGCCGCCGCCTGCAGGAGATGGCGTTTCTGAACAAGGGCCTGACCATCGTGCTGCGCGACGAACGGGCCGAGCTCGTCGTCGCCGAGGATGATGCCGAGTCGACCAAGCCGGGCAAGCCCCAGCCGAAAGAGGTCACCTATCACTACGCCGGCGGCATCGCCGACTTCGTGAAGCACCTCAATGCTTCCAAGGACGCGATCCACAAGTCCGTGATCAGCTTCGGCGACGAGGACCGTGCCAACCGCGTGTCGCTCGAGATCGCGATGCAGTGGAACGCGACCTACAGCGAGAGCGTCTACACGTTCGCGAACACGATCAACACCGTCGAAGGCGGCACCCACGAAGAGGGCTTTCGAGCGGCGCTGACCAATGTGGTCAACAAGTGGGCCGTCGACAAGAAGGTCATCAAAAACAACGATGAGGACCGGTTCAAGGGCGACGACATCCGCGAGGGTCTGGCCGCCATCGTGTCGATCAAGCTCGGCGAGCCCCAGTTCGAAGGTCAGACGAAGGCCAAGCTCGGCAACTCGGAGGCCAAGACGTTCGTGCAGCGCGTGTGCAACGAGCGGCTGAGCCACTGGTTCGAAAGCAACCCGTCCGACGCGAAGATCATCGTCAACAAGATCTCCCAGGCGGCCCGCGCTCGCAAGGCGGCCCAGCAGGCCCGCAAGCTGGCGCGCAAGAACGCCCTGGACACGATGGGGATGCCGGGCAAGCTGTCGGACTGCCGCTCCACCGATCCGGAGAAGAGCGAGCTCTACATCGTCGAGGGCGACTCCGCCGGCGGGTCGGCCAAATCCTGCCGCGACTCCATGTTCCAGGCCATCCTCCCGATTCGCGGCAAGATCATCAACGTCGAGAAGTCGCGCATCGACCGGGTGCTGAAGAACAACGAGGTGCAGTCCCTGATCACCGCGCTGGGCACGGGCATCCACGACGACTTCGACCTGGCCAAGCTGCGCTATCACAAGATCGTGCTGATGGCCGACGCCGATGTGGACGGCCAGCACATCACCACGCTCTTGCTCACGTTGCTGTTCCGGTTCATGCGCCCGCTGATCGAGAACGGCCACGTCTTCCTGGCGGCCCCGCCGCTGTACAAGATCAAGTGGACGAAGGGTCAGGCCGACTACGCCTATTCCGAGCGGGAGAAGGACGTGCTGATCGCGGCCGGGCAAGAGGCCGGGCGGCGCCTGCCCAAGGAAGAGGCGACCCAACGGTACAAGGGTCTGGGCGAGATGAACGCGAAAGAGTTGTGGGAGACCACGATGGATCCGGCCAACCGGATCCTGCGGCTGATCACCCTCGACGACGCTGCTACCGCTGACGAACTGTTCAGCGTGCTGATGGGCGAGGACGTCGAAGCCCGCCGTTCCTTCATCATCCGCAACGCAAAGGATGTTCGCTTCCTTGACATCTAATAACTGGCGAATCGAGTGCGCGAAGCGCGCGAGACCACGCACCTTCTTTGAAGGTGACCACCACACGATGAGCGCTCGCGCGAAGAGCCCGCTCCACGCGCCGGAGGCGCGTTGTGGATCGCTGGGGGTCCCTCCCGCTTGCGGGGGAGATCCACCCGAGCGCCAGCGAGCGGTGGAGACGAGATACACCCCGAGCGGAGATGAGAGATGACTGACGTCACTGAGCCGCCGGGCTTCGATCGGGTGGAACCGGTCGACATCCAGAGCGAGATGCAGCGCAGCTACATCGACTATGCGATGTCGGTCATCGTGGGTCGGGCTCTGCCGGATGTGCGCGACGGTTTGAAGCCGGTGCACCGCAAGATCCTCTACGGGATGTACGACTCGGGCTTCCGGCCCGACCGCAACTACGTCAAGTGCGGACGCGTCGTCGGCGACGTCATGGGTAACTACCACCCGCACGGTGATTCCGCACTGTATGACGCGCTCGTGCGGATGGCCCAGCCGTGGTCGTTGCGCTACCCGATGATCGACCCGCAGGGCAACTTCGGCTCCCCCGGCAACGACCCGGCCGCGGCCTACCGCTACACCGAGTGCCGGCTGCAGCAACTCGCGATGGAGATGCTGCGCGACATCGACAAGGAAACCGTCGACTTCATCCCGAACTACGCGGGCAACACGGTCGAGCCGGTCATCCTCCCCGCCCGGTTCCCCAACCTGCTCGTCAACGGCTCCGAGGGCATCGCCGTCGGAATGGCCACTCGCATCCCGCCGCACAACCTGCGCGAGGTCGCGGCCGGGGTCACCTGGGCGCTGGATCATCCCGACGCCACCGACGAGGAACTGCTCGAGCAGTTGCTCACCCTGATCCACGGCCCAGACTTCCCGACCAAGGGGCTCGTCGTCGGCCGCGACGGGATCGAGGAGGCGTACCGCACCGGTCGCGGCTCAATACGGATGCGGGCCGTCGTCAACGTCGAGGAAGACCTCAAGGGCCGCACCATCCTCGTGGTCACCGAACTGCCGTACCAGGTGAACCCCGACAACCTCGTCGAGTCGATGGCCATGCTGGCCAGGGAAGGGCGCGTCGCCGGCATCGCCGACATCAACGACGAGTCCTCCGACCGCATCGGCATGCGCATCGTCGTCACCCTCAAGCGCGACGCGGTGGCCAAGGTCGTGCTGAACAACCTGTTCAAGCACACCCAACTGCAGACCACGTTCGGCGCGAACATGCTCGCGATCGTCGACGGCGTGCCACGCACGCTCCGCCTCGACCAGTTCATCAGCCTGTACGTCGAGCACCAGGTCGACGTCATCGTCCGGCGCACCCGGTTCCTGTTGCGCAAGGCCGAGGAACGCATCCACATCCTGCGCGGCTATCTCAAAGCGCTCGACCAACTCGACGCGGTGATTGCTCTCATCCGCAACTCGCCGTCAGCCGACGACGCCAAGACCGGCCTGATCGCGTTGCTCGAGATCGACGAGCTGCAGGCCGAAGCCATCCTCAACCTGCAGTTGCGCCGGCTCGCGGCGCTGGAGCGCCAGCGGATCATCGACGAGCACGACGAGATCCAGGCCGAGATCGCCGACCTGAACGACATCCTCGACAAGCCCGGGCGGCAGCGTCAGATCATCCGGGACGAGATGAACGAGATCGTCGACAAGTACGGCGACGAGCGGCGCACCATCCTCGTGCCTTACGACGGCGACGTGTCGATGGAAGACCTCATCGCGCAGGAAGACGTCGTCATCACGATCACCCGCACCGGCTACGCCAAGCGGACCAAGACCGACCTGTACCGAGCCCAGCGGCGCGGCGGCAAGGGCGTGCAGGGCGCGGCGTTGAAGACCGACGACATCGTCGAGCACTTCTTCATCACCTCGACCCACGACTGGATCCTGTTCTTCACGAACAAGGGCCGGGTGTACCGGGCCAAGGCCTACGAGTTGCCGGAGGCCAACCGCAACGCTCGGGGCCAGCACGTTGCGAACCTCCTGGCGTTCCAGCCCGACGAGACCATCGCCGAGGTCATCACGATCCGCGACTACAGCGTCGCGCCCTACCTCGTGCTGGCGACCAAGGCCGGGCTGGTGAAGAAGACCAAGCTCAGCGAGTTCGATTCCAACCGCTCCGGCGGCATCGTGGCGATCAACCTGCGCGGTGACGACGAACTCATCGATGCCGCCCTGATTTCGGCCGACGACGACCTGCTGTTGGTCAGCCGCCACGCGATGTCTATCCGGTTCCGAGCCGACGACGAGACGCTGCGGCCGATGGGCCGGGCCACCTCCGGAGTGTTCGGGATGCGCTTCAACGCCGGCGACGAACTGCTGGCGATGGAGGTCGTGCGCGACACCCTCGATACCGTCGAAATCTTGGTAGCGACTGAGGGCGGCTACGCCAAGCGAACTCGGATCGATGAGTATCCCCTGCAGGGGCGGGGCGGCAAGGGCGTGCTCACAGCGCGTATCGTGTCAACGCGAGGTGGGCTGGTCGGCGCGGTTGCGGTCATCCCAAAGGACGAGATCTACGCGATCACGTCTGACGGCGTGGTCATCCGCACAAAAGCCGCGGAGGTCCGGCGGGCACAACGGCAGACCATGGGCGTTCGCCTGATCGATCTGCCCGACGGCGTCCATCTGGTCGCTATTGCCCGCAACGCCGAGGAACCGGACGAGCAGGAGTGACGCATGACGACGCAACCGCCGTACGTCGGCCAGACTTCGGGGCGGCCCAACGCCCCGAGCACTGACTTCGGCCCGGCGACCGTCTCCGGCACCCCGTCGACCGTCGCCGGTAACCCGGCGGGTCCGGCCACCCGCCGTCCACCAGACAGCGCGGCCCCTTCCACAGTCTCGCGTCCGGCTACAGCACCGCCCGTGCCGCCGCCTTCGACCGCGCCACCCGCCGCCCCGAAACCGACGCCGCCCGGTCCGGGCGCAGGCCCGGTGCAGAACTTCAGCCAGGCGCCGGCTCCCGGCCCGGTACCGAACGCCGCGGCGCCGTCGAAGGCCAACCGCACGGACCGCTTGCGCGGTCCCCGGCGCGCGCGCCTGCAGTTGCGGCATATCAACCCGTGGACGGTCCTGAAGTTTTCCTGCGTCTTGTCGATCGCCCTGTTCTTCGTGTGGCTGATCGTCGTCGGCGTCCTGTTCGGCATTCTCGACGCTGCCGGGGTCGTCGGCAAGATCAACGATTCCGTCGAACTGATCAACGGTTCCGGCTCGAAGGCCCCGGTCACCGCCGGTATCGTCTTCGGCGGCGCGGCGATCATTGGCGTGGTCAACATCGTCTTGTTCATCGCGCTCTCGACGATCGGATCGGTGGTCTACAACCTGTGCGCCGACCTCGTCGGTGGCGTGGAGTTGACGCTGTCCGAGAGCTGACCTGAACCGGTTTGGAGCGCCTCCCAGCGCCCCGGTAGGGTGACTCTTCGCGTTTCCGGGCCTGTAGCTCAGACGGTTAGAGCGCATCCCTGATAAGGATGAGGCCGGAGGTTCAAGTCCTCCCAGGCCCACGGTAAAGCGAACTGGCCGGCAACGACCGCGGGTAAGGTGGCCTGCGTGAAGAAGCCACTGCTGGTCGTCCTGGCACTCGCCGGCGCAACCGCCGCCGCACTCAAACGACGCCGGGGCCGCAGCGATGCCGCGCTCTGGCGAGAGGCGACCTCCGACTCGTCGCGCTGATCGCCCCACCCCGGGGACGTAGCTCAATTGGCAGAGCACCGCCTTTGCAAGGCGGGGGTTAGGGGTTCGATTCCCCTCGTCTCCACCCACCTGTCGATGATCTTGATGGCCACGTCGACGGATGGCCCGACCTAGGCATCAAGATCGCCAACACCTGGCACCAGCAACGCGCGAACTGCGGCTTTTGTCGGGTCTGCATGTGGACACTTCCTGCCTGCACGAAACGGACACTTCCATTCGGCAGTGGTTGCCATACCGTAAGCGGGTTGGTGCCACTGGGACTGCCCTGTCGTGCACCTCAAGCCCATCACGAGTGGAGGCAAGGCATGCACAAACGCACCATCACGGCGACGCTGGTTTCGGCGTCGGCGCTCGTCACCGGAGTTCTGGTGGCTGCCGCACCCGGCGCCCAGGCCCGGCCGGCGCCGAAGGCAATCCCGCATACGAAACCGGTCTGGCTCGGCCACGCCCAACACCTGGGTCACGCCAGCGCCGCGTCCGGGATCAAAGCCCGGGTCTACCTTGCCCCGAACGGCGGGATCAGCGCGCTGAAGGCCGCCGCGACCGCTGTCTCAACGCCCGGCAGTGCGAGCTACAAGCACTTCCTGACCGCCGCGCAGTACCACGCGCAGTTCGCCCCCACGAGTGCAACTGTGCAGCAGGTGCAGTCCTGGCTGACGTCCACCGGCCTGAAGGTCACCGGCGTCGAAGCGCACAACCGCTACGTGTCCGTCAGCGGCACCGTTGCCGCGGCCCAGAAGGCGTTCGGCAGCTCAATCGACCGCTTCCGCCACGACGGGCAGACTGTGCAGGCCCCGGCGTCGACCCTGACCGCGCCGGCCACCGTCGCGGCTTCGGTCCTGACCGTCACCGGTCTTGACACGACCGCTCAGCGCAACGCCCCGAAGAACAAGGCTGACGATCCGCCACCGGCCGGCTTCCGCAACGCCCGCCCGTGCTCGCTGTACTTCGGTCAGATTCAGGCCAAGTACCAGGCCGACTACCACACGCCGCTTCCGACGTTCAACGGAAAGACCCTGCCGTATGCACCGTGCGGCTACACCGGGCCGCAGTTCCGCGCTGCCTACGAGGGCAACACCGACCTCGACGGCACAGGCGTGACGGTGGCGATCACCGACGCGTATGCCGCGCCGACGATCAAGCAGGACGCCAAGAAGTACGCCGCCAACCACGGTGACGGTGGCTACGCCGCCGGTCAGTTCACCCAGGCGTCGCACGGCGCGTTCAACCGGCAGGCCGACTGCGGACCGTCGGGCTGGTACGGCGAGGAAACCCTCGACGTCGAAGCTGTGCACGCGATGGCTCCGGGTGCCAACATCCGCTACTACGCGTCCGCGAGCTGCTACGACGATGACTTCCTCACGACGTTGGCCCAGGTCGTCGAGGAGAATCGGGCTCAGCTGGTGTCGAACTCCTGGGGCGACCTCGAGCAGAACGAGAGCGCTGAAAACGTCGCGGCCTACGAGCAGGTGTTCCTGCAGGGCGCGATGGAGGGCATCACATTCATGTTCTCCTCGGGCGACAACGGCGACGAGGTGCAGCACTCCGGCCTCAAGCAGGCGGACTACCCCACGTCGGACCCGTACGTGACGAGCGTCGGCGGCACGTCCACCGCGATCGGCGCGGATGGCAGCCTGTCCTACGAGACGGGCTGGGGCACCATGAAGTACCTGCTCGGCACCGACGGCACGTCGGGCAACTCGTGGACACCGCAGGGCTTCCTGTACGGCGCTGGTGGCGGCCAGTCGTCGCTGTTCAACCAGCCCGCCTACCAGGCTGGTGTGGCCCCCGCGCCATACCGTGCCGTGCCGGACGTCGCGCTCGATGCCGACCCCAACACCGGCATGCTGATCGGTGAGACGCAGACGTTCCCGGAGGGCGAGGTGTACGGCGAGTACCGCATCGGCGGCACCAGCCTCGCGTCCCCGCTGTTCGCCGGCATGACCGCGCTCTCGCTGCAGCACTCCGGCAGCGGTGTGGGCCTGCTCAACCCGGTGATCTACGCGAACGCATCGAGCGGTGTGTTCACCGACGTCAAGGGCAAGCCGAAGGACGCGGGCGACGTGCGCGTGGACTTCGCCAACGGCCTGGACGCGTCCGGCGGCCTGCTCTACTCGGTGCGCACCTTCAACCAGGACTCCAGCCTGAAGGTGACCAAGGGCTGGGACGAGGTCACTGGTGTGGGTAGCCCGAACTCCGGTTGGCTGACGGCAATACCGAGCAGCTGATCACCTAGCGCGGTGGGTGGGGCGTGTCGCTTCGGCGGCACGTCCCACCTCTTGTTGCGGGCTGTCTGCCGCCGTAGTGGCTGCTTGGGCGACCTGGTTGCGGCCAGCTGCCTTGGCGGCGTAGAGCGCGGCGTCGGCACACGCGATCAGGCCTTCAGGTGACGCCGCATGATCGGGCAACGCCGCGACGCCGAAAGACGCGGTCAGTTGGATTGCGTTGCCGGTCCCGGGGTATCGACGCTCTATCGATACCCGGATCCGCTCGGCCAGCTGCGTGGCGCCCTCGAGGTTCGTCTCGCGCGCCATCACGGCAAGCTCCTCACCGCCGTACCGGTAAGCGGTATCGGTGGTGCGTAACGTCTCGAGAATGGCGCGCGCGCAACCCTGCAGGGCTTCGTCACCGCGCTGGTGACCGTACGTGTCGTTGAGCCGCTTGAAGTGGTCGAGGTCCAACATGATGAACGAGAGGTCGTTGCCGTAGCGCAGACTGCGATTGCACTCGGCCGCCAGGTCCGCTTCCAACCGCCGCCGGTTGGCCAGCCCGGTGAGCGCGTCGTGCTCGCTTGCGTGGGTAGTGCCCTCGTGCAACCGGCTCGCTTCGATCGCGGTCGCGGCGTGGATCGACAGCGTCTCGACAACCTCGACCATCTCCTCGGTCATCGGTTCGACGCCGTTCAGCACCAACTCCAGGACACCGATGACCTGCGCGCCGACGATCAACGGCACAGCCAACCGGTCGGCCGTACCCTCGTTGGCGCGCCCTGGGGTCGTGCGGCCGAACTTCGCCGCAGTGAGCACGTGTGCGTCACTGACACCGGCGTCGGCGTCCGCGCTGACCATGTTGCCGCGTTCGGATTCCCAGACCCGAGCCAGGGACTCACCGTTCGCCCCTTCTTGGAGCCACACGACCGCACGGTCGGCGCCGCTGATGGCGAGCGCACCGTCGGTGATCGCGGCGAGCACGTAGCCGGAGTTCAGGCTGCCGCCGATCTCGCGCACCATTCCGAGGACCGCGCGCAATTGGCGGGTCTGATCCACGATCCGTTCCTCGTCAGCTGCCGCCCGCTCCCCAGCCCGGAACAGCGAGTGGGTCATTTCATTGAAACCTCTGATGACCGCGCTCAACTCCGCAGGCCCTTCGGTCGCCAGTTGACTGTGCAGCTCGCCATCATGCACTGCCTGCAGGCCGCTCAAGAGCACGTCGACCGGCGCCAGAATCCGCCGCTTCAGGCGGGTACGAAGCCGGACGGCGAGCACCAGCGTCGACAGCGCAACCCCGAGAGCGACCGCCGTGACCACGTCGAGGACTAGGACCTGAGTATCGCGCTGGTCGTCGCGCCGACCGGCGGCCAGCGCGAGCGTTTTGGCTTGCGCGTCGCGGTAGTCGTCGAACATTGCCTTGCCCTGCGCCAGGAACAGGTTGCGTGATGCCGGGGAGCCGGGCGCGAACAGGATGTGCCCCGATGCCGACGGCGTGGCCCAGTCGTCCACCCACCGCTGTTCGGCGAGCCGCAACGTGATCACGGAGTTGCTCAGGCCGGCCACTTCGCTGATCGACGACGACAGGGTCTGATCGGCCGCGGCAGCGGTTTGCACGCCTCGGTGGTAGGGCTCGAGGTAGGACTGCTGACCGGTGATGAGAAAGCCGCGCAGGCCGGTCTCCTGGTCGAGCATTGCCGTCTTCTGATTGTCGAGGGCTTGCAGGCCGCGCTCGAGGTCGGTCACGGCCGGCCGGGAGACGAGTACCAGCCAGCTGAGCAGGCCGCCGAGAAGCATGGCCACGACGACGCTCCCGGCGATCACCAACCAAAAACTGGCGTCGACCGTGCGCGCTATGCCCCGTTCCGACGCCTTCGTGGGAGGGCCGTTTGGAGCATCGGCCACCTGCGGGCCCGGTAAACCGTGCTCGACACTCACCTTCCTCCTATCGGCTGGGCGCGGGCCCACTGAAGGACTCGGCGGTCTGATCCGGCTATTCGGGACGGCGTGCCCGTCGACGTGACGTGCCTGAGCGCCGCCAGAGGCCGCGCAATCGCGCCGGTAGCCTGGACGCATCATGAACCTGCTCGCAGTGTGGCTCGGCAAGCTCACACTGGCCGCGTTGCGGGCGATCGGCCGCCGGGGCAACGCCCTGCCCGGGTTGGTCGTGGAAAAGGTGTTTCCGCGCTACCTACCGCGTGCGCTCGCCCAGCTCGGTGAAGGTGTAGTGGTGGTCACCGGCACCAACGGCAAGACCACGACGACCAAGATGGTCGCGACCATCCTCGGAGAGCGCTACCGCGTGCTCACGAATGACACCGGCAGCAACTTCGTCCGCGGCGCGATCACCGCCACCGTCGAACACGCCAGCTGGCTCGGCCGACTGCCGTGCGACGTCGCGGTGTTCGAGCTCGACGAGGCGTGGGCGGTGCGGTTCGTGGCCGTGGCGCCGCCCCGCCGGGCCCTGCTGCTCAACGTCATGCGCGACCAGCTCGACCGGTTCGGCGAGATTGACACGACGGCTGGACTGCTCGGCAAGGTGGCGGCGGCGACGACCGGCCATGTCGTGCTCAACCGTGACGACGAACGAGTGGCGGCGCTGGCCGAACGCACGGCCGCCGATGTCAGTTACTACGGCGTGGCGCCGGAGCTGCGGGCGCTGTTCCCCAACGACGAGGAGCTGTACGGCGGCACCGTCTTCGTCTCCGCTGAGAGCGCGAGCGCTGAGTTGCGCAGCCTGCCCAGCGGTACCGATCCGCACATGAATATGCGCGTCGCGGGCGTCGATCACGCCGTGCTGTTGCGGGCCGAAGGTCCGCACAATGCGCAGAACGCGGCCGGCGCGGTCGCGCTCGCCCTCACGTTCGGACTCGACGCCGAGACGGTGCTCAGCGGGCTGGCCAAGGTCTCGCCGGCGTTCGGGCGGGGACAGTCCTTCGATATCGACGGACGGCGACTGGTGCTGCAACTGGTCAAGAACCCAGCCGGGTTCCGGCAGACGCTGCGCACCCTCGATGGCGCCACGCCCGCCGATGCCGTCGTCATCGCGATCAACGACGACTACGCCGACGGGCGCGACGTGTCCTGGTTGTGGGACGTCGACTTCACCGGCCTGGCCCCGCACGCCGGCGGCGGCACCCGACGCTCGACGTCGGGCACTCGAGCCGCGGATATGGCGGTGCGGCTGCGCTACGACGACATCTCCGTCGACGAGGTCGAGCCCGATTTGGAGAAGGCGGTGCGCTCGGCGGTGGACGCGGTGCCCCCGGCCGGTCGGGTGGTCGTGTTCAGCACCTACACCGCCATGTGGGCGCTGCACGCCATCCTCCTGCGGATCGGACAGCCGGCATGAAACTGGTGCACCTCTATCCCCGGGAGATGAACATCTACGGCGACACCGGCAACGTGGTCGTGCTGCGCCGCCGGCTGCAGTGGCGCGAGCTGCCGGTCGAGACCGTGGCGGTCAGCGTCGGGGACCCGTTGCCCCACGACGTCGACATCCTCCTGGGCGGCGGAGGCCAGGACGCCGCCCAGGGCGAGATCGGTGCTGACTTCGCCGGCCGCGGCCCGGAACTGCGGGCGATGGCCGACGACGGCGTGGTGATGCTGACGATCTGCGGCACGTACCAGATGCTCGGTCACGAGTTCGTCACTCAGGAAGGCCGGCACATCCCGGGCGTCGGGGTGCTCGACGTCGTGACGCACGGCCAGGCGGAGCGGCTCATCGGCAACAACTTCGTCGACACCGTAGACGCCGGTCGGCTGGTTGGTTACGAGAACCACAGTGGGCTCACCGACCTCGGTCCCGGCGTCCGCCCGCTCGGCACCACCCAATCCGGTCGCGGCAACAACGGCCGCGACGGAACGGAGGGCGCAGTTCGCGGCAATGTGATCGGCACCTACCTCCACGGGCCGGTGCTGGCGAAGAGTCCGCGCTTCGCCGACGAGTTGCTGCGCCGGGCCCTCGCCCGACGGGGCGAGGACACCGAGCTCGCGCCGCTCGATGACAGCTTGGCCGAACAGGCTGCGCGCGTCGCCGTCGGTCGCCCGCGATGAGCACCCGATTGGCGCTGGTACTGGCGGTGCCGATCGCCCTCGCGCTGACCGGATGTACCTCTGGCTCGCCGGACAAGGCGAAGACGACGACCCGGGACGTGACCGTGCACAGCACCACGACGGCGACCACGCAGGCGCCGCCGGCATTCGCGCCGCCGCCGGCGAAGACGCTCGCGCCACTCACCCCCGGACAGCGGCCAGGGCCCAGAGCGCTCGAGAAGACCTGCCCGTACATCCTGTCGTCGCAGGACCAGGGGCCGAACAGCCTGGCTGACCTCGAAGGCGACCGGGTATACCGCACGACCGTGCTCACGAGCATGAAGCCGGTCGGCTGCCGCTTCTACTTCTACGCCCCGCCCTACGAGGCCATCGCCGAAATCGCGACCCGCACGTTCCCGAGCGCGGTCGACGCCCACAACGCCATGGTGCTGACCGGTGAGGCCGGCACTGAGGTCGAAGGCAAGCCCGACATCGTCAAGGGTGTCGACGGCGTGCTGTACCGAACCAAGTTCTTCGGCCCGGACGGGGCGCGGGACTGGGCGTGCGTGTTCGCCAAAGGCAAGCTGATGGTGACGGTCCGGACCCAGCGCACGGACACCTCCCTGAACGCGCTGCTCATCGCGCAGGCGGTCGCGCCCAAGATCTGACCGGGCGGCGTTGGTGCAGCGCTCCGCGGCGCGTGTCGGCCGCCCGTGGCAGGATTGATTGATCCACCCCGCCCGGCCCCCAGGAGTTCTTCGGTGTCTGCCACCCAGATCGTCACCCTGCACACCAGCGCCGGCGACATCCGCGTCCAGCTCTACGGCAATCACGCACCGAAGACGGTGCGGAACTTCGTCGAACTCGCGGAGGGTTCCCGGGAATGGACCCATCCCGGTACGGGCGAGAAGAGCAATGGCCGGTTCTACGACGGGACGATCTTCCACCGGGTGATCCCGAACTTCATGATCCAAGGTGGTGACCCGTTGGGTCAGGGCATCGGCGGACCCGGATACGAGTTCGGCGACGAGTTCCACCCGGAGCTGTCGTTCGATCGGCCATACCTGCTGGCGATGGCCAATTCCGGACCGGGCACCAACGGTTCGCAGTTCTTCATCACCGTGGTGCCCACCGACTGGCTGACCCGCAAGCACACCATTTTCGGCGAGGTGGCCGATGCCGACAGCCGTGCGGTCGTCGACGCGATCGCGGCCACTCCCACCAGCCGGGGTGACCGACCGGTCCAGGACATCACGATCAACTCGGTGACGGTGGAGCCGGCCGGGGCATGATGCCAGCGGACGGCGGAGCGCTACCCGACGGCGAGGCTGCCCACACAGCCCGCTGCTACCGCCACCCGAATCGTGAGGCGTTGGTCCGCTGCACCCGTTGTGACCGACCCATCTGCCCGGACTGCATGCGTCCGGCATCAGTCGGCTTCCACTGCCCAGACGACGTCGGGCTGGCGAAGAAGAGCGTCCGCGCGCCGCGCACCTCCGTCGGTGCCCGGATGATGCAGTCGCCGCCGTACGTCACCTGGGGCCTGATCGCGCTGAACGTGATCGTCTACCTCGTCACCGCGTCGCAGTCGGTCAAAGGCATCACCCAGCCCGGCGACGCCTCGTCGAAACTGTTCTTCCACTGGCAACTGTTCGCGCCGGCGATCCACGACGGCGAGTACTACCGAATGCTCACGTCGGCGTTCCTCCATGTGAGCCTGCTGCACATCGCTTCGAACATGCTCGCCCTGTTCATCATCGGTCCGCCGCTGGAACGGCTGCTCGGGCCGTGGCGATTCGCGGTCGTCTACCTGCTCGGCGCGCTCGGCGGATCCGCCGCGGTCTACGCGTGGGGTCAGGTGAACACGCCGGAGGTCGGCGCTTCCGGTGCGATCTTCGGGCTGTTCGCCGCAGCGCTGGTACTGGTTCGCAAGCTCGGCCTGGATCCCCAGTGGCTGATCGGGATCGTCGTCCTCAACTTCGTCTTCACGTTCTCCATCCACAACATCTCCAAGCTCGGGCACATCGGCGGGTTCGTCGCGGGTGGCCTGGCTGCGTTGGCGATCGCGGGGCTGCCGCAGTCGCGAACGCGCTTGCGCCTGCAAATGCAAGTGAGCGGGCTCGCCGCGGTCGCGGCGCTCGTCGTCATCACGGTTGTGGTGCGGACCGCCACCTTCTGACCGCCCGACTAAGACCGGGGGTCGAAGGCGCGGATGACGCTGGCTGCGGTCTCGGGGTCGGCGCCCAGCGCCCGCCGGCTGAACACCACCAACTGCTCGCCGGCATCGATCTCAAGGGTGACGCTGCGCAGGCCGAGACGTTGCCGGGCGTCCGCATGCACCGCGTCGATGTCCGACCAGGACAGCTGGGTGCGGGTCAAGGGTGCTTTGATCGACAAGCCCTCGCCCGTGACCGTCAGCCGAGGCCAGAAGACCAGGTCAGTGACGGTGTAGCTGAGCAGAACCAGGGCTGCGCCGGCCAGCAGCACCTGTCCGGCCGGGTCCGTGGACAGTGCCACGAACACCGCGACGACACTCAACCCGCCCGTGACGGCGGTCAGCCGGCGATCCGGCCCGAACTGATAGCGGGGGGCGCGGGTGTCCCTCTCGATACGGTTGTCCACAGAGATATCCCCAGCTGGGGATTACTTACACTCGTGTAATCACGGCGTCCGGATTGGTTCGGTACTCAACGCCAGCGCACCGCCATGATCAAGCCGACGAGCATGATCCCGAAGCCAACCGCGAAGTTCCAGCCGGTGAGATCCTTCATGATCGGGATGCTCTGACCGGCGAGGTAGTAGACGACCAGGTAGGCCAGGCCGAGTACGAGGACGACACCCATCACGACCGGATACCAGGTCGGGCTCGGGGAGAGCGTCTTGCTCGCCGTACCGAGCGACTGCGGCCGGATCGGTGCGGCGCTCTTCTTGCGGACCTTTGACTTGGGCACGGCGAATCTCCTGGTGGAACGCCGCCCGGGACGCGCCCGGGCGGGTGACCGGACGGTGGCCACCAGCAGCTAGCGTAGACGCCAGCGCACAAAGGTGGGCCGACCGGGCATTCGCGCACGAGCGCCGGGCAGAAGGGCTGGGCAGTGGCCAGCGTGAAGTGGCAACGCCTGTCTGCCCGAGTGCGCCGGCTACCGGTGTCGGCGCTGTTGGGGCCACGACGCGGATCCACGTGGCGCCTGCTCGTGCCCGTGGTGTGCCTGCTCGCCGGGATCGGCTTCGCCGCCAGCCATCGCGACGCTCGCGGCACCGAGTTGCGCTCACCGGTCACCGCGAACCTGGCCGATTTGGTTCGGGCGGCCGAGGCCAAGGTCAAGGCCGCGGATCGCACGCTCGCCGGGTTGCAGGCCGAAGTGTCGGCCGCGGCCCGTGACGCGGGACAGGCGAACGCCGAGGTCGCCGCCGCCCAGGCGAAGACCCGGCCGGTGCTGCTACCAGGCGGCCTGACCGCCGTGCGCGGGCCGGGGATCGTCGTCGCGCTCAACGACGCCTCGGAGGTGCCGGCCGGCGTGGATGTCGACCCGAACCAGCTCGTCGTGCACCAGAGCGACCTCCAGTCTGTTGTGAATGCGCTGTGGGCAGGCGGTGCCGAAGCAATGACGATCGCCGGCCAGCGGGTGATCGCGACCAGCGCGGTGCGCTGCGTCGGAAACACGCTTTTGCTGAACGGGGACGTGTACTCGCCACCGTTCCGCGTTGCGGCAATAGGACCGTATTCGAAAATGCAACAGGCGCTCGATGCGTCACCCGGCGTAACGTCGTTTAAACAAGCTGCGGGATATTACGGCCTCGGATACACGGTCGAGTCGCAGGACCACCTCGATCTACCCGCCTACCACGGGCCAATCGGGCTCACCTACGCGAAGGCGGTATCGAAGTGACCGATGAGCCGGGCGACACGATCGTCGCCGAACCGCCACCGGACCCCAGCCGTCACCACGCCCCGCCAACGATGGGCGACCGCGTCCGCTGGGTGATTCGCGGTGTCGGCCAGGCATTCATCACCGCCGGGCTGGTCATTCTGCTTTTCGTCGTCTACGAGGTTTACGTGACCAATGTGTTCGCCGAGCGAGAGCAAACCAAGGTGCATAACGCCTTGGAAAAGAAATGGGCGCAGGGCAAGGACCCGTTGCCGTTACCCGGAGCGAGCAACAAATCCATTCCGATCGGATCAGGCATCGCGAACCTGTACCTGCCGCGCTTCGGCAAGGACTACGGGTTCACGATCGTTCAGGGCACTGACGAAGCGTCACTGGAAAAAGGGCCGGGCCACTACACCGGGACTGCGCTTCCGGGTGGGAAGGGCAACTTCGCCGTCGCCGGGCATCGGGTCGGCAAGGGTGAGCCGTTCCTCAACCTCGACCGACTCCAACCCGGCGACGCGGTTATCGTCGAGACCAGGACCGACTGGTACGTATATCGGGTGAAGGGGTCGAAGGGTCACTTGGCCGCCACTGCCCCTGATGGCGTGCCCGGTCGCGAGATCGTCGGACCGGGTGACGGTGACGTGCTGTTGCCGGTGCCGAACCATCCCGACCGAAGTCCCGTGGAGCGGCTGATGACGATGACAACCTGCCATCCGAAGTTCACCGCTACTCAGCGGATGATCGTGCACGCCGTGCTCAATCCCAGCCTCACCGTGCCGAAGACCGGCACGACAATGCCCGCATCGATCAAGGCGCTCTACGGCTCGGGGGCCAGCTGATGTACGTGTGGATCTGGCGGCATCTGCCCGGCGTGCTGGCGCTCAAACTGGTTCAGGTGTTGGTACTTCTCGCAGCGGTCTGCGCCCTGTTGATGTTCGTGGTCTTTCCGTGGATCGAGCCGCATCTGCCGATCAGTCAGGTAACGGTGAACAACTGATGACCCGCATCCTCGTTGTCGACAACTACGACAGCTTCGTCTACAACCTCGTCCAGTACGTCGGTCAGCTCGGCGTGGAGGTGGTCGTCCGCCGCAACGACGCCGTCGCCCCGGCCGACCTGGCCGCCCTCGGCGTCGACGGCGTGCTCATCTCGCCCGGGCCGGGCCTGCCCCAAGATGCCGGCAACGCGATGGCGCTGGTGACGGCCTGCGCCGAACGGGAGACGCCGTTGTTCGGCGTGTGTCTGGGCCACCAGGCGATAGGCGCCGCGTTCGGGGCGCCCGTCGTGCGCGCACCGGAGTTGCTGCACGGCAAGACGAGCGACGTGGTTCATCAAGGCGCGGGCGTGCTGGCCGGTTTGCCGACCCCGTTCACCGCGACCCGCTACCACTCGCTGGCCGTCGAGGAATCCGCACTGCCCCCCGAGATCGTCGTGACTGGTCGCACCGCGTCCGGCGTGGTGATGGCGTTGCAGCACGTCGAACTGCCCATCGACGGTGTGCAGTTCCACCCCGAGTCGGTGCTCACGCACGGCGGGCACCGCATCGTGGCCAACTGGCTCGAGCGCTGCGGAGCGACGATCGACTGGGCGCGGGTCGAGGAGCTGGGCGCCGACGTCGACGCCTTGCGTGCGACCGCGTTCGCCGGGGCCTGAGCGCTAGACGACGCGCCGGCCGCGCTGCCAAACCTGGGCCACCAGCGGTACGCCCGGCCGGTAGGCGAGGTGGACGTAGCTCGGGGCGTCGAGGATGACCAGATCGGCCCGCAGGCCCGGCGCGATCCGGCCGATGTCCTGGCGGCGTAACGCCTTCGCCCCGGTTGCGGTTGCGGCCCGGACCGCCTCGGCCGGGCTCATGCCCATCTCGCGCACGGCCAGGGCGATCGCAAGCGGCATCGCGGTCGAGTAGGCCGAGCCGGGATTGCAATCGGTGGCCAGCGCGGTGTGAACTCCGGCGTCGAGCAGCCGCCGCGCGTCGGGGTAGGCCGAGCGGGTCGAGAACTCGACCAACGGCAAGAGTGTGGCGACGGTGTCGGAGTTCGCCAGCGCGTCGACGTCACCGCGACTGAGATGGGTGCAGTGATCGGCGCTCGCGGCACGAAGTTCAACTGCGAGCTGGACTGCCGGGCCTTCCTCCAGTTGCCCGGCGTGAATGCGGGCGCCGAGTCCGGCCGCCAACCCAGCCTCGAGCACGGCGCGGCTCTCGTCGCCGTCGAAGGCACCGCGGTCGCAGAAGACGTCCACCCAGCGTGCGTGCGGTGCACACGCGGCGAGCATGGGGCCGGTGACCAGTGCGAGATAGTCGGCCCGGTCGGTTTCCGGCGGCACGACGTGAGCGCCGAGGTAGGTGGTTTCGGTGGTGAACTCGCGCGCCACCTGCAGTGACCGGAGCTCGGTGGCGACGTCGAGGCCGTAGCCGGACTTGCACTCGAACGTGGTCACGCCCGCCCGCAGCAGTTCGCCGGCCAGCCGGGCGACGTTCGTGCGCAAGCTGTCCGTCGAGGCCGCTCGCGTGGCGGCCACGGTGTTGCGAATCCCGCCTGGTGCGTAGGGGATTCCGGCCATGCGGGCGGCGAATTCGTCCGCTCGGTCGCCGGCGAAGACGAGGTGGGCGTGCGAGTCCACGAAGCCGGGCAGTACGGCGCGGCCGTCGAGGTCGAGCTGCTCGTCGGCGGTCGGTGCGGCTGCGGCCGGCCCGACCCAGGCGATCCTTTCACCGTCGATGACGACGGCCGCGTCGGCCAATTCACCCAGCTCGTCGTCCTGCGTCGCGAGCAGACCGATTCCGGTGAGGAGGGTGGCCGTCACCCTTCGGCTGCTTTGGCGGCTGCCTTCATCTGCTGCTTGTGGGCCCGGACGGCGCGCAGCGAGTCGGCATCGATGACGTCGGCGATCGACCGGTGCGAGCCGTCGATGCCGTAGTCACCGGCAGCCTCGCGCCATCCGGGCGGGCGTACGCCGAACTGCTTGCCGAGCAGCGCGGCGAAGATCTTGGCCTTCTGGGTGCCGAAGCCGGGCAGTTGCGCGATCCGTTCGACAAGCTCGGCGCCGGTCCTCGCCCCCGTCCAGACCGTGCTCGCATCGCCGTCGAATCGCTCGACCAGGACGCGTGCGAGCGCCTGCACGCGCTTGGCCATTGCGGCGGGGAAGCGGTGCAGCGCCGGTGGGCGCCGGAACAGCTCCTCGAGAGCTTCGCTGTCGTAGTCGGCGATGGTGCGGGCATCGAATCGGCCGTTGAGCCGTTCGCGGAGGACGTCCGGCGAGGTGAATGCCTTCTCCATCGGGATCTGCTGGTCGAGCAGCATGCCCATCAGCAGGGCCAGCGGGTCGCGCGTCAGCAGTTCGTTGGCGGCGTCGGTCGTCGCGAGATACATGCCCAGATCCCACCACAGCGCCGCCGCGTCGTCAGCAACTGTCGGCAGATCACCAGTTGTAGGCGCGTATCCCCGACATCGTGCCGATGAAGATCGCGTTGCCGTACAGCGCGGGCGTCGCGAACCGGCTTACCGCACCGACGGGCAGCGAGAGCTGGTCGGCCAGAGTCGACGGGCTGAGCATGTGCAGGACGCCGGCGTTGGTGTCCAATGCCCACAAGCGTCCGCCGCCAATGACCGGCGCGCCGGTGATGTTGCTCGCCGCGTGGTGCAGGACCGTCATCGAACCGTCCGCATTGATCCGCACCGACCGCAGGCCGTCGGTGCACGGCACGTAGACCACGTTGCCGAGCACGGCCGTCCCGCCGAAGGAAGCGCAGAGGCTGCGCGACGAGACCTGGCCACCGATGCCGCCGAGGTGGCCGCGGCTGAGGACGTAGGCGGTCCCGGACTTGCCGGCGATGAACACGCGCGACCCGACGATGGCCGGACCCTGGCTGCCGAGGTCGAGATCCTGGGCGTTGTCGTTGCGCCAGGTGCTCGGGGAGAACGAGTCGATGATCTGCTGGCCCGACAGGCGTAGTACCGAGTCGCTGAAGTCGTAGGTGCCGGTTCCGGCGGTGGCGCCGTTTCCCACTGAGACGAGCAGCCCGCCGTCGGGATCCTCGCTCGGTCCGGGTGGCGTCCAGATTCCGCCCTCGCGGGAGGTCGGAACGGTGAAATGCCACAGCGCGGCCGTCCGGGGACTGTCGAGATCGAGCCCGACCACGCTGCCCCGGTAGGTGCTGCAGTCGCCGGCCAATCCGCCGTACGGGACGTACACCCGGCGCCCGGACACCAGCAGCGCGCCCCGTTCTTGCATCGCCTGCGGGGTGATGCCGGGTACCGACGCCGGCACGTCGACAGTGCGGAACCAACGTTGCGCGCCGGTCGTGGGATCAAGGCCGACCGCTACGTGCCGGAAGGGGTTGGCCAACTCGGCAACCACGATGACGCTGTGCGTCGTGGGGTCGTAGGCCGGCGTGCCGGTGATGCCGAGCGGATCGATGTTGCCGCACGGCAGGCTCGAGCGTGGCACGGGCGCGCCGAGGTGGTGCCGCCACACGACCTTGTTCCCGGAGATGCGGTAGACCGAGTTGTTCTCGGTGGCGACGATCTTCATGCCGCCGGCCACCGTGATCGGCGAACCGTAGACCGCGCCGTCCAGTGGTACCGACCAAACGGACTTCGGGGTCGTGGCGACGGTTTTCACCGTCGGGCCGTAGCCCGTTCGCTGCCGGTTGCCGTGGTAGGTGTCCCAGTCGGCGTAGCCAGCCGCGGCGGCGTTGGGCGCGGCCGCGCTGGCTACGCTGCCCGCGGCGGGGGCGGCGGCCGAGTGGGCCGCGGCAGCCGAGTGGGCCGGATTGCGCTGAGCCGACGAGGCGCTCCTGGCGACACTGGTACCCGTCGCCGAGACCGCGATCAGGGCCAGGCTGCTGGCGACGGCGAGCGGTCCGCCGCGGCGAAGTCGCGAAGGGGTCATGTCAGGAGTCTGCCTCAAACAGCGCGGGCCAGTAAGGCTCGGTGACAGACTGTCGGGGTGCCGGTCGGGGTCGTCGTCGGGGCCGCGATTGTGCGCGACGGACGGGTGTTGGCGGCCAGGCGCAGCGCACCACCCGAGCTGGCCGGCGGATGGGAATTTCCGGGCGGCAAGGTGGAGCCGGGTGAATCGGACGCGGCCGCACTGGCGCGGGAGTGCCGCGAGGAGCTGGGCGTTTCGATCGCGGCCGGCGAGTTGCTGGGCGCGACGGAGCTGGGGCCGGCGCGCGAACTGCGGGTGTATCGAGCCGAACTGGTGGCCGGCCAGCCGCGCGCGTTGCAGGATCACGACGAACTGCGCTGGCTGAGCGCCGCCGAGCTTGAGTCGGTGCGGTGGCTGCCGGCGGACCGGCCGCTGCTTGCCGCCGTGGCCGCGGCGCTCGCCCGCGCGCCCTGACCCGCCTGCCCTGGTCACTTTTCCCCGCTGGTGCTCGGGTGGGCCGCGCTTTTCCCCGCTGGTGACCGGTGGGCCGCGCTTTTCCCCGCTGGTGACCGGTGGGCCGCGCTTTTCCCCGCTGGTGCTCGGGTGGGCCGCGCTTTTCCCCGGTGGTGCTCGGTTTGGGCCGTCCCAACCGGTCACCAGCGGGGAAAACGTGAGAAGCCCCGGTCACCAGCGGGGAAAACGCAAGCCGCAGCCGGCCTGGTCGCCTACTCGCGCATCGGAGTGCGGACGTCGCGTTCCTCCGCGACCTCCACGGCGCGGTCATAGCCGGCGTCCACATGCCGAATCACGCCGGTGCCCGGATCGTTGCTGAGGACGCGGGCCAGCTTCTCGGCAGCCAGCGGCGTGCCGTCGGCCACGCTCACCTGCCCGGCATGGATGGACCGGCCGATGCCAACCCCGCCACCGTGGTGGATCGACACCCACGTGGCGCCGCTGGCCACATTGACCATCGCGTTGAGCAGCGGCCAGTCGGCGATCGCGTCCGAGCCGTCGGCCATGGCCTCGGTCTCGCGGTAGGGCGAGGCCACCGACCCGCAGTCAAGGTGGTCACGGCCGATCACGATCGGCGCGCTGATCTCGCCCGCGGCGACCAGGTCGTTGAACGCCAGCCCGGCCTTGTCCCGCTCGCCGTAACCGAGCCAGCAGATCCGCGCGGGCAGGCCCTGGAAGTGCACTCGCTCCTGCGCCAGCCTGATCCAGCGCGCAAGCGACTCGTTCTCGGGGAACAGTTCGAGCACGGCCTGGTCGGTGCGGGCGATGTCCTTCGGGTCGCCGGACAGCGCGGCCCAGCGGAACGGGCCCTTGCCTTCGCAGAACAGCGGCCGGATGTAGGCCGGGACGAACCCGGGGAACGAAAACGCACGCGAGTAGCCGGCCAGCTGCGCTTCGCCGCGGATCGAGTTGCCGTAGTCGAACACTTCGGCGCCCTTGTCCTGGAACCCGACCATCGCCTCGACGTGGCGGGCCATCGAGGCGCGGGCCCGGCCGGTGAACTCCTCCGGCTTGCGCGCCGCGTAGTCGTGCCAGTCGTCGAACTCCACGCCGATGGGCAGGTAGCTCAACGGGTCATGGGCCGAAGTCTGGTCGGTGACGATGTCGATGGGAGCATCGTTGGCCAGCAACTGCGGCACGAGCGAGGCGGCGTTGCCGAGCAGGCCGATGGACAAGGGCTTGCGGGCGTCGCGAGCCGCAACCGCCAATTGGAGGGCCTCGGGCACCGAGGTGGCCTCGACGTCGAGGTAGCGGTGCTCGAGGCGGCGCTTGATCCGCGACGGGTCGACGTCGATGCAGATGGCGACGCCGCCGTTCATCGTCACTGCGAGCGGCTGGGCGCCGCCCATGCCGCCCAGCCCGGCAGTGAGGGTGATCGTGCCGGCCAGGGTGCCGTTGAACTTTCGCGCCGCCACGGCCGCGAACGTCTCGTAGGTGCCTTGCAGAATCCCCTGCGTGCCGATGTAGATCCACGAGCCGGCGGTCATCTGGCCGTACATGGTCAGGCCGAGCCGTTCGAGACGACGGAACTCCTCCCAGTTGGCCCAGTCGGGGACGAGGTTGGAGTTCGCGATCAGCACCCGCGGCGCCCACTCGTGGGTCTGCAGCACGCCCACCGGCCGGCCGCTCTGCACCAGCAGCGTTTCGTCGAGCCTGAGGTCGGTGAGCGTGCGCACGATGGCGTGGTAGCTGGGCCAGTCACGCGCGGCCTTCCCGGTACCGCCGTAGACGACGAGCTCCTCGGGGTGTTCGGCGACGTCGGGGTCCAGGTTGTTCTGCAGCATTCGCAGCGGCGCTTCGGTCTGCCAACCGCGAGCGGTGATCGTGGTGCCGCGTGGCGCGCGGATGGTGGGGGTCTGGCTCATGTCGGCGATCTCTCTCAGTGCAGGGGTTGGGGCAGTACCGAGTCGGCGGCGGCCACGGCCGCACCGGCGCGAACGAAGTCGACGGCCGCCTCGATCTCGGGGGCCAGGTGCCGGTCGGGTCCGGGCCCCGGCACCCGTTCCCGCAGCGCGGCGACCACGGCCCCCGTCGCAGGGCCGGGTTCCAGCGGTGCGCGCAGGTCGAGGGCTCGAGCCGCCGTCAGCAACTCGATGGCCAGCACCTGGGCGAGTGCATCGATGGCGCGCCGCAGTTTGCGCGCCGCCGACCACCCCATCGACACGTGGTCCTCCTGCATCGCGGACGACGGGATGGAGTCGACGCTCGCGGGCACGGCCAGGCGTTTCATTTCCGATACCAACGCGGCCTGGGTGTACTGCGCGATCATGTGCCCGGAGTCGACGCCCGGATCGTCGGCCAGGAAGGGCGGCAGTCCTCTCGATCGCGCCACGTCGAGCATCCGGTCGGTGCGCCGCTCGCTCATCGACGCGATGTCCGCGGCTGGAATCGCGAGGAAGTCCAGGACGTAGCCGATCGGCGCGCCGTGGAAGTTGCCGTTCGACTCGACCCGGCCGCCGACGACAACAGGGTTGTCCACCGCCGACGCGAGCTCGGCCGCGGCCACCGAACGGGCGTGCGCGAGCGTGTCCCGCGCCGCGCCGTTCACCTGTGGCGCGCAGCGCATCGAATAGGCGTCCTGGACGTACACGCAGTCAGGTCCGGCGTGCGATGCGATGATCGGCGAGTCCGACAGCAGCGCACGCAGGTTCGCGGCGGACCGGGCCTGGCCGAATTGGGGACGCAATTCCTGCAGGTCGGCGGCGAAGACCCGCGCGGTGCCGAGCAAAGCCTCGACGCTCATCGCGGCGCTGATGTCGGCCGTTCGCAGCAAGCGGTCGAGATCGTGGCTGGCGAGCAACAGTTGCCCGAGCATCCCGTCGGTGCCGTTGATAAGAGCGAGCCCTTCCTTCTCGGCGAGGGCCACCGGCGTGATCCCGTGCGCCCGGAGTACGTCGTCGGCAGCACCGAGCGTGCCGTCGGGCCCGCGCACCGTCCCCTCTCCGATCAGGGCGAGGGCGACATGCGAGAGGGGCGCCAGGTCACCCGAGCAGCCGAGCGAGCCGAACTCGTGCACGACCGGGGTGATGCCGTTGTCGAGCAGGGCGGCCAGTGCCGCGGCGGTGGCTGGCCGGACGCCGGTGTGGCCGGTCGCGAGCGTCGACAGCCGCAGCAGCATCATCGCCCGGACAACCTCGCGCTCGACCTCGGGGCCGGAGCCGGCCGCGTGTGATCGAATCAGCGATCGTTGTAGCAACGCGCGCTGCTCAACCGGGATGTGCCGCGTGGCCAGGGCTCCGAAGCCGGTCGAGATGCCGTAGTGGGCTGAGCTGTCGTCGGCCAGCTCGTCGACGATCTTGCGCGCTGCCGCAATCGCCGCGCGGGCGTCCTCGGCCAGCGTCACCCCAGCGCCGTCCCGAGCCACGGCGACGACCTCGGCTTCGGTCACCGGCCCCACACCGACGGAAACAGACTGCATCCGCCCACTGTCTCACCGAGTGGTCAGTTGTACGTCGAGTGGCCATCTATAGCTGACCACTGGACGCGAAAGTGACCACTCGACGGTTCGATACCTTCTCCAGATGCGCGCTGTGGTGGTTACCGAGCCTGGAGAACCTGAAGTCCTGGAAGTGCAGGACGTTCCGGACCCGACGCCCAAGGCGGGTGAGGTGCTGGTGCGGGTCGCCGCCGCCGGCATCAACCGGGCCGACCTGCTGCAGCGGCAAGGCAATTATCCGCCGCCGCCCGGGGCGCCGCCGTACCTGGGCATGGAGTGCTCGGGCACCATCGCGGAGGTCGGCGACAGCGTGGCGGGTTGGCAGATCGGCGACGAGGTCTGCGCGCTACTCGGCGGGGGCGGTTACGCCGAACTTGTCGCGGTGCCGGTCGGACAGCTCATGCCCGTCCCGGCCGGAGTCTCGCTGGTCGACGCCGCCGCCCTGCCCGAGGTCACCTGCACGGTCTGGTCGATGGTCTTCGGCGCCGGTCGGCTGCAGCCAGGTGAGCGGCTCCTAGTGCACGGCGGAACAAGTGGCATCGGGACGATGGCGATCCAACTGGCGCACCAGCGCGGAGCACAGGTCTTCGCGACGGCCGGTACCCCGCGCAAGGTCGCCATCTGCCGCGAGCTCGGTGCCGCCGTCGCGATCAACTACCGCGATGAAGCCTTCGAGGAGCGGGTCCGGGCCGAGACGGACGGGCAGGGCGTCGATGTCGTGCTGGACAACATGGGTGCGCTCTATTTGGGTCGCAACATGGCGTCGCTCGCGGTCAACGGGCGACTGGTCGTGCTCGGCCTGCAGGGCGGTCGCACGGGCGAGATCGACCTCGGGATGCTGTTGGCCAAGCGGGCCACCGTCCTCGCCGCCGGACTGCGCGGCCGGCCGATGGTCGAGAAGGCGGCCATCGCGGCCGAGACCGTGCACGCCGTGTGGCCGTTGATCGAGTCCGGTGCGGTTCGGCCGATCATCGACCGCGTCCTGACCATCGACGACGCCGCCGAGGCGCATCGGCTGGTCGAGTCCAGTGAGCACATCGGCAAGGTCCTGCTGCGCGTCCCATAGGGGACGACCGGGTTCAGGAACCGGGCAGTGAGGACAGCGCATCGAGCAGCTGCTCGACCTCGCCCGCCGTCGTGTGCGGCATCAGTCCCGCGTAAACGGCGCCGCCGGTCTCGTCCACGCCGAGGGCCGACATCAGCTGACCCATCCCGGACGGTCCCGTCCACACCGACACCCCGCGGCGCTGCAGCAGGTCACCAACCTGGTCAGGCGAGTGCCGGGCCACGGTGAACGCCACCACCGGCAGCCGCGCGGTGGCGGTGCCGAGCACGGTGACGCCGGGCAGGTAGCGCAATCCGTTGTCGAGGCGTTCGTAGAGCAGGCGCTCGTAGTTGCCGGCGGCGGTCAGAGAGGCGAACAGGCGCTGCCGCCGGGTTCCGGTCGCCCGCTCGTCCAGCCCGGCCAGGTGATCGACCGCGGCGGTGAAGCCGTCGAGCAGTTCGATCGGCAGCGGGCCGACCTCGAAGCGCTGCGGCACCGGTAGCCGGACGTCGCCCTCGATCTCGAGCAGCAGGCCCGGGCGGGCAGCGATCGCGGCAACGGTCGGGCCGCCGAACGTCGCGGCCGACACGGCGATGAGATCGGCACCCA
The DNA here is from genome assembly GCA_963837325.1 of uncultured Actinomycetota bacterium. GTDB lineage: Bacteria > Actinomycetota > Actinomycetes > Mycobacteriales > Jatrophihabitantaceae > CAVQKZ01. Next base: position 498,990 of record CAWIMV010000002.1, read on the forward strand.
GCGTGGCGAGGTCGAGCGGCAGATGGGGCAGTGCCGCGCCCGCGTCGACGACCACCAGCGCACCGTGTCGATGCGCGAGGTCGGCGATCGTGCGGACATCGGGCACCGCTCCCGTTGCAGGATTGCCCATCGGGACGGTGACGATGCGGGTCCGGCGGTTGATCAGGTGCTCGTACTGCCACGCCGGCAACTCGCCGGTCTCCAGATCGGCCTCGGCCCAACGCACGACGACGCCGGCTGCCCGCGCCACCGCCAACCACGGCCGCAGCGTCACGTCGGCGTCCAACCGGGACAGCACGATCTCGTCGCCGAGTTGCCAATCACTGGAGAGCAGCTCGGCGAACCGCGGCATCAGGGTTGCCAGGCTGTCGCCGAGAACGACCGACTCCGCGGCGGCGCCGACGAGGTCGGCGACGGCTCGGCGGGTCTGCAGCACCGAGGTCGCGGTCCGAAGTGAGCTCACCGACCGCGACCCCGGCTGCGCGGGTGTGGAGCGCAGCGTGGCAATGATGGCGCGGATGACGGACTCCGGCAGGAGCGTGCTGAAACAGCCGTCCAAATGGGCTGTCCCCGCGCCGACGGTCGGGTACAGCCCCCGTACCCGCGCCACGTCGAAGCTCATGACCTGCATTGAGTTCTACTTCCGTGTTACCGCTCATCGACCGTGGGCCAGACTAGTCGGATGAGCGACTACTCCGGACCCCCCACCGAGCATCCGACCGACGCCGAAGAGGCAGATGTGGCCGATGTCGTGGCACCGCCGGCGTCGGGGTTGGACCCGGGCGACAATGACGACATTACGGGCATGGTCGAACAGCCCGCCAAGGTGATGCGAATCGGCACGATGATCAAGCAGTTGTTGGAGGAAGTGCGGGCCGCTCCACTGGACGAAGCCGGTCGGCACCGACTGCGGGAGATTCACGAATCGTCGATCCGAGAATTGGAGCAAGGTCTCTCGCCTGACCTTCGTGCCGAGCTCGAACGGTTGACGCTGCCGTTCGGCACCGGGGTGCCGTCAGAGGCCGAGTTGCGTATCGCCCAGGCCCAACTAGTCGGCTGGCTCGAGGGCTTGTTCCACGGCATCCAAACGGCGCTGTTCGCGCAGCAGATGGCCGCGCGGGCCCAGCTCGAGCAGATGCGCGGGCGGGCGCTGCCGGGTGCGCCGGGCGAGCAAGTGATCGTCGGGCCGGGCGGTCAGATCATGGCGCCGGGCAGTCAGTTCGGGCGTCGCCCCGGCGAAGACGAGGGCCACGGCACCGGCCAGTACCTGTAGGGCGTGCCGGGACGATCAGCGGCCGGTGGCGCCGTCGATCAGTTCTCGCACGATGTCGGCGTGGCCGGCGTGCCGGGCGGTTTCTTCAACGAGATGCGCGAGCGTCCAGCGCAGACTGCGCAACGGCGGACCGAACGGAGCGATAACCCCGAGTTCGTCCAGATCGGGATGCGCCGCGACGATCTCCGCAGTGCGCTCACCCACCCGGCGGTACAGCCTGAGCACCGAGCCAACCGTGTCGCGCGTCAAATCCTCGTCGTCGGGGATGACGTCCTCGGCGTCGCCGGCGAACACGCAGTGCAGCCAGAATGCCTCGACGCCGGCCACATGTTTGACCAGCCAGAGCAGGTTGGTGCCTGATGGCACCAACGGTCGCCGCGCGTCGTCTTCGCCGAGTCCGACGAGCTTGGCCGCCAACGCTCCCCGCAGGTAGTCAAGGAAAGTCAGTGCGGTCTCGGCCTCGCCGGCGGCGGTCACGGGGGTTCGGCGGTCGGTGATGACCGGCCCGCGCGCATCGAGGAGTTCACCGACCTTGCGATAGCCGAGGCGCTCGTACATCCGCTGCTCGGCCGGTCCTTCGCACTGCAGGTACGGCGTGAGCCCGCGGTCCAGCGCGATACGCGACAGGGTCGACACGACGGCCGAGGCCAGGCCACGACGCCGATAGGCGCTGGCGGTCGCGACGGCATAGATCTCGGCCAGCCCGTCGCGGGGCGCCGCTAACACGGCGGCCGACACGGCCTGTTTACCCGCACTCCAGGCGGCGACGACCGCACCTCCCGCCGCGAGCGTTGACCGCAGCCGCCGCACGTCCGCGTCGCTGACCCCCGCCTCTCCGTAGGCGTCGTTCTGCATCCGGGCCACCGCGCGGAACTGCTCGTCCGTGTCGGGTTCGTCGAGAGTGACGCCGTCGACGGACGCTGTCTGGCTCAGCGCGCCAGGATCCGGCAGCTTGAGGAGCGCCAACCGGTTGTCGACAACGAAGCCGGCCTCCGCCAGCGCAGCTTCGACACGCGGTGCCGGCGCGGCGAACTCAAGCCGCGGCAGTCGGTCACGCGCTGTGAAGAACGCCGTCAGCGCGGCGACGTCAGCTGCGGTCGGTGCGGCGTCGTCGTCCGGAACCGCGAAGTTACGAAACAGCCCGGTGGCATCCGGGTCGATAGTGACGAGGAAGGCACCGACCCGATCGGCGCCGTCTTCGATCGCCTTGCGCAATGCGGCCTGGATAGCGCGGACGGCCGGTGATCGTGTCATCGGCGCGAAGGCTAGGGCGAACCGGCAGGGCGGCGCGACCCATTTAGCCGGTGAAGCTCTTGTCGGCGATGCAGAACTCGTTGCCCTCTGGGTCCTGCATCACGGTCCAGCCATGTTCGAAAATTTCCTGCTCGCCGACGACGGTGGCACCGAGTGCGACGAGCTTGTCCACCGCCGATGGGTCAGGGTCGACCAGGTCGACGTGGACGCGGTTCTTGGCGCGTTTGGACTCGGGAACTTTGTTGAAGTACCAGGCTGGTTCGCGCCGGTCGCGATCGGTGCCGCCAATTGACGCGAACATTTCGCCGCTGCCTTTGTCGAGTGGGCGCTCGAGGGCTGTGGACCAGAAGGTCGCTACCTTCAGCACGTCGTCGCAGTCGAACGCGACGTTACCGATCCTGACCGCCATGGCATCCTCCTCGAGCCAAGTTACGCGAGCAGGCTTTCGATGAGGACGGCGACCGCGTCGTCGTCGTTGCTGCCAAGCACTTCGTCGGCGGCGGCGCGGGCAGCGGGATGGGCGTTGGCCACCGCGTACGACGAGCCGGCCCATTGCAGCATCGGCACGTCGTTGGGCATGTCGCCGATGGCGGCCACCTCGTCCGGCCGGATTCCGTGCGACGCGGCCAACTCCGCCAACCCGGTCGCCTTGGTCACGCCGGGCGCGGCAATCTCGAGCAGCCCGTACGTGGACGAGTGGGTGACGGTGGCGCGTCCGGCGAGCAGCGCATCGGCGGAGGCCATGAACTCGTCGGCGTCGGCGTCGCGGTCCTTGGCCAGCAGTTTGACGCCCGGATGGCTGATGATGCGGTCCAGGTCGGCGATGACCGGCGGCGCGATCGACCGGCCGCGGCGGTCGGTGCGCGGGTTGATCTCCCAGTCGTGCACGTACCCCGGTTCGGCCGCGAAGCTGTGCCCGTACTCCACGGCGAACTGCACGGCCGGGAACGCGGCCCGCAACTCGCTGGTCAGCGTCGCCATCGCGTCCGGCGCCAGCGGGTGGGACGAGATGATCTGCTCGGCGGCCAGGTCGTAAAGCACCGCGCCGTTCGCGCCCACGGCGATGCCCATGTGGCCGGTGGCCTCCGCGACCTCGTCCAGCCAGCGCGGTGGGCGGCCGGTGACGAACGCGATGAGCAGGCCGGCTTCGTACGCGGCACTCAACGCGACTCGACTGCGGAGCGAGACCGTGTTGTCGCTGCGTAGAAGAGTGCCGTCGAGATCGCTGGCCAGCATGCGGATGCTCACGAAGCGGTGAGCACCTCGCGGCCGCCGAGCCACGGCCGCAGCGCCGTCGGCACGTAGACCGAACCGTCGGGCCGCTGGTGATGATCGAGCAGGCAGGCGATCGTGCGCGCCACGGCGACGAGCGTCCCGTTGAGCGTGGCCAGCGGCGCGAGACCGCGCGGTCCGCGGGCCCGGATGTTCAGCCGCCGCGACTGGAACGTCGTGCAGTTCGACGTCGACGTCAACTCGCGATAGGCACCCTGCGAAGGGAACCAGGCCTCGATGTCGTACTTGCGGGCCGCGGATGTTCCGAGATCACCGGCCGCGATGTCGATGACGCGGTAGGCAAGTTCGAGCTTGTCCATGAACTCCCGCTCCCACGCCAGCAGCCGCTGGTGTTCTGCGGTGGCGTCGTCGGGGTCGACGTAGGAGAACATCTCGACCTTGTCGAACCAGTGCACCCGGATGATGCCGCGGGTGTCCTTGCCGTACGAGCCGGCCTCGCGCCGGAAGCAGGACGAGAACCCGGCGTAGCGCAGCGGGAGTGCGGCCGCGTCCAGGATCTCTTGCGAGTGATAGCCGGCGAGCGCGACCTCGGACGTCCCGACTAGGTAGAGGTCGTCCTCGGCCAGGCGGTAGACCTCGGCCGCGTGCGCCCCGAGGAAGCCGGTGCCTTCCATGACCTCGGGCTTGACCAGTGCGGGTGCGATGACCGGGACGAAGCCGGCCGCGGTGGCCTGGGCCATCGCCAGGTTCACCAGGGCGAGTTCCAGCTGGGCGCCGATGCCGGTCAGGAAGTAGAAGCGGGCACCGCTGACCTTGGCGCCGCGTTCGGTGTCGATCGCTCCGAGGGCGGCACCGATCTCGGTGTGGTCCTTCGGAGCCTCAATGTCGGGCGGGGTGCCGACGGTGTCGAGCACGACGAAGTCATCCTCCCCGCCTGGCCGGACGCCGTCCTCGACCAGGTTGGGCACGGCCAGGTGCGCGGCGCGCAGGGCCGCGTCAGCCGCGGCCTCGTCCGCCTGGGCCGCCTTCACCTCGTCGGCGAGGTGCTTGGCGCGGGCCAGCACCGCCGGCCGGTCCTCGGCGCTGGCCTGAGCGACCGACCGGCTGAGCGTCTTCTGCTCACCACGTAACGCGTCGGCGCGGGCAACCGCGGCCCGGCGGGCGTCGTCGGCAGCCAAGAGGGCGTCGACGAGGGCTTCGTCCGCGCCGCGGATGCGCTGGGACGCGCGGGCCCGATCCGGGTCGTCGCGCAGCTGGCGAAGGTCGATCACCTGCCCAGGCTACTGAGCCGCACGACTAGGCAGCGCGGTGGTTGTCCACAGCCGTCGTCGATGACGAAGCGTCCACGTCGTGGGCCAATTAGGCTCTGCGCGCTATCGCGTTCGGGGGGAGTTGGGGCGCTTTGCCGGGATACGACGTGACGCCGGCCGAGTTGCAGTCGACCGCCGCGGTACTCAGCCAGATCGGGGACGAGGCCCGCTCGGAGTTGAGCCGACTCGGTTGCGACGCAGCGACTCTGCTCGACTGCGGATGGCAGGGATCGGCGGCGACGGCGTTCGGCCGCGGCTGGACGCAATGGCACGCCGGGGCGATCGAGGTGCTGGATGCGCTCGAGGCCATGGCCCGGCTGCTCACGGCGACCGGTGCGGATTACGGCGCGGCCGAGGACGCCTCAGCTGGTGCGCTCTCCCAGGCGGCGGGGTAGCCGGCGATGTCGTCGTTCGCAGTTGACATCGAGCTGTTGCAGGACGCCGTCGATCGGATGGCTGCGTTCGAGAGCGGTCTGGAACAGCGGCTGGCCGAGATCGACGCGCGGACCAGCCGGCTGCACCAGGTCTGGACGGGTGCCGCGGCGGTCGAGCAGGCGCGGGCTCACCGGGAATGGCTGGCCGGCGCTCAGCAGATGCGCGAGGCGGTCGCCGCGCTGCGCGTCGTCGGGGCAACCGCGCACGCGAACTACACCGCGGCTATTGCGGCCAACCGTCAGATGTGGAGCTGAGCGGTGGGTCCTCGGCTCGCGGTGGATCCGGTGTCCTACGACGCCGCCAGCATGGCGTTCGGCACCGAGATCGCGGGTCAGGTGCAGCGGGCTGCGTTGGGTTTGCTCGACGGGCTGGCCGGTTCGGGCGCGATGGCCGGCGCCGATCCGGCCGGCGACGCGTGGGCGTCGGCCTGTGACGACGGGGCCCGGCTGACGCTCGCCGCGGCCCAGGACGTCATCAACGGGTGCTACCAACTCGCGGCCCTGCTGCAGCAGACCGGCTTCAACTACATCCGGGCCGACTCGTCGTCCGCCGCGGGCGGGGTGGCACTGCTGCCCGACACCACGGCGTACGCGAGTTGTTCGGTGCAGCTGAGCGCGCCGCCGTCGGCGCACGGCGGCTCGCTGCCGACGCCCACCGGGTGGTGGGTCGTCGAGCACACGGTCGGCTACGTGTGGCCCAGTGGCGATCAGGGGCGACTGCGAAAGGCGGCCGCGGTGTGGACGGCAGCGGCGGTAGCGACTGGTGATGCGGCGCTGTCCGTGCCGGGCGCGCTCGGTTGCATCGCCGCGCAGGTTTCGCCCGAGGTCGACGATGCGATGACCGCCTGTCAGGCGATGGACCGCCACCTGTGGGAACTGGTCGCGGGCTTTGACGCGATGGCCAGTACCTGCTCGGAGTTCGCGAACTACATCGACGATGCCCATTCCGAGATCGAGCATGAGCTGGCCAGCTTCCTCGGGTGGTCGGCGGCCATTCAGGGGGTCGGGCTGGTCGCCGCGTTCGTGACCGGCGGCGGCAGCGAGCTCGTCGCCCAGGACGCGCAAGCGAGCCGAATAGCGGCGACGACAGCGAAGGTCGCCCACATCATCGGCCGCGTGATCGAGTTGGCTCGCGGCCTGGCCGAAAACATGTCAGCCGCCACGACGCGCGTGGTCGAGATCAGCCGCAACCTGCGCGGCCTCCTCGGCGCCCGGATCAGCGTCGCCGCGACCGACGCCGTCAGAGCGCTGCCTACGGCGCGAACAGCCGAGCAGGCCGCGGTCCGCGGCCTTACGGCGGCGGAGGAGTCGAGCGCAAGAGTCGATCGCGTGCTGTCCCACCTTCGCGCGGGCCGGCGAAAGCCGAACTTGGAGGTGGACACGCCAAAGCAAATGGAAGCGCTGTGGATCGAACTTTCGAGTGACGCCAAACCAATCAGGTCCGCTATCCCTGGCGTGCATATGGAACTACCAGACGGGACCGAACTGAAGTATCGCGGATTCAGTCGGTCTGGTGGGCCGACAATCGAAATCGCGAAAAATGGGATTGTGATTAAGGTGCACTTGCCATGACTCGAGATCTGATGACGGCCACCCTCGTCGAAGGACTTGACGATTGGGTACCGGTTCTCACGATCTACTCTGCGGCACAACGACTGAATCCCGAGATCGGATCGGATGGCGTTCGCGAGATCGTGATTGACACCGTACGGGAGGTGCTTGACCAGGCGCTCGCGGAGGCCGGGACAGTCACACAGGCGAACGGCTATATGCCGCTTCGCGAATCGGTACCAGCCGTACTCGACAGGATTCGAAACGCCTTCATCGAGGACGACGATCCCAACATGTGGGGATACGTCATCTGGTTGAACAACACTGCAGCTGGCGACGCATTCGCTAACCGTGCGGAACGGACGTGATCAAGAACGGGGCGTGACGGCGGCGCCGGACGGATCGTGGAAGCGGTGGCAGGCGACTTGCACCTGGGTGCCTTCGACCGGCAGCAGACGAGGCACGGCCCGCTCGACGAACTCGATCCGCACCTCCCGGCCGGTGCTGGCCATTCCCCGCACGCCCTGCCACAGCGGCTCGTTCGGATTGGCCTGTCGCTCTGCCTCGAGCAAAGCCAGCAACTCCTCGGCCGTACCGTCCGCCGGCCGCAACACGCCGACGCCCGGCGCGGCCTCGGGGGCATCGAAGCGCTCCGCGACTCCGACGAGCCGCGACTCGGCGGCAAACTGTTCCGGGCTGATCTTGGTCCAGCGCTGCTCCAGCACCATCCGCACGTCGCGCAGTTCCCAACCGGCGTGGGGCACCGCCTCGGGGCAGCGCGGGTGGAATGGGCAGCCGGGCGGCGGGTTGGAAGCGTCCGGGACTTCGCCCCGCGGCAGGTCGCGGGCCATGCCGTGCGACGGATCCGGGTCGGGCACGGCCCGCAGCAGCGCCTTCGTGTACGGGTGCCGCGGGTTGTCGAAGATCTCGGCGACCGGCCCGGTCTCGACGATCTTGCCCAGGTACATGATCGCGATGCGGTCGCAGAAGAACCGCGCACTCGCGAGGTCGTGCGTGATGTAGACGTAGGTAAGCCCGAGGTCTTGCTTCAGCTCGGTCAACAAGCCGAGGATCTTGGCCCGCACGCTCATGTCCAGCATCGAGATCGGCTCGTCGGCGACGAGCAGTTCCGGCCCGAGCGCGATCGCGCGGGCAATGACCGCGCGCTGCTTCTGCCCGCCGGACAACTCGCCGGGGTACTTGTTCACGAACCGAGACGCCGGCGCCAGCCCCACCCGTTCCAGCGCCGCGTTCACCGCAGGCTCCCGCTCGTCGCCCGGATGCAGCCCGTGGATGCGCAGGGCGTCGCTGATCGCACGGCCCACCGTCATCGACGGGTTGAGCGAAGCGTGCGGGTCCTGGAACACCATCTGCAACTTGCGGCGCAACGGCCGCAGCTTGGGCTCGGACAGGCCGACCAATTCCTGCCCGCGATAGGTGATGCTGCCGCCGGTCGGGCGCACCAGCCCGAGCAGCGCCCGTCCGAGCGTGGACTTGCCCGAGCCCGACTCGCCTACCAGCCCGAGAACCTCGCCCTCGGCCAGTTCGATGTCGACGCCGTCGACGGCCCGCACTGTCCCGGACGAGCTGCCCAGCAACCGGGCCACCGCGTTGGTGCGCAGGGCGTAGTCGACGTGCAGGTTGTCGATCTTGACCAGCGGCTCAGGCTTCGTCAGCAACGGACACCTCCTGACGCACCAGCGGGCGGCGCTCGGACTCGGTCAGGTCGGAGGCGAGCAGCCAGCACTCCGCCTCCTGCACGCCTTCGACGATCAGCGGTGGGAAGCGGTCGACGCAGACCTGCATCGCGTGTTCGCAGCGCGGATGGAACCGGCAGCCCGATGGCGGGCGCACCAGATCAGGGGGCGCGCCGGGAATCGAGTGCAACTCCTGCGTCTTCAGCGAGATCGTCGAGCGCAGCAGGTCCTGCGTGTAGGGATGGCGCGGATTGGCGAAAATCTCCCGCACCGGCCCTTGCTCCACGATTCGCCCGGCGTACATGACCGCAACCCGGTCGCACGCCTCGGCGACGATGCCGAGGTTGTGGGTGATCAGCAGGATCGCCGGCGCGTAGGTCTGGCGAATGTCGGCCAGGATGCCCAGGATCTGTGCCTCGACCAGCACGTCGAGCGCCGTAGTCGGCTCGTCGGCGATGATGAACTTGGGCCGCAGCGCGAGCGCCAACGCGATCATGATGCGCTGCCGCATTCCGCCGGAGAACTCGTGCGGGTAGTTGTCATAGCGCGTCGGCGGGATTCCAAGTGATCGCAGCGCGTCCAGCGCGCGCTCGCGGCGGTCCTGCTTCGACAGCTTCGGCTCGTGGACCCTGAGCACCTCGCTGAAATGCGCGCTGACCTTCATGAGCGGATCGAGCCGCGTCATCGGCTCCTGGAAGATCAGGCCCATCCCCGCGCCGCGGGCCCGCTCGCGCTCCTTCTTCGGCAGTGTCAGCAGCGGCCGGCCGTCGAACTCGACGTCACCCCCCACGGCGGCTCCACGCGGAACGAGTCCCATCAGTCCCCGGCCGAGGGTCGACTTGCCGCATCCGGATTCGCCCACCAGACCGAGCACCTCGCCCGGCCGCAACGTGAAGCTCACCCCGTCGACAGCCCGCACCGGCCCGTGCGGCCCGGAGTACCACACGCGCATGTCGTGGACGTCCAATACAGGCTGGCTCGCGGAAGGCTGGGTCACGAGGACTCCTCGGCGCCCGTCTTGCGGGCCGGCAGCACTACCTGGGTGAGCTTCGTCGTGCGCAGCAGCGGGTTCAGCACGTCGTTGAGGCTCTCACCGACGAGCGTCACGCCCACGACCAGCAGCACGATGGCCAGACCCGGGAACGTGCCCGTCCACCAGATGCCGGCCGCGGTGTCCGACAACGCCTTGTTCAGGTCGTAGCCCCATTCAGCGCCCGACGACGGCTCGATCCCGAACCCGAGGAAGCCCAGGCCGGCGAGGGTCAGGATCGCGTCGCCCGCGTTGAGCGTGGCGATGACCGGTACGGTCTGGACCACGTTTCCGAAAACGTAGCGGGTCATGACCACCCGTGGCGGCGCGCCGAGAGCGCGGGCGGCTTCGACGTAAGGCTCCTCTCGGGCTGCCACCGTCGCATTGCGCACCACCCGGAAGTACTGCGGCACGTACACCACCGTGATGGCGATCGCCGCCGACAGGATGCCTCCCGCCTTGCTACTTCGTCCGTTGGCAATGGTGATCGAAATGATGATCGCGAGCAGCAGCGACGGGAACGCGAAGAGGGCATCGGTGACGAGGACCAGGATGCGGTCGAGCCAACCACCGAAATAACCGGAGATCAGACCGACCGGTACGCCGACGACCATCGACAACACCACGGCCAGGATGATCACTTCGAGCGCGGTACGAGCACCGAACACGACTCGGGAGAGCACGTCCTCGCCGCCCACGGTAGTGCCGAACCAGTGCATCGCCGAGGGCGCTTGCAAGGTGCCGAAGTTCTTCCCGTTCACGGAATCGGCATCGAAACCGTAGGGCGCGATCAGAGGCGCGAACACAGCGAGCACGACGAAGAACGCCACAACGAGTGCACCGGCGAGCAGCATGCCCCGCTGGAAGCCCGACGTCGCCCGTAGGGCGTTGAGTCCCGGGATCTTGCTGTGGCCGCGTGCGACGTCGAGTTCCGCGGCTTCTACCTCAGGCACGGTAAGCGCCATTCAGTACCTCACTCTCGGATCCACGACAGCCGCGATCACGTCGATCAGGAAGCTGATGATCGCCACGATGACGGCGATGGCGGTGACGATGCCCTGAACCGCGATGAAGTCCCGGGCCAGCAGGTAGTGCACCAGCGTGTACCCGATGCCCTGCCACTCGAACGTCTCCTCGGTGAGGACGGCACCGCCGAGCAGGGCGGCGATCTGCAGACCCATCACGGTGACGACCGGGATCAGCGCATTACGGAAAGCGTGCTTGCGTATCACCCGCCGCTCGGGTACGCCGCGAGCCCGTGCCGCTTCGACATAGTCCGAGCGCATCGTCTGCAGGAGGTTCACGCGAACGAGGCGGATGAACACTCCTCCGACCAGCAGCCCTAGGGTGACCGCCGGCAGGACCGTGTGTCGCAACACGTCCTGCACGTCGCTCGGCTGGCCGTAGAGGATGGCGTTGAGGAGATAGATGTGCGTGTCGTGGGGCACGTTCGAGCCGGTGATGTTGAGTTCGATGTCCGGGCTGGCCCGTCCGGAGGAGTAGAACCAGCCGAGCTTGATGGCGAAAAGCAGTTTGAAGAGCAGACCGAGGAAGAACACTGGCGTTGCGTAGGCAAGTACGGCGAACAGTCGCAGGCCGACATCGGGCAACCGGTCCCGGTAGCGGGCCGCGACCCGGCCAAGTGGAATTCCCAGGACGAGGGCAACGAGCAGAGCCCAGGCCGTGAGTTCGAGCGTGGCCGCACCCTTGACGACGAGGACGTGGCTGATGCGCTGGTGGTCGGTCAGGCTCGTGCCGAAATCACCGTGCGCCACACCGGTGAGGTAGTGCCAGTACTGCGAAAGCAGCGGCTTGTCCAACCCGGCTGATTTCCGTCGGGCCGCAAGGTCGGCCGCGGACAGCCGGCCGCCGAATGCGGCGGTGATCGGATCGCCGATCACGCGCATGATGAAGAAGACGAGCGTCACCAAGACGAGCACCATGGGAATCACCAGCAGGAGCCGGGTGATCAGGTAGGTGCGAAGCGACCCGGACGAACTCTTGGTGGTCGTGGCCATTTGCTCGGCTAGTCCCTCTCAATCAGCGACGCCGGGCGGGCGCACATCAACGCGATGCGCGCAGCCCGGCGCCGCCGAGACACAGATCAGCTCTTGCTGAACAGCCAGAACCGGAACTGGGTCGCCGGGTCGAGAGTCTGTTGCACGCCGCTGATGTTGTCGCGCACGACCGCGACCTGCTTGCCGGACAACAGCGGAAGATACGGCAGCTGACCGGTAGCGAGGGTCTTCTGGATCTGCTCCAGAGCGCTCATGCGCGCCGCACCCGGCGTCGTTTCTTCCGTCGTGAGCAACTTGACGACGTTGTCCTTGTCGCACGGCCGGTTCTTCACCCCGACGTCGCAGTAGTGCACGTGTACAAAGTTCTGTTCACTCAAGAAATTGAACAGGTAGTTGTCCGCGTCCACGAAGTCCGGGAACCAGCCGAGCTGGTACATCGGATAGGTGTCCTTGACCCGCTCCTTCACGTAGGTCGTGTACTCGGTGGCCTGGACGTTCACCTTGAACAGCCCGCTTGCTTCGAGCTGCCGCTTGATCTCGGTGTACTCCTGGTCGGAGACCGGCCCGTAGTGACCGAGCGTGTACTGGATGTTCAGCGTGACCGGAGTCTTGATGCCGGCGGCCTGTAGCACCGACTGCGCCTTGGCCTTGTTCGGTGTGGTGCCGTACACGTCCTTGAACGGCTCGGTCGCGCCGGCGATGCCCTGCGGCACCATCGAGTATGCGGGCTGGAACGTGCCCTTGTAGACCTTGTCGGCGATCGCCTGACGGTCGATGGAGTAGGCCATGGCCCGCCGCACTGCTAGCTTGCCGGCATCCGATCCGCCGGGCATCGTCTTGAAGTCGAAGACGATGTAGCGCAGTTCGCCGCCGGCGCCGGTGAGCACCTTGACGCCCTTGGTCTTCTTCAGGCTGTCGATGTCGGTCGGGGCCAGGCTGCGCCAAGCGACGTCGATCGCGCCCTGTTGGATGTCGAGCTTCATGTTCGACGCTTCGGTGTAGTACTTCAGCGTGATCGTGTCGGTCTTGGCCTTGTTCGGACCGGTGTAATTCGTGTTGGACTTCAGCTGCACCAGTTGGTTCTTGTTGTAGCTGCTGATCGCGTACGGCCCGGAGCCGATGACCTTGGCGTCCGCGAGTTCCTTGGCAGCCGGAAACACCTTGTGGTCGACGATGGGACCGGCCGAAGTACCGAGCACGAACGGCCAGGTCTGGTCGTTGCCGTTCTTGAGCGTGAACACCACGGTTGATGGATCCGTCGCCTTGACATCGGACATGTTCGCGATCAGCGAGGCCGGCCCGTTCGGGTCGTTGATCTTCACGATGCGCTTGAACGAGAAAGCGACGTCGTCGGCGGTCAGCGGGTCGCCGTTCGAGAACTTGAGGCCGGACTTCATCTTGCAGGTGTACTGGGTCGGCTGGGTGAACGAGCAGCTCTGCGCGGCATCGGGCACGGGCGCCTTGCCACCGGCGGGGACGTTCATGAGGAACTGGTACAGGTTGTCCTCGAGCAGCAGCGAGCCGTTGTCGTACGAGCCGGCCGGGTCGAGGGCGACCACCTGGTCAGTGGTGCCGATCTTGATCGAACCCCCGGCGCCGCCCTTGCTGGCCTTCTTGCTCGAGCCGCAGGCCGCGAGCGAGACCGCGACGAGTGCCGCTGCAGACAGCGCGAGCACCTTGCCGGTCTTGCCTGATGTGAACGCCATGTCGTCCTTTCTCCGGCGGACAGCCTTGTCCGCTCCGGTCTCGCGTGATCAGGTGAGGCACGCGGAAGGTCACCGAGCCTAGCCACAGCGAACCGGCCCGGGGAGTTGATCCGGCCGAACCGTCACCGAGCTGTTGTAACCGCCATACTGGTTTGTCCCAAACGGGCGGGCCGCGGTGGCGCCCGGTGATCGGCCCGCGATCGCCCTCGCCCGTGCGCCCACGGTTACCCTCGGAAGCTGTGACCGATGGCCTGCCGATCAAGATGTTGCACGACCGCGTGCTCGTGAAGGAGCCCCGTGACGACGGGGAGCGGCGTTCCTCCGGCGGCATCGTCATCCCCGCGACCGCCCAGGTGTCCAAGCGGCTGATCTGGGGCGAGGTACTGGCTGTCGGCAATCACGTCCGCGCCGTCGAGACCGGCGACCGGGTGCTGTTCAGCCCGGATGACCGGCACGAGGTGGAGATCGCCGGCGACGATTACCTGCTGCTGCGCGAGCGTGACCTGCACGCGGTCGCGGCCGAACGCAACGACGCCAACACCGGCTTGTACCTCTGAGCGCCGCTACTCCCAGGGTTCGGCGATCTCGTCCGGCTTCTCGTTCCAGCCGGTGGACGTCACCCGGGTCCGCACGCCGTGGGCCTTCGCCGCCGCCAGGACGGCGGTGCCGAACTCCCGCCGCTGCCGGCCGCACGCACGGGCCGGAGCCACGAAGTCCTCACTCCCGCCCTTGGCCCGGATCAGGATGACCGGCGGACCGGCTGCGCGGTAGCTCATCGAGTTCGCTCGCCGGGTCAGCGTGACCACGCTGATCTTCGGCCACTCGTGCTCCCACCGGGCCCAGTAACGCCAGCCCAGCCCGTCGTCGTCGACGCGGGCCCAACCCGTGAACGCCCGCAACCACAGCCCGACGAGTACGACCTGGACGAGCAGCAGGGGCCACAGGGACAGGTCGCCCGAGGCGGCCACGGCGACGACCGTTACCACGAACAGTGCGACGACGAGCGTCAGGACGAGCTGCGGACCGGAGCCGAACAGCCGCGCGGGCAGCGGGCGACGCAGCCGGGTCCCGTCAGCGTCGACGCGGCTGGGCTCGGACTCTGCCATTGCGCTCAGTTCTCGCGGGCCTTGTGCTGCTCGTCGCCGGACTTGACCGCTTCCTTGCCCTGCTTGAAGGCCGGGTTCTCCGTCACGTCGTGGACGTTGTTGAGTGGCGAGTGCTCGAGCCGGTGCGAGGCGTCGGTGAGCTTGGTGACCGCCGGGTTGTGCGGACGGGCCAGGAAGCGGTTGCGCTGAATGATCGCGCGGCCCTTCGAACCGCCGGCCTTCATCCGCAGCCGGCCGCCCGCGCGGTCGAGGTCCTGGGCCAGCGTCTTGGCCCGGCTGCCCATCGCGTCGAACCGCTGGCCGAACGTGCCGACCTTCTTCATCAGCGCGCCGACGCGCAGCGCCACCCGCTCACCCTGAATGGCGGCATCGATGTCGACAGCTGCGACGAACGCGGCGATCGAGGCGCCGAACGTGAACCACGACGACGCCAGCGCGATCAGGGCCTCGACGACGACGCGGCCGATGAATGTCGAGATCGTGTCGTAGATGATCGCGCGTTCGGTACCGACCAGGATGCCCGCGGCCATGATGCCGTCGGAGGCGTGCAGGGCGTGGTTCGCGGTGGCCTCGAGTACCGCGCGCAGATCTTCGGCGGCCGTGCGGTAGTCGTCGGCCGCCTTGCCGGTCCAGTGCTCGGTGCTCTTCAGGGCGGTGACGTAGTCCGTGGCGCTCTGGTCGAGACTCTTGGCGATGTTGGCCCAGGTCTCGGAGACGGCGGTGATCGCGGCCGCGTCGCCGGTGAGCTTGTCGATGGGTTCGCGGAGGAAATCGACGTGCTGCAGCAGCCAGCCGACGCCCGCGCTCGCGATCGCGCCGAACGGGTCGAACGCGACGCCGATCGCGTCGAGCGCGGTGCTGACCCCGTCGATCGTGTAGTCCCACGGGTCGTTGTCGGCGGTCAGGTTGGCGATGTCGCCGACCAGGCCGCTGCCGGCGGTAGCCGACGGCGCTTCGGTCTCGGCGACGAGCGGGTTGGCAGCCACGGGTAGCCCTTAGAAGAGATCGGAGTGGAGGGTGGCGAGATTGGTCTTGGCGTCCTTGTCGACTTCTTCGTAGACGTCGCTGTTGGCTTCCAGGCCGTCGGCGTAAGCGTCGGTCAGCTCGCCCGCCTTCTTGACCAGGTCAACGGCGTCGCCGAAGAAACCCTGCAGCGCCGGCACGATGAGGGCCGAGCACAGCACACCGTAGATGTCGAGTCCGCCGATGCCGACCTCGTTCGCAGCATCGCCGGCCTGGTCGACGCTCTGCGCGATGGCACGGACGTCGGCGGCGTGCTGGCGCAGCTGCGTGACGTCAACGGTGAACTGGGTCATCGAGCACCTCCCGGGGAAGCGGGATCGTCGTCGGGCTCCGGCGGGACGGCGTCGCGCATCAACTGCAACGTCGGCGACTCGGCTCCGACCAGTTCGCCGATGATCTGCTGGCTGCGGGCGGCGGCCTGGCGGCAGGCCTGTCCGTACGTGCGCATGACCGTCGCCGAGAGCTGGGCCGGCTGCAGTTGGTTGGCCCGCGGGCCGAACTTGATCGACTGCATGACCCCGCCGGCGCCGACAGTGATCGTCACGACGCTGTCGGCGTCGCCGATCGTGACGGTGTTCTGAGCCAGTTTGGCCCGGGCCTGCTCGGCCTGCTCGCGCATCCGGGCGAAGCGGTCCGATTGCTCGCGGACGTAGGAGTCGGGGTCGCCCAACCCACCGGATGAGGTCACCGGCTCAACTCCCGTGTGTGCGTCCCGGCTGGCGGCAAATCTGACGAGTCGGACGATTGGCCCGTCGCGGCTCGATGCTAGCGCGGCCGCTGGGCCGTTCGCGCGGTCAGCTCTGCCCGGTGGCGCGGACCCGACGCGAGCCAGCCGCGTGCGCCTACGAACTCGGCGTCGGTGCGCCCGCGGGGCACCTGTCCCTGCACGCCGTCACGTCGCGGATAGGACCCGAGATAGCGCACGGCACCGCAGATCCGATGCAGCGCGGCCAGCGCATCGCCGACGCGTTCGTCGGCGATGTGGCCCTCGCAGTCGATCGAGAAGCAGTACTGCCCGATGGCGCCTTTGGTCGGCCGGGACTCGATCCGGGTCAGGTTGACGGCGCGGGTCGAGAATTCGGTGAGGATCTCGAGCAGCGCACCGGAGTGGTCCTCGCGTAGATAGGCCACCAGCGTGGTGCGGTCGTTCCCGGTGGCCGGTCCGGGAGGGGCGGGCTGGGTGAGCAGCACGAAGCGGGTGACCGCGCCGGGGTTGTCGGCGATGTCGTGGGCGATCACATCCAGCCCGTACAGCTCGCCGGCCACGGCGGCGCCGACCGCGGCGTCGAACTCTCCCGCCGCCACGGCCTGGGCCGCACCGGCGGTCGAACCCACCAAGGCCACCTGGGCGTCCGGCACATTGCTCAGCAGCCACCGCCGCACCTGGGCCTCGGCATGCGGATGGGTCGCCACGGTGCGGACGTCGCCGGGCGCCGTGCCGGGCCGGGCCATCAACTCGAACGCGACGTGCAAATAGGTCTCCTCGGCGATGATCAGCGCTTCGCCGTTCGCGAGCTCGTCCAGCGTCGCCGGAACCGCGCCCTCGACCGAGTTCTCGAGGGGGACGAGCGCGGCGTCAGCGGCGCCGGCCCGGACGGCGTCGATAGCGAGGGTGACGCTGCTGGTCGGCAGCAGGGTCGCGTCGGCCGCTGCCGGCAAGGCGCGGAGGGCGGCATGCGCGAACGTGCCCTCAGGGCCGAGGAAGGCCAGCGTGCTCACCGCTCACCCCTCACCGATCAACCAAAGCACAGCCGGCAACCGTCTTAGCCGGCGGCGCGGCTCAACAGGCCGCCGCGTTGCTTGCGCAATGCGGCCGCGACCGCCTGCTGCTCTTCGGGAGACAGCGCGTGCTCGCCCTTGCCGTCGGCGATCGCCTTGGCGTACACGCTGGTATCGGTACTGCCGGCGATCGCGCTGATCGTGACGCCGTCGCCGTGTTCGTCGAGCAAGGCAAGCGAGAACGACATCCGCCCCGACACGTCAGGGAAAGCGTTGTAGCGGACGAGGGCGACGTTGCGCACGGCGTCGGACGTGTCGGCGTTGGCGGCCCGGGCCGTTGCGAGCGTCTGCGCGCAGGCGGTGTCGACGTACGTGCGCAACTCGCTGACCTGTTCGCCCAGCGCCGCCGTCTGCTCCGCATGGCTGGCGGTGGCCTCGAGCAAGGACTGCTTCGCGGCGGACGCGCTCGTGCCGCGGGCCAGAACCACCGTTGCCCGGCGCAGTTTGGCCAGGGTGCGCAGCGCGAGGTACGCCGCGACCAGGGCGGCGTAACTGAGCACCATCGCAAGGACGGCGACGTAGGTGGTCATCGCCACCAGGCTAGGGGCGCGCCCGCAGTAGGCCGGGCAGGACACGGCAGGATCGACGAGTGCCACATTCCGTCGCCGCCGCGGCAATCGCGTTCGGTGTTGTGCTGCTGGTCGAACTGCCGGACAAGACGCTGGTGGCGTCGCTGGTGCTTTCGACGCGCTACCGGCCGCGTCAGGTGGTGCTCGGCGTCTCGGCCGCGTTCGCGGTGCAGTGCGTGATCGCCGTGACTGCGGGCGGACTGCTGCACCTCCTGCCGCACTGGGCGGTCGAAGCCGCGGTCGCTGTCCTGTTCGCCGTCGGCTCGGCCCTGTTGCTGCACGAAGGCTTCAGCGAGCCCGAGCACGTCGACATCGAAGCGGCCGAGGCGCGCACCGCCGCCCCGTTCTGGCGAATCGTGCTGACCTCGTTCGGCGTGATCTTCGCGGCCGAGTGGGGCGACGCCTCACAGTTGGCGACCGCGGCCCTGGCGGCCCGACTGGGCGCTCCGGTGGCCGTCGGGCTCGGCGCCTGGGTGGCGCTCACCGTGGTGGCCGCCGTCGCGGTGGTGGCCGGACAGGTGATCATCCGGCGGGTGCCGGTGCGCGTCGTGCATCGGCTGGGCGGCATGCTCTTCGCGCTGTTCGCCGTGGTGGCAGCGGTCGGCGCCGTCCGAAGTTGAGCAACTTGTGCAGTAGATGACCTGTCCGGCTAGACAATCTGTGCAGATTGCCGGCCAGAGCGTAGGAGAGTTGCACATCTGGCGGCGCGGTCCCAGGCTGACGGTCATGACGAGCGTGGAACTCACTCCGCAAGAGCGCGAAGCGAACCTGACCGTCGACCGGCTCAAGCAACTGGTGGGGCTGGTCGACTACGACGAGGCGCAGGATCCGTTCCCGGTGACGGCCATGGACGCAGTGGTGTTCGTGTCCGGCAACGCCACCCAGAGCGCCCACTACTACCAGCACGCGTTCGGGATGACCCTCGTCGGTTACAGCGGCCCGGAGACCGGCAACCGCGACCACAAGGCGTTCGTGCTGCGGTCCGGCTCAGCCCGGTTCGTGGTCATCGGCGCGGTCGCTGTCGACAGCGCGTACGCCGACCACCACCGCGCGCACGGCGACGGAGTCGTCGACCTTGCACTCGAAGTGCCCGACGTCGACAAGTGCATCGCCCACGCCCGCGCCCAGGGCGCAACGATCCTCGACGAACCGCACGACCTCAGCGACGAGCACGGCACGGTGCGCCTGGCGGCCATCGCCGCGTATGGCCAGACGCGGCACACGCTCGTCGACCGCTCGCGCTACGACGGCGTATACCTGCCCGGGTACGTCGAGCAGACCTCGACGATGGCGCCCGCCGACAAGAGGCTGTTCCAGGCCGTCGACCACTGCGTCGGCAACGTCGAACTCGGCCGGATGGACCAGTGGGTCGACTTCTACAACCGGGTGATGGGCTTCGTGAACATGGCCGAGTTCGTCGGCGACGACATCGCCACCGAGTACTCGGCGCTGATGTCGAAGGTGGTCGCGAACGGCAACCACCGGGTGAAGTTTCCGCTGAACGAGCCGTCGCCGGGCAAGCGCAAGAGCCAGATCGACGAATACCTCGAGTTCTACAACGGCCCGGGCTGCCAGCACATCGCGCTGGCCACCAACGACATCCTGCGTACCACTGACGAGATGCGCGCTCGGGGCGTGGAATTCCTCGACACCCCCGACTCCTACTACGACGACCCGGAACTGCGGGCGCGCATCGGGCACGTGCGGGTGCCGATCGAGGAACTCAAGGCCCGCAGCATCCTGGTCGACCGCGACGAGGACGGCTACCTGCTGCAGATCTTCACCAAGCCCGTGGTCGATCGCCCGACGGTGTTCTTCGAACTCATCGAGCGGCACGGCTCGCTCGGTTTCGGCAAGGGCAACTTCAAGGCGTTGTTCGAGGCGATCGAGCGCGAGCAGGAACTGCGCGGCAACCTCTGAGCAGCAGTGAGAGGGTTGACGCCGTGAGCGTTGACCCCGTGGCCGAGGTGGCGAGCTTCGCCGACCTGCAGCTGCGCCCAGAACTGCAGCGGGCGCTCGACGCGCTCGGCTACGAGGAACCGACGCCAATCCAGCGCGAGACGATCCCACCACTGCTGTCCGGGCGCGACCTGCTGGGCCAGGCGGCGACGGGCACGGGCAAAACGGCCGCGTTCGCCTTGCCGCTCCTGCAGCGGCTCCGGCCGGGTGGTCGGCATCCGCAGGCCCTCGTGCTGGTGCCCACCCGCGAACTCGCCATCCAGGTGTCGGAGGCCATCCACCGCTACGGGCGCGAGCTCGGGGCGCGGGTACTGCCGATCTACGGCGGCCAGCCGATCCTGCGTCAGATCCGGGCGCTGGAAGCCGGCATCGACGTCGTCGTGGCCACGCCGGGCCGGGCCATAGACCACCTCAGCCGGCGCACCCTCGCGCTCGACGGGCTGCAGGTCGTGGTGCTGGACGAGGCCGACGAGATGCTCGATATGGGGTTCGCCGAGGACATCGAGGCGATCCTGCAGGCCGTGCCCGAGCAGCGCCAGACCGTGCTGTTCTCGGCCACGATGCCGGCCCGTATCAACGGCCTGGTCAAGCGGTACCTGTCCGAGCCCGTGCGGGTGCACATCCGGCGCGAGCCGACTTCGGGCGAGGCGTCGCTGGTGCGCCAGGTGGCCTACCTCGTGCCGCGGGCCCACAAGGCCTCCGCGCTCGGTCGGCTGCTCGACGTCGAATCGCCCAGCGCCGCCCTCGTGTTCTGCCGCACCCGCGAAGAGGTCGACACGCTGGCCGAGACGATGACGGCTCGGGGGTATCGGGCCGAGGCGCTGCACGGCGGCATGACGCAGGACCAGCGCGACCGGGTGATGCAGCGGGTGCGCAGTGGTGCGGCCGAGCTGCTCGTGGCCACCGACGTCGCCGCTCGTGGCCTGGACATCGACCAACTCACCCACGTCGTCAACTACGACGTGCCGTCGGCGCCGGACTCCTACGTCCACCGCATCGGCCGGGTTGGCCGGGCTGGGCGCGAGGGCGTGGCCATCACGCTCGTCGAGCCGCGCCAGCACCGGCTGTTGAAGACGATCGAGCGGACCACCAAGCAGACGATCAGCGTGGAGACATTGCCGACCGTCGCGGACCTGCGTTCACGCCGCTTGGAGCTCACCCGTTCGGCACTGCACGAGACGTTGCTGGACGACGATTTCGAGCAGTACCGAGTGGTCGTCGACACCCTCACCGACGACTTCGATCTCATGCAGGTCGCGCTGGCTGCGGTGAAGCTTGCGCACGAAGCCGGTGGCTCGGTCGAGGCGGCTGACGAGATCCCCGACGTCGTCGTGCCGCGGGAGTCCGCTCGGCCGCGGGTGGTCGCCTCGACGCGGGGACGGGACAAGCCCCGACGGGATGACTCCGGGCCCACGGCGCGGTTGTTCGTCGGCCTCGGGCATGCCGCGAAGATCCGCCCCCAGGACCTGGTCGGCGCCATTGCCAACGAGTCCAGCCTGTCCGGACGGCAGATCGGGGCGATCGAGATCACCCACAAGTTCTCGATCGTCGAGATCCCGGAGTCGGCGGTCGACGAGGTGATCGCGGCGCTGCAGGCCACCTTGATCAAGGGTCGTAAGGCGCGGGTGGAGCGCTACCGTCCACGTACCGAACAGCCGCGGGCCGAGCGAGGAGTGACGTCGACGTGACCGTACGACTGCGGGAGACGCTGGCGACGCTGCCGGCCTACGTACCGGGCCGGACCGTGCCCGGCGCGATCAAGCTGGCCAGCAACGAGACGCCCTACGCCCCGCTGCCTTACGTCCTGGCCCGGATCGTCTCGGCCGCCGGCGACATCAACCGGTACCCCGACAGCCACTCGGTCGCCCTGACCGCCGCCCTCGGGGCCAAGCTCGGCCTGCCGGTCGAGCGAATCGCCGTCGGGTGCGGATCGGTCTCGCTGTGCACCCAGCTCGTGCAGGCGGTCGCCGACGCCGGTGACGAGATCGTCTACGCCTGGCGCTCCTTCGAGGCGTATCCGATCCTGACCGCGGTCAGCGGCGCGTCGTCGGTCCAGGTGCCGTTGCGCGATTACGTTCACGACCTGCCCGAGATGGCCACTGCCATCTCGGGCAAGACCCGGCTGGTGTTCGTGTGCAACCCGAACAACCCGACCGGCACGGTGGTGCACCGCGCGGAGTTGCTCGAGTTCCTGCGCCGCGTGCCGCCCGACGTCGTCGTCGCCCTCGACGAGGCCTACCGCGAGTTCGTCACCGACCCGGACGTTCCGGACGGCCTCACGCTGCTCGACGAGTTCGCCAACCTGGTCGTGCTGCGGACGTTCTCGAAGGCCTACGGGCTGGCCGGCCTGCGGGTGGGCTACGCCGTTGCGGCCGATCCCGCGGTGGCGGCGGCGCTGCGGCAGACCCAGGTGCCGTTCGCGGTCACGTCGGTGGCGCAACAGGCGGCGATTGCGAGCCTGGAGCCGGAGGCGGAGGCCCAGTTGATGGCGCGGGTGGCCGAGCTCGTGACTGAGCGCACCCGGGTGTACGGCCGGCTGCGCGAGATGGGCTACGACGTTCCGCCGAGCGAGTCCAACTTCGCGTGGCTGCCACTGGGCGATGCGACGGTCGAGTGGGCGGCCGGTTGCGAGCAGCGCGGGGTGATCGTGCGTCCGTTCGCCGGCCACGGTGCGCGTGTCACGATCGGCACGGCCGAGGAGAACGACCGCTTCCTCACCGCCGCCCGCGAGCTCGCGCCGTCCGTCCTCGGCTGATCGCCCTGCTCCCGGCGGCGCCCTTCGGTGATCAACTCGCGTTAGGTGAGCGGTTCGTATTGCTCGCGCGCCCGGCTCCCGTCCGCCGTCCTTCGTTGATCAACTCGCGTTAGGTGAGCGGTTTCCCGCGAAATCAGGCACCTAACGTGAGTTGATCACGGCTTCGGGCCTGGAGCCACACCCGGACGCGGTCGACGAACCGCGCGCCGTCGTCCAGCGCGGATGGCGGCACGTGGATGACGGTGTAGCCGGCCGTCTCGAGGGCGAAGTGCCGATCCAGGGTCCGCTGCCAGTCAGCGCGCTGGAAATGGTGTTCGAAGCTGTCGATCTCGAGGATGGCGCGCAGCCGACGCCACAGAAAGTCGGGGCAGTACCTGCGGCCGGCCAGGACGATGACCGCGTTCTGTTCGAACGGGCCCAAGCCGGCTGCCGTGGTAGGCAGGCCGCCTGTGCTTCGGGAGCTGATCGGGAGCCGGCAGTCACCTCCAGTACGGCTTTGCGCACCAGCGCCCGGCCGTTGCGCGCGCCCAGTTCGACCTCGGCCCAGAGTTGGTCGGCGTCGGTCAGCTCGCGCTGCACGGCCTCGGCGACGATGGCGCGGACGGCGTTGAGGCAGGTAAGCGTGCGGGCGTGATCGACGACAGCGCGCGCGACCGGGGCTAGCGGCGGGCCGGGTCGCGCCGCCCGCGTGGGCAGGTTCGGCGTGCGGCGTACGACGATGCGGCCGCGGCTGCGGGCACCGCAGGTCAGCGGCACGAGGACCAGTTCGCGCTGCGGGCGCGGGGCCGACGTCAAACCGTGCGCGTGCGCGGCCGCGGTGCCGGAGACGACGGCTCGCGGACCGCCATGCCGGACGGCGGCCCAGAGGTGGTCGATCAGGCCGGCGGGCGGGTCGGTGCAGTACACGCCCGGCGCCAGACGTTCCCAGCGACCGCGCCGCACCAGCCGTCGGATCACATAGAAGGGGTAACCGAGTGCCTCGGCCCCGGGAAGGGTGACGATTCGGGGCGATGCGCTCGAATCAAGCAGCGGCACGACGTCGTCGAGCCAGGGCGGGACGTCCATGCCTGCGACTGTCCGGCGGACCGCAGCGGCGCGCGACCGCCCAGCGGAATCTGTGGACGGCAGCCGGCCCTGTGGACGGAGGACTTGACGTTGATCAACTCGCGTCTGCTGAGCGGTTTTCGGCGATTTCGCGCACCTAACGCGAGTTGATCAACGAAACCGGCGAGGGCAGAGGGGCGCACCTGACGCGAGTTGATCAACGAAACCGACCCGAAACGGTGGACGCGCCGGTCGCAGCTCCTGAGCACCTCGGGGGCCCGGCTGCCGCGGCCCCACAGCGGCACGTGATCTGATCATCGGCGACAGTTCCGTCTGGCGAGGGGATGACAGGTGACGGTGCGGTGGCGCCTCGGGCTGGCCAGTGCCCTCATGCTGTTCCTGGAGCTGACGCTCATCCGCTGGCTCGGCTCCAACCTCGTGCACCTGTCGTACTTCTCCAACTTCGTGCTGATGGGCTCCTTCCTCGGCATCGGGCTGGGCTTCCTGCGCGCATCAGGGCCCGCGCGACCGACCCGCCCGCAGCCGCTGTACGCGCTGGTCGTGCTCCTCGGCCTGGTCGGCTTCGTCAGCGCGTATCCGGTCGCGGTCAACCGTACGAGCAACCAGCTGATCTTCTTCACCAGCACGGTGACGAGCGGTCCGCCGATTTGGCTCACGCTGCCGGCGGTCTTCCTGGCCGTAGCCGTGGTCATGGCCGGCCCGGGCGAGCTCGTCGGGTCCTGCTTCGGGCAACTCCCCCGCCTCGAGGCCTACCGCCTCGACCTGCTCGGCAGCCTGGCCGGCATTGCCGCGTTCACCGGGCTGGCGTTTCTGGGCGCGCCGCCACTGATCTGGTTCACGATCACGTCAGCGCTGTTCGTCGCGCTGCTCGGCCGACCGGCCACCTCGGTCAGTGTCACCATGCTCGTGGCGCTCGTGCTGATGTTCGTCTACCCGCTGCGCCACGACAAAGGCGTCTTCTGGTCGCCGTACTACAAGGTCTCCACCTCCGCGGTGGCTGACGGCAACGGTGGCCTCGCCTGGAACGTCGACGTAAACGGCGTCCCACACCAACGCCTGACCTCCGCGGCGACCCGCGAACAGCAGGAGCCGTGGTACCTGCAGACCTACGACCAGATCCCGCGCACGCCGAAGAACGTCCTCATTGTCGGTGCGGGCACCGGCACCGACGTCGCGATTGCCCTGGCTCGCAATGTCGAGCACATCGACGCGGTGGAGATCGATCCGACGCTGCTGCGGTTCGGGCGCCAGCACGACCCCGATCACGCCTACAGCGATCCGAGGGTCACCGCGCACGTCGACGACGGCCGGGCCTTCCTTGAGCGCACCCACACCAAGTACGACCTGATCATTTTCGCGTTGCCCGACTCACTGACGTTGGTGTCCGGCGCCAGCTCGCTGCGTCTCGAGAGCTACCTGTTCACCAAGCAGGCGATGCAGGCCGCCCGGGCCCACCTGGCGGCCGATGGCGCGTTCTCGATGTACAACTTCTACCGCCAGCAGTGGCTGGTGGACCGCCTGGCCGGGACACTCGATGACGTCTTCGGGCATGCGCCGTGCCTCTACACCGCGCCGGCGGCCGCCTCGCTCGCGGTGCTGACGGCCGGGCGCACCGTGGCCGACCAGCGGTGCGCCACGACCTGGGCTCGGCCCGCGTCGACGCCGCCGCCCGCCACTGACGACAAGCCGTTCCTCTACCTCAAGGACAGCAGCATTCCGTCGCTGTACCGCACCGCGCTGCTGCTGATGTTGCTCGGCAGTGCGCTGGCGATCATGTTCGTCCTCGTCATGAATGCGGCGGCGGCCGGTCGCGGCGCTGCTCGCCGGGTGCGCGGGCAGCTGCAAGGCATGTGGTCCTACCGAGACCTGTTCCTGCTCGGGGCCGCGTTCCTGTTGATGGAGACCAAGAGCGTCACCGGATTCGCCCTGTACTTCGGCACCACGTGGGTCGTGAACTCGCTCGTGTTCGCCGGCGTGTTGGTTGCCGTGCTGGCCGCCGTCGAGGTGACGCAACGGTGGCGCACTCCACCGCTGCCGGCCATGTACGCGCTGCTGGTCGCGGGGCTGGCGTTGAGTTGGCTGGTGCCGTCGACGGCGGTGCTCTCGCTCGACGTGCCGTTGCGGGCCCTCGTGGCCGTCGTCATCAGTTTCGTGCCGATCTTCGCGGCCAACATCATCTTCGCCAAGCGCTTCGCCGACACCGCCGACGCCCCGCTCGCGTTCGGGACGAACCTGCTCGGCGCCATCCTCGGCGGCGGCCTGGAGTACCTGTCGCTCGTCTTCGGCTACCGGGCGCTGCTGGTGCTGGCCGGCGTGCTGTACGTCAGCGCCTACCTGGTGATGCCCCGCCCAACCCCGATTGGACAACTTCTGGCCGGGCTCAGGCGGCCAAAAGTTGCACAATCGGGGACGGGGACGGACTAGGCCGGATCGGCAGGTGGCAGCCCCGGCGGTGCGGCCGAGCGAAAGCGGCGGCGAAGCGCAACAGCCGCAGCACCGACCACCAACGCCAGCAGGAGGAACGGCAGCACCGCGCCCACCGCAGTAGCCACCGCTCCAGCCGCGGACTGGAACGCCTGCCAGCCGTCGCGCAACCCGCCGACGAAGCCGCCCGTCGCGTGGTGATGCTTGCGCGCAACCGGGGCGGCGCCTGCCGTCGTCAGGTGCAACGTCAACGTCGCCATCGCTGTCTGGGCCTCGAGAGCGCGCTGCTGGGCCTCGAGCGCCTCGAGGTCGGCTTCCCGCTGGGACAGCTCGTTCTCCAACGCGATCAGGTCGCCGACCTTGACGGCGCGGTCAAACAGCACCCGCAGCTGCGCAATGCTGGCCTGCGCGCTGCGCACGCGCGAATTCACGTCAGCGACCTGGCCCGTCACGTCTTGGGTGCTCGTGCGCCTGGCCTTCTCTTTACCCAGTGCGGCCAACTTGTCGACGACGCTGGCCAGCGCCTCACCCGGCACCTTCAGCGTGATCGTCGCGATCGGCGCGCGGCCACCGCTGCGTTCGTCGGCAAAGACTTGGCCGCCCGCGGCGAGCGCGATCTCTTCGGCCTGGTCAGCCGGCGTAGTCAAGCTGCGTCCGTGTGGCATCTCGACGCTGAGGTCGGCCGTGCGGATCAGCGCCTGGGTGACGAGCGTCTTGGCTATTGGCGCCTGCTTCGCACGCCCCGGTTCTGGCGCCATCCCCGGCCGGGCCGCCGCAGCTCCCCCGGCCGCCGAGCCTTTCGCCGACATCGCCGCTGTCCCTGCCCCCGATTTGCTCGACCCCGACGAGGTGCAAGCCGCGAGCGCCAATACGCCGACCAGTGCGACTGCGCCGACGGTCAGTTGGGTCCGTTTCATCGTTGCCTCCGGTTGGCGTCCTTGGCTTTCGGACGCTTCGGCAGGCGGGTGTGGTTCTCGACCGGGCGCAAGCAGCGCCCTGATCGGCTATTCCATGCCGTGGTCGCTGCTCTGGCCGTCCTTGGCCGCGGCCCGCACCGCGGCGGCAACGGCAGCCGGGACGGCCGGGTCGAACACGCTGGGCACGATGTAGGTCGCGTTGAGGGCGTCGTCGGAGACGCAGTGGGCGAGCGCGTTGGCCGCGCTCAGCAGCATTGCGACCGTGACCTCACGCGCGCGGGCGTCGAGCAGGCCCCGGAAGACGCCCGGAAACGCCAGCACGTTGTTGATCTGGTTCGGGTAGTCACTGCGACCGGTCGCCAGGACAGCGGCCAGCGGCTGAGCCGCGTCGACATCGACCTCCGGATCGGGGTTGGCCAGGGCGAACACCACCGGGTCGGGGGCCATGTCGCGCAGCCACGCTGCCGGCAGCACCCCAGGCGCGCTCACGCCGACGAACACGTCCGCTCCGCGCAGGGCGTCATGCAGATCGCCGGTGATCCCGCCGGGGTTGGTCCGAGCCGCGAGCGCGGCCTTGGCCGGGTTCAGGCTCGAATCGGTGGGCGAGAGGATGCCTTCGCGGTCCCACACCAGGACGTGCCCGGCGCCGGCCGCCAGCAGCAGCGTGACGATCGCGGTACCGGCCGCCCCTCCACCGGCCACCACCACGCGGGCTTCGCTGAGCTTCTTGGTGACGCAGCGCAGCGCATTCGTCAGCGCCGCCAGCACCACGATGGCGGTGCCGTGCTGGTCGTCGTGGAAGACCGGGATGTCCAGCGCGGCCCGCAGTTGCCGCTCGATCTCGAAGCAGCGCGGGGCCGAAATGTCCTCGAGGTTGATTCCACCGAAGCCGGGCGAGATGCCTTGGACGATGCGCACGATCTCGTCGGTGTCCTGGGTGTCGAGGCAGATCGGCCAAGCGTCGATGTTGGCGAAGCGTTTGAACAGCGCACATTTGCCCTCCATCACCGGCAGCGCCGCGCCGGGACCGAGGTTGCCCAGCCCGAGCACGGCCGAGCCGTCGGTGACCACCGCCACCGAGTTGCCCTTGATCGTCAGCTTGGCGACGTCTTCGGGATGCGCAGCCAGGGCAAGGGAGACCCGGCCGACGCCGGGCGTGTACGCCATCGACAAGTCGTCCCGCGTGCGCAGCGGCACCTTGGACTCGACGCTGATCTTGCCGCCGAGGTGCAGCAGGAACGTCCGGTCGCTGACCCGGTGCACAGTCACGCTTTCGAGCGCGCGGATCGCTTCGACGATCTCGGCCGCGTGCTCGCCGTTGGCCGCCGAGCACGTGACGTCGATGGTGATCCGATCTGGACGGGACTCACTGACGTCGATCGCCGTGACCAGGCCGCCGGCGGTGCCGACCGTGGTGGCGAGCTCGCCGACGACGGCCGCGGACGGCGCCGCGTACAGGCGGACCGTGATCGCATAGGAAGCGCTGGTTGGCAGCGGGCGCGGTTTGGCCGAATCCGGGACGCTCATGGTGCCCATCTTGGCAGTGACGCGAGCTTTGTGAACCTGCCCGGGCCGGGCGCCGTACGGCTCTGGGAACGCGGGCGGCGAAGCGCGACCCGGCCGGTGCTCGCCGGGGTGAACCCGCGGTATGGCGCCGGCGGTGAAAGGATGACAACGGCCCGCCAACCGCGGAACCGTCACAACGAGGTGACCTGAGCAATGACCGACACCCGTCCGGGTACGGAGAACGACACCGCGACCAGCGTCGACCCTGACGTCTTCGCGCGGCGCTACCTCGCGCATGCCGCGAGCCAGCTGCCGTCGCGGACGGGCAGCGCGCTGGCGACGATGGCCCGCGCGCAGCTGGCCTTCGGCGCCGTGCGTCGGCTGGGCGAGATCCGGCTGCGCGTCGACGACATGAGCGCTGAGACGACCGCGATCGACGTCGTCCTCGACGACGCGCCCTACCTCGTCGACTCCGTGCGGGCCGAACTCGAGCGCCGCGGCAAGCCGATCGTGCGGATCCTGCACCCGCAGATCGTCGTGGCCCGCGACGCCAGCGGCCGGCTCACGCACGTGTTCGACATCGACGACAACGCCGACGTGCCCGAGGGGGCCATAGTCGAATCGTGGATGCACATCGAGGTTGACGCCGTCGACCGGGGCGAGCACGAACAACTCGGTGAGCACGTCCGGATGGTTCTCGCCGACGTCCAGCACGCGGTGGCCGACGCGCCCTCGATGTACGCCCTCATCCGTCGCCTGGCCGACGAGCTGGCCAGCGATCCGGGCGAGTTCGACCGCGAGACCAGCGAAGAGGCGGGCGATCTGCTGCGTTGGCTGGCCGACGGCAACTACATGATCCTGGGCCACGCCGCGTACTCGGCCAACGACCTGGCCAGCCCGGTGACGCGCGATCACGACGCCGAAGGCGTGCTGCGTGGCGCCGCCCGGATCTCGCCGCTGGAACTGCTGCCGGCTTATCGCAGCGGCGCACCGATCGTGATCTTCAAGTCGCCGTTGGTGTCGACCGTGCGGCGCTCGGTGCGTTACGACTGCGTCACGGTGGTCACGCCCGCCACTGGTAACGCGGCCCAGGTGATTCACGTGTTCCTGGGCCTGATCACCAACGCAGAGGACGGCACGGTCGGACGCGTGCCGGTGGTGCGCCGGCGGATCGCCGAGATCCTGCTGCGTTCCGGTGTGCGGGCCGACAGCCACAGCGGCCGTCGCCTGCTCGCGGCGATCCGCACGCTGCCGCGCGACGAGTTGCTCGAAGCCCCCACTAGTGACCTGCTACGGCTGGCCCAGCTCGTGGTCGACCGGGCCGAACATCGCAGCGTCGGCGTCTTCGGCCGGATCCACCTCAACCGCGACTTCGTCAGCGTGCTGGTCTACTTCCCGGCCGACCGGTTCGGTCCGGAGACCCGGCGCCGCGTCGTGGACGTGATCAACCAGCACTGGCCGGGCGAGATCATCGGCCGCGACGATCGCATCGTCGAACTGAACCTGGCCCGCATGCAGTTCCTGATTGCGGTGCGCCCAGGCACCGCGCCGCCTTCGCCCGACCGGCCCACCGTCGAGCACGAGGTGGCCACGGTAACCAGGCGGTTCACCGATGATCTGTCCGACCTGCTCGGGCTCAGCCTCGGCGACGAGACCGGCCGTCGGCTGGCCCGCAGGTACGCCTCCGCATTGCCGGAGGCGTACAAGGAAGACTTCTCGGCGGCCACGGCGGCCCGCGACATAGCGCGTCTGGAGGAACTCCCGCCCGACGACGGCCTCGGGTTCGAGCTCTACACGCCCGACCCAGATGACGACGCCGACCGCAGGCTGAAGGTGTTCCGCACCGGCCAGTCGGTCTCCCTTGCCCGGGCCCTGCCCATCTTCACCCAGATGGGAATCGAAGTCCTCGACGAGCGGCCCTACCAGATCGAGCTGCCCGAGACGCCCGACGTCTGGATCTACGACTTCGGGCTGCATTTGCCGCCCGCGGTGGATTTCGACGACGTGCGGGCGGGCAACGTCGTCGACGCGCTGGCTCTGTTGTGGCGTGAGCGCATCGAGCAGGACGGCTTCAACGCACTGGTGGTTCGGACCGGGCTGACGTGGTGGCAGGCCAATGTGTTGCGGGCCTACGCGAAATACCTGCGCCAGGCCGGCACCACCTTCAGCCAGGGCTACATCGAGCGGGCGTTGGTCGACAACGCCGCGATCGCGACGGCTCTCGTCGAGTTGTTCGAGTCGCGCTTCGATCCGGCGCGAGCCGGCGAGCCGCCACTGGCGAACGGCGAGATCAGCTTGGTCGACAAGATCGAAGCCCAGCTCGCGGCCGTGGCCAGCCTCGATCAGGACCGCATCCTGCGGGCGCTGCTCGGCCTCGTCGGTGCGACGTTGCGCACCAACGCGTACCGCACGGATGTCGAGGGCAACCGGCGTACGGCGTTCGCCATCAAGCTGGACCCCCGGTTGATCGCCGATCTGCCCGAACCTCGGCCGCGCTTCGAGATCTGGGTGTACTCGCCACGGGTCGAGGGTGTGCACCTGCGCTTCGGCGCGGTCGCACGGGGCGGGCTGCGCTGGTCGGACCGCCTCGAGGACTTCCGCACCGAGATTCTCGGCCTGGTCAAGGCGCAGATGGTGAAGAACGCCGTCATCGTGCCCACTGGGGCGAAGGGCGGTTTCGTCGCCAAGCAGCTGCCGGATCCCGCGGTTGACCGGGAGGCTTGGCTGGCTGAAGGCATCGCGTGCTACCGGGTCTTCATCTCGTGCCTGCTCGACCTCACCGACAACTACGTCACCGGTGCCGACGGGGTGCAGCGCATCGCCGTGCCACCGCAGACCCGTCGTTACGACGCCGACGACCCGTACCTCGTGGTCGCCGCAGACAAGGGCACCGCCAAGTTCAGCGACATCGCCAATGACATTGCCGGCGAGTACGGATTCTGGTTGGGCGACGCGTTCGCCTCGGGCGGTTCCGTCGGCTACGACCACAAGGCGATGGGCATTACCGCGCGCGGCGCATGGGAGTCGGTGCGCTACCACTTCCGCGAACTGGCCCTGGACACGCAGGCGCAGGACTTCACCGCGGTCGGCATCGGAGACATGTCCGGGGATGTGTTCGGCAACGGGATGCTGCTGTCGGAGCACATCCGGCTGGTCGCCGCGTTCGACCACCGCCACGTGTTCCTCGACCCAAACCCGCAGGCGGCGATCAGCTACGCCGAGCGCAGGCGGATGTTCGACCTGCCGCGCTCGTCGTGGGCCGACTACGACGCCACCCTGTTGTCGGCCGGCGGCGGCGTCTATCCGCGCACGGTGAAGTCGATCCCGATCAGCTCGCAGGTCCGGGCCGCGCTCGGGATTCCGGAAGGCACCGAGCGGCTGACGCCCACCGAGCTGATCCACGCGATCCTGATCGCGCCGGTCGACCTGCTCTGGAACGGCGGAATCGGGACCTACGTCAAGGCCTCGACCGAGGCGCATCTCGCGGCCGGCGACAAGGCCAACGACGCCGTCCGCGCCGACGGTCTCGAACTGCGTGCGCGGGTCGTGGGCGAGGGCGGCAACCTCGGCTTCACCCAGCTCGGACGAGTCGAGTACGCCCGCAACGGCGGGCGGATCAACACCGACGCGATCGACAACTCGGCCGGCGTGGACACCTCCGATCACGAGGTCAATCTGAAGATCCTGCTCGACCGCTCGGTCGCGGCCGGCGCGATCACCTCAGCGGAACGCAACGAACTTCTCGCCTCGGTGACCGAGGACGTCGCCGCCCTGGTGCTCCGTGACAACTACGAGCAGAACGTGTTGCTGGGCATGGCCCGCAAGCTGAGTCCGGCGCTGGTCAGCGTGCACCAGCGGTTCATGCAGGCGCTGGAGAAGTCGGGTGAGCTCGACCGCAGCATCGAGTGCCTGCCTTCGGACAAGGAGATTGCCCAGCGCGAGTCCGAAGGTGTCGGCTTGTTCTCCCCCGAGAACGCCGTCCTGGCCGCCTACTCGAAGATGACGCTCACGCAGCACATTGAAGACTCCACGCTGCCCGACGAGCCGTGGTTCCAACGCGCCCTCGCCGCTTACTTCCCGAAGTCGATCGCTACGCGCTTCGCCGCTGACCTCGGCAACCACCCGCTGCACCGCGAGATCATCACCACCGTCGTCGTCAACGACATGATCAACCGCAGCGGTACGACGTTCGTGCACCGCGCGGTCGAAGAGACCGGCTCGGACATTGCCGAGATCACCCGCGCCTACAGCATCGTGCGCGAGGTGTTCGACCTGCCGGCACTGTGGGCCGATATCGAGGCGCTCGACAACGCGGTGCCCACCGACGCCCAGAACGCGGGCTACCAGGAGATCCGCCGGCTCATCGACCGGGCGACCCGCTGGCTGGTCGACGTACGCTTCCCGCTTACCGACGTCTCGGCCGAGATCGAGCGGTTCGGGCCGACGGTGCGGGCCATGAGCGCGCGCATCACCGGCCTGCTCCGCGGCGCGGAGTTGACCAACCTCTACGACGAGGTCGACCGGCTGGTGGGCCTCGGCTTGCCGCGCGAGCTCGCGTTGCGGCTGGGCGAACTGCTCAACGCCTTCCTACTGCTCGACGTGATCGAGATCGCGAACGCCAGCGAGCACTCGGCCGAGGAGATCGCCGAGCTGCACTTCGCGTTGTCGGCCCAGTTCAGCGTCGACGACCTGCTCACCGCCATCACCCGACTGCCGCGCGACGACCGCTGGTCGACGTTGGCGCGGGCGGCCGTGCGCCACGACGTGTATGCCGCCTTGTCGTCGATCACGTCGGCGGTACTGCACAGCACCGACGACTCGTTGCCCGGCGAAGCCCGGATTGCGGCGTGGATGAAGGCGAATCAGGAGCGGGTGGAGCGGGCCCGGGCGACCGTGCAGGCGGCATTGGCCCGCGACGTGGTCGATCTCGCCACGCTCTCGGTGGCCCTGCGAGTGATGCGGGGCTTGCCGGCCTGACCGGCCAGCGCAGGTCTACCGGGCGGGCTGGTGGACCGGGACATGGGCCCAGACCCGCTTGCCCGGCCCGTCGCGCTCGACGCCCCAGTCGTCGGATACCGCGTCGACGATGCGCAGCCCTCGACCGTCGGGTCGGTCGACGCCGCTGGTACGGACGACCGGCGGCTCCTGGCTGGGGTCGCCCACGCACACCCGGACTCCTGAGGCGTCGACGTCCCAACTGACATCGAGGGTGCCCTGTTGGGTCGCGGTGGTGTGCCGCACGGCATTGCCGACAAGTTCGCTGGCGACGAGCACCACGTCCTCAATGGCGTCGTCGGGCAGGTTGTAGGCATCCAGATCGCAGGCCAACTCGCGCCGGACCAGGGCAGCACTCGCCGGGTCGTGGCGCACGAGCAGAGCGCCCACAGTCACCCACTGCTCCCTTCGACGGTGCCTCAGGTGAGGCGGTACTCGCGCGTGAGTCGGTGCCTCAATTGCAGGGTGCCCGGCTTGCCGGGGTTCGAAACACGGCGTCGCCCAGCGTCGGGTGCGCAATCAGCCCGCTGCGGGGACCAGCCCGATGACCTCGTCCGGCCGGTTGGTGATGATCGTGTCGACGCCGATATCGAGCACGAACCGCACGTCGTCGGGCTCGTCAACGGTCCAGACGAAGACGCGGTGCCCGCGCGCGTGGGCCCGCTCGACGTAACCGGGGTCGCCGCGCACGACGCGCAGGCTCGGGCCGGCGATCGGCACCCCGGCCGGCAACATGCCTTCACGCCGGATCGGCAACACCCGGTCGAGCAGTAGCACGGTGGGCACGTCCGGTGCGAGCAGCTTGACCCGGCGCAGCGCGGTCGGGGCGAAGCTCATGACGATGGCCCGGTTCTCCGGGTCGGCGGGATGGCGCAGCGTCGGCTCGGCACCGGGATCGCCGGCCCAGCCGAACCGGGCGAGCAGCTGCACCAGTTCCTGCTCGACCAGACCCTGGTATCGCGTCGGGTGCTTGGTCTCGATGAGCACTCGCACCGGCCGTGAGGCGTCGTGTACCAGTTGCAGCAACCGCTCCAGCGTGAGCACTCCGCCGCCGTGTTCGACCCGGTCAGGGACGACGCCGGCCAGGTAGGGCGAGTCAGTAAGCAACTGGTCGGCCGACGCAGGTAGCTCGGTGTGCCACGACGAGAAGTTCAGTGAATTGAGGCCCTTCAGGTCGAGTTCGCTGACCAGGCCCTGCCCGTCGGACGTGCGGTTGACCGTGCGGTCGTGGACGCAGACCAGGTGGCCGTCGCGGGTCATGCGGACGTCGCACTCCAACGCGTCGGCCCCGGACTCGACGGCGGCGACGTAGGCGTCCAGGGTGTGCTCGGCGACGCCGGAGGAGGCGCCGCGATGGGCGACGACCATCGGCCGGACAGGTGGCTCCACCGCAACGCGGTGCGAGCGGGGTCTCACCTGTCCATCGTCGCGCGTCGGCACCGGCTATGGGGGCTAACGAGCGGAACGTTTGCCATCCCGTCCCCGATTGTGCAACTCCTGGCCGTCTGAGGGCGCCCAAAGTTGCACAATCGCGCGGATCAGGCCACCTGGGGCGCTCGCCCGTCGTCCGTGGTCAGCGGTCGGCCGGCCGCGGCCCAGGCCAGCACGCCGCCGTCGAGATTGACCGCGTCGAAGCCGTTGTCGTTGAGCCAGGCGGTCACGTGCGCCGACCGACTGCCGACCTTGCACACCACGACGATCGCGCGCTCGGGCACGATCTCCCCCGGGCCGTATTTGAGGCGGGCCGGGATTTCACTCATCGGCACGTGGATCGCGCCTTCGATATGCCCGGCTTCCCACTCCTCGTCTTCGCGGCAGTCGAGCAATAGGGCCTCTGCTGGGATCTGGTCAACGGCAACGGTGGGAACTTCGGACGCAGTCACCAGGTGATCCTATTTGAGCAACTTCGACAGCCGCCGGTCCGCGAGTTCGCGGCCCTCCGTCTGGCAGGTCGGGCAGTACTGGAATGAGCGATCGGCAAAGGACACCTCGCGCACGGTGTCGCCGCACACCGGGCAGGGCAGCCCGGCCCGACCGTGAACCTGCATGCCGCTGCGCTTCTCGCCCTTGAGCGTTGCGGCCTTCTGGCCGACGGAGCGCGTGATGGCATCGTTCAGTTCGGACTGGATGGCGCCATGCAATGCGGCCACTTCGCCATCGGTGAGCTTGGCCGCGATCTTGAAGGGCGACAGCCGCGCAGTGTGCAGGATCTCGTCGGAGTAGGCGTTGCCGATACCGGCCAGGACGGTCTGATCGGTCAGCGCGCGTTTGAGCTGGGCGCGTTGCCCGCTCAGCAACTCGCCGAGTTGGGTTGCGGTCACGGTCAGCGCGTCCGGGCCGAGTCGGGCGATACCCGGTACCTCGAGCGGGTTGCGAACCAGATAGACGGCCAGCCGCTTCTGCGTCCCGGCCTCGGTGAGATCGAAGCCGCTCACCGGCCCGTCCGGAAACTCGGGCGCGAGATGCAGCCGGAGCGCAAGCGGGCCGCGGCCGAGTTTCGGCGGGGCCGGCGGCAGGGAGTCGCGCCACTGCAGCCAGCCGCCCCGGGACAGGTGGGTGATCAGGTGCAGGCCGTCGACGTCGATGTCGATGAATTTGCCGTGCCGCGTGACGTCGGTGACCAGAGCGCCGTTGAGCGCGCTGAGCGGGGGGTCGAACGTCTTGACGGCGCTGAATGCGGCGACGTCGGCGCGCACGATGGCCCGCCCGACCGCACGCTCACGCAGGAACGCGGCGAGGGCCTCGACCTCAGGTAATTCCGGCACGAGTCCAGCGTACGGAGTGCCGGCAATCGCGGCCGCCGCTTGGCCTCCACCCGCATCGGCTCGCCGAGAGCAGAGATGTCTAGTGCTCCCCCTGCTGCCCGCCTGGCGTGCTCGCCGTCTCCGGGGGACCCTCGAGGCACCGGAGGCGCAGCAGGATCACCCCGCTCGGAAACGACCTCGGCGACTCGACCGGTTCGAACCGGGCGGCGGCCGCGCCTTCCGGGAAGAGCTTCTTGCCCTTCCCCAGCACAACCGGATGCACCCAGAGGTTCACCTGGTCGACCAGGCCCGCGCGGAACAGGGTCTGCAGGAGGTTTGCGCTGCCCCAGGTGTGGATCTGCTCGTGCCGTTCGCGTAGCTCACGAACCTCCGCAGCCACGTCGGTGACCTGGGTGCTGGACTCCCAGGACAGTTCCGGCGTGCCGCGGGACGCGACGTACTTGGGGATGCGGTCAAACGTCCGGCCGATCTCGTCGGGCTGACCGGGCCAGAAATTGCGGAAGATGTCGTAGGTCGTTCGGCCCAGCAGTAGCGCGTCGGATGCCCGCACATCCGCGTTCACCTGCTCGGTGGACTCCGACTCCCAAAACGGGCGTTCCCAGCCGGCGTACTCGTAGTCCGCGTCTTGCTCCGTCGGTCCACCGTTGGCCTGGATGACGCCGTCGATGGTGATGTTCATGTTGGCATACAACTGACCCATTGCGCCATCTCCTCATCGTGCTCGTTGTATCGACTCGTTGCTCTAGCCGTCTTTTCTTGGTGGTCGTGCGAGCGTCGCAGGCCGCCCGAGCCGACACCAGCAGATCCACCGGCGCTGGCCAGATTTCCGGGTTGCCCGTTGGTCGACCTCGCCCGCGTCACAACCGCGCTCGCGCTTGCAAATCGCTTGGGTGCCGACCCGCGTACCAGGTGGTGCTGGCAAGCGTCACCGGTGGCCCAATGCAATGCGAGACCGGGCTCGTCTTGCAGGCCCAGTCCCGGCTAGACCAGATACCGCGCGTCGACACCGTGATCGTGTCAGGCGGTTGGGGTCATCAGGCAGGGAGTGTCGAGTCTGAGGGATGTGCCGCGGCGGCCGAAGGGTCGGCTCAGGCCTGCGCCTCGAGTGCCTCGGCCGGGAACGGCAGGCCGGTCGTGCTGTGACAGCGGTAGCCGTTCGGGTTCTTGGCCAGATACTGCTGGTGGTAGCCCTCGGCGTAGTAGTACGGGCCGGCGGGCGCGATCTCGGTGGTCGCCCGCCCGTACCCTGCCGCCTCGAGCTTGGCCGAGTACGCAGCTTTGGCCGCCTCGGCGAGTTCGCGCTGCTCGTCAATGGTGTAGTAGATCGCCGAGCGGTACTGCGTGCCGATGTCGTTACCCTGCCGCATGCCCTGCGTGGGGTCGTGAGTTTCGAAGAAGATCTGCAGTAACTTGGCGAAACTGACGAGCGCCGGGTCGTACACGACGAGGACGGCTTCGGTGTGCCCGGTCAGGCCGGAGCAGACTTCCTCGTAGCTGGGATGGTCGGTCAGGCCGCCGGCGTAGACGACCGCCGTCGTCCACACGCCTTCGGTCTGCCAGAAGATCTCCTCGGTGCCCCAGAAACAACCCGAGCCGAACAGCACCGTCTGCGTCCCCTCGGGGAACGGCGGTGCGATCGGGCGGCCGTTGACGTGGTGCGTGGCCGGAACCTCGTACTCGTAGTGATCGCGGCCGTGGAGCGCCTGCTCCGGGCTGACGAGCTCGGTCTTGTGCCGGGAGAACAACATGGTTTCAGGTTACGAGCGGGAAAGCCCGCCCGCCATCGTCACACGGGCCCGGTCCCGAGGACGTAACCTTTGACTATGACGCAGTGGGGCCTGGACACCCTCTTCAATCCGGCCAAGCGGCACATGGACGAAGAGAAGCAGCGGCTGCAGTCGACCCGCGAGGAGGTCGGCGACAGTTCGGGGGGCCGGCGCATCGATCTCGAGTCCGGCAAGGTGACGATCAGCCGCGGCGGCAAGGCGAAAGTCGATCCCGATGAGGACGCGGCCGAAGCTGCCGATGAACAAGCCGCCGACAATGGCGACGTCGACGCCCCTACCGCTTCGGCCGACACCGAGGGCGGCTCCGCCGACGACGAAACCGCCGAGTCCGACCAGACCGGTTGAGAAACCAGAAGCCCCCGGTAGCACATTGGCCACCGGGGGACTTCGTGGGTTTCAGCCTGCACGCAGTAAGCGGGGGTCTTCCCACGCACTGGCCGAGTTCCTCGGCCCCTTCCGGTAAACGGGGGTACTACCGGTCGGAGCCGAAGTCTGTGCGGAGATCCAAAGGCCGGTCAGCGGGACTCCCTGCCGGTAACGCTGCTGGCATTTGGTTTCCGTTAAACCGATCTTGATTTTCTCGCGCCCCGCAACTATGACGTGTAATCGGTGTTTGGTCAACCCGATCAGAGAAACTGCCAGATTTACGGGGTTACGAGCCGGTATTGGCTGCTGCTGGAGCTGCCGTCGTACCCCACTTCGACTACTTACCGTTACTGGGACGCGGAACCAAGCTTGACTGTTGCGCTGTGGGTGCGTCCGTTGCGCTCGTAGCTGACGGATACGGCCTGCCCCGGCGCGTGCGAGCGCACCGCGGCGACGAGGGAGGTGGCGTCGTCGATACGCTGGCCGGCTAGCTTGGTGATCACGTCCCCCTTGACGATTCCCGCGCCGGCGGCCGAGCTGTGCGCCGTCACTGTGTCGACAGTTGCTCCGCCGGAGGAGTTGTTGGTCACCTTTACGCCCAACACCGCATGGGTGGCCCGGTGCGACGTGATCAGCTCGCCCGCGATCCGGCTGGCTTCGTCGGAAGGTATCGCGAACCCGATTCCGATGTTGCCGGATTGGCTCGACTGCCCCGGAACCTGCAAGCCGCCGGAGGACTGGTCCGTGGCGATCGCCGCATTGATGCCCACGACATGGCCGGCCAAGTCCACGAGCGGGCCGCCGGAGTTGCCCGGGTTGATCGCCGCGTCCGTTTGGACGGCGTTGAACACCGCCTGCGCCGTGCTGTCCCCCGTCTGCACCGGACGTGCGGTGTTGCTGACGATGCCTGCGGTGACCGTGTCCGACAGCCCCAGCGGCGCACCGACGGCTACCACCGACTGGCCGACGACGAGCCTGCTCGAGGAACTGAACGTGGCCGCGGTCAACTGCTTGGCCGCCACCTTGATCACGGCGAGGTCGTCGGACGGGTCGGTCCCGACCACGCTGGCCTTGAGCTTGCGACCGTCCGCGAGCGTGGCCGTGACTCGTCCGCTGCTGGAGGCTGCGGCGATTACGTGGTTGTTGGTCAGGATGTAGCCGTCCGAGCGGATGATCACCCCGGATCCGGTGTCCTGCTCCCCCGAGGTGTCGACGTTCACGGTCACCACGCTCGGGCCGATCTTCGCCGCTGCGGCGGCGACCGTACCGTCGACCTTCGCCGCCGGCGCGGCCTGGTTGCTGACCGCCAGGCCCGCGGCCGGGTTCTGGCTGCTGTTGTCATCGACCAATGCGACCGTGCCGGCACCGACGCCGCCGCCGACAAGGGCGGCGACGATCGCAGCCGTCACCACTGTCCGGCGCGCGCTCGCCCCGGCCGGCGGTGCGGGCGCGGCGGACGGTGGCGGCCCAACCTCTGGCGGCAGCTCCGAGGGCGGGTTCGGCGGTGGGTAACCGCCGTACGCAAGGGGCTGGGGGTATGTCGGGTACTCGGGCGTGTCCTCGGTCATGACCCCAGCCTGCGGGCCTCTTCTGTGCTCGCGCTGTGAGCGGACCGTGAACAGCTGAGGACAGACGGGCCCGGGTGCATCATTCGGCCGGTTCCGTTTCCGGATCCCAGCCGCCGCCGTGCGTGCGCTGAATCAGGTCGTTGAGCACGGGTCCGACGACTTGCGGAAAGCCGGCCACCTGAATCGCGACGCTGAACCGGTCGCTGGACACCGAGCTGGCCGGATCGGCCGGGTCGAGCATCATCCGTTCACTCATCGTCAACACCTGGAAGGCCAGCCCTCGCGCGTTCAGGAACTCACTGAGCGCGCCCACCTCTTTCTCGTCGACCGTTTGCAAGAACACCTGGCCGCTCAGCCATCCAGTCATCTCCATACGTTCATCTTCGCGCGCCGCCCACACGTCGAGTGACGTATTCGCATGATCAGAGACGGAAGAATCGCCGTCTCTGATCATGGCGATACGTCACTCGACGAGGGTCAGGGCGTGATGTCAACGACCTGCGGGTCGTGGTCGCTGGCCTGCTGGGCGTACTCGGCGTTGACGTGCACCACCTGGTACTTGACGCCCTTGACGGCCTTGCCGACCAGGATGTGGTCGAGCACCTGCGAGACACCGTCGAAGACATACGTGTACTGCTGATTCACCGGCAGCGTGCTGATCAGGTCGGTGAGGGTCTCCGGACCGCTGCCGTCGGCGGTACCGGTCCGCAGTACCGCCAGCGCCGCGCTGAACTGGTAGTCGTTGAGGTCGCCGACCACGACGACGTCGGCCTTCTTATCGGCGGCCAGCAGTGAGCCGACGAAGTTGTGCACCACCTGGGCCTGACCGGCTCGCTGCACCGTGGAGCTCTGCTCGGGGTACTGGAACCGGCCGTCGGCGCTCTGGTCGCCGAGCTTGGAGTTGAAGTGGTTGGCGATCACGAAGACATGCTTGCCGCCGAAGCTGAACTCGCCGACCAGCGGTTTGCGGCTGGACGACCAGACGGGATTGGCCGGATCGATGCGCCCCGGCGACAGGGTCAGCGCCGCCTGCCCCTGGCTCTTGACCACCGCGGTGCCGGTCGTCGACCGGTTCGTCGCGGCGGTGCCGGCGTCGACGAACGACACCCGCGCCGGGTTGAAGAGGAACGCGACCCGGATGTTGCCGCCGGGCTGGCCGCCGTCCTGGTCGTTGACCGGATCGACCTCGCGCCAGCTGTAGGTCGGGCCACCGGCCGCGGTGATGGCGGCCGTCAGCTTGGTCAGCGTCTGGTCGGCCGCGACGACGCCGTTGTCGGTGGCGCCGCTGTTGTCCTGCACCTCTTCCAACGCGACGATGTCGGGCCGGGCCAGGTTGCCCACGACGCCCTGGGCCAGCCGGTCGTACTTCGACTGGGCGTCGCTCGGGGCGAGGTTCTCGACGTTGTACGT
The DNA here is from genome assembly GCA_963837325.1 of uncultured Actinomycetota bacterium. Classification (GTDB taxonomy): domain Bacteria; phylum Actinomycetota; class Actinomycetes; order Mycobacteriales; family Jatrophihabitantaceae; genus CAVQKZ01. Next base: position 540,490 of record CAWIMV010000002.1, read on the forward strand.
CGCGATCGACAGCTGCTTCTTCGTGCCTGCGGTGGCGACGACCGGCGCCAGGTTGCCGCGGTCAACCGGGCCCAGCGTGGTCGCCGCGAGCACGTAGCCGCCGAAGTTGGAGTAATCGATCGGGCCGATGGTCGCGCCGTCGAAGACGTCGTCGACGTTGACGCCGGGGTTGCTGCCGTCGGTCGGGATGACTTCGAGTCGGCCCGACGGGGTGGCGTTCTCGGCCAGCAGTTCCGTGCCGCCGCGGTACGTCTTGGCCTGGTTGGGCTTGGTCGTGATGAACTGCTCGCCGAAACTGTTGGACGGGCCGACGACCCGGGCACTGTTGACCTGGACCCGCATGCCCTCGAGCGACTCGTAGAAGTCCAGCGCCGAACGCGCCGGCGTGATCGGCGTGGACTCGATGTTGCCGTTGCCGAGGTCCGGTGCGTACACCGCCGGGACGGTGGTGGGTTCGAGCACGACCGGTGCAGGGAGCGGGTTGCCGCTGGACAGCTTGGTTGTCGTGGCGGTGCCGATCTCCGTCGTCGACAGCTGGGACGTGGTGCTCGTCGTCTCGCCGCTGGACAGCGGGTAGAAGTCGCTCACCTTGCCTGATACGAGCACGCTGTCGCCGACCGCGACCCCACTCGGCGCCGAGCCGGTGTAGACGAAGACGCCCTCGCTGGTGGCCGGGTTGCTGTCTGCCGTTGGGTCCTGCAGCCAGTAGCCCTTGCTCGAACCGGTGGCCCGGATGCCGGTGACGATGCCGGGCACGTTGGTGACTTGTTGACCGTTCTGCGGTGACACCCAACTGGTGCCCTGGATGTCGTGGATGCGTAGCGGCCCGGGTTCGGTTCCGCCACCACCGCCGCCCGATCCCGCGTTCGGCGCGCCCGGTGTGGGCGCGTCGGCCGTGAAGTCGGTCGCGTTCTGATCGGTGTCGGCTGCGCTGGTGCGCTGCGCGGACGTGGTGTTGCTGGTGGCCGGTGCGTCGGCGTTGCCCTCGTGGACGACCGCCGTGCCGTAGCCGACGAGGTCGACGATGCTGACGTCGGCCGCGCAGTCGTCGACGGTCTTGCAGGTGAGCGCGGTCGTCGAACTCACCAGGGCGACCGTGCCTGCGGTGCCGGACAGGTTCGTCGATCCGGTGGCCTGCGTGGGTGGCAGGTCGGCCGTGCCGCCGGCCCCGGCCGCTTCCGCGACGAGGTACCGGGCGCCGGGCGCGACCGACCCGGTCAGGGGGGTGACCGACCAGACGGTGCTCGCACCGGGCGACGCAGAGAGGTACTGCACCGACCAGGAGCCAACGTCCTGTGCGGTAGCGCCCCGGTTCGCGAGTTCGATGAAGTCGTTCTTCAGGGTGGCGCCACTGTTGCCCCCGCCGCCGTAGGCCTCGTTCACGACCAGTCCGCTCGACGGGGCGGCCGCGGCGGCCGACGATGTCGCCGCGAGAGCGGCGGCGGTCAGCGTCGTGACCGCGATGAGCGTGGCGACGGTGCGGGGTGCTGCGCGCAAGGCTGCCTCCGGTGGCGATCGACTACCGCCCATGCTCTGCGAGTGCCGTGGCGGCTACCTGAACTTAACGTGCATAGCCGACAAACGTCGATTCTCGCGTTTCCCGCCGGGAGGTGTCAGGGTGGCGACATGAACGTGCTGCTCATCGGACCGCCGGGTTCGGGCAAGGGCACGCAAGGCGAGCGCCTCGCCAAGCGTCTGGGCCTGGACCACATCGCCGCCGGGGACCTGCTGCGGGCGGAGGTCGACGAGCAGACGCCACTGGGGCGGGAAGTCGCCGCCATCATGCAGCGCGGTGACCTGGTGCCCGACGACATCATCCTGAAGATGTTGATGCCCAGGATCCTGGCCGCGGCCGAGACGAACGGGTACCTGCTCGACGGCTTCCCGCGCTCGGTCGAACAGGCCGTCGAGGCGCGCAAGCTAGCCGACGCCGACGTCGGTCCGCATGCCGTCATCTACCTCGACGCCCCGCGCGAGGAGTTGATGCGCCGGATCCTGGCCCGGGCCAAGCAGGAAGGGCGCGCCGACGACAACCCCGGGACTGTCGCCAACCGCCTGGAGGTCTTCGAGGAGGCGACCCATCCGCTGGTCGACTACTACCGTGACCGCGGTCTGTTGCATGTCGTCAACGCCGACCTCGACGAGGACGCCGTCACCGAGGAGATCCTGCGCGCGCTGGATGCCGCGACCGACTGACGGGCCGCTGATCAGAGATCCGGGAGCCGCCGTTTGACGACCTTGCCCGCCGGGTTGCGCGGCAGTTCGTCGACGAAGCGCACGTCGCGCGGCACCTTGTAACGAGCCAGGTTGGCCTTGACGTAGTTGCGGACACCGTCCTCGTCGATGCCCGCCCCGTCGGCACGCACCACGTAGGCGCGAAGGCGGGCGCCGAAGTCGGGGTCGTCGATGCCGACCACGGCCGCGTCGGCGATGTCGTCGTGGCCGGCCAGCAACTCCTCGATCTCGCGCGGGAAGACGTTCTCGCCGCCCGAGACGATCATGTCGTCGTCACGGCCGTCGACGAACAACCGACCCGCCCCGTCGACGTGCCCGACGTCGCCGGTGGCCATCAGCCCGGCGATCTGTTCCTTGTTGCCGCCGCCGGTGTAGCCCTCGAACTGGATCGAGTTGCCCACGAAGATGCGTCCGGTCGCACCGACGGGGACCTCGCGGCCGTCCGGATCGAGCAGCTTGATGATCGTGCCCAGCGGAGGGCGCCCGACGGTGCCTGGTGCCGCCCGCAGATCGGCCGGCGTCGCGATCGTGGCGTAGGCGACCTCGGTCGAGCCGTACAGGTTGTAGAGCACGTCCCCGAGCAGATCCATCGTCTGGCCCGCCAGTTCGGCCGAGAGCGCAGAACCCGAGACGGCGACGATGCGCAGCGCCGAAAGGTCGCGGACTCCGGCCTCGGACGAGATGGCCGGCAGCAGCCGCGACAGCAGGATTGGCACGGTGATGAGCGCGTCGCAGCGGTGCTCTTCCAGAGCCGCCACTGTGGCCTTCGGGTCGAAGCGCCGGGCGAGCACCACGGTGTTGCCCAGACCGAGGGCCAGCATCGAGCTGAGCAGTCCCCAGGCGTGGAAGGCCGGCGCGGCGAGCAGCACTGTTCGCCCGGATCGCAACGGGATCTTCGACACGTAGCCGCCCGGGATGACCATCGAGAGAGCTAGGTCGCGCGGTGCCCCCTTCGGCGTGCCGGTGGTGCCGCTCGTCAGCAGCACGATGCGCTGCTTTCGGCCCGGTCGCGGCGGCGCGGAGGTCGGCGCGGCCGCGATGAGTCGGTCAATCGTCGTCGCGTCGCCCGGCTCGTCGGCCCAGGCCAGCACCGGTCCGAGCGGCGGGTCGTAGCTGGAGACGATCTCGCCGAATTCCTCGTCGTGCACGAGCACGGCGACGTCCTCGCGTGCGCACACGTCGGCCAGTTGCGGCGCGGCGAAGTCGGTGTTGAGCAGCAGGGTGCGGGCACCGAGTTTCGAGCCGGCGAACAGTGCCTCGAACAGGCCGCGGTGGTTGCGGGCCAAGATTCCGAGGCTGTCGCCGGGCTGAAAGCCCCGATCGCGTAACGCGTTCGCCAAGGCGTTGCTGCGCTGGTCAAGCTCGCCGAACGTGACTGGCCCGCGCTCGTCGAGGAGCGCAACCCGGTTGCCTTGCCCGGCGGCGGCGAGCGCGACGGCCGCGCCGACCGGGCCGTAGGCCTCCAGCGCGCGCAGCACGCCGAGGTAGCGATGCGGCGCGATCATTGCCGCGCCGGCGCCGCGGGCCCGCAGCAGCGTGGCGGCGAATTGCGCCTCGTTGCCGGCCCGGCCGAGCAACCGGCGGCCGTCTTCGAGGATGCCCATGCGACCGTCCTACCAGTGGCCCGCTCCGGGCGCATGCCACGGTCTACGATTCCGACGCACACGAGAGACCGGAGGCGGCATGGGCGGCGGCAACGAGACGATCGACACCGACGCGCTGCGGGCGCTCGCCGGTCGGTTCGACAGCGACGTCGGCGCGCACCTCGACACCGCCCGCACCAAGCTCGCGGCGGTCCGCCCGCTCGAGTACAGCAACTTCACGACGGTGGCGTGGACGCTGGCCACCGCCTACGTCGAAGCCGCCAACTTCCAGAACCGCGACCTCGAGACCAAGCGGCAGACCGTGACGTCCTACGGCGCGGCGCTGAAGAAGACCGCCGACGACTGGGATGCCGCCGAAGCCGCCAGCACCCCGAAGACCGGCGGCAACTGATGGGCAGCCCGCTCGACGCCGGGCAGGGGATGGCCGAGACGGCCCTGATCTCCACCAGTTTCGCGGCCTGCGTGATCCCGGTGGCGTGGGCCTGTGCCGGCGAGATGTACCAACTGCAGTGCGATCCCGGCGCGATGTTCGAGGCCGGGCAGGCCTGGTTGGCCGTCGCCGGCACGATGGGCGATGCGGTGCACGCCAACGAGGACTTGACCAACTCGATCGGCGGCACCGGCTGGCAGGGCGCTGACTACGACGCCTTCGTGGCCAAGGCCGCCCACCTGAGCCAGGAGCTCATGGTCGACCAGGTGTTCGCGTACACCGTCGGAATCGCGTTGATCACGATGTCGGTGGCGCTGTTCGTGGCCATCACGGTCATGGTGGTGATGGGCCTGGCGCTGGCCGCGAACGCCGTCGCCATTCTGGCCGCCGCCGCTTCGATCATCGGCGATTTCGGGCCGGTCGAGGCGTTGGAGCTCGAGGCGGAAATGTACGCCCTGGAGTGCGAGGCCAGCCTGATGGAGATCGCCGAGGGGCTGACGACGATGAGTCACGTCCTCGGTGGCACGATCACCGCGCTGCTCGCCGGCGACATCGCCACCCAGTCGGCGCTGGGCGACAGCCAGGCGTTGTCGGACCTCGGCCAGGCGAGCGTCGACGGTCTGGGCACGATCACCACGGGCCTGGTCGCCGCGCTGTATCAGGGCCAGGTCGGCAAGTACATGAAGACGCCGTACACGTCGACGATCATCCGGGCCCTGGGTCTCTCCGACACGATCACCGGATCCACGATCCCCGACCGGGTGACCAAGCCGTTCGACCCATCGCGCAACTAGCCTTGGCGACCGAGCCCGTCGCGGAACTGGGTGAAGACGGATTGGATCTCGCTCATGCTGCCCGCGTAGGCGTTGCTGAGCTCGCTCAGCAGGGCGGCACTGCGCTCGAGATCGATGTCCGAGCCGAGGTCGAGGTCGGCCAGCACCTCGGCCCGTTGGCGGTCGAGGTCGGCTCGGGCCTGCGCGGTGAGCTCGACGATCAGCGCGGCCAGATCCTGGGACGGCAGCCGCATCGCCTTCGGCTCCAGAACCAGCTCCGACAGGCCGGCGGCATTCGTATAGGCGGCTCGGACGTAACCGTCGTCGCTGCTCGCCCGGCCGACGAGGTCACGGACCTTGTCGCGGATCTCGCGGGTGCGCTCGGTGCGGGCCCGCATCTGCTTGATCAGCTCGGGTGATTCGGCGGCCGGGCCCAGTGCTCCGAGGTCGCGGAACGCCGAAAAGTCGGGGCTGCCCATGTCTGCCATTTGCTCTCCCTGCGAGCCGAGCGCTCGCCCTACTCGGCGGCCGGATCTGCGCCAAACCCGTGATCTGCACCTACCGCTCAGCAGGAGTGGGCAAGGGGGGAGTTGAACCCCCACGTCCTTTCGGACACACGGACCTGAACCGTGCGCGTCTGCCATTCCGCCACTTGCCCGGCGCCGAGCCATCGCGGCACGGCTGATTGGCCAGCGGAAACGGTAGCACGGGCGAAAGACCGGATTGGCGGTCCCTCATGGGGGGCCCAGTAGACTCCTTCGGAGCGTGTGGGCGCCACACGTGCTGAAGCTATGCCACCCAGGGGGAGGTCGTCGTGAGCCTTGCGCAGCGCTTCGAACGCCGCCTCGAGGGTCTGGTCGGCGGAGCCTTCGCCCGCGTCTTCAAGGGGCAGGTCGAACCGGTGGAGATCGGGGCCGCGCTGCAACGCGAGGCCGCCGACAAGCGCAACGTCATGGGCAATGGCCAGGTCCTGGCCCCCAACCGCTACCGCGTGACGTTGTCGTCGTCCGACCACGAGCGACTGATCCCGTGGGAAGTGCAGCTGACGAGCTCACTGGCCGAACTGGTGCAGGAGTACCTCGACGAGAACCGTTGGAGCACGATCGGCGACATCGAGGTCTACCTCGCGTGCGACGAGGCATTGCACACCGGCGTCTTCGGGGTGGCCTCACGCATGGAACCGAAGGCACCGCCGCGGCGTCGCCCGCACGATTCGATGTCGCTGCCGGTCGTTCCCGGCGTGCCGCTCGGTCAGTACTCCCAGCAGTACGCGCCCGGCGCGAGCGCGTATGCGCCGGCCCCGACCCCGTACTCCCCCGCCCCGGCCGGTTACGCGCCGCCGGTATCCCCGCCTCCGGCGTCCGCGCCGCCGGCACATCAGCCGATGCCCCAGCCTGCACCGGCCGTCCCGGAACCGGCCCAGCACGTGCCGCAGTACCAACCGGTCGCACCGACGCCGGCTTCGGCGCCTCCGGGTGTCCCGGGCCTGCGCCGGCCGCCTTCAGTCGTCGTCGACCAGACCAACCAACGTTTCGAACTGCGCGTCGGCAGCAACGTCGTCGGACGGGGCACCGACGCCGACCTTCAACTACTCGATCAAGGCATCTCGCGCCGACATCTCGACATCCAGTACGACGGCAATTTCGCCACCGCGTACGACCTCGGCTCGACCAACGGGACAACCGTGAACGGCCACGAGGTCGGCAGTCAGCTGCTTCGTCACGGGGACGTCCTGCGGGTTGGGCACACGAGGCTCGTGTTCCACCAGGACCAGGTGTGACGGTGGCATGAATTCGGCCCTAGCCCTGCAATTGATGCGGTTCGGCTTCCTGGCGCTGCTGTGGGTATTCGTATTCGCCTCGATGCGGGTGATCCGAAGTGATCTGCGCACCAGCGGACAGCCCCGGGTCTCGACGCCGCCACCGGCGCGCCGCCGCGGCGGCCGAGCGGCGTCGCCGAGCGCGCCGTCCGGACCGCGAGAGCCTAGCCACCTGCTCGTGACCGGCGGCGATCTCATGGGCACTCGCATCAGCCTCACCGGCGCATCGGTGCTGATCGGGCGGGCCACCGACTCCACCCTCGTGCTCACCGACGACTACGCCAGTACCCGGCACGCCCGGATCAGCCTGCAGGACGGGCGGTGGGTGGCCGAGGACCTCGGTTCGACCAACGGCACCTACCTCGGTCAGCGCAAGATCGACGGACCGGTGCCGATGGACATGGGCGTTCCCTTGCGCATCGGCAAGACGGTGCTGGAGCTGCGGTAGTGGCGCTGATACTGCACTACGCGGTGCGCTCGGACCTCGGTCTCGTGCGTTCCAACAACGAGGACTCGGTTTACGCCGGTCCGCGCCTGCTCGCGATCGCCGACGGGATGGGCGGGCACGCCGCCGGCGAGGTGGCCAGCAAGATCGTCATCGGCGCGCTGGAGGGCCTGGACGAAGACCGGCCGGTCGGTGACCTGATGGGCGCGCTGCGCAATGCCGTCCTCGAGGCGAACCAACGAATCGCCGAGGCCGTCCAGAACAGCAAGGAACTCGAGGGCATGGGCACCACGCTCACCGCCTTGCGCTTCTCCGGCTCGCAAGTCGGGTTGGTGCACGTCGGCGACTCGCGCGGCTACATGATGCGGGGTGACCAGCTGTCCCAGCTCACCCACGACGACACCTACGTTCAGTACCTCGTCGACTCCGGCAAGCTCACGCCCGACGAGGCCAAAGAGCACCCGCGCAAGTCGGTCATCCTTCGGGCCCTGCTCGGCACCGAGGTCGAGCCGGACGTGTCGATCCGCGAGGCCCGCGCCGGCGATCGCTACCTGTTGTGCACGGACGGTCTCTCCGACGTGGTGACGGCCGAGACGATCCTGGAGACCCTGCGTATCCCCGACGCGCAGGAGAGTGCCGACCGGTTGGTGGAGCTCGCGCTGCGCGGCGGCGGTCCCGACAACGTCACGGTCATCGTCGCCGACGTCGTCAATGCCGGCGTCGGCGACCAGATCGACGACGTGCCGGTCATCGCCGGCGCGTTCGTCGACCCGGCTGCGGCCGACGTGCCCGGTTCCGACAGCGCGGCGGAGCGGGCCGCCCGGATGTCGCGCCCGGCGGCCGACGACGAGCCGCCCGCGCCGGAGAAGCCAGCGCGGCGTCGGCGGCCGTGGCGGACCCTGCTGATCGTCGCCGGCGTGCTCGGGTTCGTCATCGCCGGTCTGGCCGTCGGTTATCGGGTCACCCAGGCGTACTACTTCGTCGGACGCGACGGCAGCGAGGTGGCGATCTTCCGGGGCGTCAACACCCAGTTCGGACCGCTGAAGTTCTTCAACGTCCACAAGAACACCGACTTGGCAATGGACGATCTGCAGCCGGCGGTGCGCTCCCAGGTGGACTCCGGGATCAACGCACACAACGAGGGCGACGCGGAACAGATCGTGTCCAGGCTGCACGACGAGCTGCTGCCGCTGTGCCCGCCGCCCACGCCACCGGCAACAGCCACGCCGACGCCCACACACTCGGCGAGCAAGCCCCGCAGCTCGGCGCACAGAGCGCCGAAGACGCGGACGAGAACCACCCCTAAGCCGACGCCCACGCCCACGATCACGCCGACGCCGGCGCCGACATTGACGCCCATCCCCAACTTCGAATGCCGGCGGGCGTGATGAGCGCGACGACCAGCGCGCGATTGCGCGTCCCGACCCGGCGCAACGCCGAACTCGTCATGCTCGCCTTCGCCGTCCTGATCGTCGTCGCGGCCGAGGCAGCCGGGGAGGCGACCCGCGACGGGCACATCTCCTCGCGGCTGCTCACCTACGCCGCCGTGCCAGTGGTCATCGGACTGATCACGCACCTCGTCATCCGCAAGGTCGCGCCCTACGCCGACCCGCTGCTGTTGCCCATCGTGGTGCTGCTCAACGGCCTCGGGCTGGTGATGATCCATCGGCTCGATCTCGGCCTCAAGCAGCAAGCGGCGGAAGGCGGCGCTTCCTACGACGGTGCCGCGGCCCCGACCCAGGTCGTTTGGACCGCGATGGGTGTGGCGCTGTTCGTGGTGCTGCTGCTGGTGGTGCGCGATCACCGCACCCTTCAGCGCTACGCCTACACGCTCGCACTCATCGGCGTCTTCTTCCTCGTGCTGCCCGCGGTCCTGCCGGCCCGGTTCAGCGAGGTGAACGGGGCCCGCATCTGGATCCGGGTGGCCGGGTTTTCGTTGCAGCCCGGCGAATTCGCGAAGATCCTGCTGACCATCTTCGGGGCGTCCTACCTCGTGGCCAAGCGTGACGTGCTCGCCTTGGCCGGCAAGCGCTTCCTCGGCATCGACTTCCCGCGGGGGCGGGACTTCGGCCCGCTGCTGGCCGCCTGGCTCGTCTGTATCGGTGTGCTCGTGCGCGGGCACGACCTGGGCACCTCGTTGATGTTCTTCGGCCTGTTCGTCGTCCTGCTCTACGTCGCCACCGAGCGGGCCAGCTGGGTGATCGTCGGCGTGCTGCTATTTGCCGGCGGCGCCTACCTCTCCTATCAGGTCTTCGGCAACGTCCAGACCCGCGTGGGCGTCTGGCTGCACCCGTTCGCGACAGCGCACGTCGACGACGGCTTCCAGTTGCGCCAGTCGCTGTTCGGGCTGGGCACCGGCGGCATCTTCGGCGCGGGTCTGGGCGCCGGGCATCCGGAGCTTGTTCCGCTGCCGGCCACGGACTTCATCATCTCCTCATTCGGCGAGGAGATCGGGCTGTTCGGCCTGGTTGGGCTGCTCATGCTCTACGCCCTGTTCGTCGCGCGGGGGTTGGCCGCCGGCTTGGCCGTGCGCGATGCGTTCGGCAAGTTGCTGGCGACCGGGCTGGCCTTCCTGGTGGCCCTGCAACTGTTCGTGGTGGTCGCGGGTGTCACCAGGCTGCTGCCCGAGACCGGGCTGACAACACCGTTCCTGTCCTACGGCGGTTCGTCCCTGCTCGCGAACTACGCCTTGCTCGCGCTGCTCGTGCGGGTCTCCGACGCCGCTCGGCGACCCGCGAACACACCGCCGACCAAGGCCGCGGCCGAGCCAGAGGCGGTGCCGGCATGAACCGCCCGATCCGCAAGGTCGCCGTCGCGCTGCTCGTGCTGCTTGCGGCGATGTTCGTGAACCTGAACTTCGTCCAGGTCGTGAAGGGCAGCGACTACCGCAACGATCCCGACAACAAGCGGGTGCTGCTGGCCGAGTACTCGAACCCGCGCGGGCAGCTCATCGTGCAGGGTACGGCTGTCGCCGCGTCCCGGGCGACGCCGGACGAGCTCAAGTATCTGCGCACCTACCCGAAGGGCCCGGAGTACGCCGCGGTCACCGGCTACTACTCGTTCATCTATGGCACCAGCGCGATGGAGAATGCCGAGAACAGCGTGCTTTCCGGCGACGACCCGCGGCTGTTCGGCTCGCAACTGGCTGACCTGTTCACCGGACGGAATCCGCGCGGCGGCAGCGTGGAGCTGACGCTGAACAAGGCGGCGCAGGCGGCGGCGTATCAGGCGATGAAGAATCCGAATGGCACATTCCGCCGCGGTGCGGTGGTCGCGTTGGATCCGAGCACGGGCGCGGTGCTGGCGGTGGTCTCGACGCCGTCGTACGACCCCAACCGGCTCAGCTCGCACGACGCCGACAAGATCGACGCCTATTACCAGTCACTGCAGCCCAAGTCGGGCGAGCAGAATCCGCCCAACCCCATGCTGAACCGGGCCTTCAACCAGCTGTACGCGCCGGGCTCGGTGTTCAAGGTGATCGATTCTGCGGCCGCGTTGAAGCTCGGCGTCAAGCCGAATCAGTCGATCGCGGCCCCGAATGCCTACTGGCCGTTCGAGCCGAAGCGCACCGACAAGTGCCCGGCCAACCACCAAGCCGCGTGCGTGGAGAACTTCGAGGGCGAGACCTGCCAGAACGGCACCACGGCGACGTTGGCGTTCGCGCTGGCCAAATCGTGCAACACCGCGTTCGCCGCGCTGGCTGTCGGCAAGCTCAAAGGCAAGGCGATCAAAGACGAAGCGGCCCTGTTCGGTTTCGACGGCCCGCAGCTCGAAACCCCGCTCGGCGTGACTCGCTCCACGGTCGGCTCCGCGGCTGATCTGTCCGACCCCGCTGCATTGGCCCAGACGTCGTTCGGCCAGCGCGACGTGCGCATGACGCCGTTGCAGGGCGCGATGATCTCGGCCGCCGTCGCCAACCAGGGCACATTGATGCAGCCCTACCTCGTGAAGAAGGAACTCGGCCCGAACCTCTCGGTCCTCAAAGAGACCCAGCCCAAGGAGCTCAGCCAGGTCATCGACCCCACGCTCGACGGCGACCTCCAGGAGTTGATGCGCGGGGTCGTGGTCAACCCCGAAGGAACCGGCGCGCCGGCCAACATCACCGACATCCCCGGCGTCACCGTCGGCGGCAAGACCGGCACGGCCGACACCGGGTTCTGCCAGGTCGGCAGCAAGGTGGGCCCGTGCAGCGACGACGCGTTCCAGAACGGGACGCCAACCCCGCCGCACGCCTGGTTCTCCGGCTTCGCCCTGCAGAACGGTGACCCGAAGATCGCGGTCGCCGTGATCATCGAGAACGGCGGAGTGAACGGCAATGAGACCACCGGCGGTCTCGCCGCCGCCCCGGTGGCTAAGCAGGTCATGGAGGCCTACCTCAAATCCGGCGGAGGACGTTGATGACTGTCACCACCGAGATCCCCGACTCGGCAACCCTGGTAGGTCACGCTAACCACATGCGCGCTAGAAAGACGGACCAACTATGACGCAGGCCCGACTGATCGGCGGCCGGTACGAACTCGGCGAGCTCATCGGCTACGGCGGCATGGCCGAGGTGCACCGAGGACGGGACATCCGGCTCGGCCGCGAGGTCGCGATCAAGGTCCTGCGGGCTGATCTTGCGCGCGATCCGACGTTTCTGAACCGGTTCCGCCGCGAAGCCCAGGCCGCGGCCGGGCTCAACCATCCCTCGATCGTGTCGGTCTACGACACCGGCGACGGCGACGGCACCGACGGCACGCCGTTGCCCTACATCGTCATGGAGTACGTCGAAGGGCGGACCCTGCGCGACGTGCTCAAGGCCGAGGGGCATCTGCCCGTGCGCCGGGCGATGGAGATCGTCGCCGACGTGTGCGGCGCGCTGGACTTCAGCCACCGCAACGGCATCGTGCACCGCGACATCAAGCCGGCCAACGTCATGATCACCCAAACCGGCGCGGTCAAGGTGATGGACTTCGGCATCGCCCGGGCGCTGGCCGACAACGCGGCCACCGTGACCCAGACCGCAAGCGTCATCGGCACCGCGCAGTACCTCTCGCCGGAACAGGCCCGCGGCGAGGCGGTCGACGCCCGGTCCGACGTCTACTCCACCGGCTGCCTGCTCTACGAACTTGTCACCGGATCGCCGCCTTTCCAGGGTGATTCGCCCGTAGCGGTCGCCTACCAGCACGTGCGCGAGAACGCGGCGCCGCCGTCGAGCCGTAATCCGGAGGTGCCGCCCGCACTGGATTCGATCGTGATGAAGGCGCTGGCCAAGAACCAGCTCAACCGCTACCAGTCGGCCGGCGAGATGCGCACCGACCTGCAGCGGGCGCTGGCCAACCAGCCGGTCGCGGCCGAGGCGGTGATGTCCGACGAGGAGCGCACCCAATTCATCGCCCGTACGCCTCCGCCGCCGGTGGCCGTTGCGCATCGTGACGGTGACTATCCGCAGGAGCCTGACGACCAGCGCCGCAGCGGCCTCATCTGGGTCGCTGTCGTCGCGGCCCTGCTGCTCGTGATCGGCGCCGCGACGTGGGCGATCTTCGTCGTCGGCAAGAACGACAACAAGCCCCAGACCGCCAGCGTGCCTTCCATCATCGGCCAGCTGCCGGCCGCGGCCGATGCCGCGCTGCGCAAGGCCGGGTTCACACCGCGCAAGTCGCCCGAGCCAACCAGCGGTCCCTGCGACAACAACCAGAGGGTCGCCGAGGGCAACGTGTGCACGTTGAAGCCCAAGGCCGGTGAGAAGGCCGACAAGGGCTCGGTCGTCACGTACGCGTTGTACAAGAAGGCGACCAAGCAGGTGCCCGGCGTCGTCGGCCTGAGCTACCCGGATGCCCTGGACAAGCTGCAGGCCAGAGGGCTACGCGGTAAGAAGCACGACGTCGACAGCGCGCAACCGGCGGGCCAGGTGACCGCGCAGAGCAAGCCGCAGTTCAGCGAGGTGCCGGCCGGTTCGACCATCATCCTCGACGTCTCGACGGGCAAGGTGAAGCTGCCGGACGTGCGCGGCAAGGCGCGGGCAGAGGCGATCCAGACACTCAACGGCGCCGGCTGGACGCACTTCAACCCGGACCAGTTCCAGGTGACGCACAACCCGGCCTTGCACGGCAAGGTGGTGGCCGAGAGTCCGACGCCGGGCATTGCCTATCCGCAGTCGACGACGATCACGTTGACGATCTACCGCTACGTCAAGCCGGTGCCGACCTGCACGTCGGGGACACCGACCCAGACGACGCCGACCGCGCCGACCACACCGGTAACGCCCACGGCAACCGGGTCGCCTACTGGCCTGCCGCAATGCCCGTCCTGAGCGAGCCGATGCGTTTCAGGCCGGTGGACCGGCGGGCAGGATGACGGTCGCCTGCAGGCCGCTGCCGCCGTCGGGACGGGTGGTGAGCCGCACCGTGCCGCCGTGTGCGCGCACTAGGTCCCGCACGATCGACAGGCCGAGTCCGGTGCCACCGGATTCCCGTGAGCGGGAGGCATGCAGGCGGTAGAAGCGGTCGAAGACGCGCTCGCGCTCGGTGGCCGGGATGCCGGCTCCGTCGTCGGTGACCCGCACGGTCACGATGGGCCGAGCGGCCAGCGTTCCCGTCTCCAGCGCGATCGACACCTCGCTGCGGGCGTGCCGCACGGCGTTGTCGAGCAGGTTGACCACGACGCGGCGCAGCCCGTCGGGGTCGCCGATGATGGTTGCCGGGCTCGACGCGGCCACCGTCACCGGGACCCGCGCGTGGAGGTAGCCGGCGGCCACGGCCTCGATGAGTTCTTCCATCGCGACCGGTTCGGTCCGGCGCATGGTGCCACCAGCCTCGTCCTGGCGGGCCAGGGCGAGTAGGTCGTCAACCAGTCGGTCGAGGCGGCCGACGTCGACGAGCACCTCATCGACGAGTGTGGGCAGGTCTTCTTCGGGACCGAGCCGTTGCGCCACCTCCAGTTGCACCCGCAGCGACGCGAGCGGGGAACGCAGCTCGTGGGCCGCGTCCCCGACGAACGTGCGCTGGCGCTTGGTGGCGGCGTCGATCCGGTCGAGCATCGCGTTGAGGGTGACGGCGAGGCGATGGATCTCATCCTGCGCGCTGGAGACCGGCAGCCGCTGATCAGCCAGGCCCGCAGCGGTGATCTCGGCCGCGCCGTGGCGCAGCTCGGCCACCGGACGCAGGGTGAGCGCGACGACGGTGTACGTGGCCACGGCCATGAGCAGCACGGCAAGCGGGCTACCGATCAGCGCAACCCGGCTCAGGATGCGCACACTGTCGTCGATCTGCTTGAGGTCGGTTGCGGCCAGTACGGTCTGCGAGGCGACGGCGGTCCCGAGCACCCGCAGCCGGGCGTCGGACGTGGGGCTGTCGATCTCCAGCCGAGCTCCGTCGCGGACCCGACGGAGCTGATCGGCGGTCAGCAAGCCAACGAACCGGTCGGCCCCGGGCGAGGCAGCGACGACATGATCGCCCGCGTCGACGACCTGGACCTCGAGCACACCGCCCGTGGTGGGGATCACGGTCGTGGATTGCTTGCCGTTGCGGATCTGTTGGGCGATGTCGTTGGTGCTCTGCTTCGCCGACGTGTCCAGCACCCGCAGCAGGGCCTCGCGCTGCAGGATCAGCACCAAGATCGCACCGGTGGCCACGGCGAAGCTGAACAGGGCGGTGGCGAGCAGGGTGAGCCGCGCTCGCAGCGACTGCCGCGCCCACCAGCGCAGTGGCCAACTGCGCCGCAGCCTCACCGGGATTCAGCAGTGAGCCGGTAGCCGGCCCCGCGGACGGTTTGCACGCTCTGTCGCCCGAACGGGGTGTCGATCTTGCGCCGGAGGTAACCGACGTACACCTCGACGACGTTGGCGTCGCCCTCGTAGTTGGCGTCCCACACGTGGTGCAGGATGTCGGCCTTGCTAACCGCGTCACCCGCGCGCCGCATCAGAAACTCCAGCAGCGAGAACTCCCGCGGGGTCAGGTCGATCGAGGTGTCGGCCCTGGTGACGGTGTGCGCGGCCGGGTCCAGGACGAGATCGTCGACGGTCAACGACGCCGGTCGCGGAGTGACGCCGCGGCGCAACAGCGCGCGGATCCGAGCCAGCAGCACGACGAACGAGAACGGCTTGGTGAGGTAGTCATCGGCGCCGAGGTCGAGAGCGTCGGCCTCGTCGTACTCGCCGTCCTTGGCGGTCAGCATGAGGATCGGGACCCAATTCTCCGCCCCGCGGAGCGCCTCGATGATCCGGTAACCGGACAGGCCGGGCAGCATGATGTCGAGGATGACGGCGTCGTACGTCGTCTCCTGGGCCGCGTGCAGCCCGTCGGGGCCGGTATGGGCGAGGTCCACGGTGAAGCCTTCACCGGCCAGGCCGCGTTGCAGTGCCGAAGCCAGCCGGACCTCGTCCTCGACGATCAACAATCGCACGGCTAGTTCTCCTCGGATCCAACGCTCGCCGGTACCAGCATGCAGCCTGCACCTGAGGGCGATCCTAGATCGGTGACCGGCTCAGCCCGGTCACAGTGCGTACCACGCACCCTGGGTTGGTGCCCCCCTCATCGATCTTCCGGCAGCACCGTGCGCTGCGCTGGCTGGTGCCGGCGTGCGTGGCGGGAGTCACTGCCCTCGCCGCGGGTGGCGTCTTCAACGCCCAAGCGTCCTCGGAGCCGCTGCCCGAGCTGAGCCCTACCGCCCTGCTCGCCGACGTCCAGACCGCCGACGTGCCCGGGATGTCCGGCACGATCGTGGCGCAAATGTCGCTGGGCCTGCCGGAACTGCCCGCTGTCGGCGGTGACGCGGGCGGGGCGTCAGTCGGGTCGCTGCTCAGCGGGTCGCACACCATGCGGTTCTGGTACGGCGGCGCCGACCGCCAGCGGGTCGCCCTGCTCGGCACGACGGATGAAACCGATGTGTTCCACAAGGGCCGCGATCTGTGGCAGTGGGACAGCGACAACCATGTCGCCACCCATACCGTGCTGCCAGCTGGCCAACCCGTCCCGGACCAGCACCCGGCGATCGGCGAGATCACCCCGCAGCAGGCGGCCAAGCGGGCGCTCGCGGCCATCGACCCGTCTACTCGGGTGACTGTCGCCCACGACCGGCGCGTGGCTGATCGACCGGCCTACGAGCTGGTGCTCAGCCCGCGCGATTCGGCGACCCGGGTCGGCAGCGTCCGCATCGCCGTCGACGGGTCGACCAAGATGCCACTCGGGGTGCAGGTATTCGCCCGGGGCAAATCCGCGCCGGCCATCGACGTCTCGTTCTCGCACGTCTCGTTCAAAACTCCGTCAGCCAGCAACTTCGACTTCACGCCGCCGCCCGGTGCGACTGTGCGCCGGGGCATGCCGCCCTCCGAGCCCACCGGCCACCGCGCGGCTGCCGTGGCCCACCTCGGTGCCCGGAAGACCATCGGCTCGGGCTGGACGACAATCGTGGAGTATCAGTCGACGCCGGCGCAGATCCGTCAGTTCGCCGGCCCGCTGGTCGACCGGTTCACGGCCGTGCACGGCGGCTGGGGCAACGGTCGGCTGCTGGACTCCGCGCTGTTCTCGGTCCTGGTCACCGATGACGGGCGCGTGTTCGTCGGCTCGGTCGAGCCATCGGCGCTCTACGCAGCGGCGACTACCCACAAGTGACCTCGGCGATCTCGTCGAACGGGCTGACGAAACGCTTCGGCAAGCAGCTCGTGCTCGACCGGGTCGACCTGGACGTACCCGCCGGCTCGGTCTATGGCTTCCTCGGACCGAATGGCTCGGGCAAGACGACGACGATCCGAATCCTGCTCGGGTTGGTCTTTCCCACCGTCGGCAGCCACGCGCTGCTCGAGCAGGATTTTGCGACGTCGGCGCGCGACGTGCTCCCCCGCGTCGGTGCGCTCGTCGAAGGCCCGGCGTTCCATCCCTATCTGTCCGGGCAGGCCAACCTGGCTCGGCTGGACGCGGCCGACCGGTACGCGTCGGGGCGCACCGCCCGGGCCCGGATCGGCCAGGCGCTGGAGCGGGTCGGCCTCAGTGCGGCCGCAGCCAAGCGCTACCGCAATTACTCGCTGGGCATGCGGCAGCGCCTCGGCATTGCCGCCGCCTTGCTGCAGCCGCGCGAGTTGCTGCTGCTTGATGAGCCGACGAACGGCCTGGATCCCCAGGGCACCCGCGAGGTGCGGCACTTGATCTCGCAACTCGGCCGCGAGGGCGTCACCGTATTTGTCTCGTCACATTTGCTCAGCGAGGTCGAACAGGTCTGCACCCACGTCGGCGTGATGAGTGTCGGGCGGATGGTGTGGCAAGGCGCACTCGCTGATCTGGCCATGGAGCAGCGGGTGCGAGTACGCGTGGTCACGGCGGCGCCGGCCGACGCCGCGCGGGTGCTTTCCGAGCTGGGCCTGGCCGACGTCGCCAACGACGACGACGTCGCAACCGGCGTGCTCGGTGCGGCCGAGCCCGAACGGGTGGTCGCCGCCCTCGTTGCTGCGGGCGTCGGCGTGCGCGGCTTCATCGTGGAGCGGCCGAATCTCGAGGACGTGTTCGTCGGCCTGACCGGGGCGGGTTTCGATGTCTCGGGTTGAGGTGTCTCCCGCTGACCCCGTCTTGGCCCCGCAGCCGGGCGACACGCCGCGGAAACCCCGGCTACGGGGCCACGCCCGGTTCTTCGGGTCCGAACTGCTGATGATGTTCCGGCGGCGACGCAACATCGCGCTGCTCCTTGTGCTGGGTGCAGTGCCGGTGCTGATCGCTGTTGCCGTGAAGCTCAGCGGGCACCACGACCGCGGTGATTCGATCTTCGGCGGGATCACCGACAACGGCCTGTTCGCGGCGCTCGCGGCCTTCCTCGTGGTGATGCCGTTGTTCCTGCCGCTGGGCGTCGCCGTCGTCGCCGGCGATTCGATCTCCGGCGAGGCCAGCACCGGGACGCTGCGCTACCTGCTTGCCGTCCCGGTGGGCCGCAGTCGGTTGTTGGTAGTGAAGTTCGGCGCGATCCTGGTGTGGTGTGCGGCCAGCGTCGCCATTGTCGCGGCCTGCGGCGTCATCGCCGGGGCGATCCTGTTCCCATCCGGCGAGTTGACGTTGTTGTCGGGACGAACGGTGTCCTATGCGGCCGGCATCTATCGCCTGCTGCTGGTGGCCGGCTACGTCGCGCTGTCGCTGGCCATGGTTGCCGCGCTCGGGCTGTTCGTGTCGACGATGACCGAGGTGCCGGTCGCGGCGATGGCGGCCACGTTGACGCTGACGATCGTCAGCGAGGTACTCGACGCGGTGCCGCAACTGTCGGCCCTGCATCCGTGGTTGCCAACGCACTACTGGCTGCAATGGGTCGACCTGCTCCGCGATCCGATGGCGACCGGCGCCATCGGGCATGGCCTGCTGGTCAGTGCCGCCTACGTCGCGGTCTTCCTCTCGCTGGCGTGGGCCCGCTTCGCCGGCAAGGACGTCACGAGCTGATTCACTGCAGGTAGGACTCGACCTCGTTGATGGGTCGTTCCTTGGCTTCGTCGGGGTTCTCGCCGTAGTCCTCGCGGGCGCGGCGCTGCCGGAGCAGGTCCCAGGCCTGATCCAGCTGGCGTTCGAGCTGTTCGAGCCGCTGCCGGTCGGGGCCGGCCAGGCCTTTGCCGGCGTGGCTGTCGCGTAGTTGCTTCTCTTCGGCCACCAGTTCGTGGATGTGGTCGAGAATCGTGGTGTCGTCCATCCGTCAACCGTGCACCATGACCGAGGCGCGCGGTAGGTCGGGGCGGCGTCTCAGGCGAAATGGGCCTTTGGCGCCGTCGCAGGGCCGCGAACTCGGCCAAGGGCCGGGATTGCCGGCGCGATTGGGGCGGCAATCCGGTCCGCCGCTGGGCTTGCGTACCCGCCGGTATGCCTTGCTAGGCTTTCTGCTGGTTGCCGCGATGATCCAAGACGGCTCAGGTAACCGGTTGATCTTGCCTTCTCCTGGCTGTCGGGAAATGGTGTTCGCCCGGTGGTGACCTCGGAATCCGCACGGTGCGGCTTCCTTGCAGCAAGAGGAGATTGACGTGGCTCAGGGCACGGTCAAGTGGTTCAACAGCGAGAAGGGCTTCGGCTTCATCGCTCCCGACGGTGGCGCCCCGGACGTGTTCGTCCACTACTCGGCGATCGCGTCGGACGGCTACCGCAGCCTGGACGACAACCAGCGCGTGGAGTTCGACATCACGCAGGGCCAGAAGGGCCCACAGGCGGAGAACGTCCGCCCGATCTAGTTCCGTCCGCACGACCGACGAGGGCCCCGCTTCGGTGGGGCCCTCGTTCACGTTTCCAGCCCCGGGGCACTAGCGGTTGTCGCGCCAGGCCAGCCACTGGCGCAGCTTGGCCAGGTCGTAGTCGGGGCCCCCGACGCCCACCGTGAACAGGGTCGCGCCGGCATCGAGCAGCGGCTGGGCAACCTGGTTCGGATCGCCGGCCGGCGTGCCCACCGAGCGCTCGATCTCCGTGGCGTCCCGTCCGATCTCGGCGCACCGCTCGTCCAGGACAGCCGACTTGCGCACCAGCGTGTCGACGTCGCTGAACGAGTGCCAGATGTCGGCGTGGCGGGCGACCAGGCGCAGGGTCTTGCGCTCGCCGCCGCCACCGATGAGCACCGGGATCTTGCGCGTGGGCGGCGGGTTGAGCTTGGCCCACCGGGCCTCGATGCGCGGCAGGGCCTCCCCCAGCAGGTCCAGCCGCTGACCGGCCGTGCCGAACTCGTAGCCGTACTCGGTGTAGTCCTTTTCGAACCAGCCCGAACCGATACCCAGGATCAGCCGGCCGGCACTCATGTGATCGACCGTGCGAGCCATGTCGGCCAGCAGGTCAGGGTTGCGGTACGTGTTGCAGGTGACGAGTGCGCCGATCTGCGCGCGGCCGGTCTGCTCGGCCCACGCGCCGAGCATCGTCCAGCATTCGAAGTGCTTGCCGTCGGGGTCGCCCCTGAGCGGGTAGAAGTGGTCCCAGTTGAAGATGACGTCGACGCCGAGATCCTCGGCTTCGGCGACGGTGCGATGGATGGCCGCGTAGTCCGCGTGTTGGGGTTGGATTTGCAGGCCGATGCGAATGGGGTGAGTAGTCACGTAATCCAACGCTACTGCGTAATCCGCCCGCGGCGGCCGGCCTCAGACCGACCGGGCCATCGTCTGCTGCTGATCGGGGACGACGCCGTAGGAGACGATGCGTTCTGGATGGATCCGAATCATCTCGTCCGCGAAGCCGGCTCCGAGGACCCCGCCCCCTTGGGGCAACGCTTCGGCCCGGCCGCGGACCTCGATCATCCGCACGGTCCACGGTTGCGTTGACACCAGATCGTCGACGACGATCGCCGCCCAGGGATTGCGCTGCACGTCGCGGAACTTCTTGCGGGCGCCGAAGTTGTGCCCGCCGATGTCGATGGTGTCGAGTTCGGCGTTGTACGTGAACGAGACAGGTACGACGTGTGGTTTGCCGTCGGTACTGGCAGTGGCCAGCCGGCCGATGAATTGGTCGTTCAGGTAGTCGATCTCCGCTGGTCTGAACGCGCTCACCGTGCTCCTCGGGCTAGGGCTGTCGTACGTACCCGTTCATTAGACATGTTGAAGTTCGCTTCAACTCAAGCCCGCCGACCGCGCAACCCGCTCAGCCGAGCAGGACGAGCCGCAACTCGTCGGCGCCACCGGGCGAAACGTGGATGGGCACGCCCCAGTCCTGGCGGCTCAAGTAACAGGCCGGATGCTCCACGGCCGCAGCGTCGTCGCACGATGCGGCCTGCGCCGTCACATGCAGCACGCCCACCGGCACCGCGTCGGACAGGGAGAGCGCGCGGCTCAGATCGACGGAATCGCCGGCACCGTCGACCAGCAGTTCGGCTGGCGACGAGCTGACCATCAGCTGGGTCGACGGCCCGAAGCGGTCGTCCAGCTTCCGCCCGTCCGCCGGGGTGAACAGCACGTCCAACCGCAGCGGCCCCGGAGCCACCACGGTGACCGGCCGCTGAGTCCGCAACGCCTCGCCGGACACGAGCGAGGTCCGCGGCACCGCCCGCACCAGCCGGTGCGCGGCCGACTCGACGACGACGAGTTCGCCGTCGACGAGCACCGCACCCGACGGCTCGGCCAGGTCGGTAGCCAGCGTGCTCACCGTCGCGCTGACTTCGTCGTAGCGCCGCACCGCGCCGTTGTAGGTGTCGAGGACGGCGACTGAAGCGCCACCGTCGACGTCGGGCAGCACGGCCACCCCGAGCGGATGCTGCAACCGCGCGGTCGCCGCGGGTCCGTCGACGTGGCCGAAGTCGAAGAGCCCTTCCCCGACAACGGTGTGCAGGGTCAGGTTGGACGCCAGATAGCGCAGCGCCGACGTCTCGGCATCGACGAACCAGACGCGGTCGCCGTCGACTGCCAGCCCGGACGGCTGGGCCAGCCAGCCATCGAGCGCCGGCCCGTCGCGTAAGCCCTCGACGGTAGTACCGGCGAGAACCTCGGTAACCCCCGAGACCGGGTCGACCGCCAGCAGCAGGTGCACGCCAGCCGCGGCAACCACAAGGCGGCCCAGTGCCGGCCACCAGGCGACGTCCCACGGCGAGAGCACGGCCGGGATCTCGCCGGTGATCGTGCGGACACCGGCCAGGGCTTCGGGCAGGTCGAGGGTGGAGATGACCGCGCCGTCAGCAAGCCGCAATCCGCGCAGCACATGGTTCGCGGTGTCCGCGACGGCGACGTCGAATGGCGCCACTCCGACGGGCAACAGGGCGAGCCCGTTGGGTTCGGCGAAGGCGGCTTCCTCGGCCGAGCCGTCGCGGCGGCCGCGCCGGCCGGATCCGATGCGGCGCAGCACCGTCTCGCCGTCGAGGGCGAGTTCGACGAGTTGATGATGACCGGCGTCGGCCACCAGCACGGAATCGGCGCTCCGGCCGGTGCGGGCCGCCGGCAACAGCACCGCCTTGGCCGGGAACCGCAGTGTGGACGGCTGCGGGGCCGGGGCGACGTACGGGCCGTCGCTGCGCGAGAGCGTTCCCCGGGCCTCGTAGGTGCCCAAAAGTGCGGCGATCGTCGCGTCGAGCGCGCTGACCTGTCCCTCGCCCGCAGCTTGGGCGACGACGTAACCCTCGGGATCGATCAGGACGAGCGTGGGCCAGGCCCGCACGGCGTACTGCTGCCACAGCCGCAGGTCGGGATCGTTCACGACCGGGTGGTGCACCTCGTAGCGCTCGATGGCGTCCCCGACCGCCTCCGGCTCGGCCTCGTGGGCGAACTTCGGCGAATGGACGCCGACGACGGTCAGGACGTCGCCGTACTTCGCCTCGAGCGGGCGCAATTCGTCGAGGACGTGCAGGCAGTTCGCGCAGGCAAATGTCCAGAAGTCCAGAACCACAAAACGCCCGCGCAGAGACGCGAGCGTTAGGGGTGCGGCGGTGTTGAACCAGCCGCCAGATGCAGTCAGCTCGGGGGCGCGGACTCGGGGGGTCGTCACGCGCTCGACCGAGCTGACCGTGGGGTCAGCGAGTGAACTGGCGGGTGGCCGCGGCCAGCAACTCCTGCTGCATGGCTGGCGACGCGTTGCGCAGCGCGGACTCGAACTGACGGTGTTCGCGGCGTTGACGGAGCTTGCGCCGCATATTGCTCGTGGTGGACATGTCGGACCTCCCTCGGTCGTCTCATTAACGAGAATACCTGTTCAACCGAAGATCCGCCGCCTATATTCCGGGCAGGCTCTAATGATATCGCGGTCTAAAGCAGCGCTAGGCCTGGATCTGTAAGGATTGCCGCCACGTCGGCAAGGAATTGTGATCCCTGTTGCCCATCGACGACCCGGTGGTCGAACGAGACGGCCAACTGGGTGACCCACCGCGGCTCGATGTGCTCCGCGCCCCCGGCCGCGAGCACCCATGGCATCCGCCGCACCGCCCCGAAGGCGACAATGCCCGTCTCGCCCGGGTTGAGGATCGGCGTGCCGGTATCGACGCCGAAGACGCCCACATTGGTGATCGTGATCGTGCCACCGGCCATGTCGGCCGGAGACGTGCGGCCGGAGCGGGCAACGTCGGTCAGCACGCCGACCGCCTCGGCCAGCTCGCGCAGAGACAGCGTGTCGGCGTCCTTGATATTCGGCACGATCAGCCCGCGTTCGGTGGCCGCGGCGATACCGAGGTTGACGTAGTGCTTGAGGACGATCTCGCCGGCGGCGTCGTCCCAGGTGGCGTTGATCTCCGGTGTCTTCCGCGCAGCCAGAATCACCGCCTTCGCCACGAACAGCAGCGGCGAGACCTTCACGTCGCGGAAATCGCGCCGGGCCGCTACCCGGTCACGCAGTTCCATCATCGCGGTGACGTCGATCGTGACGAACTCGGTGACATGGGGCGCGGTGAACGCCGACGCCACCATGGCGGCCGCGGTGTGCTTGCGCACGCCCTTGATCGGGATCCGGGTCTCGCGGGCCGAGTGGTCACTCGCCCGTCGAGTGGACGGTTGCAGTTGCCCACTCGACGGGTAACTGTCCACTCGGGCGCCGGCCGCGGCGGCGACGTCGTCACGGGACACCGTTCCGTTCGGGCCGGTGGCCGGCACGGTCGCGAGGTCGACGCCGAGCGACTTGGCCAACTTGCGCACCGGCGGTTTGGCCAGCACCGTGTGTCCCGTGCGCGGTGGCAACTCGACGGCGGGCTCGGCCGGCGCGGATGGCGGCACGTCGAAGGCGGGCTGGGCCGACGTCGTTACCGGCTCGGCGCCGGACTTGCGGCGCCGCCGACGACCGGTGCCACCTTCTTGCGGCCCGTAGCCCACCAGCGTCATCTGCCGCTCTTCAGCCACCCCGATCTCGGCGCCACTTGCCGGGGACGGCGGCTCCGGCACCATGTCCTCGCTCGAGCTGCCCACCGTCGCCGGCGGGGCGGCCGGCGTGACGGCGACCGGAGCAGCTTCGGTGCCGGGAGCGGTCTCGATGGAGATGATCGGGGCCCCGACCGGCACGGTGTCGCCCTCGGCGGCGTGCAGCGCGGTGACGACGCCGGCGAACGGCGAGGGCAGCTCGACCGCAGCCTTGACTGTCTCGACCTCGGCGATCGGGTCGTTGACCTCGACGGTGTCGCCGACCGCGACCATCCACTTCAGGATGTCGCCGTCGGTCAGCCCTTCGCCGAGGTCAGGGAGCTTGAACTGTTTGATCTCGCCCACCGTCAGTACTCCAGACTCTGGTCGACGGCATCGAGGATGCGGTCGACGTTGGGCAGCCACTCGTTCTCGAGGCGGCTCGGCGGGTAGGGCGTGTCGTAGCCGGACACGCGCAACACCGGTGCCTCGAGGGAGTAGAAGGCCTGCTCTTGCACTCGGGCCGCGATCTCGGCGCCGACGCCGAAGCTGTGCGGCGCCTCGTGCACGATGACCAGCCGCCCGGTACTCCGGACCGACTCGAGCACGGTCGGCAGGTCGAGCGGAGAGATCGAGCGCAGGTCGATGACCTCGAGCTCGTGGCCGTCCTCGGCCGCCACGACGGCCGATTCCAGCGCCATCGCAACCATCGGCCCGTAGGCGAGCACGGTGACGTCCCGGCCCGGGCGGACGATCCGGGCCTCGTGCAGCGGGTGGGGCTCGGGCTCGATCGCGGACTTCGCCGCGTGATACCGGCGCTTGGGCTCGAAGAAGATGATCGGATCATCCGAGGCGATGGACTGCTGGATCATCCAGTACGCATCGGACGGGTTCGAGCAGGCCACGACCTTCAACCCGGCCGTGTGGGCGAAGTAGGCCTCTGGCGATTCGCTGTGGTGCTCTACGGCGCCGATGCCCCCGCCGAAGGGAATGCGGATGGTGATCGGCATGCGCACCAGGCCGGCCGAGCGGTTGTAGATCTTCGCGACCTGGCTGACGATCTGGTCGAAGCCGGGGAAGACGAACCCGTCGAACTGGATCTCGCACACCGGGCGGTAGCCGCGGATGGCCAGGCCGACCGCCGTGCCGATGATGCCGGACTCGGCGAGCGGCGTGTCGATGACGCGGTCCTCGCCGAAGTCCTTCTGCAGGCCGTCGGTCACCCGGAAGACGCCGCCGAGCTTGCCGACGTCCTCGCCCATGATGATGACCTTGGGGTCGTCCTCCATCGCCTTGCGCAGGCCGTCGTTGAGCGCTTTCGCGAGAGTCAGCGGCGCCGTAGCTGGACCCGTCATGCCGGCACCTCTTCCTCGAGCGAGTTCACGAACTGCGCGAAGTCCTCGCGCTGCTCGCGCAGGTCGTCGGGCATCTCGACGTGGACGTTGTCGAACACCGACTCCGGCGTGGGGTTCGGCAGCGCGCGGCAGCCGGTGCGGATGTGCTCGGCCAGCCGCTTGGACTCCTGCTCGAGTTCGGCGAAGAAGTCGGCCGGGATCTTGGCTTCGCGCGCGAGGTAGGCCTTCACCCGCTCGATGGGATCCTTGAGCTTCCAGGTCTCGGCCTCGCTGCCGAGGCGGTACCGGCGCGGGTCGTCGTTGGTCGTGTGCGGGTTCATCCGGTAGGTGAAGGCCTCGATGAGCGTCGGGCCCTGGGCATTGCGGGCGTCGTCGAGTGCCTTGCGGGTGACGGCCAGGCTGGCCAGCACGTCGTTGCCGTCGATGCGTACGCCCGGGAACCCGAAGCCGCTGGCACGCTGGTAAAGCGGCACTCGGCTCTGCGTGGCGACCGGTTCGCTGATCGCCCACTGGTTGTTCTGGCAGAAGAAGACGACCGGCAGGTTGCCGGCCGCGGAGAAGACGAACGCCTCGTTGACGTCGCCCTGACTCGAGGCGCCGTCGCCGAAGAAGGCGAGGACGGCGGTGTCGCGTTCCGGGTCGCCGGTGCCCACCGCGCCGTCGCGCACGACGCCCATCGCGTAGCCGGTGGCGTGCAGCGTCTGCGCGCCGATGACGATCGTGTACAGGTTGAAGTTGTGCTCGTGCGGGTTGAACCCGCCGAGGTTGGTGCCGCGGAACAAGCCCAACAGGACGAGCGGATCGACGTCGCGGCACCACGCGACCCCGTGCTCGCGGTACGTGGGAAAGGCCATGTCGTGCTTCTTGAGCGCGCGGCCGGCGCCGACCTGGGCGGCTTCCTGACCGAGCAGCGAGGCCCACAGTCCGAGCTCGCCCTGGCGCTGTAATGCGATGGCCTCGGTGTCGATGCGGCGCACCAGCACGAGGTCGCGGTAGAGCGCGGCGATCTCGTCGTCGGTGATGTCGAGCGGGTAGTCGGGATGCTCGACGCGCTGGCCTTCCGGGGTGAGCAGTTGGACCATGTCCGGCTCAGGCTGAACGGCACGTACGTGCTCGGTCATCGACCACTCCTCGCGTACGACGCGCGGGGTGGGGTTACCACGCCGCGCGGGTTACTTGGCGACAGGGCTTCCGTTCGTACAGGGGTGGCGCACCAACGGAGATACCCAGGGGTTCCTACCATATCCGTGATCGCCGTCACGGGCGTCCAGGCGCCGTCTCAGGCAAGCAGTTCCGGCGGCAGGGGCTCGTCGTGCAGGACGGCCAGCCGCGAGACGGCGCGGGTGAGCACGACATAGAGGCGGCGCAGTCCCGCCGGCCGGGTGGCTTCGCCGGCGACGATGGCGGCCGGCTCCACGAGCACCACCGAGTCGAACTCCAAGCCCTTGGCCTCGGCAGCGGGCACGACGGAGACTCGCGGATCGGCATCGGCGTCGAGCGTTTCGGCCTCGATCCCGGCGGCCAGCAACTCGCCGAGGACGTCCTGCGCTCGTGCGTCCGGCGCGATGACGCCCACGGATCCTTCGACGGCCAGGCAGCGCTTCGTCTCCTCGACCAGCGCCGTGAGCGGGGCGAAGTGCAGCGCGTCCCGGCCGGCTCGAACCGATGTCGCCGGAGGAACACCGGTGGCAATGTGCGGCAGCAGTCGGTTGGCCACGTCGAGTACTTCGCCGGGCACGCGGTAACCGGCGGTCAGCGGCCGGACCTTGGCCTCGTCATGACCGAGATGGCGCAGAGTGCTGGGCCAATCACCGGGCGCCCAAGGGCTGGTGGCCTGGGCCAGGTCGCCGAGCACGGTCACCGACCCGGTCGGACAGCGGCGGGCGATGGCGCGGCACTGCATGGCCGACAGGTCCTGCGCCTCATCGACGACCGCGTGCACGTACGACGAAGCGCCGGTCAACAACCCGTCCAATTCGTCGAGCAGCACCGCGTCGGCGGCGGTCCAGCGGATCGACTTCAGCGATCGCGGCGCCGGCCGGGACAGCCGACCGCGCTCGTCGTCGGTGAAAAGAGACGCCGAGCAGCGCCGCAGGAATTCAGGGTCGTCGTAAAGGCGAGCCAACAGGGCCGGGGCTGACAGCGCCGGCCAGACGGCGTCGACGAACTCCCGCACCGCTTGCGAGCGCGCGACCTTGCCGGTGTCGGCGTCGCTTGGCGCGCCACCGGCATCTTCGCGTTGCCGCCGCACGTCCTCGGCCACCTGCGAGCGCAGCCGCTCGCGCGCGATCGACCAGCGCAGCCCATCCGATAACGCCCGCCGGGCATCGTCGACGTAGCGGCGGAGGTGGTGCGCCCCGATGCGATAGCGCTTCGTCCCGACGATCGCCACCACGTCGTCGGTCGGCTTGGCCACGTGGCTGAGCACGGCCCGCCGCAGCACTTCTGCCATCCGGGCGTCGCCCTTCAGCGTGGCGAGACCGGCCGGCTCGTCCGCGCGCACCGGCCACGACATCAGCCCGTCGACGGTCGTCTGCTGGATGCCGCCTTCGCCGAGCGACGGCAAGACCTGCGCGATGTAGTGCAGGAATGCGCGGTTCGGACCAACGACGAGCACACCGGAACGCCGCAACCGCTCGGGGTAGGTGTAGAGCAGGTAGGCGGCCCGGTGCAGGCCGACCGCGGTCTTGCCGGTACCTGGTGCGCCCTGGATGCACAACGAGGTGTCGAGGTCGGCACGGACCAGGTCGTCCTGGTCGGGCTGGATAGTGGCGACGATGTCGCGCATCGGCCCGACACGCGGACGTTCGATCTCCTCGCGCAGCAGGTCGGATCGCAGCCCGAGGGCTTCGCCCCGGTTGAGGTGCTCGTCCTCGAAAGACGTCAGCTCCGAACCTTCGGCAGTGCGGTGGAACCCGAACCGGCGCCGCAGCTGCACCCCCATCCGGTCGGTCGGAGTCGCCCGGTAGAACGCTCGCGCGATCGGCGCCCGCCAGTCGATGACGACGGGATCGCCGTTGTCGTCGCGGATGTGCCGTCGGCCGATGTGGAACGTCTCGACCCCGCCGGCTGGTCCTTCGGCGTCCCGGTCGGTGCGTCCGAAGAACGGCGGGGCGTCCGGATCGGCGGCCAGGGCCCGCAGTCGCTGGGCCCGCAACTTGCCCAGCGACTGGCTGGCCAGTTCGTCGACCCCGTAGTCGGCGATCGCGTCGGCGCGGACCTGCATCTCGGCCAGGCAGCGGCGGGCGGTCTCCAAATGGGAGCGTTCCGCGGCAAGTACTGGGTCATTGGTCACGCCGACGCCACCGCAACAACAAGGGTGGCCCGCATGACGGTGAGTAGCTTGCTTCCGGTTCTCACGGTTTGTCGACGTTACCGGCGGGAGCAAGCCGATTTCGGCTCCACAGCGGGAGATGGTTGGCTCGTCGGCGTGGACGAGATCAGGCAGCGCAGCAGCCGGGAGGTCTACGCGAGCCCCTGGCTGCGGCTGCGCGAGGACGAGGTCGAATATGCCGACGGCGCGATCAGCACATACGCGGTGGTGGAGAAGCCGGACTTCGTCACCGTCCTGCCGTGGGAGCACGACGGGTTCTGGCTGGTGCAGCAGTATCGCTACGCGGTGGGCAGTCGGCAGTGGGAGTTTCCGCAGGGCGGTTGGCCACCGGGGCGCAGCGGCCCGCCGGCCGAACTCGCGAAGGCTGAGCTGGCCGAGGAGACCGGCCTGAGTGCCGGTCGATGGACGCGACTCGGCCGCCTGTTCGGCGCGTACGGCTACAGCAGCCAATCCTTCGACGTGTTCCTGGCGACTGACTTGACGCCCGGGTCACCGAACCGCGAGGACACCGAACAGGGCATGGTGCACAAGTGGTTCGCGGAGCCGGAGGTGCTGGCCATGGTGCGCAACGGCGAGCTGGCCGACTCGCACACTGTGGCCGCCCTGACCCTCTACAACCTCGGCACCCACTAATCGGGCGCCGGGGCTAGGAGTTCAGCCGGAGCTTGAGGGCATCGAGTTCGTCGCGCATCGAGGTCGGCAACGCCGCGCCGATCTTGTCGAACCATTCCTCGATGTCGGTGATCTCCTGCTTCCAGTCGTCGACGTGCACGGCGAGCGCGGCCTGCAGTTTGTCCGGCGCGAGGTCGAGGCCGTTGACGTCAAGTGCTTCCGGCGTGGGCACCCGGCCGATGGGTGTGTCGAGGGCAGCCGCGGTGCCCGCGATGCGCTCGAGCGCCCACTTCATCACCCGGATGTTCTCGCCGAAGCCCGGCCAGAGGAAGCCGCCGTCGGCGTCGCGGCGGAACCAGTTCACGTAGAAGATCTTCGGCAACTTGGCCGCGTCAGCACCCTTGCCGACCTCGATCCAGTGCGCGAAGTAGTCGCCGGCGTTGTAGCCGATAAAGGGCAGCATGGCCATCGGGTCGCGACGCACCACGCCGACCTGGCCGGTAGCCGCTGCTGTCGTCTCCGAGGACAGCGTCGCGCCCATGAACACCCCGTGCTGCCAGTCGCGGGCCTCGGTGATCAGCGGGACGGTGTCGCGGCGACGTCCCCCGAAGAAGATGGCGTCGAGTGGTACGCCGTTCGGGTCGTCCCATTCGGGCGCGCGGGTGTCGCACTGCGCGATGGGCGTGCAATAGCGCGAGTTCGGGTGGCTGCTCGGTTCCGAGGACTCCGGCGTCCAGTCGCGGCCCTTCCAGTCGGTGAGGTGCGCCGGGGGTTCGCCCATGCCCTCCCACCAGATGTCGCCGTCGTCGGTCAGGGCCACGTTGGTGAACAGCGAGTTGCCCTTCGCGATGGTCTTCATCGCGTTGGGGTTGGTGTGCCAGTCGGTGCCCGGCGCGACGCCGAAGAAGCCGTTCTCCGGGTTGACCGCGTAGAAGCGGCCGTCGTCGCCGATGCGGATCCAGGCGATGTCGTCGCCGATCGTCTCGAGCTTCCAACCCGGCAGCGTCGGCTCGAGCATCGCGAGGTTCGTCTTGCCGCAGGCCGACGGGAACGCCGCCGCGATGTAGTGCACCGTCTTCTCCGGTGAGATGACCTTGGCGATGAGCATGTGCTCGGCCAGCCAGCCCTCGTCGCGTGCCTGCACCGAGGCGATGCGCAGCGAGTAACACTTCTTGCCCAGCAGGGCATTGCCGCCGTAGCCCGAGCCGTACGACCAGATCAGGCGCTCTTCGGGGAAGTGCACGATGTACTTGGTGTCGTTGCAGGGCCACGGCACGTCGGCCTGACCGGGCTCGAGGGGCGCACCGACGGAGTGCACGCCCGGGACGAACGGCCGGTCGTCGCCGAACAACTCCAACGCCTTGGTGCCCAAGCGGGTCATGATGTGCATCGACGCGACGACGTACGGCGAGTCGGTGATCTCGGCGCCGAGCATTGGCGCATCGGCCGTGAGCGGGCCCATGCAGTACGGCAGCACGTACATCGTGCGACCGCGCATCGAGCCGCGGAAGCGTTCGGTCAGGATGGCCTTCATGTCGTCCGGGTCCATCCAGTTGTTGGTGGCACCGGCGTCGCGCGAATCCCGGCTGCAGATGAACGTGCGGTCTTCGACGCGGGCCACGTCGCTGGGATCGGAGGCGCAGTAGAACGAATTCGGCTTCTTGTCGGCGTTGAGCCGGGTGAACGTGCCGTTGGCGACGAGCAGGTCGGTGATGCGGGTCCACTCCTCCGGTGACCCGTCCACCCACACGATCTCCTCCGGCTGGGTCAGCTCTGCGGTTTCGCGAACCCAGCTGAGCAGTCGGGCGTGGGTGGTGGGGGCCGAATCAAGACCCGGAATCGTGCCTGCCGTCATGAAAATCTCCTCGCGTGTCAACGCTGACAATGCGCCGGGTGCGAGCCGGCGCCGGTACGTGGGAATTCCGCAAAGTTTAGGCGTTGGCAGCGTTTACAGGCCTGCTCAGCAGCTGCGGGCCTCGTCACAGCGACGAATCCTTTACCGTCAGCCCACGCCGACGGTCGGCGGCCCAACGTCTGGGACCTGGCCGGCATGGGCTAGACAGGGGAGGTGAACGTGCAACGCTGGCTGCTCGAGGGCGACGAACGCGGCAATCCGAACACCGCGATCGACCGCCGGCACGGCGGCATTGCCTGGACGACCGGCAACGACGTGCGGCCCCTCGTTCACGGCACCAGGTACTTCGCCGAACTACTGCGTTGTGTCGAGGAACTGCGCTCGGGTGATCTGCTGCTGTTCACCGACTGGCGCGGGGATCCCGACGAGCGCCTGGCCGGGCCGGGCACCGAGATCTCCCGGGTTCTCGGTCAGGCGGCCGCGCGCGATGTCGTGGTCAAGGGCCTGATCTGGCGCTCGCACCTGGACCGGTTTGCCTTCAGCGCCGCGGAGAACCGTCACCTCGGTGAGAAGATCGAGGCGGCCGGCGGGGAGTGCCTGCTGGACATGCGCGTGCGCCCCGGGGGATCGCACCACCAGAAGTACGTCGTACTGCGCCACCCCGGCCGACCGGACTCCGACGTCGCGTTCGCCGGCGGCATCGACTTGTGCCACAGCCGCCACGACGACAGTGCGCACGGCGGCGATCCGCAGCGTCAGCCGATGGCCGCGGTGTACGGCGAGCGACCACCGTGGCACGACGCGCAGTTGGCGATCCGGGGGCCGGCGGTCGGCGACATCGAGGCGTCCTTCCGGGAACGCTGGACCGACCCCACCCCCCTCAGCCGTAATCCGCTGCACCGGGTCGGCGACACGCTGCGCCACGACGACGACCACGCCGACCGGCTGCCCGAACAGCTGCCCGACCCGGCGCCGTGCGGAACGCACGCGGTGCAGGTGCTGCGAACCTATCCAGCTCGCAGCCGCGGATACCCGTTCGCGCCGCAGGGCGAGCGGAGCGTCGCCCGCGCCTACCGCAAGGTCGTCGGCAATGCCCGCAGCCTCATCTACGTCGAGGACCAGTACTTCTGGGGTGGCGACATTGCCCGCTGCTTTGCCGACGCATTGGTCGACAACCCGGACCTGCACCTGATCGCCGTGATTCCTCGGTATCCCGACCAGGACGGCCGGATCTCGATGCCGCCGAACCTGGTTGGCCGGCAGCAGGCGCTGGACCTGATCCGGGCCGCCGGTGGCGACCGGGTGGCCGTGTACGGGCTCGAGAACCACGCCGGCACGCCCGTGTACGTCCACGCCAAGGTCTGCGTCATCGACGACGTGTGGGCATCGGTCGGCTCGGACAACGTCAACCGGCGCTCGTGGACGCACGACTCCGAGCTGTCCTGCGCGGTGCTCGACGAGCAGCGCGACACTCGTGAGCCGCGCAGCATCGACCGCTTCGGTGACGGCGCGCGCCGGTTCGCCCGGGACCTGCGCCTCGAACTGGCCCGCGAGCATCTCGACCGTGTGGACGGCGACGACGACGACCTGGTCGACCCGCTGGCAGCGTTCGACGCGTTCGCCCGCAGCGGAGAGCGTTTGCAGCGATGGCACGACGCGGGGCGGCAGGGCGAGCGCCCGCCCGGCCGGGTGCGGCCCTACCGGCAGCCGAGGCTCCCGCGCCGCACCCTCGCGTGGGCTACGCCGCTGTACCGAACCTTCTACGATCCGGACGGCCGACCGCACAGCCTGCGCCGCAACAACGAATTCTGAAATCAGCGTCCCCAGGGCACGGAGGGTCGGGCTGTCAACGGGGAGCCAGGCGCGCGGCTAGTTCACCCAGTGGCGGATCGTGCGGGGACTCCTGGACGCAGCGGGCGAACAACCAGAGCAGCAGCCGGGCCGGATCGAGGTCGAGCAGATCGGCCAGCCGGTGGGCAAACCCGACCGGGTCGGTGAACAACCGCTCCTCGCAGTTGAGCATGTGCTGCAGGGCGTCGTAGGTCGGGTCCCCGACGTAGGGCTTGGGATCGATCACCAGCCAGGGCTCGCGCTGCGCCCGCAGCACGTTCTCGGCGTGTAGGTCGGTGACCAGCAGCGCGGTGCGCTCCGCGGTACCGGGCAGCGTGCGGAACAGCTCGATTCCGGCGCGGGCGATGCCGGGGTCGAGGTTCGGACGGTCCCGCGTAGTGGCGTCGAAGCTGTCGGCCCACTGGTCGCACATCTGCTGCAGCGGGCGGAAGGGGTGCCCGCTGGTCGGCGCCGGCCACAACCGGCGGAGCAGGCCGGCGACGACGACGTCCTGCTCCGGCTCCGGACGTTGCTTGAGGGTTGTGCCGGGCACGCACCGTTCGAGCAGCAGCGCGCTCGTCTGGTCGAAGGACTCGGCCACGTGCACCAGCACGGCACCGTTGCCGGCCCAGGCCGTGAGGCCGGCCGCCTCGTCGCGGGCCTCGAAGTGCCGCCAGCTCACCTTGAGCACCACGTCGCGCCCGGACGGGTCGCGAACCGGCGCGACCCACGAGCACTGCCCACCGGGCTGGTAAGGGCGGTCCAGGATCAGCGACCACCGCTCGGCCACCTCGGCGACGACGGCAGGCAGGGAGGCCACCCACGGCTCGAACTCGGGCGCGTCCTCGCGGTGCAGCTCGCGGAGCAGATTCGCCGGCAGCTCGAACGGCGTCATCGAACCACCCTTTCATTTGCCGGCGGTCCCGACGCTCGGATTTTCGGGCGGCGGAGGATAGGTCTGCCGGATATGCGCAATTGACGCTTTGTGAGAAGTACGGGAGGGTATGTGAGCCAGGTTTCACCGAGGAGGCGTCCCCGCGCTGCTTGCCGTCGG
This sequence comes from uncultured Actinomycetota bacterium, assembly GCA_963837325.1. Lineage (GTDB taxonomy): Bacteria > Actinomycetota > Actinomycetes > Mycobacteriales > Jatrophihabitantaceae > CAVQKZ01. The sequence continues at coordinate 574,547 of CAWIMV010000002.1, forward strand.
CGGCTTCCGGCCCTGAATTCAACCAAGAATTGTTGGGGGCAATGATGAGAAACCGAATCGCCGTCCTGGTCGTCGGGCTGCTGGCCACCTGTCTCGGGTTGTTCGCCGTCAGCGCGCCCGCGTCGGCCGTCACCAAACTGACCCAAGCCCAGGCGGCATCACAATTGAGCGCGGCCGGCATCACGTGGAGCTCCAGTGGCGGCTGCACCACCCGCTCGAATCCCACCTGCACGTCGTTCTCGCAGATCAACCAGAGCACGGTGTCCGGCGCGATCACCTTGAAGCACGCCAGCGGATGCGCCATCCACATCACCGGTGGAACCGAGGTCGGTCACGCCAGCGGTACCTACAGCCACTACAACGGCTACAAGATCGACATCTCCCACAACAGCTGCATTGACGGCTACATCCACAGTGCGTTCACGCGTATTGGCAACCGCGGTGACGGCTACCCGCAATGGCAGGCCGGATCGGGCAACCTCTACTGCGACGAGGGCAGCCACTGGGACATCACGTACTACACCTGCGGCTGCTGACCCGCGCCAGCGGCTAGGAGGCCTGGCTCACCGTCGACATGTTGAAGTCGGGCACCCGAATCGCCGGCATGGCGGTGCGGCGGAAATAGTCACTCCACTCCCGCGACAGCGTCGGCTCCGTGCGCCCGACCTCGGTGATCCGGCCCAGCAGGTCGATCGGCGATTCGTTGAAGCGGAAGTTGTTCACCGCGCCCTGCACCTCACCGTTCTCGACCAGGTAAACGCCGTCACGGGTCAGGCCGGTAAGCAGCAGCGTCTGCGGGTCGACCTCGCGGATGTACCAGAGGCACGTCAACAGCAGACCGCGCTCGGTGCCGGCGATCATCTCCTCGAGGTCGGCGCTGCCGCCGCCGTCGAGGATCAGGTTGTCGACGTAGGGCCGGGGCTCGGTGCCGGTCTTCGTAGCCCAGGCCCGAGTGCGGGCGAGGTTGGCGAGCGTCCCGTCGGTGATCCAGTCCGTGGCCGGAATCGGCATCCCGTTGTCGAATACCGACTGCAGGCCGCCCTCGGATTCGGTCGCGACCTCGAACGGGGGGCACTGCAAGCCGGGAGCCGCGGGATCCGAACGCAGCGTCAGCGGCAGCGCCGACAGCTGTTCACCGATGCGCGTGGCGCCGCCGCTTCGCGAGTAGACGTTGCGGCCTTCCTCGGCGTCGCGGGCCGACGCGGTCCAGTACGCGTAGATCATGAAGTCGGCGACGGCAGAAGGCGGGAGGATCGTCTCGTAGCGTCCGGCCGGCAGCTCAACCCGCTTCGCGGCCCAGTCCAGCCGGCGGTCGAGCGCGTCGACAACCGCGTCGACCTCGATGTCGGCGAAGTCGCGGGTGTGGACGCCCGACCAGACCGAGCGGCTGTAGTCGGTGGACTTGCCGTTGACCTCGAGCCGGCCGTCGGGTTGGTCGAAGCGGCGACGCAGCCCGGTCGACGTGCCGACGAAGTACGACGTCAGCTGATGCTCGGCGAAGCCGTAGAGCAGCCGGTCGGACTTCTTCCAGCGATCGAAGGCGGCGCCGAGCTCCGGTGCGAATCGCTCGAACACCTCGACGCTGGTCTCCGCCGGATCGTTCGACCAGTCGTCGTCGTGTTCGTAGGCGTCGACGAGCGGCGCCGCGTCGTCGGCCGGGCCTGCGTCACGGCCGGCCCGTTCCGACGCGCGGACCAGTTCGGCCAGCTCGTCGTCGTTGCTCACCGAACGGGTGACGACGCCGGCGCTGGTGCCGTCCGGACCGTCGAACGTCGAGATCACCGTGACACTGCGCGAGTGCATCTGGCCGTTGGTCGTCAGGCTGTTGCCGGCCCAGCGCAGGTTGGTCTCCGAGTGCTCGGCCGCGACGACCGCGCACCCGTCTGCGCTCGACTGGCCGAGCGCGGCCTCGACGAAGTCCTGGGGAGTGCTCATCGGCCACCCTCCGAAACGGTGTTGAGAACGTTGATGTCGCGGAACAGTGCGGTCGGACAGCCGTGTGACACAGCGGCCACCTGCCCGGGCTGGCCCTTCCCGCAGTTGAACGCGCCGCCGAGGACGTAGGTCTCCGGGCCGCCGACGGCCTCCATCGACCCCCAGAAGTCGGTGGTCGTCGCCTGGTACGCGACGTCGCGCAGTTGCCCGACAAGGCGGCCGTTCTCGATGCGGTGGAACTGCTGGCCGGTGAACTGGAAGTTGAACCGCTGCATGTCGATGGACCAGGACCGATCACCGACGATGTAGATGCCGCGCTCGACCCGGCTGATGAGCTCCTCGGTGGACGGGCCGTCCGGCGCCGGCTGCAGGGAGACGTTGGCCATCCGCTGCAGGGGAATGTGCCCGGCCGAGTCGGCGTAGGCGCAGCCGTTGGAGCGGCCGAAGCCGTTGGCCTCGGCCATCTGCCGATTCAACTGGTAGCCGACGAGCGTTCCGTCGCGGATGATGGGGAACTCGCTGGTGGCCACGCCCTCGTCGTCGTAGCCGATCGTGGCCAGCCCGTGCGGCACGGTGCGGTCGCCCGTGACGTTCATGACCGGGCTGCCGTAGGCGAGGGCGTTCAGCTTGTCCAGCGTCGCGAAGGACGTGCCGGCATAGGCGGCTTCGTAGCCAAGGGCGCGGTCGAGTTCGGTCGCATGCCCGATCGACTCGTGAATCGTCAACCACAGGTTGGACGGCTCGATCACGAGGTCGTAGCGGCCGGCTTCGACGCTCGGGGCCTTGACGTGTTCGGCCAGCAGGCCCGGCAACTCGGCGATCTCGGCGTCGAAGTCCCAACCCGTGCCGCAGAGGTACTCCCAGCCGCGGCCGACAGGCGGTGCGATCGTGCGCATCGAGGAGAACGCCCCGGCACCGCGGTCGACGTTGACGGCCGTGAACTGCGGATGCACTCGCACTCGTTGCTGCGTCGTCATCGTGCCGGCGGTGTCGGCGTAGAACTTGTTCTCCAGCATCTGCATGTGCCGGGCGTCGACGTGATCGACGCCGTCGGCCGACATCAGCCGCTCGGAAAGTTCAATAAGCCGGCCGATCCGTTCCGTCTCGGGAACCTCGAACGGATTGACGTCGTAGGCCGATACCCACGACACATCGTCGTAGACCGGTTCGGCCGCGAGCACGACCGGTTCGGAGCTGAGCACCCGGCTGACCTTCGCGGTCGCGACGGCCTGCTCGGCCAGGCGCGCCGCCGCGTCAGCAGTTCGGGCGATGCCGCTGGCGAAGCCCCACGCGCCGTCGTGCACGACGCGCACGGCCAGTCCGATGTCTTCGGTGTCGGTGCTGGAGTCGATGTGAGCGTCGCGCAGGCTCAGCGTGCCCACTCGGATGCGCTCGAGGCGGAAGTCGGCGTGTTCGGCGCCCAGGTCGCGGGCACGGTTCAGCGCAGCGCCGGCCAGCTCTCGGGCCGGCAGGGCGAGGAAGGACGGGTCGATATCGGGCATCCCTCGAACTTAGCGGGCCGGGCCAGCGTTATGAGCCGTGCCCATCAGCAGACCGACAGGCCGCCGTTGTAGCCCTTCACGAATGACTGGATGCGCTGCAGACCGGTGGTGCCCCGCGCGCCGTACGTGGCACTGTCGCCAACCAGATTGAGCATGGCCGAGGTCGCTTCGTCCATGTCGGGTGGCGACAGGATGAACGGATGGGTGCTGTTGCCGCTCTCGAGGTTGATGTCCTTGGCGTACGCGCCGGTGTAGCAGCTCGCCGCCAACAGCGCCGACTGGTCCTCGGTGCTGCGGTCGAACAATTGGTGCCGCACCGCCATGCCCCACCCGACCGCGAACAGCGTTCCGAGCGCGAAGTCGGCAGGCTGGTTCTCGAGCACCGACACGTTGTGCGTAGTGGGGTCGATCTTCTTGTCGGCCAGACTGTGGTAGGCCTTGGCCGCTTCGGCATTGCTGTAGTAGACGGTGTTGTCGTCGGGGCAGTAGCCGAACTCGCTGGACGAGTCGGCGCCGCACTTGGGGTGGTCGGCCTCGGCAATCTTGACGTCGTGCCAGGGCTTGCTGATCGACTGCGCCGCTGCCTTCCAGAATCGGTTCAGGTCCGGTTGCAGCCCACCTCCGCCGCCCGAGCCGTTGGGCTGGGTCGGCGCCGGATTCAGCACCTGGGCCAGCGTCTCGTTCCCGCCGCTCTCGTAGTCGCTGTCGCTGACGAACGGGCGCTCGGTGAACTTGCGGTTGAAGTACGACTTGGCGTAGCAGAACGTCGGGCCGTGCAGCGCGCCGTCCTCGACCGCGCTCAGCCGGTCGAACCCGTTGCCGTGCGACAGGTCGTCCGGAGAAGCCGGGGTGGAGTCGCGGACCTGCAGGTAGCCGTTCAACGCCTGGTCGAGTTGCTGGGGTGAGGCCCGGAAGTGCGGTGCCTGGTTCTTCTGCACGCTGGCCAGGAATGCGCCCGCGGCGCAGTCGGCCTGGGACTCGAAGTCGATCGTCGGCAGGTCCAGCTTGTAGTTGCCGGTGCGGTACTGCAACGCGTGGCCGAACTCGTGGGCGAAGGCGAGCGCGATGAGCAGATCGCCGTACGTCCGGGCCAGGACCGGCACCAGGTGTTCGCTGGCCCGGTCCCACACGATCGAGTCGTCCACGAAACAGAACGCCGCGTTGTTGACGATGAACTTCGCGCTGCGGGCGATGCAGCCCTCCTTCGCCGCTGGGCCGTTGACCTCGCCGGTGTCGACGACCTGCTGTCCGTCTACGGAGAAGAATCCACCCTTGATCGGTGGCAGCGAGGCGCCCGACGCGATGCTCGGATAGTTGACCTTCCAGAAGGCCAGGACGTCGCTGATCGCGTTCTTCACCGTGACGTCGAATGCGCCGCCGGAGTCACCGACGACGGCGAGATTCGCGTTCGGTGCGGTGCGCGCGACCGGGGAACCGTCGACCACCGTCGCGCAGCCGGTGAGCACGAGTGTTGCCCCCACGACAGCGGCCGAAACCCGCGCGGCCCTACCGACCCGGTGCCGCATGCGGACTCCCTCCGTCGCCAACCTGGCGGCAGTCTAAGACGTCATCCTCGGCGTGGGGGAAGCAGCGAGCGACGATTTGAAAGACTGCACGTATGGGACGGCATTCGGCACCGGAGGAGGAGCCTGATCCGTCCGATGCGCCCACCGTTGTCCTGGAAGCGGTCCCGCCGACCAAACCCGCCCGCCATCTGTCTGCGGCTGACGAGGACGAGGCCGAAACGGTCGACGCACCCGAGCGCCCCGGTGCCGACGAGGCCGGCGGAGCCGATGACCGGGCGCCGGAGACCGTGGTGGCCGAGGACGAGCTCCCGGACCGGTCGGCGCCCCCCGCGCCGCGCCCCGAGGGTGCGACCCACGCTGACCTGCGCTTGCTGCGCGAGAACCCGGCGCTGCGCGCTCGCTGCGCCGCAGCGGTGGTCATCCCATTCGTGCTCTACACGGTTGCGATGATCGTGCTCGGTAGTACCGCGGTTTATCTGGTGTGGGTGTGGGTGCCGACCGTGCTCGCCGGCGTCACCGTGGGCACTTTCCTCGACGTGGCCCACCGCCGGGAAAACCAGCGCTGACCCGCACGATCGGCGAGCTGGGCGGATCAGCGGTCGACGAGGAAACCCTGCTGCAGTGCGCCGTACGCATTTAGGTACATCCGGATCTGGTTGTACGCCTGCTCGTAGGTGCCGCGCGCGGCGGCCGACGTCGCCCGATCGCGTAGTGCCACCGGGAGGTCGACCAACCGCAGTCGTGGCGAGATGTCCATCCAGGTGGCGATGGCTTCGGCCTTAGTGACCCGGAACCGGTGCGGCCCCACTTCGGTGAAGGTGAACTTCGGCATGATGCCTTCTCGGCTTTCGGCCACGGGGTCGGCGTGCCGGGAAATCTGGTTGCCCATGCAGTACACGACCCACTTGCCGTGGATCCGTTCCGCCGGCTGCACCACGTGTGCGTGATCGCCGAGGATGACGTCGACGTCCGGCGAGGCGAGCAGGGTTGCGGCTTGGGCCCGCTGCTCCTCGGTGGCGAGGTGGTCGTACTCGGTGCCCCAGTGCATCGACAACACGACGATGTCGGCGCCGGCCCGCTTGGCTCGGTGCGCCGCGGCCAGGATCGCCGGGATGTCGGTGAGGTTGGCCAGCCAGGGCTGCCCGGCCGGCACCGGGATGCCGTTGAAGCCGAACGCGTACGCCAACTGGGCAACCTTCACGCCGTTGGGCATGGTCAGGATCAGCGGCGTCGCGGCCTCGGCTGCGCTGCGGGCGCTGCCGGTGTGTTTCAGGCCGGCCGCGTCCAGCTCGTCGAGCGTGCGTTGGACGCCGGCGTAGCCCTGGTCGAGGGAGTGATTGGACGCGGTCGTGCACGTCCGGTAACCGATGTGCTTCAGCGCCGTGAGAACCTGCGGCGGCGCGTTGAAATCGGGCCATCCCGCGAACGGTCCTTGGGGTGGCGCGAGCGGCGTCTCCATCTCGCACGTCGCCAGATCGACGCCGCGGGTGACTCCCTCGATGCCGGCATAGATCGGGCCGAAGTCGTAGCCGGCGTGGCCCTCGGCGAGGGCGTCGGCGTGGGCCTGCTCCCACAGCGGGGGGTGGATGAGGACGTCGCCGGAGCCGAGGACGGTGACCGTGCGGGGCGCCGGCTGTCTTTGGCGGCGGTGATGTCGCGGCGTGGGTGGACGCAGCGTTCGACGTGGACGAGTGCGACGGCTGCGAGGAGTGCGGCTGCGGATGGGCGTGGGCGGTGCAGGCACTCAATCCCACGACCGCGACCACGCCGACCGAGCCGGCTAGGCCCACCACCAGCCGACGGCGCCACCACACCGGCGCACCGTACCGCGGCCGCATTGGTTTCCCCGCTGGTGACCGGTGCCGTCAGGTTTTCCCCGCTGGTGACCGCTGCCGTCAGGTTTTCCCCGCTAGTGACCGGTGCCGATCATGTTTTCCCCGCTGGTGACCGCTTTCGGGCCGCAAAACCGGTGCTCAGCGGGGAAAACATGGGGCCGAGCTTGGCAGCAGCGGTCACCAGCGGGGAAAACATGGGGCCGAGCTTGGCTGCAGCGGTCACCAGCGGGGAAAACATGGATCCCGGCTTGGCAGCAGCGCGCACCAGCGGGGAAAAGCGCAGGGCGCCAGGTGAGTCAGGCGGCGGGGAGGTCGACGAGCTCGGCCAGCCGAGCCCGATGCTGCGACGCGGTACCGAGGGCGATCGCGTCGGCCTTGGCCCGCTTGAGGTACAGGTGCGCTGGGTGCTCCCAGGTGAAGCCGATGCCACCGTGCAATTGCACGCACTCCTCGGCTGCCTTGACCGCCAGCGGCGAGCAGTACGCCTGCGCCAGCGACGCGGCCACCGCCGTGTCCGGGTCGCCCTCCGCCAGACACGTCACCGCGTAGCGGGCAACCGCGCGGCCCTGCGCAACGCCGGCCCACAGGTCGGCCATGCGGTGCTTGAGCGCCTGGTAGGAGCCGATCTGCCGGCCGAACTGGTACCGACTGAGCAGGTGTTCGACCGTCAACTCCAGACAGCACTGCGCCAGCCCGACTTGTTCACTGGCCAGCACCGCCGCGCCGGCGGTGAGAGCGGCGCTGTACGCCGCCGCGGCGTCGGGCCCGGACGCGAGGAGCTCACCCGGCGTGCCGTCGAATGTGACGTCGCACAACGGGCGGGTCAGATCCAGCGAACCGAGCGGGTCGCGCCGGGTCGCGGCCGCGTCGACGAGAAACAGCGCCGGCTTTCCGGCGGCAAGCGCCGGCACCAGCAGCTGATCGGCGGTGCGGACGTCGCCCACGCCGGGAACCGAACCACTGAGGCGGCCGTCCACGGCCTGCACGCTCGTCGGGGCGTCGGTGCCGGGCCGGACGGCCAGCGGCATCACAAGGGCGACGGTCACCTCGCCAGTGGCCAGCCGCCCCACGAGCTCGCGGGCACCCACGGCGCCGGCCGCCGCGGTGGCCAGGACAGTGCTGCCGAGGAAGGGCGTGCCGGCGACTTTGCGGCCGAGTTCTTCGGCGACCACGCCCGTCTCGCGCCACGACGCACCGTGGCCACCAGCCGACTCGGCGATGGACAGCCCGGCGGCCCCGAGGTCGACGGCGAGCGAGCGCCACAAAGCCGGGTCGTACAGCTCGTCGGTCTCGATGCGGGCCAGCACGGCCGGCCACGGCGCGCGGTCGGACAGCAGGTCACGCACGCTGGCTCGCAGTTGCTCCTCGACCTCGCTGTACAGCAAGTCGGCGCTCACTTCGGCAGGTCCTTCCAAGCGACGTTCTTGTCGACGCGGATCTCGCCAGGCAGGCCAAGGACGCGCTCAGCGATGATGTTGCGCAGGATCTCCGACGTCCCGCCCTCGATCGAATTGCCCTTGGCCCGCAGGTACCGGTAGCCGGGCGAGCGGGCCAGGAAGTCCACCGACTTCGGCCGCTCGCTCTGCCAGGTATCACTCGACCAATCGTCGTAGCGCAGGCCCTCGGCGCCCAGCAGTTCCAGCTCGAAGCCGGAGATCTCCTGGTTCAGCCGCGCGAACGCGAGCTTGGCCGCCGAGCCCTCGGGGCCGGGAGCCCCAGCGGCAAGTTGTTGGCGCAGCCGCACGCCGGTGAGCCGCGTGGCCTCGGCCTCCACCCAGAGCCGCAGCAACTCGTCGTGGCCGGCCGGAGTGCGCAACTCCGGACGCGAGCGCCAAGCGTCGACAACCGCGGCGATCATGCCGCTCTCGCGTGCAGCCGCGCCGCCGCCGATCGCCACCCGCTCGTTCATCAAGGTCGTCTGCGCGACCCGCCACCCGTCACCGACCGCGCCGAGCCGCTGTGCGTCGGGGATGCGGACGTCGGTCAGGAACACTTCATTGAACTCGGCCTCGCCGGTGACCTGCCGCAGCGGTCGCACCTCGACACCCGGCGCGTGCATGTCGAGCACGAAGTAGGTCATGCCTTGGTGCTTGGGCACGTCCGGGTCGGTGCGAGTGACCAGGATGGCCCAGCTCGCCTCGTGGGCCTGAGACGTCCACACCTTCTGGCCGTTGACGAGCCAGTCTCCCCCGCCGGCCGTGCCTTCGCCGGCGGAGCGATCCCCGTCGTCGGGCGCCGACCCGTCGCGCACTGCGCGCGTTCCCAGAGCGGCAAGGTCCGAACCCGCGCCCGGCTCACTGAACAGCTGGCACCACACCTGTTCGCCGGTCCAGAGCGGGCGGAGCCAGCGCCGGCGCTGCTCGTCGGTGCCGTGGACCAGGATCGTCGGCGCAGCCATGCCCAAACCGATGCCGATACGCCGCGGGTCGTTGTCGGGCGCGCCCGCCGCGGCCAGCTCGGCATCGACCACCGCCTGCAAGGCGCGCGGTGCGTCCAAGCCGCCGAGCCCGACTGGGTAGTGCACCCAGGCCAGCCCGGCGTCGAAGCGGGCCCGCAGGAACTCCAACCGGTCGCCTTGCGGATCGCTGGTCGCCAGCAGCTGCTGTGTTCGCTCGCGCAACTGTTCAGCGTTGGTCATCCGGCCCACTCCTCACTCGATGCGCCGTCAGGCGACGATCAGCGCCAGCGAATCGGCCACCATCGCGGGCTTGGTTTCGCCCTCGATCTCGACGGTGTGCCGCACAGTCGTGCGCAGCCCGGCATCGGTGGGCACGGCCGCGAGCAGGTCCGCGCTGCTGCGCACCCTCGAGCCCACCCGCACCGGAGTCAGGAACCGGACCCGGTCCAGGCCGTAGTTGATCGACATCCGCACGCCCTCGATCGCGAAGATCTCGCGGGAAAAGGCGGACACCAGAGACAGCGTCAAGTAGCCGTGCGCGATGGTGGCGCCGAACGGTCCCGCGGTGGCACGCTGCGGGTCGACGTGGATCCACTGGTGGTCGTCGGTGGCGTCGGCGAACAGATTGATCTGCTCCTGGCTGACCGTCCGCCACGCGCTTTCACCGAGGTGTTCGCCGGTGGCCGCTTCGACCTCGGCGGCCGAGGTGAACGTCCGCATGAAGGCGTACTGTACCGACCAGTCGGTCCGTTGACGAGGGGATGGACGAGTTGATCACGAGCACGATGCAGGACGACTTCCCACTCACCATCACATCGATCCTCCAGCACGGATCGCGGGTGTACGGGCAGAGCGAATGCGTCACCTGGCAGGGCACCTCGGCCCGCCGCATCACCTACGGCGCGCTCGCTCGCAACGCCGAGCGGCTGGCCGCTGCGCTCACCCGGCTCGGGGTCGAACCCGGCGATCGAGTGGCCACCTTCTGCTGGAACCACCAGGAACACCTCGAGGCCTACTACGCCGTGCCGTGCATGGGCGCGGTGCTGCACACGCTCAACATCCGGCTGCCGGCCCGGCAGGTGGCGCACATCGTGAATCACGCCGAGGACAAGGTCGTGATCGTCGACGCCAGCCTGCTGCCCGCGCTGGCCCCTGTCGCCGCGGAACTGCGCAGCGTCAAGGTCTACATCGTGGTCGGCGACGGTGATGTCTCGGCCCTAGGCGCCGCCACCGTGCTGCGCTACGACGAGTTGCTCGCCGCCGAGGAGCCCGGTTTCAGTTGGCCCGAGTTGGACGAACGGTCGGCGGCGTCGATGTGTTACACCAGCGGCACGACCGGCGACCCGAAGGGGGTCGTGTACTCGCACCGCTCGACGTACCTGCATGCGCTCGCGACGATGGCCGCCTCGGTCACCGGCACCGTCGAGTCCGACCGGGTGCTGATGTTCGTGCCGATGTTCCACGTCAACGCGTGGGGCATCCCGTTCGGGGCGTTCCTGTCGGGCGCGACGCTGCACCTGCCCGGGCCGCACATGATGCCCGGCCCGATCACGGAGTTCATCGCGGCCGAGCGTTCGACGCTGGCCTCAGCCGTCCCCACAATCTGGGCCGGCATTCTGCAGTACGGCGAGCAGCATCCGATCGATCTCTCGTCATTGCGGATGGGCACGTCAGGGGGCGCGGCGATTCCCGAGGCGTTGATGACCGCCTTCGAAAAGAAGTACGGGTTGCGCATCGTCCAGGGCTGGGGCATGACCGAGACGTCCCCGGTCGGCGGCATGGCTCACCCGCCCGCCGACGTCGAGATCGGCAGTCCGGACGAGATCGAATGGCGGATGAAGTCGGGGCGGGTCATCGCCGGAATGCAGATGCGCATCGTCGACGACGAGGGCGAGGAGCTGCCGTGGGACGGTGCCGCGGTCGGCGAGATCGAGGTGCGCGGACCGTGGATCACCGGCTCGTACTTCCGGGAGCCCACGCCGGAGAAGTTCCACGACGGCTGGCTGCGCACCGGGGACATCGGCACCATCGACCCGCGCGGGTACTTCCAGATCACCGACCGCAGCAAGGACGTGATCAAGTCCGGCGGCGAGTGGATCTCCTCGGTCGAGCTGGAGAACCTGTTGACCGGGGGGCCCGGCGTCGTGGAAGCGGCGGTCATCGGCATCCCGGACGACCGCTGGACCGAGCGTCCGCTCGCCTGCGTGGTGCGGGCGCCTGGAGTCGATGCGCTGCCCGAGGAACTCGCCGCCTTCCTCGAGGGAAAGGTCGCGCCGTGGCAGGTGCCGGAGAACTGGGCGTTCATCGACGAGGTGCCCAAGACGACGGTGGGCAAGTTCGACAAGAAGGTGTTGCGGGCGCGCTACCGATCCGGCGAGCTCAAGGTGGAGCGCACCAAGCCCTGACGCACCAGGTTTTCCCCGCTGGTGACCGCTTTCGGCGGCGCAAACCGGTGCCCAGCGGGGAAAAGCGGGACCGGACCGGGCATCAGCGGGGAAAAGCGGGACCGGACCGGCCACCAGCGGGGAAAAGCCGGACTGGACCGCAGCACCGCCGCGCGCTCAGCGGACGGACTTGATGCGGTACACGACCAGCGCGCCGAGCGCAGTGGTCACGCCGGCCGTCCCGAAGAGCACGCCGTAGCCGCCGAGCGTGCCGATGATCAGGCTCGCCCCCAGCGGCGCGAGCGCCTGCGGCCCGACGGAGCCGACGTTCATGATGCCCAGGTCCTTGGCCCGCGACCGGGCGTCAGGCAGTACCCGCGTGATCAGGGCCTGGTCCACCGACATGTACGCGCCGTACCCCGCGCCCAGGAACGCCGCCGCCACCATCGCCATGCCGAAGCCGGGGAAGAACGTCAGCAGGAAGGACGCAACCGCCTGCAGCCCAGCTGCTACCGCGACGAACACCCGCCGCCGCCCGCTGCGGTCGGACAGATAGCCGCTGAACACGGTCGCGACCAGGGTGAAGACGAGATAGATCAACGTGAGGACGAGCAAGCTGTCCTCGGGATGCGCGACCTTGAGGTCGTCCTGCAGGAAGTACAGCAGGTACGTGGTGCCGAACGCGTTGCCCAGGTTGACCAGCAGTCGCCCGGCGAATGCCCACGCGAAGTCTGGGTTCGCGCGCGGGTCGATCCACATGCTGTCGGCGATCGAACGCAGCGACAGCGGGGCCAGCGCATTGCCCGCGACCGCTACGTCGCGGTAGCGCGCGACGAACGGCGCGGCGCACACCGACAGTGCCAGAGCGAGGAACACGTAAGCCCAGACGCCTTCGTTGTTCAGGGCGGTCACCACCGCGACGCCCACGAGCAGTCCGATTGCCTGGGGGCCGTAGAGCGCGGCCGAGACGACGCCCCGCTGGTAGTCGGGGACTTCGTCGGCGATGACGGCGCTGAGCCCGGCCGTCGCCATGTTGATGCCGAGCGTGGCCACCAGCCAGGCGATACCGACCGCCCACCAGGTCGACTGCGTACCGGTCGCGAGCAGTCCGACGACGAACACCAGCGTGCCGGCGAGGATCCAGATCCGGCGTCGGCCGAACCGGGAGCGGGTGCGATCGCACAGGGCGCCGAACAGCGGCAGGGTGAGCAGCGCAGCGATACCGGTGAGCCCGCTGACGAGGCCGAAGTCGCGCACCTTGTGGGCGTGGTCAAGTGCATCGAACTGGTCGGGCAACACCAGCTGGATCGGCACCAGGTTGGCCATCCAGAACCCGAACCACAGCAGGCCGAAGCGGGCCGTCCAAGCTCGCGACACGGCAACAACCGGCTCGGTAGGGGCATCGCTGGCGCCGTCGAGATCGGCTGACGCGCGCATCGCCACCCCTTCTGCCCGGCGCCCGGTGCAACGGGTGCGGCCTGATGATCGCACCACGGACTTTGCGGCGGGCGGCCACGAGGTCACCGACGCCGACCTCGACGAACTGCGCAACATCTGCCGCTGCGGCACCTACTTCCGCATCCGTGAGGCGATCAAGGCCGCCCAGCTCAGGTCGCCATGGCGGATACGGTCAGGGCTGAAAGCGGTAGCCCATCCCGGGTTCGGTGATCAGGTGCCGTGGCCGGCTCGGCTGCGGCTCCACCTTGCGGCGCAACTGTCCGATGTAGCTGCGCAGGTAGCTGGGGTCGGTGTGGTCGGGGCTGCCGCGCAGTTCGGTGAGCAGGGCCCGGCCGGTGACCAGCTTGCCGGGGTGCCGGACCAACGCCTCGAGCAGGTGCCACTCGGTCGGAGTCAGGTGGACCCGTTCACCGTCGTCGCCGGTGGCGGTCTTGGCGTCGAGATCCAGCCGGGCCGTACCGACCTGGACGACCCGCGGACCGTCCGCTGGCGGAACCCGGCGCGTGGCCGCCCGCAGCCGGGCCAGCAATTCGTCGATGCTGAACGGCTTGCTGACGTAGTCGTCGGCCCCGAGGTCGAGTGCGGCCACCTTGTCGCTGCTGCCGGTGCGCGCGGACAGCACGATGATCGGGGTGTTGGCGTGGGCCCGCACGGCCCGGATGACGTCCATCCCGCTGACGTCGGGTAGGCCGAGATCGAGCAGGATCACGTCCGGTCCGCCGTCGGCCGCGGCCGCGAGCGCGTCCGTGGCGGTAGCTGCCTCCGTCACGTCGTAGCCGCGGGCGGTGAGGTTCATCGCCAGCGCGCGCCGGAGCGGCCGCTCGTCCTCGACGATCAGCACGTGCGTCACTGCGCCGCCTCGGCGACCGCGAGCCGGACGACGAGGGTCGCGCCGCCGCCGGGCGTCTCCTCGGCCACGACCGAGCCCCCCATCGCTTCGGCGAAGCCCCGCGCGATCGCCAAGCCCAGGCCGACGCCGGTGCCCGGCGCGGGTGAATCGTCGCGGCGCTGGAAGGCGGCGAAGACGGCGTCCGCGTCCTCGGGGGCGATGCCGGGGCCGCGGTCGACGACGCGCAACTCGATGTAGCCGGCGTGCCGGCTGGCGCTGATTCGCACCGGTGCGCCCGCGGGCGCGTACCGCAGGGCGTTCTGCACCAGGTTGGCGATCACCTGCTCGAGCAGCCCGGCGTCGGCCAGCACGTCGGGCAGGTCGGCCGGGACGTCGACGTCGAGCAGCGCACCGGCAGGGGCCGCGTGGTCGAGCGCGTGCGACAGGACGTCGTCCAGCCCGACCGGGCGCGCCAGCACCGGCAGCACGCCGGCCTGCAGCCGGGAGAGGTCGAGCAGATTGGTGACGAGGTCGGTGAGCCGGTCGAGCGCGGTGTCGGCCGTGCTCAGCAGCTCGCGCCGGTCGTCCTCCGACCAGGCCACGTCGCCGGCCCGCAGGCTCGACACCGCTGCCTTGGCCGCGGCTATGGGCGTGCGCAGATCGTGGCTCACCGCGTTGAGCAAGGCCGTGCGGGCGCGCTCGGACTCGGCCAACGGTTCGACGGCCCGCGCCGCCTCGGCCAGCTCGCGCTGGCGGTAGGCGACCGCCACCTGGGTGGCGAAGGCCCCGAGCACCCGCTGGTCCTCTGCCGGCAGCGGGTGTCCGCGCAGCACCAACATCTGGGACTCGTCGATGTCGGCGGTGCAGTCACCGTCACCGGGCCCCTGCGGTGGGTCGGCGCCAACCGTCGCGAGCACGCGCCAGCCGGCGTCGCCAATCGCCGACCGGCTCCCGGCGCGTTCCAGCAGGCTGACGCTCGCCATCCCGAACGTCTCCTGCACCCGCTGCAGCAGCGCGGGCAGCGCCTGCTCGCCGCGCAGCAGACTGCCGGCCAACGCCGACAGCGTTTCGGCCTCAGCGCTGGAGCGCGCCGCGAGGCTCGAGCGCCGCGCCGACACGTCGACGACGCGCGAGACGAGCACGGCCACGAGCAGGAAGATCAGCAGGGCGACGATGTTGTCGCCGTGCGCGATTGTGAACGTATGCAGCGGCGGCACGAAGAAGTAGTTCAGCAGTAGGCCTCCGGCCAGCGCGGCCAGCAGCGCCGGGTAGAAGCCGCCAATCAGGCTGGTGATCACCACGATGAGCAGGTAGATCGAAACATCGGTGGCGAACGTGGCCTGCGAGCGCAGTGCGGTGAGCGCGAGCGTGGCGACCGCCAGCAGCGCGGCGCCGGTGACCAGCCCGCCGGCGCGGCGCTGCGGCGTGAGGCCGTAGCCGAACGATGGCAGTATCCGCCCTCGGGCCGCGTAGTCGTGGCCGACCATGTGCACGTCGATGGCGCCCGACAGCCGGGTGACCGTGGCGCTGGTACCCGGGCCGGCGACGGCCGCCACCCACGGGCGGCGGCGCGATGCCCCCAGCACGATCTGGGTCCCATCCACGCTGCGGGCGAAGTCGAGCAACGCGCGCGGCACGTCGTCACCGACTACCGAGTGGTAGGAACCGCCGAGCGACTCGACGAGCAGCCGCTGGGACCCCAGGGCGGCCAGCCCGGTCTCGGCCAGGCCGTCGCTGCGGGTGACGTGGACGGCCAGCAGGTCTCCGCCGGCATGGCGGGCCACGATCCGGGCCGCGCGGCGGATCAACGCATCACCTTCCGGGCCGCCGGTCAGCCCGACCACGACGCGTTCCCGCGTCTCCCACGTGCCGGTGATGCCATGGGTTTCGCGATAGCGCTGCAGGCCTTCCTCGACCCGATCGGCCAGCCACAACAGCGCCAGTTCGCGCAGCGCGGTGAGGTTGCCGGGCCGGAAGTAGTTGCCCAGGGCGGCATCAACCTTCTCGGCCGGGTAGATGTTGCCGTGGGCCATGCGCCGGCGCAGCGCTTCAGGCGTCATGTCGACAAGCTCGATCTGCTCGGCCGCGCGCACAACCGAGTCCGGGACGGTCTCGCGCTGCGGCACTCCGGTGATCTGCTGCACCACGTCGTTGAGCGACTCGAGGTGCTGCACGTTGAGCGTTGTGACGACGTCGATGCCCGCGTCCAGCAACTCCTCCACGTCCTGCCAGCGCTTGGCGTGCCGTCCCGAACCGGGAACATTGGTGTGCGCGAGCTCGTCGACGAGAACCTGCTGGGGTCGGCGGGCGAGCACGGCGTCGACGTCCATCTCTTCGAAGCTCGCCCCGCGATAGCTGACCTGCTTGCGCGGCACTATGGGCAGGTGCTCGACCTTCGCCGCGGTCTGCTTACGGCCGTGGGACTCGACGAATCCGATCACCACGTCCGTGCCGCGTTCGCAACGCCGCTTGGCCTCGTCGAGCATGGCGTAGGTCTTGCCGACGCCCGGCGCGGCCCCCAAGTAGATCCGCAACGTGCCGCGCGTTGTCACCGGGCGCTCAACCGACGTCAGCGGGGAAGCGATTCGACGCGCGGATGATGTTGCGGCGTTGGCGGTAGGCGACGATAGCGATCTGGAGGACGGGGAGACGCAGGAAATAGAACCCCGGTGGTCCGGCCAACGGGGCGAGCAGCCACAAGATGGCGGCGGAGCAGACGACTGCTCTCTTGCGCGCAACCGCTTCCAGTCGCCCGCCGAAAATGACGGCCGCCACGACGAAGCCGAACAGCGTGGCCGCCCAGAGTCCGAGGGCGTCGTGGTTGCGCGTGAGCCAGTGCCACGGCAACAGACCCAGGATCACCGCGGCGAGCACGGCCGTGATCATGGCGATGCGAGAGCGCGTCCGCTCGCGCGGGGTCGGCCGCTCGTAGCAGTCGAGCTCGCTCAACGGATGGCGGGCCAGCAGATCGTCCTTCTCGGCGTAGACGGCCGCGCTCGGGTATTGCTCAACCACTCCGGCCGCGAGGTCGCCTGGCACCGTCGGCGACATCCAGATCGCCTCGACGCGGGCGTGCTCGGTGCGCAGCCCGCGCGTACCGGCGACGACTCGACCCCAGCAGGCAACGACGGCGAGCACGTGCCGGGAGTGCGGGTACTCGGCGGTCGCCTCTTCGTCGGCGTAGGCATAGAACCCACACGTACAGGCGGGGTCGACGACGCGGTGGTCGGGATCGCCGCGCCGCGACGATCTCGGAATCCGGCACGTCGCCGTGTTCGGCCCGTCCGTCCAAGCCACGCTGCCGAACAGCGGGTACAGCCGCGCGTCGCGTCCGATCCGGAACGTGCGCAGGGCGCGGATCTCGCCGACTTGCGGCTCGAAACCCGAGAACCGCTCCATCGCGACCTATTTCGCGGGTGCGGGCTCCCGCACCGGTTCACGTTGCTTCTCCGGTTGCGCAGGAGCGGGCGGCGCAGCTGGTGTCTCGATGGGCAGCACCTCAATGGTGCGGCGCTCGCGGCCGATGTTTCCCATCCCACGAGGTTATGCCCCAACCATCACCCGTGCCATCGATTGACCGTGACCATGGCGTGAACGTCTCAGCAAGCCGTCCCAGATGTCGGCGCTCGTGCGGCGGTTCGACAAGGGGCGCAATCTCGGCTTTCTGGGTGAACCGCTCGTCAATGTGCTGCAGCTGAATCTGGCGCTGGATCATGAATACCCGGCCGTTCGGTGACCGGCCGTAGCATTTGCCGCGACGTCCGGCGCTTCCGCCGCGTGCGCTGATGATCTTGAGGTCACGATGACGCTGAAGGACAACGCGATCTACGTCGACGGCAAGCGCACGGCCGATCCGAAGAGCCTCGACGAGACCTACGAGATCATGCGGGACCGGCAGGGCGTGGCTTGGATCGGGCTCTACCGTCCCGAGCCCGACGAGATCCGCTCGGTGGCGCGTGAGTTCGGCCTGCACGAGCTCGCGGTCGAGGACGCGATCACCGCGCATCAGCGGCCCAAGTTGGAGCGCTACGACAAGACCCTGTTCATCGTGCTGCGCCCGGCCCGCTACCTCGACGATGCGGAACGGGTGGAGTTCGGTGAGCTGCACGTCTTCACCGGCCGCGACTTCGTCGTCACCATCCGCCACGCGGAGGCCCCCGACGTCGCGCGGGTACGCCATCGCCTGGAGCACAACCCGGAGCTGTTGCGGTGCGGGCCGGAAGCGATCCTGTACGCGCTGCTCGACCAGGTCGTCGACGAATACGAACCGGTCGTCGCCGGCCTCGAGAACGACATCGACGAGATCGAGGACGAGCTGTTCGAAGGCGATCCGGGCGTTTCCCAGCGCATCTACGAGCTGTCGCGCGAAGTCATCGCGTTCCAGCGCGCCACCCATCCGCTGCTCGGGATTCTCGACGCGCTCGAGGGCGGCTTCGACAAGTACCAGATTGACGTGGAGTTGCAGCGCAACCTGCGCGATGTCCGCGATCACGTGACGACGGTCGTCGAGCGGGCCGACGCGTTCCGGGTCCTGCTGCAGAACGCGTTGAACGTCAACGCCACGCTCGTCGGACAGCGCCAGAACGACGAGATGCGCAGCCTGACGGTGGCCAGCCTGGCCCAGAACGAGGAAGTGAAGCGGATCTCGGCGTGGGCGGCGATCCTGTTCGCGCCGACACTCGTCGGCACCGTCTACGGCATGAACTTCCACGACATGCCCGAGCTGAGGTGGGCCGCCGGTTACCCCCTCGCGCTGGCGCTCATGCTGGTGACGTCGGTGACGCTCTACTTCGTCTTCAAACGCCGCCACTGGCTGTGAGCCGGCGTGGGCACCGTGGTGGGGGCCCTCCCGATCCGATCGTGTTTTCCCCGCTGGTGACCGCTTTCGGGCACCCAAACCGAGCAGCAGCGGGGAAAACCGGGGAGGGGCCGAGCACCGGCGGGGAAAAGGTGGACGCGCGCGTGGGTGGCGCCGTCCTAGGCTGTTCCGATGACCGCTGCCGACCGCGCCGCCGAACTGCGGCGCCTGCACGACGATCCTGAGCCGCTCATTCTCGTCAACGTGTGGGACGTCGCCAGCGCCCGCGTCGTCGCCGGACTACCGGGCTGCACCGCGCTGGCCACCGCGAGTCACTCAATCGCCGCGGCCCACGGCTTCGACGACGGTGAACAGATTCCGCTCGATCTGATGATCGACGCGATCGCCCGCATCGCTGCGGCCGTCGAACTGCCCGTCAGCGCCGATCTCGAAGCCGGCTACGGCGATCCCGAGACGACCGTGCGCCGGGCCATCGGGGCCGGCGCGGTCGGCGGCAACCTCGAGGACGGGATGCGGCCGTTCGACGATGCGGTGGCAGCCATCGAGGCGGCGGTGCGGGCCGGCGTCGCCGAAGGCGTGCCGTTCGTGCTGAATGCGCGCACTGACGTCTTCATCGCGCCCGGCGATCGCGGGCCCGACGAGATGGTGGCTGAGGCGGTGCGTCGCGGCCGCGCCTTCCTGGACGCCGGTGCGGCTTGCGTCTTCGTGCCCGGCCGCCTCGACGTCGGCACGGCGGCGCGGCTGGTCGAGGGGATCGGCGTCCGCAAGGTCAGCGTCATCGCCGTGCCCGGCGGAGCCACACCCGGGGAATTCGGACGAGTCGGTGTTGCCCGCATCTCGTTCGGCCCGTGGACGTTGCGAGCCGCCCTGAGCGCCCTGGCCGATGTCGGCGCGGAGTTGCTGGCCGGCGGGGCACTACCGGCGAACGTCCGCGCCGTCGTCTGACTGCAGCGACGCGCGTAGCGGCTCCACCTCGGCCCGGCGCGGCGGGTCGGCGCCGGCCCGCGTACAGGTCAGGGCGGCGACCAACGCCGCCTCGTCCACAACGGCGGCGAGGGTCTCCGGCCGACGCAGCCCATCCAGCCGGGCCGGCTCCGTGATGGCGCGCCGGCCCAGCGCGTCGAGCAGGCCGCTGGTGAAGGCGTCCCCGGCCCCGACGGTGTCGACGATGGCGGCGGGGTACACCGGCCGCTGTACCGGCGGCGCCCCTTCGACGAATGCCGTCGCCCCGTCGCCCCCTCGGGTGATGACGACGACGCGGGGTCCAGCCGCCAGCCAGCGCGGCGCCACCGATTCGACCGGCTCGTCGCCGTAGAGCCACTGCAGGTCCTCGGCGCTGGCCTTCACCAGGTGGGCCGTCCGCAGCGCGCGCTCGACCTGCTTACGGGCCGAGGCGGCATCGGGCTGCAGCTGCGGGCGCACGTTCGGGTCGTAGCTGACGAGCACCTTGCCGGCCGAGTGCAGTTCGGCGACCCGGCGTTCGATGACGTTGGCGCCGGGGGGCAGCCAGGACGCCAGCGAGCCGTAATGGAAGATCGCGGCACTCGTCGGCAGATGGTCGAGTTCGGCCGCTGTCCACTGGAAGTCGGCCGTACCGTCGACGGAGAACTCGTAGCGGGCCACGCCATCAGTGAGCTCGACCAGCGCGATCGTGGTGGGCTGCCGGCCGATGACGGCAAAGTCGAGGTCGACGTGCGATCGCGACGCGTGGTTGCGCAGCACCGTGCCGAACGGGTCGTGAGAGAAGCGGCCCACGAACGCCACCGGCTGGCCGAGTCGGCCCAGCCCGACCGCCACGTTGAACGGACCACCGCCGGCGTGGGCGCGGCACGCGCTGTCATCGCCCGGATCGACCAGATCGATGAGGGCTTCCCCGATGACCGCGATCCGCGGAGGCTCGCCTGTCGTCACGAGGCTCGAAACTACCCGCGTTCAGCGCGATTCGGCTGCGACGCTGACGCCGAGACCCACCATGACGCAGCCGGTGCCGCGCTCCATCATCCGGCGCACGCGCGGGCGCAGCATCGTCCCGGCCCGATCAACCGCGAACGCGAGCAGCGAGAACCACACCACGTCGTAGGCGACGATCACCACGGCCATCGCGAGCGCAGCCGGTAGCACCGCCGCGTCTGGGCTGAGGAACTGCGGGAACAGTGCGACGAAGAAGATGGCGAGCTTGGGGTTGGCTGCCGCGGTGACGATGCCGGTGCGCCAGCCGTGGCGCGCGCGAGGGGTATCGGGCACGTCGTCGCCGCGATGCAGGATCGAGCGCACGCCGAGGACGATCAGCACGATCGCTCCCCCGATCCGCAGTACGTCGAACGCGACCTGCGAAGCGAGAATCAACGACGAGACGCCCACCGCCGACAGGCAGCCCCACATCAGTACGCCGACGCTGTTGCCCGTGACCGTGCCAAGTGCAGCCCGGCGTCCGTCGCGGGCAGCGACGCGGAGGACCAGCGCGGTGGCCGGCCCGGGCGTGAGGGTGACGACCAGCGCCACCAGCAGAAATTCCGGGATGGAGCGCACGGTTTTGACGCTACCGGCGCATGGCTTGGGGTGTCGCGCCACTTTCCTGCCGCACCAACGGCACCGCACCCCATCGCACCGGACCGCCACCACGGCTCTAACGAGGTGACGGCTGGAGTGATCAACTCGCGTTTGCTGAGCGGTTTTCGGCGATTTCGCGCACCTAACGCGAGTTGATCAACGAAAGGGCGCGCATCAAACGTGAGTTGATCAACGGCCATGGTTGAATGCGAGCGCCCGGTCTGGGTACACCTGAGGCATGGATAGCACGCTCGCGGAAGAATTGTTGCTGATCGCCTACAACGACACGACCGGACGCTCCGAGAGCGGTTCGACCGAACTCGACTGCGGCCTGGCCGGCGCGCTGCTGGTGGAGTTGACGCTGGCCGGGCGCATTGACGTCGTCGACGGCAAGGTCGTCGTCATGGACCGGACGCCGACCGGTGACTCACTTGTCGACGGCGCCCTGACCCGCATCGCCGGCGAGCAGCGCGCCCGCAAGCCGGACTGGTGGGTCGGCAAGCTCAAGAGCGGCGTCCGCGACGAGCTACTTGCCCGGCTTACCAAGCGCGGCGTGCTGCAGCTGCAGCGGCGCAAGGTGATGAAGCTCTTTCCGGTGCGCCGCTACCCGACGCTTGACGCCGGCGTCGAGTCGGCCGCGCGCTCGCGCCTGCAGAGCGTGGTCGGGCACGGCGCCCAGCCCGACGTCCGCACCGCGGCGCTGGCATCCCTGCTCGACGCCTGCGGGCTGGCCCGTCACACGTTCCCCGACCTCGATCGCAAGCAGCTCAAACTGCGGATGAATGAGCTCAGCAAGGGCCAGTGGACAAGTGAGGCGGTACGCAAGGCGATCCAGTCCATTCAGGCCGGCGTCGCCGCCGTGACCGTCGCTACCTCGGCAGCGGTCGTCGCGACCACGTGACGCGCACGGGTCAGCGGCGAAAGCGGCGCACGTCGCGCCCGGGCAGGCCCTTGGCGAAGTGGGCGCGAACCTCCGGACGTAGGACGAAGTACAACAACGCGGCCAGCACCACCGCCTGCGCGCCCTGCTCGATGCGCATCCACGGCGGGTAGGGCGTTGCCTGGATCAGTACCAGTCCGACGATGCCCAGCGCACCGATCAGGACGACGCGCCGGTAGGCCCACCGACGTCCGCGCAGCAACGCCCGCACCAAGTACACGTACACGACGCTGACGACGATGTTGCCGATCACGCGTCCCCACAGGCTCGCGCTGTAGCTCGTGCGCAGCGTGTCGCGCTCGGCCGGGCTGGTGATGTGCCGATGGTCGAGCTGATAGTTGACGACGCTGTGGCGGGCGAGCAGGACCGCCACCGTGAGCAGGATCGACAGGCCCAGATTGCTCAACAGCAGCGCCACGACCGGCCGCAACGCCTGCGGGGGCTCGGCGTCGGATTCGGACGACTCGGACGCCTCGGGCGGTGGTGGCGCGGCTGGATAGGAATCGGGCACCAGGGCATTGTTTCGCAGGGGCCGCGCGGGCGACGGGCGGGTTGTCAGCATCGCCGAATCGACGCGCGGTGTTAAGAGGTGGCTAAACTCTCGGCGATGACGGTCTCGATCCACGACGTGCGCCATGCCCTGGAAGAGCTGGGCAAGCTGCGCTTCGGCGAGATGAACGTCCAGGACGGCATGCACGAGATCGTCCGGACGACGCACGCGATCTTCGACGTCGACGGCGCCGGATTGATGCTGAGCGACCACGAGCACCATCTGCGCAATGTCGCCGTGTCCGATGAGCGCGTGGGTCACCTGGAGGAATTGCAGGTCAAGCATTACGAAGGACCGTGCATCGACGCGCTCGATTCCCGGCAACTCATTTGCGTCGAGGACCTCGCCCAGGACGACCGCTGGCCGTCGTTCACCGCGGACGCCATCGACCGCGGAGTGCATGCGATCATGGCGAGCCCGATCCCGTACAACCAGCATCCGGTCGGAGTGGTGGCCGTCATCTCCGACGACGCCCACCCGTGGACGCCGGAAGGCGAGCTCGCGGTCATGGCGTTCACCGACCTGGCCGCCCTCCTGATCGCCAGCATGATGCAGGCGACGCAGCAGAGCGAAATGGCCGGGCAGCTGCAGCGCGCCCTGGATTCCCGCGCGGTCATCGAGCAGGCCAAGGGGATCCTGATGGCCCGCAACGGCCTGGATGCCCGGGCGGCCTACGCCCAGCTGCGGGCCAACGCCCGGTCGTCGCGGCGCACGCTGGCCGCGGTTTCGGCTGAGGTGGTCGCCGATCCGGCCGGGGTTGCCAGCCCGGCCTGACCGTACGCATAATGTGCTCGCCGTCTAACGATGCCGCCCAGACCCCCGCGGCCCCTCGTCGCGACGCTCGACCCCCGTGTGTCAGCTGCGCTGATGCCCCTACTGGTCGAGCAGCCGCTACTCGATCCCAGGGAGTCACCGTGATAATTCTCGGCGTTGTGTTGCTGTTGATCGGTTTTCTCGCGCACATCCCCATCCTCTGGACGCTCGGCATCATCGCCGTCGTCATAGGGGCCATCCTGTTTCTGCTCGGCGCGGCCGGGCGCGAAATCGGCGGCCGTCGGCATTACTGGTAGCCAGCACCCGGCGGCAGGGCGGTAGACGGCCCGCCCTGCCTGCTGGCATCCCCTGGCATTCGCCGCAACGCACCGGCCGCATTGACAAGTCCGCAAACCAGGCGCACCGTACGAATTCGCCCGAGGTTATGTCTGGAAGGTGCGGCTCATGACCCGACTCAGTTCTCGCTCGCTCGGCCTGATCGCGGCGCCGCTTGTGCTCACCGGTGCGCTGCTGGCCGGCCCAGCCGCCAGCTCGGCCGACGGGTCGCACGGCCTGACGTCCACCCGAGTCGCCGGCATCAACGTCGACTCGGCCACCATCCCCCAACTGCAGCGCCTGATGAACCAGCACCGGCTGTCCTCGGCCAAGCTGGTGTCGTTCTACTTGCATCGCATCCGCCAGCTCAATCCCAGGCTGCATGCCGTCATCACCGTCAGCCACACCGCCGCCGCCGACGCCCGAGCCGCGGATCAGGCCCGCCGCCGCGGCGACCGCCGGCCGCTGTTGGGCATCCCGGTCCTGGTCAAGGACAACATTGACACCACCGGCATGCCCACCACTGCCGGGTCCTTGGCGCTGGCCGGCAGCACCCCGCCGGACGCCTTCATCGTCAAGCGATTGCGGGCGGCAGGCGCGCTGATCATCGGCAAGACCAACCTCTCGGAGTGGGCCAACTACCGCTCCACCCAGTCATCCAGCGGGTGGAGCGGGGTCGGCGGCCAAACCAACCTCGCCTACGCGCTCGATCGCAATCCGTGCGGCTCGAGCTCGGGCTCCGGCGTTGCTGCCTCCGCCGACCTGGCTACCGTCGCCGTCGGCACCGAGACCGACGGCTCGATCGTGTGCCCGTCGGGCGCCAGCGGCGATGTCGGCATCAAGCCGACGCTCGGCCTGGCCAGCCGCTCGGGGATCGTGCCGATCTCGGCCGAGCAGGACACGGCCGGCCCGATCACCCGCAACGTGACCGATGCTGCGGTCGTGCTGGGCGCGCTCACCGGGGTTGACCCGAGCGATCCGGCGACCAAGGCGCAGGCCGGCAACGTGCACCGCGACTACACGCGGTTCCTGCACGCGGGCGCGCTGCGGGGCAAGCGCATCGGGGTGTGGCGAGAAGGCAACTTCGGCGCCAGCCCGGAGACCGACGCGATCATGGAAAAGGCGATCACCAGGATGAAGGCACTCGGTGCGACCATCGTCGACCCGGCCAACATCCCGATCGACGCGGCGTACGACCCGGAGAACACCGCGCTGCTGTACGAGTTCAAGCACGACATCGCGGCCTACCTCAAGGCCCACACCGCGCCCGGGTATCCGAAGACGCTCCAGGACCTGATCAACTTCAACAACGCGCACGCGGCCCAGGAGCTGAAGTACTTCGGCCAGGAGATCTTCCTGCAGTCCCAGGCGAAGGGGCCGCTGACCGACCCGGCCTATGTCAAGGCCCGGCACGACGCCACGTCCATCGCTCAGCACGCGATCGACGCCACCATCCAGAAGTACCGCCTCAACGCGATCATCGCGCCGACGAACTCGCCGGCTTGGACCACCGATCTGATCAACGGTGACCACTTCCTGCTCGGCTCGTCCAGCCCGGCCGCCATCGCCGGCTACGCGAGCGTCACCGTGCCGGCCGGGGCGTCGTTCGGGCTGCCGGTCGGAGTCTCGTTCATCGGCGGCAGGTGGGCCGAACCGAAGCTGATCACGCTGGCGTACGCGTGGGAGCAGGCGACGCACCTCCGCAAGCCACCGCAGTTTCGCCCCAGCGTGCCGTAGGTCTGCCCGCCGGACACGTTTGTCGGCATCGTGCGCTGGGTAGCGTGCCCGGCATGGAGTACCGCAACCTGGGCAACAGTGGCTGTGCCGTGTCCTCGCTGGCACTCGGGACGATGACGTTCGGTTCGGAGACCGACGAGGCCGGGTCGCACGCCCAGCTCGATCGGTTCGTCGAGGCGGGCGGGATCCTCGTCGACACCGCCGACGTTTACTCCAGCGGCGTTTCCGAGCAGATCATCGGGCGCTGGCTCGCCGACCGGCCCGCTGACGTCACTGACCGCATCGTCCTGGCCACCAAGGGCCGCTTTCCCATGGACGACTCCCCGAACGGCGCCGGTTTGTCGATGCGGCACCTCAGCCGGGCGCTCGATGCGTCACTGCGGCGGTTGGGCGTGGAGACGATCGACCTCTACCAAGCCCATGCCTTCGACCCCCACACGCCGTTGGAGGAGACGCTGCGCTGCTTCGACGGCTTCGTGCGGGCGGGCAAGATCCGCTACTACGGCTTGTCGAACTTCACCGGCTGGCAGCTGACCAAGGCGGTGCACCTCGCTCGGGAGCTGAACCTGGCTGCGCCGGTGACCCTGCAGCCGCAGTACAACCTGCTCGTCCGCGAAACCGAGTGGGAGATCGTGCCCGCTGCGCTCGACGCGGGGCTCGGCTTGCTGCCGTGGTCGCCGTTGGGCGGCGGGTGGTTGTCGGGCAAGTACACCCGCGACGAGCGCCCGACCGGAGCGACCCGGCTCGGTGAGAACCCCGACCGAGGCATGGAGGCCTACGACCGGCGCAAGGACAGCGCGCTGGTGTGGGACGTCATCAGCGCCGTGCAGACCATCGCCGACAAGCGCGGCGTCTCGATGGCGCAGGTGGCGCTGGCCTGGGTGACCGACCGGCCCAGCGTCACGTCGACGATCCTCGGCGCCCGCACCCTCGAGCAGCTCGAAGACAACCTCGGTGCGGCCGACCTGCACCTCGACGCCGACGAGGTCGAGGCACTGGACGACGTCAGCGACCCGCGTCCCCGCGACTACCCGTACGGCGAGATGGGCGAGGAGCAGCGCGCCCGCAACCTGTCCGGCGGCCGCTGAACGCTCCATCGCGGGGTCGCGGTCGGGCAGCTTTTCCCCGCTGGTGACCGGTCCAACCCCGCTTTTCCCCGCTGGTGACCGGTTTCGCCGGCCGAAACCGGTCGTCCGCGGGGAAAACAAGACCCCCGACCGCGCCCCGACCGCGCCCCAACCGCGCCCCGACCGCGCCCAACCGCGCCCCGACCGCGCCTAGGTGCGCACCCGATCCGCGGCAGCGAACGCGACAGCATCCTGTGCCGGCACGGTAACCGTCGCTCGGCCCTGCGCGTCCACGACGACGGTCGGCCGGCTGCAGGCACCATGGCTCGCGGTGCCGTGGATGATGTCGCAGTAGCGCCCGCGGGGTAGGCCGGTCTGGAAGCGATGGGTCTGGGCCGTGCCTTCGTGGTTGATCGCGATCCAGGCTCGATGGCCTCGGCTGAACGCGATCAGGTTGACGGAGTCGTCGTACCAGTTCGCCACCGGCGCACTGCCTGCGTCGTTGTGCCAGCCGACCATGTTGGCCACACCGTTGACCCGATCGGTGCAGACCCACTGACCGTTAGCGCAGTCGGTGTTGGTGATGAATCCCTGCGCATCCGACGGCGGCGAATCGTCGGAGTTGGTGAACGCGAAGCCGGCATAGACCTGCGGACGGCCGTGCGGCCAGGCCAACATGAACTCGGTCGCAATCGTGTTCGTGGCGCCGTCCTTGTAGCTCAGGGTCGAGCCGTTGCGCTCGGAGTCGTGGTTCTCGACGAACACGAGTTCCTTGCCGCTGGGCAGCAGCCCGGAGCGCGTCCCGAAGACTTGCAGGTCGGTGATGCTGCCGCCGGGGGGAGTGACGTAGCTCTTGAACGCGTCGTGGATCTGGGCCGCGTAGTCGAAGCCGAGCAGGCTGCCCTCGTCCTCGAACGCCCACGGCGAGAGCTTGCCCGGACCGCCCGGCGGGACTTCCAGCGCGAGGTACGGCCGGGTGCCGTCGACGGTGCGATGCAGCCTGGCTTCGATGGCCCTCATGTCGCTCGCCGGGATGTGCTTGGCCGCGTCGACCCGGAAGCCGGAGACGCCGTAGCCGAGCAACTTGTTCAGGTATCCGGCGAGCTTGGTCTGCACGGCGGGTCGTTCGGTGCGAAGGTCGCTCAGCCCGACCAGTTCGCACTTGGTCACTTGGCGGTAGTCGTTGAAGTCGGCGATCGTGCCGTTCTGGTCCGCGCTGCCCGCGGCCGGCGCTATCGGGCAGTCCGCCGGGTAGGAGTGGAAGTCGGCCGGACCGTACAGCCCCGCGTAGTTGTACTTGCTGTAGTGGACGCCGCCGTAGGAGACGTTGCCCTGGCCAGTCATGTGGTTGATCACCGCATCGACGTAGACCTTGACGCCGGCGCGACGGCAGGTGCCGACCATCGACTTGAACTGCGCCTCATTGCCCATCCGGCTGGTCAGCTTGTAGTCGACCGGCTGGTAGACCTCCCACCACGGATGGACGGGCGCCGGCCCACTGCGAGACAGCGAGTCGGCCGGCGGTGCGACCTGCACGCCGCCATAGCCTTTCGGGCCGAGCACCGTCGTGCATTCCTTCGCGATCGATGGCCAGTTCCACTCAAAGAGATTGGCAATGACGTCGCGAGAGCCGGGCGCCCGCGCCGCCGAGGCTGGGGCGGCGCCCGGAGCCGCCTCGGCCGACGTCACCGCGGCCAGACAGGTAACCGCCACGACGGCGCAACCGAGCCCGGCCGAAGCGAGCCGTCGGCGCGAGAAAGGGGTTGACGCGGAGCGGTGTCGACGGAGGTTACGCATGTGAGCTCCCGAGAGTGAGGCGGAGGAACGAGCGCACGGGTGTAACGGCGAGCCCGGGCGGTTGGGACATTAGCGCCGCGTCGACGCGCCGGTAAAAGCTGCGGCGTAGCGCGCGCCGGTCTGGCAGCATCGCCGGGATGACAGCACCACGTCCCGCGAGCATCCCCGAAGGCCTGGTCGTCGAGTTGTCGAGGGGCAAGGTGCTGCCCGGAGCCAGCGCCGAGGCCGACCGCTGGATGCAGATGCTCAACGACCGACTCGACGAGTGTGTCGCGACCCTGGACCGCGAACGGATGGCCATCGAGATCGTCTTCCGGCTGCGCGAGGGCGAAGACGACTACCTCTACTGGGTGAGCGTCCACGGTGCCGACGGCGGCGGGCTCGACCTCGACAACGCCATCGACCGCGACCACCTCGCCCAGGCCAAGCGGACCAAGGAACCGGGCTGGGTGGAGGCCGAACCGCAGGTGCTGATGCTGCCCGAGCCAGTGCGAAAGGCCGTCCTGGACTGGGCGTTGCGGCCGGGTCCGCAGACCTGATCGACGCGGCCGGCTATCGAGATTCGTCGAGGCGGGCGACGGCCTGCGCGAGTCGGTCGCGTTCCGGTTCGGTCAGGTTCGGGTCGGCGCGGCGCATCGCGGTGGCCTCCGCGACCGCCGGCCGGTTCAGCGGGCCGACCGCGGCCAGGAACGCCGCGAGCACCGCATCGGCGCCGCGCGCGATATCGGGCTCTGCCGCCGTCGCGACCTGGGCCAGGATCAACGCGCTCAACGCCACGTCGAGTGCCGGCGCACCGTCGGCGGCGTTGCGCCAGTCGATGACGACCGGGCCGTCCGGGCCGAGGATGACGTTGTCCGGATGCAGGTCGAGATGCAGCACCCGGCGCTCAGGTGCTGCTGGGTCGCGGCCGGCGATTGCGTGCAGCCGGGCGTGCAGCTCGGCGAGGATGCGCCCGGCGTCATCCGGAGCGAGGCGGCCGTCACGCAGAGACGCGAGCATCGTCGGACCGTCGACGCGGTCCAGCACCAGGTCGCGGTCGTGCGCGGCGTGGACGGCTGGGACGGGATAGCCATGTGTGGCCACGTACCGCATGAATTCGGCTTCGGCGGTGACGTCGCCGCCGGCGCGATAGCGCCGCAGGACCCGGCGGGTGTCGAGCGCGTACACGTCGGCATCGCGGCCCGACGCCAGCGGTGCGGCGTTGTCCACGGTCAGAGCAGCTCGGGTTGCTGCCACTTCTCGCCGTGCACGTGAGTGGCTAACCAGGCCCAGACCGTCTCGTACCAGATGCGGGCGTTGTGCGGCTTGAGGATCCAGTGCCCCTCGTCCGGGAAGTACAGGTAGGACGACTCGACGTTGCGCCGCTTGAGGTCCCACCACAGTCGCAGCCCTTCGCCGACAGGGACGCGGTAATCCTTGTCGCCGTGGACGACCAGCATCGGCGTCGAGATGTTGTCGAGGAAGTGGTGCGGCGACCACTTCTGGTAGCGCTCGGGCCGCTCGGCCTGTACGCCCCACTCGCGCACCCAGTAGGCCGGGTAGTCGGTCGTGCCCTGGAACTGGTCGAGCGCCCACAGGCTGGCGTGGGTGACGATGCAGCGGAACCGGTCGGTGTGCCCGGCGATCCAGTTCGCCATGTAGCCGCCGTAGGAACCGCCCATGGCCGCGACCTTCTCGTGGTCGATGTCAGCTCGCGTTTCGGCGGCGTCGGTGATCGTCATGAGGTCGGTGTAGGACGCGCCGCCCCACTCGCCCCACCCCCGTCGCAGCATCGCCTGGCCGTACCCGGTCGACAGCGCCGGGTCGGGCAGCAGCACGGCGTAACCCCGCGAAACCATGAGCCACGGGTTCCAGCGCCAGCTCCACGAGTTCCAGGAGCCGAGCGGGCCACCGTGGACCCATAGCAGCAGCGGTGCGGGGTTATTGGCCGACGCGTCGTTTGGCAGGGCCAGCCAGGCCCGCACCTGCGAGCCGTCGGCCACCGTCGTCGTCAGCTCCTCGACCCGGCCGGGAACCGAGACCCCGCCCGGCGCGGGCAGCGGGATCGGTTCACCGTCGGTGGCCATTGCGTCGAGCCGAACGGGGGCGGGCGGGGCGTCGACGTGATCGCGTAGCGCGTACAGCGTTCGCCCGTCCGGCGCGACGACGACGTTCGTGTAGTGCCCGCTGCGGGTCACCCGGGTGAGCGCGCCGGTGGCAACGTCGACGCGGAAGACCGGACGATGGCCACGTTCGTCGGCGCTGAAGTAGACCGCGCTGTCGTCGACGGCGAACGCAGGAGATTCGGGCATGAGGTCAGCGTCGACCGCGAGCTCGCGGCCGGTGCCCGACGCCAGCTCGAGCAGCCACAGCGACGCGACGGGCGGGTCGTCGTACGTCCCGTCCTGGGTGCGGACGCACGCTACGTAGGCGCCGTCGCGCGAGACCGCGGGCTCGGTGAAGAAGATCTCTGGGTCGTCGGCCAGGATGCGTTGCTCGCCGTTCGCCGCGTCGATCGCGACCAGCCGCTGGCGCGGGTAACCCGGTTCGTCCGGAGTAGCCCAACTGGTGATCACCGTCCGTCCGTCCGGCGTGACGACGAACGACGTTTCGTCGAGCGCGCGGCCGGGCGCCGGGGTGATGTCACGCGCGCTCTCGTCACTGTTGACGTGCTCGTCGTCCGGCAATGTGGGCACGACCAGCAGGTGCGTCTCGTCCGGGCCGAGGTCGTGGTCCCACACGCGCACCGGCGAGACGTGGTGCAAGATTGCGCCGACCTTCGCGTCCTTGCGGGCCTTGCGGCGCTTGTCGTCGGCCTCGGTGTCCAGGCTTCCGGGCAGCACAGGTGAGGCCGCAACGACGGTTCCGGCATCGTGGGCCACGCGGATCGCGGTGACGCCGCCCGGTCGTTCCAGGGCCTTGCGGGCCTCACCCGCCCCGGCCGGCAGCTGCCACAGTGCCGCTGGCTTGTCGTCGTCGTCCGCGCGGTTGCTGAGGAACAGCAGCGAACCGTCCGCGGCGAAGGCCGGACCGGACTCGCCCCGCTCGGAGTGCGTCAACCGCCTCGGCGGGTCCACGCCGGCCGGGTCGATGGCCCATAAGGCGTTGATGAACTTGGTGCCCTCCCGATTCAGGCTGGCCACGGTCGCGACGAGCGCCGTGCCGTCGACCGAGAGCGCGAGGTCGGTGACGCGGGGAATAGCGAGGTAGTCGGAAAATTCCGCGAAGCCGGTCATGCTTTGCACCGTATCCAGGTCTTGGCTGGGCGTCGAACTCCGGTGCTTACGCCGATTGTGCGACTTCTGGCTTTCTCACGCCGCCAGAAGTCGCAATCGGACTTGGGGCAGGATGTCCGTTGTGCGCACGGTTGCCGAACACGCCGAGCTCGTCGCCAACCTGATCGCGACCGGTTCGCCGAGAGCGGTGCCGCTGGCCGAGGCGGCCGGCCGGGTACTCGGCGCCGACGTGATCGCCGCCCGCGCGTTGCCACCATTCGACAACTCCGCCATGGACGGCTACGCGGTGCGCGCTGCCGACATCGACGCCGCCACCCCGGAAGCCCCGGTCTGGCTGCTGGTGGCCCAGGACATCCCCGCCGGCCGCGGCGACACTCCGGCGCTGGCGCCGGGCACCGCGCACCGGATCATGACCGGCGCGGCGTTGCCCGACGGAGCCGACGCCATCGTCCAGGTGGAGCTCACCGACGGCGGCATCGACGTCGTGCGGGTCGACGGGCCGTCGGCGCCGGGGCGGTTCGTGCGTCGGGCCGGTGAGGACGTTCAGGTCGGTGAGGTCGTGCTGCGCGCCGGGGCAGAACTCGGCGCCGCTCAGCTCGGGCTGCTCGCGGCACTCGGGGAGCCGACGGTCAGCGTCATCCCACCAGTCCGGGTGCTCGTGCTCTCGACCGGTTCGGAGCTCGTGGAACCCGGGCAGCCGCTGCGGCACGGCCAGATCCACGAGTCGAACGGGGTCATGCTGGCCACCGCGGTGCGCGCGGCCGGTGCGTTTGCAGAGCAGGTTCACTTCGTCCCCGACGACGTCGATGCTTTCCGGGCTGCGTTCGACCAGCTCGGCGAGTTCGACCTGGTGTTGACGTCGGGCGGCGTGAGCGCCGGTGCGTACGAGGTGGTCAAAGATGCCTTGGCTGGTGCGGGCGTGGAGTTCGTCAAGGTGGCGATGCAGCCGGGGATGCCTCAGGGCGCGGGCCGCTTCCGCGACACGACGGTCGTCACCCTGCCCGGTAACCCGGTCAGTTCACTGGTGTCGTTCGAGGTCTTCGTGCGCCCGGCGTTGCGGGCCGCGATGGGCTACCGGGACATCCATCGCCCGGTGGTCAGCGCGCGACTCGCCGAAGCACTGGACTCACCGGCGGGGCGGCGCCAGTTCCGTCGCGGGCGGCTGGACCGCGACACCGGCGAGGTCGCGGTGGTCGGGCCGCCCGGATCGCACTTCTTGCGGTGGCTGGCCAGCGCCGACTGCCTGCTCGAGGTCCCCGAGGACGTCACCCACCTCGACGCCGGCAGAGAGGTCGACGTCTGGGTGATCGACTGACTCAGTACCAGCCGGTCCAGGCCCGGTTCCAGGTGGTGGTGCCGAGCGTGCCGTTCGCGACGAGGCCGTTGCGCTGCTGCAGTCGGATGACCATGGCCTGGGTGATGGGGCCGAACCCGCCGGTGCCGACCGGGGCGAAACCGCGGAGGTGCATCTCGTTCTGGAAGGCCTTGATCGTCGTGTTGTTGTCGCCGAGGTGGTAGCCCCGGGTGCCGGTGAACGGCGGCGCGGTCTTCGCTGGTCCAGGCACTGGCAGCTCCGAGTACCGGCCCGTCCACGCCGCGTGCCAGGTGGTGGTGCCGAGGGTGCCGTTGGCGACGATCCCGTTGAGCTGCTGCAGTCGTTTGACCAGCACTTCGGTGACGGGTCCGAATCCGCCCGTGCCGATTGGCGCCCAGCCGCGAGTATGCATCTGCGCCTGGAAGGCCTTGATCGTCGCGTTGTCGTCGCCGAGGTCGTAGCCCCGGGTCCCGGGGAAGGCCGGAGCCAGCGGCGGGGGCAGCTTGATGTCGCTGATCCGGCCGGAGCGGGCGTCGGCGTCGTCGTGGAGCCCGACGATCTTGGCGCACTGCCACGGCTGCCAGCCGCGCTGACGGTAGAGGATCAGCGCGCGGGCGTCCTGGTCGGCCGGCCGGGCTAGATAGGGGTACCCGAGACCGCCGACGCCGCGCCAGGTTGCGAGGTCGAACTGGTAGGCGCCGTAGTGGTTGTTGCCGGTGTCGATCTTGTAGTTGTTGCTCGACTCGCACATGCGCAGCTTCAGCCAGGCGGCGGCGGACGGATCGGCCGACGCGGGTGCGACTGGCGCCGCGAAACTCACGGCCGTCGCGGCCAGGGCCAGGGCGAGCAGTTGGGCGGTTCGAATTCTGGAGCGCTTGGGCTGATTGCTGGGGCCCATCGGTACCTCTCGTTGCGCCGGAACGGTCGATGCCAACGGCGCGAATACGGCTGCGAGGCACGACCTGGTGCCGCCCCTATCAACCCTCAGCTTCACACGAAGTTAACAAGACTGTCAACCGATCTTGGTCTCACGACGGCCGGTCACGACGCCCGCCCGTGGTTGCGGCCTGGCCCGAACGGCGTCGACGACACCGGTGCGGGCCGGTTGGCCGCGTCTCATAGGGTCGGCTGGTGAGACCCACCGATATCGCCCACCTGACCACGCTCGGTGCACCGACGCTGTCCCCTGACGGCCGGTTCGCCGTCGTCGCGGCGACCCGTCCGGACCTGGACGAGAACGAGTACCGCAGCCAGCTCTGGATCGTCCCGACCGACGGTTCCAGCCCGCCACGCCGGCTGACCCACGGCACGCGGGACTCGGCCCCGCGGTACTCCCCCGACGGGCGCTGGCTGGCGTTCCTGCGCGCGGAGGCCGAGGGCAAGCCGCAGTTGTACGTGCTGCCGTCCGACGGCGGTGAGGCTCGCCGACTGACCGACCTCGCTGGGGGCGCCGGCGCGCCGGTCTGGGCGCCGGATTCGGCCATCATCGCGTTCAGCGCGCGCGTGCCCGAGGCCGGCCGCTACGGCCAGGACAAGGACGTCACCCCCGACAAGGAGCCGCCCCGCCGCATTACCGGGCTGCAATACCGCTTGGACAACATCGGTTTCCTCATCGACGAGCGCGAGCACGTCTTCGTGGTCGAACTCGGCGAGCCCGACGCCGAGCCGACGCCGCGGCAGATCACCGACGGCGACTTCGAGGATTCCGACGTCACGTGGAGCCCGGACGGTTCCTGGCTGGCCTTCACGTCGGCCCGCCACGATCGCCGCGAACATGACCTGGTCCGCGACGTGTTCCTGATCCGCCCGGACGGCTCGCGGTTGCGCCGGATCACCGACGAATCGCTCGGGTTGAGCAAGCCGGCGTTCACGCCCGACGGCGCGACCGTCCTCGTGCTGGGCGAGGACCCCGGTCCGCATGGCGGGCAGTGGTTTGCGAAGAACATTGGCCTGTTCGCGATCGACGTCGACGCGCCGGGGCGCCCGCGTCGCCTCACCGACGAACAGACCTACCACCTCGCGGCTGACCGCGTACTCGTCGACGCTGATCGGGCCGTCGTCACCGCAGAGAATCGCGGCGCGGTGGATCTGCTCACCGTGCCGCTCGACGGGTCCGCGCCCACAGTGCTCGCGGCCGGACGACGCCAGATCCTCGGCGCCGACATCGCGAACGGCATCACCGTCGTCACGTTCACCGACGCGGCCACGTCCGGTGAGGTGGCCGCCGTGCGCGACGGCGAGCTGAAGGTGCTCTCCGACTTCGGCGCCGGCCTGCGCGAGCATGCTCCGCCGCTGCCGATGACGGAGTTGACCGCAGCGGCGCCCGACGGCTCCCCGGTGCACGGCTTCCTGGTCGGGCCCGACGGTGCCGGCCCGCATCCGGTGTTGCTGATGATCCACGGCGGCCCGTTCACCCAGTACGGCTGGACCCCGTTCGACGAGGCCCAGGTCTACGCCGGGGCGGGGTACGCCGTCGTCTACGGCAACCCACGCGGTTCCTCCGGATACGGGCAGGCGCACGGCGAGTACATCCGGGGTGACGTCGGCGAGCGCTCCATGCCCGACTTGCTCGCACTGCTCGACGCGGCCGTGGCCCGTCCCGAACTCGACGGCGATCGGGTCGGCGTGCTCGGTGGTTCGCACGGTGGCTACATGACCAGTTGGCTGGTCGGGCACAGCGACCGCTTCCGCGCCGCGGTCAGCGAGCGGGCGGTCAACGCCATCGACAGCTTCGTCGGGTCCAGCGACATCGGCTGGGGCTTCGCCCACGACCTGTACGCCGCAGACGACCTGGCAGAGCAGCGCCGCCAGAGCCCACTGACCTATGCCGATGCCATCGGCACGCCACTGCTGATCGTCCATTCCGAGCAGGACTGGCGCTGCCCGCTCGAGCAGGCCCAGCGACTGTACGTCGCGCTGCGCAAGCGCGACGCCACCGTCGAGATGTTGTTGATGCCGGGCGAGGGGCATGAGATGTCGCGCTCGGGTTTGCCCAGCCACCGGGTCGCGCGCTTCGACGCGATCCTCGACTGGTTCGACCGCTACCTGCGCTGAGACGAGGTGATCGAGAGCGGCCGCCACATGGCTGAACAGGCGCCGAAACAGTTGGCCCACGAGCTGGCCCGGTTCCTCGCGGCCGGTCGGCCCCGATAAAATCGAGGAAACCACTCGCCGACCGACGAGGAGACGGGGCCGATGACGGAGCGTAAGCCGCCGACGGTGTCCTTCCCCGACTGGGTCGAGAACCAGATCCGTACCGCCGAACGCGCGGGCGCGTTCAAGAACCTGCCCGGTGCCGGCAAACCCATTCCCGACATCGACCGTCCCAAGGACGACCTGGACTGGGTCGCCAACCTGCTGCGACGCGAGCAGGTCGACGTCGCCAGCGTGTTGCCCCCGGCGCTCGCGCTGGCGAAGGAGGTCGAGGTGCTGCCGGAGCGGCTGGCCAAACTGCGCTCGGAAGCCGACGTCCGCGACACCATCGAAGACCTCAACGATCGGATCCGGCAGGCCCAGCGCC
Organism: uncultured Actinomycetota bacterium; assembly: GCA_963837325.1. Lineage (GTDB taxonomy): Bacteria > Actinomycetota > Actinomycetes > Mycobacteriales > Jatrophihabitantaceae > CAVQKZ01. Next base: position 611,013 of record CAWIMV010000002.1, read on the forward strand.
AGCCGCAGGTCGGCCCCCCGTTCCGGGTGCGCGCGGTGAACGTCGCCGCCACCGTCGAGCAGTGGCGTGTGGAGCGGGCGGCGCGCGCCGCGGCCACCCCTGCGCAGCCGACGGAGCCACCGGCCCGGCCCGCGCCCGAACGGCGAATGCGACGCACCTGGTTGGCCCGTCGGAAGGCGCGTAGGCGTGATCTGCGCGCGCCGTCTGCCTAGACTCTGGGCACGGCTCGAGCGTCGGCACGGCGCGTCGACGTCGGGAGGAGATGGCGATGACGGACTCCGATGAACAGGCATCGAGTACGGGTGACAGCGCGATGGACACCGGCAGCGAAGCGGGCGCGGCGGGTGACCATCTGGCCGACCTGGCGCTGACGCCGGACGAGCTTGCGCTGCTGGCCCAATTGCAGCAGCCCGCAGCCGACGTCGTGCAGCCGGTCGAGGAGTCGCCCGCCGCTGCCGCTGCGGCTGACGACGACGCGCCGATGGCCGTACCGGGCGAGAACGCCGAGCCGGCCGACGACCCGCTCGACGTGCATTTCACCAACCCAGGCGATCAACACTGACCCTCAGTGACCAAACCGCGGCTTCACTCGCCGCGCCGTTACCGAGCTGGGGTAGGTACTTATCGTGAATTTGACATCGTCCGGAAGCGCTTGGGCGTGGCCAGACGTGCGTTCCCGCCAGGTCCAGTTGGCGCTCGCGGCGGTATTTGTGGCGCTAGCCGCTGCCGCGGTGGTTGGTGCTGTCGCGGGCGGGCCTTGGCGCTGGTCGCTGTTCTGGTGGGGCGTCGCAATCGGAGTAGTCGGCATCGCGCACAACGAACTCGTCAGGCGACTGGGTCTGCGCCTGAATGCGATACCGCGCGACCGGCGGATTCGAGTCGCCGGGCGGCGCTGGAGCAACTCGCTCATGTGGTTGGCCCTCGGGCCCCTGGTTGGAGGTCTGGCCGCCGCCTGGGACCTGCCCTGGGTCGACGTGGCTGTCGGTGTGTACGCCGCCGTCGTATGGGTCTCGGCGCTGGTCGTGCTGTTCTTCGTCTCTCGGCGCCAGTAACCGCGATTGGGTCAAACTGGGTCGGCCAGGCAGCGCACAATGTCGGGCTGGTTTGGCAGAGTAGAGGCGTGCAGCGTCCGGTCGTCCTCGCCGTGGACGGCAATTCCCTCGTCCACCGCAGCTTCCACTCCCACGCCCAGTCCGGCCAGCCGCTCTGGGCAGTGCGGGGGCTGCTCACCCAACTCGTCGCCGCGGTCGACCGTATCCGGCCGACCGCCGTTGTCATCGGCTTCGACGACACCGACCGTTCGGTGCGCCGCGAGCGGTGGCCGAGTTACAAGGCCAACCGGATCGACAAGCTGGAAACCCTCGTCGAGCAGCTGGCCGACGCCGTCGAGGTCATGCGCGAACTGGGCGTTGCGGTGGTGGTCCCGGCCGGCCTCGAGGCCGACGACGTGCTCGCGTCGGCCGCCGCGTTGTCCAGAGACGGCACCGCCACCACCGTGATCGTCACCTCTGACCGCGACGCGTTCGCGTTGATCGACGAGCACACCGCCGTGCTGCGGATCATCAATGGTGGTGTCGACGCCTCGCCGCTGATGACCGGAGCGCGACTGGTCACGCTCCTGGGCATCAAGCCTTCGCAGTACCGCGACCTCGCCGCGCTGCGCGGCGACCCGTCCGACAACCTGCCTGGCGTGCGCGGCATCGGCCCGCACCACGCCGCGCGGCTGCTGGCCGAGTTCGGCAGCGCGGCCGCGGCCTTCGACGACCTCGACGGCGTGCGCAAGCGGTTGGGCGCGGGCGTGGCCAGCCGCCTGGCCGACCCCGCGGCCCGGGCGGCGTGGGAATTGAATTGTCAAGTGATGGCCATGCGCGACGACGTCCCGCTCGGCATCGACCTTGGCGGCGGCACCGGAGTCTTGCCGCTGGCGGCAACCGTGGTCGACGGCGTGTTCCGGGCCCGGAACTTGATGTGGTCGGTCGCCCAGGCGGTGCGCGTGCTCTGCGACTGTGAGCCGCCGGCGCCCGAGCCAGCCAAGGCCGTGCTGCCGTCCTGGGTCGCCTCCCCGCCGGTCGGCCGCGGCCCGGTCCGGCCCCCGAAGCTCGTCGCCCGTCGGCCGGCCGCCGATCAGCTGGTGCTGTTCTGAGCCGCCGCGCTCGGCCCTGTCGGGTTCGCGCCGGCGACCTACCACCGCTGGACGAGGTGTTCGCGCCCTGACGGCGGCTCATATCGTTCGGGCCAGAAATCAGTGATGCGGCTGATCAGGCCGTCGTCGAACTCGAAGAAAGCCATCGCATCGTCGGTGCTGTCGCCCAGGCGCCACTCGAACCACACGACGCCATGGTCCTCGTCGGCGATGATCACTTTGGATCGCAGGTGCCAGTCGCCCGGATACTCCTGGTTGAACTGCAGGTAGCGCTCGCGTCCGCGGATGCGCTCTCGCGTCTGCGGGATCTCGTACACCACGTCGGGAGCCAGCAGCGCGGCCCAGGACGGCCAGTCGCGTGCTTCCAACGTGGTGATGAAGCGCTCGACGATTGCGCGATGCTCAGCCACGCTCGCACGATAACCGCACCGACCGACACCCCCTCGCCCCGTTGAGTGACGTACTTCCTTGATCAGAGACGGCAAAATCGCCGTCTCTGATCATCGCGATACGTCACTCAACAGGGGCCGGGGCGGCGGGAGGGGGCGGTGCCGATGACGACGGCGGCATCGGCGTCGGCCGAATAGGCCGTCCGCGGCGTCAGCCCCGCGCGGGCGAAGATCTCGACCGCCACCGCGGCCTGCTGCTCGCTCGTCTCGATCAGTAGGTGGCCACCGGGTGCCAACCACTGCGGGGCCTCGGCCGCCACGCGGCGGTGCACGTCGAGTCCGTCGGCGCCACCGTCGAGTGCGAATCGCGGCTCGTGCAGCCGGGCCTCCGGCGGCATCAGTTCGATCGCCTCGCTAGGAACATAGGGCGCGTTCGCGACCAGGATGTCGACCCGACCTCGAATCGCGGCGGGCAGCGGCTGGTAGAGGTCGCCGGTGTAGAGGTGGGCCGCCGGGAGGTTGCGGCGCGCGCACTGCACCGCGGCCGGGTCGACGTCTGCGGCGAACAGCTCGATCCCGTTGCCGGCCGCGGTCAGCGCGGCACCGATCGCGCCGCAGCCGCAGCACAGGTCGACGACAACCGCGTGCGGCGGGGACAGGGCGGCCGCCTGCCGGACGAGGAATTCGGTGCGGCGCCGCGGGACGAATACGCCGGGGTCGACATCCACCCGCAGGCCGCAGAACTCGGCCCAGCCGAGGACGTGTTCGAGCGGCACGCCGGCCACTCGGCGCTCGACCAGCGCGGCGAGGTCGGCCGCGGTGGTCGCCGCCGACATGAGCAAGGCCGCTTCGTCTTCGGCGAAGACGCAACCGGCGCTGCGCAGCGCTCGGACGACGTCGGCCTCGGCGCACGATGACAAGGAAGGCAACGGCCTTTCCGGCTCAGGGACGAGAGGATCGGGCACCAGCTTGACACATGTCTATATAGGAATATGATCGCGGGCATGGCTCGAGCGGCAACGACGGCGGACGCATTCAACGCGGTGGCCGAACCGCGGCGTCGGCAGATCCTCGATCTGCTGGCCAGCGGAGAGCGGCCGGTGAACGACCTGGTCAACCAGCTCGGCCTGGCTCAACCGCTGGTGTCCAAGCACCTGCGCGTGCTGCGCCAAGTCGGGCTGGTCAGCGTGCGAGACGACGGTCGGCATCGGGTGTACCGGCTCGACGGGCGTCCCCTGAAATCCATCCACGACTGGGTCCAGCAGCACGAGCAGGCGTGGACGGAGCGCTTCGAGCGGCTCGACGACGTCTTGGTCGAACTCAAGGAACAGGAGCGAGGGGATGACAGCAATGCCGACTAGCGGCCCGGCGGTGGTCAGCCTGCCGGCGGACAACCAGATCCTGATCACCCGGGAATTCGCCGCGCCGAAGCACCTGGTCTACCGGGCCTGGACGACTCCGGAACTGATCAAGCGATGGTGGAGCGGCAATCGGGGCGAGGTCACCAGTGCCGAGGTCGACCTGCGGGTGGGCGGCACCTGGCGTTACGTGATGACGGCGACCGGCGGATTCGAGGTCGCGTTCCACGGCGAGTACCGCGAGATCATCCCCAACGAGCGGCTGGTCTCGACCGAGGTGTTCGAGGGCATGCCCGACGCCCAAGTGCTGGACACGCTCACCCTCACCGAGCGGGACGGACGGACGACGCTCCGCATCCTCGTGGAGCACGACAGCCAGCAGTCGCGTGACACCCACATCGACTACGGGATGGAAGCGGGCATGCAGGAGGCGATGGACCACCTCGAACAGGTCGCGGCTTCCCTCGCTTGAGCATCTCGATTCGTAAAGGAGCGCGGCCATGGGAAAGGTCATTGCCGCGATGTCGCTGGACGGCTTCGTCGCCGACCGGGCGGATGCCGTCGGCCCGCTGTTCGACTGGTAACAACAACGGCGACGTCGAAGTCGTCGGCGCCGGTTCGACCTCATCGACGGCTGGGCAGGTCGACCGACTGGTCCCACCCCGACGCGCCGTACACCTTCGTCACCGAGGGTTTGCCCAGCGCCATTGCCCAGGCCCGGGCCTATGCCGGCGACCGCGACCTGGCACTGACCGCCGGCAACCTCACCGGCCAGGCCCTGCGCGCCGGACTGGTCGACGAGCTGGCCGTCGACCTGGTCCCCGTGGTCTTCGGCACCGGCGTGCGGTTCTTCGGTGACTATGCCGGCGATCAGATCCTGCTCGACAACCCGACCATCGTCCAAGGTGATCGGGTCACCCACCTGCGATACCGCGTCCAGAAGGACTGACCCCCACGCCCTAGTCGTTGCGGGCGGTCTCCGGGCCGGTGATGCGCGCGAGCAGCGGCAGGGTGGAGGCGATGACGGCGAGCGACGCGAGCAGGCCGGCGAGGACGAGCAGGTAGTACGCCAAAGTCGGTGGTTGGAGCGTCTCGTGCAGTTGGGCGCGCAGGAAGAGATGGGCGCTCAGCAGACCGGCGCCGGCCGAGACGACGGCCGAGATGAGCAGCGGGCCGGCCGCTTCCAGCGTGACGACGTGGCGGAGCATGCCCAACGGCGAACCGGCCAGCCGCAACAGGCTGAACGGGCGCTTGCGTTCGGCCAACCCGCCGGCGACGCTGACGGCCAGGCTGCATCCGGCGATGGGCAGGCTGGCCAGGATGACGACGTTGGCCAGTTGCCGGTAGCTGTTCGTCTGCCGGGAGTTGGCGGACTGGAACTCGGTCAGGGTCTGCGGCGCGAAGGTCTCCCCGTAGTTGAGGTCCAGCACCGTCCGGGCCCGCTCGACCGCCCCGGTCGAGCCGTCGGTGCCGACGACGATGGTGTCGACCGCCAGCCTCTGTACCTGAGCGACGGAGAGTTGCGCGGCCGGCCACGTGGTGTCCCGCATCGGCTTGCGTGAGCTCGCGACGATCGCGCCGCCATAGTCGGGGAAGATCACCGCGGTCTGCGCTCCGGGCGGGCAATGGCCCAGCGCGGGCACCCCCGCGAGTTGCGCGCACGAGACGAAGTCCGTGATCGGGACGAAGGTCGCCCCCGGTGGCCGGGCGCCCGGGTCGGGCCGAGCATGGACCGTCGCCACCCCGGTGACTCCGGGCAGCGCGGCGACCTGGTTCGCGACGGCGACGTCACGAGCCGTGGGCAGTGGTCCCGGGGGCGGGTCCGGCCGGAATTCGTCGATGACGGTGCCCTTACTGTCGACAATGTTGCCGGTGCCGCCGCGGTCGTAGGCGACGATGGTGGCGATTATGGCGAGCGCGCAGGTGCCGACGAAGACCGCAATCACCAGGCCGCTGATGGCGCGGAACCCAGCCTTCGGGTTGTCGGCCAGTCGGCGACCGGCGATCAGGGTGGCCGGCCGCTTGGCCCGCCGGGCCATCAGCCGGGAGCCCATCATCGTCAACCACGGTCCGGCGATGACCAGACCGGACATCACCAGCAGGATCCCGGATAGGAAGGCCCAGACCTCGGAGTTCGTCCCGGCCCGGGTGTGTGCGCCGATGTCGTGGAAGTAGGCGAAGTAGCCGAGTTCGACGATGCCGGCTAGCAGCGGGAGCACGCGCCAGGCCCGGGGCGGCCGCGGGGTGACCCGCCGGCTCACACCCAAGGGCGAGATGCTCACCCGCCGCAGCGCGAACCGGGCCTCGAGCGCGGCCGCGATCGGGATGCCGACCGCGATCAGCAGCACGTCGCGCAGGGTCAGGGACAGGTCGCTGGTGAAGAACGGGTCGCCGGTGAACGGGATGCTCGCCAGCGGCGCGCGGAGGGCGAAGAAGAGCGCGAAGCCGACGCCCACGCCGATCGCCGTGGCGACGGTGGACTCCACAGTGGCGATCACCGCGATCTGCCGCGGCGTGGCCCCGACCAGTCGCATCGCCGCGAAGCGTTGCTCGCGCCGGGCGGCCGACAGCCGGGTGGCGCCGCCGATGAAGATGAGGACCGGGAACAGCAGCGCCGCGATCACCACCGACAGGATGAGCGTGATCCCGTTGCCGTCGATACCGACCCCGACCACGCAGTCGCCGGTGCAGTTGCTCGGCACCGTGGTGCTGATGTTGGCGACGGGGTGGGCGTCGTGCTGGTGCGAGACGTCGGCGACGCTGCGTCCGATGACGATGATCAGCGAGTTGGGCGCCGGCAGCGCCGTTTCGCCGATCGTGCCGACCAGCCGGCCGGGGTAGCGGTCACCGAGTTCGGCCGCCGGGGTATCGCGTAGCAGTTTCGCCAGCGCCGGTGACGCGTAGTACTGGCCCGGCGCGGGCAGCGTGGAGATTCCGGGCGGTACCGGCGCGGCCGGCCCGGTGGCGGCCAGGTCGACCCGCCCGATCTGCTTGCCCTGGTAGTAGTCGGCGTGCAGGTTCCACCACAACAGGTCGGTCCGGGTGTCGATCCCGCTCGTGACTGCCGGCGCGTTGGACCCGGTGTAGCCGGTCTCCAGCCAGGCGTAGCGGGCGTTCTGGGCGTGGACGGCGTTGAGGCTGCCCAGCGTGGTCAGCAGCAGGCCCACTCCGACGGCGACCGCGACCGCGATCAGGACGAGCCGGACCGCCGCTTCCCGGCCGCCGTTGACGGTCAGCCGTAAGCCGAGTCGGATCATGACCCGATCCGCGCAGCGGAGAACGAGGTCACCTTTCCGTCCCGCACGATGACTTCCCGGTCGGCATAGGCGGCGACGCGGGGCTCGTGGGTCACCAGCACGACGGTGGTGCCCTGGTCCCGGGTCGCGGTGGTCAACAGTTCCATGACGTGCTCGCCGGTCAGCGAGTCGAGCGCGCCGGTGGGTTCGTCGGCGAACAGGATCTCCGGACGCGCGACCAGGCCGCGGGCCAGGGCGACCCGCTGGGCCTCGCCGCCGGACAGCTCGCCGGAGCGGCGCTGCTCCAGCCCGTCGATGTCCAGCCGCTGGAACCAGGCCTGCGCGTCGGCCAACGCGGCGCCCCGCCGGACTCCGCTGAGCAGCAGCGGTAGTGCGACATTCTCGACGGCGGTCAACTCAGGCACGAGCTGACCGAACTGGAAGACGAACCCGAACCGGTCGCGCCGCAGGGCGCTGCGTTCCGTCTCGCCCAGTGCGTCGATGCGGCGCCCGGCGAAGTGGACCTCTCCGCTGTCGGGCGTAAGGATGCCGGCCAGGCAGTGCAGCAGGGTCGACTTGCCAGACCCGCTCGGGCCCATCACGGCCAGGATCTCGCCGGCGTCGACCGCCAAGCTCGCGCCCCGCAGTGCGGGCGTCTGGCCGAACGACAGCGAGATCTCGCGGGCCTCGCTCAGGCTGCCGGGTGCGTCGGTCTCGACGCGGTTCACGACCGCACCTCCTTGGCCAGCGCGTCGAGCCGGGCCGCGGTCAGGTCGATCCAGCGGAGGTCGGCTTCAAGGTGGAACAGGGCGTGGTCAGCCAACAACGCGTCGACCAGGCTTTCGGAGCGCTTGACCTCGGTCAGTTCGCGCATCCGTTGCAGGTGCGCGGCCCGTTGCCGGTCGAGGTAGATCTCGGCGTCGCGGCCGAGCATGAGCGCGAGGACGACCTTCACGAACAGCACGGTCTGCAGGTGCGGCTCGGCCGGCACCGGCTCGCGCAGCCACTCCTGCACCTCGGTCGCGCCCTGTTCGGTGATCACGTAACGCTTGCGGTCCGGGCCGGCCCCCGGTTCGGCGTCGCCGACCACCACTTTGCCGTCGCGGGCCAGACGGCCGAGCGTTGCGTAGACCTGGCCGAACGGGAGCGGCTTGCCCCGACCGAAGTAGGTGTCGTAGTCGCGTTTGAGGTCGTAGCCGTGACTGGGCTCGCGTTCGAGCAGGCCGAGGAGGGTGAGCGGAACCGTCATGGCCGCGACAGTACACTGAGAGTATACGCCGCGGTAGTACCCCATCATTGCGGGCTAGGACGGGCCTCGGAGGGTGTCGTCGCTGGAGGGCTGTTTCGGATCAGGCTTCAGCGCGCGCGTGCTGCTCCATCTCGTATTGAACGAGGCGGCCCTGCAGCTCCGGGTACGGCGTGGCGGGTGGGACGGCTCCGCCGTCGCGTACCGCGGTGGCCACGTCGAGCGCGGTGTGCATCGCGGCCCGGTACGGCAGTGAGCCGGTGCTGACGCGGCGTACGCCGAGCGCGGCCAGCTCGGCCAGGGAAAGTCCGGGCACGACCAGCACGTTCAGCGGGGCCGGGATGGCCTCAGCCAGCCGGCGCAGGGTGTCCGGCGCGGACACGCCAGGCACGAATATCCCGTCGGCGCCGGCTGCAACATAGGTAGCCGCCCGCTCGCGCGTCGCATCGACGTTGGCGTCCTGCTTGAACCAGTAGGTGTCGACGCGTGCGTTGACGAACACGTCGGGCTGCCGCCGTTTGATGGCCGCGATCTTGGCCGCATGCGCCTCGGGCGGCAGAAGAATTCCGTCCGTGCTGTCCTCGATGTTGACGCCGGCCACCCCGAGTGCGGCGACGTACTCGGCAACCTCGTCCGGCTCGTCGGTGTAGCCGTCTTCGATGTCAATACTGATGTGAGCCGGCAGCGGCGCCAACTGCCGGGCCAGCACGACGTTCGCCTCCTTCGTCGCGCGCCCGCCGTCGGAGCGGCCGGTGCTGACGGCCACGCCGAAGCTGGTCGTACCGATCGCCTCGAACCCTGCGTCGAGGAAGGCCAGGGCCGAGGGCACGTCCCACGCGTTGGGCAGTAGTAGCGGCAGGTCGCGATGGTGCAGCTCTGCGAATGTCATGCCGCCGAGCCTAGGCGGGCGACGCTTCGGCGCCAGCCGAACCAGAGTCGTGACTGTCCGGTCGGGTGGGCGGGTTATTCGGCGGAGAGGAACTGACCGAGCTTGTCGAGTATTTCGTCCGTGCCCGCTTCGCGCTGGGCGTTGGTGTCGAGGCCGTCGAGGTAGGCGCCCTGCTCGGTCAGCACGAGCTTGGCCCCGCCGGGAGCCGGACTGATCTCGACGGTCGCCAGTGATACGGAGATGCGCCGGCCGTCCAGGTGAATGTCGTAAGACCACACGACCCGCTCGTTCTCGACGATGTCGTGGTAGAGCGCGTCCAGCGTGAAGCTCGGGCCGTCCGGGATCGCGCCGCTCGTGTGCTCCCGGCCGCCGACGCGGAAGTCGAGCGTGTGCTCCTTGGTGTCACCCTCATCCGCGCCGAACCACTTCGACTTCGCCTCTTGAGTCGCCCAGGCCGCGAACACTCGCTCGGGCGACGCCGGGTAGGTGCGCTCCAGGGTGAAAGACGCATGGCTGACCGAACGCTCGCTCATTACTTGGTCTCCTTCTTCGATTCTTCGGGATGGGCGGCCAGGTACTCACCAAGCCGGTCGAGGTTGCGCTCCCACGTCGCCCGCCGGCCGGCGATCCAGTCCTCGACGGTCGTGAGCCGCTTGAGCTCTAGGTGACACGTGCGGACCCGGCCGACCTTGTCGGATCGGACCAGCCCGCTGGCCTCGAGCACGTGCAGGTGTTGCACCACGGCCGGCAGGGACATCGGCAGCGGTTTCGCCAACTCGCTCACCGACGCGGGACCGCGGCCGAGCCGCTCGACGATCACCCGACGGGTCGGATCGGCCAGCGCCTGGAACACCACGTCGACGTCGACTGAATAGTTAAGCACATACTTAAGTATTACGAGTGTGCCGGCAGCTGTCAACTCCGCACCGCCGGAACTGGCGCGGGCGAATACTGGTGCGATGACAACAGGCGAGGGCCCGATTCAACTCGATGTGCCGCAACCGGGACTGCTCTTCGATCTGGACGGGACGCTGGTCGACTCGGTGTACCAGCACGTGACGGCCTGGCAGGAAGCGCTGTCCGAGCTCGGTATCGCGTTGTCGGTGTGGCGAATACACCGCCGCATCGGGATGAGCGGTGGGCTCTTCCTCGACGCGTTGCAGCGCGAGACCGGCGTGGAGCTGGATGTTCCCACCCTCACTCGGCTGTCGGACCTGCACGCCGCGTACTACCTGCGCCGCGCGAACTCCGTCGTGGCCCTGCCCGGCGCCCGGGACTTGATCGCGACGCTGCACGATCGCTCCGTCCCGTTCGCCATCGCCACCAGCGGTGCGCGCCGGACTGCGATGACGGCGATCGAGCTGCTCGACCTGCCCAGCGGCGTGCCGATCGTGACCCGAGATCTGGTCGAGCGGGCCAAGCCCGACCCGCACCTCTTTCTCGCCGCGGCGCAGCGGCTGCAGGTCGACCCTCGGCATTGCTTCGTGGTGGGCGACAGCATCTGGGATCTGCTGGCGGCGCAACGGGCCGGCGCGCTCGGCATCGGCCTGCTCTCCGGCGGCTACGGCCGGGAGGAGCTGGAGGCGGCCGGCGCCTATCGGGTCTACAACGATCCGGCCCACATGCTGTCGCGCCTGGAGGAAGTCGGCGTCCGTCCGCGGCGCTGACGGTGGGCGGCCCAGCCGTAAACCGATTGCAGGATGGCGACGTAGGCGTTTGGCTGTGCCGATGAGCTGCTTCGTGATGTTCCGTCGCCGTGGCCACGTCCCAGCGGCGCTGGGGTTGGCACCAGCTCGACTCGCGGTGGGCGACGCGGCTCGTCGCTGACGCCGGCATTGCCGGCGGTGACTGCGTCCTCGACGTCGGAGCGGGACTGGGCGCGCTGACCGGCCCGTTGGTCGCCGCCGGCGCGCGGGTCATCGCAATCGAGTCCCATCCACGGCGGGCCTGCCGCCTTCGAGAACGCTTCGGCAGCGCGATCGTCCTCGTCCAGGTCGACGCCGCCGACCTGCGACTGCCGCGACGGCCGTATCACGTCGTGGCCAACCCGCCGTTCGACGTCACCGCTGCCCTGGTCGGCCGCCTTCTGCAACGGGGCAGTCGCTTGGTCTCGGCGCAATTGATCCTGCAGCGCTCAGCCGTGCTGCGTTGGGCCGGCCCGAATGCACCGGGCCGGCGGCGGTGGGAGCGGACCTTCGCGGTGTCCGCCGGGACGCGGGTACCACGCTCGGCGTTCCGACCGGCGCCGCGCGTGGACGCCCAGGTCCTGGTGATCCGCCGTCGGCCGGGCGCATGACCGAGCCGACGGACCTAGTGGGCCGCTGGGGCCCAGGGCCCGACGCCGCCGATGCGGTCGATCGAGTAGCGCAGCAGGTAGCCGTGGGCGTCCTTGGGCGCGGGGAACTCGAACTCTGGGCCGACGTAGATCCGGCCCAACCGCTCGAGCAGTTGCCGCGCTGCGCCGCCTTCCTCGACCGTGGCCCGCGCGTGCACGATCGCGTGCTCGGCCAGCACGATTCCGGGTTGGCGCGGCGCGTCGAAGGAGACCAAGACCCGCGGCTCGCGCATCACGTTACGGACCTTCTGGCGCAGGTTCAGGTGGCCGCTGACGATGTCATCGCCGTCCAGACCGATCCAGACGACGGAGACCTGCGGGCTGCCGTCGGGGTTGACCGTGGCGACGTGTGCCAGCGGGCCGCTGTTGATGAGGTCGGCCAGTTCCGGGGGAATAATGCTCATGACGTTCCATCTTGACAGCCGACGTCGAGTCGCGTCGGTGGGTGGCAATAGCCTGCGGCGCACGGCGAACGACATCGAGAGGAGCAGCATGACCACGCTGACCGGACGTCCGAACACCGCGCTGGTAGTCATCGACGTCCAGAACCAGGTGATGGACGGCGCGCACGACCGCGACGCCGTCGTCGCCAACATCGCCGCTCTGGTCGATCGGGCCCGGACCGAGCGGGCACCGGTGGTCTGGGTTCAACACAACGACGACGACCTTCCCAAAGGCAGCGACCGCTGGCGCTACGTGCGCGAGCTCGAGCCGGCAGACACCGAACCGGTTGTCCATAAGCAGTACGGGGACGCGTTCGAGGACACCGACCTCGAGGACGTGCTGGCCGCGCGCCAGATCGGGCACCTGATCGTCGCGGGGGCACAGACCGACGAGTGCATCCGGTCCACCCTGCACGGAGCGATCGTCCGCGGCTACGACGCCACCCTCGTCGCCGACGCCCACACCACTGAAGACCTCAGCGAGTGGGGTGCCCCGCCACCGGACAAGGTGATCGCCCACACCAACTTGTACTGGCAGAACCACGCCGCTCCCGGCCGGCACGCAGGGACCGTGAGCACCCACTCGGTCAGCTTCGACTGAGCCGCGGACAACCGCTGAATCCGTCGCGGACCTTCGGCTCCGGCGGGGACGGACGTACGGACAGGCTGGGGTCGGCGACCGCGGATGACACCGCGTTCAGTCGACGATGATCTGGAAGTTCACCGGTCGGCTGCCGGGGAAGGCGAGCTGCCCTGAGGCGTCGACCATCTTGAACCGGGCAAAGCAGAAGCCGGGACGCTTCGGGGCGGTGATCTCGGTGCGGATGTCGACCAGATGGCCGGGCGGGGTGTCGTCAATGGGCACATCGGCAATCGTCTGGCACTCGTTGCTCTGCTGCGGGGAGTCCAGCCGCCGCAATGAGTAACCCAGCCACGCCACCTTGCCCACGTTCTTGAGCCGCCACACCTTGATGGCTGTCCGGCCGCGCGGTATGTGACTGCAGTCGGGCAAGGTGATGTCCGCGACGAACGCACTCGCATCGCCGGCGTGGGCCGGGGGCGCGGGCGACGGGTTGCGCTGGTGCACCGGGCAGTCAGCCGGCGAGAGCGCTGCCCTCGGTGCCGAGCCGGGCGAGTTTCGCTTGCCTCTGGGGGAATCCGGGCCGGACCAGACGGTGAGCACCGCCGCGACCGCGGCCGCGGCGACCACAACGAAGACGACGGCCGCCGTCAGCGCCAACCGCAGCCGCCGCCGGCGCCGCGAAAGCGGCGCGAGATCCGCCCCCGCCTCGGTACTGCGCTCGAGTGGTGCCGGGTCGCGACCAATGGCGACCTGGATCGTGCGGCGGTCCGCACCGCCGGCCGCCGCAATCGCGGTGCCGGCGCTCGAGTGTGGTTCCGAATCGCGCTCGGGCGTGTTGAGGCGTAGCGAAGTCACCGACTTGATCAACTGATCCGCCTGCTGCCAGCGGTCGCGGTACTCGGCGGGGTCGGCACCGCAGGCCTTGACGAACTCCACTGTCGTCGCCCAGCTCGGCAGCCGGTGGCCCTGCGCGGCCTCGTGCAAGGTGGTGTGTGAGATCGCCCGGGACCGCCCGGACAGCTCGCGGAACGAGGGGTTGCCGACCGACTCACGCAAGTTGCGCAGCGCCGCGGCGAAGGCCTCGATCGCGTCTGCTCGCGTCCTCGCCGGCTGGTCGGCCACGGCTTGCTCCCGTCCCTTACCCGACTGCGGCAGCCCCGCCGCGAGAGCGACGCTACCGCCACAAGTCCGATCATATGTGGCCCAAACGGGCCAACGGCGGGATCAGGGAAACCGGCCCACGAAAAGGGTCGCCCGCCGTCGCGAGACGGCGGGCGACCCCCGCATCGAGCGCTCGGCTCAGGTCAGGACGCGAGCACGATGCCGTCGTAGTAGTACTTGAGGATGGTCGAGTAACTCTTGCCGGCGTTGGCCTGATCGCGCGAGCCGTACTGCGACATCCAGTCACCGTCGACCCAGGCTCCGCACGCCGTCGTCGTCGAGCAGTAGTGGGCCTGCAGGATGTTGCCGCTACGGGTCATCCGCGTGCCCCACGTCGCGTCCACCGCCGAGCTGGTCGACGCCACCGCCGACCCGGGCCGGTAGACCTGGCTCGAAGTGTTGTCGTACACGTCGAAGCACGCCCCACCTGACGTGTGCCGCGTCGAGTGCAGCGCCCAGTACCAACCGAAACTCTTGACGGCCATGGCGCCGGACTTGAGCGACTCCGCCGGCCAACTCGACACCCACTCGTTGGGCAGGACGTTTTTGACGTAGGTCTTGAACGCGACCCGCTCGACCCGTCCCAGCGAGACCCGGTACACGAGGATGCTGGTCGGCAGCGTGCTGTTCGTGCCGTCCGTCTTGCAGCCCGTCGCTGCGCTGAGCAACTCGTGGGATGCGTTGTTGTTCTTCAACGTTGCGTTGAGATTGCCCTTCGCGCCGGCCGCGAAGTCTTGATGTGCGCCGGCGTAGTTGCTGTTGAAATAGACCCGCACCGTCTTGCTGGTGCGGTTCCAGACCGAGGCCGCGTTGTTCTTGACGCAGACACCCTTGCCGTTGCCGGCTCCCTTGAATTCGTAGCAGCTCGGCTGCGTCGTGCCGTAGTCGTCGAGGGAGTCGGTGAAGTCCGAGATCGATCCGGCCTCGCCGCTGTTGAAGTAGTAGCAGAACTCGCCGCTGTTGCAAACGCCGTCACGCCCGGCCGCCGCGGCGGGTGCGGCGAGAACCGCCGCACCCCCCGCGAGCAGGGCTAACGACGCGAGCAGCGAAACGATGCGCGATCGCGTAGTCATGTCGGCCAGCCGCTCAGTGGTTGACCTTGAACCAGGGCTGGGCCCAACCGAGGTAAGGCTTGCCCCACTTCGACTTGATCTCCGCGATCGTGGTCTCGGTGTAGGAGCCATTGCCGTGAATGTCGTTCGAGATGAACTTGCCTCCGCCGATCGAGATCATGACGTGGCCGGACCCACCGCTGAAGAACGCGAGTCCGCCCGCCGGCACGCTCGACGAGCCCCCATGCTTGAACGACGAGGGAATCTGCGTCCAGTGCGCGTAAGCCGTCGTCGAGCCGCTCGCGGACCAGCCGTAGGCGAGCGCGACGAGGTGGTCGCAGAGGTTGTAGTACCCGGGCTGCGAGCCGGTGTGTACATGCGCCTTCGCCCAGGCCACGGCCTGAGCACAGCTGTGGGGATCGCCGGTTCCACTTGTGGAGCAGCTCGGGCCACTGCTCGGACCGACCTGATGTGACGCGTTGTTGTTCTTCAGGGTGGCATTGAGGTTGCCCTTGGCCCCCGCGGCGAAGTCCTGGTAGGTGCCGGCGTAGTTGCTGTTGTAGAAGACGCGCACGGTCTTGCTGGTGCGGTTCCACACCGACGCCGCGTTGTTCTTGATGCACTGGCCCTTTCCGGCGCCCGCACCCTTGAAGTCGTAGCAGCTTGGCTCGGTCGTGCCGTAGTCACCGAGCGAGCCGGTGAAGTCCGAGACCGACCCCGCCTCACCGCTGTTGTAGTAGTAGCAGAACTCGCCGCTGTTGCAAACGCCGTCACGCCCGGCCGCCGCGGCCGGACTGGCCAGGACGAGGGCCGGCGTAGCGAGCGCGAATACGCCGGTCGCGACGGTGAGGACCTTTCTGAAGTTCGTCATGGTGTTTCTCCTCGTGTCTTGTCGGGTGGTGGATCGAATTACTGGCGCTGGTACTCCTCCCAGGTGCGTATCGGGGTGACATGTGGACCGTCGTCAGGGGCGCCGTTGGCCAGGCCGTTCTTGCCGAGGTAGTAGTCGCCGGTCTGGTGCTGGGCCGAGCTGGACAGGTCCGTGTCGCTGATCGCGGCGGCGTGGATGTGGTACGGCCAGTCGCCCTGACTGGGGTTGCGGACCCACGCGGCGAAGCCGACCGTGCGCAAGGCCCTGGCCACCGTCACCCGGTAGGCCGACGTCATGCCCGAGACCGAGATGTCCACGACTCCACCGCCGTCGTGGGTGCCCGCCGACGAGGGGTCACCGCCTGGGTTGTAAGAGCCCTGGCTCAGAACGAGCGTGCGGCCGAGGATCTTCTCCGCGGCGGCGAGCATGCTGCGCGTGCGGGCGTTGATGATGACGCCGCCGCCGGTATCGATCCGCGCGCCCGGCCCGATGACGTTCGAGACAGTGAAGCGGCCCGTCCCGAGCTTGGTCAGCGACGTCTTGCCCGGCAGGCCGTTGGCGTCCAGACCGGTGTAGCCGAGCGACTTCTGATACTGCGCGTAGGCCGCGACGGTCGTGGTGCCGAAGTAACCGTCGACCCACTGCCCCGCGAGCAGGTGCTTGGCCTGCAGCGCCTGCTCGACGAGAAGAACGCTGCTCTTCGCACCAGGCGTGAGCGTGTCGTCGGCCCGGCGCGGGTCGATCTGCGCCGCCTTGACGGTGGCCTCCATGTTCACGCTGGGCAGGGCGGCCGCGCCGGTCGTTGCTGACGACAGTGCGGACGAGGCGGTCACGGGGGTGAACACGGCCGCCGCGGCGAGCGCGGCGGCGGCGTAGGGCAGCAGCTTCATCGGTCCTCCGATTCGTAGCTTCGCGACGGGGTTCTCACTGTCGAGGAAATGCCGCTTGTCCGAAACGCCGGACATGGCGGGATAGGAGGTTGACGGCGTGCGGTCCTGTGAATTCGGGGGGAAAATCGCTGTTGTCAGCCTTCGCCGAGCCCGTTCCTGACAGGACCAGCCGATGTCAGATCAGCCTGATTTCCAGCCGCGGGTGGCCGATGTGGCCGAGGCTGCCACCGTCGCCACGTTGTTGGACGCGTTCAACCGGGAGTTCGACACGCCCACTCCGGGACCGACGGTGCTGACCGCCCGGCTCGAGCGACTGCTATTCGGGCCCGACGTGTTCGCCGTCCTTGCCGGTGAGCCCTCGGTGGCCGTCGCGCTGGTGTCGATGCGACCGAACGTCTGGTACGACGGCCCGGTCGCGCTGCTGGACGAGCTGTACGTCGCGCCGCGCTACCGCAGCCGAGGCATCGGTTCGGTTGTTCTGGAGCAGGTCGAGACCGCGGCCCGGCAGCGTGGCGCCGAATTGCTGGAGATCAACGTCGACGGCGAGGACGCCGACGCGCGCCGCTTCTACGAGGGCCACGGTTACACCAATACCGAACCGGGCCAGGACGAGCCGATGCTCTACTACTACCGAGACCTGACAAACGCGTAGTTCGTTGCGCAACCTTGGCCACATCGACATCTTGCGCGAGCGGATCGACGGCCGGATAGGCCAGTAGTCCAACGTCGTTCGAGTCGTGTCGCACGCCGCGGTACGCCGGACTGCCTGGCGGACCCGTTGTCCGCCCGGACGACGCACCGCCCCCAGCGGCAAGTGGGTAAGGTCGCGCCGTGGCCGACGATCACCGCGCCTCGCCGACGATCGCGGATGTCGCCCGCCACGCCGGGGTGTCACCGAGCACGGTCTCGTACGCCCTCAGCGGCCGCCGATCGATATCACCGACGACCCGCGAACGGGTCAAGGCAAGCATCGCGGCGCTGGGTTACCGTCCGCACGCCGGAGCGCGGGCGCTGGCCAGCAAGAGCACGAAGGTGCTCGGCCTGGTCGTGCCGCTGCGTACCGACGTCAACGTGCCGGTCATCATGCAGTTCGTGGTGTCGGTGGTGGTGGCGGCCCGCACGTACGACCACGACGTCCTGCTCGTGACCAAGGACGAGGGTCCGACCGGCCTCGAACGCATCTCGCACAGCGCGATGGTCGATGCGCTGATCGTCATGGATGTCGAGGCCAACGACGCTCGTGGCCCGCTGCTGCGAACCCTGCCGCAACCCGCCGTGCTGATCGGCCTTCCGGAGCGGCGAGCCGGCCTTACCTGCGTCGACCTCGACTTCTTCGCTGCCGGCCGCGAGGCGGCCCAGCACCTGGCTGAGCACGGCCACCGCCGGGTGGCGCTCATCGGGCCGCCGGCCGGCGTCTACCAACGTGGCACCAGCTACGCGACCCGGTTCCTCGCTGGTTTCCACGAAGCGGTGGCCGAATTCGGGTTGGACGCAGTGGTGCACTCCTGCGAGCCGACGTTCGAGGGAGCGCGGGAATGCCTCGGCCTGATCGATGCCGAACGACCGGGCACGACCGGGCTGATCGTGCACAACGAAGCGGCCCTAGGACCGGTGCTATCGGTACTGCGCGGGAGTAAGCGGCTGGTGCCCGACGATGTCTCCCTGGTCGCGGTCTGCCCCGAGGACGTCGCGGTCAGCATGCCGGTCGCGCTCACCTCGATCGAAATCCCGAGTCACGAGGTCGGGGCCCTCGCGGTCGAGATGGTGATGGATCTGCTCGACGGCAAGAACCTGGCCCAGACCCGGCTCCTGTCGCCGACGCTGACCGAGCGGGACAGCTGCGGCCCCGCCCGGTGAGCCGTCGAACTCGCCCGTGTTCGATCAGTTCAACGAGAAGGTGCTCACGCGCAGCCCGGCGCTGAGGACGAGGTACACGTCATGGGTGCCGCGCCCCGCAGGCAGGTGGGACAACGCCGCGGTGACGGTCTCGTAGCGGTAGACGTCGCCCGTGCTGGGCGCGGCAACCGTTCCGACGAGGCGTCCGTCGGGACCGTCGAGGCGAATCTGGATCGTGCCGTTGCCGGCCGCCGCCTGAGCCGCCCGGGCGGTGAACGTGCGGCTCCGGTCGAGCCGGGCGTCGGCATACTTCGCCCAGTTTCCCGCGGCTGCGGACCCGAGCGCCGTACCGGCGGTCTTGGTTTCGTCCACGAGCCGCACCCCGGAGTAGCCGTCGAAGTTCTCGGCCCGGGTCACGGCGTGCAGGTTTCGCGGCGGGATCGTCGCGCCCCGGACGAACGCCTGCGCCCGCTGCCGGATGTCGGCCGAGGAGGCGCCGACGAGCACGTCGTACTTCCCGGACTCCACCACCCATCTGCTGCGGGTCACGTCCCAGTGCCGAAGTTCGCTCGCCGGCAGGCTGAAGCGCACCGTGGTGCTCTCGTGCGGCGCAAGCGTCACCCGCTGGAAGCCGCGGAGCTGACGCACGGGCTCCTTGTCGCGGGACGTGCGCTGATGGGTGTAGAGCTGCACGACCTCGGTGCCGGAGCGGCGGCCGGTGTTGGTGACCCGGACGCTGGCCTGAAGCCGGCCGGACGCCGGAACGACGCGCGAGCTGCGCAGGTCGCTGTAGCGGAACTTCGTGTAGGACAGCCCGTACCCGAACGGGTACAGCGGCGCGCCCTGGTAGTACAGGTAGGTCTGGTCGGACGAGATGATGTCGTAGTTGTTGAGGTCGGGCGGCAGGTCGGTGTCGGAGCGGTACCAGGTCTGCGTGAGTCGCCCGGACGGGTTGTAGTCGCCGAACAGCACGTCGGCGATGGCGTGCCCGGTCTCGGCACCAGCATGCGTCGTCCACAGGATCGCCGGCACATGCTCCTGTTCCCAGTTGATGGTGTCGGGGTAGCTGGTCTGCAACACGACCACCGTCTTCGGGTTCGCCGCGTGCACCGCCCGGACCAGCGCCTCCTGCCCGGCCGACAGCGCCATCGTCGTCCGGTCGTGGGCCTCGCGTCCGTTGATGAACGGCATGCTGCCCACGGTCATGACGACCACGTCGGCTCGCTTCGCGGCCGCGACCGCGCTGGCTATGCCGCTGCGCAGCACCTGCTTGCGGAAGTGTGTCGCCGCCTGCGCCGATCCCAGCCCGATCTGCCCGTCGGCTCCGACCGTCACGTAGGTGCCGCCGCCCCACCAGCTTTCCTGCGTGTCGTAGCCGGCATAGCGCAGCAGCACGCTGCCGTCGCTGCTCGGCTCCAGGCTGAATTGCTGCTGGACGTACCAGCCGTTGGGCTGATCGTCACGGGTGACCAGCGGCCCGCCGTTGTAGCCGAGGTATTTGCCGTTCGCGACGTTGCGCAGGGTGACGATGTTCTGGCCCCAGTCCACGACGTCGAACTGGGCGGCGCTGGATGCACTCGGCGCTCCGGCGGTCACCACGTCGGCACTGGTCGTGCCCGTCGCCGCGAGGTATTTGCCGGTTGCCGCGTTCTGCAGCGCGATCCGGTCCGAACCCTCGCTGCCGACGACGCTCGAGCCGGCGCCGGCGCGTTCCCGGATGCCCTGCAACGGCGTGACCCGGTACGGCAGCTCACCGCCGTACCAGTCGGAGTACAGCGTGTCCTCGAGCGGTCCCACCACCGCGATCCTCGCGGCGCGCGTTGCCAACGGCAGGGTCCCGCCGCTGTTCTTGAGCAGGACGCTCGCCTCGTCCGCGGTCCTGCGGGCCAACTGGCGATGGGCCGGGCTGTCGATCACCGACGGGCTGACGTGCGCGTACGGCCCGCCGTCCGGATCGAACTGGCCGAGCCGCAATCGGAGGCTGAGCACGGGACGATCCGCGCGAGTGATGTCCTGCTCGCTCAGTAGTCCCTGCGCGAGGGCGCTCTTGATGTCTCGGATCATCGGTTGGTTGTCCGAGCCGTCCATGGTGAAGCTGTTGAGCCCGGCCTTGATGATGGCGGCATCGGCCTCGGGTTGAGTGGCGTAGTACTGCTCGCTGCCGGTCAGGTTCCCGGGCGCGAAGGCATCGGTCACGTTGAAGAGCGGGTGCTTGCTCCAACTGCGCTCGAGCTGCGCCAGATCGGGGTTCACCGTGTCCGGACGGCCGTTGACCAGGTTGTACGACGACATGACGCCGGTGGCCGCGTCGGCTCGAAGGGTGGGTTCGAAGGCCTGGCGGTCGTACTCGTTGAGCACCCGCGGTGGGACATTCGACGACGTGGTGTCGCGCTTGGTCTCGTTGTTGTACGCGAGGTAGTGCTTCAGCGTCGGTGCCGTCTTCAGGTAGGTCGGGTCGTCTCCTTCCAGCCCGCGGCCGTACGCGGTCGCGATCGCACTGGTCAGCAGCGGATCCTCCGAGTAGCCCTCCTCGTTTCGCCCCCAGCGCGGGTCACGCAGCAGGTTGGTCACCGGTGCCCAGAGGTTCAGGCCCCAGACGACCGGATTCTGAGCGTTGTAGCCGCGCGCCTCGTCGCCGGTGGCCGAGCCGACCTTCCTGATCAGAGCCGGATCCCAGGTGCTCGCCATTCCCACCGCCTGCGGGAACACCGTCCCCTTGGCCGTCACGACGTTCCAGTTGTTGTTCAGGTCGTTCGACCAGGCCACGCCGTGCAGGGCCTCGGTGCCGGCTTTGAAATACGGGATGCCGAGCCGCGGGATCGGCGCCTGCGACTGATGCAGCAACGAGATCTTCTCGTCCAAAGTCAACCGGTTGAGCAGATCGTCGATGCGCCGGTCCATCGACAGGTGCGGATTGCGGAACGGGTAGTCGGCCGGCTGCGTCTGGGCGTGGGCCGATTCCTGGAGGGCCGCGACCGGCGTCAACGCCGCGGCCACTACCAGCACGGCGACCAGGACCCGCCCCCGTCCGCGCCGCGCCGCGGTGCTCAATCGGGCCGAAGCGGCGGCGGGCCGGGAAGGGGTTATGGGACGCGATGGCACGGTGGGGCCTCCTCGCAGCGGCCGGGACCCAGAGGTGCCCGGAACCGGTCCGACGGTGAGCCGCGCGGCGGGTCCAGCCGAGCGGAACGGATTGTCGAATCGCTTCGACGCACGTTAGGCCCGCTCCAGAACGGCTGTCAATGGTTCGTCCGGTTTGTCGGATCGCGCCAAACTTGCCGTCGTTGTGCACTCCAGGCAAAAGCTTGCCCGCGCGAGCCAGTGCCCGTAGCCTCCGTCCCCGAGGATCGAAGCGCTTCAACGATTGCGCCCGATCGAACCCGCAAGCCGGCCGGTCGGGACCGCGCCGAGGAAAGGCGGACGCTGATGCACCGCAGAGCCATGGGAATCGCCGTGCTGGTGGCCACCGTCGGAGCGCTGCTGCTGAGTGCTTGCTCCAGCTCGGGCTCGAGCGGCTCGGCGACTGTCCACAAGGACCCGAGTGGCAAGGGCAAGACCCTGAAGGTTTGGTACTACGAGCCGGCCGATAGCGCGATGGGCATCGCCTGGAAGCAAGCCATCAAGGACTTCGAGCAGGAGACCGGCGCTAAGGTCAAGTTCGAACTGAAGGCCTTCGAGCAGATCAACCAGAGCGCGAGCCAGGTGCTCAACTCCTCGGCTGCACCCGACGTCATGGAGTACAACAAGGGCAACGCCACCGCCGGCCTGCTGTCCAGCCAAGGGCTTTTGACGAACCTGAACAAGGCCGTCCAGGCCTACGGCTGGGACAAGGATCTCGCGCCGTCCCTACAGACGACCGCGAAGTACAACGCCAAGGGCGTCATGGGTTCCGGCGACTTCTACGGCATCCCGAACTACGGCGAGTACGTCGAGATGTACTACAACAAGGACGCGTTCGCGAAGTACAACATCGCGGTACCGACCACGTTCGAACAGCTCGAGCAGGCGATGGCCACCTTCAAGTCGCACGGGATTACGGCGCTCTCGGAGTCGGCCCAGGAGTACCCGCTCGGCCAGTTGCTGTACCAGCTCGCCCTGTCGAAGGCCTCGCGGGACTGGGTGACGAAGTACCAGACCTACACCGGCAAGGTTGACTTCCACGACGCAGCCTGGACCTTCGCCGCAAACACGATCCAGGACTGGGTGAAGAAGGGCTACATCTCGAAGAACGCGAGTGGGATCAAGGCGCAGGATGCCGGTGACGCCTTCACCGCCGGGACCAACCCCATGTTCTTCTCGGGCAGCTGGTGGTACGGCGGTTTCGCCACGTCGCTGAAGTTCCAGTGGGGGACGTTCCTGTTCCCGGGCAGCACCATGTCGCCCGGCTCGTCCGGCAACCTCTGGGTCGTTCCGGTGAAGGGCAAGAACAAGGACCTCGCCTACAAGTTCATCGACATCACGATGTCGAAGAAGATCCAGAACTTGTTGGGCAACCACGGCGGCATCCCGGTGGCCGCGGAGCCCACCTCCATCACCGACGCCCGGAGCAAGGAGTTGGAGGCGAACTTCACCACGCTCACCAAGCGCGACGGCTTGGGCTTCTACCCGGACTGGCCGACATCCACCTTTTACAACCAGATCAACGCCGCCCTGCAGGAGCTGCTCAACGGCACCACCTCACCCAAGGACATGCTGTCGAAACTCGGTGACGAGTACACAGCGGGGGTCAAGAAGATCACGAGGTAGCGCGGTGCGGGAGCCGGCGCCGTCTCCCGACCGCCGGCCCTCTCGCCCCGCTCCTGATCAGGAAAGGCACCGGTCATGGCGCTCACCAGTGCAACGTTGTCGCGGCAGCCCGCAACCGGAGCTGGTCCGCCCCGGAGCCGTAGGAAGCGAACGACCGGTTACTGGCTCTATCTCATACCAGGCTTCGTGCTACTCGTCTCCGTGATCATCGTGCCGCTGGTCTGGAACGTGTATCTGAGTTTCACCTTCTACCGCGGGATCCGGCCGCCGACCTATGCCGGACTCGCCAACTGGAAGGAGCTCGTCCACGACGACGCGTTCTGGTCGTCGTTCGAGAACAGCATTGCCATGATCATCGCGATGGTGGTGATCCCGACGTTGATCGGGCTGATGCTCGCCGCCATGCTGTTCGACCTGGTCGGCCGCAAGTTCGGCGCGCGTCCGGCGAGCGTGCTGCGGGCGATCTACTACCTGCCGCAGCTGCTGCCGATCGCCGTCGCCTCGATCGTGATCGGCTGGATCCTGCGCCCGTCGAACGGCGCCCTCAACCAGATTCTGTCCGGGATCGGGTTGCCCGGCCTGCGCCACAACTGGCTCGGGGCGCCGGACACGGCGCTGCTCTCCGTCGGTGCCGTGCTGGTCTGGGTGCAGATCGGCTACCCGGTCGTGATCTTCATGGCCGCGCTGCAGCGCGTCGATCCCGAACTCTACGAAGCGGCCGAGATCGACGGTGCGAACTGGTACCAGCGTTTGCGCGCGATCACGTTGCCGATGATCCGGCCCGAGGTCTACGTGGTGACGCTGACCTGCACGAT
This sequence comes from uncultured Actinomycetota bacterium, assembly GCA_963837325.1. Lineage (GTDB taxonomy): Bacteria > Actinomycetota > Actinomycetes > Mycobacteriales > Jatrophihabitantaceae > CAVQKZ01. The sequence goes on from CAWIMV010000002.1 coordinate 635,006, forward strand.
CGCGGCGTTGAAGGTGTTCGCACCGGTATACACGCTGACCCGTGGCGGCCCCGGCACGTCCACCATCGTTCCGAGCTACTACTCCTACACCGAGTTCTTCCAGGACCAGGAGGTCGGCTACGGCGCGACGATCGCGACCGCCCTGTCGATCGTGATCCTGGTGGTGGCCGTGTTCTTCGTGCGCGCGCAGAACCGGGCCGCGCGGGAGGACGAACGGTGAGCGCCACGCTGGCCAAGGGCGGTCCAACGGTCGAGCGGCAGGGCCAGCGGCCCACATCGACCGGTCCGCGCCGGCCGAACGGGCGACGACGCACGCTCGGTGACTGGGTGCTGCTGGCCAGCGCCGTCGTCATCGCCGCGGTGATCGCCGCGCCGTTCGTGCTCGTGCTGATCAATTCGTTCAAGTCTCCGTCGGACTATGCCAGCGGGGGCCCGTTCAGCCTGCCGTCCCATCTCTACCTGCACGGGCTGCAGACGTTCTGGGACCAGGTCGATTTTCCGCGCAAGCTCTGGAACAGCATCTTCATCTCGAGCCTGGTGTCGGTGTTCGCCGTGGTGGTCTCGGCGCTCAACGCCTACGCAATCGGGATCGGGCGGGTGCGCGGCCGCACCTGGATCATCGTCGCGTTTCTGGTGGCCAACATCCTGCCGCAGGAGGCCTTGCTCTACCCGCTCTACATCATGTTCAAGCAGGTCGGCCTCTACGACAACGTGTGGAGCGTGATCATCATCTTCACGGTGATCCAGAGCGCATTCGGCACCTACCTGCTCTCCAGCGTGTTCGGCACCTTCCCGCGCGAGATCCTGGAAGCCGCGGCCCTCGACGGTGCGTCCCGGTGGGAAATCCTGCGGCGGGTCGTCGTCCCGATCAGTCGGCCCACCCTCACGGTGCTGGCGATCTTCTTCTTCATCTGGACGTGGAACGAATTCCTGCTCCCACTCGCGTTCCTCGTCAGCAACGACAACCAGACCGTCCCGGTCTCGATCGCCACGCTGCAGGGCCAACACATCATGGACGTCACCACGACGAGCGCGTCCGCGTTGATGGGCCTCCTGCCGACCCTGGTCTTCTTCCTGATCTTCCAGCGCAAGCTCACCCGCGGCATCACCGCCGGGGCCGTCAAATGATCCGAAAGGCCGAACAGACTCGATGAAGTTCTCCGACGGCTTCTGGCACATGCGCACGGGCGTGGACGCCCGCTATGCCGCCGAGGTCTACGACATCACGCAGCGGCAGGACGGCTTGGTCGTCACCGCGCCGACCAAGGTGGTCACCCGCCGCGGCGACACCCTCAACCTGCCGGTTCTCACCGTCAGCGTGTCCGCCCCCATCGAGAATGTGCTGCGGGTGCGCATAACCCACCACGGCGGGGGACGGGAGCCGGTGCGGTTCGACGTGGCCCGGGACTTCGCCGGTGGCCAGGTGAAGGTCGACGACACCGGCGGCCACATCACGAGCGGCAGCCTCGAGGCGCACATCCGCGGTGGTAGTCCGTGGAACCTGACCTTCACCGGGGCCGGCCAGGTGCTGACCGCCAGTGGCCACCGATCGGTCGGGCTGATGCGCGTCGCTCCCGATGCGGCCGTCGACGGCGGCCCGGCCGGCCTGCGGAGCAAGGACGCGACGACCACCTACCTGCACGAGCAACTCCAGCTCGGTGTGGGCGAAGCGGTCTTCGGCCTCGGTGAGCGCTTCGGGCCACTCGCCAAGAACGGCCAGACGGTCGACATCTGGAACTCCGACGGCGGTACGTCGAGCGAGCAGGCGTACAAGAACGTGCCGTTCTACCTGACCAACCGGGGCTACGGCATCCTCGTCAACGACCCCGGCCACGTGTCGTTCGAGGTCGGCTCCGAAGCGGTGGAGCGGGTTCAGTTCTCGGTCGAAGGCGAGACGCTGGAGTACTTCGTCATCTACGGGCCCGAGCCGAAGGCGGTGTTGGAGAGGTACACCGCCCTGACCGGACGCCCGGTGACCGTGCCGGCCTGGTCCTACGGCCTGTGGCTCTCGACCAGCTTCACCACCGACTATGACGAGCAGACCGTCGCGTCCTTCGTCGACGCCATGGCGCAGCGTGACCTGCCCATCTCGGTGTTCCATTTCGACTGCTTCTGGATGCGCGAGTTCCAGTGGTGCGACCTCGAGTGGGACCCGCGCGTTTTCCCCGACCCGGACGGGATGCTCTCGCGGCTCCGGGAGCGGGGGTTGCGGATATGTGTATGGATCAACCCCTACATCGCGCAGAACTCCGCGCTGTTCGCCGAGGGAATGGCCGCCGGCTACCTGGTCACCCGACCCGACGGGACGGTTTGGCAGACCGACCGGTGGCAAGCCGGAATGGGCTATGTCGACTTCACCAATCCGGACGCGACCCGCTGGTACCAGGACAAGCTGCGCCGCCTCATCGACCAGGGTGTCGACTGCTTCAAGACCGACTTCGGCGAACGCATCCCGGTGGACGTGGTCTACCACGACGGCGCCGACCCGCACCGGATGCACAACTACTACGCGCTGCTGTACAACCGTGCGGTGTTCGAGGTCCTGGAGGAAGCACGCGGCCGGAGCGATGCCGTGCTGTTCGCCCGGTCGACGACCGCGGGTGGGCAGAGCCTGCCGGTGCACTGGGGTGGGGACTCGACCTCGACGTACGCGTCCATGGCCGAGACGCTGCGCGGTGGGCTGTCGCTCGCGTTCAGCGGTTTCGCGTTCTGGAGCCATGACATCGGCGGATTCGAGGGGACACCGGACGCCGGCGTGTTCAAGCGTTGGACCCAATTCGGCCTGCTCAGTTCACACAGCCGCCTGCACGGCAGCGACTCGTACCGGGTCCCCTGGATGTTCGACGAGGAGGCCGTGGAAGTCACCCGGCGTTTCACCAAGCTGAAGCTGGCGCTGATGCCGTATCTGTACGCGGCCGGCGTCGAGGCCGCCCGCACCGGCGTGCCGATGATGCGGCCGATGCTGCTCGAGTTCCCGGACGACCCGGCCGTGACCTACCTCGACCAGCAGTACCTGCTCGGCGCGGAACTGCTCGTCGCGCCGGTCTTCGACGCCGACGGGGAAGTCCGTTTCTACCTGCCGCCGGGACAGTGGACCCATTACCTCAGCGGCGATGAGGTAGCCGGCGGAGGATGGCGCAGCGAGCGGCACGGGTTCGACTCCCTGCCGCTGTACGTGCGCCCGGGAGCGGTCATCCCGGTGAGCACGCGCGACGACCGGCCGGACCACGACTACCTCGACAGCCTGATCCTCGACGTCTTCCCGGCCGAGGACGACGTTCGGACAGTCACGGTGACCGCACCGGACGGCACGAGCGCCGAGTTTGTGGTGACGGTCAGCGGAGGCGGCGTCGCGGCCCGTGGGCCCGCGGACCGGCGGTGGGGGCTACGCCGGAGCGGCCGGGGCGAGGTGATCGCGGCGCGTGACGGCGCCGCGCACTTCCCGCCGTCCTCGTCGTCGGCCTAGGCACCATGATGACGGCATGCGACCCTTCCATTTCCTCGCTGACGTCCACGAGATCGTCGACGGCCCCGAGCTCGCGGCCCGCGCCAGGCGAGCAGAGCACCTGGGCTATCACGCGCTGGTGCTGCCGGATCATCTGATCGGGCAACTGTCGCCGGCGGTGACGATGGCGACGGTCGCGGCCGCGACCTCGACCCTGCGGATCTCGGCGTTCGTGCTGAACAACGACCTGCGCCATCCGGCCGTGCTCGCCCAAGATCTGGCCAGCATCGACGTGCTGTCCGGCGGCCGGTTGGACGTCGCGATCGGTGCCGGCTGGAACAAGCCGGAGTACGACGCGATCGGTCTGCCGTTCGACCCGACACCGGTCCGGCAGGCCCGGCTGGCCGAGTCCATCACCGTGCTCAAAGGGTTGTTCGAGGGCTCGCCGTTCAGCTTCGCCGGTGAGCACTACACGATCACCGACTACGCCGCCGAGCCGGTCGCGGTGCAACGCCCACATCCCCCGTTCTTCATCGGCGGCGGCGGCCGGCGCACGCTGAGTCTGGCCGGTCGGGAAGCGGACATCGTCGGCCTGGCCCCTCGCATCCAGCGCAACGGCGCAGTCGACGCCGCGTCGCTGACGCTGGCGGCCACCCGAGAGAAGATCGACTGGGTGCGCGACGCCGCCGGTGACCGTTTCGACTCGTTGGAGTTCAACATCTATCCCTCGACCTGGCCGGTGACCGTCACCGACGACCTTCGAGGCGAGGCCCGCCGGGTGATTGACAGCCTGCGTTCGCGGACGGGCATCGAGCTCACCGAGAACGAGGTGATCGACTCGCCGCACCTGTTCATCGGATCCGTCGACCGGCTCGTGGAGAAGTTCCTGCAACTGCGAGCCGAACTCGGCATTTCATCGGTGCTGCTCGGCGAGCTCGACGAACTCACACCGGTGCTCGAGCGGCTCGGCGGCGGCTGACCGTCGACCCTGGATAGCTCACGATTGCCGCAGCAATCTGCTGGACGAGGTTGACATCGTCAACGCATGAGACAAGAAGACGTGTGGGACGTCGACACCGCGCAGAGTTACGACACTCCCGGCGCCGGCATGTTCGCGCCTGAGGCGCTTGGCCCGACCGTCGACCGCCTCGCCGAGCTAGCCGGCAACGGTCGAGCGCTCGAATTCGCGATCGGAACCGGTCGGGTTGCCATTCCGTTGGCCGAGCGCGGCGTCCCCGTTGCCGGTATCGAGCTCTCCCGGCCGATGGTCGAGCAGTTGCGCACCAAGGCGAACGAGGCGGCAATTCCGGTGGTTGTCGGCGACATGGCCACCAACCGCGCACCGGGCGATTTCTCGCTCGTCTACCTCGTTTACAACACGATCTCCAACCTGCTGACCCAGGCTGAACAAGTCGCATGCTTCCGCAATGCCGCCAGCCATCTCGGGCCGGGCGGTCGCTTCGTCATCGAGCTGGAGGTCCCCGACCTGCGGAAGCTTCCACCTGGGCAGCAGGCCGTTGTGTGGCACTACGAGACTGGATACATCGGCTTGGACACGTACGACGTCCTGCACCAGCAGCTCGTCTCGCACCATTTCCGATTCGACGAGGGGAAGCGGGCCGAGCTCTTCCGAAGCGCGCATCGCTATATCTGGCCGGCCGAACTCGACCTGATGGCGCAACTCGCCGGGTTCGAGTTGGAGGCCAGACACGCGGACTGGTCGGGCAGCGAGTTCACCGCCGAGTCCCGCTCCCACGTTTCGGTCTACCGCCTGCCGGACGGGTCCGAGGCGAGCTGACCCGACCGTCCTCGGACCAGGCTCACGATCAGTCCGGCTGCACGTCGGACGCGACCCGCGAGGTAGCGCGCCAGGCTCCTTCCAGGACGCGTCCGCACGGTGCCGTCACTCACCCGCCCATTTATGCCGTCCAGCGGAAGGTGGCCAGCACCGAGGCAATGACTTCCGGGTTGGTTGCGGCGTTCTTCTTCAGGAGCACGAAGTCGAGGCCGACGTCGCGCCCGCGGCAGACGGTGGTGACCACGTCGTACTCTCGCGGCTCGGCCGGCACCGAGTAGTGGATGTGGAAGGCCGGGATGCCGGTCAGCCAGCGCAACGCCTGGGGAACGCGTTCACGGCTTTGGCCGACGGCGGCAAGCTCAGCTGGGCATGTCGGCGAAGCGACTGTAGCGGCCTTGGAACGCGACCGCGATCGTGGCCGTCGGGCCGTTGCGGTGTTTGGCGATGATCAGGTCGGCCTCGCCGGCGCGTTCGGTCTCCGGCTCGTACAGGTCGGGCCGGTGCACGAGCAGCACCATGTCGGAGTCCTGCTCGATCGAGCCGGACTCGCGCAGGTCGGCCAGCATCGGTTTCTTGTCGGTGCGCTGCTCGGGACCGCGGTTGAGCTGCGACAGCGCGACCACAGGCACGTCGAGTTCCTTGGCCAGCAGCTTGATCGCGCGGGAGAACTCGCTGACCTCCTGCTGCCGTGACTCCACCCGCTTGCCGCTGGTCATCAACTGCAGGTAGTCGATCACGATCAGTTGGATGTCCTGGCGTTGCCGCAGCCGGCGCGCCTTCGAGCGGATCTCCATCATCGTCAGGTTGGGCGAGTCGTCGATGTAGAGCGGCGCCTCGGCCAGCTCGCTGGAGCGGCGGGCCAGGCGCGTCCAGTCCTGGTCGCTCATGTGTCCGGAGCGCATGTTCTGCAGCGCCACCCCGGCCTCGGCCGAGAACAGCCGCATCATGATCTCGAGCTTGCCCATCTCGAGCGAGAAGATGACGGTGGCCTTGCCGTTCTTGACCGCAGCTGACCGCGCGATATCCAAGGCGAGCGTCGAGTTGTGGGTCGGGATCATGGTCGGTCCGGCCAGGTACATGTGGTCGTCGTTGTCGACCTGGACGCACCGCACCGGCACCGAGGCGACCGGACGGGCATCGAGGATGTAGCGGGCGCGGGTTCCGGATCGGATGGCTGACACCTGCCGATTGGCCTTGCGATCGAGACCGAAGACCCGATCAGCGGTGGTGAACGCAACGGTGAAGCAGGTTGACGACTTCGGGGTGCGCCCAGGCACTGGCTTCGAGCGGAGTGTGGCCCGGTACCCGAGGCTGACGGCGAGCTCGCGAACGTCGTGTGCCAGCCGAGAACTGGTAACCCCAAACTCGACTGAGCCGCTCGCGGTTGCGTGGCCGTCGGTGTCGAGCAGGCCGGCGAGCAGCGCACGTCGTTGGGTCTCGCTGGACCGCAGGTATTGCTGCGGAATGTGCTTGTTGCCAAGGACGCCGACCGTCCGCAGCAGCGCCTGCACCGTTCCCCGCTGAGCGTGGCAGTTCGTGCATCGCCGCCAGCCGAACACCCGCTCGCCGCAGTCGGGGCAGGTCGGCGCGGCCGGCGGAGGGGAAAACGCCTTCACCCTGCCACCGCACGATTTGCCGCACGTGCGCACCTGCGGCAACGCCGGCCGGAACAGCGCCCCGCACACCTCACAGTTGCGCACGGCAATCTCAGGCTGAGGCAGTTGGAGTCCGTACCTGAGGGCCGCCGCCGTGGGACGGACGACGATGCCTGTCGCTCGAATGTTGTCAAGGATCTGCTCGTCGGCGCACGTGAGCGTCGCCGAGTCGCTCGTACCGTCACCGAGCCAACAACCAAGGACGTACGGAGGGAGCGGCAGCACGGCTTCGGGCAGCGCGAGCGGCGCTGCGCATGAGATTGCATGGTTGAGCCGACGATCGGCTGTTTCACATCGCAGCGTCGCGGCGATCTGCGCGGTGGTCACGGTGGTTGGCCCTTCGACCGGCCGCGACGCGTTCAGCGGGCGGCACACTCGCTCGGCGACCGCGTTGCTCAGCGCGCGCCGCGAGTACACCGGCGTACGCCACATGTACGAACGGGACTGTCGGCGGTAGGACCGGTACTCGCGAGTCACCGAGCCAATCCGCCAGGCCTCCTTCTGAACCGCGAGCCGGAAGTCCGCCCCGATCTCGGCAATGAACTCGCTCACGCTTACGAGCTCATCGGGTTGTTCGGTGTACCGGTTCGCCAGAAGAGTCGCCCGTTGCCGACACATCGTTGACAGGGTCCAGCGCGATGCCAAACGCTGAGCGGGTGCTCGCCTTGCTGCGCGGGTAGAGGTGCGCCACTGGTGCTCGGCGTCGGCGGTGATCACGGTGCCGTCGGAGAACTCGACTTCGAAGCACGGACGTCCGGACATGACCTCGGTTGCCGCAACAACTCGCGTGGGCTTCCCATCGGCACCGAGCAGCAGCTCGCCAACCTGGACGGCACCCATCGTCGTCCAGCCGGTTGGCGTGGGAAGCGGGGTGTCGAGGGCCAGGGCCTTACCCGAGCCAGGCCGGCCGGCCACCGTGATCATCTGGCCCGGGTGCAGCCCGTTGGTGATCTCGTCGAGCTGGTGGAAGCCGGTGGGGATGCCGGTGCCGATGCCACCGGTGGAGGAGATCTTGTCGATCTCGTCGAGCGTGCTCTGCAGCAACGACTCGATGTGGACGTAGTCCTCGCTGGTGCGTCGCTCGGTGACGTCGTAGATCTCGGCCTGGGCCCGGTCGACGACGTCGTCGACGCTACCGACGATGTTCTCCGAACCGGACGCGGTGTCGTAGCCCATCTGCACGATGCGGGTGCCGGCGGTGACCAGCCGGCGCAGCGTGGCCCGCTCGGCGACGATCTGGGCGTAGTAGCCGGCGTTGGCCGCAGTGGGCACGGTGTTGACCAGCGTGTGCAGGTAGTTCGCGCCGCCCACCCGCACCAGCTGGCCGGCGCGGGTCAGCTCGGCCGACACGGTGATCGGGTCGGCCGGCTCGCCCCGCCCGTAGAGGTCGAGGACGGCGTCGAATACCAGTTGGTGCGCCGGGCGGTAGAAGTCGCCGGGCCGGACCAGTTCGATCGCGTCGGCGATAGCGTCCTTGCTCAGCATCATCGCGCCCAGCACGGACTGCTCGGCCTCGACGGCCTGCGGCGGGGTGCGGTCGTACTCGGTTGGCCCGGAAGCCCCGCGCGATTCGCCGACGAGCGTCACCGGTTGCCATCCTCCCGAACCTCGTCCGAACAGTTTCGCACGCACAAACGAATACCGGACGCCACCGACACTTTCGTCGGCGCGTCCAGTAGGAGTCTTGGCGGCGTTGATCACGCTAGGACCGCCGAGCCGCCTCGGCAACACCGGCTGTGCACACAAGTGTGGACAAGCCTGTGGGAATCGCCGCAACGGCTGTAGACGACCGGTGGGCGACGGGTGTGGATAACCGAGCACCAGGCGCGGCAGGGCCGGAAACTGCTGGGCCAGCTCGTCCACGTCCTGTGGATAAAAGAAAGTTGATCGGTTAATTCGAGGTGGCGTGCTCCCCGACGCCCGGCAACGACTGCATAACGGACAAACGTCGAACCGGCGGTCGTCCACAAGGGACGACCGCCGGTTCGGGGTGAGCGCGGGTCAGACGGCCGTGACGGTGACCGGCAGGGAGGCGACCACGTCGGGGTGCAGTTCGACAGTGACGGTGTGCGCGCCGAGCGTCTTGATGTGGCCGGGCAGGTGGATGCGCTTCTTGTCCAACAGCGGCCCACCGGCGCTCTTGACCGCGTCCGCGATATCGGCCGTGGTGACCGAGCCGAACAAGCGGCCATCCTTGCCGGCGCGCGCGTCGAGTGTCACGGCCAGCTTCTCCAGATCGGCCTTGATCTCGCGGGCGTGACCCAGGTCGCGAATCTCGCGGGCGTCGCGCGCCCGCCGGATCTGCACGATCTGCTTCTCGGCGCCCTTGCTCCAGGTGATGGCCGCGCCGCGCGGCACGAGAAAGTTCCGACCGTAGCCGTCGGCCACCTCGACGATGTCGCCGGCCAGGCCCAGACCGGCTACCTCGCGGGTAAGGATGAGTTTCACGTGGTTCTCGCTTCCGGTCAGCGTGCGGTCGAGGTGTAGGGGAGCAGGGCCATCTCGCGGGCGTTCTTGATCGCCTTGGCAATCTGGCGCTGCTGCTGCGAGCTCACCCCGGTGACCCGCCGGGCCCGGATCTTGCCGCGGTCGGAAATGAACTTGCGTAGCAGGTTGGTGTCCTTGTAGTCGATGTAGTCGATCTTGGCTGCGAGCAGCGGATTCGACTTCTTCTTCGGCTTGCGAATCGGTGGCTTGGCCATGTCAGATATCTCCGTCGGTAGCAATGGATCTTGATGCGCAGCGCGCCGCATGACGCACTGTGGGCATGAAGATCAACTCAGAATGGTGGTTCGTCGGACAGCGCGCCGGCCCCGGCGGCCGGAGCCGAGCCCCACGGGTCGTCGGCCGGTGCGCCGGCCCCGCCGGCGTCCGAGCCGGATGAGCCGAAGCCGCCGCCGGTGGACGAGCCGCGCTGGGTGCGGTTGACCTTGGCACTCGCGTACTTCAGCGACGGGCCGATCTCCTCGACCGTCAGTTCGATGACCGTGCGCTTTTCGCCCTCACGGGTCTCGTAGCTGCGTTGCTGCAGCCGTCCTTGCGCGATGACGCGCATCCCGCGGGTGAGGGACTCGGCGGCGTTCTCGGCCGCTTGGCGCCACAGCGAGCAGCGCAGGAACAGCGCCTCGCCGTCCTTCCACTCGTTGGTGTTGCGGTCGAACGACCGTGGCGTCGAAGCGATCGTGAAGGACGCGACCGCGGCGCCGGACGGGGTGAAACGCAGTTCCGGGTCAGCAGTGAGGTTGCCGACCACGGTGATGATTGTGTCGCCTGCCATGCCTGCCCCTACCGCTCGTCCGGGCGCAGGACCTTGGTCCGCAGCACCGACTCGTTGAGATTGAGTTGCCGGTCAAGTTCTTGGACGGACGCGGGAGCGGCCTGCAGGTCGATGACCGCGTAGATGCCCTCGGCGTGCTTGTCGATCTCGTAGGCCATCCGGCGCTTGCCCCAGATGTCGACCTTCTCGACTGAGCCGCCGTCCTTCTTGACGACGTTGAGGAAAGTGTCGAGCGACGGAGCGATCGTGCGCTCCTCGAGGCTCGGGTCAAGGATGACCATGACCTCGTAATGACGAAGGGGTGTGCTCAAGAGAAACTGCCTCCTGTGGACTGATCGGCCGCGGACGCTCCGCGGCAGGAGGGGCGCGCACTGCCGAACGTGGTGTTCGATCGGGCGCACCATTCAGCGCCGATCACGGCAGACGAGCTGATTCCAGCCTACCGGGCGGGCGCGGCCAACCTGAAATCGCCGCTCGTGGCCCGTGCGCTCAGACGTTGCGACGCAGCAGGTAGAGCCGGGCGTACGTTGCCGTCACCAGCGACAGCGCGATGATCGCGACGATCGCGAGGAGCACGGGCAGTTGCGCGCCCGGTGCCTTGTTGGCCGCGTACTTTGTCCCAAGCCGGGTGGCGGTCTTCGGCTTGCCCTGCGAGTTGTTCGACGACTGACGGTCGGACTTGCTGGTGCCGGTCGCGCCGGTCTGGTCCGGCAACCCGATGCCGAGCGGTCTCGAACCCCCGCCGTTCGGGCCCACGCCGCCGCCACCGATGTTGCCCATGACCCGCTCGGGCACCGTGACCGGCGGAGGCTTGTAGTGACCACCGCCCCCGCCGCCGGAACCGCCGCCACCGCCACCAGTGCCGCCGCCGCCACCGCCACCACCGCCGGGCAGGCCAGGCAGGCCGGGCAGGCTCGGCAGATTCGGAACCGGGACATTGACGTTGAGCGGAGGCACCGTGGCCTTCACCGGCCCGACGTGGACGTTCACCTCAGGGGTGCCCACGCTGAGCTTGCACTGCGGTGCGTCGTTGGTGACGTGGATGACGCCGGCCCACTTCAGCGCCGCGCCGGCGTTCAGCGCGTTGCTGCTGAGCGGCACGTTGGTCAGGGAGCCGAGGACGCCGGGCAGAATCTGCGGAAGCACGGCGAGCGAGGTCGCGGTCCAGTTCAGCTTGTGCGTACCCGCCGACAGTTTCTTGGCGTTGGTGAAACTTGTCGTCTTGCCGCCAACCACAGTGACGTTCTGCGCGTGCGCCGTGCCGGCGTCGACGGTGGCGGTGACATTGAGCCCCACGACCTTGCCGATGACGCCGGTCAGCAGGCCGTCGACCACGCTGACGTTGACGCCCACTGCTGAGGAGTCGAAATTGATCGAGTCACCGGGCCTGATCCAGACCTCCGTGCCGCCAACGGACACCGGGCAGTTGTGATCGAGCACGCCAGTGACGGCAAACGTGGCGGTGTCGGAACCGGCGTGATAGCGGGGCGTCGGAGCGGCGCCGGCCGGACCGGCGAGCAGCAGCGCGATGCCCGCAGACGTTGCCGCGAAAGCCAGGCCGAGCGAACCAGCCAGCAAGCGAATGCCCACCCGTCGCGAGGGCAACCGCTGGTGACGTCCTGGCATGCTTTCTCCAATATGTCCGATTTCAAAGCTGACGCCAGCTTAACCGGTCGACGGGTTATTCAACGAACCGAACCATTCTGGGTTACTCGCCGTCGAAACGCCAGTACGAACCCGGTCGTACCCCGGTCGTAGAGTTCGAAACATGCCAGTCATCGGTGCCCACGTCGATTCCGTCGATCCGCTGGCCGCCGCGGCCGCAACTGATGCGGCTGCGGTCCAGTTCTTCCTGGCCGACCCACAGGGCTGGAAGAAGCCGGTCGAGCACGCACACGCCCGCGAGATCAGGGCGACCGACCTCACCGTCTACGTCCACTCCCCGTACGTGCTCAACGTCGCGACCACGAACAATCGCATCCGCATCCCCAGCCGCAAGTTGCTCGGGCAGCACGCGGCCGCGGCCGCGGCCATCGGGGCGAAGGGCCTGATCGTCCACGGCGGACACGTCAATGCCAGCGACGACCCGGCGATCGGTTTCGACAACTGGCGTAAGACATTCTCCCGGGCAGCCGACGAGGGTGGCTTCGGGCTCCCCGTCCTCATCGAGAACACCGCCGGCGGCAACAACGCGATGGCCCGTCGCTTCGACCGGCTCGCTCAGCTCTGGGACGCCATCGGGGAGTTCGGCCCGGGCTTCTGCCTCGACACCTGCCACGCCCACGCCGGCGGCGAGGAACTCGTCGGCATCGTCGACCGCGTGCTGTCGATCACCGGCCGCATCGACCTCGTGCACGCCAACGACAGCCGCGACGAGTTCGACTCCGGCGCTGACCGGCACGCCAACTTCGGCACCGGGCGCATCGATGCTGAGGCGATCGCCGAGGTGTGCCGCGCCGCGGGCAGCGACGTCATCGTGGAAACGCCGGGCGGCCCGGAAGGCCAGGGCGCCGACATCGCATTCCTCCGCAAGGCGCTCGTCTCGGCCTGACCCAACCCGCGCCCGACGGTGGGCGCGGCGAATCAGCCAGACCGGCTCCGGAGCACCTCGGCGACGGTGGTGACCTCGATCAGCGGTGCGTACAACCGCATCACCGCGAGCGCCTGCTTGTGAGTGGTGTCGGTCGCGCCCGCGCAAGCGTCGGCAGCGACGACAACCCTGATGCCGGCGTCAGCCGCGGCGAGGGCCGTCGAGAGGACGCAGCAGTCCGTCGACACGCCGGCCAGCACGACCTCGTCGTCCACCAGCGCGGCGAGTTCCGGACCCCATTTGCCGAACGTCGGCCGGTCCAGCGTCGGCCGGCCGGCGAGGCGCTCGGCCAGTGCGTACAGCGGCGCGTCGGCCGGCTGCCGGGCGAACGGCCACTGCTCGAAATACGCCCGCCACGCCCCAGCCGGTTCGGTGGGTGCAACGTAACGGGTGAACACCACGTCGGGCTCGAACGCCGACGCGAGGCGCTCGATCGGATCGAGGATCTCGGCGAACCGCGGGGTGAACCAGCCGCTGTCGGGATCACCGAACACGTGTTGCAGGTCGATGGCGACCAGAGTGGGGCTCACGCCGACGGAACTGGGATCGATTCCTCGCGCCGGACCGCGTTGCGACCGGTGAGCAGCGTGAGCACGAACGAGAGCACGAGGGCGACGAGCACGCCCAGGTTCGCGAACGCCCACTCGCCGGTCTTGCCGCCCAGGCCGAACGCATCCAGCAGGTAGCCCTGCCAGTTCAGCCAGCTCGCGTAGGTGTTGGTCACCAGGCCCCAGCCCAGGAACGTACCGACCACGAGGCACAGCATCGGCACTATGCGCACGTCCCCGTACCGGCCGCGCGGGTCGAACAGGTCGGCTTCGGCGTAGTCGCGCCGGCGCAGCAGGATGTCGGCGAGCATCACCCCGCACCAGGCCGCGATCGGTACCCCGAGCGTGATCAGGAAGCCCTGGAACTGGAAGAAGAAGTTGTCGGCGACGAACACCACGTAGATCGCGCCGGCGACCATGATGACGCCGTCGATCAGCGCGGCGACCGGCCGCGGCACCCGAAGACCGGCGGTGAGCAGCGCGAGGCCGGACGAGTAGATGTCGAGCACCGCCCCGCCGATGAGTCCCAGCACGACGACGATCAGGAACGGCACGAGCGCCCACGTCTCGAGCTCAGTCGCGAGCGCCCCGATCGGGTCGGCCGCGATCGCCGAGTTGAGCTTGGTCGAGGATGCCGCAAGCAGCAGCCCGAACAGCAGCAGGACGGCCGGCCCGAGCGCACCGCCGAACGCGGTCCAGCCCACGACGCCACGGCTGGAGGCGCGGCGCGGTAGGTAGCGTGAGTAGTCGGCGGCGGCGTTGACCCACCCCAACCCGAAGCCGGTGAGGAAGAGCACGAAGCAACCGACGACGTGTTGCGCCGAGCCGGACGGTACCGCCGACACGGTGCTCCAGTGGATCTTGTCGAGCACGAGCAGGATGTAGACGACGGTGAGTACGGCGGTGACGACGGTGATGATGCTCTGCAGGCGCATGATCAGGTCGAAACCCATCACGCCACCGGCGATGATCAGCGCAGCGACGACCACGAGCGCGACGACCTTCGTCGCGGTTCCCCCGCTCCAACCGAGGCGGTCGAAAACCGTCGCCGTGGCCAGGGTGGCCAGGATCGTGAGCACGGTCTCCCAGCCAACGGTCAGCACCCACGACAGCAGGGCCGGCACCTTGTTACCGCGCACGCCGAACGCGGCTCGGCTCAGCACCATCGTCGGGGCCGAGCCGCGCTTGCCGGCAAGAGCGACGAACCCGCAGAGCAGGAACGACAACGCGATCCCGACCAGGCCGGCGATCAGCGCCTGCCAGAACGAGACGCCGAAACCGAGGCCGAAGGAGCCGTAGCTCAGGCCGAACACCGAGACGTTTGCGCCGAACCAGGGCCAGAACAGCTGCGGCGAGGAGCCCTTGCGCTCGGCATCGGAGATCACGTTGATGCCGTTGGTCTCCACCGTGAGCGCCCGGTACTGCGCGGACTGTTCGTTCGTCGTGCTGGTCGTCGTCATGACGCAACTGTGCTGGGTCGGCACCGGAACCGTCCAGAGATATCCGCCACTACGCCCGGGCGAAGAAGTCCGGTGCGCGGTCGAACTCGCCGCCGCTGGGATCATCCGAACCCCCGGCTCGCACCACGTCGTGTTCGGGATGCCACATCTCGTGCACCACCAGTCCGGCAATGCACAGCAGCAGCACGTCACGGGCCACCAGCACGAGCATCAGCCACCCATAGCCGACGCCGTGCGCCTCCTGGCCCGGGTTAAGGCCGAGCAGCAAGGTCAGGGTGAGGAACCACACTGCGATCTCGGTGAACTGCCATACGAGCGCCAGTCGCCACCGCGGCCGGGCCAGGGCGAGCAACGGCACCAGCCACAGGGAGTACTGCGGGCTCCATACCTTCGTCGTCAGCAGAAACGCCAGCACGACGAGGAACACCAGTTGCGGCAGGCGCGGCTTGACCGGTGCTCGTAGCCCGAGCCAGCCGATGAGCGCGAGTGCCGCGAGCAGCGCCAGCGCGACGGCGACGCCGGGCGGCTTCCAGAACGGCGCGTCGGTCGCGCCGACGCCGTCCTTGAACAGGGTCTTGGCCACCGCCCACACGGTGCTGCGCTCAGTCGGCCGGTCGATGCTGAAGCGGTAGAACTCCGACCAGCCGCGGTAGTAGGCCAGCGCGATCGGCACGTTCACCGCCAGCCAGACGAGTGCGGCGGCGGCAGTCGCCCAGACTGCGGGCGCATACCGGCGGGTGCGGATCGCGAGGATGACGAGGGCGACGAGCAGCAGCGCGGGGTACAGCTTCGCCGCGGTACCCAGTCCGATCAGCGCGCCGGCCAGCACCGGCTGTCTTCGCGCCCATGCCCACAACGCCCCGCTGGTGAACGCCATCGCGAGCAGGTCCCAGTTCGAGAACGCGTGAATCACCAGCAGCGGCGACAGCGCGAAGATCGCGGCGTCGTACGGACGGCGCCCGGCTGCCTGCGCAGTGCCGGCGGCGGTGACCAGGCCGCACACGCCCAGCAGCAGGGCGGTGAGCACGCCGAAGATCACGACCTCGCTCCAGTGCGTGTCGAGCGCATGCACGCCGCGGGTCAGATCAGCCGTGAGCCACATGAAGCCGCCGGTGAGCACCGGATACTCGACCGCCGTGTCGCGGTACGGCACGGCACCGATGTCGAGGCGTTCGTCGCCCCACAGCGGGACGACGTCGGAGTAGCACATGTGCGTGTACTGCTTGTTGCCCGTCCACTCGCCGGTCGCGCAGGGCGACTTCTGGGCAAAGCCCAACAGCAGCGTGAAGCAGGTCATCAACATCACCACGCGCAGCGGCGTAACCCACGATCCGGGGCTCACGCCGGCGTGGCGGCCCCAAGCGCCACCGATGATGCGGCTGGCCCGGGCCGCCATCGGGTCGGTGTGGCTCGGCACGGGCGGCGGGGCAAGCGCGTCCCCGTCAACCGCGTCGCTCGGACGGGTCGGGGCGGACGTCACCGATTCATCCTGGCACGAGGCGCAGTTACGGCCCGTTGCGGCCAGACGTCGTCGCCGTGACGCAGGACTGGCCGATGAGGACGGGGCTGCAGGACGGCGACGGTGGCGGCGGTGGCGGCGAGGACTGCGCGGACGAACTGGTGGCCGGGCGAGACGGCGAAGAGAAGCCGGTCGATCGGCTGAAGGTGGGTGTCGCGGCCTTGCTCGACGATGGCGGCCGCGTCGGTTTACGGGCCGTGTTGACCCCGCCGGTGATCATCTGTTTGGTGGCCATCGGCAGGTTGGGCCGGCCGCTCAGGTAGGAGTCCATGAACAACTTCCAGGTCTTGCCCGGCAGGTCCGAGCCGTACTCGGGCGCGCCGAAGCCGTTGTAGATCGGCTGGGTCGAGCTGCCGCTGCCGGCCCACACTGCGGCACTCACCTGCGGGGTGTAACCGACCATCCAGGCGTCACTGTTCTGGGTCGTACCGGGAATGCCTTCGGTGCCCGTCTTGGCCGCGGAAACCCGGCCGGCAGTCAGCGGGTCGCCCGACCAGGCCGCAATCGGTTCGAGGGTCACGGTGACGTCGTTGGCGACCTTCGGGTCCAGCGCACCGGCCGGATCCTTCTTGTGCTGGTAGACGGTGTCGCCGCCTGAGTCGGTGGCCTTCTTCACGAAGTACGGGTCGTTGCGGGCGCCGTTGTTCGCGAAGGTGGCGAAACCCACCGCTTGGTCGATGGGCCGAACGGCGTAGTCACCGATCCCGATACCGAAGCCGGTCTGGCCGTTGGCGCTCACCAGCGTCTTCTTGCCGTCGCTGTCGGTCTTCGGAATGCCAGCCGCGTGCGCAATGGCGGCGACCTCGTTCGGACCGGCCCGCACCGCGAGCTGGTCGAACGTCGTGTTCAGCGAGTACTTCATCGCGAGCGCGAGCTGGACCGATGCGCTGCTGACACTCTGATCGCCCGGGTCGTTGCAGATCTGGCGGCCCTGGATCGGCACACAGTAGCTGCCGTTGACGAAGCTGCTGATCGTCAGCGGCGCCTTGCCTCGTGCCTTCTTCAGCGTCTGGGTGAGCACGGTCGCGAGTGTGTAGGGCTTGAACGACGAGCCGGGTGGGCGGCTGCCGATGCCGGCGTAGTCGAAGTTGTCGATCTTGCCTGCGTAGTTCTTGTCGTTGGGCCCGCCGTAGTAGGCGAGCACCCCACCGGTACCGGGATTGACCGCGACCAGCGCGTTCTTGAAGTTCTTCTGCCGCGGCGTCAGGTTCGAGAACGTCTGCTTGATCGACGCGACCGCAGCATGCTGGGCCCGCCGGTCGATCGTGGTCAGAATGCGCAGGCCACGGGTGTTGATCGCGCCTTCACTGATGCCGTGCGACTCCAACTCCTGGATGACCTGGTGCACGATCAGCGCCGTCGGTCCACTCGTGCCGAGCGTGCTCGCGGTCGGGCGCTTGACCTTCGGGTACGGCAGCGCTGCGGCCTGCTCGGCGGTGAGGTGCTTGGTGCTGACCATCCCGGCGATGACGTAGCGCCAGCGGCTCTTCGCCTCGGCCGGGTTGACCGCAGGGTCGTAGTAACTCGGGGCGCGAAGCAGCGCGGCCAGCACGGCGCCTTCCGCGGTGTCGAGTCGTTCGACGCTCTTGTCGAAGTACGCGCCGGCGGCGGCCTGGATGCCGTACGCACCGCGACCGAAATAGACGGTGTTCAGGTAGAACTCGAGAATCTGCTTCTTGGAGTACTGCCGGCTCAGCTTGACCGCGATCGCGAGTTCTCTGAGCTTGCGCGACAGTGTGCGCGAATCGCTGAGGTAGGCGTTCTTGGCGTACTGCTGGGTGATGCCCGACCCGCCCTGAGTGTCACCGCCCGTGGCGTCGGACATCGCCGCCCGTAGCGTGCCCCGCACCGAAACGCCGGGCTCGGAGAAAAAGCGGCGGTCCTCGGCCGCCAGCATGTCCCACTGCACGTTCTTGGGAACCTGGTCGATCTTGACGAGGGTGCGGTTCTCGGTACCGATGCGGGCCATCACCGAGCCGTCGGAATAGAGAATTGTCGCGACCTGCGGCAGTGGCAGGCTCTCGGGCCGGGGCACATCACTGAGGACGTAGAACAGCGACACGGCGGTGACGGCGAACAAGGCCATGAGGCCGATCAGCCACGTGCCGGTCAGCCCACATCGGCGCAGGATGCGGCGCCCGCGACTCATGGCGGCGATGCGTTGCTTCTTGGCCAGGCGGCGCTGCTTCCAGCGGGAAGGGAAATGGGTCACGCGTTCGCGAAGCGGCGCCGCCTGTGCTTCGGCGCCGGACTTGGGCCGACCTTTCTGGAGCTTTTCCGGCTCGGGCACCGGCTAGCCGTCCGCGGCGCTGAGCGAGGTGTCCGTGGGCCGGCCGAGGACGTAGGACCGAATGAGGTGGTTCCAGCCGCAGTCCGGGCAGACCTCGACGACGTAGACGTCGAACTCCTCGAACGTGGCGGCCAGCTGCGCCAGCTCCGCGGGGGACTTCGCCTGCCCGCTGGTCTTGCCGAGCGCGGTCCCGTACACGAAGTGCACGTGCTGCTGCCGGTGCTTGGCACACACCGGGCAGGGCGCCGGTCCGGGCGTGCCGTAGTGCCGGGCGGCAAGCAGAAGATGCGGGTGCGCATCGCAGGCCTCGGCCCGCGTCCGTCGACCGCTGGCGACATCACCGAGCAACGCCCGACGCTGCAGGGCGTAGTCGATGACGTCGCGCTGGCCACTCACCCGAAAGACGTTACTTGCCCGATCCGGCAGTGGTCACGTCTGCGTTCAGGACTGGCTAATCGATATGGAGTGGGGGTATAAGCCCCGGATTGGCCGGGCCCGCCTGTGCTCAACGAGGGCTGGCGTCCGCTTCCGGTGATCAACTCGCGTCTAGTGAGCCGTTAGGTGGAAATCCGCGCAGCAAACGCGAGTTGATCAACGACGGTCGACGCGAGGTCGCTCAACGGTGAACGCGAGGTCGCTCGACGGCCAAGGCGAGGTCGCTCAACGGTGAACGCGAGGTCGCTCGACGGTCGACGCGAGGTCGCTCGACGGTCGACGCGAGGTCGCTCGATGGTCGACCGCGAGGTCGCGGCGTCAGCCGGTGGGGGCGGGTTCCGGGTCCGGCGTCGGTGCGGTTTCCGGCTCAGGCTCGGGGGTCCGCGGCCCGGCAAGAGACTGCCGCAGGATCTGCGCGACGTCGAGCACCTGGACGTCGTCGCGGGCGCCGCCTTCGGCCTGCTTCTGCGTCACCGCGTCCGACAGCATGACCATGCAGAACGGGCAGGCGGTGGAGATGAGATCGGGATCGAGGCCGAGCGCCTCCTCGGTGCGCTCGACGTTGATCCGCTTGCCGATCTTCTCCTCCATCCAGAAGCGCGCGCCGCCCGCGCCGCAGCAGAAGCCGCGGTCCTTGCAGCGGTGCATCTCCTGCGACTTAAGCTCCGGTATCGCGCCGAGCACGTCGCGCGGCGGCGTGTAGACCTTGTTGTGCCGGCCCAGGTAGCACGGGTCGTGGTAGGTCACGTTCTTGTCGACTGGCTCCACCGGCGTGAGCCGCCCCTCGGCGACGAGCCGGGCGAGCAACTGCGTGTGGTGCACGACCTCGTAGTGCCCGCCGAGTTGTGGGTACTCGTTGCCGAGCGTATTGAAGCAGTGCGGGCAGGTCGCCACGATCTTCAACGGCTCGGCCCGTGTGATCGAGTTCAACGTCTCGACGTTCTGCAGGCCCAGCATCTGGAACAGGAACTCGTTGCCCAGGCGGCGGGCCGGGTCGCCCGAGCAGGTTTCGCCCGCGCCCAGCACGGCAAACTCGACTCCCGCCACGTTGAGCAGCTCGGCGAACGCCCGGGTGACCTTCTTGGAGCGGTCCTCCAGCGCGCCGGCGCAGCCGACCCAGAACAGGTACTCGACATCGGCGTCCAGCTTCGTCCCAGGCTGCGCGCGGCGAACGTCGAACCCGAGGCCTTCGGTCCACTCCTCGCGGCCCTTGTCGGCCAACCCCCACGGGTTGCCCTTGTTCTCCAGATTGCGCAGCATGACGCCGGCCTCGGACGGGAACGCCGACTCGATCAGCACCTGGTAGCGGCGCATATCGATGATGTGGTCGACGTGCTCGATGTCGACGGGGCACTGCTCGACACACGCGCCGCACGTGGTGCACGACCACAGCACGTCCGGGTCGATGACTCCGCCCTGCTCAGCCGTGCCGACCAGCGGGCGGGTGGCCTGTTCGGGACCGGAGCCGGGGACGCGCGGGAAGCCGGCTTCCGGGACGTCGTGGCCGCGCTGCCCGCCCTCGAAGGACGGCACCGCGCCGTCCTCCACGGTCTGCCCGCCGATCAGGTACGGCGCCTTCGCGAACAGGTGATCGCGCAGGTCCATGATCAGCAACTTGGGCGACAGCGGCTTGTCGGTGTTCCAGGCCGGGCACTGCGACTGGCAGCGGCCGCACTCGGTGCAGGTGGCGAAGTCGAGGTAGCCCTTCCAGCTGAAGTCCTCGATCTTGCCCTTGCCGAACAGCTGGTCCTCCGACAGGTTCTCGGCGTCGGCGAAGTCGACCGGCTTGCCCTCGGCGTCGGTCACCGGCAGCAGCGCGCCCAGCGCGATCGGCTCGCGCTTGGTCAGCACGTTCAGCGGGGCCGTCGCGATGTGCAGGTGCTTGGAGTAGGTGACGATGATCGTGAAGCCGAAGATCACCGCCATCTGGGCCAGCAGGAAGAACGTCTCGATGCCCTGGTTGTAGGCACCGTCGCCGAGGGCCTGGGCGACGAGGTAGGACGCGAACGGCCACTTGGATTCGCCGTAGGGGAAGTGGCCGGTGTTGTACTGCGCGCCGCGATAGAGCAGCAGGGTGATCACGACGAGGGCGATCATGCCGAGGATGACCCAAGCCGGCCCGGTGTGCGAGCCGTAGAAGCGGCTGGCCCGGTGCTTGCGGTCGGGCGCGTAGCGCAGGCGGTTCAGCGCGAACCAGATGATCGCGAGCAGGACGGCGACGGCGAAGAAGTCCTCGAGAAAGCCGAGCCACTGGCCCCGACCGAAGAACGGGATCGCGAAGTCCTTGCTGATCACCAGTGCGCCGTACGCCTCGATGATCGTGAGGGCAAGAATCACGAAGCCCCAGAAGGTGAAGAAGTGGGCAGTGCCCGGCGCGCTCCACTTCAGCAGGCGCCGCTGTCCGAACACCTCCACGAGCTGGTCCTTGAAGCGCTCGCCCAGACCGTCGGTGCGCCCCGGCGCCGGCGTGCCGGATCGGATCAGCTTCGTCAGCATGAAGATCCGCCGGCCGGCGACGGCGGCCGTCACCACCAGCATCAGCAGGGCGAGGATCAGGCGCAGCGCCACGGGGATCGTCTCCTCATACGTCACACGGCGTCAGGGGGTAGCTGCCGAGACTATTCGCTCCTACTCGCCGGTAACCAATGCCGGGGCCGGATGTGGCGCGACCCACGGCTGGACCCACGGCTGGGCCTACGGCTGGACCCACCGCTAGCGCTGGTCGCCGGCAACGCCCGCCCCGATCTCGGCCAGGACGGCTCCGGCCTCATCCAGGTCTCCGGTGAGATCGCGGTCGGCCATGCCCTCGGGCAGCCGGGCGGCCGGGCCGCGGGGAGCGAGCCCGCGCAGGCGCAGCGCTCTGACGGCGGCCACCAGCTCGCACGCGAGCACGGCCCGGTACGCCTCGACGGCTTCGAGCGTCTGCCGAGCGGCCTGGGAGGCAAAGCTCGCGCCCTCCTCGGCGCCGCGCGACAGCGTCACCGTCTGCACCGCCACAGGCGTGGCGAGTGCCCGCAACGACCCCAGTGCCGAGGCGGCAACGTATTCACACACCATGACGCCGGACGCGCCCGGCGATCCGTCGCTCAGGAACGGCGTCTGCCCGGTGAGAGTCGGCTCGCACAACATCGCCAGCCGGGCGAGGGACAGTTGCGCCGACTGCGCCACTCCGGACGCGACCGCGGACAGGGCCTGGGCCAGGTAGGCCGCCTGGAAGCCGCCGTGATGGGCGATGCCAGCGGCAGGCAAGAGCACCGGGTTCTCCGACGGCGCGCCGGCCATCACCGCCACGACGTCGTCGAGCAGGCTCAGCGCGTCCCAGACGGCGCCCTCGACCTGGGGCAGCGTGCGCAGCCCGAACGGATCCTGGATGCGCGCAGGCGGCGCGGGGTCGGGCAGCAGCCGGCGTAGCGTGCGGCAGACGTCTTGGGCGCCGCGGAACGGGGTGACCTGTTCGACCACTTCGGCGAACGCCTCGGGATTGCCGTCGACGGCGGTGAACGACAGGGCGGCGACGCCCAGCGCGGCCGAAGACATCGTGCGCAGGGCCGCCTGGGCCAGCGCGGCGTCGCCGATCGCCGCCGCGTTGCTGCTCAGGAAAGCGGGCGCGTCGTGAATGCTGAATCGAACCGTCGAGCCGAGCGGTCGTGACGTCGGCACCTCGCCCATCAGCGCCAGGGCGGTGACGGCCAGAGCGGACAGGTCACCGGTGCCGATGCTGCCGAACTCGCGCACCGGCGGCAGCGCGTCGGCCGCGATCATGGCGAGCAGGCCGCGGACGACGTCGGGACCGGCCCCGCTACCGCCGGCGGCGAGCTCGTTGAGCCGAACCGCGAGCATGGCCCGGACCCGTTCCGGCGACCTCGGCGGCCCGGCCGACGTGGCATGGCTGCGTAGCAGCCCGAGCGCGCGGGCATCCGACAGTTCGATCGGCACGCTGCGGTTCGCGCCGACACCGGTCGTTCGGCCGTAGATCGGCCGCTGACCGGCCGCCCGCACCGCGAAGTCGTGCGTCTGTGCGATTCGGGCCACCGCCGCTTCGGCCAGCTGCACCCGCGCCGTCCTGGCCGCGACGGCGGCGAGGTCGGCCGAGCGCAGCGGACTGCCGTCGACGAGCACCCGCGCATCCTGCGACATCGATCTCGACCAACTCATAGAAAATGTGTGTGCGGCCAGGTGGAATGGGTCACGCTGCGGCAACGATCGCCGCGCGCCACGAGATATCCGCTTCCCATCCGCCCGTGGATGTGGAACCGTACCGCTCTCCGGCAACAGCCTGCTACGTAATGGAAGCCGGGTGAGGGGCACCGATGACGGCGATGGCTCCGGTCGGCTCGACTCGCACAGTCGAGCGCGCACTCGGGCTGCTCGCCGAGGTCTGTGCCGAAGGCTCGATCAGCCTGGCCGAGTGCGCCCGCCGGACCCGGTTGCCGGCCAGCACCGCGTTACGCCTGCTCCGCACCCTCGACACCGCCGGCTTCGTCACCCGCGACGTCGACGGATCGTTCCGGGCTGGTGGCCGGCTCATCCAACTCGGGGCGGTGGCACTCGGGCGGCAGTCGCTCGTCGGCCTGGCCGAGCCGGGCATGCGCCGCATCGTCGCCACGACCGGCGAATCGTCCTACCTCGCGATCGCCGGGCCGGGCGAGACCGCGATCTACATCGCCATGGTCGAAGGAACCCACACGGTCCGGCACACCAGCTGGGTCGGCCGCTCGATCCTGCGCGCCGACCTGGCCGTAGGGCGCGCACTGCAAGGCATCGAGACCGCCACCGGCTACTTCGCCGAGCGCGACCGGGCGGAACCCGACGTGACCGCGATCGTTGCGCCCATCGCCCGCCCCGGCGGGATCGCCGGTGCGCTCAGCCTGCTCGGCCCGACCTATCGCATCGACGACGCCACGATGCAGCAATACGGCCAGATCGTCAGCCACGAGGCGCAGCACATCGCCGAACAGCTCGGCGTGCCCAGCAGTAGCCCGCTGCGGAGAGAGGTGACCGGCGAGTGATTCGTTTCGACGCGGTGACGAAGCAGTACCCGGACGGCACAGTCGCGGTCGACCACCTCGACCTCACCGCGCCGTCGCGCCAGATCACCGTCCTGGTCGGCCCATCGGGCTGCGGCAAGACCACCAGCCTGCGCATGGTCAACCGGATGATCGAGCCGACCAGCGGCACGATCTTCATCGACGACCAGGACCTGTCCAAGGTCTCGCCCACCGAACTGCGCCGCGGCATCGGCTACGTCATCCAGCATGCGGGGCTGTTTCCGCACCGCACCATCGTCGACAACATCGCCACGGTGCCCTTCCTGCTCGGCCAGGACAAGAAGCAGGCCCGGGCCAAGGCGCTGGAACTGATGGAGCGCGTCGGCTTGTCGGCGAACTTCGCCAAGCGCTACCCGGCGCAGCTGTCCGGCGGCCAGCAGCAGCGCGTCGGCGTCGCGCGGGCGCTCGCGGCCGACCCACCGGTCATGTTGATGGACGAACCGTTCAGCGCCGTCGACCCCGTTGTCCGGGCGCAGTTGCAGGACGAGTTCCTGCGGCTGCAGGCCGAGCTCGGCAAGACGATCATCTTCGTCACCCACGACATCGACGAGGCGATCAAGCTGGGCGACCAGGTGGCCGTGTTGCGCGTGGGCGGCAAGCTGGCGCAGGTCGCCACTCCGGCTGAGCTGTTGTCCACGCCGGCCGACCCGTTCGTCGCGGGGTTCGTCGGCCGCGACCGCGGTTACCGCGCCCTGGGCTTCACGCCCGCCGGCGAGATCCCGCTGTCGGACGAGCCGACAGTCGCACTCGGCTCCGACCTGGCCAAAGCGAAGGATCTGGCCCGCGACGGCTGGGTCCTGGTCGTCGACGAGCACCGCACGCCACGCGGCTGGCTCGCGGTCGGCGGTGTCTCCAACGAGGCGCTCACCGGACAGGTGTCGGAGGATCTGCTCAACCTGGCCGGTACGGTCGCGCGCCAGCACGGGACGATGCGCGAGGTGCTGGACTCGGCCCTGTCGTCGCCCAGCGGCCGCGGTGTGATCGTCGACGATTCCGGCGCGCTCCTCGGCACCGTCACCGCAGCTGACGTGCTGGCCCACATCGAACCGCAGCGTCCCGGCGCACACACCACGCCCGAACCCGACGCGGCGGCGAGCCGATGATCCTTGCCGACGCCAACTCCTCGCCGTGGCACTTCTGGGCCTACTTCCAAAACCATCGCCACGAGGATCTCGGCTGGCTGTGGGATCACGTCTGGCTCTCGGCCCTTCCGGTGCTTATCGGGTTGGTCATCTCGCTGCCGCTCGGCTGGTTGGCGCGGCGCTACCGCTGGACCTATCCGCCGTTGATCTCGATCACCGGACTCCTCTACACGATCCCGTCGATCGCGCTGTTCGTGATCGTGCCGCCGCTGTTCGGGCTGCGCTCGCTCGACCCGCTGCAGGTGCCGATCGCGCTCACCGTGTACTCGGTCGCGCTGCTCGTGCGGGTCGTAGCCGACGGGCTCGGGTCGGTGCCTGACGACGTCCTGCAGGCGGCCACCGCGATGGGATTCGGCCGCTTCCGGCGGTTGGTCAGTGTCGAGTTGCCGATCGCCGTGCCGGTCATCGCCGCCGGGTTGCGGGTGGCCACGGTGTCGAACGTGAGCCTGGTCGCCGTCGCCGGGACGATCGGGATGGACAACCTCGGCCGGCTCTTCGACCAGGGCATCCAGTTGTCGACGCCGACTGCCTACTACCCGCCGATCGTGCTCGGCATCATCCTGTGCGTCTTGCTCGCGACCGCGTTCGACGTGCTGATCGTCCTGGGTAACCGGGCCGTGACTCCGTGGCGACGGGCGGTGGCCGCGCGATGATCTCCGACGTCATCACCTGGCTGAACGACCCGGCCCACTGGCGCAACACCCGGTCGTTCGACGGCATCCCCACGCAACTGCTGACCCATCTTCGCTACTCGGTGATCGCACTGCTGATCGCCGGCGTCATCGCGCTGCCGCTGGGGCTGGCGATCGGGCACACCGGTCGCGGGTCGTTCCTCGTTGCCGGCGTCAACGCGGTGCGGGCCATCCCGGGCGTCGGCCTGTTGGTGCTGCTCGCGGTGATCATCTCGCCGCACTACTTCGGCCGCACCGACCTCGGCTACCTCATCCCGACCGAGATCGTGCTCGTCGTCATCGCGGTGCCGCCGATCCTCGCCAACAGCTATGCCGGTGTGCAGAACGTCGACCCGGAAGTGCGCGATGCGGCGACGGGCATGGGCATGACGGGCTTCCAGGTGCTGCGGCGCGTCGAGTTGCCGATCAGCCTGTCGCTGATCTTCTCCGGCGTGCGCAGCGCGACGCTGCAGGTGATCGCCACGGCGACGATCGCGGCGTACCTGCCACTGCTCGGCGGGCTCGGTCGGTTCATCTACGACGGATTCCACCAGCAGGACTACCCGCAGATGATCAGCGGCGGCGTGCTGGTCGCCGTGCTCGCTGTCGTCGTCGACCTGCTGCTCGCCGTGGCGCAGCGCTACGCCGTCCCGCGCGGAATCTCCGGGCGCTACTCACACCGCGAGGTGCGCTCGACCGGCCCTGCTACCGCCGCCGTCGTCCAAGCGGAGGTATCGCCTGCCTGATGGATCCCGCGAAGCAATCGACCTCAAATCAACGCACTATCCAAACCTCTCGAGGAGATTCATGAACCGCAAGACGATCGTTTTTGGTGCGGCGGTGACCGCGGCCGCGCTGGTGCTGTCCGCGTGCGGCAGTGACAGTTCGAAGAAGAACAAGACGAGCGGGGGTGCTTCCTCCGCGACCGTCGCAAGCAAGCTGCTGCTCGGCGGGCCGCCCGAGTTCCAGACCCGCCCTGACGGCGTCCCCGGCCTGAAGAAGAACTACGGAGTGGTGTTCCAGGGTTACAAGGTGCTCGACACCGGCGGCCCGCTCACCGTCACCGCGCTGAAGAACGGGCAGGTCGACGCGGCCGACCTCTTCACCACCGACCCGGCGATCAAGGCCAACAAGTTCGTCGTCCTCACCGACCCCAAGAGCGACTTCGGGGCCCAGAACGTGTTGCCGCTGATCAACAAGGCGAAGGCCTCCGCCGGGGTCAAGCAGGTGCTGAACTTCATCTCGACCAAGCTGACCACCGACGCCTTGATCGACCTGCGGACCAAGGTCGAGGTGAACAAGGAGGATCCGAACAAGGCCGCGCAGGAGTGGCTGGCCTCGATCGCAGGAGGCCTGCCCAACACCAAGCCGGCGGCCGGCGTCTCGCTCAAGGTCGGCTCAGCCAACTTCCCGGAGAACGTCGTGCTCGCCGACATCTACGCCGTTGCGCTGCAGGGTGCGGGCGCGAAGGTCAGCACCCAGCTCAACATCGGCAGTCGCGAGAAGTACATCCCGGCGATCAAGGACGGCTCGATCGATCTCATCCCGGAGTACAACGGCACGCTGCTGCAGTACTTCGACAAGGGGGCGGCGGCGACGACGCCGAGTGCTGTGTACGCGGCGCTGCAGAAGGCGACACCGCCGAACCTGCTGGTGCTGCCGCAGTCCGAGGCGCAGGACAGCGACGCGATCGTCGTGACGCAGGCGACGGCCTCGAAGTACAACCTGAAGTCCATCGCCGACCTGGCCAACAAGGCCTAGGTATTCGATCGGCCCGGCCCGGGACCTACGCCGTCCCGGGCCGGGCGGGCTCCGTCCCGTGGCACCGACGGCGGAAGTGGGACGACTGAATTCGGATCAGAACCGCCCGACGAAGGTCATCCACGTGGCACGCTTAGCACCATGGGGTTCGACGCGATGTGGGCTGAGCTGTTCACAGTAGGTCGTGACCCTGCTACCAACGGTTACCGTCGCTTCGCTTGGACCCGGGTTGACCACGACCTGCGGGAGTGGTTCGCCGGGGCCGCCGCGGCCCGGGGCATGGACGTCACGGTCGACCGATGCGGGAACCAGTGGGCCTGGTGGGGCGATCCGGACGAAGTTCCAGGGGTCGTGACCGGGAGCCACCTCGACTCCGTGCCGGACGGCGGGGCCTACGACGGACCGCTCGGGGTCATCTCCGCCTTCGCCGCCGTGGACGCGCTGCGTAATGAGCACTTCACGCCGGTCCGCCCGGTCGGAATCGTCAACTTCTGCGATGAGGAAGGAGCCCGCTTCGGCGTGGCCTGCTCCGGATCCCGGCTGTTGACCGGCGCGCTGGAACCCGACAGCGCCCTGTCGCTGCGCGACGAGGAGGGGACGTCGATGGCCGAAGCGCTCCGGGCTGCGGGGCGGCCGGCCAGCCGCGCGGCCGACATCGGGCGCGACGACGAGGCGCTGCGCCGGATCGCGACGTTCATCGAGCTGCACGTCGAGCAAGGCCGGCGGTTGGCCGACACCGAGGCCCCCGTCTGCGTCGCCAGCACGATCTGGCCGCACGGCCGGTTCCGGGCCGAACTGCCCGGCCAGGCCAACCACGCCGGCACCACCCGGCTGTCGGACCGCCGCGATCCCACGCTCGCCTACGCCCGGCTGATCCTCGCCGCCCGCGACTCGGCCCAGCGCCATGGGTCAGTCGCGACGTGCGGCAAGGTGCGCATCGAACCCAACGGCGTCAACGCCATTCCGTCGCTGGTCACGGCGTGGGTCGACGTCCGCGGGCCCGCCGCCGACGAGGTTCGAGCCGTCGTCGCCCGACTGGCGTCGGTCGCCCGCGAGGCCGGCGGCACGTTCGACGAGGAGTCGTGGACCGACGCCACCGTCTTCGACGCCGACCTCCGCGCCCGCCTCGGCGCGACCCTGGGCCGGCCGCCGGTGCTCGCGACGGGCGCCGGGCATGATGCCGGGGTCCTGGCCAACAGCGGGATCCCGGCCGGGATGATCTTCGTCCGCAATCCCACCGGGGTCTCGCACTCGCCGGCCGAGTTCGCCGAGCATGACGACTGCCTGGCCGGCGTCGACGCGCTGACCGCGGTGCTGGCCGACCTCGCCGGAGTGAGTGCATGAGCTTCACGGTCTTGTTCGTCTGCACCGGGAACATCTGCCGGTCTCCTATGGCCGAGCGGCTGTTCCAGGCTCGGACCGATCCGGCGGTGGGGGTGCGCGCCATCAGTGCCGGGACCCACGGCCTCACCGGCTGGGGGATGGACGACACGTCCGCCTTCGTGCTGCGCGAACTGGGCGGCGACGGCGAGGGGCACCAGGCCCAGCGGCTCAGCTCCGGGCTGGTCGCCGCAGCCGACCTGATCTTGACCGCCGAGACCGAGCACCGTACGGCGGTGGTGCGGGCCGATCGGCAGGCTACGCCCCGCGCGTTCACGATGCGCGAGTTCGCCCGGCTCGGCGCCGACCTCGGTCCGCTCCGCGAGTGCGGTGCTGACCAGTTGCAGGCCCGGGTCGCGCAGGTGGCCGAACGGCGAGCGGGAGAGGCGCCGGCCGGACCGATGCGCGACGACATCGGCGATCCCTACGGCGCCGCCATCGAACTGGTCCGCGCCTGCGGCCTGCAGATTGCGACCTCGGTCGACGCCGACATTGCCGCGCTCGGTCTGGCGCGGGTGGCGGTCGCTGCTCCGGACGCATGAACGCGGGTTACTTCGCGCCGCACGCCTGGCTGCGCGACGGTATCGCCGAGGACGTCCGCATCACCGTCGCCGATGGCCGATTCGTGGCCGTCGAACCGGGTCAATCAGCCCGGCCGGGAGACCGAGCGCTGTCCGGGTTGACGCTGCCGGGCTTCGCGAACACGCACAGCCACGCGTTCCACCGCGCGCTGCGGGGCCGGACGCACAGCGACGGCGGGACGTTCTGGAGCTGGCGTGAGCGGATGTATGCCGTGGCCGCCCGCCTGGACCCGGACAGTTACCTGGCGCTGGCCCGGGCGACGTACGCGGAAATGGCGCTGGCCGGGGTGAGCAGCGTCGGGGAGTTCCACTACCTCCACCACGCCCCCGGCGGCGCACGCTACGCCGACCCCAACGCCATGGGTCAGGCCCTGATGCAGGCCGCGGCCGAGGCGGGCATCCGGCTCACGCTGCTCGACGCCTGCTACCTCACGGGCGGACTGGGCCCGGACGGCTCTGTGCCGCTGCGCGCCGAGCAAGCCCGCTTCGGTGACGGCGACGCCGACGCTTGGGCGGCGCGGGCCGACGCGCTCAAGCAGGGCCCGCACGTGCGCGTTGGTGCCGCGATCCACTCGGTCCGCGCGGTGCCTCCGGAGCAGTTGCCGACCGTCGTTGCCGCGGCCCGCGGTCGGCGGCTGCACGTCCACGTATCCGAGCAACCGGCCGAGAATTACCAGTGCCAGCAGGCGTACGGCCACACGCCCACCGCCGTGCTGGGCGGGGCCGGCGTGCTCGGGCCGCTGACCAGCGCCGTCCACGCGACGCACGTGACCCGCTCGGACATCGCCGCGCTCGGCGGTTCCGGCACGTCCGTCAGCATCTGCCCGACGACCGAACGCGACCTGGCCGACGGCATTGGACCGTCGCGGGCGCTCAAGGACGCCGGCTCGCCGGTCACCCTCGGCAGCGACCAGCACGCTGTCATCGACATGTTGAGCGAGGCCCGCGCCCTGGAGATGGACGAGCGGCTGGCGAGCATGCAGCGGGGACGCTTCGACCTCGACGAGCTGGTGTCGGCGTTGACCGCGGACGGGCAGCGCAGCTTGGATTGGCTGGATGCCGGGCGTATCGAAGTCGGTGCCCGGGCCGATCTGACTACCGTTCGGCTCGACACCCCGCGGACGGCCGGCGGCGAGCCGCGGCAGGCGATCCTGGCCGCAACCGCCTCGGACGTCGACACCGTCGTCGTCGACGGACGGATCATCGTCGATGGCGGGCGTCACCAGCTCGGCGACGTCGGGCAGCTGCTTGCCGCCGCGATCGGCCCGCTCTGGACGCCGTGACGTCAGCGGTTGAACACGCCGCCCAAGCCGCCGGCGATCCCGCCGAGGCCCTCGCGGGGTTGCTGTCCGGGCGCGACTTCGCCGACCCACTGCGCGAACGCCTCTGGGTTGCGGGTCTGGAGCAGCACCCGGCCCGGCCCGTAGAAGTCGAAGACCCAGCCTTCGCCGGACTTCATCGACTGGATGGACCGGCCTTCCACGGCTCGGCGCATCCGGAACTGGATGGCCAGGTCGTAGGCCACGACGTGGCCGGTGTCGATCGTGACCTGCTCGCCCGCCTCGAGGTCCATGATGTCGACGGCGCCGTAGATGCTGACCAGCGCCTCGCCCTGCCCGCTCGCGCGGAAGCCGAAGCCGCCTTCGCCGCCGAACAGGTTGGCCATGCCACCCCACTGGGAGTCGACCTGCACACCGTGGGAGTTCGCGATCCAGCTGCCCTTGCGGAGGAAGAACGGCCGGTCCGGCGTGACGTCGATCGAGACGGTGTCCCCGGGCAGCACGCCGGCGACGTCGACCCAGCCACCCTGCTGGGGCGCCGTGTAGGTCGTCACGAAGAACGAGCCGCCGCTCAGCACGCTGCGCTTCAGGCCGGCCATGACGCCGCCCTCGGCCTTGGCGGTGAGGGTGACGCCCGCACTCATCGCGATCATTGCCCCGCCTTCGACCCGCAGCGGTTCGCCTGGCGCGAGTACACAACGGGCGACGGTGAACGATGGGTTGTGGCGAAGCTGAACCTGCATGGCAACTCCTGAGACTTTGCCGCACGATACGAGGGACCATATCCCTCGCCGCCGCCCCTGATCGGGTCGGCCACGACGACCGGCAGGATATCGACCGATGACGGCGATGGCCGATGCTGTGCGTGGCGACATGTCGCCACGGCGCCTCGGCTTCGCCCGACGGTTCACCTCACCCGCCGTGTCCCCCACCCTCCTTGCGGTAGCCGGTGCGCTCGCGTTCTTAATCGTGCATCCGGCGGTCGGAGATCTCTGGGCGGCTCGTGCCCGCCAGTCGGCTGCGTCCCACGGCGTCGGGCTGACGTATTGGTTCTCCTGGTTCGGCGGCGGCTCGACGCCCGGCAATTACTCCGTGCTGACGCCTTATCTGTCAGTGTTGTTCGGGGCGCCCCTGCTCGGTGCCCTGGCCACCGTAGCCATCACGCCGCTGTGCTGGCGGCTGGTTCAGGGCACCAACCACGCGGCGGCCGCGACCTGGACGGCGACCATCGTCACCGCGTGCAGCCTGTGGAGCGGGCGGATCCCGTTCGCGGTGGGTACCGCCATCTCCGTCGCCGCGCTCATCGCGGTGCGTGATCGCCGTCCCCGGGCCGCCGCACTCGGCACCGTGCTGGCCGTGCTCACCTCGCCGGTCTCGGGGGCGTTCATCGCCTTCGGCCTGATCGGGACGTTGCTGACCGACCGCTCGTACCGACTTATCAGCGCCACCGCGATCGGCGCCGCCGGGCTCTCGCTCGGCTTCGTCGCGCTGCTGTACGGCACGCCCGGCCCGCAGGGATTCCGAGCGTGGGACGCGGGACTCGTGGGGATCGCCCTGCTCATGTTCCTGCTGGCGCGCCCACCGAAGTCCCTCGCCGTCGTCGTGCTGCTGGCACTGGCCACCTGCCCGCTGCTCGTGGTGATCCCGAACGGAATGGGTTCGAACTTCGAGCGACTGGTGTGGATCTGCCTGCCGGTGGCCGTCGTGGCGACCGCCGGCGTCCGGTTGCCACTGGCCCTGCTCACCACGGCGCTCGCGGTCGGGTCGGGCGTACGCGGCACGGTCACAGACGTGCGGATCGCCGAGGAGCCGTCGGCCGCGGTGTCCTACTACTCGTCCCTCATCGCTGAGTTGGACACCCTGCCGGATATGAACGCCTATCGCCTCGAGGTGGTCAACGACGGCACCCACACCGCCGCGTACGCGCTGCTCAACCACGCTGCGCTGGCCCGCGGTTACGAGACGCAGGCCGACAATGCGCTCAATCCGGTGCTCTCGTCCAAGTCCGCGCTCAACCCGGTGAGCTACCACGTCTGGCTCGAAAACAACGCCGTCGGCTACGTGGCGCTGCCCACGGTCGCGGTGCACGTCAACCCCGAGTACCACCTGGTCTCCACGGTCGCGCTTCCGTACCTGACGGCGATCTGGTCGGACTCCTCGTGGACGCTGATGCGGGTGAGCCGGCCCGATCCCATCGTGGCGGCGCCGGCGCGGATGCTAGACGCCGACCAGTCCAACATCGAGATCGACATGCCCCGCGTCGGACAGACCCACCTCCGGGTGCGCTGGTCGCCGTACCTGCGGGCCGACGGGCCCGACGACGCGCCCCCTGCGATGCTGGCCGACGACGGGTACGGCTGGACAGTGCTCATCGCACCGCGCCCCGGCCGATACGTCCTGCACGGTTCGACAACGGGTCTGCGCGGCTGAATAACAGGAGGCCCACAGCTGCTGCCTATGGGACCATCGACGGTGTGGCGGCCGTGCTCGAACGATCTCTGGAGCGGCTGAACTCTGGCCCGCACCGGGCGCCGTCCTGGTGGCGCTGGTCGCTGCTAGCGCCGCTGCTCGGCGTGCTGAATGCGGTCGCGTTCCTGATCATCCGCCCCGGCGTCAATGACCTGTGGGCGGCCCGTGCCCGGGCGAGCGCCGCCGGGCATGGTGTCGGGCTGACGTACTGGTTCTCCTGGTTCGGCGGCGGCTCGACGCCCGGCAACTATTCGGTGCTGAGCCCCTACCTGTCGGCCTGGCTGACGCCGGAACTGGTCGGCGCCCTGGCCGCTGTGGCTATCACGCCGCTGGCCGCGCTGCTGCTGAAAGACACCCGCTACCGCCTCGCCGGGGTGGCGACCGCGACGGCAGCGGCCGGCATCAACCTGTGGAGCGGCCGGATCCCGTTCATCCTCGGCGCCGCCTTTGCGGTAGCGGCGCTGCTGGGCGTACGCGCGCAACGTCGGGTGCCCGCGGTCGTGCTCACGCTGTTGTCCGTCTTCTCCTCGCCTGTCACGGGCGCGTTCCTCGCCCTCGGCATGGTCGGGACGTTCATTGAGAGCAAGGACTACCGGCGGATCAGCGCGATCACGATCGCCAGCGTGGTGGTTGGCCTGGGGGTCGTGGGCTTGGCGTTCGGCTCACCCGGTCCGGAGCACTTCTCGTACGGGCTGTGCGCCGAGACGCTGGCCGGGCTGGTGCTGTTCTTGTTCGCCGGGCCGCCCGCTTACCTGCGCACCGTGATCTACCTGTCGATGTTCACGGCCGTCGTGCTCAGCGTCGTGCCGAACGGAATGGGCTCGAACTTTGCCCGACTGGCGTGGTTCTGCCTCCCGGTGGCGGTCGTGGCCACGAGCAACCGCCCGCTGCGCACGGCCCTACTGGCCAGCGTCCCCATGGTGGTCATCGGGGCGACGGGCACCGTCGACGACCTCCACGACGCCAGCCGGCCGGTGTCCCGGAACAATTACTACACCGCGCTGGCCGGCGAGCTGGATCGGCTGCACGGCCTGGCCAACTACCGGGTCGAGATCGTCACCAAGGGCGCCCATGCCGCCTACGCCGCGCTACTCGACCACGCCATGCTGGCTCGCGGGTGGGAGACGCAGGAGGACAACGCGCTCAATAAGACGCTGCAGGACGCGGCGTTGAACGCGACGTCCTACAAGGTCTGGCTGGACAACAACTCCGTCGGCTATGTCGCGGTGCCGACCACGGCGTCGGAGGATGCGCCGGAGTACGACCTGGTTGCCGACGGCAAGCTCAAGTACCTGACCAAGGTGTGGTCTGGTGGGAACTGGGTGCTGTACCGCGTCACCGATCCCACGCCGATCGTCGCCCCGCCGCAGCGGGTGCTCGAGTACAGCCAGTCGCACTTGACGATCCGGGTGCCGTGCACCTGCACCTTCAACATCCGGGTGCGGTGGTCGAAGTTCCTGCGGGCCGATCCGGCCAATACGGCCGGTAGCGGCGGCAGCACCGGCGGGCCGGCGAGGGCGACGGTCGCCGACGACGGGTATGGCTACACCAGCATCACCACGACCGCCCCAGGCGAGTACGTCCTGCGGGGCAGCGTCACCAAGCTGTTCCACTGATTCCCCCGAATGGGCAACTTCTGGCGGTCTTACGGCGCCAAAAGTTTGCCCCATCGGGACTGTCGGACCGTTGGTGTGAGCCAGGTCACACCGGATTCGGGAAGTTGAGCGGGGTCGGCTCAGTTCTTTTGACAGAAGCCCACGCCGGCGAGCACGATGCTGGCGGTTGTCCAGTTCAGATTAACGAAGGAGCCATCCATGGCACGAGCGGTCGGAATCGACCTAGGTACCACCAACTCCGTCGTCTCGGCCCTGTCCGGCGGCGAACCGGAGGTCATTGCGAACTCCGAAGGATCGCGCACTACGCCCAGCGTCGTAGCTTTCGCGAAGAACGGCGAAGTGCTCGTCGGCGAGGTCGCGAAGCGGCAGGCCGTCACCAACATCGACCGCACCATCCGCTCGGTGAAGCGCCACATGGGCGACCCAGCGTGGAAGGTCGACATCGACGGCAAGACATACAACGCGCAGGAGATCAGCGCGCGCGTGCTGCAGAAGCTCAAGCGTGACGCCGAGTCCTACCTCGGCGAGCCGATCGCCGACGCCGTGATCACCGTCCCGGCGTACTTCAACGACGCCCAGCGCCAGGCCACCAAGGAGGCCGGCACGATCGCGGGCCTCAACGTCCTGCGCATCGTCAACGAGCCCACCGCGGCCGCACTCGCGTACGGCCTGGACAAGGGCGACAAGGACCAGACCATCCTCGTCTTCGACCTCGGCGGCGGCACGTTCGACGTGTCCCTGCTCGAGATCGGTGAGGGCGTCATCGAGGTCAAGGCCACCAGCGGCGACAACCACCTCGGTGGCGACGACTGGGACCAGCGCATCATCGATTGGCTGGCCGACAAGTTCAAGGCCGCGCACGGCATCGACCTGACCAAGGACAAGATGGCGATGCAGCGCCTGCGTGAGGCTGCCGAGCGCGCGAAGATCGAACTGTCGTCGAACCAGCAGACCTCGATCAACCTGCCCTACATCACCCAGGACGCTGAGAAGAACCCGCTGTTCCTGGACGAGTCGCTGTCGCGCGCCGAGTTCCAGAAGATCACCGCCGATCTGCTCGAGCGCACTCGCGCGCCGTTCCAGAACGTGATCAAGGACGCCGGCATCAAGCTCAGCGAGATCGAGCACGTGGTGCTCGTCGGCGGCTCCACCCGCATGCCTGCGGTCACCGACCTGGTCAAGGAACTGACCGGCGGCAAGGAGCCGAACAAGGGCGTCAACCCCGATGAGGTCGTCGCCGTCGGTGCCGCGCTGCAGGCCGGTGTGCTCAAGGGCGAGGTCAAGGACGTCCTGCTGCTCGACGTCACTCCGTTGAGTCTCGGCATCGAGACCAAGGGCGGCATCATGACCAAACTGATCGAGCGCAACACGACCATCCCGACCAAGCGCTCGGAGATCTTCACGACTGCCGACGACAACCAGTCCAGCGTGCAGATCCAGGTCTACCAAGGCGAGCGCGACATCGCGGCCTACAACAAGAAGCTCGGCATGTTCGAGCTGACCGGTCTGCCGCCGGCGCCGCGCGGGATGCCGCAGATCGAGGTCACGTTCGACATCGACGCCAACGGCATCGTGCACGTCTCGGCCAAGGACCTGGCCACCAGTAAGGAACAGGGCATGACGATCACCGGCGGCTCGGGCCTGAGCAAGGACGAGATCGACCGGATGATGAAGGACGCCGAGGCCCACGCCGAAGAGGACAAACGCCGTCGCGACGAGGCCGAGATCCGCAACTCCGCGGAGGCTCAGCAGTTCGCCACGGAGAAGTTCCTCACCGAGAGCGGTGACAAGCTGCCGGCCGACAAGAAGGTCGAGCTGGAAGCCGCGCTCGAGGAGCTGAAGAAGGCCCTCGACGGCGCCGACTTCGAAGCCATCAAGGCTGCGCAGGAGAAGGTGTCGGCCGTCGCCTCCGAGGCGGGCGGCGCGATGTACGCGGCCGCCTCGGCCGAGCAGGGCGCCGAAGGTGCCGCCACTGGTGGCGCCACCGACTCGGGTTCCTCGGCCGACGACAGCGTCGTTGACGCCGAAGTTGTGGACGAAGGCGACGACACCGGCCCCGCTGAGGGTGCCAAGTGAGCGATCGTCCCCAGCCCTCGACGGCACCGGACGAGCCGGACCGGGTCGTGATCCGCGACAAGCGGAGGATCGACCCGGTCACCGGTGAAGCCCGGGTTGTCCAACCCGAGGCGTCAGCCACCGCGGCCCCGGCCGCACCGGCCCACGAAGCGGAGTCAGCCGAGCTGACCGCATTGCACACCGCAGTCGCGGAGCGCACCGCCGATCTGCAGCGGCTGCAGGCTGAGTACGCCAACTACCGCAAGCGGTCCGAGCGCGATCGCCTCGCCGCGGGCGAGGTGGCGATCAGCCGGGTGCTGGCCGAGCTGCTGCCGGTGCTTGACGACATCGACCGGGCCCGCGACCACGGCGACCTGACCGGCGCGCTGAAGGCGGTGGCCGATCAGCTCGACGGCATCTTCAGCAAGCTCGGCCTGCAGGCGTTCGGCGAGGTGGGTGACCCGTTCAATCCGGCCATCCACGAGGCCGTCCTGCACGACGAGTCCGACCAGGTGACGGTGCCGACCTGTACCACGGTCATGCGCCGGGGCTACCAGCACGGCGAGCGACTGCTCCGACCGGCCATGGTCGGCGTGACCGACCCCGCGCCGGCGTCCCCGCCCGAGGCAACCACCGTCGACGACCTGCTGCAACAACCCGAAGACCCGCAACCAGGGGCGTAGCCCCAGAAAGTGACCACCACGCGATGAGCTCCCCCGCAAGCGGGCGGTACCCCCGGCGCGAAAGACGAAGCGCCGAAGGCGCGCGCGCCGAGTGTCGACCCGAGCGCTTGCGCGAGCGGTCGGCTGCGAGGTGCGCTGCAAAATGAGCACGAAGGACTACATCGAGAAGGACTACTACGCCGCGCTCGGCGTCGCCAAGGACGCCTCGGCGAGTGAGATCAAGAAGGCCTACCGCAAGTTGGCCCGCGAGCTGCACCCGGACAAGAACCCGGGCAACGCCGAAGCCGAGGCCCGGTTCAAAGAGGTCTCCGAGGCCTACGACGTGCTCGCCGACGACAAGACCCGCAAGGAGTACGACGAGGCCCGCTCGCTGTTCGGTGCCGGCGGCATGGGCGGCGGCGGCTTCCGGGGCGCCGGTTTCCCGCCGGGCAACGGCTCGACCACGTTCGACATGTCTGACATCTTCGGCAACGCCGGTGGCTCGGCCGACCTCGGCGACCTGTTCGGTGACCTGTTCGGCAACGCCGCCGGTACCCGGACGCGACCGCGCACAGCCAGCCCCACCCGCGGGCGCGACGTCAACGCCGAGGTCAGCCTGAGTTTCGACGAGGCCGTGCACGGCGCCACCTTGCCGCTGCAGCTGTCCGGCCCCGGTGCGTGCAAGACCTGCCATGGCAGTGGCGCGCGCCCGGGCACGGCTCCGCACCGCTGCCCCACCTGCGGCGGCAGCGGCTTCATCAGCAGCAACCAGGGCGCCTTCGGGTTCAGCGAGCCCTGCCGCGACTGCCGCGGGACCGGCCAGGTCGTCGACAATCCGTGCCCCGAATGCGGCGGCAGCGGCGTCACGACCCAGACCCGGACGATCACCGTGCGGGTGCCGGCCGGCGTCCGGGACGGTGCCCGGCTGCGCATCGCCGGCAAGGGCACACCCGGTGAACGCGGCGGACCGGCCGGCGACCTGTTCGTCACCGTGCACGTCGGCGCCCACCAGTTGTTCGGCCGGGTCGGCGACGACCTGACGTTGACGCTGCCGGTCACCTTTGCCGAAGCGGCACTGGGCGCGACCGTGCGGGTACCCACATTGGACGGCTCGGTCGCGGTGAAGATCGCGCCGGGCACACCGTCGGGTCGCACCCTGCGCGTCCGCGGCCGCGGAGTGCCGAAGAAGAGCGCCGCCGGAGACCTGCTGGTCACGGTGGACGTGGCCGTGCCGCAGAAGCTGAACGCCGCCGCCCGCGACGCGCTGCTGAGCTACGCCGCGGCCCAGCCCGACGACCCCCGTCCGCAGATAACCGCCGCGCTGGCCCAGACGGCGTCGCGGACGCGGCCCAAGGAGGCTGCGCATGACTGACCACATGCTGGGGGTCGGCGCCGTACCTGAGGACGCGCCCGTGTTCGTGATCTCGGTCGCCGCCCAGTTGGCCGGGATGCACGCCCAGACCCTGCGTCAGTACGACCGGCTCGGGCTGGTCACGCCCGGCCGCACTGGCGGCGGTGGGCGCCGCTACTCCGCCCGCGACGTCGCGCTGCTGCGCGAGGTCCAGCGCCTGAGCCAGGACGAGGGCGTGAACCTGGCCGGCATCAAACGCATCATCGAACTGGAATCGCACGTGGACGCGCTACGCAGCCGGATCGCCGAGCTGGCTGCGCAACTGGAACGGGCCACCTCCGACCTGGCCCGCCACCGCGGCCCGTCGACCTCGCTCGTCGTCTGGAAGCCGCAGCGCCGCCGATAACCACCCCGTCTTGGCCTCCCAGCAGGCTGACCCGCCGTCAAACCGCCTGCAGCGGGGCCAAGCTGAACCCAAGGACTAGCAATGGACCTGACCACCCGCAGCCAGCAGGCTGTCTCGTCGGCCGTCAAGAGCGCCGCCGAACGAGGCAACCCTGCCGTGGAACCCGCCCACCTCGCGGTCGCGCTGCTCGATGACGCCGAGGGGCTGACCCGCCCGCTGCTGCAGGCAGTCGGAGTCGATCCGCTCGATCTGCGGGCCGAGGCGCAGCGGCTCGTCGACAAGCTCCCCGCCGCCAGCGGCGCGTCCGTCGCCGCGCCGCAAACGTCCCGCGGCCTGCTCAACGTGCTCAGCACCGCCGAACACGAAGCCCGCGACCGCTCCGACGAGTACGTCTCCACCGAACACCTCCTCCTCGCGCTGGCTCAGCAGGGCGGTGACGTAGCCGAGCTGTTCCGGCAGCGCGGCGTGACCGCGACGGCCCTGGCCGACGCCCTGCAGTCGGTGCGCGGCTCCGCCCGGGTCACGTCCCCGGATCCGGAGGGGACGTTCCAGGCGCTGGAGAAGTACGGCGTCGACCTGACCGCGGCCGCCCGCGAAGGCAAGATCGACCCGGTGATCGGCCGCAACGCCGAGATCCGCCGCGTAGTCCAGGTGCTGTCACGGCGCACCAAGAACAACCCCGTCCTGATCGGCGAGCCCGGCGTCGGCAAGACCGCCGTCGTCGAAGGCCTGGCCCAGCGCATCGTGGCCGGCGACGTGCCGGAATCGCTTCGGGGCAAGCGCCTCGTCGCGCTCGATCTCGGCTCGATGGTCGCGGGCGCCAAGTACCGCGGTGAGTTCGAGGAGCGGCTCAAGGCCGTGCTGAACGAGATCAAGGACTCCGGCGGGCAGGTCGTCACGTTCATCGACGAGCTGCACACTGTCGTCGGCGCCGGTGCCACCGGCGAGGGCGCGATGGACGCCGGCAACATGCTCAAGCCGATGCTGGCGCGCGGGGAGCTGCGCATGGTCGGCGCCACGACGCTGGACGAGTACCGCGAACACATCGAGAAGGATCCGGCGCTCGAGCGGCGCTTTCAGCCCGTACTGGTCGGCGAGCCTTCGGTCGAGGACACCATCGGCATCCTGCGCGGGCTCAAGGGCCGCTACGAGGCGCACCACAAGGTCGTCATCAACGACGGCGCGCTGGTTGCCGCCGCGACCCTGTCCGATCGCTACATCACCTCCCGGTTCCTGCCCGACAAGGCCATCGACCTGGTCGACGAGGCCGCCTCGCGGCTGCGTATGGAGATCGACTCGCGGCCGGTCGAGATCGACGAGCTGCAGCGTGCCGTCGACCGGCTGAGCATGGAAGAGATGGCGCTGGCGAAGGAAACCGACGAGGCCTCGAAGGACCGACTGGCCAAGCTCCGGGCCGAAAAGGCCGACCTCACCGAGCAGCTCGACGCCCTGAATGCCCGCTGGGAGCGGGAGAAGACCGGCCTCAACCGCGTCGGTGAACTCAAGGAGCGCATCGAGGAACTCAACGGCCAGATCGAACGGGCCCAGCGCGACGGTGACCTCGAGACGGCGTCTCGGTTGCAGTACGGCGAGCTGCCCGGGCTCGAGCGCGAGCTTGCGTCGGCCAGCGAGGCCGAGGCCGCACCGGCCGCCGATGTGCTCGTGAAGGAGCAAGTGACGGCGGACGACATCGCCGAGGTGGTCTCGGCCTGGACCGGTATTCCGGCCGGCCGGATGCTCGAAGGTGAGACGGCCAAGCTGCTGCGGATGGAGGACGAACTCGGCGCGCGGGTCATCGGCCAGCAAGCCGCTGTGCAGGCGGTTTCCGACGCAGTGCGGCGCGCGCGAGCCGGTGTCTCCGACCCCAACCGGCCGACCGGTTCGTTCCTGTTCCTCGGGCCGACCGGTGTCGGCAAGACCGAGCTGGCCAAGGCGCTGGCCGGATTCCTGTTCGACGACGAGCGCGCGATGGTGCGCATCGACATGAGCGAATACAGCGAGAAGCACTCGGTCGCCCGCCTCGTCGGCGCCCCGCCGGGCTACGTCGGCTACGACGAAGGCGGCCAGTTGACCGAGGCCGTACGCCGGCGCCCGTACTCGGTGGTGTTGTTCGACGAGGTCGAGAAGGCGCACCCGGACGTGTTCGACGTGCTGCTGGCCGTGCTCGACGACGGTCGTCTGACCGACGGGCAAGGCCGCACGGTCGACTTCCGTAACGCGATCCTGGTGTTGACGTCGAACCTGGGCTCGCACGCGCTGGTGAGCGAGATGCCCGACGAGCTCAAGCGCGACGCGGTCATGGACATCGTGCGGGAGCACTTCAAGCCCGAATTCCTCAACCGGCTCGACGACATCGTCGTATTCGATTCGCTGAGCACCGAGGACCTCACCCGCATCGTCGACATCCAGGTCGCGGCGCTGGCCAAGCGGCTGCAGGGTCGGCGGCTCGCGCTCGACGTCACCGACGCGGCCCGGGAATGGCTGGCGCTCAACGGCTTCGATCCGCTCTACGGCGCCCGGCCATTGCGCCGACTCGTGCAGACGTCGATCGGCGACGCGCTGGCCCGCGAACTGCTGGCCGGCCACATCCGCGACGGCCAGACCGTCCGGGTGGACGCGCGCGAAGATCGCTCCGGACTGGACGTGAGCGCAGCCTGACGCGACAATCCCCGGGATCGCTCCGAACCTGCGGTGCGAGCTAGGAGGGCACGATGTCGTCGTCTACTCCCGAGGATCCGCCGGACCCGTACCGCCCGCCGCAGCCTGGTGATCAGCCGCCGCCGTACGGCGGGCAGCCACCGCAGTACGGGCCACCACCGCAGTACGGGCAGCCACCCCAGCAGGGGCAGCCACCCCAGCAGGGGCAGCCGCCT
Organism: uncultured Actinomycetota bacterium; assembly: GCA_963837325.1. Classification (GTDB taxonomy): domain Bacteria; phylum Actinomycetota; class Actinomycetes; order Mycobacteriales; family Jatrophihabitantaceae; genus CAVQKZ01. Next base: position 677,318 of record CAWIMV010000002.1, read on the forward strand.
CAGTACGGCGGCCAGCCACCGCCGTATGGCGACCCGCAATATGGGCAGCAGCCGCCCCAATATGGACAGCAGCAGTACGGGCAGCAGCCGCCGCAATACCCGAGTGCGCCTATGCCGCCGACCGGGTCGGCCTACGGCTACCCACAGGCGCCCGTCCCGGGCGGTCGGCTGGCGGGCATGGGCGCCCGGTTCGGTGGCCTGGTGATCGATACCCTCGTCCTCGCCGTCCCGATCGTGCTCATCGGTTTGGCGACCGGAGCGTTCGACACGTCGAATTCGAAGACTTGTGACGCGTCCGGCACCTGCTCCACGAACTTCAACTTCGGCAGTTCACTGCTCCTGGACTTCATCGCGCTGGTTGTCGGGGTGGCCTACTCGGCCTATTTCGTCGGCATGAAGACGCAGACTCTCGGGCACCGGGCGGTTGGCATCCGGGTCGTTGACGCAAAGACCGGCGGCGCCATCGGTGCGGGGCGGGGCGCGCTGCGCTGGCTGGTGATGGCCGTGACCGGCGCCATCTGCACGATCGGTTACTGGTCGCCGTTCTTCGACAGCCAACGAAGGCAGGGGTGGCACGACAAGGCATCCAACGCGATCGCCATCCCGTCGAAGTAGCGATGTCCGCGCGCTTCGCTTCGTTGCCCGCTGCGAGTCCGATTGCACAGCGGCGGGCAACGGAACCGAGCCGCGGCAGTCGCTGGCGGCTGGCCGCGGTCGCTGCGGCTCTGACCGCGGCCGACGTCGCGATTGATCCGACCCGCACGCATGTGCCGTTGTGTCCGTTGCACGCGTTGACCGGGCTGTCCTGCCCCTTCTGCGGCAGCCTGCGCGCCGTCGACGAACTGGTTCGTGGGCACGTCGCAACGGCGTTGGCCGACAACGCCCTGCTCGTCACGGCGCTACCGATCGTCGCGGCACTGTGGCTGGTTGACGTCGCCGGCATTGGATCGCGCGCTGCGCCGCGCCGGTGGTCGCCCGCCGTCAAGGTCGGCCTCGTTGCCGTGGTCGTCGTCTTCGCGGTCGTGCGCAACCTGCCGTTCGCCGGCGCGCTCCGGCCCTAGGCCGCCGCCGTCGTGCGGTCAGGCTCAGAAGCGGTCGCGAATGCAGTTGTTGTACTGCGACGTGTCGTTGCGGTCGTAGACGTCCAGGCAGGGCCGGATGCGTGAGTAGATGACGACCGACAGGATCGTGGCCAGTAGCGCGCCGACGAGGGCACAGACCAACCCGCTCATCGCCATCCCGCGCCCGCCGCCGCCCCGCTTGGCGTCGCTGAGCCCGAGGAAGCCGAAGATCACGCCCAGCGCGACGAATACCACGTCGAAAATGCTCGTCCAACAGAAGACGATGGCCAGGATGCCCAGCACGAGCGCGGCGATCGCCTTGCCGTTGCCGGTGCGAGGCTGCGGGTACTGCTGGGCGTAGCCCGGCGGCGCCGGAGGGGGATAGCCGGGCCCGCCGTAGCCCGACTGCGGGAGCCCGGGCGCGGCATAGCGCGGCGGCGGATACCCCGGCTGCGCCGGACCGGACCCGGCCGGCTGAGGTCCGGACGGTGGCGCCGTTGCCGGTGGCGGCGTGTAACCGGGCGGGGCGTATTCGGGCGGGACGGGGTGCTCGGGCGCGCCGAATCGGTAGGGATCGAAGGTTGGCTCGGGCTTGTCGAGCGATACCCGTTCCGGCGCGGGCTCAGCCGCCGGCGTCGAGCGCTCCGGATCGGGCCCGGACGAACTCGGCCCGTCACCGGGTGGGGTTGTCATGGTGGCTCTCCGTAAGGTCCGGCTACCCAGCGCTGCTAGCGCGCGTGTGCACCGACTGTATCCGGTGAGCCGGGGCTGTCGTTCTCGCGCGGACACCACCGTCGCCCGCGCACGTACACTGCGCCGATGACCGACATGACGAAGGCCTCGACCGAGGCCAAGCCGGCCGAGCTGCCGAGACCGCCCCGCACGATAAACCTGGTGATCGCCGCGGTGTGCGCTCAGGTGGCCTTTTCGATCCTCCGGGCCGTCTCCATGTTCGGTTACAGCGACCAGTTGCGCCGATGGCTCATCGACAACAACAAGAAGGCCAAGAAGCCGGAGAACCCCTACACGCCCAGCCAAATAGCCGACGACCTGCATCGGCTGCGGGTGAGTGGGCTGCTGCAAGGCGCTGTGCTCGCGGCGGCATTGCTCCTGCTCGCCTTCCTGCTTCGGCGCCAAGGCACGGCGACGATGAGCCGGTGGGCGTTGATCATCGTGATGGTGCTGACCGGCGGTCCGTTCGGGCTCGTACCTGTCCACGGCATACCGGCCGTGCCTCAGGCCGCCGCCGTGCTGTCGGGTATCGCCTGCGTCGCAGCACTTGTGCTGCTCTTCCTGCCGGATTCGCGGGCCTACTTCAAGGCGCTGACCGCTGCGCGGATGGCCGCGCGCGGTGTCACGCCGGGCCCGGCCCGTGGGCTCGGTGCCCTGTTCGCGCCGCGGCCGGCCGCGGCCCGCAAGCCTCCGCCGCCGTCCGGGCTGCGCTCCTCGGCCGCTTCACGGGCCGCCGCCCGTACGGCGGCCAAGCCCGGTCCGGCCGGCAGCCGGGCCAAGGTGCGCTCGGACGAGGCGGCCATCGCGCGAGGCGCCGCTCTCGCGCGCAGTCGGGCCAAGGCCAGCAAGTCGCGCCGGACCGAGCGGTAGATGCCGACGGCTCTGGTTACCGGCGCGACGGCCGGTATCGGCGCGGAGTTCGCTCGGCAACTGGCGGCTGCTGGGCACGACCTGGTGCTCGTCGCCCGCAACCGCGATCGGCTGGCGGAGAGCCAGGCGCAGTTGGCCGGTGAGTTCGGCATCGACGTCGACGTGCTGAGCGCCGATCTGGTCAGCGCTGACGGTTGCCAAGTTGCGGCGGCCCGGATCGCCGATGCTGCGCGGCCGGTGGACGTGCTGGTGAACAACGCGGGCTTCGGCATGTACAAGCGCTTCGGCACGGCCGAGCTCGCGGAGGAGGAGCGCCAGCTCGCGCTCAACGTCGGCGCCGTCATGCGGTTGACGCATGCGGCGGTGCGGTCGATGACCGAGCGCGGCACCGGGCAGATCATCAACGTGTCGTCGGTGGCCGGTTTCGTCCCGCGCGGGGGTAATGCCACCTACTCGGCCAGCAAGGCCTGGGTGACGATGTTCAGCGAGGCGCTGGCGGTGCAACTGCGGGGCTCCGGCGTCTCGGTCACGGCGGTCTGTCCCGGCTTCACGCGGACGGAGTTCCACCAGCGGGCCAACGCCGACATGTCGCACGTGCCGGAGCGGATGTGGCTCGATGCCCGTGCGGTTGTGCGCGAAGGATTGGCCGACGCGGCGAGAGGCAAGCCGGTGAGCGTGCCCAGCCGGCAGTACAAGATGCTGGTCGGTGCGTCGCGGAGCATCCCCCGGCCGCTGCTGCGCAAGATCATGGCCCGTCGCGCCTTCTGATCACCCTTCCCAGGGGGGATCGCTAGGGTTTCCGGAATGAGCGACCGCGATGAACTGCTGCAGCTGATCAAGGACATCGCCGTCGTCCACGGCAAGGTCACGCTGTCCTCCGGCCGGGAGGCCGACTACTACCTCGACCTGCGCCGGATCTCCCTGCACCGCGCTGCGGCGCCGCTCGTCGGGAAAGTGCTGTTGGAGCTGACCGCCGACTGGTCGTATGAAGCGGTGGGTGGCCTGACGCTGGGCGCCGACCCCTTGGCTGCGGCGATGCTGCATGCGAGCGGTGGCCGGTTCGACGCGTTCGTCGTGCGCAAGAGCGAGAAGGCGCACGGTCTGCAGCGGCGCATCGAAGGACCCGACGTCGCCGGGCGGCGGGTGCTCGCAGTCGAGGACACCTCAACGACCGGCAGCAGCGTGCTGACCGCGGTTGAGGCGCTGCGTGCGGCCGGCGCTGACGTGGTCGGGGTGGCGGTGGTGGTCGACCGCGGCGCGCGGGCGGCCGTCGAAGCGGCCGGGCTGGAGTACCGCAGCGCGTACCGCCCGGACGAACTCGGCCTGTTGTGACTTCGAGTGGTCAGTTACCCGTCGAGTGGACAGCTATAGATGACCACTCCACGCGCAACTGACCACTCGGGGCCGGATCCGGTCGGGGTCGGCCCGCACCCGCAGCCCTGGCCGGACGACCCGCGCCTGGACCGGGACCTGCTCGCCCACGGCGATCGCCGCAATGTCGTCGACCGCTACCGCTACTGGTCGCTGGACGCGATCGTCGCCGACCTCGACACCCACCGACACGACTTCGCGGTCGCAATCGAGAACTGGCAGCACGATCTCAACATCGGCACGGTGGTGCGCACGGCCAACGCGTTCCTGGCTCGCGAGGTGATCATCGTCGGCCGGCGCCGGTGGAACCGTCGCGGGGCTATGGTCACCGACCGCTACCAGCATGTGCGCTACGTCGCCTCGGCCGCGGAACTGGCTGCGCAGGCAACGGACGACGGCTACCAGCTCGTGGCTGTCGACAACTTCCCCGGCGCCGTGCCCATCGAGACAATCGCCTTGCCCCGTAAGGCATTACTGCTATTCGGTCAGGAGAGCGTCGGCCTGAGCGCCGAAGCGCGGGCCGCCGCGCACGTCGTCTGCTCGATCGCCCAGTACGGCTCGACCCGCTCGATCAACGCCGGGGTGGCCGCCGGAATCGCGATGCACGCCTGGATCCGCCAGCACGCACAGCTGCCGCAGGACTGAGCTGCTCCCGCGCGCGCACCGATTCACACTTCTTGCTGTCGCAAGTACCGCCCGAAGTGCGGGACGGTGAACGCGATTCGACCGCGCTGGCCGGAGTACACCAAACCCTTCTTCAGCAGCCCGTCGCGCGCCGGCGAGAGCGACTGTGGCGGGCGGGCCAGCGACTCGGCGACCGCGGCCGTCGGCACGGCGTCGTCGGGGCCGCCGGGGTCGGCTACGTCGGCCATGGCCCGCAGGTACTCCCGCTCCGCCGGCGTAGCCCGTTCGTAACGCGAGCCGAAGAAGCCGACCGCGAGCTCGGCCTCGGCCTCGGGGGCGGCGACGCGCACGTCGGCAACCGTGATCGGCGAGCGTGGGGCGACGTCCCACGCGACCTTGCCGTACGCCTGCACGAAGTAGGGGTAGCCGCCCGTCGCCGTGTACATCGCCGCGAGCGCATCGTCGTCGAAGTCGGCACCCTCGTCGCGGGCGGGTGAGCGCAGCGCCAGATCCGCGGCCGCGCGGTCGAGGCGGTCGATGCGGGCGAAGCGGAACAGCCGCTCGGAGTAGGACTTCGACGCCGACAGCACCGCCGGGAGGTGCGGCAGGCCGGCGCCGACGACGACGAGTGGCAGCCGCTGCTGGGAAATCTCGTGGCAGGCCGCGCACAGCGCCGACACGTCGTCCGGCCCGAGGTCCTGCATCTCGTCGATGTAGATGGCGATGCCGTGCCCGGAGTCGCCAGCCAGGCCAGCAACGTCGGTGAACAACTCGACCAGGTCGATCTCGATGTCGCCGGAGTCCGCGCGGCCGGTGACGGCGGGAACGTCGATGCCCGGCTGCCACCGATCACGCAGCTTCGGAGCCTTTCCGCCGGACGTCCGCGGCTCGCGCTGGGCGAAAGCCTTGACGACACCGAGGACGTGCTCGGCCTCCCCGCGGTTGGGCTGGGCCAGTTCGCGCACCGCCACGTGCAGGGCAGCGGCCAGCGGATGGCGCAGCGGTTGGTCGGGCCGGGCCTCGAGCTTGCCTGTCCCCCACCCAGCGCGTACCGCGGCCCCGCGCATCGCATTGAGCAGCACGGTCTTGCCGACGCCGCGCAGGCCGGTCAAGACGACGGAACGTTCCGGCCGCGAGCGCGCCACCCGTTCCAGCACCACGTCGAAGGCGGCCAGTTCCCCGTCGCGGCCGGCCAGTTCCGGCGGGCGTTGGCCCGCGCCGGGGGCGTAGGGATTGCGGACCGGGTCCATGATCGGACTGTATCCGGCTGTCTAGCGTTTACCGCAGATTGCCGCAGAAACCAGAATCGTGTCGCCCCACTCGGTTGAGTGACGTATCGGCATGATCAGAGACGGCAAAAACCGCCGTCTCTGATCATGGAAGTACGTCACTCAACCGAGAAGGTAGCGTGAGGATCTCGGCGCCGTCGTCGGTGACGGCGATGGTGTGTTCCCACTGCGCCACCCAGGAGCCGTCGCGCGTCACCACGGTCCAGTCGTCGTCCCACATCAGCCAGTCGACCCCACCGAGCGTCAGCATGGGCTCGATCGTGAACGTCATGCCCGGCTCGATGAGCGTCGTCGCCCGCGGTTCGTCGTAGTGCAGGATCGTCGGCCGGGTATGGAACGACGGCCCGACGCCGTGCCCGGTGTAGTCGCGCACCACGCCGTACCCGAAGCGACGCGCGTACGACTCGATCACCCGGCCGATCACGCTGATCGGACGGCCCGGGCGTACCGCATTGATCCCCCGCATCATGGCCTCGTGGGTACGCGCACCGAGATCGCGGACCTCGGGCGCCGCGTCACCCGCATAGAACGTCGCGCACGTGTCGCCGTGCACCCCGTCGATGAACGCGGTGACGTCGATCTTCACCACATCGCCGTCGGCCAGGGTGCGCGAATCGGGGATCCCGTGGCAGATGACCTCGTTCACGGACGTGCACAGCGACTTGGGAAAGCCCTTGTAATCGAGTGTGGACGGATACGCGCCGGCGGCGACGAGGAACTCGTGGCCGATGCGGTCCAGCTCGTCGGTCGTCACGCCCGGAGCGACGTGGCGGCCGACCTCGAGCACGGCGTCGCCGGCAATTCGGCCCGCCACCCCCATGCGGGCGATGGTGTCGGCGTCCTTGACCAGCGGGTCGTCGTGATCGGCCGGGGTGCCGGGCGCGGCGTTGACGTAGTGCGGGCGGACGATCGAGGCCGGCACCGGGCGGCGGGCCGAGATCACGCCGGGCTGAATGGGCGAGCTGACGGTCACCCGTCCATCTTGCCTGGCGGTGACCCCGCCGCGCTGCCCGCGTCATCCGCCCGTGACATTCGGTCGAGCACCCAGCCCACTGCCTCGGTGGCGCTGCTAGCGGTCGGCACCGCGTCGGGCTCACCGTCGGCAGTACGCACCGTCCAACCGTCGATGCAGACGACCGGAACGCCCGTGCGCATGGCCAGCGCGACCTCGCTCAGCGTGCCCCAGCTGCCTCCAACGGCAATCACTGCGTCGGCGCTGCGCACCAGCACGCCGTTGCGCAGCTCGCCGAGACCGGTCGCCAGCAGCACGCTCGAGTGCGGATGCCCAGCCGCGCGGTCCGAACCGGGCAGCAAGCCGACGGCCAGACCACCGGCGCAAGTCGCACCGTCGGCCGCGGCGGCCATCACGCCGCCCAGGCCGCCGGTCAGTACGACCGCACCGCGCCCGGCCAGCAGCCGGCCGACGTCTCGGGCCTGCGCGCACTCGGCTGGCGTGGCCTCTTCGCCAGGGCCGACCACGGCCACGTAGACCGGACCGGGTGGCACCTACACCTCGACGACCATCGGCATGAGCATCGGCCGGCGACGGTAGGTCTTGTCGACCCAGCGCCCCACCGTGCGCCGCACGATGTTGGCCAGCGCGTCGGCGTCGCGGGCGCCGTCGGCGACGGCCTTCTCGACGACCTCGATCAGTTCGGCCCGGATGGGGTTGAGGGCGGACTGATCGTCGGTGAACCCGCGGGCCGTGATCTCCGGACCGAAGACGACCTTGCCGATCTCCAAGTCGACGGCGACCAGGATCGTGATGAAGCCTTCCTCGCCGAGGATGCGTCGATCCTTCAACGCGGCGTCGCCGATGTCGCCCACCGCCAGGCCGTCGACGTAGACGTAGCCGACCGGGATCGTGCCGACGATCGAGGCCAGTCCGTCGACCAGATCGACGACCGTGCCGTCGGGGGCGAGCATGATGCGCTCGTCGGGGATGCCGGTCGAGCGCGCGATCTGGGCATGCGCGCGCAGGTGCCGCCACTCGCCGTGCACCGGCATGTGGTTGGTCGGGCGGACCGCATTGATCAGGTAGCGCAGCTCTCCGGCAGGCGCGTGGCCGGACACGTGCACCAGGGCCATCGACTTGTGCACCACCGTCGCGCCGAGCCGCGACAGACCGTTGATGACCTGCCCGACCGAGGTCTCGTTGCCGGGGATCAGCGACGACGCGAGCACGATCGTGTCGTCGGGAACGATGCGGACGGTCTGGTGCTCGCGGTTGGCCATTCGCGACAGCGCCGACAACGGTTCGCCCTGTGAGCCGGTGGACACGAGCAGCACCCGGTTCGACGGCAGGTCTTCGGCCGCCTTGGCGTCGATAAGGACGCCGTCGGGCACCTGCAACAGGCCGAGCTCTCGCGCGATCTGCATGTTGCGCAGCATGGACCGGCCGACCAGTGCGACGTGGCGTTCGCAGGCGACGGCGGCGTCGAGCACCTGCTGCACGCGGTGCACGTGCGAGGCGAAGCAGGCGACGATCACCCGGCCGCGGGCCTTGGCAATGACGTCGTGCACGACCACGCCCACGTCGAGCTCGGACGGGATGAAGCCGGGCACCTCGGCGTTGGTCGAGTCCGAGAGCAGCAGGTCGACGCCTTCGTCGCCGAGGCGCGAGAACCCCGGCAGGTCGGTGAGCCGGTTGTCCAGCGGCGTCTGGTCCATCTTGAAGTCACCGGTGTGCAGGACGGTGTGCTTGCCGGCCCGGATCGCGACCGCCAGCGCGTCGGGGATGGAGTGATTCACCGCGTAGAACTGCAGATTCCACGATCCGACCGTGACCCGCTCGCCCTCGCGCACGCGGCGCAGGTCGGGCTTGATCCGATGCTGGTCGAGCTTGGCCGCGACCAGCGCGAGTGTGAGCCGCGAGCCGAAGATCGGGATGTCCTTGCGTTCGCGCAGCAGGTAGGGCAGCGCGCCGATGTGGTCCTCGTGGCCGTGGGTCAGGACGATCGCGTCGATCTGATCGAGGCGATCGGCGTAGTGCGACCAGTCGGGCAAGGTGATGTCGACGCCCGGGGAGTTGGTCTTACCCAGCAGCATCCCGCAGTCGACGATCAGCAGCCGGCCGTTGAGTTCGAACATCGTCATGTTGCGACCGACCTCTTTGATGCCACCCAGCGCAACCACGCGCAGGGCGTCGCGGCGCGGAGAAGGAGGCGGGCCCAGTGCGGTCGTCGGAGTCGAGGTCACTGCACGAGGTTATCCGCTCAACCCACACCGGGCCCGCTACCGTCAGCGGGCATGAGCTCATTGGTGGCGTTGGATTCCGGTCAGATCACCAAGATCGGGGTCGGCGCGATTGTCGTCCTGGTGGCGTTGGGCGTCCTGCTCGGTCTTGTGATCACCGCGATCGTCGGCCGGATCGTCATCGCGGTCGTGGTGGTCGCGCTGGGGGTGCTGATCTGGCAGCAGCGCACCTCGATCGAGGATCACGTCAAGAAGTGCAACCTCGACATGTCATTCCTCGGCATTCACGTGGACGCCCCGAACGACGTCAGCCAGCACTGTCAGTCGATCAATCATTGACCGGGCGGGGGGCCTTGCCACGGCCCTGGCGGTAGTGGATCAACGCCGGGACCAGTGACAGGACGACGACAACGATGACGGCGTAGTCGATGTAGCCCTTGTTGTCCTGGACGAACTTGATCTTCCCCAGCTGGTGGCCGAGGAGCAACACACCGTCGCTCCAGATGACGCCGCCGATGATCGTGAAGAGCGCATAGGCGCTGAACCGCATCCGTCCGACGCCGGCCATGACGGTGGCGACGGTGCGCACGATCGGCACGAACCGGCCCAGCACGATCGTCCACGACCCGAACCGATCGAAGAACGCGTGGGAGCGTGTGACGTACTCGGGCCGGAACAGCCGGGAATTGGGCCGATCGAAGACGACCGGCCCGGCGCGGTAGCCGATCCAGTAACCGACGAGGTTGCCCAGGACGGCCGCGATCGGGGCCACGATCAGGAACGAGGCCAGCGAGCTGGTGATCTTGCCCGTGGCCAGGCTGATGCCGGCCGCGAACAGCAGGGTGTCGCCGGGCAGGAAGAAGCCGACGAGCAGGCCGCATTCGGCGAACAGCACCGCGGCCAGCACGACCAGCGCACCGGAGCCGGACAGCAAGTGGTCGGGGCTGATCGGATTGGCGAGGGTGCCCTGGGCGAGCCCGGCCGCGATCGTCTGCATGGGCCGAACTGTACGGAGGTGGCCGGCGGGGGCCACCCGTCGCTATCCCCGCGCTCAGTTTGGCCCCTGAGCCGGGCGACCCGCCCCCGCCGGCTGCGCCTTCATTGGCTTACGTCGAGCGTGTTCGCTGCCCGCGTATCGCGACGACCAGGGTTTTACCCGGCTACCCGCGTGGTGCGTCGGGCTTCCCCGAGCAGGGACGTTGCCTGCAGCCGGTCAGTCAGCGTCGAGCGTCCTTCGACGGCGTCGCAGTAGGCATCGCGGGATGCGGCGCGCCGCCGTGACAGTCCGGTCGCGGCCGGCGGGGCGGCTACGTCGGCGTAGCCCCGCATGCCGGCGTGCAACAGCGCGAGTGCCTCTGAGCGAAGTTGCGAGACCCGGGACTCGGTGACGCCCAGCTCATGGGCGATGTCGAGCATCTTGCGCTGGGCGAAGAAGTACTGCTCGACGACTGTGCGCAGCCGGTCGGGCAGTTCGGCAATCGCGTCGCGCAGGTAGCCGATCTGCTCGCGCTTGAGCAATACCTGTTCCGGCCCGGCCGTCGGCGACGGCAGCAATTCCGCGCCGTCGTCCTGGGTCAGGTTCTGCAGGCTGAGCACCGATGCCCGTTGGACCGCGAAGTCGACCGCGTCCAGGTCGTGGACGCCGACTCCGAGGTTCTTGGCCACTTCCTCGCGGGTGGCGGCGCGGCCGAGGGCGGCGGCGAGCTGGTTGCGGGCGGCATCAACGTCGCGCGCCTTGCCGCGCACAGCCCGGCTGGCCCAATCCATGGTGCGCAGTTCGTCGATGAGCGCGCCGCGAATGCGGAAGGCGGCGAAGCGCCCGAACGGCACGCCTCGCGTGGGGTCGAAGTTCTTGGCGCTGAGGACCAGGGCCATCCGGCCGGCCGAGGCCAAGTCGTCTCGACTGACGTGTGCCGGCACGCGGTTGAGCACCTCGCGGACAAGGTGCCCGACGAGCGGAAGCTGCGTCCGCACCAGTTCATCCACAGAGAGCGTGGCGTCTGCGCACCGGACCGCGGTTGCAGCGGTCATGGCTGACCTTCCTGGTGCATTGCGCCCGGCTAGTTTCAGCCGAGCTGTTGGCCCCCGTGGACCGCACCGGCTTCCCAGCCGACCAGCTGCCATCTACATACCTGTTAGATTGGCGTAAAGCGATGCTTACACGTGCGCGCGACAGTTGCAAGCCCAAGATCCACAAACTTTTGTGAAACCGCCCTATACGCTGGCAAAATCGTCGCCGCATGTGTGAAACGGCGATTACACACAGATATTACGTTCCGGTGAGTTTCACTAACCTTCGCCGTCCCCGTGCCGATGAACCGGGCATGCAGGACGACGGCCAGGTATCCAGATGACGAGCGAGGTCCGCGCCATCGGCGACGGCTTCGGCGCTGTCTCGGCCGTGCTGTGGGATGAGCGCGACACACTGGAACTGTTGGAGTTCAAACTGACCGAAGAGAACCTGCTCGTCACCTCCGGTGCTACCCGGTGGTTGCATCGCGCCGACGCCGAGGTCCGGGCCGCGCTCGAACGGTTGCGGTTGGGCGAGGTCGCCCGGGCGAGCGAGGCGCAGGCATTGGCGCGTTCGCTGCGGATGCCGCTGGACATGACGCTGGCTCAGCTTGCCGACATCGCACCGGAGCCGTGGTCGACGCTGCTCAGTGAGCACCGCGCCGCGTTGCGGGGGCTTTTCTTCGAGGTCGAGGCGGTCGCGGCCGAGAACCGTCGCACGCTCGAGGTCGGCTGGCAGGCGATCCACGAAACCCTGGACGACCTGGAACTGCCGGTCACGGACTACGTCGCGACCGGGGGCACCCTCCGAGTGGCCCGCCGCCCTTTCCTACCGGAGTAGCGGACCGGAGCTTGATCGCGTCGGCCGGCGCGCGAATCACAGTGGACGTTGATCAACCAGCGATGGGTGGGACAGCATGCGAAGGTTTCGGGTGATCGACGGATCGAACAACCGCTCCGTGGAAGTGCACCGTGCGCCCGCACCGGCGCCGGCGGACGGATCACCCGCCGCACCGCCTACTGAGTCGCAGTCCGCTGAGTCGCAGTCCCCGCTGCGCAGCTCCGACGCGGACGACGCCGACTCGGTCGACGGCTTGATCACGGCGAGCACGTCTTATCACGCCGCACTGCAGACGACCGCGCACATCCGACAGCGCTCGCTGTTGGACTTCCTGCGCTGAGCGTTCCGGGCTGAGGCGTCGAGCATCGGGGCAGTCGGCCGATTGCCGCGGCCGCGGATGCGGGATACTTCGGCCAGACGCTCGTCGAATCGTCAGGAGCCTTCGATGCCTATCGCTACCCCCGAGTCCTACGCCGACATGCTGGAGCGCGCGAAGCTAGGCGGTTTCGCCTACCCCGCGATCAATGTGACGTCGTCGGAGACCGTCAATGCGGCCGTCCGGGGCTTCGCTGACGCGGGCAGCGACGGCATCATCCAGGTCTCGACCGGTGGGGCCGAGTTCGCGTCGGGCACCGGCGTGAAGGAGATGGTCACGGGCGCCGTGGCGCTGGCCGAGTTCGCGCACGTCGTCGCGGCCAAGTACCCCGTCCAGGTCGCCCTGCACACCGACCACTGTCCCAAGGACAAGCTCGACGGCTACGTCCGCCCGCTGCTCGCCATCTCGCAGGAGCGCGTCGATTCCGGTCAAACGCCGCTGTTCCAGTCGCACATGTGGGACGGCTCAGCGGTCGAGCTCGAGGAGAACCTCAAGATTGCAGCTGAGCTGCTGGAGCTGGCGGCCGCGGCCCGGATCATTCTCGAGATCGAAATCGGCGTGGTCGGCGGCGAAGAGGACGGCGTCGTCGGGGAGCTGAACGAGAAGCTCTACACCACACCGGGCGACGCGTTGCGCACTGCGGAGGTGCTGGGCACCGGTGAGAAGGGCCGCTACCTGCTGGCCGCGACATTCGGAAACGTGCACGGCGTCTACAAGCCCGGCAACGTCAAACTGCGTCCGGAGATCCTCAAGGACATCCAGGAAGCGGTCGGCAAGCAGGTCGGGCGCGACAAGCCGTTCGACCTCGTCTTCCACGGCGGCTCCGGGTCAGCGCTGGAGGAGATCCGCGAGGCGGTCTCGTACGGCGTGGTGAAGATGAACGTCGACACCGACACCCAGTACGCGTTCACCCGCCCGATCGTCGAGCACATGTTCAAGAACTACGACGGCGTGTTGAAGATCGACGGCGAGGTCGGTAACAAGAAGGCCTACGACCCCCGCAGCTACCTGAAGGCGGCCGAATCCGGAATGGCCGCCCGGGTAACGGCGGCCTGCGAGGCGCTCCAGTCCGCCGCTACATCCCGATCCAGCTGAGCCCCGCGATTGGGCAACTTCTGGCGCGCCCAGACCGCCAGGAGTTGCCCAATCGGGTGCGAGCACAATCGCAGTCATGACCGGTTTCGGGAACCTGCTCGCTCCGCCGACCAAGCTGCCGGACGATCCGGCCGTGCCGCTGCTGGCCGCCGGCCAGGACCCGGCCTCGGTAGCGGCTGCGTACCCGGCAGCCAGTGCGGCGTGGGCGGCGCTGGCCGAGGCGGCGCTCGCCGGCGGCCGTCCCGTCGAGGCCTATGCCTACGCTCGCACCGGCTATCACCGTGGCCTGGACGCACTGCGCCGAGCCGGGTGGAAGGGCCAAGGCCCGGTGCCGTGGTCGCACGAGCCCAACCGCGGCTTCCTGCGCGCGGTGCACGCCCTCGGGCAAGCCGCGGCCGCCATCGACGAGTCCGACGAGGCGGCGCGCTGCGCCCAGCTCCTCGCCGACAGCGATCCCGACGCGGTCGAGTACTTGGCTCACTGACCCAGCCCGCCCCAGCTTGGCCCCTGAGCAGGCCGACACGCCGGGAAACAACCGGCTACGGGGCCAAGTCAGACGGGGACCACCGGCATCGCACCGATTGCCTCTTCGATCGCCGCGTCGTCAAGCGCCTGGTCCTGCATCGCGCCGGACAGGTAGGCGTCATAGGCCGGCAGATCCAGGTGCCCGTGCCCGCACAGCGCGGTCAAGATCACCTTGGCCTCGCCGGACTCCTTGCAGCGCAGCGCCTCCTCGATGGCACCCGCGATCGCGTGCGTCGGTTCCGGCGCGGGCACGATGCCCTCCGTCCGCGCGAACTGCACGCCAGCAGCGAAGCATTCACGCTGCGGCTTGGCCACCGCCTCGAGCAGGCCCTCCTCCTTCAGGTGGCTGATCAGCGGGCTCATCCCGTGATAGCGCAGGCCACCGGCGTGGATGGGATCGGGGATGAAGTCGTGGCCCAGCGTGTGCATCTTCATCAGCGGCGTCATGCCCGCGGTGTCGCCGAAGTCGTAGGCGTACACGCCGCGCGTGAGCGACGGACACGCGGCCGGCTCCACCGCCCGCAGCACCGGCGCCATCCGGCCGGCCAGCTTCTCCCGCAGGAACGGGAACGCCAACCCGCCGAAGTTCGAGCCGCCGCCGGTGCAGCCGACGATGAGATCCGGCGTCTCGCCGACCTTGGCCAGCTGCAGCAGGGCTTCCTCGCCGATGACGGTCTGGTGCAGCAGGACGTGGTTGAGCACGCTGCCCAGCGCGTAGTTGGTGTCGGCGTTCTGGGCCGCCACCTCGACCGCCTCACTGATCGCGATGCCGAGCGAGCCGGTCGAGTCCGGGTGCTCTGCCAGGATGCGCCGCCCGGCTTCGGTGAGATCGGACGGCGACGGGTGGATCGTGCCGCCGAAGGTCTCGATCATGTAGCGGCGATAGGGCTTCTGGTCGTAGGACGCGCGCACCTGCCAGACCTCGCAGGCCAGCCCGAACTGAGCGCACGCGAACGCCAACGCCGTGCCCCACTGCCCGGCGCCGGTCTCGGTCGTCAGTCGCCGGATGCCGGCCTGGGCGTTGTAGTACGCCTGGGGCACCGCGGTGTTCGGCTTGTGCGAGCCGGCGGGGGAGACGCCCTCGTACTTGTAGTAGATCCGCGCCGGCGTATCGAGCGCCTTCTCGAGGCGGTGCGCGCGGTACAACGGCGACGGCCGCCACAGCCGGTAGACGTCGAGGACGGCGCCGGGGATGTCGACGTGGCGGTCAGGCGTGACCTCTTGGGCGATGAGGTCCATCGGGAACAGCGGCGCCAAATCGTCCGGTCCGACCGGCTCCAGGGTGCCCGGATGCAGGACGGGCGGCGGCGGGGACGGCAGGTCGGCGATCACGTTGTACCACTGCGTGGGCTGTTCGTCCTCGCCCAGGATGATCTTGGTCAGCTTCGGGTCGGTGGAGGTCGTCATGCGCCCACTATGACCGCGGCGCGTCGCCGACGAAAGGGGTTCGATTACCCTTCTCGGGGCCCGTCAACCGTTAGAGGTGTGCCATGCCCGCGATCGTTCTCGTCGGCGCCCAATGGGGCGACGAAGGCAAGGGCAAGGCGACTGACCTGCTCGGCAGTCGCGTCGATGCCGTCGTCAAGTTCAACGGCGGCAACAATGCTGGACACACGATCGTCATCGGCGCCGAGAAGTACGCCCTGCATCTGCTGCCCTCGGGCATCCTGACGCCGGGCTGCCGGCCGGTCATCGGCAACGGCGTCGTGGTCGACCTGGGCGTGCTGTTCGAGGAGATCGACGCGCTCGAGGCCCGGGGGGTGGACACATCGGGACTGGTCGTCAGCGGCTCGGCCCACGTCATCACCTCGTACAACCGCACGCTCGACAAGGTCACCGAGCGGTTCCTCGGCAGCAGCCGGATCGGCACCACCGGCCGCGGCATCGGGCCGACCTACGCCGACAAGATGGCCCGTATCGGCATCCGCGTGCAGGACCTCTTCGACGAGGACGCGCTGCGGGCCAAGGTCAGCGGCGCGCTGAACCTGAAGAACCAGATTCTGGTGAAGATCTACAACCGCAAGGCCGTCGAGGTCGACACGGTCGTCGACGAACTGCTCAGCTACGTCCAGCGGCTGCGCCCGATGGTCGCCGACACCTCGCTGTTGCTCGACCAGATGCTCAGCGACGGCAAGACGGTGGTGCTCGAAGCTGGGCAGGCCACGCTGCTCGATGTCGACCACGGCACCTACCCGTTCGTCACGTCGTCGAACGCGACGGCCGGCGGCGCCTGCACCGGCAGCGGCATTCCCCCTACCCGCATCAGCCGGGTGATCGCCGTCGTCAAGGCCTACACCACCCGGGTCGGTGAGGGCCCGTTCCCGACCGAACTGCTCGACGAGGCCGGTGACGCGCTGCGCACCGCGGGGGCCGAGTTCGGGACGACCACGGGCCGGCCGAGGCGGTGCGGCTGGTTCGACGCCGTGATCGCGCGCTATGCGGCCCGGATCAACGGCGTTACCGACTTCGTGCTGACCAAGCTCGACGTACTGACCGGACTGGACGAAGTGCCGGTGTGCGTGGCCTACGACGTCGACGGCGTGCGGCACGAGGAGCTGCCGATGAACCAGGTCGACTTCGCGAAGGCGGTGCCGATCTACGAAACGTTCCCCGGCTGGCAGGAGGACATCGCCAAGGCCCGCACGCTCGACGAACTGCCCCGCAACGCCCGCGACTACGTCGCTGCACTGGAGAAGATGATCGGGGCCCCGATCTCGGCCGTCGGTGTCGGCCCCGGCCGCGACGAGACGATCGCCGTCCGCGACTTGCTCGATTAACTCTGATTGGGCATCGATGGCCTCGCCCACCGCTCGCTCGCGCTCGGGTGGACTCGCCATCGATAAGCGGCTCCGCCGCTGCAATCAGCTCTTCGCGCGAGCGCTCATCGCCCGCGCGTTGCGTAATCGAGATCAGAGGGTTGCACAATCGGGTGATGTCACGGGCGATGTCACGGGTGATCGCGGCTGCCGCGCTGGTCGCAACGGCGGCGCTGTCCGTTGCCGCGTGCACGAGCAGCAAGTCGACGTCGCCGCCGGTCACCTCGCCGCACACCGCGGCGCCGACCTCGAGCCCGGCCCGCACCACGCCGGCCTCGCCCGACCCGGCCGCGGTGCCCGACTGGCCGACCTATCACGGCGACCCGGCTCGCACTGGCGTGTCGACGAGCATGCCTGCTGCAACCGGCGCCCCTCGACTGCGCTCGTCGCTCAAGCTGGACGGGCAGGTGTACGCGTCGCCCATCGTCGCTGGCGGCCGCACGATCGTGGCCACCGAGAACGACACTGTCTACGCCTTCGACCACGCCGGCAAGCAGATCTGGCGCAAGCACTTGGGCTCGCCGTCACCGGCGAACGAGCGCCCCTGCGGCAACATCGACCCCCTTGGCATCACCGGCACGCCGGTGTTCGACCGGGCCAGCGGGCTGGTGTTCGTCGCGGCCGAGTACGGCGGCCCACCACGGCACGAGTTGGTGGCCCTGGCCCTCGCCGACGGAGCGGTGCGGTGGCGCAAGAGCCTCGACCTGCCCGGGGTCGAGACGGCGGCCATGCAGGAGCGCGGCGCGCTCACCGTCACCGGCGGCCGGGTGTGGGTGCCCTTCGGCGGGCTGGCGGGCGACTGCGGCGGCTACAAGGGCCGCGTCATCGGCATGGCGCTGGACGGCTCGGGGGCGCCGGTGGCCTACACCGTGCCGACGACCCGGGAGGCTGGTATCTGGACGCCGCCCGGACCGAGCGTCGACGCCCGCGGCCACTTGTTCGTCTCGGTCGGCAACGGCGAGTCCGGCCAAGGCGATCCGTACGACCACAGCGACTCGGTGCTCGATCTCGATACCAACGCGCGGCTGGCCGACTCCTACTCGCCCCGCAGCTGGGCAACCGACAACGAGGGCGACCTCGATTTGGGCTCCCAGGGCCCGGCGCTCGTCGGCCCGTGGGTTTTCATCGCCGGCAAGTCCGGCACCGCGTACGTCCTGCGTCACGGCGCCCTCGGCAGGATCGGCGGTGAGGTCAGCCAGGGCAACGTCTGCCGATCCTTCGGGGGCACGGCCGTCGTCGGCGACATCGTCTACGTCCCGTGCACCGACGGAGTGCGGGCCATCCGCATCGACGGCAGCGGCCGGATGCACACGCTGTGGCACGCGGGCGCATCGGTCACCGGGTCGCCCGTAGTCGGCGGCGGCCGGGTTTGGACGCTCGACACCGACGCCGGCGTGCTGCACGCACTCGACCCGCGCACCGGTCGGTCCGTGGGCCGGGTCGGCGTCGGCTCCGTGACCCGCTTCGCCACGCCCGCGCTGTCCGGCAACCGCGTGCTGATCCCCACCCGGGCGGGCCTGGCCACAGTGACGACGTCGTAGCCGCAGCAGCACAGGTTGGGGAGCGACAGCGCCGGTAGGCTCGGCGCTCGTGCGCGTCCTCGTCGTCGGCTCCGGTGGCCGCGAACATGCGCTGTGCCTGGCCTTGGCCGCCGACCCGTCGGTAACGGCGCTGGTTTGCGCGCCCGGCAACGCCGGCACCGCGGCCGTGGCCGAGCAGCGCGGCCTGGCCGTTGAGGACGGCGCCGCCGTCGCCGGACTGGCCAGGGACATCGACGCCGACCTGGTCGTCATCGGGCCGGAGGCGCCGCTCGTCGCCGGCGTGGCCGACACCGTGCGCGCGGCCGGTATCGCCTGCTTCGGCCCGTCGCGCGCCGCCGCCCAGCTCGAAGGCAGCAAGGCGTTCGCCAAGGCGGTGATGCAATCGGCCGGGGTACCCACCGCGGCTGCCCGGTTGTGCGTCGACGCTGACCAAGCCGGCGCCGCGTTGGACGAATTCGGCCCGCCGTATGTGGTGAAGGACGACGGTCTGGCCGCCGGCAAGGGCGTGGTCGTGACGGCCGACCGGGCTGAGGCGCTGGCCCACGCCGCGGCCTGCGGACGGGTCGTCATCGAGGAGTACCTCGACGGGCCCGAAGTCTCACTGTTCTGCCTGACCGACGGCAAGAGCGTGGTCCCGCTCGTGCCGGCGCAGGACTTCAAGCGCATCGGCGACCGCGACACCGGCCCCAACACCGGCGGCATGGGCGCCTACGCCCCACTGCCATGGCTGCCCGCCGGCTTCACCGAGGAGGTCGTGCGCACCGTCGCCCGGCCGACCGTCGACGAATTGGCCCGCCGGGGGACCCCGTTCGCCGGCCTGCTCTACGTCGGGCTGGCCCTCACCAATCGCGGGGTGCGCGTGGTCGAGTTCAACGCCCGCTTCGGTGACCCCGAGACCCAGGTCGTGCTCGCGCTGCTCGAGACCCCGCTGGGCGCCTTGCTGCAGGCCACGGCCACGGGCACGCTGGCCGCCCACCCACCGCTGCACTGGCGCGAAGGAGCCGCCGTCACCGTCGTCGTCGCGGCCCCGAACTACCCCGGGACGCCTCGGCTGGGCGACGTCATCACCGGCGCCGACCTGCCTGGCGTCATCCACGCCGGCACCCGTCGCCGCGACGACGGCGCGATCGTCACGTCTGGCGGGCGGGTGCTGTCCGCGACGGGCCTCGGCGGCACCCTGGCCGAAGCCCGCGAGCAGGCCTACGCGCTGGTCGACAAGATCGCGGTGCCGGACGGCCAGGTCCGCCGGGACATCGCGCTGCGGGCGGCGCGGGGGGAGGTCATCGCGTGAGAGGTTGCCGCCGCCGGTTTCGCGGGTGACCGTGAACGCATGACCGGCGACGAGATCCTGGCCGAGCCGGACCGCCCGGCTTGGCTTGGCACGCCACGCCGTCGCCGAGTCGCCGCCGCCCTGGTCGTTGCGCTGGCGGCCGCGCTCGTGAGTATCAAGCTCGCGTCCGCACCCACGAGCAACCGTGACGCCAGCCGAGTGCCGGCGACGACCCCGCCGGCATCGGCGCGGGTCGGGCCGAGCCCGGTCGACGTGACGCCCGGGCGGCAGAACTTCGCCGTACGCGACCCGGCCCACTGCCCCGACACGATCACCTGCCGCGCCGTGGCCTCGGTCCCCAACGACGTCCTGACCGCGATCCGCGAGTACGTGCCCAACGCCACGATTCGCAGCCAGACCAGCGTCGTGCAGCAGCATCCGAGGCGGCTGTACTTCAGGCAGGCCAACGCCAGCGCGAAGGACGTCGAACTCATCGTGCTGGTGGCACAGGCCGCCCGCGATCCGAACCCGCCGACCGAGGAATCGGCCAATCCGCCGGGCCAGGTCGTCCGCTACGTACGAAACCGCACGTCCGACGGTTACGTCGTCCAGGTGCAATTCATCGGGCCCGCGGCCGGCTCGAGCCCTGGGCTGGCCGAGATCCGCGCGCTCGCCGTTGATCCGCGCCTGCGCGCGCTGGACTGAGACAATGGTGCGGTGAAGCCAGCCATCCCCAACGTCCTCGCCGGGCGCTATGCCTCGACGCCGATGACCACGATCTGGTCGCCGGCGCACAAGGTCGTGCTCGAGCGCCGGCTCTGGCTGGCCGTGCTGCAGGCCCAGGCCAAGCTCGGCATCGACGTGCCTGACGGTGCGATCGAGGCCTACCAGGCCGTGGTCGAGCGCGGCACCGACGCAGTCGACCTCGAGTCGATCGCCGCCCGCGAGCGGATCACCCGGCACGACGTGAAAGCCCGCATCGAGGAATTCGCGGCCCTCGCCGGTCACGAGCAGATCCACAAGGGCATGACCAGCCGCGACCTCACCGAGAACGTCGAGCAGTTGCAGATCCGGTCGTCGCTGGTGTTGATCCGGACGAAGACCGTCGCCGTGCTCGCCCGGCTGGCCCGTCGGGCCGCGGAGTACGACACGCTCGTCCTGACCGGCCGCTCGCACAACGTCGCCGCGCAGGCCACCACTCTCGGCAAGCGATTCGCGTCCACGGCCGACGAACTACTCGTGGCCCTCGGCCGACTCGACAACCTGCTCGAGCGCTACCCGCTGCGCGGCATCAAGGGACCGGTTGGCACGGCGCAGGACATGCTCGACCTACTCGACGGAGATGCCGCGAAGCTGGCCGACCTCGAGGCGCAGGTGGCGGAGCACCTCGGGTTCGCGCACACCCTGACCAGCGTCGGCCAGGTCTACCCGCGCTCGCTGGACTTCGAGGTGGTCACGGCGCTCGTGCAGCTGGCGGCCGCGCCGTCGTCGCTGGCCACGACGATCCGGCTGATGGCCGGCAACGAGCTCGTCACCGAGGGGTTCCAGCCCGGCCAGGTGGGCTCGTCGGCCATGCCGCACAAGATGAACAGCCGCTCAGCCGAGCGCGTCAACGGCTTCACCGTCCTGCTCAGGGGCTACGCCGCGATGACGGCAGAGCTGGCCGGCGCCCAGTGGAACGAGGGTGACGTCTCGTGCTCGGTGGTGCGCCGGGTCGCGCTGCCGGACGCGTTCTTCGCGCTGGACGGACTGCTCGAGACGACGCTGACGATCCTGGACGAGTTCGGGGCCTTCCCGGCCGTGATCGAACGTGAACTGGACCGGTACCTGCCGTTCCTGGCGACGACGAAGGTGCTGATGGCCGCGGTGCGCGCCGGCGTCGGCCGCGAGACGGCCTATGCGGCCATCCGGGACAACGCGGTGGCGGTTGCCCTGGAGATGCGGGAGAAGGCGATCGAGCACAACGACCTGTTCGCCCGGCTCGCCATCGACACCCGGCTGGGCTTGTCCGGCCCCGAGCTGGCCGGCCTGCTCGCCGAACCGCTGTCATTCACCGGCGCCGCCCACGCCCAGGTCGCCGCAGTGGTCGAGAGCGTCGACGCCATCTTGGCCGCCGAACCGTCGGCCGCGCTGTACCAGCCGGAACCGATCCTCTAGCTCCCATGGACGACGTCGAGTTCCTCGGTCCGGCGGCGGACAGCGGCGACGACGACGTCCTCGATGTCGGTCCCAAGCGCAAGCTGCCGCGTTGGGCCGTCGGACTGGTCGCGGTGCTGATCGTTGCCGTTTCGGCCGGGCTCGTCACGCGGGCCCATCGCTCGCCCCACCATGCTGTCCAGCCCTCGTCTCAACGGGCTCTGCCCTCGGCGATCGCGGTCCCGGTCCCGGTCCCGCGCATCGCCGGCAACGGGCCGCTCGGTTCGGCGACCCTGGGCATCGCCGTAAACGCCGGGCAGTTGTACACGCTGGACCCGGCCGCGCTGAAGGCGTTTGACCTGGGCACGATGGCGCCGCTCGCCGCAATTCCGTTCGATCCGGTCTTGAGCTTTACCGACCGCTACTACCGAATCCTGTACGACGCCGTCGAGACCTCGATCTGGGTGGTGCCGATCGGCGGCCGCTCTCCGGGCCAACTCTTGGAATTCGGCGCCTTCGATCTGCACCCGATGCGCGGCATCCAGCTGCCGACGACCCTTGCCTCCGCCGCGGTGCTTGACGGTGCGGTCTACCTGGGTACGGGCGACCGCGGCCTGCTCCGGGTGGCGCGCGGCGCCCGGACGGTCTCGGCCGTGCTGCCTCTGGACGACGGTGTCGGCCCCATGGTGGCCGACCCGGATCGTCGTCGGGTGCTCTACCTCACGGACGGATCTCCGACGCTGGTGCGGTCGTGGTCGCTGCGCGGCGGCCCTGGTCGATACGCGGGGCGGCTCGATGTCAGCAAGGCCGATCTGGTGGTCGTCAGCGGGTCGATCTGGGCCGCCGGGTTCGGGCCCAGCGGTGCGGCGCTCTCACGTCTTGATCCGGACAGCCTGCGGCCGGTCGACTCCGCCGACCGGCTGGTCGGCCGGCTCGGACCCGGGGCGGTTATCGCGGCGGGCGGCGACCGGAATTTCTTCGTGCGCAGCGGCACATCAGTCGAGGCGTTGTGGTGCGTCGACGGCCGTACGGGTGCGATCGACCAACTGTGGGACGGGCCGGCCGGTGCCGTGGCGGCCGGGCCGGGCCAAGTCTGGGTGGCCGACCCCGGGGGAGTCAGATCACTGGTGTTGCGCGGCTGCGTGGGCTGATTCCTGGCGCGGGGGCGCCCGGGCGGCGCATGATCGGGCTGGCAGGGAGCTGGGCACGCCGCTGGGAAAGGGGGCTCGGTGGATCTACACAGTGACATCGAGTTCCTGAGCGATGACGGCCGGGTCGTGCAGGCCGGCGACGACGACGTGGTCGAATTCAGCCCGACCCGGGTGCCGGCCTGGATCGGTTGGCTGGGCGCCGTAGCCGTCGCGGCCGGCCTGATCGTGCTCATCACGTCCCAAGGTGCGCCCAAGCAGCCGGTGGCTCCGGCCCTGCCTGAGCCCGGCTCGGTGGTGGCGTCCGGACCGGTGCCGGCTCCGCTGACGACCGGTCTTGGGGTGCCTTTGTCGCTCGGCCGCGCGGAGGTCTACGACGCCGTGCTGTCCGGCGGCGCGTTCTACTTCGTGCAGGACGGTGAGCTCAGCGAGATCACCCCGATTTACCGCGCGGCACCCACGTACGCGCGGACCAAGCAAATCTTTCTGCCGTCGCTGGACGAGGCTACGCCGTCGGCGCGGCTGGTCCTTGACGCTGGGCAACACCGGTTGTGGGTCGTCGTGGAGGACGTGCCCGGCGGGGCCATCGTCGAAGTCGACGCTGAGGGCCTTCGGCCGCTCGCCCACTGGACCTGGCGCGAGCCGGTCGGCGAGGCGGCTGCCCTGGGTGGCCACCTGTACCTATCGACCCCGTCTGGGGTGGTCGATATCGCGCCCGGCGCGGCACAGCCGGCGCCGATCGCCGCGTTGCGCGGGTACGGCGGTTCGATCGTGGCCGATCCCCGGCGGGGGCGGGTGCTCGTGCTCAGCCACGCGCCGAACTCCCACGTGCGGGTGCTGCGTCCGGACGGCACGGTAAGCCGCGCCCCGGGCGTGCTGCCCTTCGCGAAGGGGACGATGGGCGTCACCGCTGACGGCGTCATCTGGGCCGCCGGATTCGGTGACCACGGCGCCGAACTGGTTCGGTTGGATCCAGCCCGACTGGCCGCGACGACGGTCAGCCCGCTCGCGAAGGACCTCGGTCCGGGAGCGGTCATCGTCGCGGGCGGCGACCGCAGCGTGTGGGTGCGCGACGGGGGGTCGATCGGGCCACTGTGGTGCGTCGACGCTCGCAGCGGTGCGGGCATGCGGCAGTGGGATGTGCCCGGCACCGTGACGTCGCAGCGCGGCCGGGCCTACGTCACCACCGACACCCTCGTGCGGCCGCTCGTCCTGCACGGCTGCGCCGGCTGATTCGGCGCGGCGTACCGCGGTCCCGGACCCTGCCCACCTGCGCGATCACTCGGATGAGGCGGGGGACCGTCCGGCGATCCGGTCCGGGCGGCCGATGTTCCAGTAGCCCTTGACGAATATCGCGTCGTGGGGGAGTCCGCGGGCCTCGAGCATTGCCCGCAGCGCCACCATCGTGCGGGTCTCGCCCATGAGGTAGCCGTGCCCGGAACCCTCCGGCAGTGTCAGCGCACGCAGCGCCGGCGCCAGCAGTTCCGGGGTTCCCGCCGCAACGTGGCGACGGTGCAGCCAATGCACCTCGGTCGACGGTGCCAGCGGGAGCTCGTCGGACGCGCCGGCCACCTCAACGACGGCGATCGCGCGCTCGGCCGCGGGCAGAGCGGCGCAAACCGCGGCGATGGCCGGCAGCGCCGACTCGTCCCCGACCAGCAGGTGCCAATCGGCGGGCGTCAATTCCAGCTTGCCCCGCGGGCCCTGAAACTCGACGACATCGCCGAGGGCGGCGGTGGCGCCCCACGTGGAGCCCGGGCCATGGCCGTGCACGAGTACGTCGAGGTCCAGCTCGCCGCGGTCGGACCGGGCGTGGCGGATCGTGTAGCGCCGCTTGACCCGTCGCCCGCTGTCCTCGCGCAGGAACAGCTCGACGTCCTGGGCCGGCCGGGTCGCGACGCCGAGCATGGTGTCGGCCTGCACGGTGACGCGTCGCATGCGAGGCGTGAGCTGAGACGCCCCCACAACGGTGGCCCGGTGCCGGGGCGAGCTGCGCATGCCCCGATTGTGCAACTTCTGACCGCCTCACGCGGCCGGAAGTTGCACAATCGGGGGCCGGAGCTGGGACGGCGCATGATGGACACGTGGCCATCAGCGTCTTCGACCTGTTCACCGTCGGCATCGGTCCGTCGAGCTCGCACACCGTCGGGCCGATGCGGGCCGCCCACACGTTCGCGCGAGGGCTCAGCGACGACGGTCTGCTCGGCGACGTGGCCCGGGTGCGGGCCGAACTGTTCGGCTCACTCGGCGCCACCGGGCACGGGCACGGCAGTGACCGCGCGGTCATCCTCGGCCTCGAGGGCGAACGGCCGGAGACCGTCGACACCAGCACGGTACGAGAGCGCGCCGCCGCGGTGCGCTCCAGCGGCCGGATCAGTCTCCTCGGCAAGCACGACGCCGCCCTGGTCGACGACGACCTCGTCCTGCACCGGCGCACGAGCCTGCCCTTCCATCCGAATGGGATGCGCTTTTTCGCCTACTCCGCAACTGACGAGCTGCTGCGCGAGCGCACCTTCTACTCCGTCGGCGGCGGCTTCGTCGTGGACGAGGCGGCGGCCGGCGCCGACCGCATCAAGGCTGACGACACGGTATTGCCGCTGCCGTTCACTACCGGCGCCGAACTGCTCCTGCGGTGCGCGGAGTCGGGGCTGCCGATCAGCGGCGTGATGCTGGCCAACGAGAAGGTCTGGCGCAGCGAGGACGAGGTGCGGGCCGGCCTGCTGAACATCTGGACGGTGATGCAGGAGTGCGTGCAGAACGGGTGGTCGCACCGCGGCGTGCTGCCCGGCGGCCTGAAGGTGCCGCGCCGGGCGCCCGAGCTCTACCACCTGCTCTGCGCCGAGCCCTACTCGACCGACCCGCTGCGGGTGATGGACTGGGTCAACCTGTTCGCCCTGGCCGTCAACGAGGAGAACGCCGCGGGCGGACGGGTCGTGACCGCACCGACGAACGGCGCGGCCGGCGTGCTGCCGGCGGTGCTGCACTACTACGTGCGGTTCGTGCCCGGCGCGTCCGAGGACGGCGTCATCCGGTTCCTGCTCACGGCAGCCGCGATCGGCGTGCTCTACAAGGAGAACGCGTCCATCTCCGGGGCTGAGGTGGGCTGCCAGGGCGAGGTCGGCTCGGCCTGTTCGATGGCGGCCGGCGCCCTGTGCGAGGTGTTGGGTGGGACCCCGGAGCAGGCGGAGAACGCGGCTGAGATCGGGATGGAACACAACTTGGGTCTTACCTGCGACCCGGTCGGGGGGCTGGTCCAAGTGCCTTGCATCGAACGCAACGCGATGGCCGCGGTGAAGGCGATCAACGCTGCTCGCATCGCCCTGCGCGGCGACGGACAGCACATCGTCAGCCTGGACAAGGTGATCAAGACGATGCGCGAGACCGGGGCGGACATGAAGGTGAAGTACAAGGAGACTGCCCGCGGCGGCCTGGCGGTCAACGTCATCGAGTGCTGAGCGAGCTGCGGCGACCGCTGAATGTGGACAGCGGGAGCCGCCCATCACTGGGCGACTCCCGCTGGGGGGAAAGCCTCGATCAGACCGGAACGGCGATCTCTTCGTTCTGGACCTCCGTCGGGAGGTCCTTTTTCTTGATCTGGATCACGAACAACGCGACCACGAGTGCGACGACTGCGAACATCGCCGCCGCGAAGAACCCCTGACCGGATGCGTGGGCCTGCAGGTCGTGGCCGAAGCTGCTGTACGGCCCGCTGAAGAATCCTGCCGCCGGCCCACGGTCCTTCGCGGGTAGGCCGTCGATGAACTTCTTGATGTCGCCCTTTTGCACGTTGTTGCTGCCGGCCTTGTGCACGAAGTCACCGAGCGGACCCTGCAGGGAACCGGGCAACCTGCTGATGGCCTGCCCGAGCTTGGCCGTGTGGTCGTGGGCGTAGTTCTTCGCCGACGTGGCGAACACCGTGGCCAGCACCGACAGCCCGATGGAACCGCCCACCTGCTGGCCGACGTTGAGCAGCGCCGAGGCGAGACCGGCGTCGGTCTGGGCCACCTTGGACACGGCCACCGTGGTCAGCGGGACGAACAGGAATCCCATCGCCACCGCCAGGACGATCATGCCGGGCAGCAGCACACGGCCGTAACTGGCGTTGGCGTCGACCGTGGACAGCCACAGCAGCGACACCGTCAACAACGACGTGCCGATGACGATCAGTGGCTTGGGCCCGAACCTCGGCAGCAGTTTCGACACCACCTGCGACACCCCACCGATGACGAACGCCACCGGTAGGAAGGCGAAGCCGGTCTTGAGCGCGCTGTAGTCGCGCACGCCTTGGATGAAGAAGGTGATGAAGTAGAACATGCCGAACATGGCCGCACCCACGACCAGCATGACCAGGTACGTGCCGCTGCGGTTGCGCTCCTCGAAGATCCGCATGGGCATCATCGGCTCGGGCGTGCCGTAGGCCTCGTAGAGCACGAAGCCGACGAGCAGGGCCACCGCGGTGGTGAACACGGCGAACGTCGTCGTGTTGCCCCAGCCGTCGTGAGCCACGTGAATGAAGCCGTAGACGAGCGAGACCATGCCGGCGACGGAGAGCAACGCGCCGATCACGTCGAAGCGGCCCTTCAGGCGCTCAGTCTGGTGCAGGTACATGAACGCGCCGGTCATGAGCAGCACGCCGATCGGCACGTTGACGAACAGCACCCAACGCCAGCTGAAGTAGTTGGTGAGGACGCCACCGAGCAGCAGCCCGAGAGCCGCGCCGGCGCCGGAGACGGCGGCGTACACCGCCACCGCGCGGTTGCGCTCGGTGCCTTCTTCAAATTCGTTGGTGATCAGCGACAGGGCGGTGGGCGCGGCGATCGCGCCGCCGATGCCCTGGACCACCCGTCCGGCCAGCAGCAGCGGGAAGTTGACCGCGATGCCACCGAGGAAACTGCCGAGGGTGAACAGACCGAGCCCGACGATGAACATCCGTCGCCGCCCGAAGATGTCGGCGGCGCGTCCGCCGAGCAGCAGCAGCCCACCGAACGCGAGGGTGTACGCGTTGAGGGCCCAGGTCATGTCGGTCTGGTTCTTGTCGAAGTAGGCGCCCATCGAGGGCAGTGCGATGTTGACGATCGTGCCGTCGAGCACGACCATCAACTGCGCACCGGCGATGAGCAGGAGGATGAGGATGCGGCTGGCGTGACGGCGAGCGCCGCGCTCGCCAGTGCGGGCACGCGGGGCCAGAGTGTCGGACACGGGATGATGCTCCATTCCAAATTGGTCTAGACGTCCAGCCTCCCAGGCCCGGACAACTGGTTTTAGTAGACGCACACGTTCACTATTAAGCTAGAGTAGAGGCACGGCGTTAGAGAACGCAAGCGTGCACTACTGAGTGTTCGCTGACAGCATGACGGAGGGGTGTGACAACCGGATGACGGCAGTGCGAACCGAGTTGAACAGCACCCAACGCAAGCGTGGCGTTGCCCTCGAAGACGCCATCCGCGAGGCCGCCTACGCCGAGCTGACCGAGGTCGGCTACACCCAGTTCACCGTCGAAGCCGTCGCGGCCCGGGCCCGGACCGGCAAGGCGAGCATCTACCGACGCTGGCCGACCAAGCAGGCCCTGGTGCTCGATTCGCTGTGTGCCGGCCTGCCCACCGCCCGCCAATGCGGCCTGTCGAGCGACCTGTACGGCGAGATGTCCACTGCCGATGCACTCCGGCAGGTCGCCCGTGCCATCAACGCCATCCTGGCCAGCCCGGCCGGCGACGCGATCCGGGCGGTCAAGTGCGAGGCTTCGGCCGATCCGGAACTCGCCCGCGAGATCGACGAACGGTTCCAGGCGCCCCGCCGGGCGGCCCTGCTGGACCTGCTGCGCCGCGGCGTCGAACGAGGTGAGGTGCGACCCGAAGCCGTCTGCCAACTGGTCGCCGACGTCTTGCCGGCGGTGCTGACCCATCGCGTGCTGGTCCAGCGTGAGCGGATCACCGAGCGCGACATCGTCGCCATCATCGAGCAGATCATCATCCCGCTCGTCGAGGTCCGATAACGGCACCGGCGCCGGGCCCGGCCCGGCGGGCGGGCGAGCCGGCCCGGTACGGCACGATAGGGGTGCGCGCCCACAACAGTTGTGGGCGCACCCGGAGGGTCGGGTCGCAGCGTCGAGGGAGTCGGCAACCGTGTCTGCGCCGGTGCAGCACCCGGCCGCCGAGGTCCCATCGCCGGGCCGCGGCCAGCGATTCCGCAGCGGTTACCTGCGCCGGGCACCCGGCATCATTGCCACGATCTCGGCCCTACTGGGCCTGTTGACGCTCGTCGGGGCGTTGGACTCGCACGAGCGGTTCCGGGTGCACGCGATCACCCGGGTCATCCCCGTGCCCGCGTCCGCCGCGGCTACCGCGATCGGCGCCGTGGCCGGGCTGCTGCTGTTGCGCCTCGCTGCGGCCCTGCGCAAGCGCAAGCGCCGCGCCTGGCGCGCCGCGGTCGTCATCGCGGCGATCATGACCGTGACCCATGTCGTGCGCGGCGTGCGAGTCGGTGAAGCGGCCTTTTCACTCATCCTGCTCGTCCTGCTGATCACCGCCCGCTCGCGCTACACGGCCAAGTCCGACCCGCGCAGCCGCTGGTTCGCCGCCCTTGTCTTCATCCAGTTCACATTCGTCGCGGTCGGTTACGGCCTGCTCCTGCTGTGGGCCTACCGCAGCAAGTTGGTTGGGCACCCGTCGTTCGGGGACCAGTTCAAGGAGGTGCTCGCGTCACTGGTCGGCGCGGGCGGCAATTTCGTCGCGATCCGCGGCGAGCGCTTCGACGACATCCTGCACGGCACCCTGTTCGGCTTCGGGTTGCTCACCGTCGTCGCGGTCGCGTTGCTGGCGCTGCGCCCGTCCGAGCCCATTGCCCGGCTTTCCCGTGACGACGAACAGCGGTTGCGCGCCCTGCTGGCCAAACAGGGCGAGCGTGATTCCCTCGGCTACTTCGCGCTGCGCCGGGACAAGTCGGTCGTGTGGTCGGCCACGGGGAAGGCGGCGATCACCTATCGCGTGGTGCAGGGCGTGGCGCTGGCCAGCGGTGACCCGATCGGCGACCCGGAGGCCTGGCCCGGCGCGATCGCGGTCTACCGGCGGTTGGTGGAGGAGTACGGCTGGACGCCGGCGGTCATCGGCTGCAGCGAGTTGGGCGCGACGGTGTTCAAACGCGAATACGACCTGACCGCGCTCGCGCTGGGCGACGAAGCGGTTGTCGATGTCGACGACTTCACCCTTGACGGGCGGCCCATGCGTGGCGTGCGCCAGGCTTGCACCCGCGTTGCCCGAGCCGGCTACGAACTGCGGGTACGGCGCGTCCGCGACCTCAGCGCGGCCGAAGTCTCCGAACTGGTTCGGGCGGCGGACGCCTGGCGTGGCGACGCGGTGGAGCGCGGGTTCTCGATGGCGCTGTCGCGCCTCGGTGATCCGGCCGACGGTGACTGTGTCGTGGCCAGCGCCTATCACGGCGGCACGCTCGCCGGGTTCCTGCATTTCGTGCCGTGGGGTTGCCGCGGGCTCTCCCTCGACCTGATGCGGCGCGACCGATCGGCCGACAACGGTCTCAACGAGTTCATGATCGCCAAGATCGTCGAGGCGGCCCCGCAGTTCGGGATCGAGCGGGTGTCGCTGAACTTCGCGGCATTCCGGGACGCCATCGAACGCGGTGAACGCATCGGAGCCGGCCCGATCCTGCGGGCCTGGCGCTGGCTGCTCGTCTTCGCGTCGCGGTGGTGGCAGATCGAGACGCTGTACCGGTTCAACGTCAAGTTCCGGCCGTATTGGGAACCCCGGTTCATCTCGTTCCCGTCCTCGCGCGACATTCCGCGGATCGCGATCGCGGCACTCGAGGCAGAAGCGTTCATCGTCCGGCCGCACAAGCTCAAGCGACTGCTCGGCCGGGTCTAGCCACCTGGTGCTGCGCCAGTTTTGGTCGCGTCGGCGGCGACCTTGTAGGCTTTCGGCCCGGTGGCAGAACAGCGCGGCCGCGTGCTGCATCGGTCCCCAGGAGGCTTCGCCTAGTCTGGTCTATGGCGCCGCACTGCTAATGCGGTTTGGGTCTCAAGCCCATCCCGGGTTCGAATCCCGGAGCCTCCGCGGGTTGCGCTCCGAGCGACCGATCGGGTGCTCTGCGGTGACCCGGTAGCATCGTCGATCGGCACATCCAGCGCCCGTAGCTCAACGGATAGAGCACTTGACTACGGATCAAGAGGTTGCAGGTTCGAGTCCTGCCGGGCGCGCATCACGAGAGCCCCGAACTTCGGGGATCGATCATATTTTGGTAAACCGTGAGTTGATCAATGTCAATCGGTCTGTCATTCAGATAGCATCCGATTTGTGCCCCGTGGACGTCGCTCCCGCGGCCATATCAGGCAGCGTGGCGGCTCTTATCAGGTGCTGGTGTACGCCGGCATCGATCCCGTTACGGGCAAGCGGCACTACCTGACCGAATCGACTCGAGACGCGAGGGAAGCCGAGCGGATCCTGCGCAGGCTGCTGACCGAGGTTGATGATCAGACTCATGCAAGAACGAAGGCCACCCTCGGCTCTGCGATCGAGTACTGGCTGAACGTTCACGACGTCGATACCAACACGCTGGCCGGGTACCAGACGCACGCCCGGCTCTACGTGAAGCCGGCGCTCGGAGAGGTCCAGGTCGGCAAGGTAACGGCCCACATGCTCGAAGAGCTGTACGCGCAGTTGCGGCGCTGCAGGGCACGCTGCAACCGTCGTCCGTTCATCGAGCACCGCGTTGCGTTGCCACATGAGTGCCGAGTCGTAGAGCATCGGCGGCCGCCCGGTCGCCGCCCAGCCGCCGGCTACCCGCCACACAAGTGCGAGGACATGCGCTGCAACGTCATCGAGTGCAAACCGCACGTGTGTACTCCGCTGTCGGCGGCGTCGATTCGGCAGGTACACATCACCGTCAGCGGAGCCTTGTCGGCTGCGGTTCGGTGGGGGTGGATCAAGTCGAATCCCGCGAGCGTTGCGCGCAAGCCCCGCCAACCCGCGCCGGAACCTGACCCGCCGAGTGCCGACGAGGCAGCTCGCATCATCGCCGCGGCCTGGGATCAGGATGATGACTGGGGCACGTTCGTGTGGCTGGTGATGGTCACCGGCATGCGTAGGTCCGAAGCACTGGCGTTGCGGTGGTCGCGCGTCGACCTGGCCGCGGGCACGATCGACATCAGGCGCAACTACGTGTGGGCGAATGGCAGCGGCCACGACAAGGACACCAAGACCCATCAGATGCGTCGCATTGCCCTCGATCCCCAGACGGTGGACGTGCTGCGTGCTCATCGTGAGCGGCACGAGGCTGTGGCTCGGACGGTAGGCGCGAACCTTATTGATCAGGCCTACCTGTTCTCGCATGAACCGAGCCGTGACCGGCCCTTCCACCCGTCGAGCGTTAGCCATCGCTATAGCGCCATGTGCGACAAACTCGGCATCGACAGTCACCTGCACGCTCTGCGCCACTACTCGGCCACCGAACTGCTCACGGCCGGTGTGGACCTGCGGACGGTTGCCGGCCGACTCGGCCACGCCGGCGGCGGCGCCACTACGCTTCGTGTCTACGCGGCCTGGGTGAGTGAGTCGGATCGACGTGCCGCCGAAATCCTCGGCAGCCGCATGCAACGCCCAGACCGCGGAATCTGATTCGACACTAGTCGCACGTCTCGGCGCCACTGGGAATCGCCAGCTAACATTCGCGGCAGCCACATGAACCCGCGTGCTACACCATCTCCGGCGTGGAACGTCGCCTATTAGCGTTGAGCAGCGGAAACATGCCGTCGGTGTTGAACAGCGACGCGGAGTCGAGCTCGATGTCTGCCGTGTCGCTCGGCTTCTGGCGTAGGGCGCTGGCGCTAGCGGTGCGCCACTTGGCGATAACGATCGTGACGACTGTTCGGCAAGGTCGTCGCTGACGTGGGCCTTGGCCCGTTGCACGGCCTCAGCGTGGAACGCCTGCTCTGCCTGCTGAGCCTCGGCGAGAAGTCTTTCGGCTCGGGCCGGGTCGGTGGGGGCGGAAACTCTCCACGTGTCACGAGCTTGCGCAAGTACTTGGCGAGTTCAAGCCTGCGAGTGTCCCCGAGATCGATGGTGCCGCCGTCCTGGTCGGAGACGACTGCCTGGTCGAACAGTCGGTCCTCGTTGGACTGGTCGTCAGAGAGCCTCGGGTCAACCCACTCGTGATCGCCAGGCCGCACGGTCACGGATAGCGGACGTCGTACGCCGCGCAAATGTCGGCGATGAAGGTGTCCCAGTGCAGGGGGTCGCCCGGCCTGGGCGCGGGAGCCTTGGTGACGTAGTCCGTACTGGGCAGGTTCACGTTGTCCATGTTCACCACCAAGACGCCGAGGGCATCGATACCCGGCTTTCCGATACCGGGAGACCGGGTGACTTCGCGCATCACGCTGACGACGCCTTCCGCATCGCGGGGCTGCACATGCTGGCGAACACCCTCGGGAGGAACTGACGAGAAAAAGTTCGTCGCCGCATTCACGATGGTCAAGCCCGCCGCCACCGTCTCCTGTCGGTATCTGTGCACGTAGTCGTGATGTGATCCAAGGTCACGCTGCCTATTCCGGCGAGCACCGCTGTGCTTGGTCATGACAGCCTTGGCCTCGACCGCGATCCGCACATGGACCGGCGTGGCCATCGGCATACCAGCCAACGTCAGAGTGGAGGCCCCTACTCCGCCCGGTGGCGCACTCCCAATCGCGAGGTCCGTATTCCAGGAATCGGACCCGATCCTCATCGTGTACTTCGTGGTGTAGACCAACTGCCCCGCGGCGACGTGCGCAGCGATCTTGGGGCAATGCACCATCAAGTCCTCAACGATCGCGCGGACCATCGCGTCGCCGTGCTTCGACGACCTCGAGTTGTAGCCCTCGCCGCGAAGGTGAGCGAGAAGTGAGATCGGCTCCGGCATGATCGCCAGTGTGCTCTCTACGCGCGCTGCCGTCTCTTCGGCTCCAGGCGTGTCGCTTCGGTTGAAGGGCGCTCGACGGTCACCCGCGCCAGCAGGCCAGGCTCGGCCAGCCGCGCCTTGATGAGGTCAACGTATGAGGGATCGATCTCCACCGACACGCTGTTCCGACCGGCCTCGAGCGCAGCGAGTGCGGTTGTGCCGGTACCGCAGAAGGGATCAACAATGGTGTCACCAACGAAGCTGAACATCCTGACGAGACGTCGTGGCACCTCGATTGGGTACGGAGCCGGGTGGTCTTTGCGGATCTGCCCGCGCACATCTGACCAGAACGGCGAGAACCACTTGGAGTAGTCATCCGTCGTGATGTGGGAGAGCCTCTCCTGCTCGGGCGTGGGGCTGCGGTACCCACCCGGCTTGCGCAGCATGAGGATGTGCTCAACATCGTTCTTGACGACGCCGTTCGGCAGGTTCGGCTTGCCGAGGAAGCGACTGCTGCGGCTCGCCTCAAGGTTCAGATTGGCGATCTTGTACCAGAGGATCGGCGTCAGGTTGTCGAACCCGAGCTTGCGTGCCCTGACCTGAATGTCGGCACCGAGAGGCAGGACATGGTGACGGCCACCCTTGCGCCGGGATATGCACACGTCCCCAACCACGCAGACCAGCCGGCCACCGGGAACCAGAATTCGCAGAGCCTCACGCCACACCTTGTCCAGCTCGTCGAGGAACTCCTCGTAGACGGGCATGTTGCCCATCTGCCCGGGGTAGTCCGGGTACTCCTTGAGCATGGCGTACGGCGGGCTAGTGCAGACGAGATGTGCCGACTCAGTGTCAATGAAGGACAAGTCCCTGGCGTCACCCTCGCGAACCAGGTGGGTCGTTGGACCACCAGTGGCCAACTTACGGTCGGTCATTCGCGAAACGTATACGCCTAAGACGACAACCTCACGAAGCCTCGCCGTACGTGCTGACAATCACGCCAGGTCGCGGGTCAGCCGATAGATCGTCGCTCGGGACACGTGCCGAAACGTCGCACAGATCGTCCTGACCGACTCACCACTCGATCTAATCATGCGGGCCACTTCGACCTGCTCGACGGGCAGAATGGGTTGGCGAGCTGCCGTCATGCCTCGTGCTAGAGCAGCATCCCGTGCGGCTGAGGCACGCTCCCTGATTAGCTTCCGTTCGTAAGCCGCCATCGCGCCGAACTCGGTGTCGTAGCGCCTCCGTATGCTCGCCTTGCTAGGGAGGCGACACCACGTGACCGAGGCTGTCCGCACGCTCCGGACAAGTTCCCGCCGCGTGCCCAGGGATGGTTCGAACCTGGGCCGCGTGATCCAGGCATACATGCGCACCCACGCGATCAAGACGACCGGCGAGATGGCCGGCATTCTCGGTGTCGATCGCACGCTCATTTCGAAGTACGTCAGTGGTGCTCGAAGCTGCCACGACGTGGGTCAGCTCCGCCACTTCGCCGAGGCGATGGATCTTCCGCCAGAGACGTTTGGTCTCGTGGCGATACCCGAAGACCTGGCAGCGGGCGGTGCTCATGCGGACGATGAGGCGCAGCGGTGGCGCGTTATCCGCCAGACGCTCAATCGGCATCGCAGCGAGCTAACCTCCGCTGCCGCCGATCTGTACTGGGATCCGGTACGGGTAGTTGGTACCGCCTGTATCTCCCGACCCGCGTGGATGCCGAGCCAGCCGGTGCCACTCTCCTCAATTGAGTTGGACTGGCGCGCTGATGTCGAACAGCCGGCGGTGGTCGGCGATGAGGCGAGCTCGACGGCCTACCGTCCGCACGGCCCGACCGGAGAACGATACGGCCGCTACAGCCAGGCGATACGTGCGCTGGCGGCTCCGGCGCTGTTCGAGAACCGAGGCTCATATCGTCTCCTTGACCTGGACTGGTCGAGTTCCGGCGGGCGCATGTCATTCGGCTACACGACGTACTTCGACATGGTCGACGTCTGCGAACCGCTCGCCCATGAGGTTGCCGCCGCATGGTTGCAGCGCCGCGGCACGGGGGGCGCTTCGCGCTCGATGATCTGCCATTTCGGCAGCACGTCGGCGACCTGTTCGACCTGGCGCGTCGGCCCGTGCTGCCGAGCATCAACACGCTCACCGTGCGGCGCGGCAAGGACGGCGATTCGTTCTTCCTCCACCGGCGCGGGTCGGGTCGAGTCACCCTCGCCGCTGGCCTGTCGCACGTGATCCCGGCAGGTGTGTTCCAGCCGTCGGGGATCGCGCCGTGGAACATGGCCGGAGACTTTGACCTGTGGCGCAACGTCCTGCGGGAGATGTCCGAGGAGTTCCTCGGCAACCCGGAGCATGACGGCAGCAGCGGCGCGCCGATCGACTACAACGGCCAAGAGCCGTTCCGAACCCTCAACGAAGGCGTCCGATCCGGCGCGGTTCAGCCGTGGTGCCTCGGCGTTGGTCTCGATCCTCTCGCGCCGGCGGGCGAGATCTTGACCGTGGTCACGATCGACGCCGACGTTTTCGACGCGGCATTCGCCGGCATGGTTGCAACGAACGCTGAGGGCGACATCATCCCGTCTGAGCCGGGAGTCGTGGGTATTCCGTGGACGCTGCCGCACATTCAGCGCGTAACCCGAGGTGAGCCATTGGCATGTGCGGCCGCAGCTTGCATCGGGCTGACATGGAAGCATAGGACCCTGATTCTCGGCGGATAGGGGCCCACGATGCGTGTGCTGGTGACCGGAGCATCCGGCTACATCGGCAGCGTCGTGCTCGCCGCGCTATCCGACAAGGGCCACCAGCCGATAGCGCTGGACCACCGCCACGAGGTAACGCCCGGTGTCGAGGTTCGCTCGGGCGACCTGCTTGCGCCTGAGTCACTTGCAGCCGCGGTGAGCGGCGTGGATGCGGTGTGTCACCTCGCGGCTCTCGCCGGCGCTTGTGACTCGTTTGCCCGCCCGCTTGCGTACTTCCACGTCAATTTCTCCGGCACGCTCTCGCTGCTCGATGCGATGGCTGAATCCGGTGTGACTCAGTTGGCGTTCGCCTCGACGGCGCCGATCTATGGCACGCCTAAAACGCAGCCGATGAACGAGGATCTTCCAGACAACCCGCCGCACCCATACGCAGCGAGCAAAGCCGCCGCCGAGACTGCCATCAGCTGGCAGGCGCGCAGTGGTGCCCTCGGTGCGGCCGCCCTGCGGATCTTCAATGCAGTTGGCGGAGCCGACCGGGATCCCGAGCGACTCTTGCCGCGCGTGCTGGCGGTCGCCGCGGGCAAGGTGCCACAGCTGATCGTCAACGGTGACGGCAGCGTGGTGCGCGACTATGTGCATGTCGCCGATGTGGCGGAGGCTTTTGTCGCCGCGGTGGAGCGTTGCCCGCCCGTCGGATCGTTCCGGCGCTACAACATCGGAAGCGGTACGGGCACGAGCGTGATGGACATTGTCGCCGCAGTCGAGCGCGTCACCGGCCGGCCGGTCCCGGTGGTCCACCGTGATGCTGCGCCGGAGCCCGCGGCGCTGATCTCCGACCCAAGCCGCGCCTTCGCCGAGCTCGGGTGGAAGGCGCGCCGCTCGGACCTGGAAGACATCATCCGTGACGCTTGGCGCGCCCGAGTCAAGTAGCACTCTGTGCAACGCGCAGTGCAACGCCTGATCGAGTGCATGCCCCTGCGGGGCAACTATCGATGCTGACCGGTGAGGTCAGCATCCCGGAACGTGACCATGCTGCGCATGGACAGGTTGCGACGGGGGACTAGGTGCTGCAGGTTCTACGGCGTGCCCGTTAGCAACGACCGATCGAGTGCTCTCACGTACGACCAATACCTGTTGGTGAAGACCGTTGCGGAAGATCTCGCACATCTTGCATCCAGCTGGACGACCGACCTGACGACGGAGCGCGCGAGGCGTGAGAGCGGCATACTGCGCCGTCTGCTAGTTGATCGCGACTACGCCAAGGCGTGGACGGTTGCTCAGCTGCCCCGAACTCCCCTCGTCAGAGCTCCAGACCTCGACACTGCTTTGGCTGGGGTCAAGCGTGGGCATGTCGCGTTTTCCATGGCGCCCTCCCTCCCTGGGGTCAACGAAAGCAAGGGTGAGACGTCGTACTTAATGAGAAATCCACCGTGGATCAAGGGCGGTGACCTCCTCGTCGTGATTCCGCCTACGCACCGAAATTTCATCCTGAATATGGTCATCCCGCATTCAGAGGTTGCCTCAATTAGTGATCACGAGGCGTATATCCGTGAGATAACCGCGAAACTCAATCCAGAAGCGTCACGCACGTATTGGTTGAATAAGTACCTCGAAAGCGCGGCTGCCGTCGTCGATCGCGGAACTGTTGTCAGCCGTCAGGACATCATCAAATACGCGGCGAACCGGCTTGGTGGCGTCCACTACGGCAAGTCAGACAAGGTGATGTCCAAGCGAATTCAGGAGCTGCTCGACCCACAATACGCTCGCCTCGATGACACACCGGTAGTGTTTCTTGAGCTGACAAATATCTGTCGAGCCATTGTGGATTCAACGGACGCGTTCCGCCTCAGGCATGCATTCTCGAAGATGCCGCCACCGCCAAGCCCTCTCGATGAACCGAAATCGTAGACACCAGCAACCGTGACGCTCGGCCTCTCCGTGGTGACCGGGGACTGCGTGTGGCTGGCATCGCACCGCGCATTGCCGGCGATGCAAACCGATCCACTCGCGCCAGCCGTGATTGTTGCTTCGTGTACTCCCGGCGCTTGCCGTCGACACGGCCGAGGCGACGGTTCTGGTCGCGCCGCCAGCCTCCTCATGCCGGATCGAATGTCGCGGCGTCACCGGCTGGATAGCTGTGCTGTCGTGGGCCGTCTTTTTGCTCTCGATGCCGTGACAAATCGTCACGCGGGGGTGGCGATCTTGTCCCTCACGATTGATCTGCAAGCTGATCAAGTAACCGTCCACAGCGGACCGAACTGACCGGCACACAACTGAAAAGGCTCGGACGGGGGTGGAACCCCGTCCGGGCGTCGCATCGAGATTGGAGTCCCAGATGCAAAACCAGGCTACGACGGGCGCCGACCGTCGCTCTGTCGGAAGTGAGCGGTGAGCCTGCGCCGTGGCGTGCGGCGTGTCGTGAGGTGACGTTGCAGGCGGCGCTGCGCAAGCGGGCGGCGGGTGTGCCGACGTACACGGTGCCGGAGGCGGCGGCGCTGTTGAGCGTGTCGCAGGAGCACCTGTACCGGCTGATCAAGGCTGACGCGTTCCCGGCGGTGCATATGCGCCGGGGTCGTGATCAGGGCCGCTACATCGTCCCGGCCCGGGCGGTCGAGGCGATGCTCGACGCCGCCACCGGCAACGGCATCCGGGTCGACGCTTCGGACTTCTGCGCCGCCGGCGGCGCCGCATGACCGGGCGGGTGCGGTCGAAGTGGTTGTTCCGGGCTGGGGTGCTCGGGGTGGTGTTCGTGTTCGCCGGCTTCGGCGCGGAGAACCGGGCGGCTTCGTTGCGGTTCTTCCTGGTCGGCGGCTCTGTGTTGACCGGTGTCGCGATGGTGATTCAGGGTCGGACGGGTTCGGCGGGGACGATGCTGCGGATGTCGAGGCGGTCGCGGCGTCGGCACGGTGTTGCGTCGTGGTGGACGGTGTTGCGGTCGGCGTCGCGGTTCGCGGTGCGCCGCAAGATGTGCGTGCTGCGCCCGTCGCTGCGCCACATCGGGTTCTGGCGTCGGCTGTCGGTCGACACCCGGGAGGTGGCGACGCCGCTGGCCCGGGTCGGGTTGTTGCGGGTGTGGTCCCCGGTCGAGGACGTCACCCTGCGGGTCGGCGGTCCGCGGGTGGGGAAGTCCGGTGAGTTGGCCGGGCGGATTCTGGATGCGCCGGGTGCGGTGATCGCGACCTCGACCCGCACCGATCTGGTCGGCCTGACGGCGTTGGTGCGTCAGCAGTCCGGGCCGGTGTGGGTGTTCAACCCGTGCGGCCTCGGCAAGCTGGAGTCGACGGTCGTGTTCGATCCGCTCAGTCGGGTGTGAGGACCCGAAGACCGCGGCGCACCGGGCCACGGATCTGCTGTCCGGCTCCGCCGGTCTGGTGATGGCGTGTCGGGGGAGCGGGAGTTCTGGCACACCCAAGCGGTGCGGGTGTTGTCGGCGATGCTGCACGCCGCGGCGTTGTGCGGGGCGTCGATGCGTGACGTGCAGCGGTGGGTCGCCGACCCGGCGCTGCACGCCGGTGATGTGCAGCGTGCCCTGCGCCGTTCGCCGCAGGGTGCGATCGAGACCGACGCGGTGCAGTTCCTGAACACGAACGAGCGGACCCAGACCTCGATCTCGGCGACGATCATGCCCGCGCTGGGCTGGTTGAACGACGCCACCGCCGCGACCGCCGCCGGCCAACACCACAGCGTGCGGATGCCGGTGCCGGTGGCGATCGACGCGAACGTGACCGTCGAGGTTCCGGATGTGATCCCGGACGACCTGATGAACCCGGCCGCCGCGAAGTTCACCGAACGGGACGTGATGGTGCCGACGGCGCGGGCGGGGTTCGACGTCGCCCAGCTGCTCGCACAGCGCGGCACGGTGTATCTGTTGGGTGCGGAGGATGCGCAGGTCGCGCCGTTGGTGTGTGCGTTGACCGGGCACATCGCCCGCACCGCCCGCCAGCTGGCGTCGGAGATGCCCGACGGCCGCCTGGACCCACCCTTGACGCTGGCGTTGGATGAGGCGGCGTTGATCTGCCCGATCCCGCTGGATTCGTGGACCGCGGACATGGGTGGCCGCAACGTGACCATCCACATCGCCGTCCAATCCCGTGCCCAACTGCGGCAGCGCTGGGGTGATGTGGGGGCGGCGGCGATCATCAACAACGCCGCCACCCTGCTCGTCTTCGGCGGCGCCCGTGATGTCGACGACCTGACCGCCTACTCGACGTTGACGGGTGATCGGGACGAGCTGGTCTCCACCTACGCCAACAACGGCACCGTCCTCTCCAAAACCACCCAGCGGGTCCCCGTGCTGTCCGAGGCGCAGTTCGCGCAACTGCCGCCGGGGCAGGTGGTGATCATCCGCCGCGGGATGCCGCCGGCGATCGGGCGGGTGCAGATGGCGTGGAAACGCCACGACGTCCGCACCGCCACCCGCCGCGCACACCGCGGCGAACGCCAACGAGTCCGCGCCGTCATGCGGGCCGAACAGGCGGTCGTGTGGGCCCGTCGCGGCGCGTGGGTCGCCGCACGTGTCGCCGATCTCGGCCGCGCCATCGTCGCGGGCATCGCCGCTGTTGCCGCCGGGATCGAACGCGCCGAGCAGGCCTGGATCCGGCACGAGGCCAAGAGCCTGGCCAGCCGCAACCCGGACGCCAAGCACTTCGACAGCCAGCGCGCCACCGTCGGTGCCGGCGAGGCTGAGGGTGGTTCCGATGCCTGAGACCACAACCACCGTCACGGCCAGCCGCGCCGCCGAGGCGCGATCCGGGCCGAGGTCGCGCGTATGACGCGGGCGACCCGCGCCACGGCGGACTACCCGCCTGGCCGACAGCACGCCGTGCCGCTGCACCTGCTCACCCGCCGCGAACTGACGGCGCGAGGGTCTGCGTCCGGGCCGGCAGCCGGTGCACGGGTTGGTGTTCTGGCCGAGCCCGGACGGCACGCGCTGCGCCCGCCTCTACGACATCGCCCAGGCCAGACCGCGACTGCTGCATCTCAGTCGGCGGCCGGTCACGGCCCGAACGGGATAGGCCACCAACCAAGAAGGACGAAGCCGGACCGGCACTGCGTGCCGGACCCACCCGAACCGGGGTGGGGCCGGGGCTTACCGGGGCCGTGTCCCCCGCGTCAAGGACGCATCCGCGCCGCTGCGCGGTCCGCCTGCGGCGGCTCCTTGACCCGGGCGACCCCGCACGACCCCGGTAGCTGGCGCCCCTTGCGGGCAGGCGGCAAAAACCCACCGCCAGCCCGCCGGAAACCGGCCCCACAACAAAGCACCGGCACCAACCCGGGTGTCGACCAACAGGAAGGAACCACCGCATGAGCACCACGATCGTCACCGAGGCGAACCTCACCAGTGATCCGGAACTGCGGTTCACCAACACCACCGGCCAACCCGTCACCAGCCTGCGCCTGGCCGTCTCGTCACGGCGCAAGAACATGGCCGGTGAGTACGAGGACACCCTCACCGTCTTCTACGACGCCACCGTCTGGGGCGCGCTCGGTGAGAACGCGGCCGAGTCACTGCGCAAGGGCGACCGGGTCCTGGTCCACGGCAGTACCTACGACGAGGAATGGACCGACCGCGAAGGCCTCACCCGGGTCAAGCACGTCCTGCAGGTCACCGCGATCGGCGCCAGCCTGCGCTACGCCACCGCCACCTTGACCCGCACCACCAGCCGCCGCAGCGACCAGGCGTCCGAGAGCCGGCCGAGGTCGGCTGACCCACCAGACGGCGGGCGGAGGGGCCTGGCCATCGCTGCCGCCCCTCCGCTCAGCCCCAACCGGAAGGAGGACCAGATGAGCATCTCAGACTTCGACGGCAAGACCGCACTGGAGACCACGGCGGAGCAGCGGAGGCGATCCGGGCATCGACCACTCGCATCACGACGCGCTGGTTTACGAGAGTGACGCCTGGCGGCTGGTCGGGCAGCTGGCGACGCTGACGGCGCGGTTGCCGCAGGCGTTCGAGCAGATCACGGGGCAGCTGAACGGGTGGCAGCGGGGCGGGCTGATCGGGATGGATCTGGGCACGCGCTATGAAGACAACCAAGATGCGGGTGTCGCCACCGCGGGCCTCTTCTTGACCGAGACCGCGACGGTCGCCGCGGCGGCATTGCAGAGCGCCCGCACGATCGCCGGTGAAGCCCTCGCCGACACCCACACACCGGGGCCGAGGGCGACGCGACCACGACGAGCACCAGGGAGAGCACGGGCAGGGCAGCACTTCTGCCGTGGGGGCGACGACAAGACTAGCGCGCGACTGGCGCGCCGGCGCGTCAGGTCGAGTGGACCCGGCTGGGTTCGCGATGGGTTACACCGACACCGAACCCAAACGCGCAGAGATCCGGGCCGCGGTCGCAGCGATGGTCTGGGTCGAGCCCGACCAGCTGGCCGAGGTGCTGCACGCGGCGCCGGTGCGGTGCTTGGTGGCCGGACTGTTCCACACGAGCCCGGCGGCTTGCGACGCGCCGCGGTAGCGCTGCTGCCCGCCGCCGATCGGTGCCGCGGCGAGCGGCTGGTCGGCCTGGAGTCCGTGACCGGGGATCGCTACGTGCTGCTCGACGCCGGGCACGAGGCGATCGACATCCTGCACGCGGTGCGCCGGTCGTGGCTGAGATCGAGGACCAGCAGTCCCGAGATGCGGCGCGGCAGCTGTACGAGGCCGAGGTCGCGCTGCACATCGCGCACCAGTCCCATGTCGATGCGTGGATCGCTGCCGCCGCGGACCGGCTGCACGACGCGGTCGTCGAGCACCTGCGCACGGTCGAGTCGGCGAACCACGGCTCGGCGCGGTGAGCGTCAACAGCGCTCCCGAGAGGCGGCGTCGGACGGTTCGGCGGTGGCCGGTTTGGCGCGCGAGGTCGAAGCCGTCTGCCGCCGCCTCGACGCGCTCGACCGGTAGTCCGAGCGGGTCGACGAGCTGGCCGAGCTGGTGTCCCGGCTGGCCGAGAACGCGGCCGTGGTCGAGGCGCCGGCGAGCGTGAGCAATGCCGCCTCGTCCTGGTTGGACTTCCCGACCGGCGTGCGGCCGCCGAAGCAGGCGCGAGCGTCAAGGCCTCCGAGCAGCTGCTGAGCACGTTGGCGACGTGGGTGGGTGGGGTGTATCTGCGCTACCGCGACGCGATGAGGGCGTTTCCGGACTGCTGGTTGTGGCATCCCGAGGTCGTCGAGGAACTCCTCTGGCTGCACCGCGCCTGGGCCGCCGCCTATAGCGGGCAAGCGCCGCCGGCGGCGGTGGGGGACTGGCACGACCGGCAACGGCCCGGGGTGGTGCACCGGATCCGCGAGTACGCCGGCGTCTGCTCGCTCGAGGCGCATCTGCCCGGCGGGACGGGCACGGCCGGGCGCCGGAGATGCCGGTCGTGGATGCGATCGCCGCGGTCGCGCGCGTGGTGGGTCACCGACCGCGCCGAGCCGGGACCGATGCCCACCGACGAGCAGCTCACGCCGCGCCGAGCTCGCCGCCCGCTACACGGCCAGGACTCGCCGATGAGCGCCGACGAGCGGTCGACGGATTCGGGCCGGCGGGTGGTGTGGGCGGCCGGGCTGGTCGTCGCGACCGGCGCCGGGGTGGCGACCGCGCACGGCCTGTTCCAGGTCGCGGTCGCCGCCGCGGGTGCCGACGGGGATCGCGTGGCTGTATCCGCTGATCACCGACGGCCTGGCGCTGGTCGCCTACGCCGCCACCGCCCGCCTGCGCCACGGCGGGCGCGGCTACGCCGCGACGATCGTGGTGCTCGCGGCCGGGCTGTCCGGGCTCGCGCAGGCCACCTATCTGACCGGCGGCCTCACCGCGACCGGCAGCGCGAGCGCGGCGCCGGTGGTGTTGCGGTTCGGGGTCGGGGCGTGGCCGGCGATCGCGGCCGCGCTGACCGCGCACCTGCTGCACCTCATCGGCGCGGGCGACGCGTGCGAGCGACGTC
This sequence comes from uncultured Actinomycetota bacterium, assembly GCA_963837325.1. GTDB lineage: Bacteria > Actinomycetota > Actinomycetes > Mycobacteriales > Jatrophihabitantaceae > CAVQKZ01. Next base: position 721,702 of record CAWIMV010000002.1, read on the forward strand.
GACGGAGACCGCGGCGAGCGTTCAGCGTCCAATCCGCCGTCCAATCTGCTGTACAACTCGGCGTCCAATCCGGCTGTACAACCCGTACAACTTCCGAGCGTTCAATCCCGGCTGTACAGCCGCGTACAACTCCCGAGCGTTCAATCCCGCCTGTACAACCGCCGGCTGTACAGCCGTCCAATCCGACGCCGGACCCGGCCGCGGTTTCCCCGACGCCACCCCCATCCAAGAGCAAGGCCGTTGCCGGTGGGCGGGCGGCGGATCGGGCGCGGGCTGCCGCCCGCACCCACCAGACCCGGCACGGCACCCTGCCGACCGTCTCCGAGCTCGCGGCCGCCGCGGACGTGGCGCGCGGCACCGCCGGCGCGGTGCTCAAGGCGCTGCGCGCCGAGCGCCGGGCCCTGCACGTCGTCAACGCCACCCCTCCGAACAGGACCACCCCATGACCCACCAGCCAGCCAACCCACCGACCGAGCCACGACCACACGACCGACCACGCCAGCATCCAACCAAACCCCCGATCCAACCGTTCCAAGATCAACTACCTTCATGCACACCCATGCATCACGATCAGATGGACCCGCGACGCGCGGAAAACCGACACCCGCGAACAGCTCTCGCAACCGGCCGATATGGCTCTTGCCGGCGGGGGTGTGGGCTGATGTTGTCGATCTCGCCGGGGCACTCGGTCGACTACCTGACCCGCGAGGTGGCGACCGGTCGGGAGAACTACTACACCGGCGCGGTCACCGAGGGCGAGCCGCCCGGGCGCTGGTACGGGGCCGGCGCGGAGATGCTCGGCCTGTCCGGGTCTGGTGGATCACCAGGACATGACCGCGCTGTACGAGCATTTCGTCGACCCCCGCGACCCTGGGTTCCGCGACCCCGACCGGTGGGCCGACGCGGCGAAGCTGGGCCACGGCGGGCGGGCGTACAAGACCGCGGCCGAGTTGTACAAGGCGGCATTGGACGCCGAGCCGCGTGCCGATTTTGAACGCCGGGAGCAGTTGCGGTTGGACGCGTACAAAAATGAACGGCAAGAACGTCGCGTTCTTGGACGTGACGTTCAGCGTCCAAAAATCGATCACCGTGCTGCATGCCGCGTTCGAAGCCCAGGAGGTCAAAGCCCGGGCGGCCGGTGACGAGGAGGCGGCCGGGAACTGGGGGGCGCACAAGCAGGCGGTGGAGGACGCGATCTGGGCCGGCAACAACGCCGGCCTGGACTACCTGGCCGAGCACGCCGGCTACTCCCGGGTCGGGCACCACGGCGGGACCGCCGGGCGCTACATCGACGCCCACGGCCTGACCGTCGCGTCGTTCTTTCAGCACACCAGCCGCACCAACGACCCGCAGCTGCACATCCACAACGGCGTCCTCAGCCGGGTCCAGGGCACCGACGGGGTCTGGCGCACCCTGGACGGGCGCTCGCTCTACATCCACCGTCCGGGGGCGGCGGCGGTCGCCGAGCGGACCATGACCGAACACGTCGCCCGCAGCCTGCGGGTGCTGGCGCCGATGCGCCCGGACGGCAAGTCCCGCGAGATCGCCGGCATCGACCAGGCCGTCAACGACTTCTTCAGCACCCGCTCGCCGGGCGATCACCCCGAAGACCGCCGAGCTCGTCGCCGCGTTCGAGGCCAAGTTCGGGCACGAGCCGAACGCGCTGCAACTGGACCGGCTGCAACGCCAAGCCACCATGGCCACCCGCCCGCGCAAGTCCCACGACGGCGAAACCCTCGAACAGCGCCTGGAGCGGTGGGAGCGCGAACTGCGCGCCGAGGTCGCAGGTCGGGCTCGACCAGGTCGCCGCCGACGTCCTCGCCCTGGCCGGCAAGGACCCGGTCGCCGAGACGTTCGACCCGGACGTGGTGATCCAGACCGCGCTGGCCGACGTGCAGGCGACCAAGGCGGCGTGGACCGAGGCCGACCTGTCCCGCGCGATCAACGACGCCCTGCCCGACTATCTCGGCGGCCTGCACGGCGACGACGTGCACGACGTTGATCCGCGGTCTCACCCGGCAGGCGATCGACAAACACTGCGTGGCACTGACCGCGGAGACCCCCGGCGCCGCGACGCCTGCCGGACGAGCTGCGGCTCGCCGACGGCCGCTCGGCCTACGACCGCCCCGGCGCCCGCCTCTACGCCACCAGCGAGCACCTGCGCAGCGAACGCGCACTGCGCGCGGCCGCGGTCGAACGCACCGCCGTCGCCGCCACCCCCGACCGCGCCGCCGCATTCCTCAGACGGGCTGCGTGCGAGTCGGGGTCGAGCTGGGCGCCGACCAGGCCGCCGCCGTGCGCGGGGTGCTCACCTCCGGCGCCAACGTCGAATCCCTGGTCGGGCCGGCCGGCACCGGGAAGTCGTTCGTCGCTCGGCGCCCTCGCCCAAGCCTGGCAAGACCCCGACGCTGTGGAACGGCGAACAGCGCCGCGTCGTCGGGCTGGCGGCGAGCCAGATCGCGACCGACGTGCTCACCGACGAAGGCCTGGCCGCCCGCAACATCACCCGCTGGCTCGACACCCAACACCGCCTCGCCGACGGCACGCCCGCGCGGTGACGACGCGGCGTGGCGGCTCAACCCCGGTGATCTGGTCGTGGTCGACGAATCCGCGATGGCCAACACCACCGACCTGGCCGCCATCCACCAGCACACCCACGAAGCCGGACGCGAAACTGCTGCTGACCGGGGACCACCGCCAGCTCGCCGCGGTCGGCGCCGGCGGCGCCATGGACATGATCACCAAAACCAGCCTGACCTACGAACTCACCGAACCCCGCCGCTTCACCCAGCAGTGGGAACGCGACGCCTCCCTGCAGCTGCGGGAAGGCGACGAGGCCGCGCTGCAGACCTACCGCAAGCACGGGCGCATCATCGACGGCGGCACCATCGAACACACCGAACACGACGCCGCCCGAGCCTGGCTCGCCGACACCCTCACCGGGCACCGGTCGCTGCTGATCGTGGACACCAACGAACAAGCCGCCCGCCTCTCCGCGCAACTCCGCGCCGAACTCGTCCGCCTCGGCCGGGTCGAGGAGAACGGGGTGCCGCTCGGCCTGCAAGGGCACCATCGCCGGGGTCGGGGACCTGGTCCAAGGCACGGCGCAACGGCTGGAACCTGGCCGGGTTCGACGGCAACCGGCGCGGCCCGATCAACCGCGAGCACTACCGCGTCCTCGAGACCCGCGCCGACGGCGGCCTGATCGTCGCCCCCATCGTCGGCCGCGCCGCGACGGGGAGCAGCTCGGTGACCGGATGTCGCTGCCCGGCAGCTACGTGCACGAGCACGTCGCGCTCGGCTACGCCTAGCACCGTGCACTCCGCCCAAGGCCTCACCGTGGACACCAGCCACACCGTGGCCACCGGCCGCACCGGACCCGCCGCCCTCTACGTCGGGCTGTCCCGCGGCCGGAGAACAACACCGCCCACGTCGTCACCCTCGCCGTCCCCGCCGACGCACCCACCGGCGCCGTCAACCAGGTCACCCGGCAAGACCCGCTCGCCGTGCTCGCCGGCAACGCCGAACGCGCCGACACCGAACTGCGCCGCGATCGTCGAAGCCGAACAGTCCGCCGCCGAGGCGGGGTCGCTGCGCACCGCGGTCGAACGCTTCACCGACGCCGCCGAAGTCGCCACCGCCGGACGCACCGCGGCCATGCTCGACCGCCTCGTCGACGACGGCACCCTCACCCCCGCGCAGCGGGCCAGCCTCGCCGGCGATGACGGGATGGTCAGCCTCAGCACCGTGCTGCGCCAAGCCGAGATCGCCGGCCACGACCCCCACCAGGTGCTGCGTGACGCGGTCGCCAGCCGTCACCTCGGCGACGCCCGCAGCCTCGCCTCCGTCCTGCACCACCGCATCACCGACAGCCTCGACCTGCACCCCGCCGGGGACCGCTACACCGACTGGACACCCACAGTCGACGACCCGCACTGGCAGCGGCACCTCAACGACCTCGCCGCCGCCGCCGACGCCCGCCGCACCCAACTCGGTCGCGAAATTGCCGAGACGCGGCCGCAGTGGGCGATCGACGCGCTCGGCCCGGTCCCCGAGACGTCAGACGAAGCGCGACGGCATGGATGCGACGTGCCGGGGCAGTCGCGGCGCACCGAGAGTTGACCGGCCACGACGACCCAGACGTGGCGCTGCCCGGGCCGCCGAAGCCGGGACAGGTCGAGGCGCACGCGTCCTACCGCGCGGCCTGGCGCGCCCTCGGCCGAGATGAAGCCACCCGCGCCGAAGCCGAAATGAGCGACGGCCAACTCCTGGTCCGGGTCCGGGCCTATCAGCGTGAACTGAACTGGCAACCCGACTACGTCGCCCCCGAACTATCCGGAACCATCCAAGCCGCCCAACGCCACCGCACCACCGCCGCACTGCGCACCGCCGAAGCCACCAACGAGACCGAACCAGACCGGCGCGCCGAGTTGGAACGCGAAGCCGCCGAAGCCCTTGCGCTGGCCGCGGTCCTCGACGAACGCGCCAAGCAGCTCGAGCGCGCCGACGAGATCCGCGCCCACTGGTACGCCCACACCGCCGCAACCCGCGCCGCCGAACAACGCGCCCGCGACGAACTGTCCACCCGCGGCATCAACCCCGACCAACCCGCACAAGCCACCACCGCCGAAGACTGGATCACCGCCCACCGCGACGACCAAGCCGCCGAGGACGAACACCGCCTCGTCACCGACGAGACCGACCTCGCCGAGGTCGTCGAACAACGCGATGCCGATCAGTGCAGCAGTCGACCGCCTCCCGCACGCCGACGCCGAGGCCAAGCGAGGATCGACGACGTCCGCGAGCAAACCGCCGCCGCAGACGCGCCGGCGCCGCGCGAACACGAGGACTGGACCCGGGTGCCCGAGCGCGAACGAGACCGCCGACACCATCGACCGAGCCCAACGGGCCCTCGCCGAACTCGAGCGCCGGACCGCCCAAGAGCGCGGTATCGCAGAACGATCGCGCTCTGCACAACTCAGTCAATGGCATGCGAGCGATCAGGCGGCGCGCACGCAGCAGCTCGAGGGACCGACGATCGAGCGATAGCCGCGCACCGCACGGGCAGCAGGTTAGCCGGCGAACGTCGGCGTGATGCAAACCGGGGCCCGCCGAGATCCATGCCAGACCCAATCCAACGTCGCGACAACGCCGCGAGCTAGGTCCGTCCGAACCGCCGGTCGGGCCACTGTCGAATGACACGCCACCGCGGCCGCCAAGTACTCCGCGTCGATCGTTTCCGGCATCGCCGCATGACGCCGACCGGTGAACGGTGCACTCGGCATCTGCCCCGCGGCCGACCGGCGACCACACCGGCTGGTCCGCCAGCCATTGGCACGTCAGCAACACACCCAGCAAGAAGTCGTCGCCGGCACCCGGCTGTTCACCCCACCGCGCGACCGCCGCCCAGAGCGCACCGAACTCGGCCCGGGGCACCCGCAGGTTCCCGGCCGGCACCTTCGCGACGGCCTCAGCCGACACGTCCATACATCCCAACATGACACCCACCGCCGACAACGGCAGAGGTTGGTGGAAAACGGCGGACGTTCAGATCAACGAGTTGACCTCGCCGAGCCATAGCCCACTTATAAGATGTACGTTAAGCGTGTAGCGTCCGCACGCCCGTCATCGGCGACCCGTTCATCTCCGACGAAGCCAGATCCCGCATCGACATCATCCACGACGACATGCTCAAAACAGATGGCCGCCAAAGCGGCAGCAGCTGCCAGGCCACGTCCCGTCGCGAAGCGGACCACCACCGGAAAGAAGAAGCGCCAGGAGAGGCGCCCGTCCCTCGGTGATGATCAGCTCCAAGAATTCGGCAGTTGATCGGGAGTTCGCGGACGCACCCCCGGTCTACCCCAGGTTCCCTCAGGCGCCCACGTGTGGCCGAGCGTCACCGCAGCCGACGAGCCGATGGCGTGAAGCGGGGACTTCTAGCTCACGCTGTGGAGCCCACAGTGGCAGCGCCGCTGGAAGCTCCGTCGCCAGTAGGAAATCGTCTCGGGCTCGTGGTGAAATGCCAGCGTGATCATCAACGAGGAGCAGCGCCGCGCGATGGAGTTCATCGCGACGGTCAACCGTGGCGGCTACCGGCCGACCGGCCGCGAGATCAACGAGTGGCGGCTCCAGGCTGAGCCCAAGCCTGCCCGCAAGGGCAAGTTGCTGGAGGAAGAGATCCCAGACGTCCCGTCACGCCGCGTGCGAAAGGGGCCATCACCCTTCGACTCTCTAGCCGCCGGGATTCTCAAGTCTCAACACCTGTGGAGGGACACGCTGACCAAGCAGATACTTCCCGCTGCTTGGCCCGGCCTTACCGGCCTGAACGCGTCTGCCATGCGAGGCATCATGAATGCGACTCGGGCGGCTGATCTCGCATTGGGCTACGAATACGAGGTCATTCCCGGAAGGCCAGGTAGGCCTGCTGTCTATGGCCCGGATAAGTCGCCAGAGAAGTTCCTTGCGCATCTGCGTCGCCTGAATTGGATCGAGCGTGACAGCAGAGGTCGGTACGCCGTCACGCTGCTCGGCCACGCGCTACTTAAGGCCGAAGCCTCGGCCGAGTCCGGCGATGGTGACTCTCCAGTGATGGTGCTGGCCGCTGAGGACGAGAACCTTGGGTATGGCCAAGTGCTCGGCGTCATCGCAGACTGCGGCGATGCCCTCATCGTGGACGGATATCTCGACTCCCAAGCACTCATCCACATCCTCGCCCATACCAACGCCTCTCGCTTTCTGATAGGCGACCGGATGAATAAGGGGCGCGTCACTGAATTGGCAGTGCACATTAGCCTCGCCCCTCCCAATGATGACGGCGCGGTGCGTGAGCTTCGGCGCGCTAGCTTCCACGATCGCTACCTGATCGGGGATCATAGGGTCTACGGCCTGACCGCCTCCCTGAACGGCGTCAGTAAGTCGTCCATGGCAATCCTGCTCGAAATGCCCGACATTGCCGCCCGAGCGATCCGGGCACAGATGGATGAGCTTTGGGTTAAGGGCGAGGTCGTCGCGCAGGGCCTCCGGCCCCATGAGGCTGCCGATGACCTCGTCGATGACCAGGACCGCGACGATGACGCGGCCACGCGGGAAGCCAAAGCGATCCGGCACGAGGACGGTGCATACCTCCATGACGGATGCACCGTTCGCCATCGGTCCGAGGCCGCAGCGGGGCGCTGCAAGAGCGGCTCATGACACGACGCCGCAAACCGATCGCGGGATAACGGCCTCGTGCGAAATTAACGAAGCGACATTCGCGCCGTAGGTTATCTACTAGGTCGGGCCGCGGCGTCGAACCCAGCACCGCCTTTCCCGACCACGCCAACTCCAGCGCATCACACGGTAACCGCGAGGTTCTAGGAGTCGCCTGGGAGCACACGGGCGGGTGGAAGATCGAAGTTCGCGCTGTAGAAGTAGACGAGCCAGCCAAGGGCGGTAACCGCGTTCACCGTCCTGCTTCCATTGTCCGGGTCAACCTCACGGACTAGGAGATTCGCCGTCACTAGCTGGGTCACCGCGCTCGACATCTGCTGCTGGAAGTTGAAGCCGAATGTTTCGAAGTCCGCTGACCCGGTGCGGCCACCCTTGGCGCAGAGCTCCTCGAAAAATTGCCAGTTCCGTTGCTGGACGCCGCTGGCATTTGCATCTCGGAATGCCTTCTCCGCACGGTCTGTGAGCCACACCTGGAGAAATTCGTCTCGGTCTTCGTCACCTGGAAGCGGTGTTCGCGCTATGACGTACTCGGTGTAGAGCCATTGTGCGAACTCCTGGGCGGTTGCCAGGGCGTCCCGGAGGTTCAGGTTAAGAGCCTTGTATAGGTACTCGAAGCCGGTCGGCGTCACGGGGGCTTGGGTGTCCGTGCCAACACTGAACCTAGCTATTCGCCGGCGAATTGCTTCAATCACCGATTCGTCGCCAAGCGGACCCACGACGCTCGGTGCCTGGAAGATGCCACTAAGCCGCTCGGTGCGCGCGCGCGAAACGATGCCACGTGAGCCACACAGAACCCATCGGACGCCGGACAGGTTGAATACTCGGTCTCGAAGCTCGTCGAGTGTCGTGCGTGCTTCGCCGACGGTTTCGACGAGTTCCAGGTTGTCGAGAACACACACGATCCCACCTGTCCCCGCGGGGAAGCACTTGCGGAGGGCGGCCCTCACTGCGTCCGGGAAGCCCGACTTCGTATATCCGTCGCTCGTGTTGGGTTCGGATCCCCTACCGAACCCAACACCTGCAACGAACGAGCCTTGCGCCGACCAACTTCGGTACTGCGCCGAGTTCAGCCATCGGTTCAACTCGTCAACGTCAGGCTTATCGAGCCCAACGTCACTAATCAAATCCGCAGACTTGATCAGGGTCTGCGCGAGCGTTCGGAAGACATCGGCTTCAAAATCGTCGATATTCTTCACTGGCTGGAACCGTTTCACGGCTGGAAGGTAAAGTTCCCGGGCGCGCCGATCCGTACATTCGCGTGCCATGCGATAAAGGGCGACTTCTACAAGGCTGCTCTTACCGACGCCGACGGGTCCCTCGATTGACGGGAACGAGCCTGAAGACCCTACGCGGCGCTGAAGTTCGCTGACTTCGACATCTCGGCCTACCAGGAGGTGATCGCCAATCTCGTCGCCAGGGAGGGTCTCCTGCCCGTACGGGTTGTCCGTGAACCCGAACCCGGCCCAAATCGTAAAGATCGCCACTGGTCGAGGCTACTGCTCGACGGGATCGAACAGCCTCAACCGCTCCACCGTTCGTGCCGATTGGACGGCAGCGGTGCTGGCGTCGCGTGAACGCACTTGGAAGTCCCGAGGCCAGAAAATCGCCGTGGTGAAGGGTGAGCACATTCGCGCTTGAACCCTCGGCGGGACACTGGGGACGGAGTGTCAATCAGTCTGTCATCCAACGCCAGTCGTTGACTGCCGCGAAGGCCAGGAGAGACAGGTCTGAGGGCGGTGTTTACAGCCGCCAACAGGCCAGGCAGGTCGACTACGGATCTACGGATCAAGAGGTTGCAGGTTCGAGTCCTGCCGGGCGCGCCAACGAAATTTTCAGAATTTGGGCCTCCTGCATTCGGGACACTTGTGGGCCCGTACCCGACGACAGGGAAGCACGAGCGGCATGTATCGAGCGGGCCGGAGCGGTCGCCGCACCGCGAACTCACCGGGCCACGACGACCCCCACATTGTGCTGCCCGTGCGCCGAGGGCCGGGCAGGTGGAGACCGACGCCTCCTACCGCGACAAGCGACGCAGACCGCGGCCGCTACACCGGTGTCGAGAACGCCGCCTACTGGACGCTCGTCCACGACGGTATCTAGCGCTCGCAGCCCACCGCGACGCACGGCACGACCAGGGAGCGCGCAAGATCCGCTCAGCCGCACCTACGACAGGCTCCGATCGATTGCGGGTATGCGGCGTTGACTTCACCGCGGAGATGCTTGGACCCGGACAGTTATGGCATCGGCTGGCCTCAGGGGCTCAGTTCGACGCGGCCGATGACCGTTCCATGGGCGTCATAGCCGACAAGTTGCGGATCGTCGGCGAACTGGATGCCTGAGATCCAGCCGGCTGTCTGCTGCTCCGCGATGGGCAGGGGGGCGGTGCGAGTGCCATCTCGGAAGACCACTCGCACGCTGGCGGCTCCGGGCACGTTGACGATGAAGAAACCGGGTCCGGGCGGGTTCGTCGTTGAGCCGGGATCGCCGATGTCTGCCGTAATGATCTCACCGCCGAATGAATTGTCCTTGGCGCCGCACCCACCGCCGGCCTGGTTCGCGAGCCGTTGGCCGTTGAACAGTGGGATCGGGGTGCCCTTGTAGTTCGGATATGGCGGGGGAGTCGAGGGCCCTCGAACGGGACCGACGAGGGCGACGCAGTAGCCGTTGTCGCTGGCGTCGGCGTACCAGAGTTGGAGTGGCTGGCCATCGGGGCCGGTGATGGTCAGCAGCCGCCGGGCGGTCGCGGGATCGGCATTGATCGCGCCCGGCGCCGGCGCCCAACCGAAGGCTTGCATCACGCTGCTGGGCAGTACGCGCAGACCGGCGGCGGCAGCGATACTCAGCCCGCCGCCGAGCACCAGGAAGGACATGGTCGCGGCCGCCAGGACGCGCCGGCGTCGAGATACCCGGGGACGTGGCGCGGGCGCAGGAAGGTCGTCCAGGTCGGCCAGCGTGGAGGTAAGACATTCCAGCTGCTCATGGGCGAAGTGGTCTAGGCGACCGAACGGCGGTGTCGGGGGGATCTCCGTGGCATCCGCCTCCCGGGTCAGGGTGGCCCGGATACGGGACTCAAGGTCAATCATCCTGAAGCTCCTGTCGCAGGTGCTGCAGTGCGCGGGCGGCGACTGATTTGACGGTGCCCGGCGGGCAGTCGAGGACGCGGGCAATCTCGGCTTCGGAGAGGTCTTCGTAGTAGCGCAGTACCAGGACGGCGCGCTGCCGGGCGGGCAAGGCCACGATCAAGGGCCACATGTCATCCGAGCCGGGTGGCGGTACATGCTCCGGTCGGACGCTTTGCAGATGCAGTCGCTCTCGAACGCTGCGCCGCCCGTAGTTGATACTCAAGTTCACGATGCTGCGCCGCAGGTAGGCGCGGGCTGATTCCACATTGGGGTGACGCAACAGTCCCAGGACCGCCTCTTGCGCCAAGTCCTCGCCGACCTGCTGCGACCCGGTCAACAGCCGCCCTAAACGGACGAGCCGGGGCCACGCATCGCGGTAGAAGTCCTCGTCCAGCGCGCCCGGCGGAGGGTCCGCCTCTGCGGTCCGGCTAGAAGATTCGGGCTTCACGACCACATAGACAATCGCAGGTGCCATCCGGTTCCATCGGATCGATGATTCGTCAAAGAAATATCTGCAGGCTGGAGATTGGGGTCGTTCGGGCGATAGGACGGTTCGTACCCGGCGGCCCGTTCAGCGCTACGCGGTGTCCGATGATCCGGCATCGGAGACGTCCTCATCGCGCCCCCGATCTGCAGCCTAGATCCGGGGCTTCGGTCGGCCCGGCTCAGTCGTCGCGACGTTGAGAGGCCCGACGGCGGTGCACCCATTATCGCCTGCGACGACGGTGGATCCCCGGCCGAGTGCTGTCCATGAACTTGTCCATGAAACGGAGCGATGAGGCGACACCATTGCCAACGATGACACGTACCGGGCCAGCGATCCCGGGGTCAGACCGCGAGATGGGCGCACCGCACCGATCCTACGGATCAAGAGGTTGCAGGTTCGAGTCCTGCCGGGCGCGCCCACACAAGCCAGGAATCCGGGGCACGTCCGAGCGCGCTCTGGGTACGCTGCGGCGATGCCAAGAGCGGCGCCATTGGGTTGCCGTCACGGTCACATCCCCACGTACCAGACGACGACACCCATCCCGATCAGGGCGATGATGGTGAACACCAGCGGCCACCGCCACGACCCTTCCTCCCACTCCACCTGACGGTTCCGCTTCACGGGTGACCCCCTCCTCTTGTCGCTCGCTCGGCTCCAACCACATGTAGTGGTCCGCGGCGCGGTACACAGCCCCGCACTCGCGGCGGCCCCGATAGATCTTCAGCGCCTCACGTTTGCTACCGACCGGGATGTAGTACGACTCATGCCGCCGGTCCTACACCCGGCCGGCGCCACGGCGCTAGGGCACGGGGCGCGCCAACACTGCCAAGCAGGCCGCTCAGGCGGTGACTTCATCTGGCGAGCGCGAGGTCGGTTGACACGTAGGCAGCCCTCTCGGCGCGGATTGTGAACGTGCACAACGCGCGGCCCACCGCGATGGCCACAAGACCGGGCTACCAGGGCCGGTCGGGCAGCGGTCAGCAGGGTTGCTCCGTCCCCGCACCCGGCACCGACCGCACCGTGATGCGCTATGCCGACGGCGCCGACACGGACAGCAACTGCGGTGACTTCATGATCGCCTGCGACGCGACGCCGGCCGCGACCAACCAGGCCGCACCCTTGCCGGCGCCGCAGAACTGAGCACGTTTTCCCCGCTGGTGCTCGGTTTCGGTCGTCAAGAGCGGACACCAGCGGGGAAAACCGAGCACCAGCGGGGCGGCTGCGTAGCCCCGCGCGGGCTCAGCGGGTTCTTTCGATGCGCGGCATGGATTCCCGGGCGTTGAAGCGCAGCTGGGTCAGCCGTTCGTTGGCCCGCCAGGCATTGAACGCCTTGATGTAGAGGGCGACGTGTTCGCGGCTCTCGCGGCGGCGCATCGCTTGGCCGGCCTGTTTGCGCGCCATGTTGAACATCACCCGCCGAAACAGCAGGCGCGGGTCCTGCTTGGCCAGCCCGGCGCCCTCGATGATGCCTTCGTACCACTCCTCGAGTTCGGCCCGCCTGCTCGCCCGCGAGACCAGATAGCTCGCCGCCCCGGCCGCGCTCTTGATCATGCCGGTGGCGGTGGCGATCTGCTCGCCCACCAGCACGAAGTCGCGCAACTTCGGGTGCTGCTCGAGGGTCTGCACGACCTGGTGGTTGGTGACCGCCGCCCCGCCCCCGGACCAGTTCAGGTCCGGCCGGTTCTCGTACAGCCACACGGTGCGCACCATCGCCGCCAACATCGCCGAAGACTTCTCGCCTTCGATGGCCAGCACGTCGGCCGCGTTGCGGCGCTTGCCGGTGTCCAGCACGTCGAAGGTGCCCTCGTTGACTTCCGTGAACACCGTCAACTCGACCGGTTGATCAGCTTCGATAATCGCGGCCAGCCGATGCTGCCCGTCGACGAGGACACCGTTGACGTCAAAGGCGATGCCCTGATGGGTGACCATCCAGTCCCCGCGGCGCATGGCATCGGCGAACGAGCGCACCACCGCCCGCGACAGCGGTCGGTTGGTCGTGTTCGCCTCCAACAATTCGGCGGCCTTGCTCGGGCTAATCGTTTGTACCCTGCTACGCACGACGATCGCGCTCCTCGACTTGGTCCCGGACTCCGGGTGCCATTGCAGCACACAACCCGGCCCGGCAGGGCGACGGTTTTCCGCCCACCTGCTCCGCCCTGTTCACCGCTCGTGCACAACGCCGGCGCTCGGGTCGGCGACGGCCGAGTTTGGGGCCACCTGGCGTATGTGCCCCGTCAAGTGAGTAGAGTCGGGGGTGGCGGGCCCCGTCCTGGGGAAGCGCATAGCGGATGTGCACTTCTCGTGCCCGTCGCGTGGTGAACAGTCCCCGACCGGGCCCGATCCGGTGAGCCCGGCCGGGGACTGGCCCCAATCGCATCCCGCCGCGGGCGGGCTCACTCCCGCGAAACGTTCCAGGGCCTTCGTCGTTGAATTCGGGGACCGGGCAATCGCACGGTCAGCCGCTTCTTCGAGGGACCTGCCCGTGTTCGGACGCGCCGCCCTGCTCCTGTCAATCGCTGCCGCCGCCGCGCTCACGGTCACGTCGCCTGCGGGCGCGGCCACCGCGCCGCTTCGCTACGTAGCGATGGGTGACTCCTACAGCGCGGCGTCGGGCAATCTGCCGCCGGATCTCACCGCATCGCCGGCTTGCCTGCGCTCGACGGTCAACTACCCGCACGTCATCGCCGGCCAGCTGCGGGTGCAGTTGACCGACGTCACGTGCGGTGGCGCCGACACCAGCGACTACTTCACCGCGCAGTACGCCGGCGTTGCCCCGCAGCTCGACGCGGTCGCCAGGGACACCCAACTAATCACGATGACGATCGGCGGCAACGACAGCGACGTGTTCATCGACTCGATCCTCGAGTGCGGCGTCGCGGGACTGTCCACGCTCGGCCAGGGCAGCCCTTGCCGGGATCAATACGGCTCCTCGTTCGAGGACACCATCCGCACGACTACCTACCCGTCCCTCGTCAAGGCGCTGACCGCGGTGCGGGCCAAGGCCCCGAAGGCGCGCGTCGCGATCCTCGGCTACCCATGGATTCTGCCGGCCACCACCGGCTGCTTCCCGCAGATGCCCGTCGCGAGCGGCGATGTGCCCTACCTGCGGCATGAGCAAGCAACCCTCAACGACGCCGTGCGGCGCGCCGCTGCGGCGACGGGCGCCATTTACGTCGACCTCGGCACTGTGTCGAATGGTCACGACGCCTGCCAGGCACCCGGCGTCCGGTGGGTCGAACCCGTGCTCCTGGGCACGAACCCGGTGATCGTGCACCCCAACGCTCTTGGTGAGCGGCAGATGGCGACGCAGACGCTGAAGACGCTGCACCTCGGCTGAGCTCGGCGGTTCGACTGCGGCTACGGTCGTCGTTCGTGCCCGACGCAGTTTTCGACCATCCGCGGCTGGCGGCCTGCTACGACACCTTCGACGGCGACCGCGATGACCTGAGCGCCGGGCGTGGGAGGAGTGGGCGGCTGAGACCGGCCCGGAGGTCCGAGACGTGCCGGGGGTGGGCCGGGTCGAACGGCGGGGGGAGGTCACGAGCGTGAGCCTCCCGCTGGTCTCGTTCCGCTTCACCTTCCGGTCGCCTCGGACGGCCTCGAACTGGCGTCGGACTCGACCCTGCGGTTCCGGACCCGGGACGAGATCGAGCAGAGCCTGGCGGCAAGTGGGTTCGCCACCGTGGACGTTCGCGACGCGCCGGATCGCCCCGGGCGCGAGTTCGTCTTCCTGGCCCAGCGCAGATCGGCGAGATGAACCACCCAGCGATTGCGATCTTGATGCCGAGGCCGAGCTATGGACCGACGTCAGCATCAAGATCCGCCCGGGATTCGAATTGGGCTTCGATCTCGCGGCGCACAATGGCCAGACTCTCGGCTTCGCCGATGCCCAACTCCTGCATCCGCCGGGTGAACTGGCGCGCGGCCCCGACGGCCTGGCGGCGCGACCCGGACGCCGGACCGGCCACGAAAGTGCCCTGCCGCCCGCGGGTCTCAATGAAGCCGGCCAGCTCCAGCTCGCGGTAGGAACGGGCCACGGTGTTTACCGCGAGGTCGAGGTCGGCCGCGAGCTTACGCACGGTGGGCAGGCGCGTCGCTGGCGCCAGCACCCCCGCGTCGATGTCGGCCGCGATCTTGGCCCGCACCTGCTCGAACGGTGGCACGGGCGACGCGGGATCGACCAACAGCTTCATTGGTTCTGTTCGTAGCGGATGTGGGCCAATCGGAGCAAGTGCCGCGCGCAAGTGCGCGTGGATCGGGCAATCGGAAAAGCACATCATAAACGCGCTACGTAATGCGAAACCGCAATTGAACAAGCGGCAACGCGGGCCTCGGTCCCAGCCTTTCTGCCTAGTTTTACAACCATGCCGTCTCGAATATCTGAGTTAACACCAATTTGACAGACATGATCATTTGCCCGTAGATTTCCCCAACTGCGCGAATTCGAGAAAAGGCGAATATGAGGCTCACCCATTTTGTCGGCGGGTCCAGCGTCTGCCTGCTCATGCTGGCTGGATCGCTGTCGTTGGCCGGTGCCGCTGGCGCGGCTCCCGCCGGCGTGACGCTTGCCGGCGTGGCCCCGGCGACGGCGCACGGACCGGGAACAGTGCGCTTCACGTACACGGTCGGCGTCGCCGGTTCGGACATCGACGCAACGGTGTTCACCACTCATCAGGACGTCGGGCTACCCGTGGCGGTGGCCATCGCCGGAGTCACCCTCGACGGCGTGGCTGTTCCGGCGGGCCAGCTCACCCAGACGGGCGCCGGTGACATCACCGTGCAGGTCGGCGCCGACCCGGCCGACGGACTGAGCGTGGGTACGCACACCGTCGCCTTCAACGCGACTGTCGGCACGACGACCGCGTCGACCTTGTCCACCGCCGGCCTGGCCTGGACCGACGCCTCCGTTCCAGGCACGACGACGTCTGGGCCGGTCCCAGTCGCGGTCAATCAAATCGACATTGCCACGCTCCTGACGCCGGACTTCGGGGAAGAGCAAGTCGGCTTCCTCGGCACCGGCAACGACGCCTACTTCGCCATCGATGTCAGCAACGTCGGCTACGGCGCACCGGACACCCAGCTCGTCATCGACATGGAACCCGGCCTCGCGCTGGGACCGGACGGCGTGTCTCGCGACGGCGACGATTCAGTGCTGCCCTGTGCTCCGGCGCTCGGCAATCCGCAGCAGCTGGTCTGTGACGTCGGCCCGCTCGCCCACGCCACCGACAATGCCGACCCGACGCTCGAAATCGACCTGGTGCCAACGTCCGACGCGGTTGTCGGCCACATCGCCGCGGTAACGGCCACGTCGAGCCCGCAGCCAGGCCAGGGTACCGACGCCAATTCGGCAAACAATTCGGTGACGGCCCATCTCGAGTTCACCGGTGCGGCAGCGCTGACGTCGACGATCACGCCGGCCCAAACGAGCGTGCACCTCGGTGCCTCCACCACCGTGAAGCTGACCGTGCACAATGCCGGGCCGCAGCCCACCGGTCAGACCATCGCGTTCTCCGTCGTTGCCGGCGACAACTTCACGATCACCGCGTTCAGCGGCAACACGAAAGCTCCGCCGGAGTTGGGTGGCGAGCAGGACGAGGGCATCAACAATGACGACAGCGGAGACCAGGTGGTCCTCTGGTTCGCCGGCGACATCGCCGTCGGCCACTCGGCCACGGCCACGCTCACCCTGAAGGCGGTCAACGTCGGCTCGGCCCGGCTCGATCTGTTCACGAGTTCGGAGGCCGGCGACCCGAACTGCACGCAGTTCAACTGCGCGCCCACTGCGGTAACCATGCGGGTGACCGCGGCCTTGCCCGCGCTGCTCACGCCGCCGGCCATTGCGCCCACGACCACATCCGGCCTGACTCTGGCCAGCACCGGATCGGCCTCTGGTCCGCAGCTGGGCGTTGCGGCCCTGCTGTTGCTCGCGGGTGTGCTGATGTCCCTCGGCGCGCGCCGCCGGATCTGCTGAGGGCTACCGCCACTCTGACGGATGGCAGGATCGTCGAGCATGACGCACACCGTTCCGCTCGACAAGCAACACCCGGCCTTCGTCAAGGTGGCCGAGAAGAGATCGGCCGACCTGCAACTGCGCATCGCCGACGCGATCACCGCGTTCGCGGGTTCGATGAAGTTCGTCTACCTGCATGCCGTCGTGTTTGCCGTGTGGATGATCGTGTTCGAGAAGAGCCCGTGGCCGACGCTGACCTTGATCGTCTCCCTCGAGGCGATCTTCCTGTCGACTTTCGTGATGATCGGACAGAACCGGCAGGCGGCTTACCAGCAGGCGAAGGCCGATCACGACTTCGTGGCCAGCGAGCAGGAGTTGCACACCAACACCGACCTGACCCGGGTGATCCATCAGCTGACGACCGAGATCCATCGGCGCCTGGTCCCACCGGATGCCGGGCCCGCACCAGACTCGGCGGGATGATCCAGCTCACGGGTTGGCCGCTGAACTTGCACAATCGCCATCGATTGCGCAAGGTTAGGCTGTCCTAACTCGGAGGTAAGACAGTGGACCTGTCCAAGACGCTGGTGCTCGGCCTCATCGCCGGTGTCACGATCGTGCTTGGCATTCCGATCGGACGTCTCAAGCGGCCGATGCCATCGCTGCGGTTGTTCCTCAACGCCACCGCCGTGGGCGTCCTGCTGTTCCTCGTGTGGGACGTCTTTTCCGCGGCCTGGGAACCGATCGACTCCGCGCTGGCCGCTGTTCACGATCACTCGGGCGGCCTCGGCCCGGTATTCGGCTACGGCGCGCTGTTCGCGGCCGGCTTGGCGGTCGGGTTGTTGTCACTGGTGGGCTACGAGCGGTACATGTCCAGACTCGCCGGCCGCGGGGCGAAGCCGCAATTCGGCCCGGGCGCCATGTCGGTGCGGGAACGACCGGTGCGCGGCGGGATCGCGGCCTGGTCGCCGGCCCGCCGATTGGCCCTGCTCATCGCCGTCGGGATCGGCCTGCACAACTTCGCCGAAGGTCTGGCCATCGGACAGTCGGCCGCGAGCAACGAGGTGGCGCTCGCGACCCTGTTGGTGGTCGGATTCGGCCTGCACAACGCCACCGAGGGGTTCGGCATCGTCGCCCCGCTCGCCGGCGATGTCGACGATGCGGGAGCGGCGCGGCGGCCCAGTTGGCCGTTCCTGCTCGTCCTCGCCCTCATCGGCGGCGGGCCGACGTTCGTCGGCACCGCCGTGGGACACGGGTTCACCAGTGAAGCGGTCAGCGTTGTGTTCCTGACCCTCGCGGCCGGCTCGATCATCTACGTCGTCACCCAACTGCTCGGCATCGCGGCCAAGGCCAAGCGCGCCGACCTGCTGTCCTACGGCCTGTTGCTCGGCCTGCTCGCCGGCTTCCTGACCGACGCCATCGTCACCGCGGCCGGAGTGTGACGGTCACGAGAGTAAGAAGGATGGATGCCCTCACCGCAGCAGGTGCGCCGGCCCGGCCTGCCCGAGCGCGTCACGATCTATGAAGTCGGCCCGCGCGACGGGCTGCAGAACGAGCAGAGCACGGTGCCGGTCGAGGTCAAGGCCGAGTTTCTGGCTCGGCTCGCCGACGCCGGCCTTCGGGTCATCGAAGCCACCAGCTTCGTCCATCCGAGCTGGGTGCCGCAGTTGGCCGACGCCGAGGAACTGCTCGACCTGTTCCGTCCCGTAGACGGCGTCCGCTATCCCGTACTGGTTCCCAATGAGCGTGGGTTGGACCGGGCACTGGCCAAAGGCATCCGCGAGATCGCCATCTTCGGCAGCGCCACCGAGACGTTCGCCCAGCGCAACCTCAACCGGAGCGTGGACGAGTCGATCGCGATGTTCGCTCCCGTGGTCGAGCGGGCTCGCGCTGAAGGCCTGACGGTCCGCGCGTACGTCTCGATGTGCTTCGGCGACCCGTGGGAAGGCGAGGTGCCGATCGCGCAAGTCGTCCGCGCCGGCAGCCGGCTGCTCGACCTCGGCTGCACCGAGCTGTCGCTGGGCGACACCATCGGCGTCGGCACACCTGGGCACGTGACCGCGCTCCTGGCCGCCTTCGCCGACGCGGGGGTGGGCGCCGACCGCTTGGCCGTGCACTTCCACGACACCTACGGTCAGGCGCTGGCCAACACGTTTTCGGCACTGCAGTCGGGCATCACGACCGTCGACGCCTCCGCCGGCGGCCTCGGTGGGTGCCCGTACGCCAAGAGCGCGACGGGCAACCTCGCCACCGAGGACCTCGTCTGGATGCTGACCGGTCTGGGGATCCAGACCGGCGTCGACCTCGAGAAGTTGGTGGACACCAGCCTGTGGCTAGCGGCCAAGTTGGGCCGCCCGAGCAGCTCGAACGTCGTGCGCGCCCTGTCGTCCTGAGCGATCAGAGGTGGCGGCCGCGCAGCTTCCAGGCCACCGCTCCGCCACCGGCCAGTACCAGCCCGAGGGCGAGCAAGGTCAGCGGCAGCACTGGCGCGCCGGCGGGTTTGGCCGAGCCCGCTGGCACCCCGGTCGGCAGTTGCGTGCTGGCCGCCTCGACGCCGAGGCCTCCCCTGCTGCTCGGCGCGACGACCGTACCCGGACCGACCGCGGCGTTGGCGAGGGCCACGGTGACGGCGCCGCTGCCGCCGGCCGCCGGGAGCAGGTTGATCTCCAGCGCTCGTACCAGCGTTTGATCGGCGACGACCGGAGTCGCCTGGTTGGGTGTCTTGGCCAGCTTGGTCGTGAACCGGAACGCCGGGTTGGTCTGCCCGGGCTGGACGCCCGGCCCTGACTCGACGTTCACGCCGACGTCGATGAGCTGCTTGAGCCCGTCGGCCAGCGGGGCCAGCGGGTTGGTGCCGGCGGCTTGGGCGAGCGGCGTGGTGATGGCGCTGAGCGCATCGGTGAGGTTCTTCTGCCCGGAGGTGATCACGTCGAAGACCGGCTGGAGAGCATTCAAGGGCGACGGAAGTGCGGCCAGGCACGCGGCGAAGTTGGCTTGCAGCGGCGCGGCGAGATCGGTCAACGCCTTCTGCAGCCCGGCCGCGAATCTGCCCGGGTCGGTCAGGTAGTCAAGCAGGTACGCAAGCAGGTCGGTGTTGGCCGGCAGCTTGTTGATGTCGAGACCGAGTTCGGCCAGCAGCGTCGCCAGACTCACGGTGATCGCGCCGGACGTGGGGTTGATCTCGATCGCACCGCCCGCGAGCGACAGCGGCGACAGCACTTGGGTCTTGAGGGAGCACGCGTCCGGGATGCCAGGCGCATCGGGCAACGTGGGCAGCGCCAGCGCGTCAACGACCGTTTGCAAGGCCCCGCCGAGCGCGGGGGACCCGATGCTGAGGTTGAGGCCGGCGATGGCGTAGCTGGGCGCCGGTGTGACCGCGCCGCCTGACTTCGTCTGGGCCAGTGCCGACACGGCGCCCACCGATGCCGTGATGGAGCCGAGCGACGCCAGCGAGCCGGCGCCCGGCAGCGGCAGGCTCGGAAGGGACGGCAACGCTGCTCCGCTGAGGTTGATCGTGCCCAGCGCGGGGAACGCGCCGTTCTGGCCGCCGAGGTTGACCCCACCCGAGTTGCTCACGGCGCCGGCAGCACCGTAGGAGAAGCCGTCGTCATGCGCGACCGCCACTTGGTTGACCGCACCGGCGACGATGGCCGGGGCCGTCGACAGATTGATCACGCCGGTCAGCGGAACGTTGAGCTGTCCGAGCAGGGTCACATCGAGCGGGTTCGGCGGCGACTGTGCGCCCGGAGCGGTGGCCCGGGCGTCGTGGACGTCGGCGATCTTCTGGATCGGCTGCCCGCCGGCCGCGCCGTCGACGAAGCGGCCAACGGACTGGGCCCGCAAAGGGGCGACTGCTCCCGCGCTCTGGCCAACGGCGGTCATCGCTACGGCTATCCCGACAACCGCAGTGATCGCGGCGAGCACCCGGCCGCACCGGGAATGGAAGGTGTTGCCTGCCGCCATGCCGTCCTCTTTCGCCGCCTCGGGGGAGCCCTTCACCACCGCTGCGGTTTAGCAGTCGCTTTACCTGTTCACTTGATGCAACGACCCGGGGCGCGGACGGTTGCGGCAATTTCAGTTGTCCGTTGGGCCGGCGAGATCACGCCGTACGCACGTCGGGCCTACCCAGGTCGGCGCGAGTACTACGCAACGCCGCCGGAGCAGTTTCCGGCACCGCCGGGTGCCGCGGGTGGACCGGGGAGACCCGTTGATAGCTGGCCCCGATCGGCGGGCGAGCGTCGATCTCTCCCTTGTTCGGCCAGAGCGCGATTGCCCGTTCGGCCTGAGCGGTGATGGTGAGCGACGGGTTCACGCCGAGGTTCGCGGACAGCGCCGAACCGTCGACGACGTGCAGCCCCGGGTGGCCGTGCAGGCGGTGGTACGGATCGATGACGCCGGTGGCGGGCGAGTCACCGATCGCGCAGCCGCCGATGAAGTGCGCGGTCATCGGGATGTTCATGAGGTCGCCCCAGGTGCCGCCCGGCAGCCCGCCGATGTTCTCCGCCAGTTGCTTGGCGGCTGCGTTGGCGACCGGAATCCAGGTTGGGTTCGGCTCGCCGGCGCCCTGGACCGACGTCAGATTGGACCGGCCGAACCGTCCCTTCTTGCGCAGCACCGTGATGGAGTTGTTGAGCGACTGCATCACCAGCAGGATGATCACCCGTTCGGACCATTTCCGGGGGATCAGCAGCCGGGCCTGCAGCGGGTGGCGGGCCAGGCCAAGGGCGAACTGCAGCCAGCGGTGCCGGCGGCTGCCGCCGTCGGTGAGCAGCGTGTTCAGCAACCCCATCGAATTGCTGCCCTTGCCGTAGCGGACCGGCTCGATGTGGGTGTTCTCGTCCGGGTGCCACGACGACGTGATCGCGACGCCGGACGTGTAGTCGTACTTCGGCTTGGCCGTGCGCACACCGAGGATCGCCTCGGAATTGGTCCGGGTCAGGTAGCCCAGTCGCGACGAGATGCCGGGCAGCGTGGTGGCCCGCAGTTGGTGCAGCAGTTTCTGGGTGTTGTAGGTGCCGGCCGAGAAGACGACCTGGTCGGCGGTGAACGTCCGGTCGACCTTCTTGGACCACTTCCCGGTCCGCACGGTGTCGATCGCGTAGCCACCGCCGTCGCTTGCCTCGAGCGGGCGGACGTTCGTGACGGTCGTCAACGGGTGCACCTCGGCGCCGGAGCGCTCGGCCAGCGCGAGGTAGTTCGTGGTGAGCGTGTTCTTCGCGCCGTGGCGGCACCCGGTCATGCACTCTCCGCACTGGATGCAGCCGGTGCGCTCCGGGCCGGCGCCACCGAAGTACGGGTCGGGCACGGTTCGGCCCGGCTCCTGCTTGCCGTCGCGGCCGAAGAAGACGCCGACGGGCGCCATGTGGAAGGTGTCGGCCTTGCCGAACTGACCGGCCAGGCGCTGCATCTCCACGTCGCTCGGCGTGATCGTCGGATTGGTGACGACGCCGAGCATCCTCTTGGCCTGCTCGTAGTGCGGCGCAAGTTCGTCGCGCCAGTCGGTGATGTGGGCCCACTGCGGGTCGTCGTAGAACGGCTGCAGCGGCTCGTACAGCGTGTTCGCGTAGTTCAGGGAACCGCCGCCGACGCCCGCGCCGGCGATGATCAGGCAGTCCTTGAGCAGGTGAATGCGCTGGATCCCGGTGCAGCCGAGGCGCGGGGCCCAGATGAAGTCGCGCACCCGCCACGACGTCTTGGGCAACGTGTCATTGGTGAAGCGCCGACCGGCTTCCAGAACGCCGACCCGGTAGCCCTTCTCGGTGAGCCGCAAGGCGGTGACGCTGCCGCCGAAGCCGGACCCGATGACGAGCACGTCGTAGTCAGACACTGGTGGCAGAGCTCCCTGGCGCCGGCAGCGCTTTATTGAGCGGCAATCAATAGTGCTCAGCAGCTTACGGCGGTGCCTCGGTCCGGGTCAATCACGCCGCCGGCACGATCGCGGATTCGGCCGGACTGCGGAGGTCACGGATGAGGCGAACGGCGAAGACCGCGGCCGCGCCGAGTGCGACCGGCGCCGCGCTGAGCCACTGGCCGGACCCGTAACCGGAAGCCGTAGCGATGGCGTCGATGCCCATGCCGAGCGTCCATACGCCGGCGGCGCCGAAGAGCGTCACGGCGATGGTGTCGGTGACCGCGGCCGGCAACGTGGTCCATCGTCCCTGACTCATCCAGCGTCGACGAATGACGACGAAAACCGCGACGGCGACCAGACCGAGGCCGCCCAGCAGCAGCCGGTAGCCAACGATTTCGGTGGCCCAGTCGGCGACCGCAGCGTCGCGGCAGGAGCGCGTCCCGGAGTCCAGGTGCAGCCATCGGGTGCAGTCCGAGGCGGAGAGCACACGCCCCGGCCCGACGTCGACGAGGGTCCGCGAACCGGCCACTGCCCGGACGATCAGGGCCAGCAACCCGCTCAGGCCGACTGCGAGGGCACCGATCGCACCCAAGAAGAGCGCACTCGCCACACCGGCCCGCGCCACGACGGTCAGCGGAGTCGCGAGTCGACGTTCCTCCCCGGCGACCACGTCCGGGACCGGCCCGAACCGGGCGACTGCTTCGGTCTCGGCCTGGTGACCGGAAAGTCCGGAGGCCACCCCCCGCTCGGCGTCGTCGCGCAGATGGGCCTCGGCCTCCGCGATGAGATGGCGTAATTCGCGTGGGCGCCGCGTCGACATGGCCCGCACGAGTTCGTCCAAGTAGGCCTCGATGGGCTCGTCCGCCTCGCTCACACCGCACCCCCGATCGGTGCCGCCTTCAACCGGAGCACCGCGTCCACCGCGCCGACCAGTGCTTGCCAGCTGCGCCGCTCGGCGCTCAACGCCGCCTGGCCGGCCGCGGTGATCCGATACACCCGCCGCCGCCGACCGGCGACGGGCCCCCACTCGCTGACCAGCAGACCGAGATCCTCCAGCCGGTGCAGGGCCGGGTACACCGAGCCTTCGGTCAGGTCGAGCAGTCCTTCGGTCAGGTCGCGCACGGCCGTGATCACGGCGTACCCATGGCCCGGGCCGTGCCTGAGCACCCCGAGCAAGACGAGGTCGAGATGACCGCTGACGCCATCCAACCTCATACCTCGACACTCTAGGTATTGCCTCCCGATTGTGCAATCTCTGGCTGCCTCAGCCAGCCAGAAGTTGCACAACCGGGGAAATCAGTGGGTTGGTTTGGGCTTTGCGGATGAAGGCGCAGCGCCGGTCGGCGAACTCGATTTCGAGGGCGACGCGGACGTGGACGCGGACGGTGTCGCGGGCAGCGGCCCGGGCCCGGAGCGGAACGGACCCGGGTCGTTCGGGCAGAGCGGGTAGGTCCAGCTCTGAGCGGTGCCGTCGGGTCCGGTGCCCGGTGCGAGGTTGCCGTCCTGGCAGTACCCCTCGCCGAACTGGATGGGGTTGCCGTTCTGGTCGAACAGGCGCGCCCCGATCACCTGCTTGCCGTTCTGGTCGTAGACGTAGATGTCGGTGACGTCGGGATTGATGGCGGACCCGCCGTAGACGGCGGCGTCGCCGGAGGTGTCGCTGTAGCTGTAGGACGGGCCGCCGATGTTATCGGCCAGAACGAAGACCGCCCAGATCGCGATGACCGCACTTGCCGCGACCATGAGACGGCGGGGCCATTCGGCGAAGCGCAGCGACCGCTGGCCGAGCCAGACAGAAGCGGCGATCAAGGCCAACGCGCACAGCAACCCGATCAGCGAGCTGCCGCCGATGCTGGGCACGAAGCCGTGCCAGTTCGAGTGATCCCGGGCGCCGGAGATGAATTGCGCGACGATCCAACCCCGAAGCACCCACCACCCGGGACGCATCGCGCGCAGCAGGTCAACCAAACGCGGGTAGCCGACGAGCCGACCGGCCCGCAGATCGAAGCGGTGCAGGGCATTGGCGAGCCACTCGGCTGCGGCGTGCAACCGACGGGGCGTCGGCGTCGCGGAGACCTCGACACCGGCCGCGGCCCGAAGTTCAGCCGCGTAAGCCTCGGGCTCACCCAGCCGATCGCGCAGCGATCCCTCGCCCTCGGCCAGCACCTCTGCGAAGTGATCGGGCAAATCTTCGAGCAGGTCGTCGCGTACTTCGGCCGGCATGCCGCTCAGTGCAGCCCGGACCTGCTCGTAGTACTGCTCAATCTCAAGTGTCGTCGTGGTCGTCACTATGCCGCCGCCTCTGCATTCAGGAGTCCGTCCATCGACCGGGCAAAGCCGGCCCAGACCTTGGTCGACAACGCGAGCTGGTCCCGACCGGCCTTGTTGAGCGCGTAGTACTTGCGATGCGGACCCTCCTCACTTGGCACGACGTACGTCGTGAGGGACCCAGCCTGGAAAAGTCGGCGCAGCGTCCCGTACACCGACGCGTCGCCCACTTCGTCCAGCCCCGCCGCCCGTAGGCGCCGGACGATGTCGTAGCCGTAGCCGTCTTCGTCGCGCAGGACGGCTAATACCGCCAGGTCGAGGACTCCCTTGAGGAGTTGCGTGCTGTCCATGCTGGCGAAGGTACTACGGATACCGCAGTACCGCCAATACCGCTATACGGCGAGTCCTGGCGGACCGCCTGTCCGGTCGATCGGGTAGGTGGCGGGTTGTTCCCGGTAGCGGTGGCCGGTGGGTGATGTCCATTCGATAGAGTGCGTCGGGTTGTCGGTCGGGTTGCCAGCCGGCTTGGTGTTTGGCGTGATGGTGGCGGCTGCAGATCGCGTTCAGATTCGCCTCGTTGGTTTCCCCGCCGTCTTCCCAGGGGATCTGATGTTCGAGGTCGCAGAGTCGGGCTTGGCGGTTGCAGTGGGGGTAGCGGCAGGTGCGGTCTCGGGCGATGACGTGCTCGGCGAGGTCTTTCGGCGGCCGGTAGGTGCTGCGGCCGTAGTCGATCAGCCGACCACGTTCGTCGGTGACGAGCCGGCGCCAGGTGCCCGTCTCGTCCGCGGCGATCCGACGCGCGACCGCGGCCGGGATCGGGCCGGACCCGGCGAGTTCGCCGGGCTGCTCATCCAGGCCCAACAGCGTGGACAGCGCGACTGTGACTTGAACCGAGGGGCGCAGGCCATGTTCGCGCGGCAGCTCATCGGCCATCGACCCGTGCAGGGTGTTCAAGGCCAGCTGCACCACCGCATCAGCGCGGCGCTGATCCGCGGTCCGCTCGTCGCCGCAGGGGACTCGGCGGGCGAGGGCGTCGATGGCGGTCATGAACGTCGTCGCCCCGGTGTCGGGCAGCAGCATCCAAATCTCGGACATGCCATCGGCGACCGGGGTGCGCACCACCCGCCGCTGCTTGACCGCTTCGACGTGGCGTTCCTCCGCCGGCTTCGGCGCCACACTCAACACGGCCTTGCGCACGGAACGCTTGAAGTTCGCCAGCACCTGCTCCGGCGCCTTCGGCAGAACTGAGGTCTCCACCGCCGTGGCCGTCTTGTCGTCGAGGGTCATGACCGTCTCGGCCAAGTGGCGGGAGTGGTGCACCGTGA
This sequence comes from uncultured Actinomycetota bacterium, assembly GCA_963837325.1. Classification (GTDB taxonomy): domain Bacteria; phylum Actinomycetota; class Actinomycetes; order Mycobacteriales; family Jatrophihabitantaceae; genus CAVQKZ01. The sequence goes on from CAWIMV010000002.1 coordinate 747,914, forward strand.
TCTCCCCACGCTCCTGCAAATCCAACGTCGCAGCCAGCCGGGTCATCGCCTTCGCGAACTCCAACCGATCCGCCGCCGTCTGCGCCGACAAACGCAGCGCACAGGCCACGTCCTCCTTGAGCCACTCCCTGTCCAGAACCTCAGTCGGGGACTTCACCGGCGGATCAGCCGCCATCACCGCCAACAACCGCAACTGCTGGGCATCGATCCAGGACCGCTGCCGCTCCAAGGCCGCCAACGCATCCACCCGACCGGCATAGGACAAGCGGCGCACATTCAGATGGACCAGCGGCTTGATCACCGCCGAGCCCGGCGTCACCGTCGCCGCCCAGGCCGCGACGTCATCAGGAACAAGATCAGCGTCCAAGAGCGACGGAACGTAGGACGACGGCTCCGGGCCGTCGGTCGATGCTTCGCTCATACGGTCGATTATATCATAGAAGACCGACGCAACGAAAGCACTTTCCCCTTAATTCAAAAGGCGATCAGCACGAGCCCGCCGTCCGAAAGCCGAACCCAGCCCATCACCCAACTCCCTCGTCGCTGCCGCTTTTCGCTTTTCAACGCAAAAACCCCTCAGCCAAACGCGCCAGAGATGTAATCTTCAGTCCGCTTGTCGGCCGGGTTGGTAAAGATCGTCCGCGTCTCGTCCATCTCGACAAGCTCACCCGGCTGCCCCACGCCACCGAGGTTGAAGAACGCCGTCCGCTCCGAGATCCGCGCCGCCTGCTGCATGTTGTGCGTGACGATCACGATCGTGTAGTCCTTGCGCAGCACCCGGATGAGATCCTCGATCGCCATCGTCGAGATCGGGTCCAGCGATGAACAGGGCTCGTCCATCAACAGCACCTCAGGTTCCACTGCAATCGCCCGGGCAATGCACAGCCGCTGCTGCTGCCCGCCCGACAATCCCGCGCCCGGCTTGCCCAGCCGGTCCCGCACCTCAGCCCACAAGTTCGCCGACCGCAGCGACTTCTCCACGACATCGTCCAACTCGGCCTTGCGCACGCGCCGATTCTGCAGCTTGAGCCCCGCGGCGACGTTGTCATAGATCGACATCGTCGGGAACGGGTTGGGTCGCTGGAACACCATGCCGATCGTGCGCCGCACGTCGACCGGGTCGATGCCGTCGGCGTAGATGTCGTCACCGTCGAGCAGCACGTTGCCGTTGACGGTCGCGCCCGGAATCACCTCGTGCATCCGGTTCATCGTCCGCAGCACCGTCGACTTGCCGCAGCCGGACGGCCCGATGAATGCCGTCACTGACCGAGGCTCGATGGCGAAGTTGACGTTCTCGACGGCCCGGAACTTGCCGTAAAAGACGTTCAGGTTGGTGACGTCGATGCGCTTGGCCATGACTACTACTACCTCGATACCTTGCTGAAGCGCCCGAGCAGCCGGGCGATCAGGTTGAGCCCCATCACGATGATGATGAGGGTGAGCGCGGCGCCCCACATGCGGTCCGGCGCGTAGTTGTGGATCTTGTGCCCGGTGAAGCTGTAGTTCGAACCCAGGTTCTTGACCTGGTCGCGAATCAACAGCGGCAGTGAGCCCTGGAACCCGCTGAAGACGTTGTTGTTGGTGTTGGGCGAGTACTGCACGAGCACCAGCAGCGGCGCGGTCTCGCCGGCCACGCGGGCAACGCCGAGCACGATGCCGGTCGTGATACCGCTCAACGCAGTGGGCAGCACGATGCGCACGATCGTCTTCCACTTCGGGACCCCGAGCGCATAGGACGCTTCCCGCAATTCATTGGGGACGAGCTTGAGCATCTCCTCGGTGGTACGCACGATGACCGGAATCATCAGCAACACCAAGGCCAATGCGGCGTAGACGCCGGCGAACTGCGCGCCGAATTCGATGAAGAAGATCGCGTACACGAACAAGGCCGCGACGATCGACGGAATGCCGGTGAGGATGTCGACCATGAACGTGGTGATCCGGGCGAACCGGCCGGTGCCGTACTCGACGAGGTAGATCGCGACCAGAATCCCGATCGGGATCGAGATCACCGCGCAGATCGCAACCTCCTCCGCCGTCCCGATGATCGCGTGCAGCGCGCCGCCGCCGGGATCGCGGTAGGTGATGCCGCGCTGGTCGCCGGTCCACCACTGTGACGTCGCCACGACGTGCCAGCCCCGGCCGACGACCGTCCACAACAACCAGATGAGTGGGATCAACGCGACGCCGAAGGCACTGGTGATGAGCACCGTGGCGAGGTTGTTCTTGACTCGACGGATCCCGTGTACGCGTTGCGGGTGCAGGCTGTTGCGGCCCTGAGCCGCGCTGACCGTCGTAATGCCTGTCGTCATGCCCGGAACTCCTTCCGGCGGTTGACGATCGATCGCGCCACCGCGTTGACGACGAACGTCAGGATGAACAGCATCAGCCCGGCTGCGATGTACGCACCGGTCGACTTCGGGTTGGCGAACTCGGCCGCGTTGTTGGCGATCTTCGACGCGAATGTCTCGCCCCCGTTGAAGATCGAAGTGGAGAACGGCGCGCCCGGACCAGGAGCCGACAGGATCAGGTACATCGCCACGGTCTCGCCCAGCGCGCGACCCAAGCCGAGCATGGCCCCGCTGACGATTCCGGCCCGGCCGTACGGCAGCACGGCCAGCCGGATCATCTCCCAGCGCGTTGCGCCCAACGCCCAGGCGCCCTCGATGTTCTGGCTCGGCGTCCGTTCGAAGACGTCGCGGCAGACCGCGGTGATGATGGGCAGGACCATGACCGCGAGCACGATGCCGGCGTCGAAGATCGAGCCGCGCAGCACGGCGCCGTTCTTGAAGATCGGGATCGCGCTCAGGTGGTAGAGCGTGCGCTGCACGGGCTCGAGCGCCGGCGCGAGCACCCCGATACCCCAGATGCCGTAGACGATCGAGGGGATGGCCGCGAGCAGGTCGACGATGTAGGCGACCGGACGGGCCAGGCGGGCCGGGGCGTAGTGCGTGATGAACAGCGCGATCCCGACCGCGATCGGAACCGCGACAATCATCGCGATGGCCGAGACGATCAGCGTCGTCCAGAGCAGTCCGGCGATACCGAAGTGCAGCGTGCTGCCGTTGACGCTCCAGTCATTGGAGAACAGGAAGCTGGATTTGTCGTTGGCAATCGCCGGAAGCGCCTGCCGCAGCAGGAACACGGCGATCAGGACGACCAGCACGACGATCACCACACCGGCGCCCGAGGCCAACCCCTGGAACACCCGGTCGCCGATCCGGTTCTTTCCGCCGCGATGGACGAGCGGCGGGGCGCTCGTCTCGACGCCGGCCGGCGCCTGAGGCGGTGCCAGTTCGGCCGAATCCAGCATGGTCAGCGTCGGTAGTGCTCGCGGCGCGACTCCGGGCGGGGCCGCAGCCCCGCCCGGAATCGCGCCGTTCGCCGAATGGCCCGACGGATCGGTGAGCGTCACAGTCGTAGACCCTTTTCTCTCCGACTAGCTGATCGCGGCAATCGAGCTCTTGACCTTGGCCAGGATGCTGGCCGGCAGCGGCGCGTAACCGAGATCCGGCAGCCCGGCTTGCCCGGTGCCGGAGGTGTAGGTGAGGAAGCTCTTGACGAGCGTTCCCTTGGCCGCGTCCTGGTACTTGCTGCAGACGATCTCGTACGTCACCAGGATGATCGGATAGGCACCCTTCGCCTTGGTGGCGTAGTCGAGCTTGAGGGTCAGGTCCTGGCCCGTCCCGGTTACTTGGGCTGCGGCAACGGCGGCGCCGGCGGACTCTGCTGTCAACGCGACCGCACCGCTGCCGTTGTCGACCTTGGCCGTCGGCAGGTTCGCGCTGCCTGCGAACGACCACTCGAGGTAGGCGATGCCGCCCTCGGTGCCGGCCACCGCCTGCTGCACGCCCTGCGAACCCGACTTGCCCTGCCCGACCTTGCCGGGCCACACCTTGCTCGGCTCAGCCGTGAAGTCGGCCTTGTCCGTCGCGGCGAGGTACTTCTCGAAGTTCTGCGTCGTACCCGATTCGTCCGACCGGAAGAACACCGTGATCTTCGTCGACGGCAGGGACGCACCCTTGTTAGCCGCGGCGATGGCCGGGTCGTTCCAGCTCGTGATCTTGCCGAGGAAGATCTGGCCGATCAGTTCCGGCGTCAGGGTCAGATCCTTGACCCCGTTGAGCTTGTAGGCCAGGGCGATGGGTCCGGTGACCATCGGAATGTCGATGGCCGGCGAGCCGCAGGTCTTGGTGGCCGCAGCGACCTCGCCCTTGGCCGGGTCGAGAGCTGAGTCAGAACCGGCGAAATCGGTGTTGCCTTGGGTGAAGTCGGTGACGCCCTGGCCGGAGCCGCCGCCGCCGTAGTTGATCGTCGTCCCGGAGCACTGCTTCTGGTAGTCCTTGATCCATTGGGCGATCGCGTTCTGCTGCGCGGTCGACCCGGTGGCGTTGAGCGTGCCCTTGCCGCAGCTGCTGGCGGCAACAGGCGAACTCGACCCGCCGGACTTGCTGTCGTTCTTCGAGCTCGAGCAGGCGGCAAGGACGACCGCACCTGCAATGAGTCCGGCGATGACGCCGGCTCGGTACAGCTTCACGTGGATTCCCCTCTGTAAGCGACTAGGCAGCGACTAAGCAGCGACTCGTTCCGAGCCAGACGCTAAGAGGAGCAAGTGGCGCGACGGGGCGAGCGAGGTGAACGAGGAATGAACGCCATCACCCGATAACGTGTCGGGCCGACCGGTCTGAGGTGTCTGTCACATGAACGGCGGCGTGGCGCGCGGACTTTGCCACTGACTGTCGGCGTCGTACGCGGCGAATCCCAGCCGCTCGTACAGCCGCATTGCGCCGGCGTTGTCGTCGTCGACGTAGAGCAGGACCCGCGGGCAGCCGCGACCGGCGAGGTACTGCAACCCGCGGACCAGCAGGGCCGGGCCGAGTCCGAGCCCTTGCGCGGACGGATCGATTCCCAGGACGTAGACCTCGCCGATTCCGTCCGGGTGGACCTTCGTCCAATGGAAGCCGAGCAGATCCGGGCCACGTTCGGCGAGCAGGAACCCGGCCGGCTCGAACCACGGCTCGGCCTCGCGGGCCGACAGGTCGGCGAGCGTCCACCGGCCCTGTTCGGGGTGGGAGGCGAATGCCGCTGCGTTCACGCGCAGCCAGGCGGTTTCGTCCTGCCCCGGAACGAACGAGCGGATCGCCACACCCTCGGGGACAGGCGCGTCGGGCACCGGGTCGGCCAGGCTGCGGCGCAGCTGGTGCAGGATCCGGGTCTGCTCATAGCCGCGCGAGGCGAGCGCGGCCGCAACCGGGCTGCGGCGTCCGTGCGACCAGACCGGCACGTCAGTGCCAACCCCGCGCGCTTCCATCGCGTCGAGCAGGGCCCCGATGGCATTCTCATCGCCGACCAGCTCCAAAGAGTCGGCACTGAGCTGCGCATATCCGGCCAGCCGGTCGCCGTCGCGAGCGACGAGATGGACGACATCCGGGCCGGCCAGCTCGGTGAGGGCCTGGTCGGACAGGGGCGGCTCGCCGTCGCGGGCTTCGACCGCATCGACGAGGGCACGGACGTCCGCCCGGGTGGGTGCGTCGAGCTGCGGCAGGAGGTCGGTCGACAACGGCATGCGTCGAACCGTAGCGAGCGGCTCAGCGCGGCTGGTTGAGCCGTTCGCGGTCGGTCTCGAGGTCCGATGCTTCGCGCGGTGCGACGTCCGCCGCTACGGCCTCGCGGGTGGCGTCCACCGTCGGGCGCACGAACTTGTAGCCGACGTTGCGGACGGTGCCGATGAGGGCCTCATGCTCCGGGCCGAGCTTGGCCCGCAGTCGGCGCACATGCACGTCAACGGTCCGCGTTCCGCCGAAGTAGTCGTAGCCCCACACCTCTTGGACCAGGTGGGAGCGGGTGAAGACCCGGCCGGGATGCTGGGCCAGGAACTTCAGCAGCTCGAACTCCTTGTAGGTCAGATCGAGCGGGCTGCCCGCCAGGCGGGCGGTGTAGGTCGTCTCGTCGATGGTCAGCTCGCCGATGTCGACGTGTTCGGGTGTCGGGTCGGCCGCGGCGCCGCGTCGCTCGATCGCCAGCCTCAGCCGGGCGTCGAGCTCAGCGGGTCCCGCGGTGTCGAGAACGATGTCGTCGACGAGCCATTCCGCCGAAAGCGCGATGAGGCCGCCTTCGGTGAGGATGCCGACGACCGGGACGGAGACGCCCATCGCCGCGAGCACTCGGGTGAAGGCCCGGGCGCTGGCCAGTTCCCGCCGGGCGTCCACGAGGACTACGTCGCCGAGAGAGCGATCGACGAGGGAACCGGCGTCCAGCGGCAAAACCGAGACGCGGTGCGGCAGCAGGCCCAGGGCGGGCAGCACTTCGGTTGTCGCCTGGGGAGCAGCGGTGAGCAGGATGAGTTCCACGGGCGCCTCCGGAAGTGAGAACGGCGGTCCCGGCAAGGCTGGTGGGTGGCCATCCTTGGCGGTGGGCGGCGCTGCCCGTTGGCAAGACTGCGGCAAGAATAGCAACGTGCCGATCCCACAGCCCGTCGCGTTCACCACAGCCGACGGCGTCGCGCTCCATGCCCAGTACTGGCCGACGCGGCCGGCGCGCCTGGGGTGTGTAGTGGCGCACGGCTTCACGGGGTCGTCGCAGCAGGGGCCGGTACGGCGCATTTGCACCGCGCTGGCCGCGGTGGGAGCCGGGGTCGTGGCGCCGGACCTGCGCGGGCACGGCCGCTCGGGCGGCCTCAGTACGGCGGGCGACCTCGAGGTCCACGACGTCGCTGCGGCCGTGGCCTGGCTACGCGACACCGGCTACGAGCGGATCGCCGTCCTCGGCTGGTCCATGGGTGGATCGATCGTGCTGCGCTATGCCGGGCTTGGCGGCGACACCGACGCGGTCGTCAGCGTGAGTTCACCGGGCGAGTGGTTCGAACGCGGCACGCGGGCGATGCGGGTGGTGCACTGGCTGTGCGAGACCCGCAGCGGTCGACTGGCCTGCCGCCTCGCGCGCCGCACGCGGCTCTCCCCCGCGGGTTGGGTGACGGTCCCCGAATCGCCGGCCGAGGTCGTGGGCCGCATCGCGCCGAAGCCATTGCTGATCGTGCACGGCGACGCCGACCACTACTTCCCGATGCGGCACGTCGACGTCCTCGCTGCCGCCGCACCGAACGCAACGGTGTGGGTGGAACGCGGGATGGGGCACGCCGAGAATGCCACCACATCCGAACTCATGACCCGTATCAGCGACTGGGTGCAGACGGCGACCCGGCCGGCCGTCTGCGACGATGGCGCCCGTGACTGACGGCGCGGTCGAGGAGGTCGAGCTCAACCATCTCGGCAGCTTCGCCGTCACCGTCTTGGCCGGGGCCGCGCTTGTCATCACGGCCCGGACCAGCGCGGTGGCGCTGCTCGCAGCCGTCGCAGTGGTACAGGCGGTGCTGACGTTCGCGTGGGTGTTCGGCACTGTGCTGCCCGGCCGTAAGGGCGCGTTGCTGATTGCCGCTCTGGCGGCGGCTGCGGCCGACGTCACCGTCTCCGTATGGCCCTCCGGCCGGCTCGGCACCCTGCTCATCGTGTTCGGCCTGGCCGTTCCGGTCATGTTCGTGCATCAGCTCATGCGCGGAGCGGCCCGGGTGCGCAGCGTCGAGTCCCTCGGCGGCGTCGCCCTGGTTGTGGTGGCGGTCGTGGCGCTGCCCGCACTCCTCCAGCTGCGGCACGAGTTCATCGGCCCGGCCCTCGGTGGGCGCGTCGTAGCCGGCGTCGTAGCCGCCGCAGCGGGGGCACTACTCGTCGGCTACCTCGTGGACCTGGTGTACGCGGCGCCGCGCTTCGACCCCACGGTGTCGCGAGGGCTGCTCGCCGTGATCGCATCGGCCGGGCTGGGCGGATCGATCGGGCATCTGATGCTTCGCTCCGACGCCGAGTTCCTCGACGGGCGCGGCGCGTTCGCCGGGGCCGCACTCGGCGCGGTGATCGGGTTCCTCGCAGTCGGTGTCGCGTTTGTCGAGCGGTCGGCGCCGGCGCCGCAGGAGGGCTTAGCCCGGCGAGTTCGACCAGTGCTGAGTTCGTTGCTGCCGTTGAGCCTGCTGGCGCCGGTGGCGTTCGTGCTCTGTCTGGCCATCCGAGTCTGAGCCCGCCAGGCGCACGCTCGAATGCGAGCGTCGAGACCCACGACCCGGCCGCACAAGAAGGTGATTGGCGAGATCACCCGCCAGCCGTCTATCGTGGCCCTATGGGCATCGCGCTCTGCGCAGTGAGCGTCTCGCTCACCTCTCGCCGCACGGTCGACCTGTGCCGTGTGGGCAGCTGCCTGTGTCGTATGCGCTGACCGGGTAGTCCCGCGCCGCGAACATCCGCTGTGCGCCCTTGCTTCCCGGTTCCCGCGCCGCCCAGCTCGCGGCGCTCGTTCGATCAGCACACCCATGCACCCACCCATGCACCGATCAACTGAGGAGACCACCATGAGCCGCGCAGACGTGCTCGTCACGGCCGACTGGGCCGAAGAGAACCTGAACACCACTGGCGTTGTCTTTGTCGAGGTCGACGAAGACACCGAGGCGTACGACGGTGGCCACATTCCGGGCGCCGTCAAGCTCGACTGGAAGACCGAACTGCAGGACCAGGTCCGGCGGGACTTCGTGAACAAGGAGCAGTTCGAGGCCCTGCTCGGCCAGAAGGGCATCGGCAACGACGACACGGTTGTGCTGTACGGCGGCAACAACAACTGGTTCGCGGCCTACGCCTACTGGTACTTCAAGCTGTACGGCCACGAGAACGTCCGACTGCTCGACGGCGGCCGCAAGAAGTGGGAGCTCGACGGCCGGGAGCTGTCCAAGGAGCCGGTGTCGCGCCCACAGACGACCTACACGGCGAAGGACCAGGACACCTCCATCCGCGCCTTCCGCGACGAGACGGTCGCGGCGATCGGCCAGAAGAACCTCATCGACGTCCGCTCGCCCGACGAGTTCTCCGGCAAGCTGCTCGCCCCGGCGCACCTGCCGCAGGAGCAGTCACAGCGCGGCGGCCACATCCCCACCGCGCTGAACGTCCCGTGGAGCAAGGCCGCCAACGAGGACGGCACGTTCAAGTCCGACGACGAGCTGCGGGCGCTGTACACCGAGGCCGGGCTCGACGACGCGAAGGACACGATCGCGTACTGCCGCATCGGGGAGCGTTCCAGCCACACCTGGTTCGCGTTGCACGAACTGCTGGAGCAGCAGAACGTCAAGAACTACGACGGGTCCTGGACCGAGTACGGCTCCCTGGTCGGCGTCCCGATCGAGAAGGGCGCCTGACGTGTGCGGCGCGCCTCCGCAGAGCCCGACGCTGCCGGCCGGTGTCGATCTCGAACAGGAGACGGTGATCTACGGGGTCGTGTCGCAGGCCGGCGCGCCGGTTGCCGGTGCCTACGTCCGCCTGCTCGACTCGACCGGCGAGTTCACGGCGGAGGTGGTGACGTCGGCGACCGGCGATTTCCGGTTCTTCGCCGCGCCCGGCTCGTGGACGTTGTCGGTCCTGCACCGCGACGGCAAGGTGCGGGCGCAGGTCAACGCGGCCGGTCCTGGTCTCGTGGAGGCGTCGCTCAATCTGGAGTGACCCCAGCCCCCCGATTGTGCAACTTCTGGCGCCCTGAGGCTGCCAGGAGTTGCACGATCGGGGATTATCGGCGCCGTGATGATTCCTGACACCGTCGATCTGCGCAGCGGCGTGCCGATCCACGACGCACTGCTCGCCCTGCTGCCGCTGGTCGGAGTGTGGCGCGGCAGCGGCACCGGCGTCGTCGCGTCCAGTGGCAAACACTTCAGCTACGGCCAGCAGGTGACGTTCAGCCATGACGGGCGGCCGTTTCTCGCCTACGAGTCGCGTAGCTGGTTGCTCGACGACGACGGCGCGGTGCTGCGCCAGGCCTGGCGGGAGTCGGGTTTCTGGCGACCCGGCGCTGGTCCGGACGACGTTGAGGCGGTGATCGCGTCGAACACCGGCGAGGCGCTGGTCTTTGCGGGGACTGCTGGGGACCAGCGTTGGGAGCTGGCCACCGTCGCCGCGGTGCCGGCGCCCACAGCCAAGGCGGTCGACGGGGAGCGCCGGCTCTACGCCTTGCTTGACGGCGAGCTGGTTTATGCCACCGAGCTGGCACCGGCCGGGCAGCCCTACGCCGCGCACCTCAACGCCCGGCTGGCCCCGATTGGGCAACTCTAGGCGGCCTCAGGGGGCCGAGAGTTGCGCAAGCGGGGAATCGGGATTGATCGTCACGCCGAGCGATCGGGCCGTGTGGTCGAGGATCAGCCAGACCTGCTCCGTCAGCTCCGCGGTGAGCCCGGAGCGGGGGACGTCGCGGTGCTCCAGCCACCAGGCCGCTGTGGCGTCGACCATGCCCACCACGCCGACGATGATGCGCGGCGCGGGCGTGGTGTCCATCCCGAACAACTGCATGTAACCCGCGAGCACCGTCGTGAGCTCGCCGGCGAGCGCGGCCTTCGCGTCGTCGACCGCCGGCGAGCCCGTGCTGTTGACGGCGTACGCGTGCTGGGCCAGGAACCGGTACAGGTTGGGGTGGGCCTCGATCCAGCTCAGATGCTGGTTGATCGACGCGCCGATGATGTCGCGGGGCGAACCCTGGGTGGCCAGGCCGCTGCGGATCTGCTCCCCGATCTGTGCGGCGACGTGGCGCGAGACGGCCAGGTCGAGGGCCTGCTTGCCGTCGAAGTGCCGGTACACGTGGGTGCGTGGGACGCCGGCCTTCTCGGCGACCTGAGCGGTGAGCGCGTCCGGGCCGTGTTCCTCGATTGCCGCGATGGCGGCGTTGATGATGGCCAGTCGGCGGGCACGCCGGTGCGGGTCCCAGCGAGTCGAGCGCCCGTCGCGCGCCTCGGTCATGCGGGTGAGCCTAGTGAGGCGATCAGGCGTCGCGGACGCCCACCAGCGCGAATCCGGCCACTAGGGCGGCCAACACATACAGGCAGAAGACACCGAGACCGGTCCACGGGCTGAGCGTGTCCTTGGCGGTGATCGTGGTGAAGATCTGACTGCCGGAGTTCGCCGGCAGGTAAGCGGCGATGTCATTCGCAAAAGACGCCGGCAGCAGCGCGACGAGGATGCTCGGCGCGAACAGGATGCCGAAGAAGGCGGACAGGGCGCCGGCGGTGTGCCGGATGGCGGCGCCGAGCCCGAAGCTGAGCAGCGCGATCGCGGTCAGGTACAGCCCGGCGCCGAAGGTGGCCCGCAGCGCGCCGGGATCGCCGAGCGACGCCCCGTGGTACTTGCCCGCGAGCAGTGCCTGGCAACTCAGGAACGAGACGAACGCCAAGATCTCACCGAGCACGAGGGTCACGCCGGCGAGGACGGCCGCCTTCGCCGCCAGCAGCGTCCGGCGCTGGGGTACGGCCGAGAACGTCGCCCGGATCATCCCGGTGGTGTACTCCGAACTGATCGTCAGCACGCCGAGCGCGCCGACGACGAGTTGGGCCAGGTAGACGCCGCTCAGGCTGACGTTCGTCGCGTCGAAGTCGGGCGGCAGCGAGCCGCTCTGGCGCGACCAGCGGATGCCCATGACCACCGCGATGCCGACCGTCGCGGCCACGATGAATCCGGCCGACCAGTACGTCGAACGCAGCGAGCGCAGCTTGGTCCACTCCGACCGCAGCAGGTTGGGAAACCCGACGGTCGTAACCGTCGCCGCGGCGGGACGGTCTTGGGCCAGCGTGGTCGTCATGATGCCTGCTCCACTCGGAAGTCGACGCTGTCGTGGGTGAGTTCGAGGAACGCGGCCTCGAGGGAGGCCTGGCAGGGCGTCAGTTCGTGCAGTCGGATGGAGTGCTCGGCGGCCAGGTCTCCGATCCGCTCACGCGCGAGTCCCAGCACCTCCATGCCGCCGTCGGGATGCGGACGGATCGTCGCGCCGGCCCGCGCCAGCAGGGGCTCCAGTCGCGTGGCGTCGGGGCTACGGACGAGAACGAAACTGCGGGCACTGTCGGCCAGGAGGTCGTCCACAGTCGCGTCGGCGAGCAACTTGCCGCGGCCGACCACGATGACGTGGTCGGCGGTCAGCGCCATCTCGCTCATCAGGTGGCTGGAGACGAACACAGTGCGGCCCTCGGCCGCGAGCCCCCGCAGCATGGTCCGGATCCAGCGGATGCCTTCCGGGTCGAGGCCGTTGACCGGCTCGTCGCAGAGGATCACCTCGGGATCGCCGAGCAGCGCCGCGGCCAGTCCTAATCGCTGGCTCATGCCGAGCGAGAACGTGCCCGCTCGCTTGTGGGCGACGTCGCTCAGGCCGACCAGGTCGAGGACGGCCGCCACGCGGGACCGGCCGATGCCGTTGGTCTGGGCCAGACAGAGCAGATGGTTGTACGCGCTGCGCCCGCCGTGCAGGGCCCGGGCCTCGAGGACGGCCCCGACCTCGTGCAACGGCCGCACATGGTCCGCGTACGGCCGCCCCAAGACGGTCACCGTCCCACTGGTCGGCCGGTCGAGGCCCAGGATCATCCGCATGGTCGTCGACTTCCCCGCCCCGTTAGGCCCGAGGAACCCGGTAACCCGCCCCGGCAGGACTTCGAACGACAGGTCCGCCACCGCGAGAGTGGACCCGTACCGCTTTGTCAGTCCGCGCGCCTCGATCATGGCCCCGAGCCTGGCCGCCGGGCGGCCTCAGCACATCAGGTGCCACCCTGACCCCGACCCTGATTAAGTCGAGAGGTCAAGTGAAGCGGCGGCTGAGAGGCGACCAATCAGGCGATGAGCGCTCGCGCGAAGAGCAGCGCTCACAAGGCGAAGCCTTGTGCGGCTCGATGGACCCACCCGAGCGCCAGCGAGCGGTGGGGACAGAGAGACGCGTCGAGCGCGCAATAAGAACAGCCCCCGAGTCTTGTCCGCCGTGGCGGGTCGGCTGGACGGGCCGACGACTCGGGGGCCGGGTAACTGCCAGGTATTACTCGCCGCCGTGGAACGCACGACGCGGGCATTGGCCCTGCAGGTCCGTTGCTGTTGCACAGCGGCTAGCGGGCAGCCACCTCACGTGTCCTAGAAATACTCAACTCTGGACCACCTCCTTTCCGTGTACGGCCACGGTACGACGCGGATCGCGCCCGGGCAACGGGTTTGGTCAGGGAGCGAAACCGCAGAGCCGACGGACCTCGGCCAGCGGGCCCGGCGTCGGCTCCCGATGCCGTCCGTCGAGCTCGATCACCTCGACCGGGCCGCGCACACTGCCGATCAGCCACACCGCGTCGGCCGCGTGCAGCTCATCGAGGCACGCCTCCGCGATCGCGGTCGTCCAGCCCGCCGCTGGTGCGCGCTCGAACAGCAATTGTTGGGTGGTGCCGCCCAGAATGCCGCTCGGGCCGAGGGGTGTCGTGTGCAGGGTTCGATCGCGGCACCAGACGACGGAGCTGACCGGCGATTCCAGCACACGGCCGTCAGCGCTGAGGAAGATGACATCATCTGCGCCGCGCCGCTCTGCCTCGCGCAGGGCGGCCATGTTCACCGCGTACGACAGCGTCTTGACCCCGCCCAGCAGCCAGGGCGCGTCGGCGAACGCCGTGCTGGTGGTGCCGCGTGTCAGGGTCAGCACCCGAATGCCCTCGCGGCGCTGGCGCGGGTAGTCCTCGGGCAGAGGGTTGATCGTCAGCAGCCCGGCCGGCACGTTGTCCGGCGGGCTGCCGCGGGTGAGGACGAGCTTCATGGCCGCCTCGCCCGGAGCCGGCCAGGCGGCAGTGGCTTTCTCGACGAGTGCCCGCCAGGCCGCCTCGTCGAACTCGATGCCCAGCGCCGCGGCCGATCGCCGCATGCGGGCTAGGTGCGCGTCCAGCTTGTCGACCACGCTCGCGCCGTCGGTGGCGGTGACCACGCGGCAGCCTTCGAAGCAGCCGTCGCCTCGCGTCACGCCCGCGTCGTCCGCCCGGAGGACAGGGGTGGCCGGTGGGACGAGTCCGACGCCCAGAATCGCCAGCACGCCCACCGTCACGGCGCCAGGCTACCTAGAATGGCCGCGATGACCGGACACCGCACGGACCCTGACGCGCCGGACCTGGCGACGGCCCTGCGCACGCGCGGGTTGCGGCTGACCGCCCAGCGCGAGCAGGTGCTGGAGGCGGTGCGCCGCCTCGGTCACGCGACCCCGGAACAGATCAGCGAGGCGGTCCGGGACGTCGACGTCACGACCGTGTACCGCACGCTCGAACTGCTGGAGCAGCTCGAACTGGTCAAGCACGCACACCTCGGGCACGGTGCGCCCGCGTACCGGCCGGCCGACGATGACCACGTCCATGTCGTCTGCCATGTCTGCGGCAGCGTGGTCGACGCGCCCGCCGATCTCGTCGACGCGCTGGCGCTGCGCTTGCAGGACGAACAGGACTTCCTGCTCGATCGCTCGCATTTCACCGTCTTCGGCCGGTGCGCCACCTGCGTCGCCGGGGAACAAAAGCCGGCTACAGAGCGATCAAGTCATCATCATGACCACTGATCTCGAGAGTGCCGTGCCGGCCGAGGGTGTCGATGCGGGCATCCCGTGGCACTACGGCGACCCGTTGGGCGAACAGCGCATCCTGGCGACCCGGGCCGGCGTGATCGACCGCACGAACCGTGACGTGCTCACCGTTTCCGGCGTCGACCGGCTCGACTGGCTGCACTCGATCATCTCGCAACATGTGGCCAAGCTGTCGGACGGCGACAGCACCCAATCTCTCGTCCTATCCCCGCACGGGCACGTCGAACAGCACTGGCAGGTCACCGAACTCGGTGAGGTGGTCTGGATCGACACCGAGCCCGGCGCGGCCGCGCCGGTGCTCGGCTATTTGCAGATGATGCGCTTCCTCAAGCGGGTCGAACCGCTCGACGTCTCCGCTGATTGGGCCGTCGTGTCACTCGTGGGACCGCATACACCGGACGTGCTGGTGGCCGCGGGCCTGCCGGTGCCTGACCCCGGCCGCGCGGTGGCCCTGCCCGCGGGCGGTTTCGTGCGGCGTATGTCGTGGCCCGGCGCGGACGCGGCCGACCTCATCGTGGCCCGGGCCGAAGCACCGGCGACGATCGACGCGCTGCGGTCCGCTGGCGCTCAGCCGGCCGGCGTATGGGCGTTCGAGGCGCTGCGCGTCGAGGCCCGGCGACCGCGCCTGGGCTTCGAGACCGACCACCGCACGATCCCCCACGAGGTCGGCTGGATCGGTCCGGCCGTCCACCTCGACAAGGGCTGCTATCGCGGCCAGGAGACCGTCGCCCGGGTGCACAACCTCGGCAAGCCCCCGCGCCGGCTGGTGCTGCTGCATCTGTCCGGGGACTCCGACGAGCTGCCACCGCCCGGCACGCCGGTTGAGCTCGCGGGCGGCCGCAGCATCGGCTTCCTCGGCACGGCCGTCCACCATTACGAGCTCGGTCCGATTGCCCTTGCCGTGATCAAGCGTTCACTGCCCGACGACTCCGCCTTGACCGTCCTCGGTTCCGCCGTCTCTATCGACGCCGGCCCAGAAACCAGGAGTTCGGACGGCTCCGCTCCGGCCAACTGAGCTGACCATGGCCGGAAGCGAACGCATGGTGATGCTGTCCGACGGGGCGCAGCTGTGGACATCCGTCACTGGCACCGGTCCACCAGTCGCCTTTTGCCACGGCGGTCCGGGCATCTGGGACTACCTAGAGCCGTTGGCGTGCTTGCTCGCCGACCGTTTCACCGTGGTCCGGTTCGATCAGCGGGGCTGCGGTCGATCTGACGGGAGCGGGCCGTTCACTATCGCCCAAGCCGTCGACGACGTGGACCAGGTGCGCGCCGCGCTTGGCATCGAGCAATGGCGGGTGCTGGGGCACTCGTGGGGCGCCGAGCTCGCTCTTCGCTACACCGCGCGGCATCCGAGTCGCGCGCTCGCGGTCATGTACATCGCCGGCGTCGGCGCCGGCGATGGCTTTCTCCCGGCTTACGTCGCCGAGCGGGACCGCCGCTTGGGCCCCGATCTCGCACGACTGCGCGACCTCAGCGCTCGGGTGCGCACCCCAGCTGAGGAACGCGAGCGGTGCCTGTTGCAGTGGCGCCCCGACTTCTCGCCGTCGTCGGATGCCGCTGCCCACGCCGAATCGCTCTGGTCGACGCGCCCGCCGGACGCAGTGATCAACGTCGACTTGTACCGGCAACTGTGGGGCGACCGTGCCACCGAAGATCTGATCGAGCTTGCCGGAGCGGTGACGGTGCCGGTGACCATGTTGTTCGGCGCGGACGACCCGCGTCCATGGACGGCCGCGGATCCTCTGTACGCCGCATTGTCTGACGGCCGGCGGATCGTGTTGGACCGCGCCGGTCACGCGCCCTGGGTCGAGCGTCCGCAAGCGACCCGGACGGTAATTCTTGACGCCATGGCGCCGTGAACGTGGTGCAGCGTCCTCCGGGGATGTTCTAGGCGACGCCGGCTCGGTCCGGGGTCTAGGCCACGGCCCAGCCCAGGGCGGCGAGGACAACGCCAAGACCGGTGCTGAGCACGACGTACCCGCCCGCGCGGATGGTCAGGCGGCCGTGGAGCAGGTCCACCGCCTCGACCGAGAACGTCGAGAACGTGGTCAGGCCACCGCAGAACCCGGTTCCGACCAGAGCCTGCACGTGATCGGACCAGCCGCCGTCGGCCACCGCGCCGGAGACGGCGCCGAGCACGAAGCAGCCGACGAGGTTCACGGCCAGCGTCCCCAGGGGGAACCGAAGCGCATGGTGGGACTGCACCCACCGGTCGGTGACGTAGCGCAGCGCCGAGCCGACCGCGCCGCCGGCGAAGACGAGGAGCACGATCACGGCAGGTCCGGGTCGTAGGGATCCACGACCTCGTGCTCGGCCGCCAAGTGCAGATGCGGCTCGAGATGGCGCACGCACCACATCCCCAGGGCGGCCAGCCCGAAGCCGCCCACGACCGAGCTGACGAGGTAACCGACCGACATCGGCAACGGCAGTGAGCGGATCTCGACGGCGAAGGTCGAGAACGTGGTGAACCCGCCCAGCAGCCCGGTGCCCAAGGCCGGGCGAACGAGACGGTGCGGGCGCCACACCTCGGTCACGGCCACGACCAGCGCGCCGAGCAGCAGCGCGCCGAGCAGGTTGGTCAGCAGCGTTGCGACCGGAAACGCGTCGGTGGCGCGCGGCAGGCCCCGGGCGAGCAGGTAACGCAACATCGAGCCGATCCCGCCGCCGACAGCGATCACGGCCACGGGGGACAGATGAGCGCGGATGGGCTGACAGTAGCAACCCGGCCGGTTCCGCAGGGAGGGCCAAGGGGTAGACCTGACGGTGAGGGCAACTCATCCAATCCGGGGAGACAACACATGACGGTGGCCGAGACGTTGCAACCGCTGGTGGCCGCGGCCCTCGGTGACGGCGTGGCGATCAAGGTGCGCTGTTGGGACGGCAGCGAGGTCGGTCCGTCCGACGCGGCTCTGCGGATCACGATCCGCAACCGGCGGGCGTTACGCCGGCTGCTGTGGGCGCCCAATGAGCTCGGCTTTGCGCGGGCCTACGTCTCCGGCGACATCCAGATCGACGGGGATGTGTTCGCCGGGCTCGACGAACTCGCTCAGGTCGCCGTTCCCGAGCAGGGACCCGGTGTCGTGGTAGACCGCGCGACCAAGCGCGCGTTGGCCAAGGCCGTCGTCAAGCTCGGCGTCATCGGCCTGCCGCCGAAGCCGCCGGCTGAGGAGGCTCGGCTCGTCGGCCGTCGGCACAGCAAGCACCGCGACGCCGAGGCCATCGCCCACCACTACGACGTCGGCAACGACTTCTACCGGATCGTCCTCGGCGATTCGATGACGTACTCGTGCGCGTATTGGGCCCAGCCACCCGGCCCCGACTTCGAGCTCAGCGACGCACAGTTCGCCAAGTGCGACCTGGTCGCCCGCAAGCTGGGCCTGAAACCCGGGCTGCGGGTGCTCGACGTCGGTTGCGGTTGGGGCACGTTCGCACTGCATGCCGCCCGGACCTACGGGGCACACGTCGTCGGTGTCACGATCTCGTACGAACAGGCCGAGTACGCGACGAAGCGGATGGTCGACGAGGGCGTCTCCGAACTGGTCGAGATCCGCGTCCAGGACTACCGCGAAGTGACCGACGGTCCCTACGACGCGATCTCCAGCATCGGCATGGCCGAGCACGTCGGTGCGGCCATGCTGCCGGTGTATGCCGCCGACCTGTTCAAGCTGCTTCGGCCGGGAGGTCGGCTGCTGAACCACGCAATAGCCCGCCGCCCCGGTGTGCCCATGGCCTTCTCCAAGACGTCGTTCATCGATCGCTACGTCTTTCCCGACGGCGAACTGGAACCGATCGCGATGATGGTCGAAGCGATCGAGGGCGCCGGGTTCGAGGTGCGCGACGTCGAGTCCCTGCGCGAGCATTACGCGTTGACGCTACGGGCGTGGGTCGCCAACCTGGAAGCCGGCTGGGACGAAGCCGTTCGGGCCACCAGCGGGGCGCGGGCGCGCATCTGGCGGCTGTACATGGCCGGTTCGGCGCTCGCGTTCGAGTCCAACCGGATCGGCGTCAACCAGGTGCTGGCGGTGCGACCCGGCCCGGGCGGCGCCAGCGGCCTGCCACTCACCCGGGCCGAGTTGCTGGCGGGCTAGACCCGCGCCAGTCGCTCGCCTTCCGTCTCGTCGCCAAGATCGCGCACGTGCTGGTCTTCGGCCGGTTCGACCGACACCTGTGGCGTGACGCGGTCCAGCCACTTCGGGAAGTACCAGTTCGCGCGCCCGAACAAGTGCATCAGCGACGGTACGAGCACCGTGCGCAGGATGAACGCGTCGAGGAAGATCGCACCACCGAGGCCGATACCGATCAGCTTGATCGCGCGCGCATCCCCGAGCAGGAAGCCGCCGAACACAGCGATCATGATCAGCGCAGCCGCCGTGATGATGCCGCCGGTCTCGGCCTGACCGACCCGGATCGCGCGCTTGTTGTCGGCGGTGTGCACCCATTCCTCGTGCATCCGGCTGACCAGGAAAACCTGATAGTCCATGGACAGCCCGAACAGGATGGCGAAGAACAACACAGGCAGGAACGCGTCGATCGGGCCGCCCGTGCCGATGCCCAACGCCTCCGAGAACCAGCCCCACTGGAAGATCGCGACGACGACGCCGAACGAAGCGCCGGCCGCGAACAGGTTCATCACCGCGGCCGTCGCGGGGATGAGAAGGCTGCGGAACGCGAGCATGAGCAGCAGGAACGACAATCCGATGATGGCTAGGAAGAACAGCGGCATCTTCGCTGAAAGCACCTTGGAGAAGTCGACGAACACCGCTGTCTGGCCGAAGACGTAAGCCTGGTTCGGTGACGTCTGCTCCAGCTTGGGCGTGAGCTCGCGCCGCAGTGTCTTCACCAGCGCTGTCGTCTTCGGATCCTGCGGCGACGTGGTCGTCTTGAACTCGACGAACGACAGGTTCTTGGCGATCGGCGACGGGTTGATGCTGCTGCGGTCGACCCCGGGCACGGTCTCGAGCTGGTTGGCGACAGACCCGAGATAGCCACGGTCGGTCGCGGTCGGGCCGCTGAGCACCAGCTCGAGCGTGGAGTTGTAGCCCTTACCGAACGCCTGGCTGATCAGGTCGTAGCCCTTGCGGGTCGTGCTCGTCGCCGGGTCGGTGCTCTCGTCGGCGTGGCCGAGCCGCATTGAGAAGAACGGGATGGCGAGGACGACGATGACCGCGGCCGCAACGCAACCGAGAACGGCCTTGTTGGTGGCTACAAAGTCGGCCCACGACGCCCAGCGGGTCTTGTGCGAGTCATGGCTGTAGGTGCCGGCCTTGATCGCCTTGCGCACCCGGCGGGGCAGCACCTTCAACCCGAGCAGCGAGAGCACGGCCGGCAGCAGGGTCAACGAGGCGATCATCGTCAGGGCCACCGCGATCGAGGTGCCCACGGCGACGCCGTAGAGGAAGCTGACCCCGAGCGCGCACAGACCCAGGATGGCCACGCAGACGGTGGCGCCGGCGAAGAGCACGGCGCGGCCCGAGGTGTTGATCGACAGTGTGATCGAGTCGGCCACCGACATGCCGCGCAGCAGATTGCGCCGATGTCGGGTGACGATGAACAGCGCGTAGTCGACACCGACACCGATGACCATCAGTTGCGCGAGCTGGGTCGCGAAGGTGGCGACGTTCATCGTGTGGCTGAGCAACGAGATCAGGGCCAGCCCGCTGCCCAGGGCGGCGGCCGCGCTCAGCAATGGCGTGACGGCCGCACCGAGCGTTCGGAACACCAGGCCGAGAATGATCAGGGCGGCGATGAATCCCAAAACCTCCGGTGGGATCCCCTTCTGCTCGGCGGCCAGGTTGGAGAAGGCACCACCGGTGAACTCGTATTGCGTGGTTGCGTTACCGAGGCCCTTGAGGTCGTCGTAGACGCCGGTGAAGTTCTTGACGTCGTTCTCGTTGCCTTCCCACGCGATGTTGACGATGCCGACCGTGCCGTCCTTGCTGAGCAGCGTGCCGGTGCCGGGCTTCGTGTCGTTCGGCCGTGCGCAGTTGATCGCCTGCCACGGGGAGCTGATGGTGGCGACGTGCAGGTTCGCCGAACACAGCTTGGCCAGCGCGGGGTTCAGGCCCTCAGGCGCTCGCTGGGTGCTGAGCTTGCCGGTCTTGGCGTGCACGGCGACGGCGCCGACCTGGCCGGTCTGGCCGGTCTGTCCGTCAGCGCGCAGGAGGTCGAGCACCTTCTGCGTCTCGGTGTGCGGCAGGGTGAAGACGTCCTTGTAGGACGCGCCTCCCGCTGCACCGGCGATGAACTGCGCACCGATGATGAAGACGATCCAACCGGCGATGACGTACCACCGTTTTTGGATGGCAATCCGCGCGAGGGTCTGCATGAAAAACTCCGGGTGACGAGCTGCGGGGCGAGCAGGGTGTGCTCAGGATGGCGGGACCGGCCAGTTGGTCTTGCGCCGGTCTCAGTTCAATGTCAGCACACAGGAGCAATTCGAAATCTGTCGTACTGGCGTGACGAGGGTCGCTAGCTGGGCGCTTGCAATTGCTAGCAGCCGCCGGTAACAATGGACAGGTGATTGCAGACGGGCCGAAAGAGCAGGCCAAGCGAGCGAGCGCGACGATCGGAGAATTCATCCGGGAGCAGCGTGAGCAGGCGCAGGTTTCGATGCGTCAGCTGGCTCGGCTCGCCGGGGTGTCCAACCCGTACCTCTCGCAGATTGAACGCGGACTGCGCAAGCCGAGCGCGGAAATTCTGCAGCAGATCGCAAAGGGTCTTCGGATCTCCGCTGAGCAGCTATACGTGCGGGCCGGAATCCTCGAGACCCGCGAAGGCGATCCGGAGCTGGTATCGGCGATCTTGGCCGACGAAGGACTCGGCGAGCGTCAGAAGCAAGTCCTGATCGACATCTATGAGTCGTTCCGGCGTGAGAACGCCCAACTGCTTGCGGCTGCTGCGGCGGCCGCCAGCACCGCCGCGGTCGGCGATTAGTCACCGCTGCGCATCGCACGACGAACTGAACATCCGCCAACACCAGGGAGTGACAGCATGCCGACCACCCGTGACATCCGTTCCTACGCCGACGGCGCAATCGCGCAGGGCAAGCAGGCCGCCAAGGACAGCGTTTCCGAGCTCAGCGCCCGGGCCGCCGACGCCGTGAGCGAGCTGCTCGCACAAGCCGAAAAGGCCGTTAACCTCGACGCGATCAAGGCCGCCATCGAGCCGTACGTCGCGCAGGCTCGCGGTTACTCGACCACGGTCACCGACCGGGCCGAGGAGCTCTACAGCTCGGTCAAGAAGGACGACCGCGTCGCCAAGCTCGTCAACACCGCCGAGTCGGTGACTGGCGTCGTTGTCGAAACCGTGCAGGATCGCGTCGTCAAGCCGGCGCAGGCCCTGACCGGCCGTGGCAGCAAGCGCGCGGCCAAGCCCAGCAGCGGCAAGACCGCGGCCCCAGCACCGAGTGCGCGTAAGGCGACCCCGAGCAAGCCGGCCAAGACCACGGCGCGCAAGAGCAGCACGACCGCGTCCGCCGCGAAGAAGACGAGCGCCAACAAGGCCACCGCCGCCAAGTCGACGGCCAGCAAGTCGACGGCGAGCAAGTCGACGGCCAGCAAGTCGACGGCCGCGGCGCGCAAGTCCACCGCCCGCAAGGCCCCGGCCAAGAAGGCCACCAGCTCCTGATCGAGGCGGCCGGGGCACCCGTTCGGCCCCTCGTTCTGCACCCACGCCGCCCCGCTCCGGTACCGCCGGAGCGGGGCGGTGGTTTCGAGCACGAAGATCGCATGACGGCGCGGCACGGCCCGCGTCGGTAGGCTGGGCTGCGTGTCAACGCTGGATGACCTGTACTACTGGACCGGCCAGATCTTGTTCTGGGGTCTGGTCGCGTTGCGCGTCTGGGCAATCGTCGACTGTGCCACCCGTAAGGCGGCGGCGTTCCCCGCTGTCGACAAGCTGACCAAGCCCGTGTGGCTCGCCATCCTCGTCGTCTCGGGATTCCTTGGTAGCTACCTTTCGCCGCCGCTCGGCATCATCTCGTTGATCTCGGCGGTCGTTTCGAGCGTGTACCTCGCCGATGTGCGACCGGCGGTGCGCGAGATCTCCGGCGGCAAGAGCCGGTAGTCGCTCAACCCGCTGGGAACGACGCCGCCCACACGGTGGCCAGCCCGGCCAACAGTTCCTCGCCGTTCGGCGCGTGCTCCGGATCGAGCAACCACTGCACCGACAGGCCGTCGCACACCGCGATGACGAACGTGGCAATCGCCCGGCAGCGCGGGTCGTCGGCCGCGGTGCCGTCGGCCAACGACTCGGCAACCAACTCGGCGACGCGGGCGCGCGCCCGTCGGTAATGCTCGGCAAGCTGGGCCCGCAGGTCGGGGTCGCGCTGGGCCTGGGCGAGGGCCTCGACATAGGACTGCAGGATGGGCCGCCGCGCCGGCAGGCTTTCGAGCACCGCCACCCAGGTCGCCATCCCGCGCTGGATCGGGGTCGCGGTCGGATCGGCCATCACCAGCGCGGCGAGTTGCTCGGTCCAGTCCTCGAACGCCGACTCGATGGCCGCGTTCAGCAGCGCCGCCTTGGAGCCGAAGTGGTAACCGATGCTGGCCAGGTTGGTGTCGGACTCGGCGACGAGATCGCGCGCGGTGATGTGGGCGTACCCGCGTCGCTCGAGCAGCCGACGCGCGGCGGCGAGCAACTGCTCTCGATGCCCCACGGTTGGCATGGTAGCCAGCACATCTAGACAGACGTCCTATACGGATGTATAGAATTTGCAAACTGCGATCCCCAGGGTGCGGAGGTAGGCCATGGCCGTCACCGAACGTCTGAGCCCACGGCGCAACCAGCCCAGCGACGCCGCGCTGCCGCCCGGACCCCGGCTGCCGAGTGTGCTGCAGACCCTGCTGTTCCTCGGCGGGGCGCAGTGGGTGCAACCGCGGTGGCACAAGCGCTACGGCGACGTGTTCTCGATCGACCTGGCGACATCGGGCAAGACGGTCGTGCTGACTCGGCCGGAGCACATCCGCGAGGTGTTCGCGGGGCCGACGACGACGTTTCACGCCGGCGAGGGAAACGCAATTTTGCGTCCGGTCATGGGCGAGCACTCCGTGTTGCTGCTTGACGAACAAGCCCACCTCGCCACTCGCAAACGGGTCATGGCCGCGTTCCACGGCGAAGCCATGCGCAGCTACGGCGAGATCGTCGAACAACTCACCGTCGAGCAGCTCGCGCGCTGGCCGGTCGGTCGGTCGTTCGCCGTCCACCCGCACCTGAACGACATCAGCCTCGACGTCATCCTGCGGATCGTCTTCGGCGTGACCGACTCCCAGCGGCTGGACGAGATGCGCCCGTTATTGCAGCGGCTGGTGCGCATCGGACCGGTGATCTTCCTCGGCTGGCTGTACCCGCGCCTGGCCGCGTTCGGCCCGTGGAAGGCGTTCTACCAACTGCGCGACCAGACCGATGCCGTCATCTACGCCGAGATCGCCGACCGCCGCGCGGCCACCGACCTGGTCGGGCGCACCGACGTGCTGTCCAAGCTGCTCGTCGCCGACCCCAACCAGAGCGACGCGGAACTGCGCGATCACCTGGTCACGCTGCTGCTCGCCGGCCACGAAACGACGGCGTCCACCCTCGCTTGGGCGTTTCATGATCTGTCCCGGTTGCCCGACGTGCTGGCCCGGGTTCAGCGCGCGGCCGACGAGGATGACGCGGCCTACCTCGACGCGACTGTGAAAGAGGTGATGCGGCTGCGTCCGGTCATTCGCGAAATCGCCCGGCGGCTGGCGGCTCCGACGCGGGTGGCCGGCTACGACCTGCCGCCCGGCATCGTCATCTTTCCCTCGATCGCGCTCGTTCAGCGGCGTTCGGCAGTGTGGCCCGCGCCGGAGGAATTCCGACCTGAGCGGTTCCTCGTTGCCAATCCGCCGCCTGCGACGTGGATCCCGTTCGGCGGCGGCATCCGGCGGTGTCTCGGCGCCGCGCTAGCCATGACCGAGGCGCATGCGGTGCTCAAGACGGTGCTGCAGCGCGTCGATATTTCACCCGGCGGCCGACCGGAGCGGACGACGATGCGCAACATCACGGCGGTGCCCGCGCGCGGCGCTCGAATCGTCAGCCACCCACGCTGACCCCCGGCTCACCCGACGAAGCGGGTGCGTCCGAGCCGCCCCGAGGTCGATCGCGGGGTGCGGGCACGGCATCGGCGGTCATGGCGGCCCGAGCTGACGCTGCGGCTGTCCGGCGCCGGGCCAGCGCGCGCGGGGCCACGATGGCGGCAGCGATCAGCAGCGCGACGAGGCTGAGAATCACCGACGCGGCCGTGCTGAGGCCCGGCTGGCTCAGGAAGCACGCGAAGCCGCTGATGAGCACGATCCAGTCGCGACGCGCCGTCCGGGCCGTCGGCGCCAGACAGACGATGCCCCAGAGCAGATACCACGGGTACAACGCCGGGCCGAGGAAGCCGAGGGCGAGCAGGCCGTAGCCGATGGTGCGGGCCAGCGGACGTTGGTACGCGGTCACGGTGAGGTAGCCGACGATGCACACTGCCGCCACCATGCTGGTGATGCGCCCGCCCGCGGCGAGGTCGTCGAACGAAGCCCCCGCGACGATCGGGTCGTACAGATCGGCGAGCAGGCTGGCCGGCGCGAGCGGCGTGCGGCCGAGCGCCGGCGCGTTGACCGTATGCACCCAGCCCCATCCGTCGGCCACGACGGCGGCGAAAGCCGCAACGCTGACTGCGGCCACGGCGACGTCGCGGGCGGCCGTGCGCCACAGCAATCGGCCCCGCACCCCTTCGGTGTGGACCACGACGATCGCCAGCACAGCGGCGAACGCTGGTGCTCTCACCGAGGCGGCCGCGCAGGCCAAGACAACAGCGAGCAGCCAGCGGCGCTGTTGCGCGGCCACGATCGCGGCGAGCACCAGCGCACACAACAAGCCGTCGAGGTGGGCGCCCGAGACGACGTGCAGCAGCACCAACGGATTGAGGACCGTCAGCGTGAGGGCTTGCACGCGACGCGGGCCGGCCAGATCGGCCGCCAGCAGGCCGATGGCGACGAAGCAGGCTAGCCCGAGCGCGCGAAAGACGATCACCGCGCCGAGAGGGCTGCCGCCACTGATCGCGATAGCGAGGTGCTGGGCCGTTGTGGCCAGTGGCCCGTATGCACTGGTCGCGCTGCGCCAGGACGGGTCGACCGCGGCGACGGCGGGGACGTTGCCGAGCGCGGACGGGCCTACGGAGTACGGGTCCAGCCCGCTTCGGAGCAGCAGACCCTGCGCGGCGTAGGACCAGACGTCGTTGCTCAGCACCGGCGGCCCGATGACGAACGGCGTCGCCCATGCACCGCCGATGAACCACACACTGCGCTCGGAGCAAGTGCCCGCGTGGTGCAGTCGGATCGCGACGAGCCATAACATCAGCAGGGCGATGATGCCGCAACGCATCAGCGTGCCGGGCAGGTCGTCAATGTCGTTGCGGCCGCGCACGGCCTGCAGCCCGGACCAGTCGGTGAGCGGGATGACCGACGTACCGGTGCCCACTCGACCGCCGGCCACGACGACCAAACTGGCCGCGGCGAAACCGGCCGTCGCGAGCGCCACGGCCGGTCGGGCCCGGACGCTGCCCTGCACGAAACCCAGCCCGCGCACTGCAGCCCGAGTCAGTTCGTTCATGGCTGGGTCGCTCGCCCCGTTCGTGGTGATAGTCGACCCTCGCTGGCCGGCTGGCCCCTATAGTCTGCCGTCGATCGCTGACACGAGCAGTAGCGGACCTCCGATGGTCCGCGGCTGGCCACAGGGGGCACGGGACAGGAGCGGCGGTGGACGTACAGCGGCTGGATCGGGAGGCGGTGCTGGCCAGCGTCGAGGTGGCCGCACACGTCACACTCGACGACCTCGGCCGCCCGACGCCGTGCGCGGGATGGACGGTCGCCGATCTGCTCACCCACATGATCACGCAGCACCACGGGTTCGCCGCCGCGGCCGAAGGCAACGGCGCCGATCCGGCGGTGTGGGTGGACCACCCGATCGACGGCGATCCAGCAGTGGCCTATGCCGCGGCGAGCGACCTGGTGCTGGCCGCGTTCGCCGGTCCCGATGTGCTGCAGCGCAGCTTCCGCCTGCCCGAGATCAGCCCCACGCTGGAGTTCCCGGCCGCGCAGGCGATCAGCTTTCATTTCGTCGACTACGTCGCCCACGGCTGGGATCTGGCCAAATCGCTCGGCCGCCCGCTGGACCTCGAGCCGGCGCTGCTCGACGCGGCGTACGCCGTCGCGACGCGGGTGCCGACGGGCGAGGCTCGCCTGGCCCCCGGTGCCGCGTTCCGCCCGATGGTCGAAGCGGCCGAGGGGGCCGGCCAACTCGAGCGCGTCGTGGCTCTGCTCGGCCGCTCCCCGACCTGGCCCGATCCCGTCCCCTGATCCACCCCCGTCCACTTCCGTCGAGTCCTTCCCGTCGCGTCCTTTCCGTTGAGTGACGTATCGCCATGATCAGAGACGGCGGTTTCCGCCGTCTCTGATCATGCAAATACGTCACTCAACGGGAGGACTCGACGGGGTAGTTGGCGGGGTCGAGCGCGCCGCAGTCGATGCCGCGGCGGAGGAAGTCGGTCAGGGCGCGGGCGGTCGCCGGTTCGTCGAGGACGCCGGCGGACCGCCGGTCGCGGTAAGCCTGCAGCCGCGCGGCCGCGGCCGGCGCGCCGTCGCGGTAGAACCCGAACGTGGCCGCGAACCGCGTCGGCAGCTGAGCCGGATGCAGGTCCCAGCCCTGGTAGTACCCCCGCTCCAGCGAGCGCCGCACCAGCCGGGAGTGCAGCGCCCACGCGGCGCGCACCGCAGCGGCGTCGCCCACCGGCAGCACGTTCGTCGAGCCGTCGCAGACCGGCACCCCCGTCCCCGCAGCCGCGACCTGCATCACCGCCTTGGCGTGGTCGGCGGCCGGGTGCTCCATGCTCTGGTACGCGGCGGCGATGCCTACGGCAGCGCTGTAGTCGTACGTGCCGTAGTGCAGCCCGGCACAACGACCGGCCGCAGCGTGGATCATCGGCGCGACCAACGCGGTGCCGTCCGGTCCGACGATCGCCTGCGGTGTCTCTACCTGCACTTCGAAGCGCAGCGCGGCGAGGTCGTACGCCGCTTCGAGCGCCGCGCACACCTCGGCCATCGCCTCGACCTGGCGCACCGACGTGACCTTGGGCAGCGTGATCCGGAACCCGGGCGGCAGCGGGCCGTCGGCCAGCAGGGTGTGCAGGAACAACTCGACAGTGCGCAGCGCGCGCCGCCGGGTTGGTCCCTCCAGCGACTTGATCCGGACGCCGCAACACCTCGGCCCTGCCGCCGCGGCGACCGACCGCGCCAGCGCGCTGGCGGCGGCGCGGGCGTCGGCGTCTTCTGTGTCGTCCGAGCGGGTGCCGTAGCCGTCCTCGAGATCGACGCGCAGATCCTCGATCGGCTCGGCCCGCAGCTTGGCCCGCACCAGCTCGACCACCGTGGCGTCGCAGTCCGGCAGCGGGCCGTGCTCGTCGAGCGCCGCCAGTGCGGCGACGCCCCACTGCGCCGGGGTGTCGGCCGTAACCCGGTCCGCAGGCACGTAGACGGTGTGCACCGGCTGCCGCTCCAGCGCCCGCCCGGGGTACCGGCGGGTCCGTTCGGCGTCGTCGTCCGCCAGCAACGCGTCGAGGCGGTCGGCGAAACCGGGGTCGAGCATCAGTCGATCAACTCGTATGCGGGCACCGTCAAGAACGGGGCGAAGTCGTCGTCGAGGGCGACCCGCTCGAACAGCGTGCGGGCCTCGTCGCCTTGGGTGCCGTCGAGTTCGATCTCGGCCAGCAGCGAGCGCACCAGCTCGGCCGTCACCGTCTCGCCGGTATCGCTGAGCGTCACGCCGTTGTGCACCCACTGCCAGATCTGCGAGCGGGAGATCTCGGCGGTCGCCGCGTCCTCCATGAGATTGTCGATGCCGGCCGCGCCGTTGCCGCCCAGCCAGGAGGCCAGGTAACGCAGCCCGACGCTGACATTCGAGCGCAGCCCTGCACTCGTCACGGCACCGTCGACGCCGTGCAGGTCGATCAGCTTGCCCGCGTCGGGCGTGACGTCCTTTCGCAGCCGGTCGAGCTGATTGGGCCGCTCGCCGAGGGTGGCGTCGAAAACCTCGGCGCACAGCTCGACCATGCCGGGATGGGCCACCCACGAGCCGTCGTAGCCCGCCGACGCTTCGCGCTGCTTGTCTTCGCGGACCTTGGCGAATGCGCGCTCGTTCACCTCGGGGTCGCGGCGGGACGGGATGAACGCGGCCATCCCACCGATCGCGAAGGCGCCGTGCTCGTGACAGGTGCGCACGAGCAGCTCGCTGTACGCCCGCATGAACGGCGCCGTCATCGTCACCGAGTTCCGGTCCGGCAGCACGAAGTCCGAGCCGGCATCGCGGAAGTACTTGATGATGCTGAACAGGTAGTCCCAGCGGCCGGCATTGAGCCCGGACGCGTGCTCGCGTAGTTCGTAGAGAATCTCCGACATCTCGAACGCGGCGGGAATGGTCTCGATCAGCACGGTGGCGCGGACGCTGCCCTGGGGCACGCCGAGCTCGGCCTGCGCCGCGGTGAACACGTCGTTCCAGAGCCGGGCCTCGCGGTAGCTCTCCATCTTCGGCAGGTAGAAGTACGGCCCGGATCCCTTGTCCAGCAAGGGCTTCGCGTTGTGGAAGAAGTGCAGGCCGAAGTCGACGAGGGCGCCGACGGCCGGATCGCCGTCGATGGTGATGTGGCGTTCGTCGAGGTGCCAGCCGCGCGGCCGCACGACGATGGTCGCCAGCCGGACGTCGTCGCGCAGCTTGTACTCCCGGCCGTCGGGGCCGGTGAACGAGGCGGTACCGGCAACCGCGTCGCGCAGGTTGACCTGTCCGCCCACGACGTTGCGCCAGTGCGGCGTGTTGGCGTCCTCGAGGTCGGCCAGCCACACCTTCGCGCCGGAGTTCAGCGCGTTGATCATCATCTTGCGCTCGGTGGGTCCGGTGATCTCTACCCGGCGGTCCTGCAGGTCCGCCGGCGCGGGCGCAACGGTCCAGTCGCCTTCGCGGATGTGCGCGGTGTCGGGCTGGAAGTCGAGCTTCCCGGTGCGGGCCACCTCGGCCCGCCGCAGCTCGCGCTGGTGCAGCAGGTCGTTGCGGGTGCCCGCGAAGCGCCGGTGCAACGCGGCGACGAATGCCAGTGCGTCGTCGGTGAGCACCTCATCGGAGCGCTCTACGTCTGGACCGGAAACGGTGACGCCGGTCAGGTCGGGGGTGGTCATGGATGCACCTCGCTGTCAGTCGAAAAACTTGTCGTGGGCGACGGCCGCGGCCTGTTCGGGAGGCAACAGGTCCAGCCAGCGTCGGGCGATCGTCTCGTGCGCGTTGGACGGGACCGCGCCGAACAGCCGCAGGCGCGATATTCCGCCGTCGGGGTAGATGTCGAGCCGGACGAGCCCGACTTCGGCGGTGGACACGATCGCGAAGCGGTGCTCGGTGTCGGGCAGCAACCGGGTGCGCGGCAGCAACTCGGTGCCGGTGCCGGCGTCGGACAGCCGGGCCCAGCCCGGCGCGTTCCCTACGAAGCGGGTGGTGTCGATGACCGCGTGGTGCAGGACCCCGGTCGCACCCAGGCGCACGATCAGCCAGTCGTTGCCGTCGTCGCGCCGCCGCGAGGTCTCCCAACCGTCGGACATCACCTGGGCCCGTCCCGGGCCGAGCACGTTGGCCGGCGCGGAGTAGAACATGTTGCTGCAGTCCTCGATGCGGCCGCCGGACAGCGCGGCGGCCAGGTCGACCCGACCGCCCAGGCGGCGCGGGTCCGGCACGACCTCGCCGTAGGCGCGGAAGCGGGCGACGCCGCCGTCGGGGTGGATGGTGAGCCGGAGGTGCGTCGCCAGCCGCTGGGGAGCGGAGACGCTCAGCCGGTTGGCCGCGTCGCGCTCGAGCGCGGTCCGGTCCACGAGCGGGGTCCACTCGGCGGCGAGCAGCTCCTCGGCCGTCGGGTAGCCGAGGATCGTCGTCGCCTCGACCGACGCGAACGGCGGGAAGTTGCCGGTGAAGTACGACGTGTCGACGTCGACGGCGCGGACGATGCCAGGCGCGGCCAACCGCACGATCGCGAAGTCCTCGCCGGGCGTGCGGCGACGCCGGGTCTCCCACCCGTCGTAGACCTTGCCGCGGTAACTGAAGGTCGATGGGTCGAATTCCGGCGGGGCGGGCGCGATCAGGTTGTGGGCGGGCGCGAACGTCTCGTCGTTGGCGTAGACGACGCTGCCGCCGAGGGCCAGGCCGGCGAGGTCGGGAAGCTGACGCACGTCGCGGCGCTCGTCAGGCACGGTCGGCTCCCATCGCGCTCCTTCCCGGGCGGACGAGCTGCCCGCGCCGGTCGCCGTCACGGATCGGCAGACCATGCAACCACGTCTGCTCCACGACCCCGCACAGCTCCCGGCCGGCGTAGGGGGTGAGCGGGTGCCGGTGCCGCAGCCGCGCCGGGTCGACGACGAAGCGTTCGTCCGGCGCGAAGACGCACAGGTCGGCGCGCTGACCGGGAGCGATCGTGCCCCGGTCGCGCAAGCCGGTGAGGGTTGCCGGGCCGGCTGCCATCCAACGGCTGACGTCGGTGAGCGGGATGCCCCGCCGCGCCGCCTCCGTCCACACGGCGGCCAGACCCAGCTGGACGGACGCGATTCCACCCCACGCCGCACCGAAGTCGCCCGTATCCAGGCGCTTCGCCGACGGCGGGCAGGGCGAGTGATCGGACGCGATCAGGTCGATCGTGCCGTCGGTGAGTCCGCCCCAGAGCAGGTCTCGGTTGGCGTCGTCGCGGATCGGCGGGCAGCACTTGAACTGGGTCGCGCCGTCGGGGATGTCCTCGGCCCGCAGCGTGAGGTAGTGCGGGCAGGTCTCGACCGTGACCGGTAGGCCGGCGTCTTTGGCCGCCCGGATCAGTGGCAGCGCCGTGGCGCTGGACAGATGCACGATGTGGGTCCGGCAGCCGGTGCGTCGGGTCTGCTGGAGCAGGCCAGCGATGGCGCTGACTTCGGCCGCCTCCGGCCGGGACGCGATGAAGTCGGCGTAGCGCGGGCCGTGGGCATCGGGCGCCGCGCTGATAACGGCCCCGTCCTCGGCGTGGGCGATGAGCAGACCGTCGAAGCTGGCGATCTCGGCCATGGCGGCGGCCACGCCGGCTGCGTCGAGGGGCGCGAACTCGTCCACGCCCGACGGCAGCAGGAAGCACTTGAAGCCGACCACGCCGGCCTCGTGCAGCGCCAACAGCTCACCGTCGTTCCCCGGAACGGCACCGCCCCAGAACGCGACGTCAACCGTGAGCTGGCCTTCAGCTGCGGCCCGCTTGAGTTCGAGTGCGGCGACGTCGACGGTGGGCGGGATGCTGTTCAGCGGCATGTCGACGATCGTCGTCACCCCGCCGGCGGCGGCGGCGTCGGTCGCGGACGCGAAGCCTTCCCATTCCGTGCGCCCGGGTTCGTTGACGTGGACGTGGCTGTCGACCAGCCCGGCGAGCACCACGCGGTCGTCCGGCACGACGACGGTCTGGACGCCCGGGGGCGGACGGTCGCGGATATCGAGGATGCGGCCGTCGCGGATGACGATCGTGCCGGAGTGCTCGCCTTCCGGGGTGACGATGCGCGCGGCCATGATCGCCTGGTCGGCCGCCGATCGGGTCACCGTTCCCACTCCTCGTCGCTCATCCGTGGATCCTCCTGCACCCGCGCGGTCATGGGCAGTGCTGACCGGGAAACGCCGGCCATTTAATTCACTGGACCGGTATAGAAACCTGCGCTACTGTACTGGTAAAGAAGAAGTCGATGAAAGAGGAGTAGGAGCATGGATTCGCTAGCAGTCGCAATGATCACGGCCCAGCGAGCAACCGTCGACAGCGCCTACGGTCCCCGCAGCGCGCTGCCCGATGCACCGGTCGTGCCCCATGTCGATCGGTTCCCCGTGGCCCCGCTGCGCCGCACCGTCGCCGGCGCGCTGCGCAAGCTGGCCGACGCCGTCGCGCCACCCCTGGCCACTGGGGCCGCTGCTGGCCGTCATACGCTGCCGGCCGGTAGCTAGCCGGAGAGTCATGGGACGAGTCACGCTGCAGACGATCGCAGAGCAGGTCGGGGTGAGCCGCATGACGGTCTCGAATGCGTTCTCCCGCCCCGACCAACTCTCGGCCGAGTTACGTGAGCGGATTCTGGCCGTCGCGGACGAACTCGGATACGTCGGTCCAGATCCGACCGCCCGAGCGCTGGCCAGCGGAACGGCCGGCACGGTTGGTCTGCTGCTGTCCGACACCCTGACGTACGCACTCACCGACGAGGTCGCCATGACGTTCCTCGCCGGCATCTCCGACGAACTGGTATCGACGGGGCTGGCGTTGACGCTGCTGCCGGGATCGCCGCAGGACGCCATCGTGCCCGCACGCGACGTCGCCGTCGACGGCGCATTGGTCTACTCCTGCGATCCGCATTCCACCGCTGTGGGCTGGTTGTTGCGGCGGCGGCTGCCGCTTGTGTTCGTCGACCAGGCGCCGGCACCCGGCATCGCCAGCATCAACGTCGACGACCGGTTGGGAGCCCGTGCTGCCGCGCAGCACATCGTCGACCTCGGACACCGGCGGGTGGCGATCGTGACGGCCGGCTACGGAGGCGAGTACGGCGTGCTGGCCCAGCCGCCGGCGGCCCTGGTCGCGAACACGGAACGGCAGCGACTGCTCGGTTGGACCGATGCGCTCGCTACTGCCGAGATCGAGCCGGTGGTCATCCGGCAGCCACATGACCATCCCCACGACCTCGGCACCGCGGCGGCCCAGAAAGCGCTCGCTCTGGAGGATCGGCCAACGGCCATTTTGTGCTTCTCCGACGCCATTGCCAGCGGCGTGATCCGTGCCCTCCAGGACGCCGGCCTGCGTGTCCCTGACGACGTGTCGGTCGTCGGCTTCGACGACAACCCGCTTGCCCGCCGCACCCGGCCGGCCCTCACGACCGTGCGGCAGGACGTCCGGGCCAAGGGGCGTATGGCGGCCGCTGCACTGATCGCCGCGATCGAGCGCTCGAAGTCCCAGCCGGCCGGCCGCGCGCGCCACGTCGTGCTTCCCACCGAACTGGTCGTCCGCGACAGCACGGCGGCCCCGCCTGCCGACGCTCCTGCACGGAGACGGTCATGAGCAGCCGATCCGCAGGAAGATCCACGGTGCACGACTTCGACCAGGCCGCACCGGCCGAGGCGGCCGAGCTCATCGCGCCGTGCTGCGCCAGCATGCGTTGGAACGACGAGCTCGTGCGCACCCGGCCGCACGGCTCGCTCACCCGGATGATCGAAGCCTCCGATGCGGCGATAGCCGGGCTGAGCTGGCCGGACATCGAGCAGGCGCTGAGCGCGCACCCGCGGATCGGTGAGCGCGCGGCCGGCGCCGAACGCGAGTCGGTCTGGTCACGGGAGGAGCAGTCGGCGGCCGCGACGCCGGAGGCGAGGACTCAGGCGGCGCTGCATGCGGGCAACCTCGAATACGAGCAGCGCTTCGGCCACGTGTTCCTGATCTGCGCCACCGGTAAGACCGCGGAGCAAGTCCTCGCGGCGCTGCGCGCGCGCCTGGGCAACGGGCTCGAGGACGAGCACGCGGTCGTCCGCGACGAACTGGCCGCGATCGTGCAGCTGAGATTGGCCAAGGCATTCGACGCGGGCGGGCAGAGTTAGGCGCGAACCGACTGGGCCACGCGCAGCAAGCCGTCCGCAACGGCGCCATCGCCTGCCAGCGGGTTAACTGCATCGTTCGCCGCGACCGGGCGGCGAAGCGCTGGGCCGGCTTGGCGGGGCTGCTCGGCCGGGCCGGCTGAGCAGCGGTTGTGCGAGGCTAGCCGTCATGAGCATCTCGACCCACGTGCTCGATGCGACGACGGGGCGGCCGGCGACCGGGCTCGAGGTCACGTTGAGTGTGCGCGGCAATGACGGCTGGCACGAGCTGGCCCGGCGCAGCACGGACGCCGACGGGCGGGTGGCCGACCTCGCGCGGGAGCCGGCCGCGGGTGTCTACCAGCTCAGTTTCGCCACCGAGAACTACCTCGACGTGCCGACGTTCTACCCCGAAGTGATCGTGGTGTTCCGGATCGCTGACCCCGGGGCCCACCATCACGTCCCGCTGCTGCTGAGCCCGTTCGCGTACTCGACTTACCGCGGGAGCTGACCGGCAGCCGGGCAGAGCACCGCAGACGGAAGGAGTGTCGCTTGTCGCCGAGTACCGCGGTCGTGATCGAGGGCGGCCACGTCGCGACGGTTGACGCGGCCGGCACCGAGCACGCGGACGGGCACGTCGTGTTCGACGGCGGGCGGATCGTCGCAGTCGGAGCCGGCAGCCCGTCGGAATACGCCGATGCGGCGCGCATCGACGCCGGTGGCTGCCTGGTCACACCTGGACTGGTCAACACCCACTCGCATCTGTACCAGTGGCTCACCCGCGGCTACGCGACCGACGACACGTTGTTCGGCTGGCTGGGCACGCTCTACCCCATCTGGGCCCGGCTGACCCCGGAGCTCGTCCACGCCTCCGCGGCCGCCAACCTCGGCTGGCTGGCGCTGACCGGCTGCACCACCAGCACTGACCACCACTACGTTTTTCCGTCCGGTGCCGGCGACCTGCTCGAGGCCGAGATCCGCGCCGCCGGCGAGATCGGCCTGCGCTTCCATCCGGCGCGTGGCTCGATGAACCTCGGCCAGTCCGAAGGCGGGCTGCCGCCGGACTCCGTCGTCGAGAAGCACGACGAGATCCTGACGGCCACGGAGGCAGCCATCGAGCGCTGGCACGACCCGTCGTTCGACGCGATGACCCGCATTGCCGTCGCGCCGTGCTCGCCGTTCTCGGTGACCGCGGAGCTGATGCGCGACTCGGCCGAGCTGGCCCGCGCCCGCGGCGTGCGATTGCACACGCACCTCGCCGAAACCCAGGACGAGGAGCAGTTCTGTCTGGAGAAGTTCGGGCGGACGTCGGCCCAGTACGCCGAGGACCTGGGCTGGCTCGGCCGGGACGTGTGGATGGCGCACTGCGTGCACCTGTCCGACGAGGCCGTCGCCCGCTTCGGCGCCACCGGCACCGGCGTCGCCCACTGCCCGACGTCCAACGGCCGGCTCGGTTCGGGTATCGCCCCGATCCGCGGGCTGCTCGACGCCGGCGCACCGGTGGGTCTCGGGGTGGACGGCGCGGCGTCCAACGAGTCCGGTCGCATGATCGGCGAACTGCAGCAGGCCCTGCTGGCGGCGCGCTACCGCGGTGGGCCGCTCGCCGTGACCGCCCGCGAAGTCCTCGAGATGGCCACGATGGGCGGGGGGCGTTGCATCGGGCGTCAGGACGAACTCGGCAGCATCGAGACCGGCAAGCTGGCCGACCTGGCGGTCTGGCGCGTCGACGAACTGGCCGGCGCGGGCATCGCCGACCCGCTGTGCACACTGGTGTTCGGCGCGCCGAAGCTCGAGCACGTGTTCGTCGGTGGCCGTCAGGTAGTGGCAGACGGCGTCCTGCAGAGCGCCGACGCCGCGGGTCTTGCGTCGGCCGCCGCGGCGGCCAGCGCGACGATCGCCGGGAGCCGGTGATGGATTTCCTCTACGCAGGCTCGTGGGACGAGGCACTGGCGGCCAAGGCGCAGCGCCCCGATGCCGTGCCGATCAGCGGCGGGACCGACCTCATGGTCGAGCTCAACTTCGACCGGCGCCGCCCGGACGCGCTGCTCGACCTCAACCGGGTCGCCGAACTGACCGAGTGGCAGCGCATGGACGGGCACGTGCGCATCGGCGCCGCGGTGCCGTTCACCCGCATCATCACC
Source organism: uncultured Actinomycetota bacterium (assembly GCA_963837325.1). Taxonomy (GTDB): domain Bacteria; phylum Actinomycetota; class Actinomycetes; order Mycobacteriales; family Jatrophihabitantaceae; genus CAVQKZ01. The sequence goes on from CAWIMV010000002.1 coordinate 784,099, forward strand.
GAGATCGGCGCGCTCGTCCCGGGCCTGGCGATTGCCGCGCGCACGGTCGGCTCTCCGCAGATCCGCAACCGCGGCACGCTGGCGGGCAACCTCGGCACCGCGTCTCCCGCCGGGGATGCGCTGCCGCCGCTGCTGACGGCGGAGGCCACCGTGCAGGTCGGGTCGGTGCGTGGCGAGCGGACGGTTGCGGTCCGCGACTTCTTCCTCGGGCCGAAGCGCAACGTCCTCGAACCCGACGAGCTGATTCGGGCCGTGCTCGTGCCCGTGGCCGACGGGCCGCAGCAGTTCGCCAAGGTCGGCACCCGGAACGCAATGGTGATCGCGGTGTGCTCGTTCGCGCTGGCTCTGCATCCGTCCCGGCGCATGGTTGCCGGGTGCATCGGCTCGGCCGGCCCGACTGTCCTGCCGACGACGGACGCCGAGTGGTTCCTCGAAGGCGAGCTGACCGAGCGCGGCCTGTGGGAATCGCGGGGCGAACTCGACGATGCGGTGGCGGCCCGGTTCGGCGAGCTTGCCGGCGCGGACGCCCGTCCGATCGACGACGTGCGTGGCAGCGCCGACTACCGTCGTCACGCCGTCGCCGTGTTGGCCCGCCGCACGCTGCAGTGGGCCTGGAGCGAGTATCAGGGGTGGCCGCGATGAGGCTGACATTCGACGTCAACGGGGCCGAGCAGCAGGCCGATGACGTGTGGCCGGGCGAAAGCCTGCTCTACGTGCTGCGGGAGCGAATGGGCTTTCCCGGCACCAAGAACGCGTGCGAGCAGGGCGAGTGCGGCTCGTGTTCGGTCTACCTCGACGGGACGCTGGTGTGCGCCTGCCTGGTGGCCGCCGCCCAAGCTGAAGGGCGATCCGTCCACACCGTCGAGGGCTTGGCCGGCGTGGGCGGCGAGCTGCACCCGATCCAGCAGGCCTTCGTCGAGACCGGCGCGGTGCAGTGCGGGTTCTGTACCCCCGGGCTGATCGTGGCCGCGCACGACCTGCTGGCCCGCAACCCCGCTCCGGCCGACGCCGACATCCGCGAAGCCCTCGCCGGCAACCTGTGCCGCTGCACCGGTTACGAGAAGATCCTCGACGCCGTCCGCCTCGCCGCCCAGCGGACGTCGTCATGACCGGGCCTCGCTCCTCCTCCCGTCGAGTGGTCACTTACGCGCCCAGTGGTCAGCTACAAGTGACCACTCGCGCCGCAAGTGACCACTCGACGAAGGAACGTGTTGCGCCGGGCGGGATCGGGCAGAGCCCGTTGCGGCCCGATGGGACGCCGAAGGTCACGGGCGACTTCGCGTACTCCTCCGATCTCTGGATGGAGGACATGCTGTGGGGCGTCACGCTACGCAGCCCGCACCCTCGTGCGCGCATCCGCAGCATCGACATCGGCCCGGCACTCGCGACGGCCGGCGTCACCGCGGTGCTCACCCACGAGGACGTGCCCGGCAACAAGCACTACGGACTGGAGATCGCCGACCAGCCGGTACTGGCGATCGACGAGGTGCGCTACACCGGTGAGCCGGTGGTGATCGTCGCGGCCGACCATCCCGAGACAGCCCGGCGGGCGGCGGCGAAGGTCGTGGTCGACTACGAGGTGCTGGAGCCGATCACCGATACCCGGGCGGCCATGGCGCCGGAGTCGCCGCTGGTGCACGACGTCGCGACGCAGGAGCACTACCCAGGCGGCGGCAACATCCTGCGCCACGTCCGCATCCGCCGCGGTGACGCGAGCGTGCCCGCCGATGTCGTCGTCACCGGCGAGTACGAGGTCGGCATGCAGGACCAGGCCTTCCTCGGCCCCGAGTCGGGGCTGGCCGTGCCGGCCGAGGACGGCGGTGTCGATCTCTACATCGCCACCCAGTGGCTGCACGTCGATCAGGCCCAGGTTGCGCTGGCGCTGGGGCTGCCCGACGACAAGGTGCGGCTGTCGTTGGCCGGAGTGGGCGGGGCGTTCGGGGCCCGCGAGGACGTCTCGATGCAGATCCACGCCTGTCTGTTGGCGCTGCGCACGAACCGTCCGATCAAGATGGTGTACTCCCGCGAGGAGTCCTTCTACGGCCACGTGCACCGGCATCCGGCGAAGATGCGCTTCGAGCACGGCGCGAACCGCGACGGCCGGCTGGTCTACGTCAAGGCTGAGATCGTGCTCGACGGTGGGGCATACGCGTCCAGCTCGCCGGCCGTGGCGAGCAATGCCGCCAGCTTCGCGGTCGGGCCGTACGAATGCGACAACGTGCTGCTCGACAGCTACGTGCTCTACACCAACAACCCCCCGTGCGGCGCAATGCGTGGGTTCGGGGCGGTGCAGGCCTGCTTCGGGCACGAGTCGCAGATGGACAAGCTGGCGGTTGCGCTCAACCTCGATCCGGTCGAGCTGCGCATCCGCAACGCGATGAGCGACGGCTCGCTGATGCCGACCGGACAGGTGATCGACAGTGCGGCGCCGGTGGCCGAACTGCTGCGCCGGGTGCGGGCCGCGCCGCTGCCCGCGGGTCGACCGGCGGCGGGGATGATCGACGTGCGCGCGTTACCCGGTGGCGTCTCCAACACCACCCACGGCGAGGGTGTGCGGCGCGGTGTCGGCTACGCGGTCGGCTTCAAGAACGTCGGTTACTCGGAGGGCTTCGACGATTACTCCACCGCTCGGGTGCGGCTGGAGGCCGTCGGCGGTGAGCTCGTCGCAACGGTGCACACCGCGGCGGCCGAGGTCGGCCAGGGCCTCATCACCGTCATGGCCCAGATCGCGCGTACCGAGCTGGGCGTGGAGAACGTGATCAACCACCCCGCCGACACGGGTGTTGGCAGCGCGGGATCGACGTCGGCGTCGCGGCAGACGTACTGCACCGGCGGGGCGGTGCAGGCGGCGTGCGCGGCGGTTCGGGACCGCGTCCTCGTGTTGGCGGCCGCGCGCGGCTTGCCCGTCGACCGGGCGACCCTGCGCGACGGCAACGTAGTGGCCGCCGACGGTGCCGTGCTCGCATCGGTGGTCGACGTCATCGGCCAGCCGTTCGTGGAGGAGACCCGCGAGTTCCACCACCGGCTGACCGAGCCGCTGTCGCGCGACCACGGTGGCGGTGGCGACATCGGGCAGGGCGATGCGCACGTGCAGTTCGCGTTCGCAGCGCATCGAGTGGTCGCCGATGTCGACGTCGAGCTCGGCCTGGTGCGGCTCGTGGAAGTGACGACCGCGCAGGACGTCGGCAAGGCCATGAACCCGCTGTCGGTCGTGGGGCAGATCCAGGGCGGGACGACGCAGGGCATCGGCCTGGCCCTGATGGAGGAGATCCAGGTGCGCGACGGCAAGATCGCCAACCCGTCGTTCACCGACTACCTGATCCCGACGATCCTCGACACCCCGCCGATGCAGGTACAGGTGCTGGAGTTGGCCGACCCGAACGCGCCGTACGGGCTGCGCGGCGTGGGCGAGCCGCCGACGATCTCGTCCACCCCGGCGGTGGTGGCGGCGCTGCGGGCGGCGACCGGGCGGCCATTGACTCGCGTCCCCGTTCGGCCCGAACACATCACGGGGACCTGAGCATGGCGCGACTGGGAGCGAACCGCTACGGCAAGGCCGAGACGCGGGTCGTCCATGTCGCCCGGGCCGCGGCTCCGGGCGGCGCGGACGCCATCCGGGACTGGAACGTATCGACGAGCCTGTCCGGCGAACTCGCGGCCACCCACCTCAGCGGCGACAACAGCAACGTGCTCACGACCGACACCCAGAAGAACACGGTGTACGCGTTCGCGAAGCGGCTCGGCGGCGTCGAGCCCGAGGTGCTCGCGCTGGCGTTGGCCCGGCATTTCGTCGAGACCCAGGCGCCGATCAATCGCGCGCGGGTCGGCGTCGCGGAGTACCCGTGGTCACGCGTCGGCGACACGGGCTACTCCTTCGCCCGCAGCGGCGAGTACACCAGGCTGGCCACGGTGGTGCACGACGAAGCGAGCGGTCCGAGCGTCGTCGCCGGGCTCGCAGACCTCGTGGTGCTGAACACGACCGGGTCGGAGTTCTGGGGGTTTCCGCGCGACGAGTACACGACGCTGGCCGACGCGACGGATCGGATCCTGGCCACTCAGGTCAGCGCGCGCTGGCGTTACCGAAGCGTGGAGGTCGAGTGGGCGAGCGCGTTCACGGCTGCCCGGACGGCGTTGCTCGACGCGTTCAGCGGTACGCACAGCTACTCGCTGCAGCAGACGCTCTACGCGATCGGCGAACAGATCATCGAGTCCGCGCCCGAGGTCTGCGAAGTGCGGCTGGCCCTGCCGAACAAGCACCACTTCCTCGTCGACCTGGAACCGTTCGGGCTGAGCAACGACAACGAGGTCTACTTCGCCGCCGACCGCCCGTACGGCCTGATCGAAGGCACCGTATCTGGCCGACGACGCGCCCGAGCCCGGCCCGGCCTGGGACTGATCGGCTAGGTCGCCGGCTGCCAGGCGGGGTCGCGGCCGGTCAGCCCGAGTAGTCGATGCAGCGGTGGCGCGTCTTCGGACACCGGCACCGGCGGCCCGAACAGCCCGGGCGTGCCGTTCGGAGCTGGCGCGGGATGCGGGTGCGCCAGTCCGACGGCAGCTGGGTTGCGTCGGCCGACGGCGGTTGGCTGCCGCCCGGGGGAAACGTCTTCGTCGCCGCGGCGGTGAAGGCCATCGACAACCCGTTGACGTGATCGAGCAGCGTTGCGACGGTCGCCTCGCCGGACGGCGTCGGCCCGGCCAACTGGTCGTCTCGCACTCCTTCGACGATCCCGCTCAGCGTCGCCGTCGCCGGTCCAAGATCGAACACGCTTTTACCCCCAACTCATCCATCGGACCCCGATTGTGCAACTTCTGGACGGCCCTAAGGACGCCAGAAGTTGCCCAATCGCGGGCGCACCGTGATGTCATCCGTTCAGGGTCGCGGTCACCGCCTTCAGGCTGGCGTACAGGCTGGCTTCGTAGCGCCGGGCCTCGCTGGTGTTGTTGCGCAGGAACAGCGCGTCGTTGAGCGCCGGCAGTTCTTGCGTGCCGTAGCCGGAATTGACGCCGGGCGCGTAGATCTGATGCTTGAACCACGGCCGGCCCGGCAGCCCGGCGGCGACCAGCAGCTGCCGTTCGACCCGGTCCAGCCGGACCGTCAACGCATCGAGCTGCGCCCCGGAACGCCCGGCCGCGAGCAGCGTGTCGATGTGGTGTTGCAGCGACACCGCCGCGGCCGCCCACTTCGCCGCCTGGGCCTTGTCGCGATCGAGGTCCACAACCTGGCGGCCGAACCGTTCGTCCTGCTGAGCGGACAGCTCGTTGAGGTACTGCCCGACCTCCGCGGCGTACGGCTGGTAGTGCAACGGCACCACGTCGGCGTCGGCCAGCCGCATCGTGGCCAGTCCGACGACTTGAGCGATGGCCACGTGGAACTTCCAGCCCGGGTCGATGTAGTGGTCCTCCATGAAGAAGTTGTCGCAGCTGCAGTGGTAGTCACCGCTCGGCGTCGATGAGCCGATGTCGGCGGCCGGCACCCCGAAATGGTCGAGGAAGGCGGTGTAGTCCGAGCCGCTGCCGAGCCGCTCCGGAGTCGGAACTGTGGTGCCGGTGTTCTTGGCCCAGTTGTCGTACGCGGTGCCGGACGTCCCCGGCCACGGCACCTGCTTCGCGACATCGCGGATCACGCCATCGAGTGACGGCACGGACGAGGCATCGAAGTCCTGGCCCGCGGTTATGTCCATGTTGAGGTAGGCGACGACGTGACCGAGCCGGCTCGCTCCGGCTGCCTCGGCGTACTCCGTCGAACCGAACAGGCCGTACTCCTCGCCGTCCCACGTGCCGAGTTCGATCGTTCGCTCCGGCCGCCAGCCCGTCGCCATCAGCTTGACCAGACCGCGTCCGATCTGCAGGACGCTCTCGGCCCCGGACAGGTTGTCGTCGCTGCCGTACGTCCAGGCGTCGTGATGCGCGCCGAGCTGCACGACCTCGTTCGGGTGGGTGCGGCCGCGGATGCTGGCGGTGACGTCGTACACCGGCCGGATCTGGTACTTGATGTCGAGGTTCACGTGCACGGTCGAGCCCGAACCGAGCCGGTAGGTGAACGGCAACCCGCCCTGCCAGGCGCTCGGCGCGGCCGGCCCGCCGAGATGAGCCAGGATCGGGCGCGCCGACGCGTAGCTGATCGGCACGGTGGGCAGCTTGGCGATGTTCGAGTCCTTGGGGTCGATCCGCTTGGCGTCCTTCGTCGCCGGACGTCCGGGGGTCAGCGGGTCGCCGCTGTACTGCCACAGTTGCTGGACGCTGCCGCGCTGGATGCCGTCCGGCGCCCGCCACGGCCCGCTCGGGTAGACCGGTCCCTTCTTGTTGCCGTCGTCGGCCGGATCGGAGTAGATGATGACGGCCTTGGCGCCGTGTTCAGCGGCCAGGTTCGTCTTCACGCCGCGAAAGACCTTGCCGTAGCGGGCCAGAACGATCTTGTTCTTGACGCTCACCCCGGCCCGGGCCAGTGTCGCGTAGTCGTCGGTGGTGCCGTAGTTGACGTACACGACCGGAGCAGTGACGTTGCCCGACGGTGACAAGGCGTTGTAGCCGACCACGACGTCCTGGCAGTCAGTCTCGACCGAGCGGCAGGCCTCCTTGTTCGCTGCCGCGAAGTGCACCGGCGCCGTCATCGTGACGCTGACGTGCTTCGGCACCGAAAGGTAGACGTAATACGTCGAGACGTGCGGCTGCAGTCCGAACGACCGCAGCCGGGCGACGATTTGATCGAGGCGCTTCTTGTTGTTCGCGGTCCCGACCAAGCCGGTGCGGGCGGAGAGTTGCTGGTCCAGCGCCCGCGCGAGGGAAGCCGACGGGTAGGTCGTGAACGACTTTTCCGCGGCTCGTTCGCGCGCGCTCGAGGCCGCGGTGTAGCCGTCGAGGCGGGCGGTCGTGGCGGTAGCCGGTGCCGCGCCGCTCGGACCAGCGGTCAGGCCGCCGACGGTCAGAGCAGTGGCCGCCGCAGTTAGCACAGCCAGGGCGCGCAGCGCTGGACGGCGCTGGAGGGGTGACAGATTCATGGCTTCGACTCCCGTGGGGGCGGGCTGAGGATACTTCGACGCTAAGCCGGTTATGCCCGGTTAGTCCAGTCGAAAATGCTCGCACAAGCCGACAATCTCCCCGTTGCCCTCAGATGCCGCCAAGCGTTACGTTCTGCTGCATTCCGACACTCCGGAGGGTCGCATGCAGCACCGGCGCCGCTTGACCGCAGTCGTCCTGGCCGTCGCAAGCACGGTTCTCGGACTCAGTGCCGTTCCCCCGGCGGGCGCCGCCCCGGCGAAGGCACCGGCGAGCGCGCCGGGGGTGAGTCCGATCGGCGCGACCGAGACCGCATTGGTGCGCCTGGACGTTCCCAGTCGCGCCCAGGTCGACGCGTTGGTCGCTTCCGGCGCTGACCTGGCCGGCCCCGCTCGCGAACTGTCCGGCGGTGCGTACCAGATCGACGCGGTCCTCACCGGCGTGCAGCTCGCGGCGCTCACCCGCAAGGGTGCTCACCTGAGGCAGGTCATCGAGCGCGAAGGCGATGGCGCGGCCCGCTATGCCGCGAGCGTCAAGGCCGCGAAGGCTCGGCTAGCTGCCGGCACCCATCCGGTGGCGACTCCGCGTGCCGCCGGGCCCGACGCCACTGCGCCGCAGGCCAATGCCGACACCCTGCACTTCCTGCAGGCGTACTGGTGGACGAGCAGGGGCCAGACGTTCGTCGGCACCCAGGTCGCCACGACCGCGACCGACGACCCCGACGTCGAGATCACGGTGACCTGGACGACCGCCGACGGACAGACCGGCTCGTACCAACTCGAGCGGTTCGTCGACGACGGCGAGTACCAGTACCACTTTGCGAACCCGCAGCCCGTCCCCGCGAAGCCGGTGACGCTGACGGCGACCTCGAGCTTGGGCGGCACGACACACGTCACGCCCGCGTCGTGGCCCGGCGCGCAGCCGCCCTCGACGCCGACGGGCTACCAGAAGGACTTCATCTCGGCCTACATGACGCCGGAGGACATTGCCGCGCGGGTCAAGCGGCTGGCCCGCCAGTACCCCGACCTCGTCGACGTCATCAACCTGCCGAACAAGACCCAGGGTTACCGCCGCACCGCCTCGGGCTACCTCGGTGACCCGGCGACGGCCGCGGTCGTCGTCGAGTCGGTGAAGTTCGGTGACCAGGGCTGGAACGGCGTGCAGGTCAAAAGCGTCAACCCCGGCGTCGCGAACCATCCGCTGAGCGCGCGCTACGCCGACCGCGTGCTCACCGTCACGCTGGCCACCGGCGCTGACGGCGCGGCGCTCAGCACGGTCGACCAAGTCGCGGCCTTCATCTCGGCGAAGTACCCGCAGCAGTTCCGGGCCTATGTCGAGAACGGCTCGGCCGGCAAGACGATGCCGGTCGCCGGGCCAACGCGGTTGACCGACGGACTGAAGGCCACGGGCGGAGTGCCGCGCAAGCCGTGGACGGTTCAGGCGCTACGCATCGGCGTGCACCGCGACGGCTCGAAGATCGGGGTACTCGCGTACTCGCAGGAGCACGCCCGCGAATGGGCCACCCCGCTGGTGACGCTCGAGTTTGCCGAGCGGCTGCTGGCGAATTACGCCACCGACCCCGAGACGGCGCAACTGCTCAACAACGTCGACGTCTTCGTCGTGCCGACGACGAACCCGGACGGCGCGAACTACTCGTTCAACGACTACAACTTCCAGCGCAAGAACATGGACGACTGGTGCACCGGCGCGAGCCGGGACCCGGTCAACCGCGATCGTTGGGGCGTCGACGTGAACCGCAACTACGCTGTCGGCTCGCTGTTCGACGGCTACGTCGGCGGCAGCTCGAACTGCCTCGGCGAGACGGCCGCAGGCACCGGTGAGCTGTCCGAACCCGAGAGCCGCAACATCGTCGCGCTCGCGCAGGCCCACCCGAACATCAAGTTCGCGATGAACGTGCATTCCTATGGCGGGTACTTCATGTGGCCGCCCGGTGCGTACAAGGCCGCTGGACGGATCACCCTGCCCCGCCCGTCGATCGAGGAGTCGGCCCAGTTCCTCGCCGACGCCAAGCAGATCGTGTCCGCGATCGCCTCCGAACGGGGCACGGTGACCTGGCCGGCCCAGACCGGGCCGGTGGCCGACGTGCTGTACTCCGCCGCGGGTAACTCGGCCGACGAGCTGTACTACGAAGACGGCATCTACGCCTGGGATTTCGAGGTTGGCAACGACATCTGGAATCCCGCTACCCAGCAGTGGGAGGGCGTTGGGTTCCAGCCGCCGTACGACGAGGCGCACGGGGAGGCGATGGAGTACGCAGCCGGTCTCGTGCAGCTCGTCCGGGTGGCGGCCGCCTACCAGCAGGGCACGGCCGCTACCGGCTGAGGTGGGATGGGCGCGCGCACGCCGACCGTAGGGGCCGAGTACGGCGCTCGCCCATCCGCGTTCCTCCGAACGCCGTTGAGACTGTCCCGAGCGTTACCGAGTGAACAGCTCTCGGACCGCGGCGTTCTCGGCCGCCGTGGTGAAGGTGGAACCGGTCTGGAAGTTGTTCTCCCAAAGGCAGACGTACTCGGCGCCCGCGGCGGCGAACCGGCCGCCCCACGTCTGGAGCCAAGCGGCCCGCGCGGTGCCGTCCGGGTCGTTGGCGGCACGGTTGGCACCGAACTCGGCGACACCCCACGTGAGGCCGTGGGCCTGGGTGAAGGCTTTGACGGCCGCGAGTTCGCGTGCGTAGTCGTGATAACCGCTCGACTGCGAGATGCCGTCGAAGTCCACGCCGAGGTGCGTGACACCGGGCACGAGGTAGTCGCTGGGGTTCTTGCTCGGGTTCACGAAGGCGTCGGCGGTCAGCACCACCGACAGGCCGGGCACGTGGAGCGCGACCAGCGAGTCCATTCCGGCGCGCCACTGCGGGAGCGTCATCAGACCCTTTTTGATCTTCGAGTCGATCTCGTGTTGGTAGGCCCAGCGCCACATCGTCGATGCCCATGCCGCTGTGCCGGAGTTGATGGTCTTTATCGACCCGACGACGCGGCGATCCGGCGCGGGGGAAGCGCCCGCGGCGCCTGACCAGAACAGCCGAACGACGTCGGCCGGTCCGTAGTTGGAGTCCATCGTGCTGACGCCGGCGGCGTCGCTGGCACCGCGCGGCGTGTCGCCGAAGAACGCGGATGCCGGCGCCGGCACCGTGCTGGACGACGACGGCGCGACCGTGGTGGGTTCGGTCGCTGGGGGCGTGGAACTAGCTGCGGTGGTCGGAGCTTCCGAGGTCGTGCTCGATGACGACGTGGCCGATGACGACGTGGCCGAGGCCGACGTGCTGACCGACGTCGGAGCGGTGGGGACGACACTCGAGGCTGGGCTCGATGAGGCCGGTGCGTTGCTCAGCCCGAGTACGAGCTGCGGACGGCCGGTTGCAGCTTCACGGGAGTTGAACCGAGCGACGTCGGTCGTCGATCCCGAGGTCACCGCGAAGGCCACCTGCGACTTGTTCTGAACCGCACTGAGGACGTTGAAGCTGGGACGGTCGGTGGCAGCCGACGTGCGCACAGACGCCAGCACCCGACCGACGGTGGGTGCGTTGGCCGCCGTCAGCGATGCCTGCGACCAGGTCACATTGGCGACTGTGGACACCGACACGGTGCCGGACAGGTGATGGGTATCGCGAGTCAGGACCAGCTGCGCGCTCTGCACTCGAGCGACGACCGCGCTGGGGATGGCGAAGCGAAGATAGCCCACCTTGCCCGCGTGTGGAACGTTGGTGGCCGTGATCCGCCCGCTCGCTCCATAGTTCTGGTGGGGGGCGGCGGAGGAAACGTAGCTGTCGGCGGCATCGGCCAGCGCGACCGTCGTCGCGGCACCGCTTGCCGACGCGGTGCCACCGACGCTGAGCGTGGCCACGGCGGTGCCCACCGACGCGAATGCCGCCACGACCGTCAGCACCGAGATGTTTCGAGCGCGGCGGGTGGACACCGCGCGATGGCGGGCTGGTCGGGTTGCATTCTGAAGCGAGCGAAAAGACACGGTAACCTCCGCGGAGAGCGGGCAGCAGGTCGACGGAATATGACCTGTTGTCCTAATTGCCCCCGTGAGCAGTGCCCCGCGGTCGCCCTTTTTGGGCAGGGACCGTTAGTGACTTCGCCGCGCCGGCTGCGCAGCTGATGTGTGGTTCGTGTGTGTGTGGTTAATGTAAAGTGCAGCCTGTCCCAATGTCAATCCAATGACCGGCCTGGACGAATACGTGCCGAAATTGTTTAGATTCGGTTACCGCGTCCGCGCGAAAATCTGCGGGTTTTCCGGGCGCGTGGTCCAACCCCCGGCGGATCTGAGTAGCTGCGACTTGGCGGTTCGGTGTCAGCCTTGACGCGACGGATCGCTTCATCGACGAGTCGCAACGCCGTGCTGTGCACGTCCTCCCGACCTTCGCTCATCTGCCGCAGCACGTTGGAGGCCTCCTCGGCGGTGCAGCCCACCCGGCCGATCAAGATCCCCATCGCCTGGTCGATGACGGCGCGCTGGGTCAGTGCGGATTCCAGACGCGTCGCGAGAAGCTGCGCGTGCGACAACACCTGCGCGTTGTGGACGGCGATGGCCGCAGGCACCGCAAACAACTCGCCTAGCGCGACGTCGCGTTCGTCGAATGCGTCCGGCTGATGGGAGTACACATTCATCGCGCCGAGCACGTCGCCGTTGTTGCGAAGCGGAACCGCGAGCGCGCTGCGCACCCCGAGGTCACCGACTTCTGGACCGAAATGCGGCCACTGCTCGTCGGTATCCAACGATCCCGAACGCACGACTCTCGCCTCGGTCATCGCGGTAATGCAAGGTCCCTCGTCCATTCGAAGCTGCACGGCTTCGACCTCAGCCACAAATGGTGAACTGGCGGCGATGTTCTGCGCGTGCCGGGCCTCCGCGAGCATCAGACCGACCCCGTCCGCATTCGGTATCGCCAGCACGGCAAACTCGCTCACCCGAGTCAATACGTCGGTGAACTCCATTTGCGCGGTCGCCAATTGTGACAATGCGGCCAAGCTCTCGCGGAGGTTGTCGTCGTCGGATGCGGCCTGCGCTTGCCACGCCGGCGCCGGGGCGCGCCCGGCTACCGGCGCATCTTCCGCGCCGGGGATCGGTGGGACGTCCGCGCTCATGGTCAACCGCCTTTGCCGTCGCCGGACGGCTTCGACGTCACGCGCGCAGCGTCCCCCGAATATGTCGAAGCCCTGCATCCGCTTGAATCGTGCTTAGTGTAGGAAACAATGCAGGATGGTCTTACCTTTGTAGACCATTGCGACCCGCAAGTCGTTCGGTTTTGCAAATTCGACGCCCCGTATTGCAGTCAATGGGGCATTTCGCAGCGTTGGTCGCGCCGCCGGCTGGTCAGGTGCCGTCGTGGCGTTCTCGGGCGCGGCGAACCGCAGTGTCCACGAGGCGCTGTGCGACCTCGGCGACCGGTACCGATTCGCGGCGGGCCGTGGAGTCGAGCAGCTCGGCGGCTTCGTCGGACGTGCTGCCTGAGCGGCTCATCAGAATCCCGATCGCATGGTCGATGACCGAGCGGTTGGTCAGCTCGTCCTCCAGTTGCCGGGCCAGCTGACGCGCGCGGGCGAGAATCTGCGCGTTCTGGACGGCCATGGCGGCCGGCACAGCGAACAGCTCGCCGAGATTTGCGGCGTCGTCATCGAATGCGTCGTGCGGATGGGCATAGACGTTCATTGCCCCCACGACGCCCCGAGAGGTGACCAATGGCAGCGACAGGACGCTGTGCACGCCGAGTTCGGCGACCCGAGCGCCGAAGGTCGGCCACTCCGAATCGGGGCCGAGCGCTCCGGAGCGGACCGTGCGGCTCTCGGAAGCGGCGGTGATGCACGGACCCTCGCCGATGCCGTATTGGATGGCGTCGACTTCCGCGACGAATGGCGCGCTGGCCACGATCGTGTCACTGCGGCCGCGTTCGATCAGGGTTAGGCCCGCACCGTCCGCTGCTGGGACGGCGTGCACGATCAACTCGGCGACTCGGGTGAGCGTCTCGGTCAACCGCATGTGCCCAGTCGCCAACACGGACAGCTCGGCCAGGCTTTCCTGCAGCGACGCGGGTTGCTCGGGGCTCAGCTGATCGGGTCGTGCCTCGTCGGTCATTACGCCCCCCGTGCCTGCCGCAGTTCTCTAAACGGTACGCCAGTGGGCGCGCACCCGCGGCACCCGAGGCCGCTAGCCCTTCTGGTCGGTCGCGGACGCCCGCAATAGCCGTTCATCCTGGCGGCGTCAGGTCCGCGTTACCGGGCCGGAGGCGTGGCCCCTGCTCCGGTTCGAGCCCTCCAGTGCCGCGCACCGGCGGCTTGCGCTCCTCGCGACGCCAGGCTGAGAAGGCGGCGGTCATCGCGAGCAGCCAGGCAACGCCGATGATGATGCCGCCGACCACATCGGACAGGTAATGCACACCGAGCGCTAGGCGGGAGAACCCGATCAAGGCGACGACCAGCGCTGCGGACAGATAGAGCCACGTTCGCCAGCCGCGCCGAACGACGGGCAGGAAGATCAGCACCAGGATCCCGCAGCCCACGGTGGCCGACTGGGCGTGCCCGCTCGGAAACGACGTTCCGTGCGCGGTCGCCACTGAGTCGGGCAGGTGTGGACGCGCCCGGTCGACCGTCGCCTTGATCAGGCTGTTCAACAGCGAGCTGCCAACCGCTGCTACGGCAAGGAATGCGGCCAGGCGCGGCAGCCGGCGCAAGAGCAGCCACGCGAACACCGGCGTGAGTACGAGCCACCATCCCAACGGGGAGCCGATTCGACTGACGAGCTTCATGGCGGACGTGAAGGTCGGGTGCGTCACGGCGAACGAGTGCAGCGATTCCGCCGTGTCGTTGTCCAGGTGGAGCACCGGACCGGACCTCGCGCGCACGAGCAGGACCAGGATTGCGAACGGCACCGCGGCGAGCCCGACCGCCGCGAATGCCAGCACCGCACGGGTGCCGAAGTGGAATCGCGCGCTTCGTGTCGTCACGCGTGCGGCGACGTCACGGCGCCGCGTCCCGGCGGTCCCCATCGCGTGTCCGGAGGATCAGCGCCCACGTGACCGTCAGCCACGCGAGCGACAAGAGTGCGCCGCCCAGCACGTCGCTCACGAAGTGCATGCCCCGGTACAGCCGCGCTGCGCCGACGCTGACCGGCATGGCGACGGCGACGATCAGCGCCAACGTCCGCAGCCCGGGCCGACGGCTGACCCGGTACGCGACGATCGCCAGGCCGGCGTAGAGCGCCACCGCCGCGGCCGTGTGGCCGGACGGGAAGCTCGAGGTCGGCGGTGCGGAGTCCAAGTGTGAGACGTGCGGCCGCTTGCGGTCGATCGTCAACGTCGTCAGGACGAATATCGTCACCTCGCCCGCCAGCGCAGTGGCCAAGAAGAGCGACTCGCGCCAGCGGCCGAGCGCAATTCGAAGGCCGACGAAGAACACCACACCGATTGCAATCACGGTCAGGGTCTCGGCGCAGTACGTGAGCCAGTGCGTCACCGTGTTCCACAGGTCGGTGCGGTTGCTCGCCAGGCGGCGGTTCGCGGCCGCGTCCCAGTCTTCGAAGGATGTGTCCTTCAGTTGATGCGTCAGCAGATAGCCCGCGCCGCACAGCACACCCCACAGAACGGCGGCGGCGACCAGGAGGCGGGCGACGGTGCTACGCGCCTCGGCGAGGGCGCCGCGTCGTGACGAGGCCGTGCCGCTGGTGCCGACCGAGCTGTCGGTTGCCTGCTCCGTCATGTCAGGTCCTGCGCCACTTCGCCTCTGCGAAACCGTAGACGCCGAACATGACCAGGCCGAGTGCGACCGCCACCAGCAACCAGGGACCGGCTGACGTGTCGGCGAGTTCACGCAAGGCGCGGTCGAGGCCGCGGGACTTGCCCGGGTTGTTGTCGACCGCGGCGGCGATCACGAAGACGCCGGCGAGGCCGAACACGATCCCGCGCGCAACCGAGCCGGCGACGCCGAGGAATTCGACGACGTCACGGGTTGTGGAACTCACGCCGCGCAGGTCCAGGTACTTCTCGAACTTGCGCTTGACGCCTTCCCAGATCAACACCAGACCGCAGATCACGATGACCGCACCGACGATGCCCACAGCCCAACGCCCGCCCGAATGCTGCATCGTCTTCGCCGTCCACGCCTGCTGTTCACTGGCCTGGCTTCCCGCGCCGGCGTTAGTCGCGACCTTCATTGCGCTCACCGCGAAGAAGCCGTAGATGCAAGCGCGGGCGAACGACTGCACGCGCGGGCCGGCCTTCTTGCCCTCGCCGACGACGCCGAACGCCGCTTCGCTCAGTCGCCACAAGGCGTAGGCGGCCAGCCCGATGCCGATGACCCACAGCAGCACCGTCCCTCCGGTGTGTCGGGTCAATGCTTGGAACGCGCCGCGCTGGTCGGTCTCTCCGCTGCGCGCACCGAACGCAAGGGCCACCGCCAGCGCTCCGATGAGCAGGTAGATCGTGGCCCGCGCAGCTAGACCCCATCGGGCTAGCGCGCTCATCGCGTCGCCATGGGCAGCGCGACGAATGGAAACGGAAGCCGTCATCGATCGTCACCTCGTCAGGCTCTCTACCGCGCCGGCCCGCGGCACTTCCCGTGCGGTACCCGCCCGGAATGATCAGCTAACCCGCGGCTCATCCGGCAACAGGTCCGTCAGCTTTAGAACCGTGTCGTGGGCCCCGCGGGGCTCGAACCCGCAACCTACGGATTTGAACGACTGCGGCGGTGAGGCAACGGCAAGATCGGTGACCGCCTTTGCTGCAGTTCGGCCCACTCGTATGGACGCGAACCACCGCCTACGGCTGGTTTTCATGTCGCGCTTCATGTCACGTCACCCGTCCAGTCGCCTCGCCACGCCCGACGCCGTGCTCGACCGAACACGATCGGCTGCGACTACATAGTAGAACTGGGCTTGGTGCCTAACCGGTGTAGTAGCCGGTGATGTCGATGGCGACGTTGACTGTGCCGGCGTGGTTGTAGATGCGGATCGATCCGTTGGCGCCGACGGGGACGCTGCCGCCGTTGGCGATGACCTGTCCGGCCAGGGCGGTCAGGGTGGGGCCGGTTGGTGTCGGGGCGGTGCCGGTGACTGCGGGTTGGACGGCGAGCCAGGTGTTGGTGCTTGGGTCGATGGCGAAGACGTTGACCGTCACGGCGGTGGCGTCGGTCGCGACGCCAGCCAGGCCGGTGACTTTCAGTACCCGTGAGGCGCCGGGGCCGATGGCTGCTTTGGTTCCGCCGAGCCCAGAGCGAGTGTCGAGAACCCGCACCCGCGACAACGGCGTGAATAGGTCGCCGCGTGCCTCGGCAGGTCGGGTGGTAGACGCCGTGGCGACGTTGTCCTCATTGAGGGAACTCGTTGTCGTGAGCGACCGCCTGAAAGTGCCCGAGCGGCTCACCGCGTACAGATCGTTGTTGGTCTGGGAGAGGTTCAGCTTGACCGGGTTGACGCTGGCCATGATCGTTGCGCTGTCGGCCGCCCACGCCAGGCTCGTCACGTCGTCCGCGGCATCGGGGGTCGCCGCCGGCAACTCGTGCGGATTCGACCCGTCGGCGTTCATCAGCCAGAGCCCCTGGTTTGCCGGTGGGTCATTGACCGAGCGATAGGCGATCGCGGTGCCGTCAGGGGACGCGACCGGCTCAATTCCAGTGCCGAGAGTTGTGAAGCTGCCGTCGGTCAGGGCGTAGGACATGATTGTGCCGCCACCCGTCGAGAGCAGGACGTGCGTGCCGTCGGCGTCGAACGTCGGGTACTCGAGGTCCCCCCCGGGGTGCCGAACGATTTGATCGGTCGTCGCGTCGAGAACTAGCAGCCCGCAGGAGCTGTTCAGCACGATGAGCGATCCGTCCGGAGACCAGACGCCGTGATTGGTTGAGCATCCGCCGGTGTCGATCGGGGTCGGCGCAGCCGATCCGTCGACCGGGACGGTGTTGAGGGTGGCGATCCCGCCGCTGGCCACGCCGTACATCAGTGTCCGCCCGTCCGGGGACAGCGAAGGCGCGAGCGCCGCCGTGTCGGGTATGAGCGTTTGCGTGAGACCGGTACTGGCGTCAAGGAGTTGAACGCCGTTTTGGCCGACACCTTGTGCCTGGTCGATGTTGTCGATATATGCCACGAGCTGGCTGTTGGTGGCCGGTGGCGCGGCCTCGCTGGTCGAGCACCACACCAGCGCCCCTGCCCCGACGACCGCGGTCAACGCGACGCTGGCAATGAACGATCGGAACATGCCTACTCCTCACGCCCGGCACTGCGCCGGGACCGCGGGAGAGGCTTGGGGGATGCACGCACGTGCCAGCCGCTTAATTGATCAAGATAGCCCAGCGCGCTCTCCTTTCCAAACGCGCACTTAACACAGTGTTCCAGGGTCGACGTAGCGTCGACAACCGCGAACGCCACGACCGAGTCGGTGACCGTGCCGGCCGCCGTCAGAGCCGGCAACGGCATGCTCCTGCTCGCGACTGGCGCCTCACGCACCACCCTGAAGGCGCCGACCGGGTGGACGGGATACGTCAGCATCCGCATTCGCGGCGTGGACCATCGTGCTCGGCTAGCCTGTCCGGTAACGACGGCATGGGCCTCTAGCTCAATTGGCAGAGCTGCGGACTTTTAATCCGTAGGTTGCGGGTTCGATCCCCGCGGGGCCCACCATCCGGATTTCCCTATCCCGTAAGGGGAATCTTGTACAGGAGATCTCCCGGCCATCGCTCGGAACGGTCGTTTCGCGCCGTCCATGACATGATCGTGGCTGAACGCGTAATTGCACTGTCAGTGCCGCAATTTCATCTTTCGCCCGATGACGTCTTCCGGCAGGACCCGAACAGCGAATTGACGACGCGTCTTTGCGATTGGCGCCGGAAAGCAAGCGTCCGACAAATGGCGCGGGTGCGTTCGTGGTTCGATGACCGGATGGTGGACGTCGTACCGGGGCTGCCCACCGTCCGATACGGCGACAGCGCGCTCTCTGACGTCATGCCTTCGGTGTTGGCAGCGCTCGGGGTTCCCGGCGAACCGAACCCCCTCGCGCTGTCCGAGACTCGCCGGGTCGCCGTGCTTCTCGTCGACGGCCTGGGCTGGACGCAGCTGCGCCGAAACCGGGCCGCGGCACCGTTCCTGGCGTCGCTGCCGGGGCGGGACCTCACGGCCGGGTTCCCGTCGACGACCGTCACCAGCCTGGCTTCGCTCGGGACGGGCTCTCCGCCCGGCCGGCACGGTCTGACCGGTTATACGTCCTACCTCGCCGACCTCGGTGCCAGCATCAGCTGGCTGGCCTGGAAAGCGGTCGGGCAAAGCGGCACGCTGCTCGATCAGGTCGTGCCGGAGGACGCCCAGCCGCAACCCACCGCGTTCGAGCGGGCCGAAGCGGCTGGCATCACGGTGACCGTCGCGGCGCCGAACGACTTCGGCGGTAGCGGGCTCACCCGCGCTGCGCTGCGTGGTGGCCGCTTCCACGGCACGCTGTCGAGCGGCGACGTGATCAGCCGCGCGGCTGCCGCCAGCCGCGACGGGGCGCGCAGCCTCGTCTATTGCTACGTCAGCGAACTGGACCTCGTCGGCCACGTCCGCGGGCCGAACTCCCAGTCGTGGCTGGCTCAGCTCACCCAGCTCGACCGGTTCGTCGAGCAGTTGTGGGCGACGCTGCCGCCCGATGCAACGCTGCTTGTCACGGGCGACCACGGGATGACGAGCGTGCGCGACGAGGACAAGATCGACTTCGACGACGAGCCGGCGCTGCAGGATGGTGTGCTCGCGCTGGCCGGTGAGCCGCGGGCCCGCTATGTCCACGCGGAGGTGGGCGCCCATGCTGACGTGCTCGCGGCCTGGCGAGCCGAACTCGCCGACCGGGCGTGGGTGCTCGAGCGTGACGAGGCGATCAGCGCCGGGCTGTTCGGGCCGACCGTCACTGCGCCGGCGCGGGCCCGGATCGGTGACGTCGTCGCAATCGCCCGGGCCGGCGCCGCCGTCGTGCGCCGCAAATTGGAGCCCCGCATGTCCCTGCTTCCCGGGATGCACGGCGCGCTGACCGACGAGGAACTGCTCGTCCCGTTGCTCCGCGCAGAGCGCGGCTGACCGCGGTGCGTCGGCACCTAGAGTGGGCGGATGCCTGACGTCGCCTTCATCGGATCCGAGCGGTAGTCATGCCGAGCGACCCGCCGGAGCGCTATACCCGCAACGAAACCGAGGCCCAGCGCCTGGACCGGAACTACAGCGAGCAGTTGCAGGAGCTGCGAGTCGCCCAGGCCGGCGTCCAGATCCTGTTCGCGTTCCTGCTGACGATCGCGTTCCAGCAGCGCTTCTCCTCGATCAGCAACTTCTTGAAAGTCGTGTACATCATCACGCTGGTGTGCGCCTCGCTGTCGGCGGCGTTGTTCATCGCGCCCGTGGCCGTGCACCGGGTGATGTTCGGGCGGCACCTCAAAGACGAGCTGGTCGAGTTCACCGGTCGGATCGCGATCGCCGGGCTCGTGTTCCTCGCCCTCACCGTGCTCGGGGCGCTGCTGCTGATCGTCGACTTCGTAGTCGGCCCGATCACGGCCGGAATCGTCGTCGGCATCATGGCGCTGGTATTCGGCTACCTCTGGTACGTGTTGCCGGTGAAATGGCGCAATCGCACCGAGAAGAAGAAGTAGCACTCACGTCGGCGCAACGGCCGACCAGGCGACGGTGAGCTCGCCGAACCGGCAGCGCGAGAGCTGGACCGGCCAGCCGTCCTGCAGCGCCGCGCAGGCCGCGATCCAGCGCTGGCGCGGCCCGAACGCCGTGAGCGCCGCCGCTGCGGCCCACGCCGCATCCAGCTCGGCGAGCAGGCGGTGAATCGGCTCGCCCGGCAGGTTGCGGTGGATGAGTGCCTTGGGCAACCGCTCGGCCAGGACGCTCGGCCGCGGCAGCGACGCGAGCCGACACGCGAGCGTGAGGCTGATCGGACCGTCGCCATCGAGCAGCACCCAGGCGGCGAGTCGGCCGAGCTCGTCGCAGGTGCCTTCGACCAGCAACCCGCCCGGCCCGAGCCCGGCGCACATCGTGCTCCAGGCTTGTGCCGGCGGCGGACTCGTCGTACTGCCGCAGCACGTTGGCCGCGCGCACCAACGCCGGGCGCTGTCCGGCGAACTCGAAACCACCGCGCGCGAACGTCAACAGCGGTGGCGTGGCCGCGGGCAGTGCGGTGGCCACGCGATCCGGGTCGATCTCCAGACCGAGCACCCGCACGTCGGGTCGAACTGCGCTCAATCGCGCTGCTAGTTCGATGGCCGTCACCGGCGTCGCGCCGTAACCGAGGTCGATCACGAGCGGATCCGGCGCCGCCAGCAAGTGTTCGCGGAGCGTCGCGGTGATCCAGTTGTCCATGCGACGCAGCCGGTTCGGGTTGGTCGTGCCCCGGGTCGCCAGTCCCAGCGCGCGGGCGCGCCCGGCCGCCAGCCGGGGACGCGCCGAGCGCGGCTTCGACGGCCGGGCCATGAGACAGCAGGGTAGCGTCGCGTGCCGTGCCTGCCCTGCTCGCTGAGCTCACCACGCTGCGCCTAGGGGGACCGGCCGGGCGGCTCGTCACCGCCTCCTCGCCCGACGAACTCGTCGACGCGGTCCGGGCCTGCGACGCGCGGCGGGAACCGATGCTGATTCTCGGCGGCGGCAGCAACCTGGTCGTCGCCGACGACGGCTGGTCCGGCACCGTCGTGCTGGTGCGCACGTCGGGGATCGACCAGGCCGGGTCCGGCAGCGGCGAGTCGATCGCGGTCACCGTCCAGGCCGGCGTGAACTGGGACGCGTTCGTCGCGATCACGATCCGCGAGGGCTGGTCCGGGCTGGCGGCAATGTCTGGCATCCCAGGGCTCACCGGCGCGACGCCGGTTCAGAACGTCGGCGCCTACGGCAGCGAGGTCGCCGATGTCATCAGTGCGATGACGGTCCTCGACCGGATCACCGGCGAGGTCGAGGTGTGGCCGCCGCGCCGCTGCGGTTTCGGCTTCCGCACCAGCGCGTTCAAGCACACCGACCGCTATGTGGTGTTGGACGTGACGTTCACGCTGCGACGCTCGACGGACGCGCCGCCGGTTCGATACCTCGAACTGGCGCGCCAACTCGGCGTCGAGCCCGGAGGCGTGGCGCCATCGGAGGCGGTTCGAGAAGTCGTGCTCGACCTGCGACGCAGCAAGGGCATGCTGC
This sequence comes from uncultured Actinomycetota bacterium, assembly GCA_963837325.1. GTDB lineage: Bacteria > Actinomycetota > Actinomycetes > Mycobacteriales > Jatrophihabitantaceae > CAVQKZ01. The sequence continues at coordinate 805,231 of CAWIMV010000002.1, forward strand.
TCGATCCGGACGACCATGACACCTGGAGTGTCGGCTCGTTCTTCGTCAACCCGTTCGTGCCCTTGAACGCGGCGCCGCCGGGCTGCCCGCAGTGGACTGTGGACGAGCAGCTCAAACTGTCGGCCGCGTGGTTGATCGAGAACGCCGGCTTTCCCAAGGGCTACGGGCTGTTGCGCGGCCGCGGCACCGTCGCCCTGTCGACGAAGCACAGCCTCGCGCTCACCAATCGCGGCGGTGCGACCACGGCCGAGCTACTCGACCTCGGCCGCGAGATCCGCGCCGGCGTCGAGGAGAAGTTCGGCGTGCGGCTGCGCCCGGAAGCGCATCTGGCCGGAGTGGAGTTCTAACTCGTCGCGCCGGTACGGGCGACCTTGTGCGGCGCCGCCTGGGCGAGGGGCTTGACCACCAGCAGGTCGATGTTGACGTGCGCCGGCCGCGTCGCCGCGAACGCGATGCAGTCGGCGATGTCCTCGGCCGTTAGCGGATTCTCCACGCCGGCGTAGACGCGCTCAGCCGCTTCGGCGTCGCCGCGCAGTCGGACGAGGGAGAACTCCTCGGTGTGCACCATCCCGGGCGCCACCTCAGTGACCCGCACCGGCCGGCCATTCAGCTCGAGGCGAAGCGTCTCGACGAAGGCCGTCGTGCCGTGCTTGGCCGCGGTGTAGCCGGCACCGCCTTCGTAGACGAGGTGGCCGGCGATCGAGCCGGTGACGATCACATGGCCACCCGCGCCCCGCTCGAGCGCCGGCAGCAGGGCCTGCGTCACCCGCAGCACGCCAAGCACGTTGGTGTCGAACATCGTCTGCCAGTCGGCCGGATCGGCCCGTTCGATCGGCTCCACGCCGACCGCCCCGCCGGCGTTGTTCACCAGGACCGCAACGTCGTCGAGGGAGGCCGCGAGCTCGGCCACCGAATCCGGCGAGGTGACGTCGAGGGTCACCGCGCGGACGCCGGGCGTCGTCGCGGCGAGCTCGTCCAGGCGTTCGCGCCGGCGGGCAGCGGCCACAACGTCGTAACCCTCGGCCGCCAAGCGACGCGCGGTCGCCGCGCCGATCCCGCTGCTCGCTCCGGTGACGACGGCGACTCCTCGGCTCATACCGCCCGATTCTGCTGTGCTCGTAGTCCCGGAGCATGATCGGGGGTACCAACTAGTTGAGGACGCGATCACCGACCGCGGAAGGAGCGGTAGTGCAGCCCACCCCGTCGGCGATCCGCCCGCGCCGCATCGCCATGCTCAGCGTGCACACGTCGCCCCTCGACCCACCCGGCGGCGGCGACGCCGGCGGCATGAACGTGTACATCGTCGAGACGGCCCGACGGCTGGCCGACGCCGGCGTAGCCGTCGAGATCTTCACCCGCGCGACCGTCAGCGACCAGCCCGCCGTCGTCGAGATGCATCCGGGCGTCCTCGTGCGGCACGTCAGCGCTGGGCCGTTCGAAGGCTTGTCGAAAGGCGATCTGCCCGCGCAGCTGTGCGCGTTCGCCGCCGGCGTCATGCGGGCCGAAGCTCATCACGAGCCGGGCTGGTACGACGTCATCCACTCGCACTACTGGCTGTCGGGCCAGGTGGGCTGGCTCGCCCGCGAACGCTGGGGCGTCCCGCTCGTGCACTCCGCCCACACGCTCGCGAAGATCAAGAACGACCTGCTGGCCGAAGGCGATTCACCCGAACCGATGACCCGCCTGATCGGCGAGGAGCAGGTCGTGGCCGAGGCCGACCGCCTCATCGCGTCGACGGCCGACGAGGCGGCCGACCTGATCGAGCGTTACGGTGCCGCACCGGCCAAGGTGCGCACCATCGCCCCTGGAGTCGACCTGGCCGCGTTCCAGCCGGGGCCGGCGTCCGCGGCCCGCCGCCGGCTCGGCTTGCCCCTCGACGGCACGGTGCTGCTCTTCGTCGGGCGCATCCAACCGCTGAAGGCGCCCGACCTGTTGCTGCGCGCCGCCGCGCTCTTGCCGCGCGATCTGCCCGGCGGCCCGCCCCAGGTCGTCGTGCTGGGGGCGCCGAGCGGTACCGGGCTGGCCGAGCCCGACTGGTTGGGCCGGCTCGCCGCCTCGCTCGGCCTGAGCGACCGGGTGCGCATCGTCCCTCCGGTCCCGCGCGAAACCGTCGCCGACTATTACCGCGCGGCCGACCTCACCGTCGTGCCGAGTTACAACGAGTCCTTCGGCCTGGTGGCCCTCGAGTCCCAGGCGTGCGGCACGCCGGTCGTCGCGGCCGCCGTCGGTGGCTTGCCCACCGCGGTCGCCGACGGGGTGTCGGGCGTGCTGGTCGACGGCCACGATCCCGAGCAGTGGGCCAAGGTGTTGGGCGATGTGCTGCGGACACCGGCGGCGCGGGCCCAACTGGCGTCCGGGGCGCGAGCGCATGCGGAAAAGTTCTCGTGGCAGCGCACGGTCGACGGACTGCTCGTCGCGTACGAAGAGGCAGCCGAGGAGATTGCCGCGGCGACGGGGACTGCGCGATGAGCGCGGCCGAGGTCATCGAATCGGCGCTGCGCGCGTCGGACGTCGAATTCGAGCGGGTGGCGCCCGAGACGTTCGTCGCTGCCCTGCCAGGAGAGAAGCGGCTCAAGACGGCCTGCTGGTTGACGATCGGAGCACACGCGCTCGAGATCGAGGCCTTCGTGATGCGCCAGCCGGACGAGAACCACGAGCAGGTCTACGCGTTCCTCCTGCGGCACAACGTGCGGATGTATGCGGTGTCGTGGGCGATCGACGCAGCGGGCGACGTCTATCTCACCGGCCGGCTGCCGCTGACGGCGGTCACTGCAGAGGAGATCGATCGGGTGCTCGGATCGGTGCTCGAGTACGCCGACGGCACGTTCAACCAGCTGCTGGAACTGGGTTTCGGCTCGTCCATCCGCCGCGAGTGGGCCTGGCGGGTCAAGCGGGGCGAGTCACTGGCCAACCTGGCTGCCTTCGCCGATTTCGCCCAACGGCCGGTGGACTGAGTTCCGCTACGATTGCGTAGCTGAACTGGATGTGCTTGACTCGCATATCGATACGGAAGTGTAGCGATATAGACGAGGGGCGCAAGGATGGACGACGACCTGATCCAGCGGCGGCGATGGGGCATTCTCGGTGTGCTGGTGCTCTGCCTGCTCGTCGTCACCCTCGAGAACACCATCCTCAACGTCGCATTGAAGACGATCCAGGAGGACCTCGACGCCTCGCAGAGCCAGATGCAGTGGGCGATCGACAGCTACGCCCTCGTGTTCGCGGGACTCCTGATTACCGGCGGCGTGCTCGGTGACCGCCTTGGCCGCAAGCCGATACTGCTGTTCGGCATGATCACGTTCGGCCTGACGTCCGCGCTGTGCTCGTTCGCGGGATCGCCGACGACCCTCGTGCTGCTCCGGGCGCTGATGGGGATCGGCCCGGCAGCCGTCCAGCCACAGACGCTGTCGATCATCCAGAACGTCTTCGAACCGCGCGAGCGCGCGAAGGCGATCGGCATCTGGGCCGGTGCGTCCGGCATAGCCATCGCGCTCGGGCCGATCACCGGCGGACTGCTGTTGAAGTACTTCTGGTGGGGGTCGATCTTCCTCGTCAACGTGCCGATCGTGATCGTCGCCGTCGTCGGGATCGTCGTCCTGGTGCCGGACTCCAAGGATCCCCGTCCGGGGCGGCTGGATCCCGCGGGTGTGATGCTGTCGATCGTGGCGCTGGTCGTGCTCGTCTACGGCGTGATCCAGGGCGGCAACACAAACGACTGGCTGACGTGGGACACCGCAGGTGCCATCGTGCTTGGCGTCGCGCTGCTGTCGCTGTTCGTCTGGCTGCAGAAGCGCAGCACCCATCCGACCGTCGACGTGACCCTGTTCAAGAACCGGCACTTCAGTTCCGGTGCGGCCGCCATCGCCACTACGTTCTTCGCCTTGATGGGCTCGACGTTCTACCTCGCGTACTACCTGCAGGCGGTGCGGGGCTACACGGCGCTCGCCGCCGGGATGACGCTGATCGCAGTTGCGGCAGCCGTGATGCTCGCTGCTCCGCTGTCGGCGCGGCTGTCGCAGCGCTTCGGGCCGCGGCTGGTCACCGGCACCGGAATGACGATCTTCGGACTCACCTTGATCTCGTTCATGCTCGCCACTCCAACCATGCCGATCTGGGTGGTCGAGGTGCAGATGTTCGCGATGGGGGCGGGCATGGGCCTGACGATGTCGCCCGCGACAAACGCGATCATGAGTGCGGTGCCGCGCGCGAAGGCCGGCGCGGGTGCGGCGGTCAACAACACCGTGCGGCAGGTGGCTGCCGCCCTGGGCGTCGCGATCCTCGGCTCGGTCCTCGCCGCCACATTCCGTGGGCACCTGGGCGAGGACGCCGCCTCGCGCGTTGCGGCCCAGTTGGACCGGCCGGCAGCCGTTGTCGCGCAGTTGCCCGATCGCGCCAAGGTCAGTTCGCGGGTCCACCCGGACACCACGCAATCGATCGGTAACGCGTTCGAGTTCGCCGGAGCGGCGGGTGACGCGCTGCGCGCGCGGTCCGAGGTGATCGGTTCGACGCCGGCCGCCGAGGCGCGGGCGAAGGATCAAGTTCTGCTGGCCAAGTTCATCAACGACTCTAAGGTGTCATTCATGAGCGGCATGCACGTGACATCCGGATTCGCCGGACTCGCAACGTTGCTCGGTGCGGCTGTGGCGTTCACGTTCCTGCCGAGTCGGCGGGAGTACGAGACGGCACGGCAGTCCCCGCCCGCGGCGGCCGCGTCGGACCGAGAACCGGCGCTGGCGAGCTGATGGAATCGGCAACGGCACGCCGACCTGGGCGCCCGCGCAGCGAGGCGATCGACGCGGCGATCCGCGAGGCCGCCCTTGAAGAGCTGGTCGATCGTGGGTTGGGGTCGCTGTCGATGGAGGCAGTGGCCGCGCGGGCCGGCGTGGCCAAGACGACGCTGTACCGGCGCTGGCCGGGGGCAGTCGAGTTGATCCTCGACGCGATGCGCAGCCTGTACGCCGATGACGAGCCGCCACCGCCAGGGCCCGCGCGCCACGTTTTGCTGTTCCTGCTCGAGCGGATGCGCCGTACCTGGTCGAGTCCGCGCTATGGCGCGATCATGCGCCGGGTGGCTGCCGACGGCACGCAGCAGCCGGAGGTGTACCGGTACTGCCGCGACCACCTCGCCGGGCCAAGGATCAACCTCATGAACGATGCTCTCGAGCAAGGGGTCACAGAAGGTTTGATCCGGCCGGACGCCGACCTGGACTGGGTGCGGCTGATGATCACCGCGCCGATCATGGCCAGCGTGCTGACGCACGGCGAGCGGGTCACCCGGGCCCAGGTTGAGGTGACGCTCGACACCGTCTTGCGCGGGCTGGCGCCGTAGTCCTGCCTGCGGTGGCCGGGGTTCGGGCAAGATGTGAGGCGTGCCGACGCTGATCCTGCTCCGCCACGGCGAGAGCGACTGGAACCAGAAGAACCTGTTCACCGGCTGGGTCGACGTCGACCTGACCGCCGCCGGTGAAGCCGAGGGCCGCCGCGGCGGGGAACTGCTGGCCGAGCACGGTCTGCTGCCGGACGTGGTGCACACGTCGGTCCTGCGGCGGGCCATCCGAACTGCCGACATCTCGCTCAACGCCGCCGGGCGGCACTGGATCCCGGTGCGACGGTCGTGGCGCCTGAACGAACGCCACTACGGCGCGCTGCAGGGCAAGGACAAGGCCGCGGTGCGGGCCGAGTTCGGCGACGAGCAGTTCATGCTGTGGCGCCGCTCGTACGACACGCCGCCGCCGCCGCTGGCCGACGACGACAAGTACAGCCAGGTGGACGACACCCGCTACGCCGACCTGCTTGAGATCGTGCCGCGCACCGAGTGCCTCGCCGATGTCGTCGCGCGGATGCTGCCGTACTGGTACGACGCCATCGTCCCGGACCTGCGCTCGGGCAAGACCGCGCTCGTCGCGGCACACGGCAACTCGCTGCGGGCACTGATCAAACATCTGGACGGGCTCTCCGACGAGGCCGTGGTCGCGCTGAACGTGCCGACGGGGATTCCGTTGCACTACGACCTGGATGCCGTGACTCTGATGCCGACCAAGCCGGCCATGTATCTCGATCCGGACGCCGCGGCGGCCGCGATCGAAGCGGTTGCCAACCAGGGCAAGAAATAGGCCCAGCCTGGCTTGATCCCCCGCTTTCGTGGTGGGTTGCGTTTACAAGCGAAGAGCGCAGCGACGAGGGAGTCGGGTGCGGGTTGCGTCCCGCGCTCGGGTGCGGCACTTCGCGAATCACCTTGCGAATTAAGGGGAAAGTGCTTCCATTGCGTCGATCCCCTGTGCTATAATCGACCGTATGAGCGAAGCATCGGCGGACGAGCCGGAGCCGTATGTGCCGTCGCTCCTGGATGCCGACGTTGCTCCCAATGATGTCGCGGCCTGGGCAGCCACGGTCACTCCGGGCTCGGCGGTCATTAAGCCGCTCGTGCACGTGAACGTGAAGCGCTTGTCCTACGCCGGTCGGGTTGACGCCCTGGCGGCGTTGGAGCGGCAGCGGTCCTGGATCGACGCCCAGCAGCTTCGCTTGTTGGCCGTCATGGCCAACGACCCGGTCGAGGCGGGCTCGATCGAGGAGATGGACAAGCAGTGGATCAAAGAAGACGTCGCCTGCGCACTCCGGCTCTCGGCCCAGACCGCGGCCGACCGGCTCGAGTTCGCCAAAGCCATGACCCGCCTACCCGCCACCCTGGATTTGCAGGAGCGCGGGCAGATCACCGTGCACCACTCCCGCCACCTGGCCGAGACCGTGATGACACTCGACGACAAGACGGCCACCGCGGTGGAGACGTCGGTGTTGCCGAAGGCGCCCGAGCAGGTACTGGCGAACTTCAAACGCTCCGTCCGCAAGGCCGTGTTGAGTGTGGCGCCGAAGCCGGCCGAGGAACGCCACGTCGAAGCGGTCAAGCAGCGACGGGTCGTGCGTACTCCGGTCGCTGATGGCATGTCCGAGATTTGGATGCTGCTGCCGGATACCGGGGCGACGACGTTCATGACCGCCGTGGACGCCGTGGCCCGACGAGTCCCGTGTGGTGATGACCGGACTGCGGATCAGCGCCGCGCCGATGCCGTGGTGCAGCTGGCCTTGAACACGCTGCACGGGTCGGTGGGCGATGAGCTGCCGCGCGAGCACGGCCTACGCCCCTCGGTTCAGGTGACGGTCGCGTTGTCGACACTGCTGGGCCTGGATGAGCAGCCGGGCGAACTCGCCGGCTGCGGACCGATCCCGGCATCGGTGGCGCGTCGGATCGCCGCGGACGAGACGGGCACCTGGCGGCGGCTGGTCACCGACGAACGTGGCCACCTGCTCGACTACGGCCGGACCACCTACCGTCCGCCGAAAGACCTGGCCGATCATGTCATCGCCCGAGACCGCACTTGCCGCTACCCCAACTGCAACCGGCAAGCCCGACTCTGCGACCTCGAACACACCATCCCCTGGGAAGACGGCGGGGAAACCAACGAGGCGAATCTGAACGCGATCTGCAGCCGACACCACCACGCCAAGCACGAGGCCGGCTGGCAACCCGAACGACAACCCGACGGGTCGCTCCAATGGACCAGCCCGACCGGCCATCAGTATCGGGAAGAACCCGCCACCTATCCGATCGACCACACCACCGACCCCTGACAACGGGAGCCGATGCGCTTGCGAGTCCAAGCGGACGCCGGGCACCAGCGCCGCCCGTACCATTGATCTCGTGACATGGGCCGTACTGCTCGGCGTGCTCGGCCTCGTGATCGGCACAACCGCAGGCGTTGCCATCGGCATCCGAGCGGCCCGCCGGCGGGCGCTGCGGCCGGCTACGTCGCCCCCGGAGCCCGCACGAGAGCCCGCGGGAGACTTCGTACGAGCGGCCGACGCGCCGCGCCGGGCCGAGCAACCCTTGTCGTCGCTGGTGGTGGAGGCACTCGATCACGGCGTCGTCGTGCTCGATCGCGATGCCCGGGCCGTGCTGGTCAATCCGGCGGCACGGGCCATGGGCGTACTGGACGTCGACCGGCTGATCTTTCCGGAGCTGAGCGACCTGGCCCTGAAATGCCGGGACAACGCCACCATCGTCGTCGGGCACGGTCGACCTGCCGTTGGGCCGGCTGGGCCGGGAACCGATCGCCTTGGCCGTCACGGCCGTCCCGCTGCCCGCGGCCGATGCGGCCGACGAGGACGGCGTCGACGCCGTCGCCCTACTGCTGGCCGACGTCAGCGATCAACGCCGCCTGGAAGCGGTCCGCCGCGACTTCGTCGCCAACGTCTCCCACGAACTCAAGACGCCCGTCGGCGCGCTCACCCTGCTGGCAGAGGCCGTGCAGGACGCCTCCGACGATCCCGAGACCGTGGCCCGCTTCGCCGGAAGGATGCAGCAAGAAGGCGCCCGGCTCGCCCGGCTCGTCGGCGAGCTGATGGAGCTGTCCCGGGTTCAGGGCATGGACCCGATGCCCGGCGCCGCGGCGGTCGACGTGCGCAGCCTCGTTGAGGAGTCCGCCGACCGGGCCCGGCTGGCCGCCGAACAGGCCGGCATCGAAATCGAAGTCCGGTGTGCCGACGACCTGGTCGTACGCGGCAGCGAAGCCCAACTGGGCACGGCGGTGGCCAACCTCGTCGACAACGCGATCGCCTACAGCGGCAGCGGCACGCGGGTACTGGTAGCGGCCGAACCGTCCAGCGACCACCAGGCCCGGCCCACGGTCGACATCTCCATCACCGACGAGGGTCTCGGCATCGCCGAAGCCGACCTCGACCGCATCTTCGAGCGGTTCTACCGAGTCGACCCGGCCCGCTCGCGGGCAACCGGCGGCACCGGCCTCGGGTTGGCGATCGTCAAGAACATCGTCACCAACCATCTCGGCACGGTCCGGGTCCGCAGCGTCGAAGGGCAGGGCTCGACGTTCACCATCCGGTTACCGCGCGTTCACTCCCATGCGCGACCGTCGTCGGCGGACGCCTCCCGCGAGGCGGCCACAGCGAAAGGACCCGCATGACACGCGTTCTGGTCGTCGAGGACGAGGAGTCGTTCTCCGACGCCTTGTCCTACATGCTCCGCCGCGAAGGCTACGAGGTGGAGGTCGCCGCCACCGGTCCGGACGCGCTCACCGCGTTCGACCGCGCCGGTGCCGACATGGTGCTGCTCGACATGATGCTGCCCGGGCTGTCCGGCACCGAGGTGTGCCGCAGTCTGCGGGCCAAGTCCCAGGTGCCGATCATCATCGTCACCGCCCGCGACGCCGAGGTCGACAAGGTGGTCGGCCTCGAGCTCGGCGCCGACGACTACGTCACCAAGCCGTTCTCCTCCCGCGAACTGGTTGCCCGCATCCGCGCGGTCCTGCGCCGCGGTGCCGAGCCCGAGGAGCTGATGACCAGCACGGTCGAGGCCGGCCCGGTGCGCCTGGACATCGAGCGGCATGTCGTCTCCGTCGACGGCGTCCAGACGCCGATGCCGCTCAAGGAGTTCGACCTACTGGAACTGCTGCTGCGCAACGCCGGCCGGGTGCTCACCCGCGGGCAGCTCATCGATCGAGTGTGGGGCGCGGACTACGTCGGCGACACGAAGACCCTCGACGTCCACGTGAAGCGACTGCGGTCCAAGATCGAGCCCGACCCGGCCAACCCGAAGTACCTGGTGACGGTGCGCGGCCTCGGTTACAAGTTCGAGGTCTGAGCGGCCTCTTCGGCCAGCGCCGTCGCCGGATGGACGGCGACGAGTCCCAGCTTCAACCGGTCGGCGCACAGCCGGGCCAGTTCGTCGTACGCCGGCGCACCGATCAACGCAATCAGTTCGGGCTCGTAGGACACGTACAGCGGCTCGGCCCCGATGTGCGCCTCCGGCGACGACGTGCACCACCAGTTCAGGTCATGGCCGCCTTCGCCCCAGCCCCGGCGATCGAACTCGGTGACGGTGGACAACAGGATCCGGGTCTCGTCCGGACGGTCGACCCACTCCTGCTCGCGCCGCACCGGCAACTGCCAACACACCTCGGGCTTGGTCTCTAGCGGGTGCCGGCCGGTGCGCAGCGCCAGCGCGTGCAGCGAGCAGCCCTCGCCGCCAGGGAAACCGGGCCGGTTCAGGTAGATGCAGGCGCCGTCGACGGTCCGGGTGCGGCGGCGGTTCTCGTCGTCGCCGACGTTGTCCTTCTCGACGACGTTGAGCCGCTTGCCGTTGGTCTGCGCCGCCGGGGCGTACTGCCACGTCTCGGGCGTCAGTTCAGCGGCGAAGCGGCGCACTCGCTTCTCGTCGGCCTTGTCCGAGAAGAACGCACCGTGCGAACAACAGCCGTCATCGGCCCGACCGGGGACGACACCGTGGCAACCGCGACCGAAGATGCACGTCCAGCGCGAGCACAACCAGGTCAGGTCGATGCGGATGCGGTGTTCGGCATCAGCCGGATCGGTGAACTCGACCCACTCGCGGGCAAAGTCGAGTGACACTTCGGGAACGACTCGTTGGCTCGGCACTCATCGAGAGTACGGCCGCGGTTAGGGTTTGCGTATGCGGCTCGGCGTTCTCGACGTTGGCTCCAACACGGTGCACCTCCTCGTCGTCGACGCGCACCGCGGCGCGCAGCCGACGCCGCAGCATTCTCAGAAGAGCGAGTTGCGCCTGGCCGAGCACATCGATTCGCATGGCAACCTGGGCAAAGCCGGTGCCGACGCCCTCGTCAAGGCCGCGATCGACGCGCGCAAGCACGCCAAGGAACTCGGCTGCGACGAGATGCTCGCGTTCGCGACCTCGTCGGTGCGCGACGCCCGCAACAGTGCCGATGTGCTCAAACGCGTCGGCAAGGAGGCCGGTGTCGAGCTGAGCGTGCTCGCCGGTGAGGACGAAGCCCGGCTGACCTTTCTGGCCGTTCGCCGCTGGCTCGGCTGGAGCGCCGGCAACCTGATCTGTCTCGACATCGGCGGCGGATCCTTGGAACTGGGCGCAGGCGAAGACGAGGACCCCGGCGTAGCGGTCTCGCTCCCGCTGGGCGCGGCCCGGCTGACCCGGGAGTGGTTCGACGCCGACCCGCCGAGCAAATCGGCGGTGGCCAAGCTGCGCGAACACGTCGACGAGCAGTTGGCCGAGCCGGCGGTCCGGCTGCTCAAGGGCGGCCCGCCCGACCGCGTCGTCGCCACGAGCAAGACGTTCCGCACGCTGGCCCGCCTGGCCGGGGCCGCGCCGAGTTCGGAAGGCCCGCGCGTACGGCGCACCCTCACCCGTACCGGCCTGACCCAGGTGAGCGCGTTCATCTCCCGCATGGCCTCGAGTGACCTGGCCGAGCTGGACGGGGTCAGCGTCGGACGCGCGCACCAGACCCTCGCCGGCGCGGTCGTCGCCGCGGCCGCCATGGACGCGCTTGCGGTGGCCGAGTTGGAGCTGTGCCCGTGGGCGCTGCGCGAAGGAGTGATCTTGCGGCGGCTGGACTGGCTCTCCGGCAACTGAGCGTGACCAGCGGTTACCCTGCCGGGATATGAGCTCCGATGCGCCCGCCGCCGGAGTAGCCAGGGGGCTGCGCACGTCCAAGGCCAAGGTCGGGCTGTCGACCGCATCGGTCTATCCCGAGAGCACGGCCGCCGCGTTCGAGCTCGCCGCGAAGCTCGGCTACGACGGTGTCGAGGTCATGGTCTGGACCGACCCGGTCAGCCAGGACCCGTACGCGCTGTTGCGGTTGTCGCAGCATTACCAGGTGCCGATCCTGGCGATCCATGCCCCGTGCCTGATCATCACCCAGCGCGTGTGGAGTACCGACCCGTGGGTCAAGTTGCAGAAGGCCCAGTTCGCGGCGGAACTGCTGGGTGCGCAGACCGTCGTGGTCCATCCGCCGTTTCGCTGGCAGCGCGACTACGCCCGCGGCTTCGAGGCCGGCATCGAGCAGATGGCCGGGGAGACGGATGTCCGCTTCGCCGTGGAGAACATGTTCCCGCTGCGGGTGCGCGGCCGGGAGGTATCGGCCTACCAACCCACGTGGGACGTTGCATTCGACGACCAGAACTACCGCGACTACACCCTCGACCTGTCCCACGCGGCGGTTTCGCAGTCGGATTCGCTGGCGATGCTCGAGGCGATGGGACCGCGGCTGAGTCACCTGCACATCGCGGACGGCACCGGGCTGAGCAAGGACGAGCACCTGATACCCGGCCGCGGCGACCAGCCCTGCGTCCAGGTGCTCGAACGCGTCGCCGCTGCCGGTTTCGCCGGACATGTGATCGTCGAGGTCAATACCCGCCGGGCCCTCGACCGCGCGGAGCGCGAGGCCGACCTGGCCGAGGCCCTTGCGTTCTGCCGGCTGCACCTCGTCGCCGCGCCCGCTGGTTAGCCTGGCAGCCATGCTCCGCACAATGCTTCGCTCGACGATCCTGGCCGCCGCGCGCAACGACCAGGTCGAACACGTCGTCACGGTCGCGCCGGTGTCGCGCAGTGTCGTGCGGCGGTTCGTCGGCGGCCCCGACACGGCCGCGGCCGTCGCAACGTCGGGACGCCTCGTCGCCGACGGCCTCACCGTCACCCTGGACCACCTGGGCGAGGACACCACCGACGCGACCCAGGCCCAGGCGGTCGTCACGGCCTACGTCGAGCTGCTGAGCGCGCTGGAGCGGGCCGGGCTCACCGAGCGCCTCAGGCCGTTGACGGCGCGCAGCGAGGTCAGCGTCAAGCTCAGCGCCATCGGTCAGGCCCTCGGCGGCGACGGCGAAAAGATTGCCCTCGAGCACGCCCGCCGCATCTGCACCGAGGCTCGTCGCGTCGGCGCCACCGTCACGCTCGACATGGAGGATCACACCACCACGGACTCGACCCTGAGCATCCTGGCCGAGCTGCGCGCTGACTTTCCCGATACCGGCGCGGTGCTGCAGGCGTACCTGCACCGGACCGAGAGCGATTGCCGTGACCTCGCCACCGCGGGCAGCCGGGTGCGGCTGTGCAAGGGCGCCTACCAGGAGCCGTCGTCGGTCGCGTTCCAGAAGCGCGGTGATGTCGACCGGTCCTACGTCCGGTGCGCGGAGGCACTGCTCGCGGGTGCGGGCTACCCGATGTTCGCCACCCACGACCCGCGGTTGATCGCGATCGCCACCGAGCGGGCGAAGTTCTACGGCAAGGACCTGGGCGACTTCGAACTGCAACTGCTGTACGGGATCCGGCCCGACGAACAGCGTCGCCTCGCCGCGGCCGGGCACACCGTGCGCGTCTACGTCCCTTACGGTGCGCAGTGGTACGGCTACCTGATGCGCCGGCTGGCCGAGCGGCCGGCCAACCTGGCATTCTTCGCCCGCGCCCTCGTCTCGAAAGGCTGACCGATGGACGGACTGGCGATACTCGGCGGCGGCAAGATTGGCGAGGCGCTGCTGTCGGGCCTGCTACGCGGTGAGCGCACGGCCGCCGACATCGTCGTTTCCGAGAAGCACCCGGAGCGGGCCGCGTACCTCGCCGGCACCTACGGGGTGAAGGTGCTCGACGTCGCCGCGGCCACGAGCGCAGCCCGCACGCTCGTGCTGGCCGTCAAGCCGCAGGACATCGACGCCCTGCTCGCCGAACTGCATCCGGTCGTCGGCGCGCACCACGTCGTCGTGTCGGTCGCGGCCGGGGTGACCACTGCTCATATCGAGCGGCATCTGGCCGACGCCGTGCCAGTGGTGCGCTGCATGCCCAACACGCCGGCCCTGGTCGACCAGGCGATGACGGCGGTCTCGGCCGGAGCGCACGCCACCGAGCAGCACCTGATCATCGCCGAGTCGTTGCTGGCCGCGGTCGGCCGGGTCGTCCGGGTGCCCGAGTCGCAGCTCGATGCGGTGACCGCGCTGTCCGGATCCGGACCGGCCTACTTCTTCTTCCTGGTCGAGGCGATGATCGACGCGGGCATCCTGCTCGGCCTGCCGCGCGCGCTCGCGGCCGAGCTGATCGTGCAGACGGCCATCGGCTCGGCCGTCATGCTGCGCGACTCCGGCGAGCACCCCGTGCAGCTGCGCGAGGCGGTCACCAGCCCGGGCGGAACCACGATTGCCGCCATCCGTGAATTGGAGGTGCACGGTGTTCGGGCCGCGCTGCTGGCGGCCATCGAGGCGGCCTGTATCCGTAGCCGAGAGCTCGGAGCAGACGGTTGAGTGGCACGATATAGCGGTATCCGCGCCTAATTGGCGGTTTGGTCGGCGTCAGATGAGCGACATCTATCGCATCAGCCCCACCCGTACCGCTACTGTTCATCGAGCACGTGCGTGTCCCGCTCGTCGGTGGGGAAGCCGACGGCCCTGACACGTGCCGAAGGTGTCGGTGAATGATGAGCACGTCCGGTAATCGCGAATCAAGTGAGCCTGCGCAGTCCCCTGGGGTACACCCGGTCGACCCAGCGCTCGCCGAGGTGAAGTTCCTGACGGTGGCCGAGGTGGCCGGCGTCATGCGCGTTTCCAAGATGACCGTGTACCGCATGGTGCACAGCGGCGATCTGCCCGCGGTCCGCGTCGGGCGATCTTTCCGCGTCCCGGAAAAGGCAGTTCACGACTACCTTCGGGCTGCCTTCATCGAGGCCGGTTGACGGTCGGCGCGCGAGCGCGCAGTAGGCTCACGGACTGGTAGCACCACCAGCCCGGCGAGCACGCCTGGGTAATCACCGACAACTGCGCCCGGTCCGCCGGGAAATCAATGAGGTTCGCATGGGTTCTGTCATCAAGAAGCGGCGTAAGCGGATGGCCAAGAAGAAGCACCGCAAGCTGCTGAAGAAGACGCGCGTCCAGCGCCGCAACAAGAAGTAGCGCCGCGACGCGACCCTGGGGGGAACAGTGTCCAGCGTCGTCCTGATCACAGGTGTCAGCCGGTATCTCGGAGGCCAGCTGGCGGCCCGGCTCGCGGCTGACTCCTCCGTCGAGCGAATCATCGGTGTCGACGCGTCGCCGCCGCGGCCGGCCCAGCTGGCCCGGCTCGGCCGCACCGAGTTCGTGCGGGCCGACATCCGCAACCCGTTGATCGCGAACGTGTTGACCCAGGCCCACGTCGACACGGTCGTGCACGCCGCCGCCGGTACTGCGCGCCTGACTCGGGGAACGGGGACCGCCCGCGAGCTCAACCGCGTGGGCACGATGCAACTGCTCGCGGCCTGTCAGCGTTCGGACTCGCTCGCTCGGGTCGTGGTGAAGTCGACGACGGCGGTGTACGGATCCGGCCCGCGCGATCCCGCCGTATTCACCGAGGACATGGCCGCGGTCGGTCAGCCCAGCGGCGGCTACGCCAGCGACGCGCTCGAGATCGAAGGCTACGTGCGCGGCTTCAGCCGGCGCCGTCCCGACATCACGGTGTCGATGCTCCGCCTCGCCAGCCTGATCGGCCCGACGATCGAGTCACCGCTGACGCGCTACCTCGCCATGCCGCTCGTGCCGACTTCGCTCGGCTTCGATCCCCGGTTGCAACTGCTGCAGGAGACCGATGCCGTCGAGGTGCTTCGGCTGGCCACCCTCGCCGGGAACGCGGGCGTCTACAACGTCGCCGCTGATGGCGTCCTCTACCTGTCGCAGGCGGTCCGCCGGGCGCGGCGGCTGCGCCTGCCGGTGCCGGCAGCGGCAATCTCGCTCGTCGGCGGCCTGGTCGGCAACAGCGGGGTGGTCGAGTTCTCTGCCGAGCAGGCCGACTTCCTGAACTTTGGTCGGGTCGTCGACACGTCGCGGCTCCGGGAGGCGTTCGGCTACCGCCCGCTGTACTCCACTGATCAGGCGCTGCAGTCCTATCTCGACCGTTGGTCCGCGACGAGCGAGGCGGGGTGAGCGACGTGGACGGGGCCCGCATCATTCCGCTGCGCGGCCGGGCCACGCCGGCCGCACCGGGGCCCGACGCTGCGCCGGTCGACGTCGCGTCCGCAGCAGCGACCGCTGGAGAACTGATCGGCTGGGAAGGCCGGCTCTATGAGGGCTTGGCCTTCCTGCGGCGCCGGCTGTCCGGGGACTACGGCGTGGACGAGTTCGGCTTCGATCCCGACCTCACCGAGAACGTCGTGCTGCGATTGCTCAAGCCGCTCTACGACCAGTGGTTCCGCGTCGAGGTCAACGGCGTGGAGAACATTCCACCCGACGGCGGCGCGCTGCTCGTTGCCAATCACGCCGGTGGCCTGTGGGCGCTCGACAGTGTGATGACGGCCGTGGCGGTGCACGAGCACACCGCCGACGAGGACGGCGGCGGTCGGTACCTGCGGATGCTCGGCGCCGACCTGCTGTTCACCGTTCCTGGTCTCGGATCGTTGGCCCGCAAGAGCGGGGCGACGCTCGCCTGCAACCCCGACGCCGAACGGCTGCTGGCAGCCGGTGAGCTGGTCGGTGTGTGGCCCGAAGGTTTCAAGGGCATCGGCAAGCCGTTTCGCGACCGGTACCGACTGCAGCGCTTCGGTCGCGGCGGCTTTGTGCATGCGGCGTTGCAGACGGGCGTGCCCATCGTCCCGGTGTCGATCGTCGGCTCCGAGGAGATCCATCCCGTCCTGGCCAACGTCAAGACATTGGCCCGCATACTGGATCTGCCTTATTTCCCGGTCACGCCGACGTTTCCGTGGTTGGGCCCGCTCGGGCTCGTCCCGCTTCCCAGCAAGTGGTACATCGAGTTCGGCACGCCGATGGAGACGGCCGGCTACGGCGCGGCCGCGGCCGCTGACCCGGTGGTGCTGTTCGACCTCACCGACCGGGTGCGCGAGACCATCCAGGCCACGCTGTACCGGCTACTCGTACAGCGCCGATCCGTCTGGCGATGACCGTTCGCCGTCGGCTCGCCTGCGTCGCGCGCCGGCGCCGCACGGCCAGTCCGGCGGTCACGCCACCGGCGACAGCGCCGACGCCGAGCGCCGCACCCGCGCCGGCGCGGGCCACCTTGCGCCCGGTGCGGAAATCCTGGATCGGCCAGCCCCGCTCCTTCGCCTCGACCCGCAGTGCCGAGTCCGGGTTGACCGCGACGGCGTGTCCGACGAGCGACAGCATCGGGATGTCGTTGATCGAGTCGGAGTACGCCGTGCATTGCTCCAGGGCGAGCCCTTCGCGTTCGGCCAGCGCGCTGACGGCGTGAGCTTTGGCCTGCCCATGCAGCACCTCACCGACGAGATCGCCCGTGTAGACGCCGTCCTCCGATTCGGCGATCGTGCCGAGAGCGCCAGTCAGCCCGAGTCGGCGGGCGATGATCGTGGCGAGCTCGACCGGCGTCGCCGTCACCAACCAGACCGGTTCGCCGGCGGCGAGGTGCTGCATCGCCAGCGCTCGCGTGCCCGGCCAGATCTTGTCGGCCATCTCTTCGTCGTAGATCCGCTCTCCCAGCGCGATGATGTCGGCCACCCGCTTGCCGGCGACGAACGCCAAGGCCGAATCGCGCGCCGTGTGCAAGTCACGGTGGTGCTCGCCGCTGATCCGGAGCCTGGTCTGGCGCATCGTGAAGCGCACGAGGTCGCGCCACGTGAAGAAGTTCCGTGCGGCCATGCCCTTGGCGAAGTGGAAGATCGAGGCCCCGACCATCATCGTGTTGTCGACGTCGAAGAATGCTGCCGCGCGCAGGTCAGGGGTGTCGATCCGCGCTGGCTCAGCCACTTGGCCAGGGTATCGAGGTGGCGACCCTGCTCGCGCCCGCCGGCCCACCCGGTGTGGACGGCGCTACAGCTTCGGCACGCAGACGCCGAGGATGTTGAGTCCGCACGTGTCCTCGGGAGGCGCCGGTGTCGAGGCGCCGTCGGTGGTCGATGGTCCCGGCAACAGGGACGTAGGCACCGGGGGCAAGATCCCACCGCCGGACGATCCGCTGCTCGAACCGCCCCCGTTCCCGCCCGGGGCGGTGCCCGTACCGGGGGCGTTGTTGTTCGCGCTCGTCGCCGTCGAGGTCGGGTTGGGTGCCTTGCCGGCGCCGGTTGGCGGCGGTGGCGTCGCCGGCGGCGTGGCCGGGCCGCGACGCTTGGGCGTGCCACACCCGGTGGTGCACGGCTTCGGTCCGAACTGGTCGGTGGGGGCCTGGCTCAGGCACTTGCAATCCACCAGAGGCTGCAACTCCTGAGCACGCTCGTAGGCCTCGCCGGTCAGGTCGTTGGATGTCGCCGCGCGGTCTTGCAGCGACCCAGTTGGCAACCGGGCGGCGATTGCCTGCAGCCGCCTGAGCTGGCCGGGCGCCCAGGCCGTCATGATCGCGAGCGGGTCAGGTGAACCGCTGCGTACCGCCTGCCCGGCCAACAGCTGGGTGCCGCTGCGCAGTTCGTTGTCGGCTGCGTTCAGCGTGGTCTTGATGAGATGCGCCGTGTGGGAGTTGATGCCGGCCGCTGCGCCCGCGCCGGCGCCCTCGACCGACGCCGACGCCCGCTTCAGCAGCGCGGCCACTTCTTCAGCGCGGGTCTGGGCGAACTTGAGGTACTCGCGCCCCTTCGCGGTATCGCCGCTGGCGAACGACAACTGGGCGCTCTCGTTGGCCCGCTTGAGCGCGTAGAGGCTCTCGCCCGGCAACGCCTTCTTACTGACCCAAACCGCACCGCCCAACAGGACCGCGAACAGGGCGATCACAGCGGTGAGAACCCCGAGCGGCCGGGCAATGGAAACCTCCCCCGCGCGAGCGAACACTGCGTTCAGTCGGGAACGCGAGCGCGCCGGTGTCGCGGCGGCGTGGGCCGGGGCCGCGGCGCTGCGGGCCGGCCGAACTGGCCGGGTCGCGTCGCTCGTGCCCTCGGCGACGAGTCGTGGGGCCACGGCGACGAGCTGCGCCCGCAGCTCAGCCCGGAAATGCGCCCGCGGTGGCGGCGTGGGGTCGAGGCTCGCAAGCTGGGTGAGGAGCTGACGGATACGAGGGTCGGCTGAACGCGCCGGATCCTCGTACCGGCGCAAGGACGCGCCCAGCATCGACACTCGATGCTCGTCCATGTTGGACTTCCCCCACCCAAATAACCCATGCATGACGATCAGCCGCCCCAATGAGCGGATCGGACGCCGCCGTCACTCACTCGGACAAACGACCCGCTCAAGGTTTCGTTACTCGACGCTCGGCGCATTCTCATCGGGACAGTGCGGGGGCTACGCCCGCTCAGCACGGCACTCATCGCAGGTCCTCGCCAACGAGTTCGGCCAGCTTGCGGACCGCCCGGTGCTGCAGCGCCTTGATCGCGCCGTCATTCTTGCCCATTACCGCGGCTGTTTCGCTGACCGAGAAGCCCTGCATGAATCGCAGCACGACGCAGTCGCGTTGCTCCTCGCCGAGCTGATTGACCGCATTCATCAGATGCGTCGAGCTCAGGCTCTCGAGCACCGCGGCTTCCGGGCTGGGCACGGACTCTCGGCCTTCGATCGTGTCGGCGGTGGTGATTTCCAGGCGGTGCCGAGCCGACTTGACGTGATCGAGCACGATATTGCGGGCAATGGTGACAAACCAGGCACCGATATCCCGGCCCTGGTAGCTGATCGTGCTGATCCGGCGCAGGGCGCGCAGGAAGGTCTCGCTGGTGAAGTCCTCGGCGAGGGCGCGGTCGTTGACGCGGTAGTAGATGAAGCGAAACACGGCGTCGACGTAGCGGTCGTACAGCAGGCCGAAGGCTTCGCCGTCGCCGCCTTGGGCCAGGGCGACCAGTCGCCAGGTTTCGACGTGCTGCTCGTCGATCTCGCCCGGGGCGGCCGGATTGGGAGCGTCGCGCGGCGCGTGCCGACCGGTCTTGGCGGCAGCGCGGCCCCGCCCCGCGCGGGACGCCGGTGCGGTTACGTCGACGGCCTGCACCGCGTGCTGAGACATCGACATCGACATCGGCGAGATCGGCATCGGCGCCGAGAGGCCGAACGCCGGCCGCATACCCAAACCGGCCAGTGCCTCGTTGATCACCGCAGCCAATGGGCGCAGGTCGAACCAGGGGTCAGGTGACCCCTGGTCGAACTGTGCGCTCTGCATCTGGCGGGGGACCTTTCGCGGTGCGGACAGCGCTATGTGAAAGCGGCGCTAACGCTACCCGCGGGTAGCACCTCTGCACACCGCCTGGCTCACCATAATCCGCTACACCGTGCCCGGGGAACCACGCCAAGGGCGGCGCTGCGGCGGGGCGGCGTGTCCCGGCATGGTCGCGGTGGAAAGGTAGTCGGTCATGCAGGTGGACGAGCGGGCCGGGATCGCGTCCCTGGCCCGCATCGGCGCGGCTGGGCACCCGGCGCGCGATGCGGTGGTCGACGCGAACGGTCGGCTGACCTGGGCCGAGCTGGACCGAACGGTCACTCGCGCGGCCCTGGCGCTGCAGGTGGCCGGGGCCGAGCCGGGCGATCGGGTCGCGCTGCAACTGCCCACCGGCATCGCGTTCGTGACGATGTATCTGGGTGCGCTGCGCGCCGGTCTGGTCGCCGTGCCGGTGAACCCGGCCTACACGCGCACGGAGACCGACTTCATCCTCCAGGACAGCGGCGCGACGCTGCAGGTCACGCCACCGCGGGCCGACGAACTCCTCGCCACCGCTCCCGACGGCGCCGATCCGCGGGCCGATCGAGTCGGCGAGGCGCTGGCGGTGCTGCTCTATACGTCCGGCACGAGCGGGCGGTCCAAGGGCGCCATGCTGTCCGCCCGCGCCCTGCTCGCCAACGTCGACCAGCTCGCGGCGATCCAGCCGCCGGTGCTGGCTGCCGACGACGTGCTGTTCCTCCCGCTTCCGCTGTGCCACGTCTTCGGCCTCAACGCCGGGCTCGGGACGGCGCTGCGGGTCGGCACGACTGTGGTGCTCAGCGACCGCTTCGACGCCACCGCCAGCCTGGCCACGATGGCCCGCGAGCACGTCAGCGCGGTGCTCGGCGTGCCCGGCCAATTCGCCCAGTGGCTGCGCCAACCGGAGGTGCGAGCCGGCTTCGGGTCGGTGCGCTTCGCGATGTCGGGGTCGGCGACGCTGCCGCGGGCCGTGATCGACGGGTACGGCGAGCTCGGCGTGGTCCTGCATGACGGCTACGGGCTGACCGAGGCGGCGCCGGTCGTGACGATCAACACGATCGGTGGCGGCCGTCCCAAACCCGGCTCGATCGGCCGGCCGCTGCCTGGCGTCGAGACCGAATTGCGCGACGCCAGCGGCGAACCCAGCGATCCCGACGACCCCGGCCGGCTGTTCGTCCGCGGCCCGAACCTGTTCTCCGGATACTGGCCCGACGGCGCCGGCGGACCGGACGCCGATGGCTGGTTCGGCACCGGCGACATCGCGGTCGCCGACGCCGACGGCGACCTGCGTCTGGTCGGCCGCAGCGAGGAGCTCGTCATCGTCAACGGTTTCAACGTCTATCCGGCCGAGGTCGAAGCGGTCCTGGCCGCGCAGCCGGGCGTGGCTGAGGTTGCCGTCGTGGGGGTCGCCGACGCGGACTCCGGCGAGGCGGTCCGGGCCTACGTGGTGCCGGCCGCGCAGGCCGAGCTCGAACCGGACTCGCTGCTGGCCGCCGCCGCCCGCTCGCTCGCCCGGTTCAAGCTGCCTCGCGAGATCCGGATCGTGCCCCGCCTGCCCCGCACGGTCACCGGCAAGATCATGAAGTGGCAGCTGGGCCCTGAGGACGACGTCGATGCCGGCCGCTGACCGCCGCGTCACGCTCATCACCCGGGCGAACTGCCACCTGTGCGCCGACGCGGAGACCCTCATGCGGCAGCTGGCGAGCGAGCTCGGCTTCGGTTACGAGGAACTTGATGTGGACGCCGATGCCAGCCGCCAGGCCGAATACTCCGACCGCGTGCCGGTCATCCTGATCGACGGCAGGGAGCACGGCTACTGGTGGGTCGAGGAAGACCGATTCCGCGCGGCGATCGCTCGCTGAGGACGTATCGGACTCCCTAGGTGTGCCTAGGTGTTCGAACAGGTGCGCGCGCGGCCAGAACTAGTGGGTTGTTCCGATTCGAACACCATCTCCTTAGCACCAGGCTGGGTTCATACCAGCCGACGAGGAGATTGAAATGAACACCTACGTACTCACCCAACTGGCCAACGATCGCCACCGCGAGCTGCTCACCGAGGCCCGGGAATACCGGCGGGCCAAGGCGGCCCGCCCAGCGGGGCGGTTCCACCGCCGCGGCGCCGGCGCCAGCCCGTACCGGGTGCCGCGGGCATGAAGGTAGCGGCCCTGATCGTCTCCCAGCGCGCCGGCTTAGCACACGCCTCGACGATTTGGGAAAAGATTCACGAGCGGCGTAGCTTGGGCTCCGTCCTGCCAGCTTCTACCACACCGGCCGGGCGCCGCCGCTAGCTGGTCGGCGCGCCCAGATCCGGCCAGCAGAGGTGTTCGATGTCCGCGGTTCCACCCGTGCCGCCCGTGCCGAAGGCGGGCAGCAGCCCCGCTGTCGACTATCGGCTGATGGCTGGCCGCGCGGTGCCCGAGGCCACCGTGGCCCGCCTGGCCACCTATCTCCGGGTACTCGGTGTGCTGGGCGAACGGTCGATCAGCACCGTCTCGTCCGAGGAACTCGCCACCGCGGCCGGGGTCAACTCCGCCAAGCTGCGCAAGGACCTCTCCTTCCTCGGCTCGTACGGCATCCGCGGCGTCGGGTATGACGTCACCACACTCACCGACGAGATCGCCCGCACGCTCGGGCTCACCGTGCACCGCTCGGTAGCGCTGATCGGCGTCGGCAACCTCGGCCAGGCCCTGGCCGGCTACGCGGGCTTCGCCACCCGCGGCTTCCGCATCGCCGCGCTCGTCGACGCCGACCCGGCCCGCATCGGCACCACGATCCGCGGCCTGGTCGTGCAGAGCATCGCCGATCTGGACCGCATCGTCGCCGAGGAACAGATCGCGATCGCCGTCCTGGCTACGCCGGCATCGGCCGCCCAAGAGGTCTGTGACCGCGTCGTCGCCGCCGGCGTCACCAGCATCCTGAACTTCGCGCCGGTCGTGCTCTCGGTGCCTGAGCATGTCGATCTGCGCAAGGTCGACCTGGCCGCCGAACTGCAAATCCTCTCCTTCCACGAGAACCGCAAGGCGGCGGCCGTCCTGGCTCGGACGGGGGACCGATGAGCGTCCTCGTGGTCGGCCTCTCGCACCGCACCGCTCCGGTGTCGGTGCTCGAGTGTGCCGCCGTCCCGGTTGACGACCTGCGCAAGACCCTCGACGAATTGCACCACGCCGAGACGATCAGCGAGGTGCTCCTGCTGTCGACGTGCAACCGGGTCGAGGTCTACGCCGATGCCGCCCGCTTCCACCCCGCCGTCGCCGAAATCACCACGGTGCTGGCGCGCCACGCCGGCCTCGCCGTCTCGGACCTTTCCGAACACCTCTACGTGCACTTCGCCGAAGCTGCGGCAGAGCACATCTTCTCGGTCGCGTCCGGGCTGGACTCCATGGTCGTCGGCGAATCGCAGATCCTCGGCCAGCTGCGTTCGGCCTACGCGTTGGGCACCGACGTCGGTTCCGTCGGCAGCGTCCTGCACGACCTGACCCAGAGCGCGCTGCGCGTGGGCAAGCGGGTGCATTCCGACACGGGCATCGACCGGGCTGGGGCGTCGATCGTCTCGGTCGCGCTCGACCAGGCCGAGGCGGTGCTCGGCTCGTTCGACGGGCGTCGGGCCGTGATCGTCGGTGCCGGGTCGATGGGCGCGCTGGCCGGCGCCACGCTGCGCCGGCGTGGTCTCACCGACGTCGTCATCGCGAACCGCTCTGCCGCGCCCGCGGCCCGGTTGGCTCGGACACTCGGCGGCCGGGCGGCGGCATTGGGCGCGGTGCCGGCCGAGATCGCCGACGCCGACCTGCTCGTATCGTGCACCGGCGCCACTGGCTTGGTCGTCGAGGCCGACGACCTCGGCTCGCGGGCCGATCGGCCGTTGGTCGTGCTGGACCTGGCGCTGCCCCGCGACGTCGACCCGGTCGTGCGCGAACGCCCCGGCATCACCTACGTCGATCTCGAAGCGCTGCGCACCCGGGGCGCGATGGTGAGCGATGAAGAGGTGCACTCCGCCACCGAGATCGTCGCGGAGGAGCTGCGCGGTTACCTGGCCGAGCAGCAGCGCCTGGCGGTGGCGCCGACCGTGACGGCGCTGCGGGCGCGAGCCAACCAGGTGATCGACGGCGAGCTGGCCCGGCTCGACGGCCGGCTGCCCGGCTTGCCCGACGACGTGCGCCGCGAAGTCACCGACGCCGTGCGACGCGCGGTCGAGAAGGTGTTGCACGCGCCGACCGTGCGGGTGAAGGAACTCGCGTCGACACCGGGCGGCGATCAGTACGCGGCCGCACTTCGGGAACTGTTCGACCTCGACCAGGCTGCCGTCGAGTCCGTCGCGGCCGTGAAGAAGAAGATCTGATGACGGCCACCAGAACGTTGCGGGTCGGCACTCGCGGCAGTGCGTTGGCCCGCACCCAGACCAACGACATCGTGTCGTCACTCGCGGCACCGGTCGAGATCGTCCCCATCGTCACCGAAGGGGACCGGTCCAGCGCGGCCCTGGCCCAGATCGGTGGGACCGGAGTCTTCGTGTCGGCGTTGCGCACCGCCCTGTTGGCCGGCGAGATCGACGTCGCCGTCCACTCGTACAAGGACCTGCCCACGGCGGCCGCGGAAGGTGTGGTGATCGCGGCCGTGCCCAAGCGCGAGGACCCGCGCGACGCGCTCGTCGCCCGCGACGGACTCACGTTGGGCGAACTGCCGGTCGGAGCGCGGGTCGGCACCGGCTCGCCGCGCCGCGCCGCGCAGCTTCGCGCCCTCGGCCTGGGCATCGAGATCGTCGAGTTGCGCGGAAACGTCGACACCCGCGTGGGCAAGGTCCGCGCCGGCGAGCTCGACGCGGTCGTGCTGGCCTACGCCGGGTTGCGACGCCTTGGTCGCGCGGACGACGTCACAGAGGTGCTCGACCCGATCCAGATGTTGCCGGCGCCGGCTCAGGGTGCGCTCGCAGTCGAATGTCGAGCCAGTGACGACGACGCGGTTGGCCTGCTCTCGCAGCTGACCGATCCCGATACGGCCACCGCCGTGAGCGCCGAACGGGCACTACTGACCGCGCTCGAGGCGGGTTGCTCCGCCCCGGTCGGGGGTCTGGCCGAAGTGGTTGAGGCCGAACTGGTCGGGGAAGTAATGAGTGTCGAAGTGTTCCTTCGCGGATCCGTGACCGCCATCGACGGCAGCGATGCCGTGCGGTTGTCGGTCACTGGCGCGACAACAGATGCCGACGGCGTCGGGCGGCGGCTTGCCGCCGAACTGCTCGCCAACGGCGCAGATGAAATGATGGGGAGCTCGAAATGACCCGAGCGCGCAAGGTAATTGGCCGCGTCACCTTTGTTGGTGCCGGCCCCGGTGACCCCGGGCTGCTTGCTGTACACGCGGTCGACGCGCTGCGACGCGCCGACCTGATCGTCGTCGACGCGAAGGTGCCGGCGTCGATCACGGCCCTGGCCACCGCCGAGGTACGCCGGGCTGAAGCCACTCCGGCCGAGACCGCGAAGGTCATCCTCGCCGAGGCCCGTGGCGGGGCGTCGGTCGTGCGGCTGATCGCCGGCGACCCGCTCGCCGACGACAGCGCGGTCAAGGAGGCGCTCGCCGTCGCGAAGACGGTCGTGCCCTTCGAGGTCGTTCCGGGTGTGCCGGTTGGCGTCGGCACCGCGGCTTACGCGGGCGTGCCGTTCGGCTCGGTCCGCACCGAAGCCGACATCGTCAGCGGCTACTCCGACTTCGAAGCGCTCGCGCACGCTCCGGGCACGTTGGTGTTGACCGTGCCCGCGACCGAGGTCGCCGTGGTGGCGGAGCAGTTGGTGGCCAACGGCCTCAAGCCCGACACCCCGGTCACGGTCAGCTGCGACGGCACGAGCACCGGCCAGCAGACCGTCGTCGGCACGCTCGGTGAGCTGGAACTGGCTGCGGTGGGGATGACCGGCAGCCTCGTCGTCATCGTCGGCAAGGCGGCCGCGCAGCGCGACAAGCTGACCTGGTGGGAGTCCCGTCCGCTGTACGGCTGGAAGGTGCTCGTGCCGCGGACGAAGGACCAGGCCGGCGCGATGAGCGAGCGGCTGCGGTCGTACGGAGCCACGCCGGTCGAGGTGCCGACCATCGCGGTCGAGCCGCCGCGCACTCCGACGCAGATGGAGCGCGCGCTGAAGGGACTGGTCACCGGTCGCTACGAGTGGATCGTCTTCACCTCGACGAACGCGGTGCGGGCGGTGCGGGAGAAGTTCGAAGAGTACGGCCTGGACGCCCGGGCGTTCGCCGGCGTCAAGATCGCCTGTGTCGGCGAGGCGACGGCCGACGCGGTGCGCGAGTTCGGCATCCGCCCCGAGTTGGTGCCGTCGGGGGAGCAATCCTCCGAGGGTCTGCTCGAGGACTTCCCGCCCTACGACGACGTGCTCGACCCGATCGACCGGGTGCTGCTGCCGCGGGCCGACATCGCCACCGAGACGCTGGCCGCCGGCCTGCGTGAGCGTGGCTGGGAGATCGACGACGTCACCGCCTACCGCACCGTGCGGGCCGCGCCGCCGGCCGCCGAGATCCGCGACGCGATCAAGTCCGGTGGGTTCCAGGCGGTGTGCTTCACGTCGTCGTCCACGGTGCGCAACCTCGTCGGCATCGCCGGCAAGCCGCACGCCCGCACGGTGGTCGCGTGCATCGGCCCGCAGACGGCCGCGACCGCGCGCGAGTTCGGGTTGCGGGTGGACGTGCAGCCCGAGGGCGCGACGGTGTCCGCGCTCGTCGACACGTTGGCCGAGTACGCCGCGGCCAAGGCCGTCGAGGAGCGCGAGAAGGCAGCTGCCGCAGCGGCGAAGAAGGCTGCGCGTCCATCCCGGCGCGCCGGACGGTGAGCTCCTGGTGACGTTGCCTGATCTGCCGCAGTTCCCGGTTTCGCGGCCGCGGCGGTTGCGACGAACCCCGGCGCTGCGCCGCCTGGTCGCTGACGTTGCGGTTCGCCCGGCCGACCTCGTCCTGCCGATGTTCGTGCGTGAAGCCATCAGCGAACCCGTGCCGGTGGCGTCCATGCCGGGCGTCGTCCAGCACACGCAGGAGTCGCTGGTGAAGGCGGCGGTCACGGCCGTCGAGGCCGGTGTCGGCGGGCTGATGCTGTTCGGCATCCCGACGGACTCGGCCAAGGACGCGCCGGGTTCGGGCGCCGACGATCCCGACGGCGTGCTCAACGTCGCGCTGCGCCGCCTGCGCACGGAACTGGGCGACGACACCGTGCTGATGGCCGACCTGTGCCTCGACGAATTCACTGACCACGGCCACTGCGGCGTCCTGGCCGCTGACGGCAGTGTCGACAACGACGCCACGCTCGAGCGGTACGCCGCGATGGCCCGCGCCCAGGCCGAGGCCGGCGCACACCTGCTCGGTACCAGCGGGATGATGGACGGCCAGGTCGGTGCGGTCCGCCGCGCGCTCGACGCCGCCGGTCACGTGGACACCGGCATCCTCGGCTACGCGCCCAAGTACGCTTCGGGCTTCTACGGTCCGTTCCGCGAGGCCGTCAACTCCTCGCTCGTCGGCGACCGCAAGAGCTACCAGCAGGACCACGCCCGCACGGTCGGCGAGGCGCTGGCCGAGGTGGCGCTCGACGTCGCCGAGGGCGCCGACATCGTGATGGTCAAACCCGCATTGCCCTACCTCGACGTGCTGCGTGCCGTGGCCGACGTCTCGCCCGTTCCGGTTGCCGCGTATCAGATCAGCGGCGAGTACGCGATGGTTGAGGCGGCCGCCGAACGTGGCTGGCTCGACCGCGAGCGGATCATCCTGGAGACGCTCACCTCGATCAAGCGGGCCGGAGCATCGATCATCCTGACCTACTGGGCCGTCGAAGCCGCCAGTCTGCCGTTAGCCTGACGCCGTGAGCGCGCCGGGCGCAGGCGCCGCCGAGGAGGTCGGCGATCCGCCCGTCTACGTCGAGCCAGCCCGCAGTTACACCACCGCCCGGGCCTTGTTCGCCCTGCTCGTGGCCGGTTTCGCGCTCGACCTCGCCCTCGGCGGCGGGTGGTGGCACGTGTGGGCCTGGCTGCTCGCCGTGGTCCTCGTCGTCGGCATCGACGCCCTGGCCACGCGGGCCGCACGCGCGATGCGTTCGATCACCGTCACCGCGACCGAGGTGCGGGTTGGTGAGCACGCCCTGCCGCGCGATCGCATCGCCGGCCTGAGCCCCGGCGCGGAGACCGACCCCACTCGGCCGGTGCTCGGCCAGTCCGTCCGCGAAGGCCTGCCCCGCGGGGTCACCGGCCTCGCGCTGCAACTCGTCGGCGGTGATGTGCTGCTGGTGCCCACGCGCCATCCCGAGCGGCTCGCGGCCGCCCTCGACCTCGCCGTCGACCGCGCGCCCGACGATGGCGAGGAGGCGGCCCAGGTCCGCGCGGCCGAGCCGGACGACCTGGCGTTGCTGGACGAGATCGACACTCGGGCCGAGTCGCTGTTCCGGGTTTCCGGGCTCGACCTGCCCGACCTGCCCTTCCCGGAGGAGCACCTCGCCGACGCCAAGGCGATCCTGGTCGTGGGTCGGCCCGCGGTCGGCTTCGTCTGGATCGACGAGGTCGACGGCGCCGCGCACGTCGAGGAGCTGGCCGTGCTGCCGGGGCACATGTGCGCCGGGCTCGGCTCGGCCCTGCTGGCGGCCGCCTGCGAGTGGGCGCGCGCCGCCGGCTATTGGGCGATCACGCTGACCACCTATCGCGATGTCGCCTGGAATGCGCCGTTCTACTCGCGGCGCGGTTTCGTCGAACTGGCCGCCGACGAGCTGACGCCCGAGTTGGCCGCCGTGCGGGAATGGGAACGCGCGGCCGGCCTCGACGCGGTGGGTCCGCGCGTGGCTATGCGGCGCGAACTCCAGACCTAGGTCCGACCGATCCGCGCAGCGCGAGCGTGATCGACGCCGCCGCGACGATGCCCACCAGGTTCACACCCAGTTGCAGCAGCGACTGACCGGCCTCGTACCAGTCGCCCAGCACGGCGGCCACCGCGGCGTTGCCAGCGGCCGGGATCGTCGTCACCGAGATGAACACGCCGACGAGAACGGCCGAGCGGTTCGACGTGAGCGACAACATGCCCGCAGTGCCGGCCAGCAGCGCCGTGATCAACGAGAACCATCCGGGGTGGTAGATGAACTCGGTCTGCCGGTGCCCCTCGAGCAGGTCGGTGTGGATGAGCCCCGCGACCCGTCCGAGCAAGGCGAGCAGACTCGTCGCCACGATCGCGGCTGGAAAGCCCACGAGCAGGGCCACGCCGGCGCGGTGGGCCGAGCCGAGCTGGCGGCGGACGATGCTGACCGCGAGCGCGGCGAGCGGGCCGAACTCCGGTCCCACGACCATCGCGCCGACGATGGTGATCGGCGAGTCGGTGACGACGCCGATCGCGGCCAGCAGGGTGGCCAGCACCATGAACGCGACGAACGTCCACGTCAGCATGGATTCCTCGCCGGTGCGCGCGACGAGTTCGTCCCAGACGAGTGCGTCGGCCGCCTCGCCCGGCGCGTCGCGTTCGGCCTTGCCGGCCAGCTCACCGATGGCGGTGTCGGCCGCGTCGAGGACGATCATCCCGCGTTCGGTGATGCCGAGATGGTGCAATCCCTTCAGCACCTGGTCGGCGCATTCGCGGGCCAGATCGGCGTGCACCTCGGCCAAGCCGGGCGACGCGGCGCCGAGCGGGGCGTGCCTGATGGCGACGATGCCCGCGGTATCGGACAGCTGTTCCACTACGGCGGGCACCAACTCTTCGGGGCAGACCACCCGCAGATGCAGGATGCTCACGACGGGCAAGCCATGGCTAGCGCGGCGCCATGCGGATTGCGCCGTCCAGGCGAATCACCTCGCCGTTGAGCATCGGGTTCTGGACGATGTGTTCGACGAGCGCGGCATATTCGTCCGGGTGGCCGAGCCGGCTCGGATGCGGCACCTGCGCACCGAGCGAGTCCTGAGCTTCCTGCGGCAGCCCGGCCAGCATCGGAGTGGCGAACAGCCCCGGCGCGATCGTCATCACCCGGATCAGCTTGTCGGCCAGGTCGCGGGCGATCGGCAGGGTCATGCCGACGACACCGCCCTTGGATGCGGAGTAGGCGGCCTGCCCGATCTGGCCGTCGAAGGCGGCCGCCGAGGCGGTGTTGACAATGACGCCGCGCTCGCCGTCGACCGGGTCCAGTGCGGTGATGCGTTCGGCGGCCAGGCGCAGCACGTTGAACGTGCCGATGAGGTTGATCTGCACGACCCGGGTGAACTGCTCGAGCGGCAACACCCCGTTGCGGCCGATCACCCGTCCCGCCGTTCCCACACCGGCGCAGTTGACCACGATGCGCAGCGGTCCGCGGGCCACGGCGGTGTCGAGGGCAGCGGCGACGTCGGCCTCGGCGGTGACGTCCGCCGGTGCGAACGTGGCACTCGGGCCCAGCTCGTCCGCGGCGGCCGCACCGGGCGCCGACGTCAGGTCGAGCAGCACGACCTGCGCGCCGGCGGCGACGAGCCGGCGGGCCGTGGCCAGCCCGAGTCCCGACGCGCCGCCGGTGACGAGTGCGACGGTGCCTTCGATCTGCATGTGGCGGCCCTTTCGGTCTGGGGAGATCGCGTCGATCCTGCCTCATGCGGGCTGCAAGACTGGTCCCGTGTCCCAAGCCCCGGTCTCTGCCGACCTGTTCGCCCGTGCCCAGCAGGTCATTCCCGGCGGGGTCAACTCGCCGGTGCGGGCTTTCCGAGCAGTAGGCGGTACGCCCCGGTTCATGGTCAGCGGCGCAGGCGCGTACCTGACCGACGCCGACGGCCGTTCCTATGTCGACCTGGTGTCGTCGTGGGGACCGATGATCCACGGCCACGCCCACCCGGCCGTGGTTTCGGCGGTGCAGCGCGCGGCGTCGTCCGGGCTGTCGTTCGGGGCGCCGACGCTCGGTGAGATCGAGTTGGCCGAGGAAATCATCGGCCGGGTCAATGCGGGCGGGCCGGCTGGGGCTCGTCCGCCGCTGGAGCAGGTGCGCCTCGTCAACTCCGGCACCGAGGCCACGATGTCGGCGATCCGGCTGGCGCGGGGAGCCACCGGGCGGCATCGCGTGGTGAAGTTCGCCGGCTGCTACCACGGCCACGTCGACGCGCTGCTGGCCGCGGCCGGCTCGGGTGTGGTGACGTTCGGGCAGCCGGACACGCCGGGAGTGACCGGGGCGCAGACCGCCGAGACGATCGTCCTGCCCTACAACGACCTGGCCGCCGTGCAGGCCTGCTTCGCCGAGTTCGGTGCTGACATCGCCTGCGTGATCACCGAAGCAGCGGCCGGGAACATGGGCGCGGTCCCTCCGGCGGCCGGGTTCAACGCCGGCCTGCGCTCGATCACGGCCGAGCACGGCGCGTTGTTGATCATGGACGAGGTGATGACCGGATTCCGGGTCTCGGCCGCAGGCTGGTACGGCCTCGACCCCGTCGACGCCGACCTGTTCACGTTCGGCAAGGTGATGAGCGGCGGGCTGCCGGCGGCGGCGTTCGGCGGTCGCGCGGAGCTGATGAGCCGTCTCTCGCCGACGGGCCCGGTCTATCAGGCCGGCACGCTGTCGGGGAATCCGGTCGCGGTCGCCGCCGGGCTGGCGTCGCTGCGGGCCGCGGACGCGTCGGTGTACGCGACGCTGGACCGCAACGCGCTGACCGTCGCGCGGCTGGCTGGGGAGGCGCTGACCGAAGCTGGCGTCGCGCACCAGGTGCAGTCGGCCGGCAACCTGTTCTCGGTCTTCTTCGCGGGCGCGCCGGTCGTGGACTTCGCGGGTGCCCAGGCCGCGGAGACGTTCCGGTACCCGCCGTTCTTCCACGCCATGCTCGACGCGGGCGTGTACCTGCCGCCCAGCGCGTACGAGGCCTGGTTCGTCAACGCCGCGATGGACGACGCCGCGATCGACCGCATCGCCGCCGCCCTGCCCGCCGCCGCCCGCGCTGCCGCCGCCGCCTCCCCTGCCCCGGCCTGAACCCGGCGCGATCTCGCGGTCGCGGTGGTTTGCGATCCTCCTGCGCTGGGTGGTGCTGGGTGCTGGATGCGATCAACGGGCATTGGCCAGATCCGCCTACCGCCGGGCTGGCAGGATGGCGCGGTGACCACGGCGACGGTGCATCTGCTGCGGCACGGCGAGGTCTTCAATCCCGACGGCATCCTCTACGGCCGGCTGCCCGGCTACCGGCTCAGCGACCTGGGCGTCGCTCAGGCCAAGCTGGCGGCCGAGTTCCTGGCCGAGCGCGACATCGGCTACCTCGTCTCCTCGCCCATGGAACGTGCCCAGCAGACCGCCGCCCCGCTGGCCGAGCGGCTCGGGCTGCCGGTGGCCATCGACGACCGGCTGATCGAGGCCGCCAACGCGCTCGAGGGCCGGCGGGTTGCCGGCGGCAAGGGACTGTTCACCGACGTCGGCAACTGGCGCTACTTCTTCAATCCGTTCCGGCCGTCGTGGGGCGAGCCGTACGCCCAGATCGCCGAACGCATGCTGCCGGCCATCCGCGCCGCCCGCGACGCGGTCCTGGCCGGCGGCGGTACCGAGGCGGTCTGCGTCAGCCACCAGCTGCCAATCGTGATAGCCCGCCGGGCCGCTGAAGGCCGCAGACTCTTCCACGATCCCCGCAAGCGCCAGTGCAGCCTGGCCTCGGTCACCTCGTTCCGCTTCACCGGGGACGTGATCAGCGGCATCGACTACGCCGAACCGGCCGCGAGCCTGCCACCCGGCCACGGGGCGGGCGCCTAGCCGCCTGCGGGGCAACCCACAGGAACCTGAGCCGGGTGCGGCCCCAACTACCCGGTAACGCACACTGGACGGCGATGAAACGCCCCGGAATCCTGGCTGCGACGGTGCTTGCCGCGCTGCTCTTCGTGGGCTGCAGCGGCTGCACCGGCAAGGACGCCGTCGACCAAGGCGCCGCCGGGCAGTTCCGCTTCGTCAGCGGAACCAACGTGGGCAAGACCATCGCCTCCTCGGACCGCAAACCGGCCGGCAACTTCACCGGCAAGCTCCTCAACGGTGGCCAGCTGAGCCTCAAGCAGGACGCGGGCAAGGTCGTCGTCATCAACTTCTGGGCCACCTGGTGCGGCCCCTGCACGACCGAGACGCCGCAGTTCGACCTGGTCTATCGCGCCAACAAGGCCAAGGGTGTCAACTTCATCGGCATCGACACGAAGGAGACCTCGACCGACGCGGCCAAGGCGTTCGTCAAGGACAACAACATCACGTTCCCGATCGTCTCCGACGAACTCGGTGAGACCGCGGTCGCGCTCGGCAAGATCCCGGCATTGGCCCTGCCGTTCACCGTCGTGATCGACAAGCAGCAGCGCGTGGCCGGCGTCTACCTCAAGCCACTCGCGCCGAAGGACCTCCAGCCGGTGCTGGACAAGCTGCTCGCGGAGTCCTGATGCTCGCCGCCGGTTCGTTCGAGCACGCGGTCACCGACGGGCCGTTGCTCGTCGCCGCGGGCGTGGCTGCGCTGGTTGGCCTGATCGGATTCCTGTCGCCCTGCGTGCTGCCGCTGGTCCCCGGTTACCTGTCCTACGTCGCCGGCCTGTCCGGTGCGAGTGACGAAGTCGAGCATGGCCAGCGCCGCATGGTGTCCGGCGCGCTCCTGTTCGTGCTGGGCTTCACCGCGATCTTCGTGGCCGAGGGCGTCCTGTTCGGCAGTCTGGGCGCGGCCATCCGCGACCACGCGCTGGGCATCGAACGGGTGCTCGGGATCGTCACGATCCTGATGGGTGTGGTCTTTCTCGGCGGCATCGGCTTCATGCAGCGCGAGGTCCGCATCCACCGCCTACCGCGCGCGGGCCTGCTCGGCGCGCCGCTGCTCGGCGCCGCATTCGGGCTGGCCTGGGCGCCGTGCCTCACGCCCACGTTCAGTGCCGTCTACAGCCTGGCTTTCCAGCAGGCCACTGCCGGCCGCGGCGCGTTCCTGATGCTCTGCTACTGCCTGGGCCTGGGCATTCCGTTCGTCCTCGTCGCGCTCGGCATCGGCTGGGTTTCCGGCGCGCTCGGGTTCGTACGTCGGCACGCCCGCATCGTCAGCCAGGTCGGCGGCGTGCTCCTGATCGTGATCGGCCTGCTGCTGGTCACCGGCACGTGGAATCACTGGATGGACGAGCTGCGCACGAGCGTCGGCCCCGGCGCGGGCATCGGCGGCAGCCTGTGAACCGCGCGATCCGCCCCGTGCGCATGGGATGGCGGCGACTGACCAGCATGCGCACCGCCCTCATCCTGCTGTTCCTGCTGGCCGTCGCCGCCGTACCCGGTTCGCTGCTGCCGCAGCGTCCATTGAACGCGGGCAAGACCGACGCCTACCTCGCCGCGCATGGGGCCTGGGGGCGCTTCCTCGACCGCATCGGCATGTTCGACGTATTCGGCTCCGTCTGGTTTGCCGCCATCTACCTGCTGCTGTTCATCTCCCTCGTCGGCTGCCTCATCCCTCGCATCCGCCAGCACGCGCGGGCGGTGGGGCGCAAACCGCTGCCGGCGCCGCGCAACCTGGATCGGCTGCCCGAGTCGGGCCGGTTCCAGACCGCCGACACGCCCGCGGAGTACGCCGCCGCCGCCCGGCGAACACTCGGCCGCCGCTGGCGGGTGGTCGCGCGCGCGGAGCCGAGCGGGGCGCTGACCCTGTCGGCGGAGAAGGGTTACAGCCGCGAGACCGGAAACCTGATCTTCCACCTGGCTCTGCTGGCGTCGCTGCTGCTCATTGCGGTCGGCCGGCTGTACAGCTACCAGGGCTCGCGGATCGTCATCCAGGGCACCGGGAACGGGTTCTGCAACACGGTCTCGCAGTACGACTCCTGGAAGCCCGGCCGCCTCGCCGCCGAGGGCAAGATCAGCCCGGCACCGTTCTGTATCGACGCGTTGACCTCGTTTACGGCCACCTACACCGCCACTGGTGAGCCGTCCAAGTTTGCCGCCGACGTCACCTATCGGCGCACCCGGACGGCGGCGCCGGAGCACAAGACGATCACCGTCAACCATCCGCTGCGCCTGGAAGGCGACCGGGTCTACCTCATCACCCACGGCTTCGCTCCGCAGCTGACGATCCGCATGCCCGACGGAACGGTGCGCCACGACACGGCGGTGTTCCTGCCGCGGGATGCCACCACGTTTCTGTCCGAGGGCGCGTTCAAGGAGCAGGCTGCGCCGGGCAAGAACCAGGACATCGGCGTCTCCGGATTCTTCGCGCCGACGCCGCAGGAGACGGCCGACGGTGTCATCACCTCGATCTCGCCCCAGGTCCGCAACCCGGTCCTCGGCGTCTTCGTCTTCCAGGGTGACCTCAACTACAAGGGTCTGCCGCAGTCGGTGTACTCCCTCGACACGGCCAAGATGAAGAAGCTGGGCGCGGTCAACCTCCACCTGGGCGACGCCAAGACCTTCGCCAACGGCGTCTCGGTGAAGTTCGACGGCTGGAAGCCGTGGGCCAGCATCCAGGTCAGCCACGACCCCAGCCAGGGGTATCTGCTGGTCGCCGCGGTCGCGATGGTGGTCGGCCTGCTCGGCTCGCTGGGCGTGCGCCGCCGCCGGCTGTGGCTCCGGATCACCCCGTCGACGGGTGCTGCGGACGGGTCGCCTACCGTGGTCGCAGTTGGTGGGCTCGCGCGCAGCGATTCGGGCAACTTCTCGACCGAGTTCGCCGGGGTGCTGGAACGCTTGCGCGGTGCCGCGACTCCGACGCACGACTTGATCGGCGCAGGAAGGGAGTGACGGTGGCCGGTATCGACGGCTCGATGGCCCACCTCTCGGACTCGTTGTTCACGACAGCCATCGCGATGTACTCCGTCTGCATGGTCGGGTTCGTGGCCGAGTACTCCTTCGGCCGGCGCGGTCGCATCGCCGCGACGGTGCCGGCCGCCGCACCTACGCGGGAACTCGTCGGCGCCGGTGGCCCGTCCGGCGGCCCCCCGGTGCCGGCCGCACGGACGGTGTCCGCACCGTCGGCGGCGAGTGAGCGGGGCACGGCGGCCGACCGGATCGGCCGGTTCTCCTTGGCGCTGACGCTCGTGGCCGCGCTCGTCCATGCTGCGTCCGTGGCCGTCCGCGCGATCGCGGTCGACGCCGTGCCGTGGAGCAACATGTACGAGTTCGCCTCGGTGGCCGGGCTCGTCGGCGTCCTCGCCTTCGTCGCGCTGATCTGGAAGGCACCGCAGATCCGCCACCTCGGGGGATTCATCCTGCTGCCGGTCATCATCATCATGTTCCTGGCCGGGACGGTGTGGTACTCCCGCGCGCAGCCGCTCGTGCCTGCGTTGCAGTCGTACTGGCTGGCCATCCACGTCACGCTCGTCTCGATTGCCGAGGGCGCGCTCATGACCAGCGCGGTGCTGACCGTGCTGTTCCTGCTCCGCCAGCGCTACGACCGCGTCTCGGAGCAGCCCGGCGCCAAGGTGGGCGGGCTCACCGCATTCGGAGCCCGGCTGCCGGCTGCCGCGACGCTCGACAAGGTGGCTTACCGGGTGGTCGCGTTCGCGTTTCCGCTCTACACGATCGCGGTGATCTGCGGCGCGATCTGGGCCGAGGCGGCGTGGGGACGGTACTGGGGCTGGGACCCCAAGGAGACCTGGGCCTTCATCGTCTGGGTCGTCTACGCCTGCTACCTGCACGCGCGGGCCACGGCGGGCTGGAAGGGACGCACCGCCGCCTGGATCAACCTGGTGGGCTTCAGCTCGATCACGTTCAACTTCCTGATCGTCAACCTCGTCGTCTCCGGCCTGCACTCCTACGCCGGCCTCGGCTGAGCAGCGTCTTGAGATACTGAAGCCCGTGGGCTATCCCGATCTGCAGGGCTTCCTGGCTGCGCTCGAGCGCGATGGCGACCTGGCGCGGGTGCACGCGACGGTTGATCCGCACCTCGAGGTGGCCGGCATCGTGCAGCGGGTGGTCCGCGAGCAGGGCCCGGCGTTGCTGTTCGAGCACCCCACCAGGGGCGAGATGCCGCTGGCCATGAACGTGTTCGGCACCGATCGGCGCATGGCCCAGGCGCTCGGCGTCGACCACCTCGACGAGATCGGCCAGCGCATCGCCGAGTTGCTGCGCCCGGAACTGCCGCACGGCCTCGGCGGGTTCCGTGACGCGCTGGGCAAGGTGGCCCAGTTGCGAGCCGCACCGCCGCGGCACGTCAAGGTCGCGCCGTGCCAGGAGATCGTCGTGAAGGGCGCCGACGTCGACCTTTCGATCCTGCCCGGCATCAAGTCCTGGCCCGACGACGGAGGCGTGTTTCTTAACCTCGGGCTGACCCACACCAAGCACCCGGAGACCGGCGCCCGCAACCTCGGCATGTACCGCCTGCAGGTGCAGGACGAACGCACCGTCAGCCTGCACTGGCAGATCCACAAGGACTCCACGTCGCACGCGGCCGTGGCCGAGCGGCGGTGCGAACGGCTGCCGGTGGCCATCGCGTTCGGCTGCCCGCCCGCGGTCACGTACGCCGCGTCCGCGCCCCTGCCGGCCGACATCGACGAGTACCTGTTCGCCGGGTTCCTGCAGCGCGACCGCGTCGACCTGGTCGACTGCCTCACCGTGCCGCTGCAGGTGCCGGCCGCGGCCCAGGTCGTCCTCGAAGGCTGGGTCGAGCCGGGCGAGCGGCTGCCGGAAGGCCCGTTCGGTGACCACACCGGCTTCTACACGCCGGTCGAGCCGTTCCCCTTCATGCGGGTCGAGACGCTGACGATGCGCACCGACCCGATCTTCCAGTCGATCGTCGTCGGCCGCCCGCCGCAGGAGGACGGGCCGATGGGCAAGGCCACCGAGCGGATCTTCCTGCCGCTGATCCGGATGACGATTCCTGAGATCGTCGACTACGACCTGCCGGTGGCGGGCGTGTTCCACAACTGCTGCATCGTCTCGATCGACAAGCGGTTCCCGAAGCACGCGCAGAAGGTCATGAACGCCATCTGGGGCGCCGGGTTGTTGTCGCTGTCGAAACTGATCGTGGTCGTCGACGCCGACTGCGACGTGCACGACTACAACGAGGTGGCCTGGCGGGCGTTCGGCAACGTCGACTACGCCCACGACGTGCAGCACTCCGTGGGGCCGGTCGACCACCTCGACCACGCATCGTACGAGCAGTTCTTCGGCGGCAAGCTGGGCGTGGACGCCACTCGCAAGCTGCCCAGCGAGGGCTATCACCGCGCCGGCGGTTGGCCGAGCGAGTGCGTGGTCGACCCGGCCACGGCCGAGACGGTCAATCGCCGCTGGGTCGAGTACGGCATCGGCCGCCGCCCGTGACCGCAACCACCGCGGCGGCCGGGGGGCAGGCGGTACCGGCCGGCCGGGTGCGCAAGTTCCTGCGCCTGGTGATGATCGAGCATTCGGTGTTCGCGTTGCCGTTCGCCTACATCTCGGCCCTCACCGCCATGTGGCTGCAAACGCGTTCCGTCCATTGGGTGCAGCTGCTGTTGATCACCGTAGCAATGG
This sequence comes from uncultured Actinomycetota bacterium, assembly GCA_963837325.1. GTDB lineage: Bacteria > Actinomycetota > Actinomycetes > Mycobacteriales > Jatrophihabitantaceae > CAVQKZ01. The sequence goes on from CAWIMV010000002.1 coordinate 843,438, forward strand.
TGTCCGCGCGCACGGTCGCGATGTCGGCCAACCGCATCCTCGACCGCAACTTCGACGCTTTGAATCCGCGCACCGCCCGACGCGAGCTGGTGACCGGTGAATTGTCGGTGCGCGCGGCCTGGGTCGGCACCGCCGTTGCGCTGGTGATCTTCTTCGGCTGCGCCGCCGCTCTGTCCTGGTTGTGCCTCGCGCTGGCGCCGGTCGCGATCGTGCTGCTCGTCCTGTACTCCTACGGCAAGCGGTTCACGGACTACCCGCAGGCGCTGCTCGCACTGGCCCAGTTCGTGGCCCCGGCCGGGGCCTGGATCGCCGTGACCGATGAGTTGTCGTGGGCATCGGTGGCGCTCGGTGTCGCGGTCGGCACCTGGATCGGCGGCTTCGACCTCATCTACTCCTGTCAGGATGCCGCCGTCGACCGCCGCATCGGCTCCCGGTCGTTCCCGGCCCGGTTCGGCGTCGCGGCGGCACTGCGCACGTCGACGGTGGTGCACACCGTCACGCTCGCCGCATTCGTGTGGTTCGGCGCCGCGGTAGGTCTCGGTCCGCTGTGGTGGGTCGGCATCGGACTGACTGCGGTCGTGCTGGGCTACGAGCACACGATTGTGCGGGCCGACGACCTGTCCCGCGTCAACCGCGCGTTCTTCACCGCCAACGGCGTCATCGGCATCGGGCTGTTCGCCTTCGCCCTGGCCGACCTGCTCACCCACGGCCTGCGCGCGTGAGCGGCAGGCGACCGTGGGTGGTCGGGGTGTCGGGTGCCTCGGGCACGCCGTACGCCCGGGCCGTGCTCGGCGGGCTGCTCGCCGCCGGCGAACCCGTCGATCTCGTCGTCTCCCGCGCGGCGCGGCTGACGTTGCTGGACGAGACCGGGCTGGCGTTTCGCGACAGCCACTGGCGGGCGGATCTGGCCGAGTGGCTGGGCCGCACGGTTGACGACGTCGCGTACTGGGCGGCCGGTGATCTGGCCGCCGGTCCGGCCAGCGGGTCGTATCCGGCTCGCGGCATGATCGTCGTCCCCACGTCAACCGCAGCGATCGCCGGCATCGCGATCGGGCTGTCCAAGGACCTGCTGCAGCGGGCCGCCGACGTCACCTTGAAGGAACGCCGGCCGCTGGTCGTCGTCCCGCGGGAAGCGCCCTACACGCGGGCCACGTTGCAGCACATGCTCACGCTGCACGATGCCGGCGCAGTGGTGCTGCCGGCCAGCCCGGCGTTCTACAGCGCACCGCGCTCGGTGCAGCAGCTCGTCGACTTCGTGGCGGCCAAGGTGCTCGACGCCATCGGCGTTGAGCACGACCTGATCACCCGGTGGACGGGTGAGCTCGGTGCCGCGCGTGAACTTGACGACTAGCGGTCGCTCGGGTCGACTTCGGTAGTGGACTCCGTCGACCGTCAGCTGCTGGACGCCCTGCGCCGAAATGCCCGCGCGACGTACGCCGAGCTGGCCCGGATCGTGAACCTGAGCGCACCCGCCGTCCACGAGCGGGTCACCAAGCTCGAGGCCGCCGGCGTGATCACCGGCTACCACGCGGCGATTGCCGCCGAATCGCTCGGCTACGCGATGAACGCGCTGATCGGCATCTTTATCACCGACAGCGCCGATACCGACGACCTGGCCGAGTCGCTCGCGGCGCTGCAGGCCGTGGAGCACTGCTGGTTCGTGGCCGGCGAAGAGACGTTCGTGGTCAAGGTCAGGGTGCCCGACGTGGCCGGCCTGGAGAGCACGATCCGTGACCTCAACGCGATCAAAGGGGTGGCTCGCACCCGCACGACGGTCGTGCTCTCGACCAAGTTCGAGGACCGGGTTCAGGCCCTGAATCTGGAGGACCAGCGGCGCTAGCGGGCCTTGGCCCGGTGCTGCTCGGCGATCCACGCGGTGACGTCGTCCGGCTTGATCTCGCCGTCGAACAGGCCCATCGCGGCGTGGCCGAGCGCGGCCGAGCACAGCACCCGGTCGGTGACCGCTTCGCGGTCGCCCCACGGCAGGTAGGGCTTGGCGATCATCAGCGCCGCGATGCCGTGGGCGGCCGCCCACAGGTCGAACGTGATCGGCAGCGGGTCGTCGCCGACGAAGATCCCGGCCGCGATGCACTCCACGACGGTGGCGTTGAAGTGCGTGAACGCCGAGCTGGCCAGGACGTCGTCGACCGCGATATCAGGCTTCGGACACGGGTCCATCGTGGCGATCCGGTAGTGCTCCGGGTGTTCGACCGCGAAGCGGACGTAGGCCAGGCCGAAGGCCCGCAACCGCCCGAGCGGGGAGTCGGCCTCGGCGCCGGCCGCCAGCATTGCGGTGTCGAGCTCGGCGAAGACGTCGACGACGACCGCACTGAGCAATGCGTTCTTGTCGGCGAAGTGCAGGTAGATGGACGGTGTCGTCACGCCGACCGCGTCGGCCACCGACCGGATCGACATGGCATCGGCGCTCGCCGACTGGGCCAGCAGATCCTTTGCCGCCGCCACGATCTCCGCGCGTAGCTCCTCGCCGGAGCCCCGCCGCGCCCGTTTCCTTCTCACCGCGCTCACTTGTCTCTCCGTCTCCACCGCTCGCTGGCGCTCGGGTGGATCCGTCGAGCCAAACGCGCCTGTGGCGCGTGAGCGCGGCTCTTCGCGCGAGCGCTCATCGCGTGGTGGCCAGTTGGCGGACGGGCTCAAGGGCCGGCGGGGTTTCGGCCAAGCCGATGCGGGCGTGCAGGCGGGCCAGTGGCCGCGGCGCCCACCAGTTCCAGCGACCGGCGAGCCGCATGAATGCGGGTACCAGTATGCCGCGCACGATCGTTGCGTCCATCACCACCGCCAGCGTAAGCCCCGTCCCGAACAACATCATGAACGAGACCCGGGATCCGGCCATCGCGGCGAACACGATGGCCATGAGCAACGCGGCGGCCGTGACGATGCGGCCGGTCCGGCCCAGGCCAAGGGCGACGGCGTGCGTGTTGTCCGCGGTTGCGCGCGGTGAGTCCAGCCAGGCCTCGCGGATGCGCGAGAGCAGGAACACCTCGTAGTCCATGGACAGCCCGAAGGCCAGGCAGAACATCAGCGGCGGCATGGTGGGAACGAGGTAGCCCGTCGTCGTCAGGTCCGGGAACAGCCAGCCGAAGTGGCCTTCCTGGAAGACCCACACCATCGCCCCGAACGTCGCCGACAACGACAGGGTGTTGAGCACCAAGGCCTTGAGCGGCAGGACGATGCTGCCGGTGAACAGGAACAGCACGACGAATGTGGCCAGCGCGATCAGGCCGATGGCATAAGGCATTGCCGCGCCGAGTGCGTGCAGGCTGTCCTTGTTGATGGCGGTCTGCCCGGTGAACTGCACCGGCCACGGCGCGCGGACGTCCTCTACGGCGGCGAGGGCCTTCTTGCCGGCCGGGGTCTGCGGGTCGGCGTCGGTGTGGACGTCGACGTAGGTGGTGTTTCCCTTGACCATCGGCGGCCCGCTCGGCGGCCGGACCGCGCGGCCGTCGGCAAACGTACCGGCCGACGAGGTGACCGAGGTGACGTTCGGGACGCGCGACAGCGCCGTGGCGTAGGTCGCGGTCGCGTTCGGCGCGGCCGAGATGTCACGCGCCACCGCCGTGATCGTCGATGAGGCGTTGGTCGTGAACTGGCTGCGCAGGCTGTCGCCCACTTGGTGCGCGGGCGCGGACTGCGGAAGCACCCGGTCATCGGGGTAACCGAAGTGGGCGTGCAGGAAGGGCAGTCCGAGCGCGACCAGCACTGCGGTCACGATGAGAGCGACGGGCAGGGCCCGGCGCATCACCGCGGTGGCGAAGCGGTACCAGAAACCCTGCTCGACGGCCTTGGGCGCCGGCGGCGGGCGGCGCAGGACCCGGCGGACGAAAACGCGGAGGTCCAGAGCGTCGACCCGTGGGCCGAGGATGGTCAGCAGCGCGGGCAGCAGGATCAGCGCGGCCACCGTGGCCAGCGCGACGACGGCAATACCGGCGTAAGCGAACGAGCGCAGGAAGTAGACCGGGAAGACGAGCATGGCGGCGAGGGAGAGGCCGACGGTCAGGGCCGAGAACAGCACGGTGCGCCCGGCCGTCTGCATCGTGCGGCGGACGGCCGCGTCGGGGGCGGCACCGTTGCCGACCTCCTCGCGGTAGCGGCTGACGATGAACAGGCTGTAGTCGATGGCCAGGGCCAGCCCGAGCGCCGTCGTCATGTTGAGCGCGTACACCGAGACGTCGGTGAATGCGGCCAGCCCGCGCAGGATGGCCATCGTGCCGATGATGGCCGACAGGCCAACCGCAACCGGCAGCAGCGCGGCGACGAAGCTGCCGAACACCCAGGTCAACGCGATCACGGTGAGCGGGATCGCGATCGCCTCGGACAGTTTCAGGTCGGCGGTGATGTCGTCGCTCACCTGGTTGTAGGTACTCATGATTCCGCCGGCCTTGATGCGCACCCCGTCGTGGGTGCCGACCAGGGGGTCGGTGATGTCGGCCGCCCGTTTCGGCGCGGTGCTGTCGTCGCCGGCGACGCGCGCGACGATGAGCGCGGACTTGCCGTCGGCGCTGCGCAGTCCGGCGGCCTGATCGTCGGGCAGCGTCCAGTAGGAGACGACCTGGCTGGCGTACTTGGCGTGTTGCAGGGCCCGGACCGCGGCCAGGCCGGCGGTTCGCGCGGCGGCGCTGTCGACGCCATTGGGGGAGGTGGCCTCCAGTATGAGATTCGCGTCGCCGGTGTTGAACTTGTCCTGCAGGAGGTCGTCGGCCTTGCTCGAGGCCGAGTGCGGATCGCGGAACCCGCCGGCCGACAGGTGGGCGGCGACGGGCGCGCCGAAGATGACGGCAAGGACGAGCAGGAATCCTGCGGTGACCAGCACCCGGCGCGGGGCCCGGATACCGAGGTTGGCAAGACGAACGAGCATCGCGGGCTCCTGACGGGCGAGGCGCTTAGTGTCGCTAAGTTAGCGACGGTAAGTTAGCGTTGTCAAGGCCATTTGCCCCGGCACTCGGCGGGCGGCGCCAGGCCGTAGCGGGCCCGTCCGTACCCTGGGGCCATGGCGCTGAGTGAATCCCGCAAGGCCGAACTGTCCGAGAAAGTCGCCGCCCGGGAGCGGTTGACCCGCGCCGATGGCGAGGATCTCTACGCCAGTGCTGACCTGGCCTGGCTGGGCGGCCTGGCCCACAGTGTGCGGGTCGAGAAGAACGGCAATTCGACGTTCTTCAACGTCAACCGGCACCTGAATCTGACCAACGTCTGCACTGCCTCGTGCGCGTATTGCAGCTTCGAGCGCAAGCCGGGGCAGAAGGACGCGTACACGATGCGGGTCGAGGAAGCTGTCGAGAAGGCGCTGGCCATGAAGGACGACGGGCTGACCGAACTGCACATTGTCAACGGCCTGCATCCCACGCTGCCGTGGAAGTACTACCCGCGGGTGCTGCGTGAGCTCAAGGCGGCACTGCCCGACGTAGCGCTGAAGTGCTTCACCGCCACCGAGGTGCACTACTTCGAGTCGATCTCGGGGCTGTCCGCCGACGAAATTCTCGACGAGCTGATCGACGCCGGCCTCGAGTCACTGACCGGCGGCGGGGCCGAGATCTTCGACTGGGAGGTGCGCAAGCAGATCGTCGACCACAACACCCACTGGGAGGATTGGTCGCGCATCCACCGCCTTGCGCACGCCAAGGGTCTGCGCACCCCGGCGACGATGCTGTACGGACACATCGAGGAACCGCGGCACCGCGTCGACCACGTCATGCGCCTGCGCGAGCTGCAGGACGAGACCGGCGGCTTTGCGGTCTTCATTCCGCTGCGGTTCCACAACGACAACAACCGGCTGTCGCACCTGCCGATGGCCCAGCCCACCGACGTACTCAAGACGTTCGCGGTCAGTCGGTTGATGCTGGACAACTTCGATCACGTGAAGGTGTTCTGGGTGATGCACGGGCTGTCGACGTCGCAGCTCGCGTTGAACTACGGTGCCGACGACATGGACGGCTCGGTCGTCGAGTACAAGATCACCCATGACGCCGACGGTTACGGCACGCCCGACAAACTCACCCGCGACGACCTGCTCCTGCTGATCCGCGACGCCGGCTTCACGCCGCGCGAGCGCAACACCCGCTACGAGATCATCCGCGAGTACGACGGGCCGGTCGAGCTGGCCGAGCGCCGCGCCGAGCCTCAGGCAGTGTGGGCCTAGCCGTGCCCGAGGAGCAGGCCAAGCCGCCCACGTTCGCCGGCTGGATGGGCTCGATGTGGCTGTACACCGTCCTGCGGTTCGGGCTGTTCTTCGCGCTCTGGGGCATCCTCGTTCTGGCTGGACTGCACGGCGTGGTCGCCGCGCTCGTCGCGGTCGTGCTGTCACTTCCGCTGTCGTTCGTGCTGCTGGCCCGGCCCCGGGCGCGGTTCGCGGCCAACATCGAACGGCGCGTCGCGGCCCACCGCCAAGAGCGGGCCGAACTCGACCAGAAGCTCTCCGGCGACGACCCGGCTTGACCGCGGCGGGTCTCAGCCGCTGTTGATGGTGGCGTCGACGTCGATCCGCGGATGGCCATGCGTGGCCAGGTTGACGATCTTCACCGTGTGCCGCGTCAAACCCGCCAACACGACCTGGTAAACGATCGTGCGGTTGGTCGCCGTCTTGGAGTAGGTGTTCACCGTCGCCCGGTGCACGCCGTCGACGTAGACGGCGGCCGAACCGCGGTTGTTCGCCTTCGGCATGACCAGCGCGACGTCGACGCCGCTGCGGTCATACGCTGGCGCGGTCTGGAAGCTGACGCTGGCGTTCTTGCTACTCGTCCGGTGCGTCGTCGTGTCCGACCAGCAGGAGCAGTGACTGACCGACCAGCCCTTGGAGTAATGCATGGCCGGGTCGAGGTCCTCGCCGGGTTGAATGACGGTGTGGACGGGGTTGCTCGCGACGTGCCGGCCGTTGCACTCCTTCATGCGAACGACCACGCTGTAGCCGCTTCGGCTGAAGTCCATCGTGTTGCTGCGCGCAGCGAAGGAGCGCGCGGTTCTGGGTAGCGACACGGTCTCGCTGTCCTGGTTGAGCAGCGGGTCGACGTCGCCGCCGAGCGTGTCGTAATTGGCGTAGGTGAGCGTCTGCGAGCAGATGCCGGACGGAGCGTTGATCGTCCAGTGGAACGTGAAGCCGGCATCCCAGTTGTTGAAGTCGGGGTAGGAGACGAAGTCCGAGGCGTACTGCGTGAAGGCCGGCTGCGACAGCGTGATGGTCGGGACGTTTGCTGCGGACGCTGGTGCCCCACTCGGTGATATTGCTCCGGCCGATAGCGTAATTACTGCTGCGGCTGCGATCAGTCCAATACTCCGTGTAACCATCATTGGCACTACCCCCGATTGCCGGGCGCTACCGCTGAGCGGTTACTTTCCCGGGCCGTTCCCCAACCGAAACCTAGCGCAGCACAGCCACAGAAGCCAGGCGTTGACGGCGGTCCGACGTTCCCGTGCCACGAATTAGTCGTGCTCGGCAGATTCGTCGTCGTCAAATAAACGCCACCGAAACGCGGTGAAAGCGAGAAATTCCCTGCGTTTAGTTGGAGTTTAGCAAGGCGGTTATCTGATCGACGGCCTGACGTGAGCCGGCGACGTGCCATCGGTGGCCGCCCGCTTCGAACACGGCCGTTGCGCCGCCCGCACCCTCGACGAGCGCGACGCCGGGCAGCCAATCCCAGTCCATCGAATCGAGCTGTACCCACGCCCCGAGCCGGCCTGCCGCCACGGCCGCCAGCTCGATCGAGCCTGAGCCCAGCATGCGCACCGTCGCCGCGCCTTGGATCACCCGCAGCAGCGGGAGACGGGCGCGGTCGTCGGGCAGGGTCGTGGGGTGCAGGTAGCTGGCCACCGAGATCGCTGACAGCGGCCGGTCGACCAACGCCGGGACGGGCACGCCGTTGCAGCTTGTCGCCTGGTCACGGCCGCCGAGCCACAGCTCGTCCGCGGGCGGCTGATAGACCGCGCCCAGCACCACGCCGTCGGGATCGGTGAGGCTGACAGCCGAACACCACAACGGCAACCCCGACAGAAAGTTGTAGGTGCCGTCGACCGGGTCGATGAACCAGGTGCGCGCACTCGGCTCGTCCGTGCCCTCTTCGCCGACGAGGCCGTCGCCGGGCCGGGCCGCCCGCAGCCGCGCCACGATCAGGTCCTCGGCAGCGTGGTCGGCCGCCGACACGACGTCGGACATGGAGGTCTTGTGCTTGGTGGTCAGTCCGTCCCGCAGCATCGCGGCGGCCAGCTGACCGGCCTCGCGCACCAGCGCCGCCGCCAACTCCAGGTCGTCGGCCACGTATCCGAGCGTAGTCACGGGGGCCGGCGGGCCGACGACTAATGTCGACGGGGTGAGCCGACCCCCTGCGAGCGCCGTGGCTCGGCCCCGCGTGGGCCACATCCAGTTCCTCAACTGTTTGCCGATCTACTGGGGCCTGGTCCGCTCGGGTGCGCTGCTCGACGTCGACCTGACCAAGGACACCCCGGACCGCCTCAACGACATGCTGGTGGCGGGTGAGCTCGACATCGGGCCGATCTCGCTGGTCGAGTACCTGCGCAACGCCGACGAACTGCTGCTGCTGCCTGACCTCGCGGTTGGCTCCGACGGTCCGGTGCTGTCGGTGAACCTGGTCAGCCAGGTGCCGCTCTCGGAGCTGGACGGGCGCCGGGTCGCGCTCGGGTCGACGTCACGCACGTCGGTGCTGCTGGCCCGGATGTGGCTGGCCGAGGTGCACGGCGTCCGGCCCGACTACTTCGCCTGCCCGCCCGACCTGACCACGATGCTGCTGGAGGCGGACGCGGCTGTGCTCATCGGCGACGCCGCGCTGCGTGCCACCTACGACGCGCCGCGCCGGGGGCTGAACGTCTACGACCTCGGTCAGGTCTGGCGGGACTGGACCGGGCTGCCGATGGTCTTCGCGGTGTGGGCCGCGCGGCGCGACTACGCCGAGGCCAATCCCGGGTTGGTCAAGGACGTCCACGACGCGTTCGTGCGTAGCCGCGACGACGCCCTGGCCCACGTCGATGACGTCGCGACCCAGGCGGCGCGCTGGGAGGTCTTCGACGCCGCAACGCTCGCGACGTATTTCCGGACGCTCGACTTTTCGCTCGGTCCGCGCCAGCTCGACGGCTTGGTCGAGTTCGCCCGCCGGGCCGCAGTTGTGGGAGCCGTGCCCGCCCCGGTGACTCCGGCCTTCGTGCCTGTCTGACCCAGCCCCGCTTAGGAGACCGCTCATGGACATCACGCAGCTCATCCTCGACGACCATCACGAGCAGCGCCGGATGTTTGCCATGCTCGAGGAGATCGACCGCGGCGACACCGCCACGTTGAGCGCGGTGTGGCGCCGGCTCGCCGCCTTCCTCGAGGTGCACGCCGCTGCCGAGGAAGCGCTCTTCTATCCGGAGCTGCTGCACATCGGCAAGGGCGCAGGTGGAAAGGACGACGCCGAGGACGAGACCGAGGACGCGATCCACGACCACAACGAGATCCGCGACGCCATCGCAGAGGTGGCCCGGCACGAGGTCGGCACCGATCCGTGGTTCGAGGCGGTCGCCGGCGCGAACGAGGCCAACAGCGATCACATGGCCGAGGAGGAGCGCGAGGGTCTCACCGACTTCCGGCGGCACGCCAACCTGCAGACCCGGCACGACCTGGCTGTCTCCTTCGCCGCATTCGAGGCCGATCACGTCACCGGCGTGCCGCCGGTGAATCCCGACCCGCAGGAGTACATCGCCGAACACGAGTAGCGGAGCGTCCGCGATGCCCGCCAGGAACCGGGCGCGCTCGATCAGCCGCCGGTTGGCGCTGGTGCTGCGGCACCGGCCCGAGAGCATCGGCGTCGAACTGGACTCCCAGGGCTGGGTCGCGGTCGACGAGTTGCTGCCCGCTCTCGCTCGTCACGGCCTGCGGCTCGGCCGCGCGGAACTCGAACACGTCGTCGCTACCAACGACAAGCAGCGCTTCGCCTTCGACGCCGACCACAACCGCATCCGCGCCAACCAGGGCCACAGCCTCGACGTCGACCTCGGCCTGGCCCCCGTGCCGCCGCCGCCGACCCTGTACCACGGAACCGTCGAGAAGTTCCGGGCCGATATCGCCACCGCCGGACTGCGCCCCGGCACTCGCCGGCACGTTCACCTGTCCCAGGACGTCGCCACCGCCCGCCGCGTCGGCTCTCGCCGTGGTGCTCCGGTCGTGCTCACAGTCGACGCCGCCGCGATGATCGCTGCCGAATTCGTCTTTTTTCGCAGTGCCAACGGGATCTGGCTCACCGATCACGTGCCGCCGCGCTACCTCAGTCTCGACGGGCGGCCGCTCACTTCGGCGCTCCGGTAAATCGAGGCGACATTCCCTTCGGGGCCGTTTGCTTCTTGGTCGTCTCTCGTTGTTGGCTCGCGCTTTTCGGGCTCTTGGGGGCAGGCCGGTAGGCACGCGCTCCGGGCGGTCAGGCTTGATCCCTCCGCGCGCACCTACCGGCCTGCTTGTTCCCCTGTTTGGTATCCCGGCTTGCGCCTGGTCCGGTAACCGTCCCCGGCTCATGTGTTCAGGGGTCAGCTGTGTGGTCGATCGGGTAGGTGGCGGGTTGTTCGCGGTAACGATGGCCGGTTGGGCTGGTCCATTCGAGGGTGCCGTCGGGTTGTCGTTCGGGTTGCCACCCGGCTTGGTGTTTGGCGTGATGGTGGCGGCTGCAGATCGCGTTCAGATTCGCCTCGTTGGTTTCCCCGCCGTCGTCCCAGGGGATCTGATGTTCGAGGTCGCAGAGTCGGGCTTGGCGGTTGCAGTGGGGGTAGCGGCAGGTGCGGTCTCGGGCGATGACGTGCTCGGCGAGGTCTTTCGGCGGCCGGTAGGTGCTGCGGCCGTAGTCGATCAGGCGACCACGTTCGTCGGTGACGAGACGGCGCCAGGTGCCAGTCTGATCGGCGGCGATGCGGCGGGCGACCGCGGCGGGGATCGGGCCGGAGCCGGCGAGCTCGCCCGGCTGCTCGTCCAGACCCAACAGCGTCGACAAGGCGACGGTGACTTGAACCGAGGGGCGCAGGCCATGTTCGCGGGGCAGCTCATCGGCCACCGACCCGTGCAGGGTGTTCAAGGCCAGCTGCACCACCGCATCAGCGCGGCGCTGATCCGCGGTCCGCTCGTCGCCGCAGGGGACTCGGCGGGCGAGGGCGTCGATGGCGGTCATGAACGTCGTCGCCCCCGTGTCCGGGAGCAGCATCCAAATCTCGGACATGCCATCGGCGACCGGGGTGCGCACCACCCGCCGCTGCTTGACCGCCTCGACGTGGCGTTCCTCCGCCGGCTTCGGCGCCACACTCAACACGGCCTTGCGCACGGAACGCTTGAAGTTCGCCAGCACCTGCTCCGGCGCCTTCGGCAGAACTGAGGTCTCCACCGCCGTGGCCGTCTTGTCGTCGAGGGTCATGACCGTCTCGGCCAAGTGGCGGGAGTGGTGCACCGTGATCTCCCCACGCTCCTGCAAATCCAACGTCGCAGCCAGCCGGGTCATCGCCTTCGCGAACTCCAACCGATCCGCCGCAGTCTGCGCCGACAAACGCAGCGCACAGGCGACGTCCTCCTTGAGCCACTCCCTGTCCAGAACCTCAGTCGGGGACTTCACCGGCGGATCAGCCGCCATCACCGCCAACAACCGCAACTGCTGGGCATCGATCCAGGACCGCTGCCGCTCCAACGCCGCCAACGCATCCACCCGACCGGCATAGGACAAGCGGCGAACATTCACATGGACCAGCGGCTTGATCACCGCCGAGCCGGGCGTGACGGTCGCGGCCCAGGCCGCGACATCATCGGGAGCAACGTCAGCGTCCAGGAGCGACGGCACATAAGGCTGCGGCTCGTCCGCTCATGGCTTCGCTCATACGGTCGATTATAACACAGCAGACGACGCAACGAAAGCACTTTCCCGTTATCTCGTAAGGCGATTCGGTCACGAGCCGCAGCCGAGAGCGCGAACCCACCCACCGCCCAACTCCCTCGTCGCTGCCGCTTTTCGCTTTCGCTTTTCAAGACCGAACCTCAAGCCCCCCGAAATGACCGCCGATAAGACTGCGGACTAGCTCCCCGCGTCTGGACGAAGTGCCGTCGCAGCATCCCCGGCGTAAGCCCCACCTTGGACGCCACCACCTCGACCGGCACATCGCTCCCCTCGAGCAACTCCGCCGCTCGCAGCACCCGCTGATGCGTCAACCACTTGTGCGGCGTCGTCCCGGTATGCGCGACAAACCGCCGGGCAAACGTGCGGGCTGAGGTGTGCGCCCGCTGCGCCAGCATTTCGACGGTCAGGTCGTCCTCGAGATGGTGCAGTGCCCACGACGTGACCGCCCGCAGGTGTTCGTCGACCGGCTCGTCGGGCACGCTCACCGGGACGAACTGGGCCTGCCCGCCGTCGCGGTGCGGCGCCACGACCATGTTGCGGGCGAACGTGTTGGCAATGGCCGAGCCGAACTCGCGCCGCAGCAGGTGCAGGCACGCGTCGATTCCTGCGGCCGTCCCCGCGCTGGTGATCACATTGCCTTCGTCCACGTAGAGAACGCTGGCGTCGACCGTGATCGCGGGATAGCGCTCGGCGAGTTCGTCGGCTCGCCGCCAGTCGGTGGTGGCCCGCCGTCCGTCGAGGATGCCCGCCGCGGCCAGCGCAAACGCGCCCGTGCAGTGACTCATCAGCACCCCACCGCGTTCGACGACAGTGCGCAGCGCCGCGCAGATGGCAGCGGTTGGTTGGCGGCTCGGATCGTCCCAGCACGCGACGATCGCGAGATCGGCGTTGGCCAACTGGTCCAAGCCGGCGGTGACCCGGATCGGGATGCCGACGTCGGTCATCATCGAGCCCGGTTTCTCCGTCGCGACGCAGTAGTCGAACTCGGGCAGGCCGGGTCGTCGAACCCCGAACACTTCGGCCGTCACGCCGAGGCCGAACAGGGACACACCGGGGTAGGCCAGGACGGCCACGGACCGCATCGGGCCAGTATGGCAGGAATATGCCGAACGATGACCGGCTGCCAACGGTATTGCCTGGCCGGGCTCCCTAGCGTGGAGATATGACGATCACCGAGACGGCCGAACCACCCGTGCGGTCGGCCGCACGCTCGGGCTGGGCCGCACTGCTGGTGGTCTGGCTGGTTTGGGGTTCGACCTATCTGGCGATCCGGGTGGGCGTGCGCACGATCCCGCCGTTCACGCTTGCGGCCCTGCGCTATCTCGCGGCCGGCGTGATCTTGTTGCCGATCGGCTGGCGGTCGGGCTCGCGCGCGGAGCGGGTGCGCGACCGGCCCGGGCGCAAGCAATGGGCCGCGATGTTGCTGCTCGGCGCGATGCTCCCGGCCGCGGGCAATGGCGTCGTCTCCTGGGCCGAACTCAAGCTCCCCTCGGGCATCGCCGCCCTGCTCGTCGGCACCGTACCGCTGTGGATGGTGCTGGCCGACGGTCGTGTTCTCGCGGCGAATGCCGGGCCTGATGAAGTGGCTCGCCCTCGGCGTCGGACTGTCCGGGGTCGCGGTGCTCAGCGGCACCGGCAGCGGGGTCGTCCCGATCGCGGCCACCATCGCCGCGCTGCTCGCGTCGGTGAGCTGGGGTGTCGGCTCCGCGCTGCAGAGCCGGCTGCCGGTTCCCTCGCGACCGCTCCTGATGAGCGGCATGGAACTGTTCTGCGGCGGGCTGGTGCTCACCGTCATCGCGCTCACGCGCGGCGAGCTCACGTTCGCCGTCGACCAGGTAAGCGTCGAGTCGTGGTGGGCACTGGCCTACCTGATCGGACCCGGCACGCTGCTGGCGATGACCTGCTACGTATTCACGTTGGGACGGCTGCCGACGACCACGGTGTCGAGCTACGCCTTCGTGAACCCGGTCGTAGCCGTCGTCCTCGGAGTGCTGCTGCTGAACGAGCGGCTTACGCTGTTGCAGGTCGGCGGCGGCGCACTGGTCGTGCTCGCCGTGGCCGGCCTGCTCGTCAAACCCCGCCGCCCGGGGCGAGACGCTGCCCGGCTGAGCCTCAATGCCGATCGAGCGCCTGCTCGATCAGCGGCACTACTGACCCGTTTTCCAGCGCCTGCAGACTGCCGTTGTCGATCCCGGGCTGGCAATGGGCGTACACGCGCACGTGCACGGGCGCCCCGTCGGGGTATTGGAAGAGCAAGTCGTACGGTCGCTGTTCCCGAAGACCGCGACCCGGGCACGACGACGTCGACACCTGGGTCGGCAAACGGTTGAGGGCCTGGGCGAGTTGGCCTACTGCCTCGCTGCTCGTAATGGTGCGGTAGCCGGCGCGCGGGGAAGAGCCCAACGCGACGCAGATCTGAACCGAGCTAGCCCCGGCCGGCACCATCGCCGATTCCTGGCCGAGTCTGCCCGTCGGCTTGTCGCACGGACCGGCATCGCTCACCGTGTCCCGTTGCGGCGGATCGGCCACCCAGGCCCCGGCCACATACGCCGCCGCCGCCCACGGCCGCAGGTTGACCATGGTGGTGAACGGCCCGTTCGACGCATGAGTGGGAGGGATTGGGTCAGCTGGTAGGCCAGGCGCAGCAAGCGATCACCGGCTGAGTTCATCAGGTCGGCGAGCGTCTGATCCGGGTCCATTGACCCTCCTCACCATCTAGATGCGCTCAGCCGCTCGAACCGTTGCAATCGCGCTTCAACGGCCCCGACTACGCTCACGAGCATGACGCGTGCCATCGCCGATCTGCTCGACCACGCCGCTGCCGGTGACCGCATCACGCCCGACGAGGCGTTGCGGCTCTACACCGATGCTCCGTTGCACGCGCTGGGGCAGGCGGCTGACACGGTGCGCCGCCGCCGTTATCCCGACAACATCGCCACCTACATCATCGACCGCAACATCAACTACACCAACGTTTGCGTGACCGCGTGCAAGTTCTGCGCGTTCTACCGCGCGCCCGGGCACGCCGAAGGCTGGACGCACGAACTCGACGAGATCCTGCGCCGCTGCGGCGAGGCGGTCGACCTCGGCGCCACGCAGATCATGCTGCAGGGCGGCCACTCACCGGATCTCGGCATCGAGTGGTACGAGACCACGTTCGCCGCGATCAAGAGCCAGCTACCCGCAGCTCGTCCTGCACTCGCTCGGCGCGTCCGAGGTCGTGCACATCAGCCGGACGTCGCAGCTGCCGTTCGCCGAGGTGATCGCCCGGCTCAAGGCGGCCGGGCTGGACTCATTCGCCGGAGCCGGGGCCGAGATCCTGGTCAAGCGTCCGCGCACCGCCATCGCCCCGTTGAAGGAGTCCGGCGAGACCTGGCTCGAGGTGATGGAGACCGCGCACGGCCTCGGGATGGAGTCGACGGCCACGTTCATGATGGGCACCGGCGAGACCAACGCCGAACGCATCGAACACCTGCGGATGATCCGCGACGTGCAGGACCGCACCGGCGGCTTCCGGTCGTTCATCCCGTGGACCTACCAGGCCGAGAACAATCACCTGAAGGGCCGCACCCAGGCGACGTCACTGGAGTACCTGCGCATGATTTCGGTGGCGCGCCTGTTCTTCGACAACATCGCCCACCTGCAGGGTTCGTGGCTGACCACCGGCAAGGACATCGGCCAGCTCACCCTGCACTACGGCGCCGACGACCTCGGCTCGGTCATGCTCGAGGAGAACGTCGTGTCATCGGCCGGAGCCCGGCACCGGTCCAACCGCACCGAACTGATCGAGTTGATCCGCGGCGCCGGCCGCATCCCCGCGCAGCGCGACACCCTGTACCGGCACATCACCGTGCACGACGACCCGGCCAACGACCCCGTCGACGAACGGGTCCACTCCCACTTCGCCTCGACCGCCCTCAAGCTCGTCCCGGTCGCGGCCGCCTCCTAGCCGCGCGGCCGGCCGTGCGTGCGCGGGACGTTGCCCGGCCGGCCGATAGTGTCGGGCTGTGTCGCTGGCCGTCGCGGTCCCGTTCGGGGTCGCTGCGGCGATCGCGTACGGTGCCGCCACCGCGGTGCAGCATCAGGCCGCCCACACCGGCACCGGCACCGCGGATCCGGCCGGCTTGCTACGACTGCTGCGTGACCCGCGCTGGCTACTGTCGATCGGCGGGGACGCGGTGGGGCTGGTGTGCCAAGTCCTGGCGCTGGCCACCGGTCCGGTCGTGCTCATCCAGCCGTTGCTTGTGCTGACCTTGCCGGTGTCGCTGTTCGTCGGCTACCTGCTCGGCGGGCCGAGCCCGCGGCGGTGGGACTACCTGGCCTGCCTCGGGATTGTGGGCGGACTGGCCGCCTTCTTCGCGATCCTCGGTACGCCTGGGGCCGGCCGCGACCCGCATCCCCGCGCGATCCTGACAACGGTCGTTATCGCGTTGCTCGGCGGCGCTGGGTTGTGCGCCCTGATCGCCCGGCACGGCGCGACGCTTCGGGCCGGGGTGTACGGCGGGGTGGCCGGCGCCTGGTTCGGGACGGTGGCCGTGCTGATGAATGCCGCGGCCACGCAGTTCAAGCAGCACGGCTTCACCGGCCTGGTCACCCATCAAGCCGGCCTCGCGCCGTTGCTGGGCGCGGTGGTGGTGGGTGTGCTGGGCATGGGCCTCACCCAGGTCTCGTTCCAGGTCGGGGCGTTGGCCGCGAGCTTCCCGGCCAACAAGTCGACCGACCCGGTGGCTGCCGTGGTCCTCGGCGCCGTGCTCCTGCACGAACGCGTCCCGGCCGGCCCGCTCCACGTGCTCGGATATCTGGCCTGCCTGGCCGCGGTCGTCGCGGGGGCGATCCGACTCGCCGCGCCGACGCAGACCCTAACGGCGCGCCCCGTCGACGCGCGCGAGCGACCGTAACCGGGTCGTCGGGCACAATGGCGGCTGATGAAGATCCAGCGGCCGGCGTCCAGAGCAACGCTGGACAAGAAGCCGCGCGATGTGGCCGCCATGTTCGACGGCGTGGCCCAGCGCTACGACCTCACCAACACCGTCCTGTCGTTGGGCCAGGACCATCGCTGGCGTCGGCGCACGCGCCAGTGCCTGGAACTGCAGCCGGGGCAGCGGGTGCTAGACCTCGCCGCGGGCACCGGGGTCTCGACGGCCGAACTGCGCCGCGCCGGCGTCCTAGCCGTGGCCTGCGACTTCTCGCTGGGCATGCTGCGTGCTGGTCGGGCGAACCGCCGCCGCAGCCGGGTGCCGTTCGTGGCCGGCGACGCGCTGCACCTGCCGTTTCGCGCCGCGGTGTTCGACGCGGCGACGATCTCATTCGGCCTGCGCAACGTGTCCGACGCGCCCGCCGCCCTGGCCGAGGTGGCGCGGGTGGTGCGGCCCGGCGGCCGCCTGGTCGTGTGCGAATTCAGCCGGCCGCCGTGGGCGCCGGTTCGCTACGTCTATCTCAACTACCTGATGCGGGCGCTGCCGTGGATCGCCCGCCGGGTGGCGTCCAACCCCGATGCCTACGTGTATCTGGCCGAATCGATCCGGGCCTGGCCGGCGCAGCCCGAACTGGCCCGAATGCTGGCCGCCGCGGGATGGACGGACGTGCGCTACCGCAATCTCAGCGGCGGTATCGTCGCGCTGCACGTCGCCGAGCGCTCCTGAGGTTACGGCTCCGGTTCGATGGGGTACCGGCACCGTGCGATACAACTCCCGCGGCTGGGATGCCGCATGACGGATGGGCGGTGAACGATGAGCATCAGCGATGACGACATCACCACGGGCAGTGGTGACAGTGGCGCCGATGGCGGTGCCGGTGACAGTGGCGCCGATGGCGGTGCCGGTGACAGTGGCGCCGATGGCGGTGCCGGTGACGCTGGCGCCGATGGCGGTGCCGGCAGCGGCGGCGATGGTGCCGCTGGTGACGGTGGCGCCGATGGCGGTGCCGGTGACGCTGGCGCCGATGGCGGCGCAGCCAGCTAGAACGTGACTCGACCGACAGCCGCAGGCGACTCGGCGCTACGCCGCTGCGTCGCCTGCGGCTTCGAGGCGTTCGCCGCCCAGCACTGGGGGCGAGCGCCTCTGCTCACGCCGGCGGCCGAACTCACGGGCGGCTTCGACGACCTGTTCAGTGCCGCGGCCGTCGACGAACTCGTCTCCCGGCGTGGACTGCGCACGCCGTTCCTGCGCATGGCCAAGGACGGCACCGTACTGCCGGTCGCGAACTTCACCCGCGGTGGCGGGGCCGGCGCCGGCATCGGTGACCAGGTCGCTGACGACCGCGTGCTTGCCGCGATGGCCGACGGCGCGACTCTCGTGCTGCAAGCGCTGCACCGCACCTGGCCGCCGCTCGTGGAACTCGGCTCCCGGCTCTCCGAAGAGCTCGGCCACCCGACGCAGATCAACGCCTACATCACCCCGCCCGAGAACCAGGGCTTTGCGCCGCACTACGACGTCCACGACGTGTTCGTGCTGCAGGTCACCGGCCGAAAGCAGTGGACCATCCACGAGCCCGTCGTGCGCGACCCGCTCGGCAACCAGCCGTGGGAGGACCACCGGGATGAGGTCGCCGCCCGCGCTGCCGAAGACCCGGTGATCGATACCGTTCTCGAGCCCGGCGCCGCGCTGTATCTGCCGCGCGGCACCATTCACGCTGCGAAGGCGCAGGGCGAGACGTCGATCCACCTGACGATCGGCGTGCATCCGGTGACCCGCTACCAGTTGGTGCGGCAACTGCTCGAGGCCGCTCAGCAGGATCCGGAACTGCGGGCGTCGCTGCCCGTCGGTGATCTCACCGACCCAGCCGTGCTGGCTCCACACCTGGCCGACACCGTTGCCCGCCTGCACGAGCACATCAACGCCGCGGACGTCGACGACATGGGCCGGCGGATCGGCGGGTTCCTTCGGCGCGAGACCCGACCCGAACCGCTGGCGCCGCTGGCTCAAGTGGCGGTGGCGCAACGGCTCGAGGCCGGCACCAGACTGCGGTTGCGTGCGGGGCTCCGGCTGCGGGTCGAAGGCGGCGCCGCAACCGTCCGGCTGATCCTGCTCGACCGCTCGGTCGAACTCCCGGCCGTCGCCGAGGCGGCCGTCAAGACCATCGTCAGCGGCACGCCGTTCACGCCGGACGAGTTGCCGGACCTCGACGCCGCCGAACAGCTGACCGTGGCTCGGCGTCTCCTGCGCGAGGGGATCCTCGTACCGGCCTGAGCGGGCCGCCGTCGCCGTACCGACGGGGCGTGGCAGTGTGGAGCGGTGACCCGGCCGCACCCCCGTGAGACACTCGCGCGGTGCGCGTTGCGGGCCCAGTTGCGCGGCGACCCGGCGATCGGCACGGCCTTTCCGGCGAGCCGCCTGCTGCTGATCGAGCAGCCGGGACCATGGGGGCCGGACGGCCTGCTCGAGTCGCACTTCGACACCGCCACGGCCCGGCTGTTGCTGCGGCGGACCTCGGCCGAAAGAATCCGGGTGCAGGTCATCCGCCGGCCCGGCCGCACGCCGGAAGGCGCCCAGCGCAGGTGGGCCCTCGTCGACACCCGCGACGGGCGCGAGTCGTTGCGCTGGGGCGACTTCGACGGCGACGCCGAGCTTCTCGACCTGCCGCTGGACGGCTCGACGGGCACGTCGGATCCGTCGCCGCTCTACCTGGTTTGCGCGCACAGCAAGCACGACACCTGTTGCGCCCTGCGGGGCCGGCCAGTGGCCGCCGCGATCGCCGACGTGCGCCCCGGGCGCGTCTGGGAGTGCAGCCACCTCGGTGGTGATCGGTTTGCGGCCAACGTGCTCGTGCTCCCCGCCGGGCTGCTGTACGGACGGGTGCTGCCGTTTGCCGCGCCGGAGTTCGTGGCCGCCGCCGAAGCCGACGAGGTGGTCGGCGCGCTGCTGCGGGGACGCATCGGCCTGCCCCCGGTGGCGCAGGCCGCGCTCGCCTTCGCCTACGAACACCTCGCGCTGCGCCGCCGCGACGCGTTGCAGGTCGAACAGGTTTGGCCGCCCGCCGAAGGGTTCGCAGTGGTGCGCATCCGCGGGCCGCACGGACTTCTCGACGTCACCGTGCGCATTGCCGAGGTGGCGGCCGACGGGCTCACCTGCGCCAACCCCAGGCCGAACCGGTACCTCAGCTATCGGCCGGTGGGCGTCGTCCCGGTCGAGTGACGGTCGTGCAAGCTCAGCCCTGGGGACGGTGCGGACCGTCGACCCGGCGTTGGCGCGAGGCCACGATCTCCAGTTCGGCCTCGACCCGCCCCACCCACGATGCGCCTTCGACGCTCTTGCCCGGCTCGAGTTCCTTGTAGACCTCGAAGAAGTGCTTGATCTCCAGGCGGTCGAATTCGGGGACGTGGTGGATGTCGCGCAGGTGCTCCAGCCTCGGGTCGTGGGCAGGAACGCACAGCACCTTGTCGTCGCCGCCCTTCTCGTCGGTCATCCGGAACATTCCGATCGCCCGGCAGCGCACGAGCACGCCGGGAAACAGCGGGTCGCCCTGGATGATCACTAGCGCGTCGAGTGGATCGCCGTCCTCGCCCAACGTTCCTTCGATGTAGCCGTAGTCCGCGGGGTATTGCGTCGACGTGAACAGCGTGCGGTCCAGGCGCATGCGCCCGGTCTCGTGGTCGACCTCGTACTTGTTCCGGCTGCCCTTGGGAATCTCGATCAGCACGTCGAACTCCACGGTCATCTGCTCCCTCGGGTCTCGAGCGGCGCCTCGGAGCGCACCGTAGGCCGGATCTCGTTCGTTAGTGTGACTCATCGTGACCCAGCCACGCGCGCGTCGGGGCGGGCTGTCCCTGGCCCTCGGCGTTGCGCTCGTCGTCGTGCTGGCAGCGGGGGCCGCGGTCGGCGGCTACCTCATTACTCACAACGTCCGGGTGCACCGGGCGGCCGCCACGACGACGTCGCCGGCACCGACTCCGTCGGCGCTGGCCGCGGCTACCGACGCCCCGAGCTCTTCGTCGCCGACGACCGCGAGCGGGTCGGCCCCTCTGCCGGACGCGGTGGCGGCGAAGATCGCCCCGGTCGTCGGCGACCCGGCCCTGGGCGGCCGGTTGCTCGCCGAGGTCGTCGACGGGGCGACGGGGACGGTGTTGTACGACCACCTCGGCTCGTCCCCGGCCGCGCCGGCTTCCACGGCCAAGCTGCTCACGGCCGCGGCCGTGCTGACCGCCCGTGCGCCCACCGACCGGATCACCACCCGGGTCGTGGCCGGGGCGCCGGGCACGATCGTCCTGGTGGGCGCCGGCGACCCCACGCTGTCCGGCGCGGGGCCCGGACAGGCCGGTGCCTACCCGGATGCGGCTCGGTTGAGCGACCTGGCCACGCAGGTTCGCCGGTCGCACGCGTCGGTGCGGCGCATCGTGGTCGACGACTCGGCGTTCACCGGACCCTCGGTGTCCGGCGACTGGGCCGCTGAGGACGTGCCCAGCGACTACGCCTCGGCGATCACGGCCGTCATGACCGACGGCGGCCGGGCCGCACCCGACGACGCCATCCGCAGCGCCGGACCCGACCTTGCTGCCGGGCACGAGCTGGCCGTGCTGCTGAAGCTGCCGGGCGTTGCCGTCACGCGTGGCACCGCGCCGGCCCACGCCGCCGTGCTCGCCAGCGTCAAGTCCGCGCCGATGTCCGTGCTGATCAATCAGATGCTGCAGGACTCGGACAACGTCATCGCCGAGTGCCTGGCTCGGCAGGTCGCAATCGCGACCCACCGGCCGGCGTCGTTCGCCGGTGCCGCGGCGGCTACCCGGGCCGTGCTGGCCGGCGTCGGTGCCGACCCGGGACCGGGCCTGCGGGATGGCAGTGGTCTTGCCGCCAACGACCGGGTCAGCGCGATCGCCCTTGCGCGCGTGCTGCGCGTCATCGTCAGTTCGGCCCATCCGCCGCTGCACAACGTCGTCGCGGCCCTTCCGGTGGCGGCGTGGAGCGGCACGCTCGCCGACCGCTACCTGCCCGGGTCATCGGCCGGGCGCGGGGCCGGTGTCGTCCGGGCCAAGACCGGGACGTTGACCGCGGTGTCCACGCTGGCCGGCATCGTGCACGACACGAGCGGTCGGCTGTTGGTCTTCGCGCTGCTCGCCGACCGGGTGCCAGCGGGGGTTCCGGCGACTCGGGCGGCCGAGGCCGCGCTGGACCGCGTTGCCGCGGCCTTGGCCGGCTGCGGCTGCCGCTGAGGCGGCGACCCGCGCGGGGGACGAAGGCCCCAGAACGGCTACCCCTGTGGCCCCGTTCGGATTTCAACTACCTTCCGAGGAAGACATTCGTGTTAAATTCCTGTAGGTTCCAGCTAAGACGAGTTTTTAACGTCGTCTTTACGGGGGAACCGAAGTACGGGGGAACGGATGCTTGCGCAGCAATCGACGCCGGGTGCGTCGTTGCGACTGTCTTGGGAGGGAACAGTTGCAACGCGCCACGCGGCGTTCGGCGCGAGCGCGCACGACGCATTCGGCAACGGCATTCCGGTCTGGATATTGATGTCAGCCGGAATCGCGGTGCTGATCCTCGGCGTCGGTGTGCTGTTGTTCCTCGGTCGACGGCGCACCAGCCGAAGGGCCGTACGCTGAGCGAGTGAGCTCGCTCATCGACTGGGACCTCGCCGCACGTTCGGCGAAACGCTTCAGCCCACCCCCGCCCACAGTTTCCCGGGACGAAGCTGACTACGTCGTTGGCGAGCTGTATCAGGCGACCCTGCTCGCGGCCGGCCACGTCGCAGAGCTGACCGGGTTGGTCGAACCACCGGTCAGCGCCGCGACAAGAGTCATCGACCGCGCGGCCTGGATCGACACCAACACCAGCGGGATGCGCGCGGTGATGACTCCGCTTGTGGACAAGTTGGCGGCCGACAACCGGGTCGGGCGCGTTGCCGAGCGCGTCGGCGGCCGGCTCACCGGTGTCCAGGTCGGACTGGTCGTCGGGTTCCTGTCGGGCAAGGTGCTGGGCCAGTTCGAGTTCTTCGAGCGCAGCGGGGGCCAGTTGCTGCTCGTGGCCCCGAACCTCGTCGCCGTCGAACGCCAGCTCAACGTCGACCCGAGTGACTTCCGGCTGTGGGTCTGCCTGCACGAGGTCACCCACCGCGTGCAGTTCACCGCCGTCCCGTGGCTGCGCCAGCACATGCTGGACGAGGTCGCCGCCCTCACCGACGCCGTCGAGACCGATCCGGCCGCGATGCGCCGGCGGATGTCCGGCGCACTCGGCGAACTGGTGAAGGTGATCCGGGGCCAGGGCGACGGCTCCGGGCTGATGGCCGTCATCGCCACGCCCGAGCAGCGCACGATCCTGGACCGCGTCACCGCATTCATGTCCCTCGTCGAGGGCCACGCTGAATACGTGATGAACGCGGTGTCCCCTGACGTCATCCCCAGCCAGCAGGCCATCGAGCAGCGCTTCGCCCAGCGCCGGCGCAAGGGCGGCAATCCGCTCGACCGGTTGTTGCGCAAGCTGCTCGGCATGGAGGCCAAGACCCGCCAGTACGTCAACGGGTCGGCGTTCGTGCGCACGGTCGTCGATCGCATCGGCCTGGAGAATTTCAACGCCGTGTGGTCGTCGCGCGAGACCCTGCCGACCAAGGCCGAGATCGCCGAGCCGACGCGCTGGATCGCCCGCGTCCACGCCTGATGGGGCCCAATCCGGCCGTGGCCGAGGTGCGCCGCGCGGTGCGGACCGCCCTGGCCGCGTCATCGGGGCCGGTGCTGGTCGCGTGCTCCGGGGGAGCGGACTCGCTCGCACTGGCCGCCGCTACGGCGTTCGAGGCGCCGCACCACGACCTGCGCGCCGGTCTGGTCACCGTCGACCACGGCCTGCAGCCGGGCTCGGCCGCGCAGGCCGCGCGGGTCGCCACCATCGGCTACGAGTTGGGCTTCGACCCCGTGCTCACGCTGCGCGTCAGCGTCGGCACCGAAGGGGGCCGCGAGGCGGCGGCCCGTACCGCGCGGTACGCCGCCCTCGACGCGACCGCCACGGCCCTTGGTGGCTGCGTGCTGCTGGGGCACACTCTCGACGACCAGGCCGAGACCGTGCTGCTGGGCCTCGGCCGGGGCTCTGGGCCCCGATCGATCGCCGGCATGCGGACGGAGGACCGGCACTACCTTCGGCCGTTGCTGGGCGTGCGTCGCGCCACCACCGTGGCCGCCTGCGCCGCGCTCGGCCTCCAGCCGTGGCAGGACCCGCACAACGACGACCCGACGTTCCAGCGCGTGCGGCTGCGCCGAGAAGTGCTGCCGCTGCTGGAGGACGTCCTGCAGGGCGGGGTCGCCGAAGCGCTGGCCCGCACCGCCGCGCTGGTGCGCGATGACCTCGAGGCACTCGACGAAATCTCGCCCGCCGACGTGGGCGAGGCACTCGACGTCGCGTCCCTGGTCGCCAAGCCGAGGGCGTTGCGGATGCGCGCGCTGCGGGCCTGGGCCCGACACCACGGTGTCGTCGGCATCAGCGCCGTTCACCTGGGCGCGCTCGACACGCTGGTCACCGACTGGCACGGCCAGGGACCGGTCGACCTGCCGGGCGGTCGGGCCGCGCGGGCGTCTGGGAAACTCGTCATGAACCCTTCGCCCCGCGATCCGCAGGAGTAGCCGCGTGTCCGAGCTCGACGCCGACATCGAAGAGGTCCTGGTCACCGCCGACGAGATCCGTGAGAAGATCACCGACCTCGCCAAGCAGATCGACGCCGACTATGCCGACCGCGAGCCGCTGCTCGTCGGCGTGCTCAAGGGCGCGGCCATGTTCATGTCCGACCTGGCGCGGGCGCTCGAGCGGCCGTCGACGATGGAGTTCATGGCCGTGAGCTCCTACGGCAGCGCCACGACGTCCTCGGGCGTGGTGCGCATCCTCAAGGACCTCGACCGCGACATCACCGGGGCCCACGTCCTGATCGTCGAGGACATCATCGACTCCGGCCTGACCCTGTCGTGGCTGCTCAAGAACCTGGCCAGCCGGCACCCGGCGTCCATCGAGATCGTGACCTTGCTCCGCAAACCGGACGCCTCGAAGGTCGACGTTCCGGTCAAGTACGTCGGCTTCGACATCCCCAACGAATTCGTCGTCGGCTACGGCCTCGATTACGCTGAGAGATACCGAGATCTGCCCTACATCGGGCGCTTGCAGCCGTCTGTCTACGGCGGCTGACGTGTACCGTCCGTAAGGGAATCCGACGGTCGAAGCAGGAGGAACGCGGGCGGCGCGCCGTTCGTGATACACGATATGAACCGCAAGCGAATACTCCGATCCTGGTGGCTGTGGGGCGCCCTGATCGTTTTCGGCTTCCTGGTGTTGCCGAACCTGCTGTCCGGGGGCAGTTCCTACCACGGCGTGAACACGTCTGACGCGGTCCACCAGATCGATGCCGGCAACGTCACCAAGGCGGTGCAGAAGGACAAGGAGCAGAGCCTTCAGCTGACTCTGAAGACCCCCTTCGAGGGCCACTCCAAGATCAGCGCCCAGTACCCGGCCGACGCCTCGGCGACGATCTACCGCGACCTAGCGGCGCAGGCGGCCAAGCCGAACAGCACGCTTGAGTTCAACACCAAGGTCACCAAGCAGAGCACGTGGCTGTCGCTGCTGTTCAGCATCCTGCCGATCCTGCTGATCGTCGGTGTGCTGTTCTTCGTAATGAGCCAGGTGCAGGGCGGCGGCAACCGGGTGATGAGCTTCGGCCGCAGCAAGGCCAAGCTCGTCAACAAGGACACTCCCAAGACCACGTTCGCCGACGTGGCCGGCGCCGACGAGGCGATCGAGGAACTCGACGAGATCAAGGAGTTCCTCGCCAACCCGGCCAAGTTCCAGGCGATCGGCGCCAAGATCCCCAAGGGCGTACTGCTTTACGGCCCGCCCGGAACCGGCAAGACGCTGCTCGCGCGCGCGGTCGCCGGTGAGGCCGGCGTGCCGTTCTACTCGATCTCCGGCTCGGACTTCGTCGAGATGTTCGTCGGAGTCGGCGCGTCGCGCGTCCGTGACCTCTTCGAGCAGGCCAAGGCCAACGCGCCCTCGATCATCTTCGTCGACGAGATCGACGCCGTCGGCCGGCACCGCGGCGCCGGCATGGGCGGCGGCCACGACGAGCGCGAGCAGACCCTCAACCAGTTGCTGGTCGAGATGGACGGCTTCGACGTGAAGGGCGGCGTGATCCTGATCGCGGCCACCAACCGGCCCGACATCCTCGACCCGGCGCTGCTGCGTCCCGGTCGCTTCGATCGCCAGATTGCGGTGGGACCCCCCGATGTATTGGGGCGCGAGGCCGTCCTGAAGGTGCACGCCAAGGGCAAGCCGTTCGCCCAAGACGTCGACCTCAGCGTGATCGCCCGCCGTACTCCGGGCTTCACCGGCGCCGACCTGGCCAACGTCATCAACGAGGCCGCCCTGCTCACCGCCCGCAACAATGGACGCCTGATCACCACCGAAGCGCTCGAGGAGTCGATCGACCGCGTCATCGCCGGCCCGGAGCGCAAGACCCGGGCGATGAGTGACAAGGAGAAGCGGGTCACCGCCTACCACGAGGCCGGCCACGCGCTCACGGCTTGGGCGATGCCGAACCTCGACCCGGTGCACAAGGTCACAATCCTGCCGCGCGGCCGTTCGCTCGGGCACACCCTCGTGCTGCCGCTGGAGGATCGCTACCAGCAGACCCGCGCCGAGATCCTGGACCAGCTGGTGTACGCGCTCGGCGGCCGCGCGGCCGAGGAGCTGGTGTTCCACGAGCCGACCACCGGTGCGTCCGACGACATTGAGAAGGCCAGCAAGCTGGCGCGGGCGATGGTCACCGAGTACGGCATGAGTTCCAAGCTGGGCGCCGTCAAGTACGGCACCGGCGACGCCGAGCCGTTCATGGGCCGCGATTACGGCCACCAGCGCGACTACTCCGAGGAGATCGCCGCGGGCATCGACGCCGAGGTCCGGGACATCATCGAAGGCGCGCACGACGAGGCGTGGGAGATCCTGACCCAGTACCGCGACGTGCTCGACGCGATGGTGCTCGAGCTGGCCGAGCGAGAGACGCTGGCGAAGGACGATCTCGAGCGGATCCTCGCGCCGGTGCGTAAGCGGCCGCCGCACAACACCTTCGCCGGCTTCGGCAAGCGCACGCCCAGCGATCGTCCGCCGATCGAGATTCCGCCTTCGCTGCGCAAGCCGGTCTCCAACGGCGCGCCGAACGGGTCGGCCAACGGCCAGGGCAAGGCTCTGCCCGGGGTGACGCCGGACCCGGTCGCCCCCGCGCCCGCGCCACCAGGCCAGTCCGGAGCATTCGGTCCGCCACAGCACTACGGCGTCCCCTATGGCGGTTACCCTCCCCCGTCAGAAACGCCGTACGACCAGCCCGGTCGGCACGGTCAGGGCGGCGGCCAGGGACCAGCGTGAACGACGCGGACGCCGGCGCGAGCGACGCCGGGTCACGTGAACACGTCGATCTGGAGCGGGCCGAAGCCGCGGTTCGCGAATTGCTGCTCGCCGTCGGCGAGGATCCTGAACGCGAGGGTTTGCGGGCCACGCCGGCTCGCGTCGCCCGCAGCTACGCCGAGATGTTCGCCGGACTGTTCGTCGATCCCGACGAGGTTCTGCAGACCACGTTCGACGAGCACCACGACGAGCTGATCGTGGTCAGGGACATCCCGCTCTACTCGATCTGCGAGCACCACCTCGTGCCGTGGCACGGCACGGCCGCGGTGGGCTACATCCCGGGAGCCGACGGCCGGATCACCGGGCTGTCGAAGCTCGCGCGCGTGGTCGACCTGTACGCCCGCCGCCCGCAGGTGCAAGAGCGGCTGACCGGGCAAGTGGCTGACGCCGTCATGCGCCGGCTCGAGCCGCAGGGCGTCATCGTCGTCATCTCGGCCGAGCACCTGTGCATGGCGATGCGCGGCGTGCGCAAGCCCGGTTCGACGACGGTTACCTCGGCCGTGCGCGGCATCTTCAAGTCCGACCAGCGCACCCGGGCCGAGGCCCTCAGCCTCATCCGGTCATGACCGCGCTGCCCACCAACCCGGACCGCATCGTGGTCATGGGGGTCTTGAACGTCACCCCGGACTCGTTCTCCGACGGCGGGCGCTACGTGTCGTTCGACGGCGCCGTCCGGCACGCCGTCGAGATGCGCGACGCTGGTGCTGACCTGGTCGACGTCGGCGGCGAGTCGACCCGGCCCGGTGCCCAGCGGGTCGAGGCGGCTGAAGAGACCCGCCGAGTCGTGCCCGTCATCAAGGCGCTGGCCCAGGCCGGGATCGCGATCAGTGTCGACACCTACCGGGCATCCGTGGCGGCGGCGGCGATCGAGGCCGGCGCGTCGGTGGTGAACGACGTATCGGGCGGGCTGGGCGACCCCGACATGGCCGGCGTCGTGCGCGACGCGGGCTGCCCGTGGATCCTGATGCACTGGCGCGGGCACAGCTCGGCCATGCAGCAACTGGCGCACTACGACGACGTCGTGGCCGACGTGCAAACGGAGCTGTCGGCCCGCGTCGACGCTGCGCTCGCGGCCGGGATCGATCGAGACCGCCTCGTCGTCGATCCGGGTCTTGGCTTCGCGAAGACCGCAGCCCACAACTGGGCCCTGCTCGCCTGCCTGGAGAGCCTGGTGGCGATGGGTCTTCCGGTGCTGGTCGGTTCATCGCGCAAGTCGTTTCTCGGCGCCCTGTTGGCCGGGCCGGACGGCGCGCCGCGGCCCGTGGCCGACCGTGAGGGCGCGACAACTGCGCTCACCGCCTATTCGGCCCTGCGGGGTGCATGGGGCGTTCGCGTGCACGATGTCCGCCCGTCCGTCGACGCTGCGCTGGCCATGGCCGCGATCGCGCGGGCGCGCCGATGACCGATCGCATCGAACTGTCCGGGCTGCGGAGTCCGCGGCCGGCATGGGGTCTTCGACTTCGAACGCCGGGACGGGCAGGAGTTCGTCGTCGATGTCGCCCTCGACTTCGACGTCGCGACTGCGGCCGCGTCCGACCAGCTCGCCGACACCGTTGACTACGGCGCGCTGGCCCAGCACCTGGCCCGCGTCGTCGAAGGGGAGCCGGTGAACCTGCTCGAGACGCTGGCTGAGCGGCTGGCGGCCGTCTGCCTCGCCGACGAACGCGTGGTCGCGGCCACCGTGACCGTGCACAAGCCACACGCGCCCATCCCGCTCGCGTTCGACGACGTCGCGGTGACAATTCACCGGACTCGCGCATGACGACGGCCGTCCTGTCCGTCGGGTCCAACCTCGGCGACCGGCTGGCGGCGCTGCAGGGCGCAGTGGAAGCGTTCCGGGCCTGGCTGGACGCGGTCTCGCCGGTCTACGAGACGGCCCCGTGGGGTCCGGTGGCGCAGCAGGATTTCCTCAACGCCGTCCTCGTGACCAGCGATCCGACGGCCGGGCCGCGCGACTGGCTTACGCGGGCGCACGCCGCGGAGCAGGCGGCCGGGCGGACCCGAGACACGCACTGGGGGCCGCGCACGCTGGACGTCGACGTCGTTGCCGTCGACGACGTCGTGAGCGATGATCCGGAGCTGACCCTGCCTCACCCGCGCGCGGCCGAGCGGGCGTTCGTCCTCGTGCCCTGGCTGGCGGTCGAACCCGACGCGCGACTGTCGGGGCGAGCGGTACGCGACCTGCTGGCCGGCCTGCCGAGTGCCGACGTCGCCGGCGTGCGGCGCCGCGACGATCTCGCGGTGCGGTGAGTATGCGACGCACCGGCCCGGGCGACCTTGCCGTCCCGTTCATCGTCATCGGCATCACCGCCTATGTGTTGCTGCGGGTCTCCTACAGTTCGCTGCCACCGCTGCAGTCGTTCGTGCCGGTACCGCTGGCCGCGCTGGCCATCGCCGAGTTCGTGGCCGCCCGCCGAGTTCGGGCGGCGGTGCGGCACGACCCGCACGCCAAGCCGATGGCCGCGATCGTCATCGCCCGCTGCGTGGCTCTGGGCAAGGCGTCCTCGCTCGTGGCCGCCGGGGTTGCCGGCGCCGCCGCGGCGTTGCTCGTCCGGGTCGGTCCGGACGCCGGAACGGTGCGCTCGGCCACCAACGACACCCGGGTGGCGGCGCTACTGCTCGTAGCCGCCCTGCTGCTCGTGGCCGCCGGCCTCTTTCTCGAACGGGCCGGAATCGATCCGAGCAGCGGCGACCGGGGTGACCGGGGCAAGCCGGTTTAGTCGCCGGATCGCGCCGACGCTGCCGTGACTAAACTAGGGCGATGACACGCCCGATCGACGGCGGCGCGGCGCGCCGCCGACAGCACAGTGTGCTGCGCGGCATCGTCATGGGCGCGGCCATCGCGCTCGGTTTGGTTGCCGTGTGGTTGATCGTTACCGCCGACACGCAAAAGGGCACCCGGATCGGCGCGCTGCTCGGCTTCTGGGCCCTGCTCGCCGCCGCGTTCGCCTATTCCGGGACCCGTCACTCGGCCACCGAACAAATCGAACCTGACCGCGACGGCGTCACGCCCGGCCGGGGCGAACTCGCCCGTCTCGATGACGTGGCCACGCGGCGCGAACACGAACGGCGTCTCGAGGAGATGCTGCGACGCGAGATCCAGGTGGCCCTCGGCTCCCAGCTCGCCCCCCTGCGGGCCGAAGTATCGGCGCTGCGGGGCGAACTGGTCGAGAAGGTGGGCGGGCAGTTGCGGCTGGAACGGATCGAGACCACCCGGGTGATCGGTTCGGATATCGAGGCCCTGCAGGACGAGGTCCGGCGGATGCGGACCGGGGGTCAGCCCGAGCTCACGTCGTACTCGCTCGACACCACCCACACGTCCTCGTTCGTCTCGCCACTGGACGACGCGACGACGGTGGTGCCCCTGGAGCCGGTCCGGCCTTGGGTCGACGTCGGCGAGCCATCCGGGCCGGAGCCATCCGGGCCCGAGCCTCCCGGGCCGGAGCCATCCGGGCCCGAGCCTCCCGGGCCGGAGCCATCCGGGCCCGAGCCAGTTGGGCCCGAGCCGTCGGTGCCGGGGGGGCCGATGCCCGGGCCGGTGGGCCCAGAGCCGATCGCCCCGCAACCGTCGCCGTCCGAACCGATCACACCGCAGCCTGCCCGTCCCGAGCCCGTCGACCCGCAACCGTTCGCGCCCGACCCGGTCCAGCCGTTCGGGACCGGGGCGGCAAGGCAGGAGCCCGCGCCGCCGCCCTCCCCAGCGCCGGACACCGATCCGTTCGCCGAGATGCCGCGGCTGCGACCGTTCACTGAGTTCGAACTCGACCCGGTCGACGCCGGCCCGGATCCGAACGGCTACCCCGGAGCGAACCTCAACGGCTACAGCGGCGTCGACCTGCACGGCTTCGGCAGCGTCGATCTGGCCGGCTTCAGCGGCCCGGACTTCGGTGACTTCAGCAGTCCCCAGTTGAGCGGCTTCGGTGGTGGCGAGGTGAACGGCTACCCCGGCTCGGACCTGAACGGGTACGCCGGTCTGGACCTGAACCGCCACCTCGACGGCGGCCGGTCGAACGGCACCCCCGCCGCGCCGGCCGAGGCGGCCGCCCACGGCGCCGCCGCCGCGCGCGAGCCCGACTCGACGACCACCGGTCGGCACGCGACCGGTGATGGCTCCGCCGCCAACGTCGACTCGACGACGACCGGTGGGCGGCGTCGCTCGTCCGGCGCCAACGACGACATCCTCGCCCGCATCCTGCAGCGCGAAAACCCACCGAACCAGTGAGCTAGCGCAGCTCCGAATCGAGAATGCGCGCCCACTGCCGGGCGATGCGAGCGCGGCGGGCGCTGTCGTCGGTGAGCAAGTTCGCCAAGCCGAGTCCACGAGCGAGGTCAAGCGTGGCCTGCACCGTTTCCCGCACGCCGGGCGTGCGCTCGTCGACGCCGAGCAGTTCGACGACGACCCGGTGGATCTCGCGGCCGATGCGCGCCTCGAGCGGGACGATCTGTTCGCGCAGTTGCGGCTCGCTGGCCGCCGCTACCCACAGCGTCAACGCCGAGCGAAACACCGTTCCGGTGAACAGGTTCATGACCAACTCGACCACTGCACCGGTGTCCGGGCGGGCGCCGGCCGGAAGCTCGGCCAACTCCCGCTTCATCTCCGCCGCCCGCAGCGCAGTGACGTGCTCGAGTGCAGCGGTGAACAGCGACTCCCGCGTGGGGAAGTGATGCTGGGCCGCGCCGCGGGAGACGCCGGCCCGCTCGGCCACCACCGCCACCGTGCTGGCCGTCCATCCGAGTTCGGCTAACGAGGCGATTGCGGCTTCCAGCAACCGCGCGCGGGTGGCTCGGCTGCGGTCCTGCTGCGGCTCGCGGGTCGGGGCGGTGGTCATGCCGGTGGCGCCCAGCTGGGGAGCCGTCGCTGCAGGAAGGCGGTCATCCCCTCGCGGGCCTCGTCGGAGGCAAAGAGCCGGGCCGACTGTGCCTGCACCTGGTCGGCGTACAGCGTGAATGCAGCCAGGGTCGCGCGGCTGGTCAGCGGTTTGGTTTCGGCCAGTCCCTGGGGCGAACAGGCCCGCAACGCCTTTGTCAGGACGGCGATCTCGGCGTCGACGTCTTCGGCGGCTGCGCTGACCAACCCGGTCGCGGCCGCGGTGGCCGCGTCGAAGGTTTCGCCGGTGAGGTAGTAGCGGGAGGCGGCCCGTTCGCTCATCCGACCGAGCGTGGTCAGCGAGATGATCGCCGGCGCCAGCCCCAGGCGCACCTCCGTGAACGCGAACGTCGCGTTCGGCCCGGCGACGGCGATGTCGCACGCCCCGACGACGCCGAGACCGCCCGCCCGCACGTTGCCGTCGATGCGCGCGAGCACGGGCTTGGGCAGTTCGACAATGGTCCGCAGCAACGCCAGCATGCGGGCCGTGCCTTGCTCAGGACCGCCCTCGGCGGCGGCCTCCTTCAGGTCGGCGCCGGCGCAGAATGTCGTGCCGGTGTGGGTGAGCACGATCGCCCGCACCCCGTCGTCGGCGGTCGCGCCGGCGAGGTGGGCCGACAGCTCTCCGACCAGCTGCGCCGACAGAGCGTTGCGGTTGTCGGGCGAGTCCAGGGTGATCGTGGCGATCGTCCGCTCGACTGCGTAGTGGACCAGTTCTGCCGTCATATGTCGCTCTGGGCTCCTCAGTAGGACTTGGGCAGGCCGAGGGTGAACTGGGCCACGAAGTTCAGGATCATCTCGCGGCTCACCGGCGCGACCCGGCCGGCGCGCGCGGTGGCGACCAGCGCGCCGAGCCCGTACTCGCTGGCGAAGCCGTTGCCGCCGAGAGTCTGGACGGCCTGATCCACGGCCCGCACGGCGACTTCGGCCGCGGCGTACTTGGCCATGTTGGCCGCCTCGCCGGCGCGCATGTCGTCGCCGCTGTCGTAGAGCGTCGCCGCTTTCTGCATCATCAGCTTGGCCTGCTCGAGCTCGATCTTGATCTGGGCGAGCGGGTGGGCCAGGCCTTGGTGCGTCCCGATCGGCGCGCCCCACACGTTGCGCTCCTTCGCGTAAGCGACGGCCTTGTCCAGCGCGTAACGGGCGGTGCCGATGGACAGCGAGGCGGCCATGATCCGTTCCGGGTTGAGACCCGCGAACAGTTGCGCGATCGCCGCGTCTTCCTCGCCGATCAACGCGTCGGCGGGCAGCCGGACGTCGTCCAGGAACAGCAGGAACTGCTTGTCCGTGATCGCGATGTCCATCTCGATCGGCCGGTACTCGAAGCCCGGCGCATCGGTCGGCACGGCGAAGAGCACCGGCTTGAGCCGCCCCGTTCGGGCGTCCGCAGTGCGGCCGACGATCAGCACCGAGTCGGCCCGGTCGACGCCGCTCACGTAGATCTTGCGGCCGGTCAGCAGCCAGCCGCCCCCGGCGGCTACGCCCTCACTGCCGGGGGTGCCCCCATTTTCATCGCGGCGCGCGGTCGTCGTGATGTTGTGCGAGTTCGAGCCGGCGTCGGGTTCGGTGATGCCGAACGCCATGATGAGCGAACCGTCGGCGATGCCGGGCAGCCAGCGCTGCTTCTGCTCGTCGGTGCCGAAGCGGGCGATCACCGTGCCGCAGATGGCGGGTGAGACGACCAGCATGAGCTGGCTGCAGCCGCCGGCCGACAGTTCCTCGAGGACGAGCGCCAGCTCGTACATGCCGCCGCCCCCGCCGCCGTACTCCTCCGGGAGGTTGATGCCGATGAAGCCGAGCTTGCCGGCCTCGAGCCAGAGCTCATCGGTGTGTTCGCCGGACCGCACCTTGCGCCGGGTGTACTCGAAGCCGTACCGGGCGCCGAGTTCGGCGACCGCCTTGCGCAGCGCCTGCTGCTCCTCGGTCTCGGTGAAGTTCATTGTGGGTCTCCTTCTCCGGTTACCACGGCGAGAACGGCGCCGACGTCGACCTGTTGCCCGGCCCGCACTGGCAGCGCAGTGACGACACCCGCTGTTGGGGCATTGATCTGGTGCTGCATCTTCATCGCTTCCAACCACAGGATGGGTTGGCCCGCGTTCACGACTTCGCCTACGGCGGTGGCCACCCGCACGACCGAGCCGGGCATCGGCGCGAGCAGCGAACCCGGTGCGATGTCGCCGGCCGGGTCGGAGAACGGCTCGACGATGTCGAAGCGGACGCCGCCCACGGGCGAGTCGACGTAGCGGGCGTTGCCGTAGCGGGCCACGGCGAACGTACGGCGGAGGCCACCGTCATCGAGCACGACCTCGGTGGGGCCGGCATCGATCAAGTGGACGTCGGGGAAGTCGTCGGCGGCCAGCCCGGCGCGGCTATGGCGATAGGCGACGGTGTGGCGACCGGCCGGTCCGTCGAGCTCGAGCCGCTGCGGTTGGCTGACGACGTTGCGCCAGCCGCTAGGGATGCCGCGCAGCACCGTGGCGTCGGACCGCATGGCCGCGTCGTGGGCCAGGGCCACGGCCAGTGCGTAGATCCTCTCCGCCTCCGGCAGGACGAGCGGGGCGGCGAGCGCAGTCAGGTCGTGCCGGTCGAAGAACGCCGTGTCGGTCTCGCCGGCGAGGAAGGCTGGATGGGCCAAGACATTGACCAGCAGGTCGCGGTTGGTGATTGGACCATGGATGGTCGCGCGCCGCAGTGCATCGGCCAGGGCGCGGGCCGCCTGCGCCCGGGTCGGGGCCCAGCCGATGAGCTTCGCCAGCATCGCGTCGTAGTGGATGCTCACGATCGAGCCGTCCTCGACGCCGCTGTCGAGCCGGATCCCAGCGGGTCTCTGTGGCACCGCGAACCGATTACCGGCTGCAGTGACGGTGAAGCGGTGCAGCCGGCCGCTCTGCGGGGCCCAGTCGGCGGCCGGATCTTCGGCGTAGAGCCGAACCTCGATCGCGTGCCCGCCGGTGGGCGGTGGGTCGGGATCGAGCTGCCCCCCGTCGGCAACGTGCAGTTGGCAGGCGACGAGGTCGAGGCCGGTCGTGCATTCGGTCACCGGGTGTTCGACCTGCAGGCGGGTGTTCATCTCGAGGAAGAAGAACCGTCCGTCGTCATCGGCGAGAAACTCGACCGTGCCGGCGCCGGTGTAGCCGATCGCTTTGGTCGCAGCGCGGGCGGCGTCGAAGAGATGCTCGCGCATTCCGTCGATGCGCTCGACCAGCGGCGATGGTGCTTCCTCTACGACCTTCTGGTGCCGGCGCTGGATGGAGCACTCCCGCTCGCCGACGGCCCACACCGTGCCGTGGCCATCGGCCAGGACCTGCACCTCGATGTGCCGTCCGGACGCGAGATAGGGCTCGCAGAAGACCGTCGGGTCGCTGAACGCGGCGGCGGCTTCCGCCCGCGCCAGGTCGAGTTCGCCAGGCAGGTCGGCTAGGTCGCGGACGATCCGCATGCCGCGTCCACCCCCGCCGGCCGATGCCTTGATGAGCACCGGCAGGTCGGCCGCGGTCACGCCGTCGGCCGCCAGCTCGTCGAGCACCGGTACACCCGCTGCGGCCATCAGTCGCTTGGCCTCGACCTTGCTGCCCATCGCCTCGATCGCATCCGCCGGCGGGCCGATCCAGATGAGCCCGGCGTCGGTGACGGCGCGGGCGAAACCCGCGTTCTCGGACAGGAACCCGTAGCCGGGGTGGATCGCGTCGGCGCCGGCGCGCTGGGCCGCCTCGATGAGCAGGCCCGGCCGCAGATAGGTGTCCGCAGGCGCAGCGCCGGGCAGCCGAACAGCGACGTCGGCTTCCGCGACGTGCGGCGCGCCCGCGTCGGCGTCGGAGTACACCGCGACCGTCGCCAGGCCGAGCTCGCGGCAGGTCCGGAACACCCGGCGGGCGATCTCGCCCCGGTTGGCCACCAGCACCGAGCTGATCCGGTTTTCCCCGCGGGTGACCGGTTGAGGGCCGGTTTTCCCCGCTGGTGACCGATCTGGCGCGGAAAACCGGTCACCAGCGGGGAAAACCTGATCGGCGGTCACAGCCGGAACACCCCGTACCCGTCGGCGCCCTGCACCGGTGCGTTATGGACGGCCGACAGGGCGATACCGAGGACGGTGCGGGTGTCGCGCGGATCGATGATGCCGTCGTCGTACAGGCGTCCCGAGAGAAACGGCGCCAGCGACTCGGCTTCGATTTGGGCCTCGACGTACTGGCGCATCTTCGCGTCACCGTCCTCGTCGTAGGCCTGCCCGCGGGCCTCGGCGGCCTGGCGCGCGACGATCGAGAGCACGCCGGCCAGCTGGGCCGGGCCCATCACCGCCGACTTCGCGCTCGGCCAGGTGAACAGGAAGCGCGGCTCGTACGCGCGGCCGCACATGCCGTAGTTGCCGGCGCCGTACGACGCGCCCATCGTCACGGTCAGGTGCGGCACGGTGGAGTTGGACACCGCGTTGATCATCTGCGCGCCGTGTTTGATGATGCCGCCCTGCTCGTACTCCTTGCCGACCATGTAGCCAGTGGTGTTCTGCAGGAACAGCAACGGGGTGTCGGCCCGGTTGGCCAGCTGGATGAACTGGGTCGCCTTCTGGGCCTCCTCGCTGAAGAGCACGCCGCGGGCGTTGGCCAGGATGCCGATCGGGTAGCCATGCAGAGTGGCCCAGCCGGTCACCAGCGACGACCCGTACAGCGGCTTGAACTCGTCGAAGTCCGAGCCGTCGACGATGCGGGCGATGACCTCGCGCGGGTCGAACGGGGTCTTGAGATCAGTCGGCACGAGCCCGAGCAACTCCTCCTCGTCGTGCACCGGCGCCGCGGGATCGGGCTTGGGGGTCGGACCCTGCTTGCGCCAGTTGAGGCGGGCGACGATCTGGCGGCCGATGCGGATCGCGTCCCGCTCGTCAACGGCGAAGTAGTCGGCCAGCCCGGACGTGCGCGCGTGCATCTCGGCCCCGCCGAGGGATTCGTCGTCGGATTCTTCGCCGGTGGCCATCTTGACCAGTGGCGGCCCGGCCAGGAAGACCTTCGCGCGCTCCTTGACCATGACGACGTAGTCCGACATCCCGGGGATGTACGCGCCGCCCGCGGTCGAGTTGCCGAACACGAGCGCGATCGTGGGGATGCCGGCCGCCGACAGCCGGGTCAGGTCGCGGAACATCTGCCCGCCGGGGATGAAGATCTCCTTCTGCGTAGGCAGGTCGGCGCCACCGGACTCGACCAGGCCGATGACCGGCAGCCGGTTCTGCCGCGCGATCTCGTTGGCCCGCAGGATCTTGCGCAGCGTCCAGGGGTTGCTGGCCCCGCCCCGGACGGTTGGATCGCTCGCGGTGATCACGCACTCGACGCCGCTGACCACGCCGATGCCGCTGACGATGCTGGCCCCGACCTGGAAGTCGCTGCCCCACGCCGCGAGCGTCGACAGCTCCAGGAACGGCGCGCCGGGGTCGAGCAGCAACTCGATGCGTTCGCGGGCCAGCAGCTTGCCTCGTTCGTGGTGTCGCGTCACGTACTTCTCGCCACCGCCGGCCACCGCCTTGGCCTGCTCGGCGTCGAGTTCGGCCACCTTGGCCAGCATGGCCGCCCGGTTGGTGGCGTACTCGGGCGAGCCGGGGTCGAGGGTCGAGCGCAGGATCGTCATGCCGAGTAGCCCAACAGCTTGGCCGACAGGCCGGTGAGGATTTCGTCGGTGCCACCGCCGATGCCGAGAATGCGCATGTCGCGGTACTGCCGCTCGACTTCGGACTCGCGCATGTAGCCCATCCCGCCGTGTAATTGCACCGCGCGGTCGACCACCCACATCCCGGTTTCGACCGCGGTGTTCTTGGCGAAGCAGGCCTCCAGCGCAAGGTTGTGCTCACCGTTGGCCGCCCGTATCGCGACGCCACGGACGTAGGCCCGGGCCACGTCTATCCGCCGGGCCATCTCGGCCAGCGTGTGGTGCACGGTCTGCCGGCTGATGAGCGGGCGCCCGAACGTCTCACGCGTGCGGCACCATTCGACGCTGAGGTCCAGGCACCGCTGCGCACTCGAATAGGCCTGGGCGGCCAGGCCGATCCGTTCGCTGACGAAGTGCTGCGCGAGTTGGGCGAAGCCGCTGTTCTCCGCTCCGACCAGGTTCGCCGCTGGCACCCGCACGTCCGCGAACGAGAGCTCAGCCGTATCCGAGCACAGCCAGCCCATCTTCGCCAACTTGCGGGAAACCGTGAACCCGGGCGTGCCCTTCTCGATCACCAGCAGCGAGATGCCGGCCGCGCCTGCGTCGCCCGTGCGCACCGCCGTGACCACGAAGTCCGCGCGCGCGCCCGACGTTATGTAGGTCTTGGCGCCGTTGACCACGTACTCCGCGCGGTCACGCTTGGCGCTGGTGCGTAACGCCGCAACGTCGGAGCCGCCGTCGGGCTCGGTGATCGCCAGAGCGCCGATCAGCTCGCCGGCGAGCGTGGGACGTACCCACCGCTCGATCTGAGCCGCGTCGCCGGCCGCGACCAGGTGCGGCAGCGCAATGCCGGACGTGAACAGGCCGGCGAACAGCCCGCCGGCGCCGCCGCTGTAATGCACCTGCTCGCACAGGGTCAGTGCATCGATGGCGTCGCCACCACCACCGCCGCTCGACTCGGGGAACGACAGCCCGATCAGGCCGAGTTCCGCGGCGCGCCGGTGCAGTGCGCGCGGCAGCTCGCCGGCCTGCTCCCACTCACCCTGGTACGGCAGCACGTCGCGCTCGACGAAGCGCGTGACCGTCTCGCGCAGAGCTTGGCGTTCGGCCGTGGCGTAGGGATCGCTGATCACAGCAGCACCACCGGCACGTCGACCTTGCGCGAGCCCAACCATTCGCCGACGGCCTTGGCCTGCGGGTCGTGCCGCGCGTTGGACGCCACGCCCTCGCCGAGCAGTCCCTCGACGACGAAGTTGAGCGCGCGCAGGTTGGGCAGCACGTGCCGCGTGACCCGTAGCGGCTGGGTCTCGGGCAGCAGCGATTGGAACAGCTCGACGGTGAGCACGTTGGCCAGCCACCGCCAGCATTCGGCGCTGGGCGCCCAGACCCCGACGTTGGCGTCGCCGCCCTTGTCGCCGCTGCGGGTGCCGGCGACGAGTCCGAGCGGCATCCGCATCGTCTCGCCGTCCGGAAGTGGTGGCGGCAGCGCAGGCTCAGCAAGCCCTTGTAGCGCAAGGGTTTCCGGCGCCGCCGCGATGTCGAACCGCATGCCGTCGGGCAACACCGCGACGTGTGGAACGAGGCCCGGTTCGACGTAGGCCGCAGAGAACACGCCGTAGGGAGTCGCATCGCCGGGGGGCGCCGTGACGTGGAACCCGGGATAACCCGACAGCGCGAGTTCGATAGTGGCACTGGAGAACGCCCGGCCGACCACCTTGGGATCGGGCCCGCGCGCGACGCAGTGCAGCAGGGCGGTCGCTTCCTCTTGTACGTCGCAGTCGTAGTGGTTCGTGTGGGCGAGGGTCCAGCTCGCGTCGAGGTGCGCGAGCTGGCTGCGGACGGTGGCCGCCTTGGCGTCGACGTGGTTGCCGGTAAGGACGAACGTGACTTCGTTGCGGAAGCCGCCCAGAGTGTTCAGCCCGACCTTTAACGTGGGCGGGGGCGGTTCGCCTTGGACGCCGCTAATGCGCACCCGGTTGGAGCCGTCCGCGGCCAGCCGGATGGTGTCGAAGCGGGTTGTGACGTCAGGGCCGGCGTAGCGCGGACCGCTGATCTCGTACAGCAGCTGCGCGGTGATGGTCCCGACCGAGACGATGCCGCCGGTGCCGGGGTGCTTGGTGATGACGCTCGAGCCGTCCGCGTGCACTTCGGCAATCGGGAACCCGGGATGCCCGAGCCCGTCCTCCATCTCCTCGCGGAAGAACGAGTAGTTGCCGCCGGTGGCCTGCGGTCCGCATTCGATGACGTGCCCGGCCACGACCGCACCGGCCAGCGCGTCGTAGTCGGTGTTTGACCAACCGAAGTGGGCCGCGGCCGGTCCGACGACGAGCGAGGCGTCGGTGACCCGGCCGGTGACGACGACGTCGGCGCCGGCCCGCAGGCACCGGGTGATGCCCCAGGCCCCGAGGTAGGCGTTGGCCGCCAGCGGCTCACCCAGCCCGAGTTCGCCGGCGCGGTGGTGCAGGTCGTCGCCTTCGACATGGGCGACGGCGACGTCGAGCCCGAGTCGCGCCGCAAGTGTGCGCACCGCGGCGGCCAGACCGGCCGGGTTGAGGCCGCCCGCGTTGGTGACGATCTTGACCCCGCGCTCGACGGCCGTCCCCAGCGACGTCTCGAGCTGGCGCAGGAACGTCTTGGCATAACCCAGGCTCAGATCCTTGAGCCGATCGCGGGCGAGGATGAGCATGGTCAGCTCGGCCAGGTAGTCGCCGGTGAGCACGTCCAACTCGCCGCCGGTGAGCATCTCCTGCATCGCCGAGGCGCGGTCGCCATAGAACCCCGACGCGTTGCCGATCCGGATCGGCGCCGACGCGGCGCTGGTCACCCGTCCACCCCTGATTGGGCAACTTCGGGCGGCCTGAGAGCGCGGCTGGGTGCGCGGCCGCCGCCGGGCGGTCCGGCGAAGGCTTGGGCGATGTCCAGCCACTCGTCGGCGTCGGCGCCAACGGCCTGCAGCGCGAGGTCGGCGCGATGCCGTCGTTGGGTCACCAGCAGGCAGAAGTCCAGCGCCGGCCCGGTGACCCGCTGCGCCGCGTCAGGCGGACCCCACGACCACACGTCGTCGTCGGGCCCGCGCAGTTCGAACCGGAACGGCTCGGCCGGGACGGGCCGGTCGTTGACGAGGTAGGCGAAGTCGCGGGTGCGGGTGCCCAGGTGGGCCACGTGCCGCAAGCGCGCGCTGGGCGTGCTCGCCAACCCGAGTGCATCGATGACGTCTTGGCCGTGCGCCCAGGTCTCCATCAGCCGCGCGGTCGCCATCGACGTCGCACTCATCGGAGGCCCGAACCAGACCAGCTTCGTACCGTCGGGGATAGCGGCGAGTGCACGCGATAAGTCGGCCCGCCCGGCCCGCCAGGCGACGAGGAGGTCTGCCACCGGCTGGGCCGCACCGTCCGCGGCCGCCTGGTCGACATAGCTGGTGCCGTTGGTGGCCAGCGTGTGCGCGGCGTCGCGCTGGAACCGCTCGGGGTCGGTCACCGCAAGCAGCGCCACGTCGTCGGTCCAGGCCAGGTGCGCGATCTGGTGGGCGATCGTCCAGCCGGTGGCCGGCGTCGGCTGGGCCCACCCCTCGGCCGGGAGGGCCGCGACCACCGCGTCGAGTTGGTCACCTTCCGCGGCGAGGTCGGCGAGTACGGCGCTCAGGTCTGCCACCGGTCGAGCCTGGCATGCGGCCAGGAAGAAATCAATGACGCTTGCTTTTTTTGCCAGCCGAGGGCCCTCACCACATCAATCGCCGAGCGACCCCGGTGGCGCGTACGGCGGCTCCTCGTCGTCGACAGCCGGCGGTTCCGGCACCGA
Source organism: uncultured Actinomycetota bacterium (assembly GCA_963837325.1). Classification (GTDB taxonomy): domain Bacteria; phylum Actinomycetota; class Actinomycetes; order Mycobacteriales; family Jatrophihabitantaceae; genus CAVQKZ01. The sequence continues at coordinate 884,942 of CAWIMV010000002.1, forward strand.
GGGCAACGGGCCGACCGCGGCAGCGAGCAATCCGCTGTTGGGCAGGTTCAGGACACCTTCATCGGTGGCCAGCGTCGTGTAGAGCAGGCCGACTGACGTCACCGTGCCCTGCATGATCCCGCCGAGGGCACCGGAGCGCACCTGGATCCGTTCGCCCGGGAGGTAGGGCTGGGCGAAGAGCAGCACGATGCCGGCAAAGATGTTGCCAAGGGTCTGCTGGGCCGCGATCCCAAGGATCACGCCGGTGACCGCACCGCCGACGAGCAGGTGGCCGACCGGGATCGCGAACAGGTCCAGCGCGACCAGCACCACGATCAGGTAACCGACCAGCAGGGTGGCGACGCGCAGCAGCGTGGCCGCGGCCGGCCCGGCGCGGGCGGCGCTCACCCGGGACAGTTCGCTCGCTGCACTGCGGGTGGCCACAGTGCCGAGGATCAGGAACCCGGCAACCAAGGCGTAGGCCGCGACGCGAGTATGCAGCTGGTCGGCGTGCACGCCGCCGATGCCGCGTCCGACTCCGGAGCAGACGAGGGCGAGCACCCCGAAGACGACGACCCTGCGCAAGTCGAGCCGCACGTGCGCCTCAACGGCTCGCAACGCTGACCGCATTGTCGCGTCGGACTCCCTGATCCTGCGAATCCGCTTACGCCACAAGGCCTTCTCGCATTCGATCGAGGAAGTGAGAGCCGGTTAGGACGCTTCGAACGGCCAGCCCGATTCCGATGTGGCGCGCGACTGTTGCGAGTAGGCGTGCAGGTTGGCGGCGGTGTTGCTCACCGCCTGCGCGACGTCGACGCCGGTCTGGTCGGCCAGCAGGTAGACGCCGTAAGCGAGCTCCCCGAGCCGGGCCGGCCAGTCCGGGCCGGGCCGGTAGGGCCGCCGGCCGCGCTCGGTCGTGGCCGTCACGGAAGCGGTCAGCGTGCCGAGGATCGTCTGCAGTTCGAGCAGCAGCGTGGGCACCGTCGCGTGCAGGTCGGCCGCATCGGCGCTTTGCGCCACCACCTGCTGGACATCACCGTTCACGCCCGTCCTCGCTTCGCTGCGGGCACAAGCGGGGCTGGACGCTCCCGGTGCCGATCGGTTTTGGCGCTGTGTTGAATCGCCCTCAAATCTAGCGGATCGTCCCAAGTACGCTGGCCGCGATCCAGCCCCCAGCCGAGGACGCTGCCTGTGAGCTCACCGCGACCCGCCCGCCTGCGCGTGGGTGTCGTCGGCGCGGGCCGGGTCGGCGTGGTACTCGGCGCGGCGCTGGCCCGTGCCGGCCATCCGGTGGTGGCGGCGAGCGGGGTGTCGGCGGCGTCGCTGCGCCGGGCCGAACGGTTGCTGCCCGGCGTGCCGATCCTGGCGCCGGACGAGGTCGTCGGCGCTGCCGACTTCGTGCTGCTCGCCGTTCCCGATGACGCGCTGCGGCCGCTGGTCGCCGGGATGGCCAGCACCGGCGCTTGGCGTGAAGGCCAACTGGTGGGCCACACGTCCGGAGCGCAGGGCATCGGGGTGCTCGATCCAGCCGCGGCCCGCGGCGTTCTGCCGCTGGCGCTGCACCCGGTGATGACGTTCACCGGCCGGGCCGAGGACGTCGACCGGGTCGAGGGCGCGACGTTCGGCGTCACCGCGCCGGACGAACTGCGTCCCGTGGCCGAGTCCCTGGTCGTCGAGATGGGCGGCGAACCGGTGTGGGTGCCCGAGCTGGCCCGGCCGCTCTACCACGCGGCCCTCACGATCGGCTCCAACCATCTGGTCACGATCGTGAACGACGCCCTCGGATTGCTCGAACAGGCCGATGTCGAGCATCCCTCCCGGCTGCTGGCCCCGCTGCTCAGCGCCGCCCTCGACAACGCGCTGCGCCTGGGCGACGCCGCGCTCACCGGACCAGTGTCGCGTGGCGACGTCGCGACGCTCCTTGCCCACCTTCGCACGCTCGAGGTCGAGGCGCCGGAGCTGCTGGCCTCCTACCGGGGCATGGCCCGCCGGACTGCGGAGCGCGCCCACGTCACCGGCCGGCTCAGCGACGAGCAGTTCATCGCCGTCGTCGAGGCTTTGGAGCCGGGATGACCGCGCTGGTGCACTCGCGGGCCGAGTTCATCGGCGCGCGCGACGCGCTCGACGAGCCGGTCGGCCTGGTACCGACGATGGGCGCCCTGCACGCCGGCCACGTCGCCCTCATCGAGCGGGCGCGCGAGCTGTGCGAGTCGGTGCTGGTCACGATCTTCGTCAATCCGCTGCAGTTCGGCCCCGCGGAGGACCTTTCCGTCTACCCGCGCACGCTCGACGAGGACGTCCTGATCTGTGAGCGCGCCGGTGCCGACGTGGTCTGGGCCCCGTCCGTCCCCGACGTCTATCCCGACGGCCCGGCGCAGGTTCGGGTCGACCCGGGCCCGCTCGGTGGCGAGCTCGAGGGCGCGGTGCGGCCGACGCACTTCTCGGGCGTGCTGACGGTCGTGGCCAAGTTGCTGAACATCACCCGGCCCGCAGTGGCCTTCTTCGGCGAGAAGGACTACCAGCAGTTGACGCTGATCCGGCGGATGGCGGCCGACCTCGAGCTCGGCGTCGGTATCGCGACAGTGCCAACCGTGCGTGAGCCCGACGGCCTGGCCCGGTCCAGCCGCAACGTGTACCTGACGCCGGAGCACCGGGCCCAGGCGCTGGCGTTGTCCCGGGCGCTGCGGGCCGGGCGCGATGCCGCGGGTGGCGGGCCGGACGCCGTGCTGGCGGCCGGTTCGGCCGTGCTGGCGGCCGAGCCTGGCCTCGCCGTCGACTACCTCGCCCTGCGCGACGAGCAGCTCGGCCCGGCGCCGGAGGCCGGCCCGGCCCGGCTGCTGGTCGCGGCCCGCGTCGGCCGCACCCGGCTCATCGACAACATCGGCCTGGTCCTGTGAGCGCGCCGACCGAGCTGGCACCCGGACTGCCGCGGCACGCGGTGGCGGCCGTGGTCGAAGCGGCGCTGGCCGAGGATCTCGGCGTGGCGGGCGACGTCACGACAACGGCAACGATCCCGGCAACTGCGCTGGCCGCGGCCGATCTCGTCCCCCGTACCGACGGCGTCGTGGCCGGGCTGCCGGTCGCGGCCTACGTCTTCGAGACCGTGAGCCAGGGCCGGCTGCGGCTGGAGTTCGGAACTCAAGACGGCACGCCGGTTACGGCCGGCGAGGTGCTGGCCACGGTCCGCGGGCCGGTGCGCGACGTGCTGACGGCCGAACGCACGGCCTTGAACCTGCTCGGCCACCTGTCCGGCGTGGCCACCCTGACCCGACGCTGGGTCGATGCCGTGGCCGGTACGCGCGCCGAGATCCGAGACACCCGCAAGACCTTGCCGGGGTTGCGCGCGCTGGAGAAGTACGCGGTGCGGATGGGCGGCGGCGTCAACCACCGCATGTCGCTGTCGGACGCTGCCCTCGTCAAGGACAACCATGTGGTCGCCGCTGGCGGCGTTCTCGCCGCCTTCGAACTCGTGCGGGCCGCCTATCCCGGGCTGCTCCTCGAGGTCGAGGTCGACACGCCGGAGCAAGCGCGGGCCGTCATCGACGCCGGCGCCGAGTTGGTCCTGCTGGACAACATGCCACCCGCACAACTGCGCGAGGTCGTTGCCTACGCGGCCGGCCGGGCCCGGCTCGAGGCGTCCGGCGGGCTCACTCTGGACACCGCGCGGGAGGTCGCGCAGACCGGGGTGGACTACCTTGCAGTCGGCGCGCTAACCCACTCCGCGCCCGCTCTGGACATCGGGCTGGACATGACGGGAAACCCATAGCAATGCTGCTGGCGATCGACATCGGCAACACCAACACCGTCTTCGGGGTTTTCGACGGCGAGAAGCTGGAACGGTCGTGGCGGATTAAGACCGACGCGCGCAGCACGGCGGATGAGCTGGCGCTGACGTTCCGGGGCCTGCTCGCCGAATACGAGGTAACCGGCATCGCCGCCTGCTCGACCGTCCCCGCCGCCCTGCGCGAACTGCGCGTGATGTTGGCGATGTATTACCCGGACCTGCCCACGGTGCTGGTCGAGCCGGGCGTACGCACCGGCGTCGGGCTGCAGTACGACAATCCGAAGGAGGTCGGCTCCGACCGCATCGTCAACACGCTGGCCGCGCACCATCTGGTCGACGGGCGGCCGGCGATCGTGGTCGACTTCGGCACCACGACCAACTTCGACGTCGTGAACGAGCGCGGTGACTTCCTCGGCGGGGCACTCGCCCCGGGGATCGAGATCTCGCTCGACGCGCTGGCCGCACGGGCGGCGCAACTACGCACGGTCGAGCTGGTCGCGCCGCCGCGCGGCCCGATCGGCAAGAGCACGGTCGAAGCGCTGCAGTCCGGCGTCGTGTACGGGTTCGCCGGGCAGGTCGACGGCTTGGTGCGGCGGCTCAGTGCCGTCCTGCACCCGGAGGACCCGTCCGCGGTCGAGGTGATTGCCACCGGTGGACTGGCCACGCTGGTCATCGAGCACTGCCAGACGGTCACCCGTTACGAGCCCGACCTCACCCTGCTCGGCCTGCGGCTCATCTTCGAGCGCAACAACTGACGGCCCCGGCGGCCGGCGCGGCGGCCGTCACTAGGGTTGGCCGAATGGATCTGCGCATCTTCATCGAGCCCCAGCAGGGCGCGTCCTACGGCGACCAGCTTCGGATGGCCAAGGCCGCCGAGGATCTCGGCTTCGACGCCTTCTTCCGCTCCGACCACTACCTCGGCATGGGCACCGAAGGGCTGCCCGGGCCGACGGATGCGTGGGCGACCTTGGCCGCGATCGCGCGGGAGACCTCCCGCGTGCGCCTGGGCACGCTGGTCAGCCCGGCGACGTTCCGGCTGCCAGGGCCGCTCGCGATCACCGTGGCGCAGGTCGACGCGATGAGCGACGGGCGGGTGGAGCTCGGGCTCGGCGCGGGCTGGTTCGAGGCAGAGCACCGCGCCTACGGCATCCCCTTCCCGGACGTGCACGAGCGGTTCGACCGCTTCGCCGAGCAGGTCGAGATCATCGACGGGTTGCTGTCGACGCCCCTCGGCGAGACGTACAGCTTCACTGGGACGCACTATCAGCTGACCGATTCACCGGCGCTGCCCAAGCCCGTGCAGTCGCCGCGGCCGCCGCTCATTCTCGGCGGCGCGGGCAAGAAGCGCACGGCGGAACTGGCCGCCCAGTACGCCGACGAGTTCAACGTGCCGTTCGACCGGGCCGGCACCGGCGCCGCGTTCGACCGGGTGCGCTCTGCCGCACGCCGGGCCGGCCGCGAGCTCTTGTACTCGGCCGCGCAGGTGCTGTGCGTCGGTCGCGACGAGGCCCAGCTCAAGCGGCGGGCGGAGGCGATCGGCCGCGACGTCGCCGACCTCAGGGCGACCGAACTAGGCGGCACGCCGGCCGAGGTCGTCGACACGATCGGGCAGTTCGCCGAACTCGGGGCTACCCGGCTGTACCTGCAGGTGCTCGATCTCAGCGACCTCGACCACCTCGACGTCGTCGCCACCGAGGTCGCCCCGCAGCTCTGATCCGCGCCGGACGCCGGGACTGGGTTCAGAGCCAGCCGCGCTCGTCGGCCACCTTGGTCGCCTCGACCCGGTTGCGCACGCCCGTCTTGGCGATCGCCGCCGACAGGTAGTTGCGCACCGTGCCTTCCGACAGGAACAGCCGGCCGGCGATGTCGGCCACGGTCGAGCCGTCGCGGGCCGCCACCAACACGTCCCGCTCGCGGCCGGTCAGCGGTGACGTCCCGCCAGCCAGCGTCGCTGCCGCCAGCGCGGGATCGACGACGCGCTCGCCCTGCGCGACGCGGCGTACCGCGTCGGCCAACTGCTCGGCCGGGGCGTCCTTGACGACGAAGCCGAGCGCGCCGGACTCCATTGCCCGCCGCAGGTAACCGGGGCGGCCGAAGGTGGTCAGGATGATCACCCGGCATGACGGCATCTCGTGGTTCAGCGCGGCTGCGGCCGCGAGCCCGTCCACGCCCGGCATCTCGATGTCGAGCAGCGCGACGTCGGCACGAGCCGCGAGCGCCGCGGCGACGACCTCGTCACCACGACCCACCTGCGCGACGACCTCGAAGTCGTCCTCGAGCTCGAGCAGCGCGGCGAGCGCCGAGCGGACGAGCGTCTGGTCGTCGGCGAGCAGCAGCCGGACGCTCACTGCGTGATCGGAGACGGGTCGGGCCTGGCGTCGACACTGGCGACCGGCACCGCACCCAGCTCGGCCCGGACCCGCCACCCGTCGGGCGTGCCGCCCGCCACCACCGTCCCGCCCGCGTCGGCCAGCCGTTCCCGCAGCCCGGTCAGGCCGTTGCCGGCACCGGCCACGCCACCGCGTCCGTCGTCGATGATCTCGATCCACCGTTCGCCGACGGTGATCGTGCACTTGCTGGCGCGGGAGTGCCGCACCACGTTCGTGACCGCCTCGCGGACCACCCACCCGAACAGGCCCGCGGCCTCGCCGTCGACGATGTCGACCGCGCCGGGCACCGTCGCCTGGATGCCCGAGGCCCGCAGCACCTCGCGCGCGCTGGCCAGCTCGCCCAACAGTGTCACGTCGCGATACCCGCTGACGGCGGTCCGCACCTCGCTGAGCGTGCGCCGGGTCAGGTCTTCGACCTCGCTGATCTCAGCCGCCGCGCGCTCGCCTTCACCTCGCTCGGCCAGCCGCCGGGCCAACCCGGCCTTGACCGTGATCGTGGTCAGCGAGTGTCCGAGCAGATCGTGCAGGTCGCGGGCGATGCGGCTGCGCTCATTCTCGGCCGCGAGTCGGGCCACTTCGGCCCGGGCGGCGTCCAGCTCGATATTCGACTGGATGATGCTGAAGAACCCGTACATCGCGAATGTGACGAGGACGATCGTGAGCCCGCTGGCGTAGTCGATATCGCCGCCCCAGATCAGCCGTGGCGCGAACATGACGATCGGCACCATCGCGGCGATCACGTGCGGCGCGAACCGGCCCACCCCGCCGACCGTGAGCACAGCGAGGTAGACGCAGAACACGAGCGCGTCCCCGTGGGCGAAGAATGTCTCGATCACGGTGAGGGCGATCAGGCCGAGATAGAGCTGCCAGAACCGGGAGTCCCCGTGCTCGCGCCACTGGGTACCGATCGCAAGGATGTATCCGACGGCGAATACGCCGACGATGACGTAGCCGACCACCGCACCGGCGCCGGCGGAGTGGTCGTGGACGCCGGCAACGGTCTGGCCCAGGTAGACCAGCCAGATGGCCGGGAACACCCAACGCCGCCAGCCGCTGGCCGACATCCGCCGGACCGCGCTGATCGGCGGTCCGGCCTGGTCCTGGCACTGCCCTGGCTTCCTGGTCATGACAGTGCTGAGGATAAGGCGTTTCACGCGCGCCCGGTGTCGCGCCGATAGGCCCAGACCGCGAAGGTGATCCCAACCGCGGACCACGCGGCGAGGACCAGCCAGGCCTGCACGCCCCATGGATTGCTCACGCCGAGGCCCACGTGACCGGCCTGGACCAGCCAGTACGACGGCAGCAGCTTGCAGAAATGGGCGAATATGCCGTCGCCGGTGATCGGGAACCAGGTGCCGCCGAGGAAGGCGAACAACGACACGCCGCCGCCGATTGCAGTGCCCGCAGCGTCGTCGTTGAGCAAATGCCCCATCCCGACGCCCAGAGCCGCGAACGGCACCAGCGCCACCAGGATCAGGGCCGTCATCTGCACCCAGTCCCCGAATGGCAGGCGCACGCCGAGCGCGATACCGGCCGCGTACAGCAACACCATGGTGATCAAGGCCGTGATGTAGCCGATGAGGATCTTGGTGCGTAGGTAGGCCATGGGCGAGAGCGGGGTCAGCCGCAGCTGCCGGTTCCAGCCGATCGTGCGCTCGGCGGCGATGCGTGCCCCACCGGAGAGCACGGCAACCATCGCGCCGAACGACAGCAGCCCGACCATGTAGTACTGCGGCGCGAACAGCCCGGTGTGGTGCTTGGCGTCGCCGCCGAAGTTGTGGTCGTTCTTGTTCGGCCCGGCGATCAGGAAGTACATGACGATCGGGAACACCACCGAGAAGATCGCCGCCTGCCGATTGCGCATGGTGCGCAGGAACTCGAACCGGGCGTAGGTCAGCGTGCTCATCGGACTGTCTCCTCGATCGTCACGGCCGCGGTCTCGTCCACGCCCGGGTCTCCGGTCAGTTGCATGAAGGCCTCCTCCAGTCCGGCGCCGCGCACCTCGAGGTCGCGGGCGGCCGGGAAGGCCGGCAGCAGCGCGCGCAGTGCGGTGTCGGAGTCGGAGCAGTTGAGGATGACGGCTTCGCCGCGGGTGTCGACGTTGGTGACCCCGGGCAGGGCGGCCAGCGCGGCGACGTCTGCGTCCGGCAGCGTGGCCCGGATCGTGCGACTGCCGACGGTGGCCTTGATCTCGGTCGCCGGGCCGTCAGCCACGATCTTGCCGTTGGCCATGAGGATGATCCGGTCGGCGTAGGCGTCGGCTTCCTCGAGATAGTGCGTTGCGAAGATCACGGTCTTGCCACGGGAAACGAACGCCCGCATGGTCATCCAGAAGTCGTGCCGGGCCTCGACGTCGAGGCCGACGGTCGGCTCGTCGAGGACGAGCAGGTCAGGGTTGCTGACCAGCGCGATCGCAAACCGTAACCGCTGCGTCTGGCCGCCGGACAGCTTCGTCGTCCGGCGATCGGCCAAGTCCCCGATGTCGGTGAGCTCGATGACTTCGTCCACGCTGAGCGGATCCGGGTAGAGGCTCGCGACCATCGTGATGAGTTCACGCACGGAGAGGTACTGGATGACGCCCCCGACCTGAAGCATCGCGCCGACCGCGCCGGCCCGGATCGCTGCGTCCGGCGTCATCCCGAACACCGACACCGTCCCCGCGTCTGGCGGCAACAGCCCGAGCAGCATGTCGATCGTCGTGGACTTGCCGGCTCCGTTCGGCCCGAGCAGCGCGACCGTCTCACCGGGCGCGATCGAGATGTCGATGCCGCGCACGGCGTGGACCGGTCCCTGCGGCGTGCGGAAGGACTTGGTCAGTCCGGACAGCTGGATGCCCGTTGTCAGCGGGCGGGCGAGATTCGTCGTCATGGCTGACACTCTGCCGAAGTCTGCGCAACCGGCCCAGTGCGGTCGGCCAGGTATCGGCGGTGACATTCGTCAGGGAATCAGGCCGCGGTGCGCTCGATAGGGTGACGCGGTGACCGAACCACCCGAGGACGATCTGCCTGAGCAGCTGCGGGTCCGGCGGGCCAAGTACGACCGGCTGCTGGCCGACCCGGCCCGGGCCCCGTTCCCGGTGGGCGTCGCGCGCACGCACTCACTCGCTGACGTGCGGGCGGAGTTCCCCGACCTGCCCGCCGGCACCGAGACCGGTCAGCAGGTCGGCGTGACCGGCCGGGTGATCTTCATCCGCAACAGCGGCAAGCTGTGCTTCGCCATGTTGCGTGAGGGCACTGCGGAACTACAGGTCATGCTGTCCCTCGACCGGATCGGCCCGGAATCGCTCGCGGCCTGGAAAGCTGACGTCGACCTCGGGGATCTGATCTTCGCCCATGGCGAGATCATTTCGTCCAAGCGCGGCGAACTGTCGGTGTTGGCCGACGAGTGGCGCATTACCGCGAAGGCGCTGCGGCCACTACCGGTTGCCCACAAGCCGCTGTCCGAGGAAACGCGCGTCCGGCTTCGCTACGTCGACCTGATCGTGCGGCCGGAGGCGCGCGATATGGTCCATACCCGCGCGACCGTCCTCCGTTCCTTACGCGAGACGTTGCATGCCCGCCAATACGTCGAGGTGGAAACTCCGATTTTACAGTCGGTGCACGGTGGTGCGGCTGCTCGCCCATTTCACACGCACCTCAACGCATTCGACCTGGATATGTCGTTGCGAATCGCGACCGAGCTGTATCTGAAGCGGTGCATCGTCGGCGGGATGGAGCGCGTCTACGAAATCGGGCCGGTATTCCGGAACGAGGGCGTCGACTCCACCCACTCGCCCGAGTACACGTTGCTCGAGGCCTACGAGGCATACGGCGACTACAACACGATGGCCGAGTTGACCCGGACATTGATTCTCGCCGCGGCCAATGCGGTTGGCGTCCCCACTCCGACGATGTCGGATGGCACGGAAATTGATCTCAACGGGCCATGGCGATCGGCGTCCATACACGAGTTGGTGTCCGAGGCCGTCGGGGAACCCGTCACGCTCGACACCGGGGTTGCTCAGTTGCGAGGGCACGCCGAGCGACTGGGCGTGCGGCTCGACGCGGACTGGACGGCCGGTGAGATCGTGGTGGAGCTCTACGAGGAACTTGTGGAACATGCGCTGATCCAGCCCACCTTCGCCAAGGATTACCCGGTGGAAGCACGGCCGTTGGCCCGTCCGCACCGCGACGACCCGCGGTTGGCCGAGGCCTGGGATCTCGTCATCGGCGGGGTCGAACTCGCGCCGGCCTACTCCGAGCTCGTGGATCCGGTCGAGCAGCGTCGACGGCTGGTGGAGCAGTCGTTGGCCGCGGCGAAGGGCGATCCAGAAGCCATGGAGCTCGATGAGGATTTTCTGCGGGCATTGGAGTACGGCATGCCGCCCACTGGGGGAGTGGGTATCGGCGTCGATCGATTGATCATGCTGCTTACCGGACGTGGCATTCGCGAGACCATTCTGTTTCCCCTGCTTAAACCGCTGTGAAGCGACCAAGACAAGCCCGAATTAACCCTTGCCAATGCAATATGCCAGTGCGCTAGGGTTACCTGACCGGTAAAATACTTCCCGAGAGGACTCCCACCGATGGCGCAGAAGCACATCGTGCAACTGATCGACGACCTGGACCAGGGGACGGCCGCCGAGACCGTCAATTTCGGCATCGACGGCGCACAGTACGAAATTGATCTGTCGGCGAAGAATGCCGCCAAGTTGCGCGATGCCTTGGCCGTATACGTGGCCAATGCCCGCCGGGCCTCGCGCGGTGGCACCCGGCCGTATGCGACCGGGCGCCGCGGCCGTCCTCCGCGCAGCGACCGGGAGCAGACTCAGGCAATTCGCGAATGGGCGCGCAAGAACGGACACAAGGTCGGGGAGAAGGGTCGGATTCCGGCCAGTGTGCTCGAGGCGTATCACGCTCAGAACTGATGCTGCCTGGTTGAAAAGCGAAAAGCGGCGCCGACGGAGGGAGATGGGCGGCCGGTTGGGTCTCGCTGCCGGCTGGCGGCTCCGCGCTGATCACCTTTTGGGTTAAGGGGAAAGTGCTTGTGTTGGTTGGTCCGCCGAGCTATAATCGACCGTATGAGCGAAGTCGAGAGAGAGGGTCCGGAGTCGCTCCCCTACGTCCCTTCGCTCCTGGACGCCGACGTTGCTCCCGATGATGTCGCGGCCTGGGCCGCGACCGTCACGCCCGGCTCTGCCGTGGTCAAGCCGCTGGTTCATGTGAACGTTCGCCGCTTGTCGTACGCGGGTCGGGTGGATGCGCTGGCGGCGTTGGAGCGGCAGCGGTCCTGGATCGACGCCCAGCAGCTGCGGTTGTTGGCGGTGATGGCCAACGACCCGGTCGAACCGGGCTCGATCGCCGAGATGGACAAGCAGTGGGTCAAGGAAGACGTCGCCTGTGCCCTGCGGCTCTCGGCCCAGACGGCGGCGGATCGGCTGGAGTTCGCGAAGGCGATGACCCGGCTGGCCGCGACGCTCGACTTGCAGGAGCGGGGGGAGATCACGGTGCATCACTCCCGCCACTTGGCCGAGACGGTCATGACCCTCGACGACGACACGGCCACGGCGGTGGAGACGTCAGTCCTGCCGAAAGCACCGGAGCAGGTCCTCGCGAACTTCAAACGTTCCGTGCGCAAAGCCGTGTTGAGTCTCGCGCCGAAACCGGCGGAGGAACGCCACGTCGAAGCGGTCAAGCAGCGACGCGTGGTGCGCACCCCGGTCGCGGACGGCATGTCCGAGATCTGGATGCTGCTGCCCGATACCGGGGCGACCACATTCATGACCGCCGTCGACGCCCTCGCCCGCCGCGTCCCGTGTGACGATGACCGGACCTCCGATCAGCGCCGCGCCGACGCGGTGGTGCAGCTCGCGTTGAACACCCTGCACGGGTCGGTGTCGGATGAGTTGCCGCGCGAGCACGGCCTACGCCCCTCGGTTCAAGTCACCGTCGCCTTGTCGACCCTGCTAGGTCTGGACGAGCAGCCCGGCGAACTCACCGGCTCCGGACCGATCCCCGCCGCGGTCGCCCGCCGCATCGCTGCCGATCAGACCGGCACCTGGCGCCGCCTCGTGACCGACGAGACCGGTCGGCTGATCGACTACGGCCGCAGCACCTACCGGCCACCGAAAGACCTCGCCGACCATGTGATCGCCCGAGACCGCACCTGCCGCTACCCCCACTGCAACCGCCAAGCCCGACTCTGCGACCTCGAACATCAGATCCCCTGGGAAGACGGCGGGGAAACCAACGAGGCGAATCTGAACGCGATCTGCAGCCGCCACCACCACGCCAAACACGAGGCCGGCTGGCAACCCGACCGACAACCCGACGGCACCATCCAATGGACATCACCCACCGGCCATCGCTATCGGGAAAAACCCGCCACCTACCCGATCGACCACACCACCGACCCCTGACGCGCCCTCAGTAGTGCAGGCCAGTGCCGTACGGAGCAACCACCGTCGACGGACTGCTCGCGCTTCGGATCGTGACTGGCAGATGCCCGCGCGGTTGGGCGCCGAAGAGGTCGTCCACGAGCGCGGTCAGCGTGGCCGGCTGGTAGCCGTAGGCGGCGATGAACGCGGGTGCGGTTGGTACGTAAGCGAGGTCGTACGGCCCACCAAGGGCGACCACGACGACCGGCTTGCCCGTGCCGATCAGGTCCTGCACGAGGGCTTGCTGCCCGGTGTCGCCCCAGGCGTTGTCGGTGGTGACCACGACCTGGTCGCTCGCGTTCGCGGCGGCCACGGCCGCGGCCCGGGTGGCTGCACTCGGGTTGGAACCGGTGTAGACGCGCTGGGTGGTGACGCCGTGCGTTGCGATGGATGTGGCGAGCGTCTGCGTGGTGCCCGCACCCCAGCCGGTGACCAGAACATGCGCGCCGGTGTCGGACGCAAAGGGCAGCACGTGATTCTGGTTACGCACGAGGGTGATCGAATCGCTCGCGGTACGAGCCGCCGTGGCATTCTGAGCCGGTGTCCCGACGTGGCTGGCCGCGGCCGAGGCATCCACCTGCGAGTGCGCGAACAGACCGAGCTTCTGCTTCAGCTTCAGGATCCGGGTGACCGATTGATCCAGCCGGGCCTGACTGATCGTCCCGTCCTGGATTGCGGCGAGCACCGCGTTCACCGCCGCACCCAGGTCGGTCGGCATCAGCAGCTGGTCGACCCCGGCCTGGAGGGCCTGCACGGCTCGCTGCGCGGGCGGGACATTGCCCAGCGCGGCGGCGGACAGCGCGTCGGTGACGACGACGCCGTTGTAGTGCAGGGTGTTGCGCAGCAACCCGGTGACAATCGGCTTCGACAGGCTGGCCGGCGCGCCGGACGGGTCCAGTGCCGGCGCGACGATGTGCGCGGCCATGATCGCGTCGACTCCGGCCGCGATGGCGGCGCGGAACGGCGGCAGGTCGTTGCGCTCGAAGTCGGCCCGCGTCTCGTCCGTCACCGCAATTCCGTTGTCGGTGTTCACGCTGGTGCTGCCGAGACCGGGGAAGTGTTTGGCCGTCGCGGCGATACCGGCGCTCTGGTAGCCGAGGATCGAGGCCGCACCCAGCACTGCGACCGGGCCGGCCCGGTCGCCGAACGCCCGCGGCCCATCGGCCGTGTTGAGCGGATTGGTGTTGGTGTCGACGACCGGAGCGTCGTCGCCGTTGATGCCCAGCGCGGCCAGTTGCTGACCGGTCGCGTGCGACATCGCGTAGGAGTCCACCGGCGAGAACGTTGCCCCGATGGCCATGTTGCCGGGCGACACCGCGAGCGGCGCACCGATCCGGGTGACGTTGCCGCCTTCCTGATCCGTCGTGATCAACACCGGAGCGTCGCCGTCGCTGGTGGACGCCTGCTGCAGGCCGTTCGAGAGATTCGCGATCTGGGTCGGGTTGGCGAGGTTGCCCGACCAGGTGAAGTAGATGACCCCGCCCAGGTGATATTTGGCCAGCACCTGGGCACCGTTGTCGACGCCGTAGAGCTGCTGGTTCTGGCTGGTGTAGGCCGGGTCGGTCGTGGTCGCGGTGTCGCCGTACACGTAGGTCTCGAACAGCTGGCCGACCTTCTGCTCCACGCTCATGTGGGCGAGCAGCGACCGCACCGGGTCAGGAGTGGCCGGGCGCGCCGGAGCGGCGAGCGCGGCGGGCGCAGCGGCCAGCCCGGCAACCAACAACCCAGCTGTGGCGGGGGCTACGAGGCGATGGGCGAGAGATCGGCTCGGCATGGTGTCCTCCAACGGCGAACGCGGCAACTGCCGCCTTTTGGACACTAAGCGCTGAGCTGCATTTGGTCTAGACAAGTATCGGAAAACATTGGCCACCCGCCGCGTTCGCTGTCAGCGGACAGGTGGTGGGCATCATGAGTGGACGGCCATCGTTGACTAGGAGTACGCCGCCAGCTCGCGCCGGGCGGCACGTCCGGGGATGGCGCTGATTGTCACGGCCGGACGGATAGGTCGCCGCTCGGCAGTAGAGTCGAAGGCAGCACAACTGGGCGCGGAAGGAGCTGTCCAATGTTCGAGAGGTTCACTGACCGCGCGCGTCGCGTTGTCGTCTTGGCCCAAGAAGAGGCCCGGATGCTCAACCACAACTACATCGGCACCGAGCACATCCTGCTCGGGCTGATCCACGAGGGCGAAGGCGTCGCCGCCAAGGCCCTCGAGTCGCTCGGTATTTCCCTTGATGCCGTCCGCCAGCAGGTCGAGGAGATCATCGGCCAGGGCCAGCAGGCCCCGAGCGGGCACATCCCGTTCACGCCCCGCGCCAAGAAGGTGCTCGAACTGAGCCTGCGCGAGGCCTTGCAACTCGGCCACAACTACATCGGCACCGAGCACATCCTGCTCGGCCTGATCCGCGAGGGTGAGGGCGTCGCCGCCCAGGTCCTCGTCAAGCTCGGCGCCGACCTGAACAAGGTCCGCCAGCAGGTCATCCAGCTGCTCAACGGCTACCAGAGCAAGGAACCGGCCGGCAGCGGCGCGTCCGACCCGGCACCGTCGACTTCGCTCGTGCTCGACCAGTTCGGCCGCAACCTCACGCAGTCCGCGCGTGAGGGCAAGCTCGACCCGGTCATCGGCCGCGAGAAGGAGATCGAGCGCCTGATGCAGGTGCTCTCGCGCCGCACCAAGAACAACCCGGTGCTCATCGGCGAGCCCGGTGTCGGCAAGACCGCCGTCGTCGAGGGGCTGGCCCAGGCCATCGTCAAGGGCGAGGTCCCCGAGACGCTCAAGGACAAGCAGCTCTACACGCTTGACCTCGGCTCCCTGGTTGCCGGCAGCCGCTACCGCGGCGACTTCGAAGAGCGCCTGAAGAAGGTCCTCAAGGAGATCCGCACCCGCGGCGACATCATCATGTTCATCGACGAGATCCACACCCTCGTTGGTGCCGGCGCCGCTGAGGGCGCTATCGATGCCGCCAGCATCCTCAAGCCGATGCTGGCCCGCGGCGAGCTGCAGACGATCGGCGCGACCACGCTCGACGAGTACCGCAAGCACCTGGAGAAGGACGCCGCACTCGAGCGGCGCTTCCAGCCGGTGCAGGTGGGCGAGCCGACTGTGGCCCACACGATCGAGATCCTCAAGGGCCTGCGCGACCGCTACGAGGCGCACCACCGCGTCTCGATCACCGACGCCGCGCTGGTCGCGGCCGCCGGGCTGGCCGACCGCTACATCAGCGACCGGTTCCTGCCCGACAAGGCGATCGACCTCATCGACGAGGCCGGTGCTCGGATGCGCATCCGCCGCATGACCGCACCGCCAGACCTGCGTGAGTTCGACGAGCGCATCGCCGACGTCCGCCGCGAGAAGGAGTCCGCGATCGACGCGCAGGACTTCGAGAAGGCCGCCGGGCTGCGTGACCGCGAGAAGACCCTGCAGGCCGAGAAGGGCAAGCGGGAGCAAGAGTGGAAGGCCGGCGACCTCGATGTCGTGGCCGAGGTCGACGACGAGCAGATCGCCGAAGTCCTCGCCACGTGGACGGGCATCCCGGTCTTCAAGCTCACCGAGGAAGAGACGGCCCGGCTGCTGCGCATGGAGGACGAGCTGCACAAGCGGGTCGTCGGCCAGGAGCAGGCGATCAAGGCGGTCTCGCAGGCCATCCGGCGCACCCGGGCCGGCCTGAAGGACCCGAAGCGTCCCGGTGGCTCGTTCATCTTCGCCGGCCCGTCCGGCGTGGGTAAGACCGAGCTGTCCAAGGCGCTGGCCGAGTTCCTGTTCGGTGACGACGACGCCCTGATCCAGCTCGACATGTCCGAGTACCACGACCGCTACACGGTGTCGCGGCTCGTCGGTGCGCCCCCCGGCTACGTCGGCTACGACGAGGGCGGCCAGCTCACCGAGAAGGTGCGCCGCAAGCCGTTCAGCGTGGTGCTCTTCGACGAGATCGAGAAGGCTCACCCCGACGTCTTCAACACGCTGTTGCAGGTGCTCGAGGACGGCCGGCTCACCGACGGCCAGGGTCGCGTCGTGGACTTCAAGAACACGGTGCTGATCCTGACCACCAACCTGGGCACGCGCGACGTGTCGAAGTCGGTCAGCTTCGGCTTGCAGGCGAACAACGACACCTCGTCGAACTACGAGCGGATGAAGAACAAGGTCAACGACGAGCTCAAGCAGCACTTCAAGCCCGAGTTCCTCAACCGCATCGACGACATCATCGTGTTCCACCAGTTGTCGCCGGAGGAGATCGTCGCCATCGTCGACTTGATGGTTGCCCGCCTGGACGTCCAGCTGCGCAACAAGGACATGGGCCTCGAGCTCACGACCTCGGCCAAGGCCCTGCTCGCCAAGAAGGGTTACGACCCCGTGCTGGGGGCCCGGCCGCTGCGCCGCACCATCCAGCGCGAGATCGAGGACGCCCTGTCGGAGAAGATCCTCTTCGGTGAGCTGATGCCCGGCAACATCGTCGTGGTCGACGCCGTGCCCGAGGACCCGATGATCAAGGACGGTCCGCAGAAGTTCAGCTTCCGCGGCGAGCCCAAGGCCGACGTCCTCGTCCCGGTCGAAACGCCGACGGCGAACGTCACCGCCGAGTAGCAACCAAGTACGCCAGCAACGGGGCCGGGGAGCGATCCCCGGCCCCGTTGCCATGCCCGCGCGCTGTCCACTGTCGCTGCCAGGTTTCGTTGATCAACTCGCGTTGGGTGAGGGCGGCCGGCGCAACGGGCAGCGGGGTGGCATCACTCAGGCGGATGCGTAGCCAGGCAGGGCGAAGCGGCCGTCGGGCAACGGGTCGATCAGGCCGTCCACGACCAGGCTGTCCAGGGCCCGGTCGCGCTGAATCGCATCCGCCCACGCCGCGTCCAGCAGCGGACGGCGCACCGGCTCTGGCGCGGCCCGCAGTACGTCCAGCAGCCGCCCGCGCACGTAGCGGTCGGTGCCGGCGTAGCGCTGCGACCGGGCAATCGGGCCGCTGTAGTCCGGGTAACCGGCCCGCCGCCAGGCGCAGCTGGCCGCGATCGGGCACTCGGCACAGCGCGGCGTGCGCGCGGTGCAGACCAGGGCACCGAGTTCCATCAGCGCGACGCTGAACCGCGCCGCCTCGGCCGGAGCCGACGGCAGCAGTGCGTCGACCGCGGCTAGGTCGCGGCCGGCCGACGGCGGCCCGGCGGCGCCGCGGCCCATGACCGCCCGGGCCACGACCCGACGCACGTTCGTGTCCACGACCGGCTGGCGCTGCCCGAACGCGAACGCAGCCACGGCCCGCGCGGTATAGGTCCCGATTCCCGGCAGGCTGAGCAGCGCGTCGACGTCGGCCGGCACCGCGCCGTCGAAGCGGGCGACGAGTTCGCGGGCGCATTCGTGCAGCCGCAGCGCCCGGCGCGGGTAGCCGAGCTTTCCCCACATGCGCACCGCCTCGCCGGCCGGCTCGGCGGCCAGCGCCGCGGGCGTGGGCCACCGTCCGAGCCAGGCTTCGTAGCTGGGTAGCACCCGCGCGACCGGTGTCTGCTGCAGCATGATCTCGCTGACCAGCACTGCCCACGGGCTTACGCCGACCGCGCGCCATGGCAGGGTGCGGGCAGCCCGGGCGTACCAGTCGAGGACCGGGCCGGAGCTGTCTGCGGGCCGGGGGACGGACATGGTCTGGGCATTTTCGCATGGCGAGCGCGCCGGGCCTTCGCGCGCGCCGTCGCCAGCGCCGCAACCGCGGGAGATACCGTGACGAGGACATGTTGCACCCGATTGGATCTCGCCCGCCGGCCGTCTATTGGCGGCGTCGGCTCGTCCTGGTGGGCGCGCTGCTCGCCATGATCGTGCTCACCGTATGGGTACTGCGACCCAACGGCGACAAGGGATCGGCGAGCCCGGCGCCGTCGTCCGGACCCCGGTCCTCGGCCAACCCACGACCGACGCCGACTACAGCCTCGTCCAGCCCGGCGCAGCGGTCGAGCGGGGCCAGTTCCGTCGCGCACTCCTCGGCCCCGACCGCACCGCCGAGATGTACACCGGCGGCGCTGAAGGTCGCGGCCGTCGTCGGCCAGCCGAGCTACCACGTCGGCCAGAAGCCGATGGTCCTGCTTCAAGTGACCAACATCGGCGCAGCGCCGTGCGTGCAGAACCTGGCCGACAGCCAGGTGGAACTGCGGGTCTACAACGGCGAGTCACGGGTCTGGGGCAGTCATGACTGCACGGTGGAACCCGGCACGGCCGATCGGACGCTGGCGGTCGGCCAGCCGGTTCGAGTGAGCGTCATCTGGTCCGGGCTGTCATCGCAACCGAAGTGCGCGGGCACCCGCCAGCGCGTCGGCGCCGGGGCGTACACGCTTTACGCGTTGCTGTCGGGACACCAGGGCTCGGCGGCCCAGTTCTCGATCAGCTGAGCGGCTACGCGTACCGGTCGATGATCGAGACTTCGGCCAGCCGGGAGATCGCCTCGCGGACGGCCCGGGCCCGGCTTTCCCCGATGCCGTCGACGACCTGAAGATCCTCGGCCGACGCGGCCAGTAGCTTTTGCAGCCCGCCGAAATGCTCGACCACGCGCTCGAGCACGCCGCCGGGCATCCGTGGGACCCGGGCCAACAACCGGTGCCCGCGCGGGCTGGCGGCCGAATCCAGACCCTCGGGTGTGCCGGGCAGCCCCATCGCCCGAGCGACGAGCGTGAGGTCGAGCAGGTCCGTGGCCGAGAGCTCGGCCAGTTCGACCAGCACCTGCTGAGGGTCACGCCCGCGACGCCCGGTGGGAACGTAGTCACGCGCGATGAGCTCGCGGTCGGCATCGACCCCGGCCATCAGCTCCTCGAGTTGCAGGGCCAGCAGCCGGCCGTCGCTGCCGAGCTCGACCACGTGCCCGGTGACCTCGTCGGCGATGCGGCGCACCATCTCCAGCCGCTGCGACACGATCGCAGCGTCACGCACGGTAACCAGGTCCTCGATTTCGAGGGCCGACAGCGCATTGGACACCTCGTCGAGGCGGGACTTGTACCGCTCGAGCGTCGCGATGGCCTGGTTGGCCCGGCCCAGCAGCTCGCCCACGCTTTCCAGCACGTAGCGCCGCTCGCCGAGGTAAAGGCTGATGATCCGCATCGATTGCGATACCGAGATCACCGGGAAGTTCGTCTGCAGGGCGACGCGCTGGGCGGTGCGGTGGCGGGTGCCGGACTCCTCGGTCGGAATCGCGGGGTCCGGCATGAGGTGGGTTGCGGCGCGCACGATCCGGTCGCCGTCGCTGGTGAGCACGACCGCGCCGTCCATCTTGCAAAGCTCGCGCAGTCGGGTGGCGGAGAACTCGACGTCGAGGGGGAATCCGCCCGTGCACAGAGTTTCGACGGTGCGGTCCCAGCCGATGACGATCAGGGCGCCGGTGTTGCCCCGCAGAATTCGTTCCAGGCCGTCACGCAGCCAGGTACCCGGTGCGACCGTGGCGAGAATGCCGCGCAGCGAGTCGTCACGCTCAGTAGTCGGCACCTATCCCCCAGCTGGTCGTCTCGAATGCCAAGTGTATGGGCGAAAGTCACAGAAATCCCGCCTGTTTCTGTCGCGGGAAGCCGATTCAGGTGCCGCCGCGGATAGGCCGGAGTACCGGCCGGCGCTCAGTGACCGTCCGGCTGGCGAGGTTCTTGGCCGTCCCGATCGCCTCCTGCAGGGTGGCCACCGGCATTGTCCGGATGCCTTGACTGCCCGCTGGACTGACCGGTTCGCCCCGATGTGCACCGGGGACGAGGGCGGTGGTGAAGCCGAGGCGGGCCGCTTCGGCCAGCCGCCGGTCGAGACCGCCGACGCGCCGCACGTCGCCCGAGAGCGACACCTCGCCGATGGCGCAGACCGTGGCCGGGATCGGCATGTCCCGCGCGGCCGAGGAGAGCGCAAGCAGGATGGCGAGGTCGACGGCGGGCTCATGGGCGGCGATCCCGCCGACGGTCGCGGCATAGACGTCCGATTGCGCGAGCGGTACGTCGCCGTGGCGCGACATCACCGCGATGAGCATCGCGACCCGGGCCGCGTCGACGTCGCTGACCGCGCGGCGGGGTGATCCGCCGCCATAGGCCGGGTTGACCAGGGCCTGGATCTCCGTGACGATCGGCCGCCGACCCTCCAGCGTGACCGTGACGCAGGTACCGGAGACGGCGACCTTGCGGTCGGACAGGAACAGTCCCGACGGGTCGGCGAGGCCGACGATGCCGTCCTCGCGCATCTCGAAACAGCCGACCTCGTCGGCCGCGCCGTACCGGTTCTTGGTCGCCCGGACCAACCGCAACGACGAGTGCCGGTCGCCCTCGAAGTGCAGCACGACGTCGACGAGATGTTCCAGGACCCGCGGGCCCGCGATCGCGCCGTCCTTGGTGACGTGCCCGACGAGCACGGTGGCGATACCGCGCGACTTGGCGACCGCGATGAGCGCGGCCGCGACCGCCCGGATCTGCGGAACGCCACCCGCCGCCCCGTCGCTGGCGTCTGTGGAGATCGTCTGCACCGAGTCGACGACGAGCAGGCCCGGGTCCACGGCGTCGATATGGCTGAGCACGGCGCCGAGGTCGTTCTCGGCGGCAAGGAACAACCCGGGATGGACGCTGCCGGTGCGTTCGGCCCGCAGCCGGACCTGGGCCGCCGATTCCTCGCCGGTGACGATCAGCGCGCGAGCGTCGCCGCCGGCCGCGAAACGATGGGCGACTTCAAGCAGCAGCGTCGACTTGCCGACCCCGGGCTCGCCGGCCAGCAGCACGACCGAGCCGGGCACCAACCCGCCGCCGAGCACCCGGTCGAGTTCGCTCACCCCGGTGGGACGGGCGCGGGCATCGTCTGGGTCGAGTTCGCCGATCGGCCGCGCCGCCTGGGTGACGGCGGCGGGCACGACCGCGCGGCGCGGCGCTGCGCCCAATTCGGTGACCGTGCCCCAGGCCTGGCACTCGGTACACCGGCCGACCCAGCGAGGCGACCCGGCGCCGCACTCCGCGCAGCGAAAACCGGCCTTGCGCGCAGCGCTCGGTTTCGTCACGCCGCGACGCTAGCGTCGGCGTCCGACAGTTCCGGTCAGCCGCCCTCGGTGCCGGAGCTGGGTTCGGGGACGACGATGCCGACCGACCCGGTGTGTTCGGTGAGCTGGACCGGCACCGGGATGGTCACGCTGCCGGCGTTGGCGAAGTCGAACGTGATCGGCACGGACGGGCCGGGGAACAGGGACCGGTTCAGGACCAGATTGAGGATCGCGTCGGAGCGAGCGATGCCGATGGACAGCGTCTGACCGCCGGCGACATTCAGCGTCGGCGGTTTCGGCGCGGCACTGGTTGACGTCGAGGTCGAAACGCTGGCCGAGGCGCTGCTCGACGCCGAGCCAGAGCTGGAGGCCGTGCCAGTGCCCGACGCGGTGCCGGAGCCGGACGCGGTGCCGGTGGGCGATGCAGTGCCGGAGGCAGTAGTACTGCTCGAGGCGCTGGCACTCGACGGCGTCGGGATGGCCGCCGCACTTGCCTCCGCGCGCGTGTTGAACACCCGGACGGTCGACGCGGCCGGCGAGCTAACCCCGGTCAGCGTGTCGGCGCGGTTGCCGTTGTTGACGATGACGAGGTCAAGCTCGGCGACATCGCCGCGCGCGTAGGAGATCCCGTTCGGCGGCGCCTTGATCGCGACGGCCCGCAGCAGCATCGAACCGACGTGGCCGGAGTTTGCGTCTACTGCCGCTATCTCGTTCGCGGTCTGGGCCTCCTGCCCGGCCGCACAAGACGCGCAGAGCAGGGTCGCGCAGACGGCGACGAGCCCGATTCCCAGGCGCCGCCGGACGGCCGACTGTGCGTTCACGTCTACTCCCTCGACCCTTCCCGTCACAGGACAACGGGCGCCGTCCGGCCCGTCGCGGGCACCGGTCGGTGGTGACCAGACGACAGCGTAGCGAGCCGGATTCCGGCGGCTGCGGCGCGGTTGCCCGGCCGCCTTGGCGGACTCGACGGCGCGCTACATAAGCCTTATGGCAGCGGGGTATTCGAAACCATGCCCGAGTTGGCGTCGTCGCCCCGTGATATCCTGGAAAGAGCGAAAGGGGCTCGAACACATGACTTTTAAGGTCGGCGAGACCGTTGTCTACCCCCATCATGGGGCCGCGTTGATCGAGGCCATCGAGGAGCGACTGCTCAAGGGTGTCCAGAAGACTTACCTGCGTCTGAAGGTCGCTCAGGGCGATCTGACCGTCCTGGTTCCGGCCGAGAACGCCGAGATTGTGGGCGTTCGCGACGTCGTGGGCCAGGAAGGGCTCGACCGCGTCTTCGACGTGCTCCGGGCGCCGCACACCGAAGAGCCGACGAACTGGTCGCGCCGCTACAAGGCCAACGGCGAGAAGCTCGCGTCCGGTGACGTGAACAAGGTCGCCGAGGTTGTCCGCGATCTCTGGCGCCGCGACCGCGATCGTGGGCTGTCAGCCGGCGAGAAGCGGATGCTGGCCAAGGCCCGCCAGATCCTGGTCAGCGAGCTGGCGCTTGCCGAGGGAACCAACGAGGACAAGGCCGAGGTTGTGCTCGACGAGGTGCTCGCCGAGGCTGTGGCCTGAACGAGGCTTCACCAACGATGGCGGCGACCGGTCAACTGACCGTCGCCGCCATTCTTGTTGCCGCGGGCGCGGGCGAACGCCTCGGTGCCCGCGTCCCCAAGGCGTTCTGCCAGGTCGCGGGACGGACGCTGCTCGAACACGCCGCGGGCCGGTTCGCCGAGCACCCAGAGGTGCGGGATCTGGTCGTGGTGGCGCCCTCGGCCCTGGTGACCGCGGCCGGAGCGCTGGTTCCGGGCGCCGTCGTGGTCGCTGGGGGAACCACTCGGCAGCAATCTGTGGACCGCGGGCTGGCCGTACTGGCCGAGGACATCGACGCCGTGCTGGTGCACGACGTGGCCCGCCCGTTCGTGCCGGCCGAGGTCATCGGTCGGGTGATCGCGGCGCTGGCGGCCGGCGCGGATGCGGTCGTACCGGGCGTAGCCGTCGTCGACACGGTCAAGCGCGTGGACTCCTCGCACACGGTCACCGAGACCGTCGACCGCGACTCGCTGCGGGCGGTGCAGACGCCCCAGGGTTTCCGCCGGTCGGTGCTGGCCGCGGCGCATGCGGCGTTTACGGGCGGCGCACTCACCGACGACGCCGGTCTGGTCGAGGCGCACGGCGTGCGGGTGGTCGTGGTCGAGGGCGCGGCTGAGGCGTTCAAGATCACCCGGCCCTGGGATCTCGCGATTGCCGAGGTCGTGGCCGCGCAATGACGCCTTACCGCACCGGCATCGGGATCGACGTCCATCCCGTCGAGGCCGGCCGGCCGTGCTGGCTGGCCGGGTTGCTCTGGCCCGGCGTCGATGGTTGTAGCGGCCATTCCGACGGGGATGTGGCCGCCCACGCGGCGTGCGACGCGCTGCTGTCCGCCGCGGGTCTGGGCGACTTGGGTGCGGTCTTCGGTACCGCCGACCCGACCTGGTCGAACGCCTCTGGCGTCGCCCTGCTGGCCGAGGCGGTTCGTCTGGTGCTCGCCGAGGGGTGGCAGGTCGGCAACGTGGCCGTGCAGGTGATCGGCAACGCGCCCAAGATCGGCCCGCGCCGAGCTGAGGCCGAATCGGTGCTCACCGCAGCGGTTGGTGGCGGGGTGTCGCTGAGCGCCACCACCACCGACGGCCTGGGCCTCACCGGCCGGGGCGAGGGCATCGCCGCCATCGCCACCGCCCTGCTCACCCGCTTCGTCGAGTGACGTATTGCCATGATCAGAGACGGCGGATTCCGCCGTCTCTGATCATGAAAGTACGTCACTCAAGGGTGGGTGAGGGCCTGGTCGAGGTCGGCCCAGAGGTCCTCGACGTGCTCGATGCCCACGGACAGCCGCAGCAGCGTCGGCGGGGTGCCGTGCTCGGCGTCCACCGCGTGGCGGGCCCGGCGCTCGATGAGCGACTCCACGCCGCCGAGGCTGGTGGCGTGGCTGATCAGCCGGACGGCTTGGCACACCGCCTCAGCGTCGTCGGCGGTCCCGGCGACCTCGAAGGAGATCATCGCTCCGAAGCCCGAGTGCAGCCGGGTCGCGAGTTCGTGGCCGGGATCGGTCGCCAGGCCGGGGTAGCGCACCCGCGTGACGGCCGGATGGGCGGCCAGCCGGTTCGCCAGCTCACCGGCGTTCTCCTGGGCCCGCTCCAGCCGGACGGCCAGCGTGCGCAACCCCCGCAGGGCGAGGTAGGACTCGAGCGCCCCGGGCACCGCCCCGGTCAGATCGCGGCGCAGTTTGAGCGCCGCACCCAAGGGCTGCGAGCGCGTGACCAACACGCCCATGAGCAGGTCGGAGTGGCCGGAGAGGTATTTCGTCGCCGAATGCATGACGACGTCGGCGCCGTGCTCGAGCGGACGCACCACCAGCGGCGTCGAGAACGTCGAGTCGACGCAGACGATGGCGCCGGCGTCGTGGGCCGAGCTGGTCAGCGCAGGTAAGTCCACGACGCCCATCAGCGGGTTCGTCACCGACTCCAGCCACAGCAGATCGGCGCCGGGCAGGGCGGCCCGAACCGCGTTGGTATCGGTGATGTCGACCGCGCGCACCTGCATCCGGCCCATCTTCTGCTGCTCGTCGAAGAGGGTGACCGTCCCCGAATAGCCGGCGTTCGGCACCACCGCGACGGCCCCGGCCGGCTGGCCCTCGGCCACGGCGGAAACCGCCGCCATGCCGCTGCCGAACGCGAGCGCCGCACCGCCCTCCAGCGCGCCGACCGCGTCCTCGAAGGCGCGGATGGTGTCGCTGCTGCCCTGCCGCAGGTAGAAGTTGTCGTCCGGCCCGTGCTGGAACGGCGCCGACAGCACGATCGGCGTGCTCAGCGGGGCGCGCGGCGTGCGCGGCGGCCGCCCGCTCGCGACGACGACGGATTCGGGGCGCAGCGGAACAGGGCTCACCCAGCGGACGTTATCGTCACCATGTCCGTTGACCTACCTGAATACGCCAAGAAGCTGCTCGATTCGGCCGCGCACGTCACCGTGGCGACACTGATGCCCGACGGAAGCCCGCAGACCTCGATCCTCTGGGCCACCTACGACGGCAACGACCTGCTGCTGTCGACGGTCGTGGGGCGGGCCAAGGAGCGCAACTGGCGGCGCGACCCACGAACCAGCGTGCTGATCTACGATCCGGGCGATCCGAACCAGTTTGTCGAGGTGCGCGGCACGGTTTCGATGACGCCCGACGGCGGCCCGGAGCTGATCAACCGGCTTTCCCTCATCTATTACGACGAGCCCTACACCGGCGATGAGGGGACCGACAACGTCCGGGTCGTGGTGCGGGTGACGCCGACCCGAGTGGTCGTGCACTGAGCGTCACTACGATGGCCGGGTGACGCTGCACCTCTACGACTCCGCGACCCGGTCGCTGCGGGAGTTCGTCCCGCTCGAACCCGGCAAGGCGTCGATCTACCTCTGCGGCGCCACCGTGCAGGCCCCGCCCCATCTCGGGCACATCCGCAGCGGCGTCAACTTCGACATCCTCCGACGCTGGCTCACCCGCTCGGGCTACGAGGTGACGTTCATCCGCAACGTCACCGACATCGACGACAAGATCTTGCGCAAGTCGGCCGAAGCCGGTCGCCCGTGGTGGGCCTGGGCCGCCCAGAACGAGACCAAGTTCCGCGAGGCCTACGAGATCCTCGGCTGCGACGCACCCACGTACGAGCCGCGGGCCACGGGTCACATCACCGAGATGGTCGAGTTGATGCAGCGGCTGATCGACGGTGGGTTCGCCTATGCAACCTACGGGGATGTGTACTTCGACGTGCAGTCCTTCCCGGCGTATGGCGCGCTCTCAGGCCAGAAGCTGGCCAACATGCACCCGGCGACGGACGTGGAGAGCGAAGACAAGAAGAAGGACCCCCGCGACTTCGCCTTGTGGAAAGGGCACAAGCCCGACGAGCCCGAGACTGCGTCCTGGCCGACCCCGTGGGGACGCGGCCGGCCGGGCTGGCACCTGGAGTGCTCGGCCATGGCGACGAAGTACCTCGGCCCGACGTTCGACATCCACGCCGGCGGTCTGGATCTCGTCTTTCCGCACCACGAGAACGAGATCGCCCAATCGGTCGCGGCCGGCGACGGCTTCGCCCGGTACTGGATGCACAACGCCTGGCTGACGACCGGCGGCGAGAAGATGTCCAAGTCGCTGGGCAACTCGATGTTCGTCGACGAGATCGTCAAGACCTGGCGTCCGGTCGAGGTGCGCTACTACCTCGGGGCCGCGCACTACCGCAGCAACATCGAGTTCTCGGACGAGGCGCTGGACGAGGCCGCGGCCGCGTACCGCCGCATCGAGAACTTCGTAGAGCGGGCGAGCGAACTGGTCGGCGTGCCGGCCGAGCCCGGAGTCGCGTGCGCCGAGTTCAGCGCAGCGATGGACGACGATCTGGGCGTGCCGCTGGCGCTGGCGGCGATCCACAACGTCGTTCGCGACGGCAACTCGGCCTTGGCCGGGGGGGACCAGGCTGCCGTGCGGGGTGCGCTGGCCGCGGTGCTGGCGATGACCGACGTCCTCGGCATCAACCCGTTGTCCTGGACTGGCCCTGCGACGTCGTCCGACCTGACCTCGGTGGTCGACGCGCTGGTGCGGGTCGCGCTCGAACAGCGGGCGGCCGCGCGCACCCGGAAGGACTTCGCGGCTTCCGACGCCATCCGCGACCAACTCGCGGAGGCCGGCGTGCTGGTCGAGGACACCCCGTCCGGGCCGCGCTGGACCCTGAAGGAATCCGAGTAATGCCAGGCAATTCGCAGCGGCAGGGTGCTGTCCGCAAGTCCAAGAAGGGCGCCCAGGTCGGTTCGGGCGGGAAGGTGAAGCGGGCGCTGACCGGCAAGGGACCCACACCACCGGCGGTCGCCCGCACCGGACATCCAGCGGCGCGGCGGGCGGCCGCGGCGGCCCGGCGCGAGCAGGACCGTGGGCGCGGCCGGGGCGGCCCGGGCGGCCCGCGCAGCCGCAGCGCCGAGGCGGCCGAACTGCTCGTGGGGCGCAATCCGGTGGCCGAGGCGTTGCGGGCCAAGGTGCCGGCCACCGCGCTCTACGTCGCGATCGGGGTCGAGTCCGACGAGCGGATCACCGAGGCGATCCGGCTGGCGTCCAACCGCGGCATCGCCCTGCTCGAGATCAGCCGGGCCGAATTGGATCGCAAGACCGGCGGGTTGCTGCACCAGGGGATTGCCCTGCAGGTGCCGCCGTTCGCCTATCGCGAGTTGCCCGACGTGCTGGCCGCGGCGGCCGAGTCGACGACGGCCCCGCTGCTCGTCGCTCTCGACGGCGTCACCGACCCCCGCAACCTCGGCGCGGTGATCCGCTCGGCCGTGGCGTTCGGGGCGCACGGCCTGATCGTTCCCGAGCGGCGGGCGGCCGGCGTCACGGCGACGGCCTGGCGCACGTCCGCGGGCACGGCGGCCCGTATCCCCATCGCGCAGGTGACCAATCTGGTGCGGGCGCTCAAGGACTGCCAGCAGGCCGGGATGTTCGTGGTCGGTCTGGACGCCGACGGCACGACGACGCTCGACGACCTGCAGATGGCCGCCGATCCGATCGTGGTCGTGGTCGGCTCCGAAGGGCGCGGCTTGTCGCGCCTGGTCGGTGCCACCTGCGATCTGACCCTGTCGATCCCGATGGCCGGCGACGCCGAATCGCTCAACGCGTCGGTGGCCGCGGCGGTAACCCTGGCCGAAGTCGCCCGTCGCCGCCGCCTTCCCTAGCCCGAATCCCCGATTGCTAGACGATCTGGATCCGCAGCCGGCGGAAACCGCGGCCCTTGTTCTCCATCTTGGTCACCTCGACCCGTCCGATCATCGCGGTGGACGCAACGTGGGTGCCGCCGTCGGCCTGAGTGTCGAGTCCGACGATGTCGACGATGCGCACGACCTCGATGTCCGGCGGCAGCAGGTTCGTCGCCGTGCGGATGATGTCCGGAATGGCGAACGCCTCCTCACGCGGCAGCATGCTGACCTCGATACGTCGGTTCTGCGCGATCTCGGCGTTGCAGGCCTCGGCCACGCGGTCCTTGAAGTCGGGCGGCACCTCGGGCAGGTCAAAGTCCATCCGGGCCGTCAGCGGCTCCATGTTGCCTCCGGTGACGAGGGCGCCAAAGTCGCGGAACACCACGCCGGTGAGCACGTGCAGCCCGGAATGCGTGCGCATCAACTCGGTGCGGCGTTCGTCGTCGAGCGCGCCGCGCACCGCAGTGCCAACTGGTGGTAGCGGATCGCGCTCGGCCGGCAGCAGGTAGAGCTCGTCGCCCTTTCGCGTGCCGACGATCCGGGTGCGCACGCCGCCCCAGAGCAGGACGCCTTGATCGGGTGGCTGACCTCCGCCGCCGGGGTAGAACGCCGAGCGGTCGAGCACGATGCCCGACTCGGCATCCGCCGAGAGCACGGTGGCGTCCCACTCCCGAACGGTCGCGTCGTCCAGCTCGAGGCGGTGGGTATGTCCGTGGGTGTCGTTGGGCGAGGGCGTGCTCATGGGCCGAGTCTGTCGCACCGCGAAAGGCCTTATCCTCCTTGTCGGCGTACGGAGGACGCATGAAGCGATGGCCGGTCTGGCTCTGCGCGTTGGCGGCTGTGGTGTCGGTCGCCGGCTGCGCCGGGGTCACGAAGGGCAGCGGCCATGCCCAGCCGGTCGCGAGTTCCGCGAGCCGCCCGGACTTCCCAAGTGCGTCGACGCAACCGGTGCCGGCCAGCTCGGTGCCGGTGAGCTCGTCGCCGGCCCGACTCCCGACCCTGCGTGAACGCGCGGACCGCCTCACCGCCCAAACGAACGGCGAGCCACATGTCTTGGTCGCGCTGCCGGGCGGAGCCGAGGCCGCGACTTACGATGCCGCCGGCAGCATCCGGTTCTGGCGCAGTGGCGGGCCCAGCGTCGACTGGATTCGACTCGGCTCCAGCCGGTACCCGGGCGAGGTGACCGGCCGGCCGTACCACGTGGCGGTACGGGGCGCACTGCTGTTGGGCATGCAGCACGCGACCTACATCGTCACGGGCCAGTTCACCAACGACAACAGCGGACACGCGGTGGCCTACACCGGCGGCGCGCGCGGTTGGGGCGCAATCAAGGCCGAAGCCAATGGCAACATCGGCCCGTCCGGGCAACCAGTCGGCACGAATCGGATCGGGCTGGCCTACGACTTCCAGTTCGTGGGCGGCCGGCTCAAGACCGAGGACTGTCCGCCAAACGAGCCGATCGCGCGTTGCGGTTCAGATCACGTCGACAAGCTCTGGACCTGGACCGGGCACGAGTTCAAGCGGTCCTGAAGAGTCCTGAACAGGCAACGTCCCGCGGCCTGAACCGCGGGACGTTGCCGATCGGGATGGTTCAGCCGAGGCGCTCGCCGGTCTCGGGGTGGAACGCGTGCTCCTCGCCGGCTTGGACGCTGAGCGTGATCACTTCGCCGATGCTCGGGGGGACGCGACCGTCGAAGCGCACCACGAAGTGCTTGTCGCCGGGCTGGTCGCCCTCGAGCGTGCCGTAGACGTAGGCGTCGGCGCCGAGCTCCTCGACCAGAACCACTTCGAGGGCCAGACCCTTGTCGTTCTCAGATGCGACGGAGAACGACTCCGGGCGGACGCCGAGCGTGATCTCCGAGAGGTTGGCTCGCTGGGCCGCGTCACTGACCGCCTTCTGCAGCGGCAGGTCGATGTTGCCAAGCCGCGCGCCGCCCGGCACCAACTTCGCCGATCGCAGGTTCATCGCGGGTGAGCCGATGAACCCGGCGACAAACGCGTTGCCGGGAGAGTCGTAGAGGTTGCGCGGCGTGTCGCACTGCTGCAGCTCGCCGTCCTTGAGCAGGGCGACGCGGTGACCCATCGTCATCGCCTCGACCTGGTCGTGGGTGACGTAGATGGTGGTCGTGCCGAGCCGGGCCTGCAGGGCGGCGATGTTGGCGCGGGTCTCGACGCGGAGCTTGGCGTCGAGGTTGGACAGCGGCTCGTCCATGAGGAACACGCTCGGTTCGCGGACGATCGCGCGGCCCATGGCGACGCGCTGACGCTGCCCGCCGGACAGGGCCTTCGGCTTGCGGTCGAGGAACTGCTCGAGGTCGAGCAGCTTGGCCGCCTCTTGCACCTTCTGCGAGCGCTCGGCCTTGGACACGCCCTTGAGCTTGAGCGCAAAGCCCATGTTCTCGGCCACGCTCATGTGCGGGTAAAGCGCGTAGTTCTGGAAAACCATCGCGATGTCGCGGTCCTTGGGGGGCCGGCGCGAGACGTCGTTGCCGGCGATCCGGATCTCGCCGCTGGCGATGTCCTCGAGACCGGCGAGCATGCGCAGGGCGGTGGACTTTCCGGAGCCGGACGGACCGACCAGAACCATGAATTCGCCGTCCTTGACGTCGAGATTCAGGCGGTTGACGGCGGGGACCGGGTTGCCCGGGTAGAGACAGGTGGCGTCAACGTAGCTGACATCAGCCATAGGGAACTCCCTTATCGGTGTGTCGGGACCGCACCGGGTACGGGTGGCTCGGGCGCTGGCTGGGCAACTCGGGCGCACCTCACGGATTTCCGGCCGGCTGGCGGTGCTCTGCCCCACCGATGTAGAAGGCAGCGTCAGTCGACCGGCATAGCGGTCGGGCAGTGACATTGCACACGGAACCGGGCGCTACGTCAATGCCATGTCAACGGCGGGTTAACTGTGGCGGACCGGTCAGCCGCTGCTCAGTGCTTGTCGACGTAGGTGCGGACGGGCTTGAAGAACTCGCTGGGCGCCGCCTCGCCGCGCAGTCCCGCCACCTCCGTCCGCACCGCCGACATGATCGTGTCGGTGATCTCGTGCAGGGTCTCCGACGTCGGCTCGGCGCCGCGAAACCGGCTCAGATCCAGCGGATGGCCGACTGAAGCCTCGGCGGTCCGGCGCTTGAAGAACCGCTCGAGCGACAGCCCCCTGCGCTTCTGGGCGCCCCACTGGCCAACCGGTATGACCGGGGTGTCGGGCGAGAGCAGCACCAGGCGGGCCACCCCTGTCTTGCTCACCATCGGCCAAGCGGCCGGGTCCTTGGTCGTCGTCCCTTCGGGGTAGATCACGACGGCCTCGCCCCGCTCGAGGGCGGAGACCGCCTCGCGCAGCGACTTGGCGGCGTCGGTGGTGCCCCGGTGCACCGGAATCTGCCCCGCGCCGGACACGATCCGGCCGAGCAACGGCTTGTCGAACAGGCCCGCCTTGATCATGAACCGCGGCACCCGGCCGGACTGCCAGACCATGCGCGCCATCAGCACGGTGTCGATGTGGGAAATGTGGTTCAGCACGATGATCACGCCGCCATCGCTCGGCGGGATCATGCGCTCGAGGTGGTGCCAGCGGATGCGGAAGAGCAGCGAGTCGAGCGGGTACAGGATCACGACGCATAGGCGGATCCAGAACCCGGCCTTCGGCTTGTACTGGCGGCTCACGGGACTCCTTGTGGTTACGGTGGCGTAGGTAGTGTGCCGGTTAGTTCGTTGCCGGGCACGCGTTGGGTTCCGGCGCGGGATCCGCGACGTCCAAATGGGGCCCGCGCGGTAGCCTCGACGCCGCTGCCGCCTTAGCTCAGTTGGCCAGAGCAATCGCCTTGTAAGCGATAGGTCGTCGGTTCGAACCCGACAGGCGGCTCCCAGCCCGAGGAGGACGCATGACCGCTGCTGACAGCGGTACCGCCGACGTCATCGTGGTGGGCGCCGGCCTCGCCGGGCTGGTCGCGGCGTGCGAGCTGACCGACGCGGGCCGCACGGTCATCCTGGTCGACCAGGAGCCGGAGCAGTGCCTCGGCGGGCAGGCGTTCTGGTCCTTCGGTGGCTTGTTCTTCGTCAACTCGCCCGAGCAGCGCCGGTTGCGCATCAAGGACTCGGTCGAGCTCGCGTGGCAGGACTGGCTGGGCAGCGCCGGTTTCGACCGCCTCGACGACGAGGACGTCTGGCCCCGCCGCTGGGCCGAGGCCTACGTCGACTTCGCCGCGGGAGAGAAGCGGGCGTGGCTGCACGAGCGCGGAGTGCGCTGGTTCCCCGTCGTCGGCTGGGCCGAGCGCGGTGGCTACACCGCCAACGGCCACGGCAACTCGGTCCCGCGCTTCCACATCACGTGGGGCACGGGTCCGGGACTGGTCGCGCCGTTCGTCGCCCGGCTGAAGGCCGCCGCCGACCGCGGGCGGCTGCGCTTCGCGTTCCGGCACCGCGTCGACGAGTTGACGGCGACCGGCGGGGTGGTGGACGGAGTGCGCGGCCGCGTGCTCGAGCCGTCGCGAGTGGCTCGCGCCGCGCCGAGCTCGCGCGTCGAGGTGGGCGACTTCGAGCTGCGCGCCCAGGCCGTGATCGTGACCTCCGGCGGCATCGGCGCGAACTTCGACATGGTGCGGGCGGCCTGGCCGGCCCGAATGGGGCCGCCGCCGAAGCGGATGATCGCGGGCGTTCCCGACTTCGTCGACGGACGGATGCTGGCCATCACGGCCGAGGCGGGCGGGCGCATCGTCAACCCCGATCGGATGTGGCACTACGTCGAGGGCATCCACAACTACGACCCGATCTGGACCAACCACGGCATCCGGATCCTGCCCGGGCCGTCGTCGGTCTGGCTGGATGCGGTGGGCAACCGGTTGCCGGTTCCGCTGTTCCCTGGGTTCGACACGTTGGGCACGCTCGAGCACATCATGTCGACGGGGCACGACCACACCTGGTTCGTCCTCACCAAGAAGATCATCGGCAAGGAGTTCGGGCTGTCCGGACAGGAGCAGAACCCCGATCTGACCGGCCGCAGCGTGCGCCAGGTGGTCGACCGGGTGCGGGCCGAGATGCCGCCGCCGGTGCGGGCGTTTCTCGACAAGGGCGTGGACTTCGTCCAGGCCGACACGCTCGACGAGCTGATCGAGCGGATGAACGCGGTCACCGACGAACCGCTGCTCGACCCGGCGACGGTGCGGCGCGAGATCGCCGGCCGCGACCGCGAACTCGACAACGAGTACACGAAGGACCTGCAGGTCGTGGCCCTGCGCCAGGCTCGCGCGTACTTGCCGGACAAGATCACGCGGGTGGCGACGCCGCACAAACTGACCGACCCCAAGGCCGGCCCGATGATCGCCGTCCGGCTGAACATCCTCACCCGCAAGACCCTGGGCGGCCTCAACACCGATCTGTCCTCGCGAGTGCTGACCGCAGCCGGCGTGCCGCTGCCGGGTGTGTACGCGGCCGGCGAGGTGGCCGGCTTCGGCGGTGGCGGCATGCACGGCTACCGGTCGCTGGAAGGGACGTTCCTGGGCGGCTGCATCTTCAGTGGCCGAGCTGCGGGCCGAGCCGCAGCCAACGCCACCGGCTAGCGCGGCCCGTTCGGGTCGCTGGCCTTTCCCGGGCTGTCGTTGGCCGTGTTTTCCCCGCTGCTGACCGGTTTGAGGCCCCGTAACCGGTCACGAGCGGGGAAAAGCGGCCACGGACCGGTCAGCAGCGGGGAAAACCGGGACCTCGGCCGGTCACCAGCGGGGAAAACCGGGCCGCCGCCGCGGGCTCAAGCGTCGGTGAGTTCGCGCGGGATGGCGAGGACGTCGACGAGCGCGCCGTTGCGCCAGACCGTGATCTCGAGACGCCGGCCGATCGCGTCCTCGACCATCAGCCGCTGCAGTTCGGTGGCCGTCGCCGCAGGTCGGCCGTCGACGGCCACGACTACGTCGCCGACCCGTAGCCCGGCAGCCGCCGCGGGACTGTCCGGGACGACCTGAGCCACCCGTAGGCCGGACTGGCGCCCGAGCTTGGCTACCAGGGGCGGCGGCAGGGGTGCCTGCGCACCCGCGACCCCGAGCCAGGCCCGCCGCACGCGCCCTTGCGACAGCAGGGTGCTGATGATCTTGCGGGTCGTGTCGTTGATCGGGACGGCCAGGCCCAGGCCGATGCCGGCGACCGCGGTGTTCACGCCGATCACCCGCCCACTGCTGTCGGCCAGCGCCCCGCCGCTGTTGCCGGGGTTGAGCGCCGCGTCCGTCTGAATCACCTCGTCGACCACCCGGCCGGCGCGCGTGGGCAGTGACCGCCCAAGTGCCGAGACGATTCCTGCGGTCACGCTGCCGGCCAGGCCGAGCGGGTTGCCCAGCGCCACGACCAGCTGCCCGACCCGCAGCTCGGCCGCGTCGCCCAACGTCACCGCCGGCGGCACCTCGCCGCGAGCGCGCAGGACGGCCAGGTCCGACAGCGGGTCGCGGGCGATGACGTCGGCCCGCACTTCGGTTCCGTCGGTGAACGCGGCCTCGCAGCTGCTCGCACCTTCCACGACGTGGGCGCTGGTGAGCAGCAGGCCGTCGCCACTGAGCACGCTCGCGCTGCCGCCCCCTTCGCCGCGGCGGGTGCGCACGCGCAGGCTGGCCACGCTCGGCAGCACCGTCTCGGCCACTCGCACGACCACCGCCGAGTAGGCGTCCAGCGCGTCATCGTCCTTGCTCACGCATGTGCAACGCGCGACGGACCCGCGCTGCCGCCGGTGTTCGCCCAGAGCGGACGCTGGTCAGGCTTGGCGCAGCCCGGTGAATGCGATCTTGCCGATCGCGTCGGCGAGGTCGGACCGGCCGACTCCGGTGCGCGAGGGCTGATACCACTCCACCAGCGAGTTGACCATGCCGAACAGCAGCCGTGCGGTGAGGGCCGGGTCGACGTCGGGCCGCACATCACCCTCTGCCTCGGCCCGCGCAACGAGCGCGCTGAGCGCGTGGTCGATCTCGCGCCGACGGCTGATCGCGTGCCGTTCGACCGCGGTGTTGCCCCGTACCCGCAGCAGCAGGGTGACGAACGGCAGCTCGTCGACCAGGACCTCGACGCTGCGGCGCACCACGTACTCCAGCCGGTCGATCGCCCGGCCGTCGACGGTCGCTGCTTCGGCGATCACGGCGCTCAGGCCGTCGAGCGCCCGGTTCGTCGCCAGCCGCAGCAGTTCGTCCTTGCCGCTGACGTGGTGATATATCGCGGACTTGGTGATGCCCAGCTTGCGGGCCAGGTCCTCCATCGACGTGCCGTCGTACCCGCGCTCGGTGAACGTCTGCGCGGCCACGAGCAGCAACCGGTCCAGGTCATAGCCGGGACGACCGCGGCGTGCTGGTGCGACGGTCATTCCGAGCGCCGATCGATGACGCGTTGGAGTTTGCCGAGGGAGCGCTCGAGCGTATCGGCGTCGATGACGTCCACGTCGACGCTCACGCCGATGTGGTTCTTGACCGCGGTGGCGATCTCGGCCGCAGCGCTCACGCGGCGCTCCGGCGGGCAGTCCGGCCGGGCCTCGACGCGGACGGTCAGCGCGTCCAGCCGTCCGTCGCGGGTGAGCACGACCTGGAAATGCGGGGCCAGGCCGGCGGTGCCGAGCACGATCTCCTCGAGCTGGGTGGGGAAGACATTCACGCCCCGCAGGATGATCATGTCGTCGCTGCGGCCGGTGATCTTCTCCATCCGCCGGAATGCGGGGCGAGCCGTGCCGGGCAGCAGCCGGGTGAGGTCGCGCGTGCGGTAGCGGATGATCGGCAGCGCTTCCTTGGTCAGCGAGGTGAACACCAGCTCGCCCGGCTCTCCGTCGGGAAGCACCGCGCCGGTGTCCGGGTCGATCACCTCGGGGTAGAAGTGGTCCTCCCAGATGTGCAGGCCGTCCTTGGTCTCGACGCATTCCTGCGCGACGCCGGGACCCATGACCTCCGACAACCCGTAGATGTCGACGGCATGCAGGTCCAGCCGCTCTTCGATCTCGGCCCGCATCGCCTCCGTCCAGGGCTCGGCCCCGAAGATGCCGATCTTCAAGGTGGACTTGCGCGGGTTCAGGCCCTGGCGTTCGAACTCGTCGAGCAGCGCGAGCATGTACGACGGCGTGACCATGATGATCGACGGCTCGAAGTCGTGGATGAGCTGCACCTGCCGCGGGGTCATCCCGCCCGACATCGGGATCACCGTGCAGCCGAGGCGTTCGGCCCCGTAGTGCGCGCCCAGTCCGCCGGTGAACAGGCCGTAGCCGTAGGCCACGTGGACGGTGTCGCCGGGGCGCCCGCCGGCCGCGCGGATCGAGCGGGCCATCAGGTCGGCCCAGGTGTCGAGGTCGCGCTGGGTGTAGCCGACGACGGTGGGACGGCCGGTGGTGCCACTGGAGGCGTGGATCCGGCGGACGTCGCTACGCGGCACCGCGAACATTCCGAACGGATAGTTGTCCCGCAGGTCGAGCTTGGTCGTGAACGGGAAGCGGGCCAGGTCCTCGAGTGACCGGCAGTCCGCCGGCTGCACACCGGCGGCGTCGAACGCGGCGCGGTAGTGGGGCACCCGGTCGTAGGCGACAGCGAGGGTTTGCTGCAGTCGGTCCAACTGCTGCTCGCGCAGTTCGTCGCGGCTGATCCGTTCGCTCGCGTCGAGCTCGTCCGGACGCGGCGGTGCGCCGAGGCGGCTCACGCGCGCTCGATCGTGCGGCTGGTGCCGCGGAACTCGGCGATGACTTCCGTCCCGCGGCGGACCGTGACGTCGTAGATGCCGGTGCGGCCGAAGCGGGTGCG
The DNA here is from genome assembly GCA_963837325.1 of uncultured Actinomycetota bacterium. Taxonomy (GTDB): domain Bacteria; phylum Actinomycetota; class Actinomycetes; order Mycobacteriales; family Jatrophihabitantaceae; genus CAVQKZ01. The sequence continues at coordinate 921,946 of CAWIMV010000002.1, forward strand.
TTCCTCGGCCCGGGCCTCGAGCAGCTCGCCGAGTCGGGCGGGGGCGACGAACGTGATGTCGGCGGCGGCGGCGACGGTCACCGGGCCATGGCTGTTGCAGGCGCATGCGAACGCGGTGTCGGCCACGGCGAAGACGAACGCGCCGTGGGCGATCCCGTGGCCGTTCACCATGTCGGCACGCACCCGCATGCGCGCGGTTGCACTGCCCTCGGCGGCATCGGCTACCTCGATGCCCAACGCGCGTGAGGCCGCGTCGTCGTCGAGCATGCGTGCCACCGGATCCATGCCCACCCCTTGCCAACTGACCGAACGGTCGGTTAATAATGGACGGTAAACACCGGGTGCTGTCAAGGAGTCGTCGCCAATGCCGTTGCTGCGCAGCTATGTCGAGGGCATGTGGTTCACGCCGACCGAGCCCGGCCTGCCGCTGCACGACGCCGTCACGGGCGAGGAGCTGGCTCGGGTCAGTTCGGCCGGTCTGGACTTCGCCGCGGCCCTCGACTACGGCCGGCGAGTGGGCGGCCCGGCGTTGCGTGAGCTGACCTTCCACCAGCGGGCCGCGCTGCTCAAGGCCGTCGGCTCGATGCTGCGTGAGAACCGCGACGAGTTGTACGCGCTCTCGGCCCGCACCGGTGCGACCCTCGGCGACTCCAAGTTCGACATCGACGGCGGTTTCGGTGCGGTGCTCGCCTACGCCAGCAGGGCCAAGCGGGAACTGCCCGACGAGCCGGTCTGGGTCGAGGGTGGTGTCGAGGCGTTGAGCCGGGGCGGCAGTTTCGTCGGCCAGCACATCCTCACCCCACTGCACGGATTGGCCGTGCAGATCAACGCCTACAACTTCCCCATGTGGGGCCCGCTGGAGAAATTCGCGCCGGCCTTCCTCGCCGGTGTGCCGTCGCTGATCAAGCCGGCCAGTCCGACGGCGTATCTCACCGCCCGCATGATCGAGCTGATCGTGGAGTCCGGCCTGTTGCCGGAAGGGACGCTGCAGTTCGTAGCGGGCAGCGCCGGCGACCTGCTCGACCACCTGACCGAGCAGGACCTGGTCTCGTTCACCGGATCGGCGTCCACTGCCGCGAAGCTGCGCACTCATCCCACCGTCGTGTCGCGGGCCGTGCGGTTCAATGCCGAGGCGGACTCGCTCAACTGCTCGATCCTCGGCCCGGACGCGGTCCCCGGTACGCCGGAGTTCGACCTCTACGTCAAGGCCGTCGTCGCCGAGATGACGGTCAAGGCCGGGCAGAAGTGCACCGCCATCCGGCGCGCGTTCGTCCCGGCCGCGGTGGCCGACGACGTCGCCGACGCGATCTGCGCCCGGCTGGCCAGGGTGACGATCGGCAACCCGGCCAACCCCGACGTGCGCATGGGCGCGCTGGCCAGCCTCGAGCAGCGCGAAGAGGTCCGTCGCTCGCTCAAGGCGCTGCGCGACGCCGGCCGGATCGTCTTCGGCGACCCCGAGCACGTCGACGTGGTCGACGCCGACCCCGACCGGGGCGCCTTCCTGTCCCCGATCCTGCTGCGCTGCGACGACGCGCGTCGGCCCGAGGTGCACGCCGTCGAGGCGTTCGGGCCGGTGTCGACGCTGGTCCCGTACACGACCACGGACGATGTGGTCGAACTGGCCGCGCTGGGCCAGGGCAGCTTGGTCGGTTCGGTGGTCACCGCCGACGCCGACTTCGCCCGCGATGTCGTGCTCGGAGTTGCGCCGTGGCACGGCCGGCTGCTCGTGCTCGACCGCGATGACGCCGCGGAATCCACCGGGCACGGTTCGCCGTTGCCCCCGCTCGTGCACGGTGGCCCGGGCCGGGCCGGCGGCGGCGAGGAGATGGGCGGCCTGCGCGGCATCGCGCACCACATGCAGCGCACCGCGGTGCAGGCCAGCCCGGCCGTCCTGTCCAAGATCACCGGGCGATGGGTTACCGGGACGCAGCGGCGCGACGACGGCACGCATCCGTTCCGCAAGCGCCTCTCCGAGCTGCGGGTCGGCGACAGCGTCGTCGCTGGCCCGCGTCAGGTCTCCCTGGCCGACATCGAACACTTCGCCGAGTTCACCGGCGACACGTTCTACGCGCACATGGACGAAGAGGCGGCGGCCGCGAACCCGTTCTTCGACGGCCGCGTCGCGCATGGCTACCTGATCGTTTCCTTCGCAGCCGGCCTGTTCGTCGACCCTGCTCCTGGCCCGGTGCTGGCGAATTACGGGCTGGAGAACCTGCGCTTTCTCACGCCGGTGTACCCGGGCGACGAGCTGACGGTGACGCTGACCTGCAAGCAGATCAGCCCGCGCGAGGGCGAGTACGGCGAGGTGCGCTGGGACGCCGACGTGACCAAGCAGGACGGCGAATCCGTGGCCAAGTACGACGTGCTCACGCTGGTGGCCAAGTGACCGCCGCGCTGGAGGCGGGGTTCGACGAGACCGTCGCGCACGATCGGCGCATCGAGCCGCGCGACTGGATGCCCGAGGCGTACCGCAAGACGATGGTCCGCCAGATCGCCCAGCACGCCCACTCCGAGATCATCGGCATGCAGCCCGAAGGGGCGTGGATCTCCTCCGCGCCGTCGCTACGGCGCAAGGCCATCCTGCTGGCCAAGGTGCAGGACGAGGCCGGCCATGGGCTGTACCTGTACTCAGCCACCGAAACGCTGGGGGTCGACCGCGGTGACCTGACCCAGCGCTTGATCGACGGCGCCCAGAAGTACTCGTCGATCTTCAACTACCCGACGCTGACGTTCGCCGACGTCGGCGTGATCGGCTGGCTGGTCGACGGTGCGGCCATTTGCAACCAGGTGCCGCTGTGCCGCTCGTCCTACGGTCCGTACGCGCGGGCGATGGTGCGCATCTGCAAGGAGGAGTCGTTCCATCAGCGCCAGGGTTACGAGTTGCTGCTGACGATGATGACGGGCTCGCCGGCCCAGCGCGCAATGGTGCAGGACGCGACGAACCGGTGGTGGTGGCCGGCGCTGATGATGTTCGGCCCGCCCGATGCCGATTCGCCCAACACCGCGCAGTCGATGCGCTGGCGGATCAAGCGGCATACCAACGACGAGCTGCGCCAGCGCTTCGTGGACATGACCGTGCCGCAGGCCGAGGCCCTCGGCGTGACCCTGCCCGACCCCGCGCTGCGGTGGAACGCCGAGCGCGGCGCCCACGACTTCGGCCAGCCCGACTGGGACGAGTTCAAGCGAGTTGTCGGCGGCGACGGCCCGTGCAACGCCGAGCGCATCGCCCACCGCCGCGCCGCTCAGGAGAACGGCGCCTGGGTCCGCGAAGCCGCCCTGGCCCACGCGGCCAAGGCTCGGGACGACCGCAATATGGGTGACCAAGAAGGCGATGAGCGCTCGCGCGAAGAGCAGCGATTGCCGCGCGGCGGAGCCGCTATCGAGCTCAGGACCCACCCGAGCGCAGCGAGTGGTGGGGACTGAGATCGATGGGCGATTCGCAGAAGGATTGGCCGCTGTTCGAGGTGTTCGTGCGCGGCAAGCGCGGGCTGAACCACGTGCACGTCGGGTCGCTGCACGCGGCTGACCCGGACATGGCCCTGCACCACGCCCGCGATCTGTACACCCGCCGCAACGAGGGCGTCAGCATCTGGGTGGTGCGCGCCGACGCGATAACCGCCTCGAGCCCGGACGAGCGCGACCCGTTCTTCGCCCCGAGCGGCGACAAGGTCTACCGGCACCCCACGTTCTATGCCATCCCCGACGAGGTGCCGCACATCTGATGAGCGACGACGAGACTGCCTATGAGTCCCTGGCCGGCGCGCACGGCGGCGAGGAGCGCTGGGCCTACGGCACCGGCTTCGACGCGCCCCTGGCCGGCGTCGACACCACGCTGCCATCGGGCATCGACGCGTCCGCCATCGCTCAGCAGTGCCTCGAGCTCGGCGACGACGCGCTGGTGATGTCGCAGCGCCTGGCCGGTTGGTGCAGCAATGCCCCCGAACTCGAGGACGACGTAGCCCTGGCCAACATCGCGCTCGACCTGTTGGGCCAGGCCCGCCTGCTTCTCACCCGCGCCGCAGAGGCCGATGCCGCGCTGCGCCCGGAGGCCGCGCCGGGTCACATCCCGGACGAGGACGCGCTGGCCTACTTCCGCGGACCGTCGGAATTCCGGAACGTGCAGCTGGCCGAGCTGGGCGACGACGCCGACTTCTCGCGCTGCATCGCCCGGCTGTTCGCCTTCTCGACCTGGCGACTGGCGCAGTTGACCGGGCTGGTCGGCTCGCCCGACCCGGTGCTCTCGGCGATCGCGGCCAAGGGCATCACCGAGTTGACGTATCACCGCGAGTACGCCGCCGGATGGGTCGTGCGTCTCGGCGACGGCACCGAGCTTTCCCACGGCCGCATGCAGGCCGCCATCGACTGGGTGTGGCCGTACCTGCCGGAGCTGCCGGCCGACGCCGCCGAGCGCACCGAGATCGATGCCGTGCTGACCCAGGTGCTCAAGACCGCGACGCTGGCTACCCCCGACGGCGTGCCCAGTCGCACCGGTCGGGGCCGCGACGGCCAGCACACCGCCGCGTTGGCCGACCTGTTGGTGGACTTGCAGGGCGTCGCCCGTGAGGATCCGAGCGCGTCATGGTGAGCACCGCGCCGGCCGGTGCCCGCGCGATCGCGGGCACCGTCACCGACCCCGAGTTGCCGATGCTGACGTTGCACGACCTCGGTGTGCTGCGTGGCGTGCACGTCGACGGGGACCAGGTCGTGGTCGAGCTGACTCCGACCTATTCGGGCTGCCCGGCGCTGGCCGAGATGCGGGCCGATGTCGCGACCCGCCTGCAGGCCGCGGGATATCGCGACGTGGACGTGCGGACCGTCCTGAGCCCGCCGTGGACCACCGACGACATCACCCCGCATGGCCGGCGCGTGCTGGCCGAGCACGGCATCGCCCCGCCCGGACCCGCGCCGCGCCGCCCGAGCGGGCCGGTGCCGCTGACACTCGGCGCGGCGCCGCCCCGCCTCGCCTGCCCGCAGTGCGGCTCGTTCGACACCGAGCTGGTCTCGCAGTTCGGCGCGACGTCGTGCAAGTCGCTGCACCGCTGCCAGTCCTGCCGGGAACCGTTCGAGCACGTCAAGGCGCACTGATGGCGACCGCGTTCGCCCCGCTGCGGGTCGCTGCGGTCGACCGGCTCTGCGCCGACGCCGTCGCCGTCACGTTCGACGTGCCACCCGAGCGGGCCGCGGAGTTCGCGTTCCGGCCGGGCCAGTCACTCACCGTGCGCCGCACCGTCGACGGCCGCGACGAGCGCCGGTCCTACTCGATCTGCGCGCCCGCCGGCGCCCGTCCCCGCATCGGGGTTCGCGAAGTCGCCGGCGGTCACGTGTCGCAGTGGCTGGTGCACGAGGTGCAGCCGGGTGACGTCGTCGAGGTCCTCCCGCCGACCGGCACCTTCACGCCTCCGCTCGGGGTGGCGGCCCGGCACGTGCTGGTCGCGGCCGGCTCCGGTATCACCCCGCTGCTGTCGATCGCGGCCTCCGTGCTGGCCGACCCGGGCAGCGCGGTCACCCTCGTCTACGGCAACCGGCGCAGCGACACCGTCATGTTCGCCGACGACCTCGCCGACCTGAAGGACCGCTACCCGGCCCGCTTCGAGCTGGTGCACGTGCTGTCGCGCGAGCCGAGGGAGTCCGACGTGCTCAGCGGCCGGCTCGATGCCCCCCGACTGGCCGCGCTGGTCGACGCACTGATACCGGTCGAGGCGATCGATCACTGGTGGCTGTGTGGACCGTTTGAGATGGTCGAAACGGCCCGTTCGGTACTGCTCGAGCGCGGCGTCGAACCCACCCGCGTGCACCGGGAGCTGTTCTACGTCGAGGACGTCGCACCACCACTCGCCGTGCACGCCGACGCGGTGGTGTCCGGGCCGACGTCCGCGGTCACGGTCACCTCCGACGGCCGGGCGACGCCGTTGACGCTGCCCCGCGACGTGCCGATCCTCGACGCGGCCCAGCGGGTGCGCACCGACCTGCCGTTCGCGTGCAAGGGCGGCGTGTGCGGGACGTGTCGGGCGAAAGTCACGCACGGTGAGGTGCACATGCGGCGCAACTTCGCGCTGGAGCAGGAGGAGCTCGACGCCGGGTTCGTGCTGACCTGCCAGTCGCTGCCGATCACCGACGAGGTGAGCGTCGACTACGACGCCTGACCGGCCGCCCGATCTGTCCGCCGCGACCGAGCTATTCACAACATCGCCTTGCTGTTTTGCCGCCGGGGCCCGAGAGTGTCATCCATGTCAGCCACCATGCCGATCGTTGACGACCCGAATCGCGACTACGGCGACAAGGTCGTCGCCGTTGAGCCGGGCGGGGTCGAGTTCATTCCGCTCGACGAACGGCACGGTTCGCCGGTGCAGTTGCTCTGGACCTGGGCCTCTCCGAACCTCGAGTTCGCCACGGTGTTCGTGGGCGTGCTCGGCGTCCTGGTCTTCGGGCTGTCGTTCTGGATGACGGTGTTGGCCATCGTCGTCGGCACCGCCGGTGGTGCGCTGAGCCAGGGCGTGCTGTCGACGTGGGGTCCGAAGCACGGCCTGCCGCAGATGGTGCTCGGGCGCACCGCGTTCGGCTTCATCGGCAACCTGCTACCCGCGGGGCTGATGTCGATCACCGCCGGCATCGGCTGGTTCGCGGTCAACAGCGTCAGCGGGGCGCTCGCGCTCAACGCGCTCACCGACATGTCCAAGGAACTCTCCCTGGTCATCATCGTGTTGGTGCAGATCGTCGTGGCCTTCTTCGGCCACAACCTGGTGCAGATGTTCGAACGGATCGCGTTCCCGTTCCTCGCGGTCGTGTTCGCCATCGCCGCGGTGGACGTCCTCAGCAAGGCGCATCTCGACGCGCCCGCGGGCGGTGGCATTCCGACGCTTGGCGCGTTTCTACTGGAGGTCGGCGCGGCCTTCGGCTATGCGGCCGGCTGGAACCCGTACGCGTCGGACTACACCCGCTACCTCAAACCCGACGTGAACTCCAAGGCGGTCGGGCTGTTTGCCGCCCTGGGAATCTTCCTGGCCTGCGCGCTGCTCGAGACCGTCGGCGCGGCTTCGGTGACGGCACTTGCCAAGGCGACCAGCAACCCGACGGCTGACTTCACCGGCATCATGCCAACCTGGATCCGCGATCTCACGCTGTTGGCCATCGCTGTCGGCGCGATCGCCGCGAACGTGCTGAACATCTACTCCGGGGCGATGTCCTTCCTGGCCATGGGCATCAGGCTGCCCTTGGCGCTTCGCCGAGCGATCGTCGCCGTGGTCTTCGGCGCGATCGGTCTGGCCGTCGCCTGGTCCGGACTGAAGGACGCCGGTTCGAAGTACGAGAACTTCCTGCTCGTCATCGCTTACTGGATCGCGCCGTGGCTCGGCGTCGTCTTCACCGACCGCTGGCTGCGGCGCGGCACCTCGGTCAATCGCCTCGTCGGCGAGACCCGCTATCAGAACTGGGCCGGCCCCATCGCCATGGTGATCGGCATGGGTATCTCGATCTGGTTGTTCTCCAACCAGACCAAGTACCTCGCGCCGATTCCGAAGGCGCACCCGGCCGTCGGAGACATCACGTTCGAGGTCGGCTTTGTGATCGCCGCGGTGGCGTACTACGTGCTGTTCCGGTTGCTACGACCGCGGACGGACCCGGTCGAGAGCGCATGACGTTCGATCCGCAGGCCTGGCTAGCGGTTGCCGTCGAGGAGGCCCGGGCCGGCTTGGCCGAGGGCGGGATCCCGATCGGCGCCGCGCTGTTCGGCCGCGACGGCGACGTGCTCGGCCGCGGCCACAACCGCCGGGTGCAGGACGACGACCCGTCGATGCACGGCGAGACGTCGGCGTTCCGCAACGCGGGGCGGCAGGCGTCCTATCGGGGGACGACGATGGTGACGACGCTGTCGCCGTGCTGGTACTGCAGCGGGTTGGTGCGCCAGTTCGGCATCTCCCGCGTCGTGATCGGCGAGGCTCGCACCTTCTACGGCGGGCACGACTGGCTGGCCGAGAACGGCGTCGACGTTGTCTTGCTCGACGACCCGACCTGCTTCACGCTGATGACCGACTTCATCGCCGCCCGCCCGGAACTCTGGAACGAGGACATAGGAGTCGACTGATGGCCTCAGCTGTCCCGATCATCGACCTGACGCCGTGGTTCTCCGGCGACGCCGAGGGCCGGGCCGACGTGGCCCGGCAGGTCGACGCGGCCCTGGCCGACGTCGGATTTCTGCTCGTCACCGGCCACGGCGTGCCGGCTTCGTTGCGGGCGGACGTGCGCCGCGCCGCCCGCGAGTTCTTCGCGCTGCCCGCGTCGGTGAAGCAGCAGTACGCCGTCACCGTCGGGGGCCGGGGCTGGTTGCCGCCCGGCGTCGAGGCCAACGGCTACGCCGAAGGCACCGAGACGCCGCCCGACCTCAAGGAGTCGTTCGCGGTCGGGGCCGATCAGCCGACCGGCGATTCCGAGGTCGACGGCTACTGGTTCCAGCCCAACGTCTACCCGGCGGAGGTGCCCTCGCTCGAGTCATCCGTCGTCGCGTATCTGGCACAGATGCGGACACTGGCCGACGAGCTGCTGGTGCTGTGCGCGGCCGCGCTCGGCGTCGAGCCGGACTTCTTCACGCGGCACACCGGGCACGCGACGCACACGATGAACATCAACTGGTATCCGCCGGTGTCGATTGCCGGCGCTCCGGAGCCGGGACAGTTCCGCATCGGGCCGCACACCGACTTCGGCACCGTGACGATTCTGGATCGGGAGCCGGGACGGGGCGGGCTGCAGGTGTGGACCGAGCAGGACGGCTGGGAGGACGCGCCGTACCACCCGGATGCGTTGACGATCAACACGGGGGATCTGCTGGCGCGGTGGAGCGGGGACCGGTGGAAGTCGAACCGGCACCGGGTGTTGCCGCCGCAGGCCGAGGCGCCGGAAGAGGATCTGGTCTCGCTGGTGTACTTCTACGAGGCGGATCACGATGCCGTTGTCGAGGCGCTGCAGCCGCCCGTTGGGCGGGCCAATGACTATGGGCCGGTCGTGGCTGCTGCTTTTCTGCGGGAGCGGCTGGACGCGATCACGATCGGTTGACTTGCGCGCTTGTTGAAAAGCGAAAAGCGGGCAGCGACGAAGGAGTTTCGTCGTGGGCTGGGTCTCGCGCTCGGGTGCGATTTTCGGGCGAATTGCCTTACAGGATAAAGGGAAAGTGCTTCCGTTCTGTCGGTCGTCCACGCTATAATCGACCGTATGAGCGAAGCATTGGCGGATGGCCCGGAGCCCGCGGACTACGTTCCTTCGCTCCTGGACGCCGACGTTGCTCCCGATGATGTCGCCGCTTGGGCGGCGACGGTCACTCCGGGCTCGGCGGTCATCAAGCCGCTCGTTCATGTGAACGTGAAGCGGCTGTCCTATGCCGGGCGGGTGGATGCGCTGGCGGCGTTGGAGCGGCAGCGGTCTTGGATCGATGCCCAGCAGTTGCGGTTGTTGGCGGTGATGGCGGCTGATCCGCCGGTGAAGTCCCCGACCGAGGTTCTGGACAGGGAATGGCTCAAGGAGGACGTGGCCTGTGCGCTGCGTTTGTCGGCGCAGACGGCGGCGGATCGGTTGGAGTTCGCGAGAGCGATGACTCGGCTGGCTGCGACGTTGGATTTGCAGGAGCGGGGGGAGATCACGGTGCACCACTCCCGCCACCTGGCCGAGACCGTGATGACGTTGGACGACAAGACGACCGCCGCGGTGGAGACGTCAGTGCTGCCGAAGGCGCCGGAGCAGGCGCTCGCGAACTTCAAACGCAGCGTGCGTAAAGCCGTGTTCACCGTCGCGCCGAAGCCGGCGGAGGAACGCCACCTGGAAGCGGTGAAGCAGCGGCGCGTGGTGCGCACTCCGGTCGCGGATGGCATGTCCGAGATTTGGATGCTGTTGCCCGACATCGGCGCGACGACGTTCATGACCGCCGTCGACGCCCTCGCCCGCCGCGTCCCGTGTGACGATGACCGGACCGCCGATCAGCGCCGCGCCGACGCGGTGGTGCAGCTGGCCTTGAACACGCTGCACGGGTCAGTGTCGGATGAGTTGCCGCGTGAACACGGCCTGCGCCCCTCGGTTCAAGTCACGGTCGCGCTGTCGACGCTGCTCGGCCTGGACGAGCAGCCCGGCGAACTCGCGGGAAGCGGCCCGATCCCGGCCGCGGTCGCGCGTCGGATCGCCGCGGACGAGACCGGGACCTGGCGGCGTCTCGTGACCGACGAGACCGGCCACCTGATCGACTACGGCCGCAGCACCTACCGTCCGCCGAAAGACCTCGCCGAGCACGTCATCGCCCGAGACCGCACCTGCCGCTACCCCAACTGCAACCGGCAAGCCCGACGTTGCGACCTCGAACACGCCATCCCCTGGGAAGACGGCGGGGAAACCAACGAGGCGAATCTGAACGCGATCTGCAGTCGGCACCATCACGCCAAACACCAAGCCGGCTGGCAACCCGAACGACAACCCGACGCCTCTATCGAATGGACATCACCCACCGGGCATCGCTACCGGGAAGAACCCGCGACCTACCCAATCGACCACACCACCGATGCAGGCGCGGATCCGCCGCCGTTCTAGCGAGCAGCGAGATTCCTCAGCGGGAGCCGAGCCGGATCCCGGCCAGTTGCATGCCCTGCGCGACCAGTCGACCGGTGCTGTCCCAGACGAAGCACGTCTCGTCGACCCGTTGCGCGTCGATCAGCTGGGCCCGCTGCAACACGCGGACCGGGCCAGGTGCGGGCAGGGCGCGGACGTAGCCGGTCAGCTCGAGGGTGGGCACCCAGCCGGACGCTTCGATCTCGAACGTGGCCGGGGGGAACGCGTCGATCGCGTACAGCAGCGACGTCGGATCGAACGGCTCGCCGTCGGGCAGAGCCAGCCAGCCGCGCAGTTCGCCGCGGCCGGACGGCTGCCCGGCCGCGAAGCCCAGGGTGGCAGGCTCGATGCGCAAATCGACCTGGTCCATGATCGCGACCGGGATGCCGGTCGGGGTACGAGCCGGGATCCGCACGCACTCGTCGAAGCCGGCGACGCCGGGTGAGGGGAGGCCGTGGTCCCAGTAGGCGGCACCGTCGCGCGACAACAGGCTCACGGTGAAGAGCGCTTCGACGCAGGCTTGCTCGCCCTGACTCATCCGAACGCGGACCTGGCTGGCCGAGCGGCCCGCGCGCAACACCGCAGCGTCGACGGCGACCGGCCCGGGTACGGGGGGATGCAGGTAGTGCGCGCTGGCGGCAATCACGTGCTCGTGCGGTCCAACCGCAACGGCGGCCCGGGCCAGCATGGCCAGCAGGTACCCGCCGTTCGGCTTCCCGCCGATCGTCCACTGCGGGTTGACCGATGCGTCGAAACAGCCCGGCGACGTGGGCACGAGCGCACTGACGACTGAGAAGGCGGTCGGCGGCATGAGCCGATCCAACACTGTGCGGCTACTCGAGCGCGGCGAGTGCGGCCCGGATCTCATTCGGCACCGGGACGGAACGGCGGGTCGACCGGTCGACGTACACGTGCACGAAGCGTCCGACCGCGGCCGGCTCCTCCGCGGCGCCGAACAGGGCCAGGCGGTAGACGACGCTGGACGTGCCGAGGTGCTCCAGCGCCAACCCGGCGGTGACGGCCTCGGGAAAGCGCAGCTCGGCGAAGTAGCGGCACGACGTCTCGACGACCAGCCCGATCGCCGGCAGTTCGCGGATGTCCACGCCCGAGGCCTCGATCAACCAGCCGTTCACCGCCGTGTCGAACAGCGAGTAGTGCACGACGTTGTTGACGTGGCCGTACGTGTCGTCGTCCGACCAACGCGTGGGCAGCGAGACCAGCACCGAAAAGTCCGCGCGGCGCAGCGCCTTCGGATCGGGATCGCTCACCGCGCGAACTCTGCCAGTTCGTCGTCGACGTAGCTCGGGCGGCACGCCAGCCACCCGGAGCCGAACGCGACCGCCAGCGCCACGAACAACACGACCAGCGGCAGCGTCCAGGCATTGGTCGCGCCGTACAGGACACCGAACAGCAACGGGCCGCCGCCGGCGACGATGTAGCCGATCGCCTGCACGAAAGCCGACAGCGCGGCGGTCGTCTCGGACGAGCGGGCCCGCAGCCCGATCATCGTGAGTGACAGCGGGAACATGCCGCTGCCTATGCCGCTGAGCACCATCCAGGCCCACGCGCCGGCAACCGGCGCCGCCGCGAGTCCGACATAGGAAATCAGGTAGCACCCGCTGAGCACCACGACGACCAACCTGTGCCGGTTCGGTGCGATCGTCGGCACGACCATCGAAACCGGGATGGACATCGCCGCGATCAGCGCGACCATCCACCCGGCGGTGTCCGAGCTGACCCCGTGCCCGTGCAGGAACTTCGCGAACCAGCCGAACGCGATGTAGGCCTGGAACGATTGGAACGCGAAGAACGTCATCAGCACCCAGGCCGTACGGCTGTGCACCAGTCGGTTGGCCGAGATCCCGCGTGGCGCCTCCGGGTCCGGGCTGTCACGACGCAGCGTCGGCAGCCACGGCACGACGGCAAGCGCGCTGAGCAGGGCCCACGATCCGATCCCGGTCCGCCACCCGTCACCGAGGCCACCGATGGGCACGGTCAGGCCCGCGCCCGCCGTGGTGCCCACCGCCAGAGCTGTGGTGTACACCGCCGTCATCCGACCGATGTGCTCGGGGAAGTGCCGCTTCACCAGGCTCGGCATCAACACGTTGCTGATCGCACCCCCGGCCAGCGCCAACACGCTGAGCAGCAGGAATCCGACGATTGAGCCGGCCACCGCACGCAGCACCAGGCCGAGCGTCATCAGCAGTAGGGCCGCAACGAGCAGGCGGTGCGCCCCGAACCGATGAGACAACCGCGGCGTCACCGAGCCGAGCGCGGCGAAGCAGATCACCGGCAACGTGGTGATGACCCCGGCTATCTCGCTGCCCGTGTGCAGCCCGGACTGCAGATCGTCGAGCACCGCGCCGACGCTGGTGACCGCCGTTCGCATCGACAGCCCGGTGAGTACGAGCGCGGCCAGCAACAGCCAGGACGGGCTGGGCCGCGGGGGCGACGCGCTCAGGAGCTGCTGCTGGTGCGCCACAGATCGATGCCGCCCTCAACCGCGTGCCGGTCGATCTCAGCCAGCTCGTCGTCGGTGAACTCGAGCTTGTCCAACGCGGTGATGCTGTTCTCCAGCTGCTCCACGCTCGACGCTCCGACCACGAGCGACGTCATCCGCTCGTCGCGTAGCGCCCAGGCCAGGGCGAGCTGGGCCAGCGTCTGCCCGCGCTGTCCGGCCAGCGTGTTGAGGGCCCGGATGTGGGTCAGGTTCTGGTCGGTCAGCAACTCCGACGACAGCGACGTGCCGCGCGCCATCCGAGAGTCACTCGGCACGCCGTCGAGGTACTTCGACGTCAACATCCCCTGCGCCAACGGCGAGAACGCAATGCAGCCGGCGCCGACTTCCTCCAGCGTGTCGAGCAGGCCGCCCTCGATCCAGCGGTTGAGCATCGAATAGCTGGGCTGGTGGATGAACAGCGGCGTGCCGAGCTGGCGCAGGATCGTGGCCGCTTCGAGGGTCCGCTCGGACGAGTACGACGAGATGCCCGCGTACAGCGCCCGACCCGACTGCACGGCCGTGTGCAGCGCGCCCATCGTCTCTTCCAGCGGCGTCTGGGGGTCGTAGCGGTGCGAGTAGAACACGTCGACATAGTCCAGACCGAGCCGCTGCAGCGACTGGTCCAGGCTGGCCAGCACGTACTTGCGTGAGCCCCACTCGCCGTACGGCCCGGGCCACATGTCGTAGCCCGCCTTCGAGGAGATGAACAGCTCGTCGCGGTAGGGCTTGAAATCCGTGGCCAGCACCCGTCCGAAGTTTGTCTCCGCGCTGCCGTACGGCGGACCGTAGTTGTTGGCCAGGTCGAAGTGGGTGACGCCCAGGTCGAAGGCCCGCCGCAGGATCGCCCGCTGGTTCTCCAGCGGACGGTCATCGCCGAAGTTGTGCCACAGGCCCAGGGAGATGGCCGGCAGCTTGATCCCGCTGCGTCCGCAGCGGCGGTAGGTCATCGAGTCGTAGCGCTCATCGGCGGCAAGGTAGGTCACGTGTTCCTATTTTGCCCTTGAGCCCGAAGGCTGCGGCCACCAGGCCCCCGGCTCAGCCCCGCGTTACCGGGCCGACGAACAGGCGGCAGGCCCGCAACGCGAGTGGCAGGTCGACGAACGCGACCTGGTTCGGCGCATAGACCCGCACCGTGTCCGACACCGGCGCCTGGCACGAGGAGATGTCGGAGATCTTCGCCACGGCCCGTGCCCCCGGTCGGAGGGTGACGGTCGAGTGCGGTTGGCCCGAGCGCTCGGCCGGCTTGCCGATCAGCTTGTTGGCCAGGCGCAGGCTGACCCCGGGGTAGCCGAAGATCGTGCAGACCGCCGCACCGGTGTTCGTGAACGTAATCTCGGCGAACTCTTGTCCGGCCGAGGCCGAACCTCGGATGGCCCGGATCTTGAGCTCAGTGCTCCGGCATGCGGGCGGACCGGTCGGCGACGGGCGCGGCGTCGACTTGGGCGTGGTCGGTGCGGTGGTGGGTGCGCTCGACGGCGCGGTCGAGGACGGTCCCGCGGAAGCCGTGCTCGACGATGCGAGGCTGGCCCCGGTCGGCGTGGACGAGCCGGCGTCCGAGCCCGAGTTCGACGACGTGCAGGCGGTCACCGTGACCAGCCCGACCGTCACGGCGGCCAGGACCAGGACGCGGTTCACGCTGCGGCCGGTGCGGTCACCGGTCGATCCGCAGGTCGGTCGAGTAGGGCAGGCTGGTGATGCGCAGCGCCGGATGCGACTGCAGTTGGTTCCACATCTGGATCCAGGCATTTCTCCCCGTCAGACTGCCGCAGCCATGGGACTGGGCACACGCGGTCCATTCGGTCAGTGCGCCACCGAAGTTGATGCGGGGCTGGCGCGCGGCGACGCCGGTCAGGGAGATGTACTTCCACTGGGCCGCCATAGTGTTGTTGTAGATCTGCGGGAGGTCGACGATACGGGTCGGCGCGACCCCCGCGCTGAGGTTGTACAGGCCACCCATCGTCCAACCGTTGTTGCAGCCGCGCGCGGTCGCGGTCCAGGCGCAACCATCGGCCGAGCCGTTGAACACGAACTGCGAGTGCGACGCGTTGAAGTAGCCCGAGAGCCACGCCCGAGTCTGGGCGTACGTCCCGCGGAAGCCCGGCTCGGCGTCATTGGCGCCGGCGATCCGCACGCCGGTGTGCGCGGCGACGTGGGCGGCGACCGGGTTCACGACCGAGCGGGCCCAACTGATGCCGGCCGACGTCGAGACGTCCATGTCGTTGTTCGTGCCGATGGCGATGGTGGCCGGAGCGCCCGATCTCTGGTGGGCGATGTACCCGTCGGTGTACGCGTTGATGTCGCGGACCAGGTTCGCGTACGAGACGAAGTGGGTCGTGGCACTGAGCAAGACGCCATGTTGGCTCTCGTCCTGCCCACCGATGTCCAGCAGCACGAGGTATCGGTGCCCGGACGGATTGCGGGCCGCGTCCGCGGCACCCTCGGCCCGCATCGTGTTCAAGTCCGTCGCGGTCGCGCTGCTCACGTTGCGCACGTAACGGCTCGTGGAGATCGGCGCCGGCGTCCGTTGCGGCGGCGGCCCGGTCTGGGTGGTCACCACCGGCGAGGACGTCTTGCCGGACAGGCCGGCGACGTTCTGGGCCTGGATCGTGAACCGGTAGGCCGTCTTGGCCTTCAGGCTGACGACCGTCGTACTCGTGGTACCGGCCGCCAGCCTCTTCCTGGCTCCGGTCGGGACGACGGTCAAGACGTAGGACGTCCACGGCGCGCCACCGTCGCTCAGCGGCGGGCTCCACGAGACGACGGCGCTCAGGTAACCAGCCGTGGCTTTCACGGCCCGCGGCGGCGACGGCACCTTCGGGTGCAGCGCGTTGACGATCCGGCAGCCGATGGCGAGGTCGTGGCCGCCGCCCTGGTTCACCGCGGTCAGGCAGACCCGGTGTTCGGCCTCGCTCGTCGGCACGGTCACGTAGAAGCCAGTGGCCGCCACCGCACCGGGGTGGGCCTTCACGACGTCAGGCCGCAGGATGTGCGTCGTCGTCGAGGTCAGCACCGTGCCGTCAACGCTCACGGTGACGGCGACCGGCCGGCTGGCGTCGAAGTCGGCCGCCCAGCCCGAGACGGTGACGCCCCTTGAGCTGTGCGACCCGTGCTCGAACGCACCACGGGGGGTGAGGCTGACGGTGTAGGACCGGCACACCGGCGCCCCGTTGCCCGAGCCGTAGCGCACGTTGATGCCGACGACACACACGGCGTGCACACCGTGGGTCGTGGTTACCTTTGCCGCGAACTCGTAGCGGGTGTGGAACTTGCCGCGGCCGTTGGCCGGCACCTGGGCCCGCACGACCCCGTCGACCGTGATCGCGGCGTTGATGGGGGCGGCGGTGTCCGGGTCCTTCACCCAGCCGGTGATGGCGACGCCCGGGCCGACCTGCACCAGAGTCTGGATGCCGCCGGTCGGGTTGAAGTTGAGGGCGATTCGCTTGCAGCTGACGTTCCGGGTGGTGCCGTACGTGCCCAGGTTCGTGCCGACCGCGCAGACGGTGTAGGTGCCTGGCGCCAATCGCCCGCCCGCAAG
Source organism: uncultured Actinomycetota bacterium (assembly GCA_963837325.1). GTDB lineage: Bacteria > Actinomycetota > Actinomycetes > Mycobacteriales > Jatrophihabitantaceae > CAVQKZ01. Next base: position 938,559 of record CAWIMV010000002.1, read on the forward strand.
CGTGTAGGTGCCGGCGAAACCGTGCGGCCCGTGCGCGCCGGCGGCCAGGTTGGCCGTCATGCTGCCGACGGCCGCGCCGTTTACCGTCACCGTCGTGTGGATCGGGGCCGAGGTGTCCGGGTCCTGGGCCCAGCCGGTGAGGTGGATACCACCCGCAGCGGGGATGAGCGTGGAGATTGCGCCCACCGGGCTGAAGTTCAGCGTGATGACGCGACAGCCGACCGGCCCATCCTTGCCGGCCCCCCGGTTGATGCCGACGGCGCAGACGGTGTGCCGCCCTTCGGCCACGATGTACTGGGCGGCAAAGCCGTGGCCATGATGGATGGCACCGTTCGCGGTCAGGTGTCCGCGCACCACATTGTCGACGGTGATGTCGACGTCGATTACTCCCGCGAAGTTCGGATCGGTCGCCCCGCCGACGACGGCCAGGCCACCGGTGATCGCGCGGACTGAATCCAATGACCCGCGCGGGTCGAAGCTCACCGCGACCGTCCGGCAGCCGATGACGTGGTTGCTGCCCCGGCCGCGGTTGGCCGCGTCGACGCAGATGACGTCGCGAGCAGCGGGGGGCAGGGTGAGCGCGACGGAGAAGCCGTGGTTGGGACCGAGCTTGGCGGCAACCGAGAGGCTCGGTCGGGCCACGTTAGCCAACACGCGCGCCACCGGATGACCGTTGACGGTCACGCTGATTGCGAGCGGGTCGCGGGTGTCGGCGTCGGCGGTCCAGCCGACGACCGAGACACCGGTGCCGGTCTGGGTGATCGACTCCAGGCTGCCGACGGGGTCGTGCGTGGATGCGGCGGCGGCGCTGGCCGACAGTGCACTGATGGCAATCGCGGTGGTGACAACACACACCGCGGCGATGCTCCGGCGAAGGCGGGGTCGAGCAATCGCGCGTCGGCTCATTCTGCAACTTCCCGATGGGAGCTGGGGTCGCCGCAGAACGCGGGCCGCTGCTCGTCTCGGACGCGGTTCTCCCCCGGCGCCCGCCCCCGAATTCCGAGGACCGATTGATCAAACCATTGAAGTTACAGACGAGACAACTGTTACTGGTGATACCAGCGACTACTCACAGTGACTAATGCGACAACGTGGTCATAACGTCGGCAACACATGACCGGCGAACCGATCCCGCAATGTCTTCTTGGAGAACTTGCCCACGCTGGTCTTGGGTACTTCGTCGATGAAGACGACGTCGTCGGGCACTTGCCACGACGTCAGCCGCTCGCGCAGGAACTCCAGCATTTCCTCGCGGGTGACGGTCTCGCCCGGCTTGACCACGACGCAGGCCAGCGGGCGCTCTGACCACTTCAGATGCGGCACGGCGATCACCGCGGCCTCGGCCACCTTGGGGTGGGCCATGATCTCGTTCTCGAGTTCGACGGAGCTGATCCACTCCCCGCCGGACTTGATCAGATCCTTGGTGCGATCGACCAGGCGGACGTAGCCAAGCGGGGAGATCGACGCGATGTCGCCGGTGCGCAGCCATCCGTCGGGTGAGAACTGGGGGCCCGGCTCGTCCGTGCGGTAGTACTGCCGGGCGACCCAGGGACCGCGGCACTCGAGTTCGCCGGACGCCTTGTCGTCCCAGGGCAACGATTCGCCGGTGTCGGCGTCGACGATGCGCATTTCCACGCCGGGCGGAGCGATACCGGCGGTGGCCCGCACGTCGGCCAGTTCGTCATCAGGCCGGTCGGCCACTTCGGAGCGGATCGTGCACACCGATCCGACGGGCGAGAGCTCGGTCATGCCCCAGGCTTGGGTGAGCGGCAATCCGATCTTCTTCCGCCACGCCTCCGACAGCGCCTTGGGCACCGCCGACCCGCCGCAGATGACGATGCGCAGCGCGGACAGGTCGTGGTCGTCCAGCAGCGGGACCATGCCCATCCAGATGGTCGGGACTCCGCCGGTGACCGTCACCCGCTCGGACTCCAGCAACGTGATCAGCCCTTCCGGGCTGAGGTCGGGGCCGGGCATGACGAGCGCGGCGCCGGCAAGGAACGACGCATACGGAATTCCCCAGGCATTGGCGTGGAACATCGGCACGACCGGCAGGACGCGGTCGGTCTCGCTCAGCGCGAACGCTGCCGCGGTGAGGATCGCCATGGAGTGCAGCGACGTCGAGCGATGGCTGTAGACGACTCCCTTGGGGTTGCCCGTGGTGCCCGTGGTATAGCACAGCGCGGCGGCTTGGCGCTCGTCGTCGACGCGACCGTCGAAGTCGGTCTCGTCGGCGGCCGCGATGAGCTCGTCGTAGTGCAGGATGCGGGGGTCATCCGGGATCTCGGCGCTGGCGCCGTCGTCCATCACGATGACGTGCTTGACCGTTGTCAGCCGCGGCAGGTATTTCGCGAACACGGGGAGCAGCGAACGGTCGACGAACACGGCTTCGTCTTCGGCGTGCTCGACCGTGTAGAGGAGCTGCTCGGGAAAGTAGCGAATGTTGAGGGTGTGCATGACCCGACCGGTGCCGGGAATCGCGAAGTACAGGCCGAGGTGCCGGGCGGTGTTCCAGGCGAACGTGCCCACGCGCCCGTCGGCGGAGATGCCCAGGCCGTCGAGTGCGCCGGCGACCCGACGGGTCTCGGCGGCGACCTCCGCGAACGACTTGCGTTCCAGGCCGGTGACGGTCTTCGTGGTCACGGTCTTGGTTGCGAACAGCTGCGCGCCGCGGTTGAAGATCCAGTTCGTCGTCAGCGGCGCGTCCTGCATCAGTCCCAACATGACGTGATCGTGGTCGACCGGCGCCCGCTGGGCAAGGGCCTGACCGGCAGTCAGTACTGCCGGGTGATCGCGAAGCTGTGGGTGGTGACGGTGGTGCCGTCGAAGAACCCGCGCGCGCTGGACAGAAAGCTGCGGACGGACCGGTTGCGGCTGGCATCGATGTCGCCGGCGCCGGGCAGGTAGGACTCCGCGACCGCGTGATCAGGTCCGATGGCACCGTCGCCGCGATTGATCGTGACGGTGGTGACATTGGTCCGGTCCGGGTTGGTCCGGCCGTCGAGGTGCGGCACGACGTCGTTGTGGTTCTCGATCGCCAGCACTCGCACGGCGGCCGGTAGCCGCCCGACCGTCACGCCGATGGGTGAACCGGCTGTTACGACGTGCGTGACCCGGAACCGTCCGCTGGCCGCGCACGCCGCCGCTGCCTGCACCGCCACCATGCCGCCTTCACTGTGGCCGACCAGCATCACGTCGTCAGCGGGGCGGACGCCGGCTCGGTGGAGGGCCTGCAGGACCCCTTGTTCGTACGCCGTCGACACGCCGACCAGGGCGCGGACGTTCGTCGCGGGACCGGTGATGTCGGCAAGCTTGGCCGGGTTGAACGTCTTGGTGCCGGGGATGTCGACGATGGCGCTTCTGGTTCCGTCGGCGCGGGTGATGACCCGGACGTCGATCGCGCCCGAGCCGGCTTCGTTGCGACGGGCCAGGGCCGCCATCACGTCGGTCAGGCTGCGGGGCGGCGTCGCGGCACCCGGCCCGCCGTCAACACCGCGGGCGCTGACCTTGGCGTGCCCGTCGGCGTAGAGCGGGGCCACGACGCCGTCGAGAGACACCAGTCCGCCGTTCATCAGCGCGTCGACGAGTCCAGGGTCGTCGGTGAGGACGGACTGCGCGGCGCGCGGGAGACTGCCGGTGCGCACCAGCAGTCGCAGGGCGTTCGCCGCATCCGGACCAAGATTGACGAGGCCGGCGGAGTGATCGTGCAGCGTCGTGGCGAGGCGGTCGGCCTGCTCGTAGGCGGCCGCCGCGGCCCGTAGCTCGGTGTCGATCAGGCCGCATTGCAGGGCGACCCGGCTGAGCCCGTGATAGCCGTCGAGCGCGTCGAGCAGGTCGGCCTCGAATGTGGCGGCGCCCATGGGGTCGAAGAGGGCGGAGGCGTAGAGCCCGGGCTCGGCCAGGTAACCGTGCAGGCTGATCGCCGCGCCGCCCGCGTCGGTCGCTGCGTTGCCGAACCGGCGAGCCATCGCGACGATCTCGTCGTAGTGGGCCTCGATCCCGTTGCTGCCCCCGCGGACCGACACCGGGCGCGGCGGCTTCGGGCCCATCAGAGGCCGACCGCGCGCAGGGTGCCGCCGACTGCATGGGCGACGTCGTCGACGACAGCCTCTCCGACGGCGCCGACGGTGTCCCACAGCTTGCGGGCTTCGTCGAGCGCGCTGCTGACTCGGCCGGCGTGACGACGCAGGGCATCGGCCGCGTCGTCGAGTCGCCCGGCGCAGACCCGCATGTCGCGCAGCACCCGGCCGGCCTCGGCGGCGAAGACGTCGGAAGCGATCCCGCGCCAGCGGTCGTGCGCGATGGCTGCCGTCAACGTGGTCGTGGTGGTGCGGACGGCGTCGGCGTGGCGGGAGATCCGGTCGGCAATCCGGTACAACTCGCTGACGTCGATGAGCAAGTACGGCGGCATGCGCGAACAGTGGTCCCCGCCGGCGCAGCGCACCACGGTTTGCGGCACCATGTGGACGACGCGGTACGTCGTCCACAGCGCGCCTGTTCCCCTTGACCGGGCGCCACGTGATTCAATTGCGGAGGCGAATCACACTCGTGTGATTCGCTAGCGTAGCCCCGGGCCGCCTCCGAGCCGCGAATTCGACTAGTCAGAGCCAGTCAGGGTCAGTCAGAGGAGTGCACGACGTATGGATTCCGCCCACGCTGCTGCCGGCCAGAGCGGCGACGGTGCCGAGGACGGTCCGCTCGACGGCCTTACCCGGCGCGACCGTGAGATCCTCGCCTTCGAGCGACAGTGGTGGAAGTACGCCGGCGCGAAGGAACAGGCGATCCGCGAGCTGTTCGACATGTCGACCACTCGCTACTACCAAGTGCTCAACGCGTTGATTGACACTCCCGCCGCCCTCGCCGCTGACCCGATGCTGGTCAAGCGGCTGCGGAGGTTGCGCGCCAGCCGTCAGCGCCAGCGCTCGGCCCGGCGGCTCGGCATCGAGGTCTAGCGACGAGCAAGGGCCGCCTCACCCGCCAACTCGCCGGCCGGCACCGGCGAGAACGGTGGGCCGGAATCGCGATCGGCCTGGTCGGTGTCGCAGTGCTCGTCATTGCCGTCATCGCGCTGCGCAGTCCCAACGGCCGGGGCAGCGCGGCCGGCCGGGTGACCGAAATTGCGTCCGCACGGACGACCACGTCGACCCCACCCTCGTCGTCGACGGCCAAGCATGCACCAACGAAGCCCGCGACGCCGACGACGAAACGCGCGGCGCCGACCAGCCCCACGTCGACCCCACCGGTGACGAAGCTTCCGCTCGTCGTGCTGAACAACACGACCGTTCCCGGACTCGCGGCGACGGCCCGCGGCCGTTTCGAAGCGGGCGGGTGGACGGTCACGAATATCGGGAACCTGCGCGGCACGATCCTGTCGACCTGCGCGTACTACGACCCGTCGCAGCCCACCAGCCGCGCCGTTGCCGTTGCGCTGCAGAGCCAGTTCCCGGCGATCAAGCGAGTGGCGCCGAAGTTCGCCGACTTGCCCGCCGGCCCGATCGTGGTCGTCCTCACGTCGGACTACTCGTGATCGAAGCTGCGCGGGACTGTGCGAAGATGTAGCCACAACCGAATAGCACCGCTCATCCAGAGGGGCAGAGGGACCGGCCCGACGAAGCCCCGGCAACCGCGTGCGATGCATTGCGTCAGATTCGACGTGAGGCCGCCGCCGCAGGTGCCAACTCCGGCCTAGGCAACCGCCTGGGAAAGATGAGGAGAAAGGCCTCGGACCCATGACTGCTCTGCTCGATCGCCCCCTTGTGCCTTCGCCGGCCACGGCTTTGGTGTGTCGCAACTGTGGCGCCCAGTTCCCGCTCGGACCGCAGCACGCCTGCTTCGAGTGTTTCGGCCCGCTCGAGATCGGCTACGACCCGGCGGCGCTCGCCCGGGTCACGCACGAAGACATCGCCGCCGGGCCGCAGTCGATCTGGCGGTACGCCGGACTGCTGCCGGTCGGCCAGAACCCGGCCAGCCGGGTCGACTCCAACACCGGCATGACCCCGCTCATCCGGGCCGACCGGCTGGCCGACGAGCTTGGCTTCACCGCGCCCGTCTGGATCAAGGACGACTCGGCCAACCCGACGCACTCGTTCAAGGACCGGGTCGTCTCGGTCGCGATCACTGCCGCACGTGAGCTCGGCTTCGACCGCATCGCGTGTGCATCGACCGGCAACCTGGCCAACTCGGTGGCCGCGCACGCCGCCCGGATCGGGATGAAGTCGATCGTGTTCATCCCGTCCGACCTCGAGCCGGCCAAGATCATCCAGACGGCGATCTACGGTCAGACGCTCGTCGGCGTCGACGGCTCCTACGACGACGTCAACCGGTTGTGCTCGGAGCTGGCCGAGACCGACGAGTTCGAGACGACCGGTTTCGTCAACGTCAACGTGCGGCCGTACTACGCCGAGGGCTCCAAGACACTGGGCTACGAGGTTGCCGAGCAGCTGGGCTGGCGGTTGCCGGGGCAGTACGTCGCGCCGATGGCGTCGGGCTCGATGCTGACCAAGATCCACAAGGCGTTCAAGGAACTGATCGCAGCCGAACTGGTGCCGTCGGCGCCGTGGCGGGTGTTCGGGGCGCAGTCTGCCGGGTGCTCGCCCATCGCGACGGCGTTCGACAACGGCTGGGACGTGGTGCAGCCGGTGCGGCCGACGGGGATCGCGAAGTCGCTGAACATCGGCAGCCCGGCCGACGGGCCGTACGCGCTGGACGCGGTGCGCTCGACCGGAGGCGCGATGGCGGCCGTCAACGACGACGAGATCCGCGAGGGCATCCGGCTGCTGGCGCGTACTACCGGCGTGTTCGCCGAGACAGCCGGCGGCGTGACGGTGGCGGTGCTGCGCAAGCTGGTCGAGGCCGGCGCGATCGACACGTCGGTTGAGACCGTCGCGTTCAATACCGGCGACGGCCTGAAGACCATCGACGCGGTGACCGACGGCGTTCGCCCGACCGCCGTCATCGAGCCGACGATCAAGGGCATGCGCGCCGCCGGCCTGCTCTAGCCCGTCGGCCGGCCTGTTTTCCCCGCTGGTGACCGGTGGTCGGCTTGTTTTCCCCGCTGGTGACCGGTTCAGGCCGTCCTAACCGACCACGCGCGGGGAAAACCGGAGCGGTCTCGGTGATTGCCCCGCTCGAACGCCGAGTGGATCCGGTCCCGTAGCAGGTGCGGGTAACGCGTCACCTCGTTCCAATCCCACCGGACGACGACGAGACCGAGTGCTTCGAGCCGCTCTTGGCGGCGCTTCTCTTCGACCAAGGCGCTGCGCGAGTCGTACTTGCTCTGCCCGTCCGCTTCGCCGGCGACCCCCGGCCCGGCCCAATAGAAGTCGGGACGGCCCACGAACATGCCGAGGTCGTCGTGCACGGGAACCTGAAGGTCCGGTGTCGGGAGTCCCAACCAGGCGATGACGAGCCGGCTAACCGTCTCCAGCGGAGATTCAGAACGGCCATCCGCGACGGCCAGGGCCCGCTTCGCCCGACGGATGCCTGGCCAATTCCGACAGTCGTGCGCGACTCGTTCGAGGATGATGGCATCGACCAGTCGTCGGTGCGCCGCCGCGTCGATGGCGACGACGGCGGCCGGCGTCGGCATCGATCGGCCCAGGTCGATCAGGGTCCGCGGTAGTGATGTCACCGGCACTCCGCCGATCTCGACCACGTGATCGGCGTGCAGCCTCGCGCGATGCAGCAGCGCACCCGCGACGTCTCCGGTGGCGCGTGGAGTGATCGTGAGATCTGGCCGGCTCGGGGCAGGGCGCAAGAGCGGCAACTCGTGGAACAGGGCGGCCGAGCGATGGCTCACGACGCTGCCCCGACAGGCGCGGGCCGCGGCCGCGGCAGCGATCCGTGGATCGTCGCGGTGCTCGGGCTGGGTGAACTGGTCGTGCCGCAGGCGCAGTACGCGTCCGGAACGCACCGCTCGAGTCAACGCGGCGTCGGACCAGCCGCACGACCGGGCGTCGGCGCGGCTGAAGATAGGTGCAGGCAGCGTGGTTCGCATGCTGCGAGCCGACTGCGCCGCGGTCGTTGCCGCCAGCGCTGCCGGCGATCTGTGGATGCAGCACCCGGCTGTGGACAACCAACTTGACTTGTTTTCCCCGCTGGTGACCGGCCTGCCCGCGGTTTGCCCCGCTGGTGACCGGTTTCGGGTGCGCGAACCGATCAGCGGCGGGGAAATCATGCGGCGGCCCGGTCAGCAGCGGGGAAATCATGCGCCCACCCGGTCAGCAGCGGGGAAATCATGCGCCGCTGAGCGAGCCGCCAGCGCCGGGAATCCGGCCTCGCCGCGTAGCGTTAGCCCCAATATGACCGAGCAACCGGCCTTCGGCGCGCTGCTTCAGCTGACCGCGCGCCCGGGCGAGCGCAACGACGTCCTGCGCGTGCTGACGAACTACGCCCATACCCTCGACGGGGAGCCCGGCACGCTGTTGTTCGCCGTCGCCGCCGACCCGGAGGACCCGGACCTGATCTGGCTCTGGGAGGAATTCGCCGACGCGAACGCCGTCCAGGACCACTTCCAACACGACTTCTTCCGCGCCCTGCAGCTCGAACTGGCCGACCTGCTCGCCGAACCCATCTCGGTGCGTCCGCTCGCACCCGTCCTGCACCGCGTCAATCCCGGCGTCTCGGCGGAATAACCGGTCCGCCTTCAGGCCCGCCGCCCGCCGCCGGAAGCTGCCGGGCAGCTGCTTGCACTCGTCGGGGGTGAGTGCTAAACCTGAATTGGCACTCGGCTAGGCTGAGTGCCAGCCGGAGGCAGTGAGGGGCTCCCATGAGTTCCGTCCGTCGCGGGCACCGCCAGCCGGTGAATACGGCTTCGTTTCATCTACGAGTGAGGACACCACCGCATGGCTAAGTTGATCGCGTTCGACGAAGAGGCCCGTCGCGGCCTCGAGCGCGGCATGAACATCCTTGCCGACGCAGTGAGGGTGACGCTCGGTCCCAAGGGCCGCAACGTCGTCCTGGAAAAGAAGTGGGGCGCCCCGACGATCACCAATGACGGTGTCAGCATCGCCAAGGAGATCGAGCTCGAGGACCCCTACGAGAAGATCGGCGCCGAGCTGGTCAAGGAAGTTGCCAAGAAGACCGACGACGTAGCCGGTGACGGCACCACCACGGCCACCGTGCTGGCCCAGGCGCTGGTGCGCGAAGGTCTGCGCAACGTTGCCGCCGGCGCCAACCCGATGGCGCTCAAGCGGGGTATCGAGGCCGCGGTCGCATCGGTGTCCGAGGTGCTGGGCAACCAGGCCAAGGACGTTGAGACCAAGGAGCAGATCGCCGCGACCGCGTCGATCTCCGCCGCTGACTCCAGCGTCGGCGAGCTCATCGCCGAGGCGATGGACAAGGTCGGCAAGGAAGGCGTCATCACCGTCGAGGAGAGCAACACCTTCGGCCTCGAGCTCGAGCTCACCGAGGGTATGCGCTTCGACAAGGGTCACCTGTCGCAGTACTTCGTGACCGACGCCGAGCGCATGGAGACCACGCTCGACGACCCGTACATCCTCATCGTCGAGAACAAGATCTCGAACGTGAAGGACTTGCTCCCGCTGCTCGAGAAGGTCATGGGCACCGGCAAGCCGCTTGCGATCATCTCCGAGGACGTCGAGGGTGAGGCCCTGGCGACTCTGGTCGTGAACAAGATCCGGGGCACGTTCAAGTCCGTCGCGGTCAAGGCCCCGGGCTTCGGCGACCGCCGCAAGGCCATGTTGCAGGACATCGCGATCCTGACCGGTGGCACCGTGATCAGCGAGACCGTGGGTCTCAAGCTCGAGAACGCCACGCTCGAGGACCTGGGCAAGGCGCGCAAGTTCACCACCACCAAGGACGAGACCACGATCGTCGAGGGTGCCGGTGACGCCGAGCAGATCCAGGGCCGGGTCAACCAGATTCGGGCCGAGATCGAGAAGAGCGACTCGGACTACGACCGCGAGAAGCTGCAGGAGCGGTTGGCCAAGCTGGCCGGCGGCGTTGCGGTCATCAAGGTCGGCGCGGCCACCGAGGTCGAGCTGAAGGAGCGCAAGCACCGCATCGAGGACGCCGTTCGTAACGCGAAGGCCGCTGTCGAGGAAGGCCTGCTCCCGGGCGGTGGCGTGGCTCTGGCCAACGCCGTCGGCACCGCGTTCGACAAGCTTGACCTGGTCGGGGACGAGGCGACCGGCGCGAACATCGTGAAGGTTGCGCTCACCGCGCCGCTCAAGCAGATCGCGATCAACGCCGGCCACGAGGGTGGCGTCGTTGCCGAGAAGGTCAACTCGCTGCCTGCGGGTCACGGCCTGAACGCGGCCACCGGCGAGTACGTCGACATGTTCGCCGCAGGCATCGTCGAGCCGGCCAAGGTAACCCGCTCGGCCCTGCAGAACGCCGCGTCGATCGCCGCGCTGTTCCTCACCACCGAGGTCGTCGTGGCCGACAAGCCGGAGAAGGCCGGAGCTGGCGCTGGCGCCGGCGGCGGCATGCCCGGTGGAGACATGGACTTCTAAGAGGTCCTGCACCAAACGCCGAAAGGGCGGTCCCAGAACTGGGACCGCCCTTTCGCGCGCTCTGCGGCATTCCTGAATATTGCGCAACGACCCGAATATCGCCGCACGTCCAACAAATGCGACAAAGCCAGCGGCGGTTAATGCCCAGCAATTGACATCGGCTTGACGCCCTAGTAATGATCGCGCCAATACATCGCAGCGGGCGCGGGTGGCGCGCCGGCGAGCGACGTGTAGGGGACAGGCACGATTGTGCGCACCAGGATGGCGAGTGGCGTCGGCGCACTCGTGACTGTCGTCCTGACTGTCGGATTTCTGGCGGTATTCACACCACCGGCCGCAGCAAATCGGGTCTGCGTGGTTTCGGCGAAATTGGTGAATCCTTGCCGGCCCTGGATCGGCGAATCAGCTGCCAACTATCCCAACATCGGCAGTGGGGTGCTGAATCAGTTCCTGGGTGCCGAGCAGCGCATCGGCCGCAATCTGGACATCGTGCACACCTATCATCCGGTCGGCTCCAACACACTGTCCGCGGACGACGTGGCGCTCGCCACGCGAGCCAACACGATCCTGTTCACCAACTGGAAACCGGCCAGCCTCTGGAGCCAGGCCGATGGCACCAACGCCGGCGTCAATGCCGCGGTCGACAAGATGGCGGCCAGTGTCAAAGCACTCGGCAATCACAAGATCTTCATGACGCTGTATCACGAACCGGAGAATGACGTGACCACCGACGTCAATTGTCCGGCTGTGGTTTACAAGGGCTCGGCCGGAACGCCAGCTGAATATCGGGCAATGTGGCGCGCAACTCAGGACCGCTTCGCCGCGGATGGCGTGACGAACGTCGTCTGGGTGTTGGATTATATGAACTACGCCCCTTGGGATTGCCTTATCCCGGACCTGTATCCCGGCAACGATCTGGTCGATTGGATTATGTTCGACGGATATGGCAGTACCAACCCGGACTGGGTTGCCAATGTGAGTCGCTTTCAGGACCTGCTGCGCGCGGACAATGATCCTGACCACAATTTCGTTTCCAAGCCCTGGGGCATTGCGGAGTGGGGAATCTCCGGCAACACTCCCGCTATCCAGATCGCGTACTACGACCAGGTGAAGGCGGCACTGGACGCTAATACCTTCCCTGCCCTCAAGGCCTATATCGCCTACGACGAAAACGATCAGGGCTCGTCGTCCGGCTCGAATCTGCGGATCGGCTATGACGACAACGGGACGGCCAATCCGGTCAAGCAGGCCCATTACAACGCTTTCGCCAACGATCCGTTGATCACTGGAAGCTTCGTCCTTCCGGGGTCCGATACGACGCCGCCCACGGTGAGCTTGGTCGTGCCGGTCGACGGGCAGAATGTGCACGGCACGTTGCCGGTCTCAGCTCAAGCGAGCGACGACGGCAGCGGGATCGCGAGTGCCCAGCTGATCGTCGACGGTCAGCCGTTCGGCTCGGCGGTGCTCGATCCCGACCAACCGGTCGCGTTGCCGCTCGACACCACCACCCTGTCGCCGGGTACGCACACGGTGGCGGTCAGCGTCAGCGATGGCTCGGGCAACACGGCAACCTCCCAGTCGGTGACTGTCACGGTGGACAACGCCGACCATCAGGTTCCGAGCACGCCGACCGGTCTGGCGATCACCCAGCGAACGCAGACGAGCATCGGTCTGGCCTGGCAGCCCGCCACCGACGATATCGGCGTCGACGGCTATGACATCATGCGCGACGGCAACGTGGTCGGGCAGGTTACGGGAGCGGACACCGCGTACCTCGATAGCGACCTGACCCCACAGACCAGCTACGAGTACGCGGTCCGGGCTCGCGACGCGGCCGGAAACGTGAGCCCGGCGAGCGACGTTGTCAGCGCAACGACGCTCGCGGTCGGCGACACGATTGCGCCGAGCGTTCCCACCGGCCTCGCCCTGGAGGCGCTGACGACGACCGAGGCGCACTTGACCTGGCAGCCGTCGACGGACGACGTCGGGGTCGCCGGCTATCACGTCTACCGGGACGGCCAGCCGATCGCGACCGTCAGCGACGGCTCGACCGACTACCGCGACAGTGGTCTGACCGACGCGACCGGTTACAGCTACACGGTCGACAGCTACGACGGCGACGGCAACGCCAGCGCCCTGAGCGCGGCACTGCAGGTGACGACGCCTGACGGGCATGCGCCCACGGTGCCGGCCGGCCTGGCTGCGGCTGCGATCAGCCCGAGTCAGGTCGACCTGTCCTGGAACGCCAGTACCGACAATGTCGGCGTCGATTCTTACGTCGTCTATCGCGACGACAATCCGATCGCGACCGTCACCGGACTTTCCTATTCAGATACTGGCTTGGACGCCGAGTCCGAGTATTCGTATCAAGTTTCGGCGGTTGACGCGGCCGGGAACCCGAGCCCGCGAACCGATCCGCAGGTCGTGACGACGCCGCCGGCTCCGGATCGAACTGCGCCGAGCGTCCCGACTGGTCTGACCGCAAACACGCTCAGTCCGTCCTCCATAGCGCTCAGTTGGCAGGCGAGCACCGACGCCGGTGGAATGGGCGGCTATTACGTCTATCGCAATGGCGCCCAAGTGGCGACTGTGCCGACGGGGACCACCTACACCGATAGCGGTCTTACCGACGGCCGATCTTTTAGTTACACCGTCGCCGCATTCGATGCAGCCGGTAATACGAGTCTTCCCAGTGGCGCCGTGACCGCGAGCACGCCAGACGTTCACGCGCCGTCCATACCGATCGGAGTGAAAGTCACCGCCGTCGCCTACAACCAGGTGAGCCTGGCTTGGTCGGCCGCAACCGACAACGTCGCCGTCAACGGCTACCACGTATACCGCGGTTCGACGCTGATTGCGACGCTCGCGGGCACTGTGCTGACCTATCAGGACAAGAGCGTCGCTACGAAGACGACCTACACCTACGCCGTTGACGCATTCGACTCGGCCGCGAACACCAGTGCCAAGTCGTCGACTGTGACCGCGACGACGCCGGCGGCACCGGACAGCACGCCGCCGAGCACACCGACCGGCCTGGCCGGCTCACTGAAGAGCGGCGCCGTGAACCTCACCTGGAAAGCGGCCACTGACAACGTCAAGGTCACCGGCTACATCGTGTACCGGGGTGGCACCAAGCTCGCATCGGTGACGACGCTCAACTACACCGACGCGACCGTTCGCCAGGGTTCGTCGTACCAGTACTACGTCACGGCCGTGGATGCGGCCGGGAACGCCAGCGGTGCGAGCACCTCCGTGACAGTCAAGGTGCCCGACACCGTCGCGCCAACCGCGCCCACGAAGCTGACGGCGACGCCGGGCAGCGCCAGCGTGAAGCTGACCTGGGTTGCGGCTACGGACAACGTCGGCGTCACCGGCTACTACGTCTACCGAGGAACAACTTTGGTCGGAACGGTCAAGACCGGCACGACCTTCACGAACACCGGCCTGAAGACGGGCACGAGTTACACCTACAAGGTCGTCGCCTTCGACGCGGCCGGCAACAAGGGCCCAGCCAGTTCCACGGTCACAGTCAAACCCAAGGCCACGATGGGCTTGCTGGTAATGGCGGTGTAGCGGGCCACCCGGGCCTCTAGGCGACCAGATGTGGCGCGCCGGCCTTCAGCCACTCGTTGCGCGCCGTGACGGCGGCGGCAATTCGTCGGAATGGGCGCGCCGGGAGAACTCGGGTCAGCGGTCAGGAGGTGCTGACCTGGTCCGCGGGCGGGGCCGCGATGTGCACCGGCTCGTTGAATCGACTGAGCGTGACCAGGGAGGACACGGCCTGGCCCTGGATCGTGACCTTGTCGACGATCTTCACCGGCCGGCCTTTCGAATCGATCCACAGCTCGACCGGCAGCGTGCTCAGTCCGGCCGCGATCAACGCCTGACGCCCGGGATAGGTCGACGGCAGCTTGGCGACGTCGACGACCAGCGAGTAGTGGTTCGCCGGCGCACCGTTCACCGGCTCGGCCCCGACGAGCTTGATCGACTTGGCCGACTTCACGAATGTGGACGCCGTGGTGAGTGACGCGGCGTTCTGGGCGTTGCTTATCACCGAGTTCAGCGACTTGATCACCGGGTCGGCGCTGTTGGCGGTGACCAGCGTCCAGGGCTTGCCCGAGTGATTGGCCCCAGCCGGCAGTCCGATGTAGGTCTTGCCGTCGACGATGCGCAACCGCACCGTGCCGAGTTGGCCGATCGTCTCTGCGAGGTCGAAGGCGACCAGTTTGGCGTTGTGCAGCGTCTCGTCACCCGCGCCTTGCACGTGCTGAGCGGCGGCCGTGACATCGAGTGCCAGGTGGGTGGACGTTATCGACGCGAGGCCGCTGCGCATGAGGGCGGCCAGGCCGTCGGCGTCGGTCGGCGCCGACTTGCCGGACGTGCTGGTGCCGGCTGACGCGGACGACCCCGTCGAGTTGCGCGGGCCGCCTTGCCCCGACGTGGTGGATGAGCACGCCACCAAGCCGATCAACGCGGCGGACAGCACGAGTAGGGCGGTGCGTCTGGGGGCCATGCGGACCATCTAACCAAAGGGTTTGCGGTCGAAATTCAGCGACCGATGTCGTGCACATGATGGACCAGATCGTGGGCCAGGTACCGGCTGAACGACTCGACGGTGAACACCGAGCCGTTCGAGCGGCGGCCGGGTCGGGCCCATTGCAGAGTGTCGACCGCTGCGAAGGATGTCGCCAGCCGCTCACCGGCCGCGGCCAGTTCGGTGGCCACGGTGGCGGGGTCCTGCTCCCAGTAGCGTTGCTTGATTGCGGTTTCGTCCTGGTCCCAATTGGCCCACAGCGGGTCGTACTCGGTGAGCATCAACCGGAGCCGCTCGTCGAAGAGCACGCACACGTCGCGGACGTGGCAGCCGTACTCCAGCGCCGACCAGACCGTCGGCGCCGGGCGAATCGCCGCCTCGGGATCGGCGAGCGCGGCCCGGAACGACGTGACGGCGCCGCGGATGATCACCGGCACGTCGTGGTGGCCAACCGTTCTCGCGTCGAAGCCGCAGTCCGGGCAGGGCGAGTCGAGCACCCAGGTCCAATCCTTGTCGTCCGGCGCGGGCGGCGGGGGGACGTCCGTCATGATCAGGACGCTAGCGGCTGGGCGATCTTGGGCACCACTGCGATTTACAGCGGGTGCAGCAGGTCGTCGGCGTCGACGATCGTGTACGCGTAACCCTGTTCGGCCAGGAAGCGCTGACGGTGGGCGGCGTAGTCGGCGTCGAGGGTGTCGCGGGCGACCACCGTGTAGAAGTGCGCCTGGCGACCGTCGTGTTTGGGCCGCAGCACCCGGCCGAGGCGTTGGGCTTCCTCCTGGCGCGAGCCGAACGTGCCGGAGATCTGGACCGCGACGGCGGCCTCGGGCAGGTCGACCGAGAAGTTCGCCACCTTGCTGACGACCAGCACGCGCTGCTCGCCGCGGCGGAACTCGTCGTAGAGCCGCTCCCGCTCCTTGTTCGACGTCGAGCCCTGGATGATCGGCGCGCCGTCGAGCTCGGCCGAGATGTCGTCGAGCTGATCGAGGTAGGCGCCGATGACCAGCACCTGGTCGTCCGGATGCTGCTCGACGATCGTGCGGATGACCGGAAGCTTGGTGCGCGCGGTGGCCGCGATCTTGTACCGGTCCTCCGGCTCCGCGGTGGCGTAGTTCATGCGCTCGGCGTCGGTGAGCGTCACCCGCACCTCGGTGCAGTCGGCCGGCGCGATCCAGCCCTGGTTCTCGATGTCCTTCCACGGTGCGTCGTAGCGCTTCGGGCCGATGAGGGAGAACACGTCGCCCTCTCGGCCGTCCTCGCGGATCAGCGTCGCCGTCAGACCGAGCCGCCGGCGCGACTGCAGATCGGCGGTGAGCCGGAAGATCGGTGCCGGCAGCAGGTGTACCTCGTCGTAGATGATCAGCCCCCAGTCGCGGGAGTCGAACAGCTCGAGGTGGCGGTACTCGCCCTTACGACGGGTGGTCATGATCTGGTACGTGGCGATCGTGACCGGACGGATCTCCTTCTTCTCGCCGCTGTACTCGCCGATCTCGTCCTCGGTCAGGCTGGTGCGGGCGATCAGCTCACGTTTCCACTGCCGCCCGGCGACGGTGTTGGTGACGAGGATCAGCGTGGTGGCCTTGGCCTCGGCCATCGCGGCCGCACCGACCAGCGTCTTGCCCGCGCCACATGGCAGGACCACGACGCCGGAGCCGCCGGCCCAGAACATGTCGACGGCCTGCTGCTGGTAGGCCCGCAGCTCCCAGTCGTTCTGCACCAGCTCGATCGGGTGCGCCTCGCCGTCGACATAGCCGGCGAGGTCCTCAGCCGGCCAGCCGACCTTGAGCAGCGCCTGCTTGAGCCGGCCCCGCTCGGACGGATGCACCAGCACCGTGTCGGACTCGACCCGCTCGCCCAGCATCGGGGCGATCTTCTTCTGCCGCAGCACCTCTTCGAGCACGGCGCGATCGAGGCTGACCAGCACCAGGCCGTGCACCGGGTGCTTGACCAACTGCAGGCGGCCGTAGCGGTCCATCGTGTCGGCGACGTCGACCAGCAGCGCGTGCGGGACGGCGTAGCGGCTGAAGCGCACCAGTGCGTCGACGACCTGCTCGGCGTCGTGGCCGGCGGCGCGGGCATTCCACAGCCCGAGCGGCGTCAGCCGGTAGGTGTGCACGTGCTCGGGCGAGCGCTCCAGCTCGGCGAACGGGGCGATGGCCGCCCGGGCTTCTCCGGAAAGGGGGTGGTCGACCTCGAGTAGCAATGTCTTGTCGGACTGGACGATCAACGGTCCGTCGGTCACGGGTCTCCCTGGCGTCGGTGCACTGGTGAACAAACCATTGTCGCAAACGACGGCGGCCGCGGCGGTGTTCCGCCCCGGCCAGTGAGAAAAGCCCTGATTTACCGCGACGCCGGGCCCGGCGGTTTGTAGCCTCACGGGATGGAGCAGCAGGGGCTCTCCGACGAGCGCGCCCGGCCCGGCCCGGGCTCGGCTCTGTACGTGCTCGTCGCAACAGCGGCGTTCCTGTCCGAACTGGCGCTGCTGGCCGTGCTCGGCGTCGCGGGGTGGCATTTCGGCGGTGGGGGATTGCTCAGCCTTGCCCTGGCCGTGCTGGCCCCGGCGCTCGCCGTGCTGCTGTGGTCGATCTGGGTGGCGCCGTCGGCGGCCCACCGGCTCGGCGATCCGCCGCGCCTGATCCTGCAGATCGCCCTGTTCGTCGCTGCCGCGGTCCTGGCTGGGCGGGCCGGACACCCGGTCCTGGGCATTGTCGTGGCCGCGGTCGGAGTGGTGGTGTTCTCCGCCAGTCGCCTCGTCGACGGGGGGCGCGACTCCGCTGGACGGCACACCACCTGACCGGCTGATCAGGCCGGGTCGTCGCCCTCGTCGAACGTACCGTCGTCTTCCATGACGCTGACGGCCGTGAGCCGGTGCAGCGGGAACGACTGCAGCCGCTGGGTCGCCGACTCGTGGCCACGCACAAAGCCGCCGGCGAGCGAGATCGGCAGGATGGTGCGGCGCGAGGTGGTGCCGTCGGGGTCGGCCACGCCGAGCATCACCCGTTGACCGTCGCGGATGGCCTGGCGCAGCAGCGCCATCGTCGCGGCCGACGTGACGCCGGGCACCTGCTGGGCGATGGGCTGGATGCGTCGGCTGAGCGCGGTCAGCGATTCGCCGGCCCGGATCCGTCGCACGACCTCGGTGAGGTGCGCGCCGGACTCGGTGACGCTACGCGAACGGATCGTGCGCGCCGGTGGCCGGGACGCGGCGCGAGGGGTGCTCGTGCCGAGCGTGATCACCTCGCCGTCGGGTGATTCGGCCGCTGGGGCGTAGCCGGCCTCCCGCAACACCTCGAGTACCCGGGCGACCGGCGTGGTGGTGATGACGATGCTGGGCGCGATCCGGCGCAGTTGCAGCGAACCGACGTCCCGGTCGCTCAGCACCCGGGCGAGCAAGGACTCGTCGTCGCATCGGAGGTACGCGGCGGCCGTACCGACGCGCAGTACGCCGTGCCGACGGGCGACATCGTCGATCAGGTAGCTCAGGGCCTGGGGGACGGGGGTTCGGGAGCGCTCGCTGATCAGCGCGCTGACGGCGGCCCCGCTGCGTCCGGCGTCCAACGCCCGCCGCACCGACGCCTCGGTGATGCGGTAGACGTTTGCGCCGCCGGTGGACTCCAGGTCGGCGGCCAGGGCGAGCTCGGCGCCCAGCTCGGCCGTCGGCGGTCCCGGCACGACGATCGTCATGTCGGGCTGGACGAGGAAGTAGTCGACCGGCTCCGGCAAGGCGTTGGCCAAGGCGTGCTCGGCGGCCGCCCGCGAGCCGGCCAGGAGGGTGCGGCTGTAGCCGGTGAGGCCGCCCGCCGCGGTCACGCCGAACCGGTCGGCCTCGGCCAGGATGGCCTCGGTGTTCGACCGCTGGGCGTTGGCCCGGCGCGGCGCGGTCCAGGCCAGGCGGGCCAGCACGGCCGCGCGGTCAACCGGCGCCGCGCCCGGTGCCAGCGTGGTGAGCACATCGAGCACCTGCGCCCGCAGAGCGGGCAGCGTGCCGCGCTCGGCGTCCGGGCCGAGCGCGCTGATGAGGCGGTCGCGTTCGTCGCGCTGGCTGACCAGGCTGGGCTGACGGGTCATGCCCAGCCAGGCCACCGCGAGTTCGATCCAGCGCTCGGACGGGCTCCGGCGCCGCCAGCTGTCGAAGTCGACGGTGGGCAGGTAGACCGGCTCCGGGCCGTTCGCGGCGGCGATCAGCCCGGTCGCGTAGGCGGTTTCGGCCAGCAGCGCCGCGACCTGCTCGTCCACGTCGAGCTCGCGAGCGGTCCGACGCAGTTCCCGGATGCCGACGCCGCCGGCACGCAGGGCCGGCGGCGGGCGATCGGTCCACGCGTCGGCCAGCGCTTCCACGAGCCGCACCGTGTCGAGCACGGCGGTCGTGCCGAGTCGGTCGAGTTCGGCCGGTTCGCGCGGCACGGCCTCGATGTCCGGCGGGTCGGTGCTGACGGCGCCCAGCGGCGTGTCCCGCAGCACGACACCGACCTCGCGCGGCAACTCGACCGTCTGCGCGTCGATCGGGACGAGCAGGCCGCGCGCGATCAACCGGTGCGGCGGTGGCAGATCAGGCGAGGTGGCCGGCAACTGGGCGTTGCGCACATTGCCGACCGGTGGCCCGGCAGCCAGCCGCTCGAGCACTTGCCGCTCGGCGGCGTCGCTCTGGGCAATCAGGTCGGCCACCCGCTCCGCGGACGCGAGCACTTCGGCGACCGCGGCGCCGGCCCGCGGCTGTGCCGCCGGCGGCAGGCCGAGCGTTCGCAGGACCGGCGCGAGATGCAGGTCCGACACGGGCCGCAGCAGTGTCTGCGCCGGCCGGCCCAGGCCGCCCGGGTAGGTACCGACGGCTTCGACGACGTTCGGGGCGAGGTGCGGCTCGTCCGGATGGCCCCACAGCAGACCCAGTTCGAGCAGTTCGTCGACGCCCGGCCGCACGTCGGTGGTAGTGACGCCGGGCCCGAAGAGCGCGGCGGCGTGGCCCACGTCGGCGGTGGCGCCGTCTGCCGAGAGGACCAACGCTTCGAGGACGCGCAGGGCGAAGGCGTCGAGATTGTCGACGGCGCGTTGCACGGACGTGCGCACGCCGAGCCGGCTTGCCAGCATCGCCAGGTCGGCGGGCGCGGGAAGGGCGAGGTCGGGGCGTCGTCGCAACAGCTCGGCCAACTCGGCGTCGCTACGGGACCGCAGCCACTCGGTCAGCGACGCCGGCCGGTCTGCAATTGGCGGCGGTTGGCGCGATGGATCGGCCGCTGGCTCCGACGCCGCCGCCGGAGGTTGAGCGGCGGGCGGCGGGCCGGGCGGCATCGGGGGATGCGTTGTCAGCGCCCGTCGGCCAGGTGCGGGCGGTTGGCCGGGGAGGGGTGGGTATAGCGCACGCGCTCGAGCGGCAGCGGGAATTCGACGTCGGGGCCGAACGGCGACAGTGAACCAGCCAGGTCGGCGGCCAGCTCGGACACGTGGAAGTCGCCGAGGCGAGTCACCTCGTCGCGGTACTGCTCCGGAAGTCCTGGGGTGGTGGCCATGGATGCCTCTCGGTGGATCAGACGCGGACTATCTAGTTTGCCATGCCCATCCGCTTTGCGATGCAGCCCGGCGAGACGTGACGGTCGAGCACTGACCCCGGTGCGGCGGCACCGTTCGCCCGACATTCCGGGCATCCGGCCGGGTCCGGGCTCCCGGGCGGGCCGGGGACCTATCCAGCCGGCTATCCCGGGTGTAATACCGTCCACAGACCAGTAACCTGGAGGTGAAGGCACCGCGAGTGTGCGGTGTCTTCAGTGCGTCAGACCGGCGCAGCAATCCAGCTTCGACTACATGCAACCCGAGGAGTACTCCGTGCCCACCGGCAAGGTGAAGTTCTTCAGTGCCGAGAAGGGCTTCGGTTTCCTGTCCTACGACGACGGCGAGGACGTCTTCGTCCACCGTGACGCGCTGCCCGACGGCGTCACCGAGCTCAAGCCCGGCCAGCGCGTTGAGTTCGGCATCGTCTCGGGTCGCAAGGGCAACCAGGCCATGCAGGTGCGCCTGCTCGACCCGGTGCCGTCGGTCGTGCGGGCATCCCGCAAACCGGCCGAGGAGATGGCTCCGCTGGTCGAAGACCTGATCAAGCTGCTGGACAGCGTGTCGAACTCGCTGCGCCGCGGCCGCTATCCCGACAAGCCCGAGGCCCGTAAGGTCGCCGGACTCCTTCGCGCCTTCGCCGACAACCTGGATGTTTGACCAACCTCAGCCGAAGGCCGGGTTCACCGCAGCTCTGGGCTGACTGGGGTCAGGCCGGCGGCGTGGGCGCGGTCGAGCAGGGCCGCGGCTGCCGCGTAGCCCTCGTCGCCGAGGTCTCGGGTGAAGTCGTTGACGTACAGCGCGATGTGTTGCTGTTGGACTTCGGGCGACATCTCGTCGGCGTGGGCGGCGACGTAGTCGGCTGAGGCCTCCGGGTGGGCCCAGGCGTGCTCCACCGAGGCCCGCACAACTCCGGCAATCGCGGCCGTGTCGAGGTCGCGGCGGGCCAGGATCGCGCCGAGCGGAATGGGCAGGCCGGTGTCGCCCTCCCACCACTCGCCGAGGTCGACCAGGGCCGTCAGCCCGTAACCGGGATATGTGAAGCGGGCCTCGTGAATGACCAGGCCGGCGTCGTAGCGGCCGTCGCGCACGCCCGGCATGATCTCGGCGAACGGCACAACGTCGATGCGAGCCGGGCGCTGGCCGGCCGCCCACAGCCGGAACAGCAAGTAGGCCGTCGAACGCTCGCTCGGGACGGCAACGGTGCGGCCGTCGACGTCGGGCAGCGCGTCGCGGGTCAGCACGAGCGGGCCGCAGCCGCGGCCGAGCGCACCGCCTGTCGGCAGCAGTGCGTACCGCTCGAGCAGCCACGGCAGCGCCGCGTAAGACACCTTGACCACGTCGAAGCGGCCGTGCTCGGCGGCGGTGTTGGTGACGTCGATGTCGGCGAATGTGACCTCGACCGGTGGGGCGCCGTCGATCAGCCCGTGCGCCCAAGCGTGGAAGACGAACGTGTCGTTCGGGCAAGGCGAGAAGGCGAGCTTCACCCTGTCTCCAATCCTGCCGAGGTGGCGGCGTCGATCGCGTGGCCGAGCGCGATGAGTGCGTCGGGGATGCGCCAGGCCGCGCGATCGCGTGGGCCGACACAGTTGCTGATGGTCCGGATCTCCGCGAACGGCACACCGTGCAGCGTCGCGGCCGCGGCGACCCCCGCCCCCTCCATCGCTTCCGCGACGGCGTCGGGAAACCGCCCGCGCCGCTCGTCGGCGGTGACCCGGGTTCCGGTGACGGTGGCCACGGTGAGCACGGTGCCGAGCCGACCGTCGGTGCGGGCGGCGAGTTCGCCGGCCAGTCGCGGCGCGACCGGGTACTGGTCGGTGCCGAAGCCGAGCGCGGACACCGCGGTGAAGCCGTCGCTGGTCTCTGCGCCCAGGTCGGCGAACGCGATCGTGGACGCGACCGCGACGGCACCGATGTCCAGTGGCGGGAAGCCGCCGGCGATGCCGGCGCAGATCACGAGCTCGTAGTCACCCGGGCCGAGGGCCGCCGACGTCGCGGCGGCCGAGGCCGCAGCGCCGACGCCGCCGACCAGCACGGTCAGGTCACGACGGCCGACGGCGGCCAGGATCGCGTCCCGCTCGGGCTCGACGGCGGTGACGACCAGCAGCTTCACGACTCGGTTCGCGGGTCGCGGCGAACCACGCTGCCCGATTGCTCGTGCCAATCGCGGGCCGAGGCGCCGCCGCGGGTCAAGACCCGGAAACGCATCACGATGACGACGGCCACCGCGGTGACTACGGCCCCGGAGGTCCAGAACCCGAGCGCTCCGCCGTGCGTCGAGGGCAGCAGCACGCCGACGCCGGCGCCGAGCACCCACGCGAG
Source organism: uncultured Actinomycetota bacterium (assembly GCA_963837325.1). GTDB lineage: Bacteria > Actinomycetota > Actinomycetes > Mycobacteriales > Jatrophihabitantaceae > CAVQKZ01. Next base: position 961,431 of record CAWIMV010000002.1, read on the forward strand.
CTGCAGGAACGTCTCGGAGCGGGCGAAAGCGCTGGAGCGCAGTGTCTCGACCACGTCGCGCTGGATGAGGGCGTCGAGCGCGATCTTCGACATCGCGTTGGCGACGGCGCTGATGAACATGCCTGCGACGGCCAGCGTGATATTGAACAGCAACGCGACGAGCAGGCAGCTGATGCCGGCGATCGCGACCGAGGCCAGGATGACGATGTCGGGGCGGGTGAGCTTGAGCTGGGTGCCGATCGCCGTGCCGGCGAACGTGCCCACGCCGGCCGCCGCGACAACGGCCCCGAGTTGCAGCGCGGCCTGCAATCCGTGGACGGTGTGCTCGACGTAGAAGGCCAGGAAGATCGTGAGCAGGCCGGACAGGAACCGCAGCACCGACTCCCCCTGCAGCGCGATCACCATGTGTTCGGGGAAGCCGCGACGGGCCCAACTCTGCAGCCGCACCAGCGGCGGTACCCGCGGTTGCCCCGCGGGCCGCGGCGGTTCCTGTGGATGGCGCGGTGCGTCGACCGCCGAATCAACCTGGGGCGGCAAGCGGAATGCGAAGAATCCGCACACCGCGAAAGCGACTGCGGTGAGGGTGAGGCCGAGGCTGTACGAGCCGCTGACCTTGATGACGGTGCCGATGAATCCGCCGGCGACCAGCGTGGAGCCCAGCCCGAAGATCGAGAGCCGGGCGTTGGCTTCGGTCAGGCTCATTCCCGGCGGCACCAGCCGGGGGGCCGCGGCGGCGCGAACGACGCCGTACGCCTTCGACAGCACCAGCGAGCCGAGCGCGCAGGGGTAGAGCACCAGCAACTCGCTGGGATGGCTGGCCATGATCAGGGCGAGCACGGCGCGGCCGATTGCGGTGCCGGCCATCGTCCAGCGGCGACCGTGCTGCAGTCGGTCGAGCATGGGGCCGATCACCGGCGCGACCACCGCGAACGGTGCCATCGTGATCAGCAGGTAGAGCAGGATGTTGCCGCGTTGCGCGTGTGGCGACGCGCCGAAGAACACCGTGCCGGCCAACGCGACCGTGATCATCGCGTCGGTGCCGTAGCTGAGCACCTGGTTCCAGATCAGCGCAGTCAGCCCGGACTCGTCCGCGCCGTCGGCCTTGCTGGCGCTGATGACCTTGCGGGTGACGACGCGGGCGGCCCGGTTGGTGCCGGTGAAAGCCGCCTTGGTGATGGCCACGGCCGGGCTGGCCGGCTCCTTGGTCGCCGGGTCGGGGCCGACGTGGTGATAGGTGGGATTGCCGAAGGCGTCGGTGGGCGGTGGCCCGTACTGCGGCGGTGGGTAGGGCTGCGGGGGATGCGGCGGTGGCGATTGCCCGTACGGCGGCGCCGGCGGGGGGTAGGGGTCGGAGTACTGCGGCGGGTAGGGCGCCGTGGCTGGCGGCGGCGTGACTGGCGGCGGCGCGACGCTGGGGCGCGGGCCGTGGGTGGTGTGCCCAGAACGCGAGAACCGCTTGCGCGGTCGTTCGTCGTGCTGTCGGGCCACGCTCCTATCCTGCCCCACCGCAGCGACAGAGAAAGCGTGGACGCGAGCGTGATTTGCCCGCGAAAGCGGGCGCAGCGCCGCGGCGGCTCCGTCGGGTGCCCGCATCGGTCACAATGGAGCACGTGATGCCCACCGACCGGTCCACCGACGTTCTTGCCGGCCCAGCCAACGACGCGCCCGCCGAGGCTGATGCCGTGCTGGCTGCGGCCATCGAGCCCGCCCGCGCGGCCGCCATCGAGGTGGGCGGCGAAACGGTGGGCGAGCATCTTGCGGCCGTGGCCCAGGAGCCCCGGATCGTGACGCACGCGTTCGCGGCGACCCTGCCGGGCTACGCCGGCTGGTACTGGGCGGTGACGTTGGCCCGGGCGCCGCGGATGAAGTCCGCGACCGTCGACGAGGTCGTGTTGTTACCCGGCACGGATGCGTTGCTGGCACCGCCCTGGGTGCCGTGGCAGGAGCGGCTGCGTCCCGGAGACCTGAGCCCGGGCGACCTGCTGCCTCCCGTCAACGACGATCCGCGGCTCGTGCCCGCCTACGTCGACTCCGGTGATCCCGCCGTCGAGGACGTCGCGTTCGAGCTGGGTCTGGGTCGGGCTCGGGTGATGTCGCGCGAGGGTCGGCTCGACGCGGCCGAGCGCTGGTACGACGGTGCGGGCGGCCCCGAGTCGCCCATGGCCAAGCAGGCGCCGGCGCGCTGCGGCACCTGTGGCTTCCTGTTGCCACTGGCTGGGTCGCTGCGGGCGGGATTCGGAGTCTGCGGCAACGAGATGACGGCGACGGACGGTCGGGTGGTCAGCGTGGAGTTCGGGTGCGGCGCGCACTCCGAGGCCGCGGTGGTGGTGCCGTCGCTGGCCGAGCGCACCGGCGACGTGTACGACGACGGCGACTTCGCCGTCGAGTGACTAGGTGGTGCGGCCCTGGCCGCGGTGCCTGCGCATGATCGCGTAGCCCAGCACGCCGAGGAGCGCGCCGGCCAGGCACGTCCACAGCCAGATCCGGTGGTCGTGGTGGCCCAGCCACCCGTAGAAGGGCAGCAGCACCACAAACGCGGCGGCGAACAGCGCGGTGCCGAAGACGATGATGCGCCGGCTGTTGATCTGTACAGCCGGCGGCTGCACGAGTTCCCGCTTCACGGCCACGCCGCGCAGCCTACTGCCGGCCGGCAATCGGGTGGCGGTAAAACCGTTCGTTAGGTAGACTAACGATAGTGACGACGCCGACGAGGACCACGATTGCGGAGCTGGCCGCGCTCCTGCGTCCGTCGCTGCTGCGGGTCACCCGCGTCATCCGCAACCAACGCGTGGACATGTCGATCACGCTGACCCAGCTTTCCGCGATGGGCACGCTGCACAAGCGCGGTCCGATGAGCGCCGGCGAACTCGCCTCTTGCGAGCGCGTCCAGCCGCCGTCGATGACCAAGGTGCTGGCCATGCTCGAAGAGCGCGGCCTGGTACGTCGCGACCCGCACCCGGGCGACCGGCGCCAAGCGATCATCGCCATTACCGACGCGGGCGTCGCCCTGCTGGAGTCCGAGCGCCGCTCCCGCGACGCCTGGCTGTCCCAGCGGCTGGTCCAGCTGTCCTCCGACGAACGAGCCCTGCTCCGCAGCGTCGTCCCCGTGCTCGACAAGCTGGCCGCACTGTGACGGCGGCCGCGACCACCACATCGCCGGCCGCCCACCCCGAACCAGGCAAGATGCCTGGCTCCAGCGGCATGTTCCGGTCGCTGCGGGTGCGCAACTACCGGCTGTACGCCTCGGGTCAACTCGTCTCACTGACCGGTACGTGGATGCAGCGCGTCGCCCAGGACTGGCTCGTGCTCACCCTGACGAACTCCGGCACGGCGCTCGGGATCGTCACCGCGCTGCAGTTCGGCCCGTCTCTGGTGCTCGGCCTGTGGGGCGGGGTGCTGGCCGACCGCTACGACAAGCGCAAGCTGCTGCTGGCCACCCAGAGCGGGCTTGCGGTCGTGGCGCTGCTGCTCGGACTGCTCGACGTCGGTGGCGTGGTGCAGTACTGGCACGTGCTCGTCCTGGCCGGCGCGCTGGGCGTGATCTCAGCCCTCGATACCCCGGTGCGGCAGTCGTTCGTGGTGGAAATGGTGGGCCGGAACGAACTGGCCAACGCCGTCGCGATCAACTCGACGATCTTCAATGCCGGGCGCATCCTCGGCCCGGCTCTCGCCGGCGTGCTGATCAGCGGCGTCGGCACCGGCCCGGTGTTCCTGCTCAATGCGGCTTCAAGCGTCGGTGTGCTCGGTGCCCTAGCCCTGATGCGCACGGCCGAGTTGTTCCCCGCGCCGGCGCTGGGCCGGGCCCGCGGGCAACTGCGGGAGGGCTTCCGCTACGTCCGCGGTCGCGCCGACCTGGTGCTGACGATGTTGCTGGTGTTCGTGGTCGGTACGTTCGGCCTCAACTTCCAGATCACCACCGCGCTGCTGGCCAAGCAGGTGTTCCACCGCACTGCGTCGGGCTACGGCCTGTTGTCGACGGCACTGGCGGTCGGCGCGTGCGTCGGCGCGGTGCTCGCGACCCGACGCGTCCAGCGCCCGACCCAGTTGTTCCTGGTCGGCACCGCGCTCGTGTTCTCCGTCCTCGAGATCGCGGTCGGGACGATGCCGAACTTCGACGCCACCGCCGTGCTGCTCGTCCCGACGGGCTTGCTGATGCTGACGTTCACCACGGCCGCGAACGCTTCCGTGCAACTGGGCGTGGAGCCGACCATGCGCGGGCGGGTCATGGCCCTCTACCTCGTCTGCTTCATGGGCGGCACGCCGTTCGGTGCGCCGATCATCGGCTGGGTGGCCGGTGCGTTCGGCCCACGGTGGGGGCTGATCGGCGGCGGGTTGATCTGCCTGTTCGCCGCACTGGGCCTGGCCGCGTTCGTCGCCCGGCGCCGCGGGCTGACCGCCGGCGATCTGTCCGAGCGCGTCGTGTCCGCCGCCCACGGTTGAGCCGATCCACCGTGGCCGCTACCTCGCGGCGTCGAACCAGGTTGAAAGATCGTCGACGTCGTCCGCGATCGACATAGACCGGGCGATGCGGATCAGTTCGTCCTGTGCGTACGCCCCGGCGATAAACACGACGGCGCGACCGAAGTCAACGGCGAGCGTGGAAACCTGGCGAGCCGTCGGCGCCGCGGGCTCGCCGGTGGTTGCGCCCGCGCGGCCCGCTGACCGGAATTGGGCCGGGTGGCCGTCGATGGTCAGGGAGCCGTCCACTCGCCCACTGGCGTCGCGCTTCGGGACTGCCGTGATCGCCAGCCCGGGCGGGTCCGGCGCCGACCCGGTCTGACCAACGCCGAGGAACCACAGGTAACTGTTCCAGTGGTCGGCGCGGGCTGGCGGCACAGTTGCGCGACCGCCCCCATGCCGCAGGCCGGCCGGCAGATAGCCGACCTCGTACGGCAGCAGCAGAGGTTTCGTGGTCGAGGTATCAACGGCTCGAGCGACCCGCATCTCCTCGGTGAGCGGGTCGAGGTGGCGCGCCTGCAGGGGCGGGCTTGTGGCCGCGTCCCAACCTTGCACGACGATCCACCGGTCCGGCGCCGCTTCCCACGCCAGGGTTGCCGGTCGTGTGGGGTTGGCTACGTGATCGACCTGGTCGGCCGAGGAAGTCGACGCGCCGAAGTAGCCCTGATGGCCCTGCACGGTGACCGGCTGACCGCGGCGCACCGCGGTGGGGTCGAAGCCGCCGGGCGGGTAGGCAACCACTTCGCCGGCGAGGACACCCCGCCCATCCGGAAGCATCACGTCGGTTGTCTCGCGGTCCGAGGACAGGTACGTCGCGCTGGTGTCGTAGCCCGGCACTGTGCCGACGCTGACGGTGTATTGGAGGTCGCGCCCGGGCATCGGGGGCAGGGCGTGGCCGTCCGCCCCGGCGTCGTCGGTCTGATGGCGCGTCCCCGAGAGCGCGGCGGCCAGCGAGACGACGGTAATGACGGCTGCGGCGGCGGCGACCGGAGCGACCCATCCGCGCCACGGCCGAGTAGGGGTAGCACGGGGCGTCGACTGGTTGACGGTGATGCGAGCCAGCAGGTCGGCCGGCTCGCTGATATCGCTTGCCTCATCGGCGAAGACGGCGCGCAGATCTGAATCGGTGATCATGCCAATGTCTCCAGTGGTTTGAGGGGAAGTTCAGTCATCTCGATGCGAAGCTGGGCCAGGCCACGCGAGGCATGCGATCGCACCGTTCCGGCACTGCATCCGAGTTCGTCGGCGATCTCGGCGTCGGTCAGCCCGGCGTAATAGCGCAGGGCGAGAACGGCTCGCTGCCGCCGGGGCAGCCGATTGAGTTCCGCACGCAGCCACTCGCGATCGGCATGCTGTTCCGCATGATCTGGCCGGACGGGCGGCTCCGGCAAGATCGACGTGGGTCTGATCCGGAACCACTTGCGGCCCCAGTTGATGTACTCGTTGACCGCCATTCGACGCGCGTACGCGCCCAGATTGTCGATGGTGTCGAGCCGATCGCCGCGCGCGTGCAATCGGATCAGCACCTCTTGAACGAGGTCCTCGGCCAGGCCGCGGTCGCCGGTGAGTGCCCGGGTGAACTGCATGAGCGGACGCAGCCCGGTGCGGGTGAACTCCTCGAACTCCACGTGGGCTCCTCTGTGGGATGCAGCCTGTCATGATCTAGACGGACCTGGGTCCCGATATGTTGAGTCGTCGGGTCAATCTCTTGGGCGAAAGCGTGCAGATGCAGGTCATCGAGGTCGCCGACCCGGCCGATCCGCGGCTAGCCGACTTCCGTGACCTGACCGACGCCGACGTTCGCCCGGACCGGCGCGGTGTCGTGATCGCCGAGGGCGCCAACGTGGTCGAGCGACTGGCGGGCTCGCCCTATGCCGTGCGGGCCGTGATCGGCGTTCCGGCCCGGATCGAGGCATTGCGACCGGTGCTCGACGCCGTCGACGTCCCGGCCTACTCGGTCGACAAGTGGTTGCTGTCCGAGGTCGTCGGGTTCCGGGTCACTCGCGGCGTGCTGGCGTCGGCGACCCGGCCGGCGCCGGCCGACGCGGCCGCGCTGCTCGCGCATGCGCACCGAGTGGCGGTGCTCGAATCGCTCAACGACTTCGAGAACCTCGGCGCGGTGTTCCGCAACGCCGCCGCGTTCGGGCTGGACGCGGTGCTGCTCGACCCGCGCTGCGCCGACCCGCTCTATCGGCGCAGTGTGCGGGTGTCGATGGGGCACGTGCTCCGCGTGCCGTTCGCGGTGCTCGGCGGGCCGTGGCCTTCGTCGCTCGCTGCGCTGCGCGAGCACGGCTTCGACGTGCTGGCGCTGACTCCGGCCCCTGACGCCGAGCCGCTGCGCGAGGTGGCGCCGCCGGCGCGCTGGGCCGTGCTGCTCGGGGCGGAAGGGCCCGGGCTGACCGCTGCTGCCCTGGCTCGGGCCGACCGGCTGGTCCGCATCCCCATGGCTGACGGCGTCGACTCGCTCAACGTTGCCACTGCGGCCGCCGTGGCTTTCGCCCACCTCACCTGACCGGCTTGGCCCCGTAGCCGGTGGCTTCGCAGCGTGACGCCCTGCTCCGGGCCAAGCTGACCGGGGCAGGGGGCTCAGACCAGCGAGTCGCGCCAGGACTCGTGCAGGGCCGCGAACTCCCCGTGGCCGGACGCGATCAGGGCCTCGGGCGTGCCGTCCTCGATGACCCGCCCGTCGGCGAGCACGAGCACCCGGTCGGCGATCTCCACGGTCGACAGTCGGTGCGCGATGATCAGCGCCGTGCGCTCGGCCAGCACGGTGTACAGCGCGCGCTGCACCGCCCGCTCGGTCGGCACGTCCAGCGACGACGTCGCCTCGTCGAGGATGAGCACGGCCGGGTCGGCCAGGAACGCCCGCGCGAAAGCCACGAGCTGGCGCTGCCCCGCCGAGAGCCGCCCACCTCGCTTCCGCACGTCGGTGTCGTAGCCCTCCGGCAGCAGCGTGATGAACTCGTGCGCACCAACCGCGCGGGCGGCCTCGACGATCTCGTCACGCGCCGCGCCGGGCCGGCCGAAGCCGATGTTGTCGGCAACGGAGCCGGAGAACAGGAAGCCGTCCTGCGTGATCATCACGGTGGCCCGCCGCAGTTCGGCCTCGGCGATGTCGCGCAGGTCGACGCCGTCGAGCCGCACCGCGCCCGAGGTGGGGTCGTAGAACCGCGAGATCAGCTTGGCGATCGTCGTCTTGCCGGCACCGGTGGCACCGACCAGCGCCACGGTCTGCCCGGCCGGGATCTCGATCGACAGCTCGGGCAGCACCGGGCGGTCGGCGGCGTAGCCGAACTCCACGGCGTCGAGACTGAGCGCACCGCGCACCGGCTGCGGCAGCGGCGTGGGCACGACCGGCTCGGCCACGGACGGTGGCTCGGCCAGCACTGCCGCGATCTTCTCCAGCGCCGCACTCGCCGACTGCAGCGAGTTGTAGAAGATGGCGACGTCCTCCATCGGCTCGTAGAACTGCCGCAGGTAGAGCAGGAACGCGGTCAGCACACCCAGCGCGAGCCCTCCGTCGGCGACGCGGTAGCCGCCGACCAGCAGCACGGCCACCGTGGCGGTGTTGCCGATCAACGCCGTGCCCGGGATGAACACGGCGTGCAGCTTGAACGCCTGCCGGTTCGCTTCGCGGTAGTCGTCGTTGAGCACGGCGAAGATGCCGTCGTTGCGCTTCTCGCGGCGGAAGGCCTGCACCGCGCGGATGCCGTTGAACGTCTCGACGATGTTCACGATCAGCGTGGCCACGCTCTCACGTGTGCGGCGGAACGCCACGGAAGCGCGTGTGGAGAACCACCGATACAGGAACCACAGTGGGATCAGCGAGGCCAGCGCGATCAGGGCCAGTGGGAGGTCGAGGATCAGCAGCAGCACGGTGATGGCGGCGATGTTGAACATGGCCGTCAGCAGGCCGTCGAGGCCGGAGTCGAGCAGTTCGGTCAGGGTGTCAACGTCGGACGTCAGCCGCGAGATCACCCGCCCCGACGTGAACCGCTCGTGGAACGACACCGACAGCGCCTGGATGTGGTCGTAGCCGCGACGGCGCAGGTCGAACAGGACGTCCTGCCCGATCTTGCCGCTGCGCAGCACGAAGACCGAGCGCAACCAGCCGGAGACGAGCGCGGACACCACCAGGGCGACCGTGACCGTGATCAGGGAGGTGTAGTCGCCGTCGATGGCCGCAGGCAGCGATGTGTCGATGGCGATGCCGATGAGCCAGGGCGCGGCCATCGTCGCGGCGACCTGCACGAGCACGGCCAGCAGCACCCACGCGATCGCCCGCTTGTGCGGACGGATCAAGTCGGCCAACAGCCGCCGGGCGTCCTGGCGCAGCCGCAACCGACCGGCGACGACGAACTCGTCGTGCTCGCGGGCCGCCGCAGCCGCCTCGGCCGTCAACTTGCCCCGCCAGCTCGTCGGGTCACTCGGGCGCTCGACCTCTTCCGGATCGCTCACGAGTTCACCCCCTCGAACTCCGACGTCTGGGCCAGCAGGTTGCGGTACTCGGGCACGGTGGCCAGCAAGTCACTGTGGGTGCCGACCGCCTCGATGCGACCGTCGGCCAGCAGCGCCACTCGGTCGGCGAGTAGCACAGTGGACGGCCGGTGGGCGACCACCAGGGCGGTCGTGCTGGCCAGCACCCGGCGCAGCGCGGCCTCGACCTGGGCCTCGGTGTGCACGTCGAGGGCCGACAGCGGATCGTCGAGGACGAGCACGCGCGGGCGCCCGAGCACGGCACGGGCCAGGGCCAGGCGCTGGCGCTGCCCGCCTGACAGCGACATGCCCTGCTCGCCGATGCGGGTGTCCAGGCCGAACGGGAGGTCGTAGACGAAACTCGCCTGCGCGACGTCGATGGCCTCGGCCACGTCGTCGTCGGTGATGCCGGCCCGCCCCAGGCTGAGGTTCTCGCGCACGCTGGCCGAGAACAACGTGGCGTCCTCGAACGCGGTCGAGACGGCATGGCGCAGTTGGTCCAGGCGCAGGTCGCGCACGTCCTCGCCGCCCAGCAGCACCCGCCCGCCGGTGACGTCGTAGAGCCGGCCGACGAGCGCGGTCAGCGTCGTCTTGCCCGAACCCACCGCACCGACCAGCGCCATCGTCTCGCCGGCCCGCACCTCGAGGTCGATACCGCGCAGCACGTCCTCATCGGCGCCGGCATAGCGGAACCGGACGTCCTCGAAGCGCAGCGTGCTGCCGTGCTCGGCCAGCGCCGGCTCGGCCGGATCGAGGATCGTCGACTGGGTGTCCATGACCTCGAAGATGCGCCGGGCCGCGCTGGCCGCCTCTTGGGTCAGCGCCAGCAACCAGCCGAGCATGATGATCGGCCAGATGAGGCGCAGGTACAGCGTGAGGAAGGCGATCAACTGGCCAATCGTCATCGCGTCGTGGGCGACCGCGATCACGCCGCCGAACGTGGCGCCGGCGAGGATCAACTGCGGCAGGCCTTCGAGCAGCGCCCAGAATCGGGCCAACGTCCGGACCTTGGTCATCTCCGCGCCGCGCAGCCGATTGGCGTCGCGAGTGAAGCCGGCCAGCATCTGCGGCCGGCGACCGTAGGACTTGATCACCCGGATACCGAGCGCGGATTCCTCGATCGAGGTGGCCAGGTCGCCGGTGAGGTCCTGGGCCCGACGGGCCTCGCGGCTGTAGCGCAGCTCGAACCGGCGGGTGAACGCCAGCAGCGGAGTCATCGAGACCAGGACGAAGAGCCCGAGCAGGAGTTGGATGTGCAGCAGCAGGAGCAGCACGATCACCGCGGTGGCCGAGTTGGCGACCAGGAACACCACGCCGAAGCCGATGTAGCGGCGCAGCGTGGACAGGTCGGTGGTCAGGCGCGACAGCAATTGGCCCGAAGGCCACTGGTCATGGAAGGACACGGGCAGCCGCTGGACGTGCGCGAACAGGTCGCGGCGCAGATCGGTTTCCAGCCCGAGCGCGGCCCGGGCCATCGCGTAGCGACGGATGAAGAACAGCACGGCCTCGGCCAGCCCGAACAGCAGGGCCAGGCCTGCAAGTGGCCACAGCCCCGCGGTGTCGTGATGGCGGATCGGCCCGTCGACGACCTGCCCGACGACCAGCGGCACCAGCGACTGGGCCAGCATTGCCGCACTGGCCGTGGCGATCATGACGACGATCGCTTTGCGGTGGGGACGCGCCCAGGTGCGCAGCCGGAGCAAGGAGGTCAATGCACCCGCTTCGGCTGCCTTACCAGCATCCTGAGCGAGTGCAGTCACGATGATTGACGGTACGTCGCCGGACCGACAACGAGCGAATGGTTTTAGCCGCGGGAGCCAGTCAGCAGTGGGCTCGGGCGTTGCGCCGCTCGCCGGCCTGGCTCGGTCGCATCACCCCGGCCGGGCGTAGTCACTTCCCAGATGCCGGCGGCCGGCCCGTGCTGCTCGAACGAATCGCGAAGGCGTCGCGTTGATCAACTCGCGTTTGGTGCGCGATCTCGCAGCAAATCGAGCACCAGACGCGAGTTGATCAACGTCAGTTAGTCGTGCTTGCGACGCACGCCGAGCAGGATGTCGTCCCACGACGGGATGCGGGCTCGCGCGGCGCGTTCCTCATCGGTCTCCTCCGGACGACTCGCCACGCCGAGGTTGCTCATCTTGGGCAGCCGGCCGGTTCGCGCGGTTGCGACTGCAGCGGGCGCGCCGTCCGGGGCCTCGGACTCGCGCACGGACGCATCGGCGAGCCGCAGCGGCAGCGGCGGCGCGTCGTAGTCGTCGCCCGCCTCGTCGGCGTCGGCGCGCAGGGCTCCGAGCCGCCGGGCGTCCTTGTCGTGGGCGTCTTGGTCATAAACCTCGTCGACTTCGGCAGAGGTCGGCAGCGGGCCGGTGTCGGCGTCGGGCATCGGCGGAAACGCGACGACGCCAGGGGCAAGCGGCGGAGCGGCGACCAGGCTCGGGCGTACTGCAGTCTCGGGCGGCACGGTCGGGCGGATGGGCCGGTCGCTGAGCAGGTCGGCGGCGGTGTCGTCGAGCGGCGTGACGGTACGGGCGGCAAGGTGGAACACCCACTCGGCGACGCGGTCGATCTCGCCGCCCACCCAGCCGGCGGTGACGATCCACTGGCCGTCGTCGCGGCGGTAGGCGTCCCAGCTGACTGCGCTCGCGTCGATGCCGTGTGCGGCGAAGCGCTCCTCGACCGCGTCGCCGAACACGACAACCTGTCCCTCCGTGGTGCTGCGCCGAGCTTTGGCCCGGCGGGCTTCGTCGGAGATCCGGGTGCGTTCCGCCAGCACCGGCCCGGCGAAGCGCAGCACGCGCTCCAGCGTCATGGCGTGGTCGTCGGCCAGCTGCTGCGGCGCTACCCCGGCGCGGACCCGCATCTGAATCTCGCGAGGGCTGATCGCGGTGTCGGGCGCGGTCTCGGGCTGAGGCTCGCTCGGCGCCGGCCGGGGCAGCTCGGTGCCGGCCGCCGCACGGATGGCCCCGTCGAGTTGGAGGAGGAACTGCTCGCCGCCGTCGGTCGTCTCGACGATCATGTGATCGGCGTCGTCACCCGGACCGACGAACCGAAGGACGCGCATGGGCTGACGATAGGCGTGTACCGGCCGGATTCCGGTAGCACACGCCGAGGTGACGTGGGGTCACAACCTCGCTACGACATAGTCGATGCAGGCGGTCAGGGCCTCGACGTCGGCCGGGTCGACCGCCGGGTACATCCCGATGCGCAATTGGTTGCGCTGCAGGGCCCGATACGGCTCGGTATCGACGATTCCGTTGGCCCGCAGCGCCGCTGCCACCGCGGCCGCGTCAACGGCCGGGTCGAAGTCGATCGTGCCCACCACCGGGCTGCGCAGCGCCGGATCGGTCACGAACGGCAGGGCGTAGGACGACGCCTCGGCCCAGGCGTAGAGGCGACCGGACGAGTCGGCCGTGCGCTTGGCTGCCCAATCGAGCCCCCCGGCGGCCAGCAGCCAGTCGAGCTGGTGGGCGAGCAGCCACAGGGTGGCAATCGCGGGAGTGTTGTAGGTCTGGTCCTTGCGGGAGTTCTCGACCGCGATGGTCAGGTCCAGCGACGGCGGCACCCACCGCTGGTCGTGCAGGACGGCCGTCCGCTCCAGAGCCGCAGGGGACAGCGCGGCCAACCACAGGCCGCCCTCGCCGGCGAATCCCTTCTGGGGGGCGAAGTAGTACGCATCGCACTCGGCCAGGTCGACGGCGAGGCCGGCCGCGGCCGAGGTCGCGTCGACGAGCATCAGGGCGCCGGCGTCGGCATCGCCCACCCGGGTGACCGGCAACGCGACACCCGTGGACGTCTCGTTCTGGGGCCAGGCGTAGGCGTCGACGCCGGCTTCAGCTACGGCGCTGGGCGCGCTGCCGTACTCGGACCGCAGGACGGAGGGCTCGCCCAGGAACGGGGCGCCGGCGGTCACCGCGGCGAACTTCGCCGAGAACTCGCCGCACACGAGCAGCTGGGCCCGATCGCGGATCAGCCCGAATGCGGCGGCATCCCAGAACGCCGTGGAGCCACCATTGCCGAGCACGATCTCGTAGCCGTCGGGCAGCGCCAGCAGCTCGGCCAGGCCGGCCCGAATGCGCCCGACGAGCGAACGGACCGGGGCCTGGCGGTGGCTGGTGCCGAGGACCGCTGAGCCTGCGGCACCCAGCGCGGCGATTGCATCGGCCGGCACCTTCGACGGGCCCGAACCGAATCGTCCGTCCGCCGGCTTCATGCTCTCGGGAATCGTGATGGGCGCGGTCACGCTGGGATTCTCCCATCCGCCGGCGGCCGTAGTTGTGGGCCGGGGAAGTCATCGCACGAGTACCCAGCCTTGGTCGGGGGTGGCGTTGTCGGTTGATGGCCCTAGGGTTCGCGTCCGACGCCAACGGCAGGAGGACAGATGAGCGTGCGCTGGTACACGGTGGTGGTCGACTGTCGCGACGTCGCGGCCCAGGCCCGGTGGTGGGGCGAGGTGCTCGACTGGCGCGTGGTGTACGAAGCGCCGGACGAGATGGTGATCGTGCCGCCACATGCGCTGACCGAGGAGGCGCAGCGCGTTCCGCTGGCCGAGCGTGGTCCGGGTCTGGTGTTTGTGCCCGTGCCCGAGGGCAAAGCCGGGAAGAACCGGCTGCACATCGACCTCGCGCCCGGTCCCGATGACGACCAGGCGGCCGAGGTCGCCCGGCTCGAGGCGCTGGGTGCCACCCGCGTCGACGTCGGCCAGCAAACTGAGCACACCTGGGTCGTGCTCGCGGACCCAGAAGGCAACGAGTTCTGCGTGCTCAGCCCGCGCGACTGACGCAGTCGCGTCAGGGACCGAGCACCTGGGCGAGGTAGCCGTTGCCGAAGACGCGGTCGGGGTCGAGCCGGTCGCGCACGGCCAGGAATTCGTCGAAGTGCGGGTAGCTGGCGCGCAGCGAATCGGCGGTGCGGTAGTGCAGCTTGCCCCAGTGCGGCCGGCCGTCGACGTCCTTGGCGATCGCCTCGACTGCGCGGAAGTAGCGGTCGTAGTCGCGCTGCACGTACTGGTGCACCGCGATGTAGCCGGTCTCGCGTCCGTTCGCGGTCGAGAGCCAGATGTCGTCGGCGGCAGCGAAGCGCACCTCGATCGGGAACGCGATTTGCTCGCCGCTGCGGGCGAGATAAGCCTCAATCTCGCCCAGCACATAGGGGACGGTGGCGCGCGGCACGGCGTACTCCATTTCCCGGAACCGGACTCGACGCGGCGAGGCGAAGACGCGGTAGGACCGGTCGATGTAGTCGCGTGCGCCGAGCGCCCGTGACGTGAGGGCGTTCACGCGAGGAATCAGTTGCGGACGTCTGGTGGTGAGCCGGTTGACGGCGTCGAAGACGGTGTTGGCCAGGAACTCGTCGTCGACATAGGCCCGGGCCCGACTCAGTGGTCGCAGTTCGGTACCGGGCAACACGCGGTTGTTGCGCTTGGTCAGCACCCGGCGGGTGTGCGGGAACCAGTAGAACTCGAAGTGGTCGTTGCCGTCGACGTTGATGTCGAGCTCGGCCAGCACGTCGTCGAGCGGGGCCGGCGTCTCGGCGGCGGCGAGGGCGAACGCCGGCTCGCATTGCAGCGTGACCGTTGCGATCACCCCTAGCGCGCCCAGCCCGACGCGGGCAGCGGCGAAGACGTCCGGATTTTCAACCGCGGCGCAGCTGAGCCGGTTGCCGTCGGCGAGGACCAGCTCCAGCGCCCGCACTTGGGTCGCCAGGCCGCCCAGCTTCACTCCGGTGCCGTGGGTGCCGGTGGAGATCGCGCCGGAGATCGACTGCACGTCGATGTCGCCGAGGTTGGTCAGCGACAGGCCGAGATGCCACAGCGCCTCGTTCAGCTCGCGCAATCGGGTGCCGGCCAGGACCGTGACCAGGCCGGTCTCCCGATCGCTGCGCAGGATGCCGGAGAGGCGGTCCAGGCGCAGTTGGAGGCCGTCGGTCGCGGCGATCGCGGTGAACGAATGCCCCGCGCCGACGGGCTTCACCCGGCTGCCCTGGCTGGCTGTGCTGGCCACGGCGTGCTGCAGTTCCGCGACCGTGGCTGGTTCGGCGACGGCGGTGGGCCCGGCGGTTACGGTGCCGGCCCAGTTCGTCCACGTCGTCACGCCTGCGACTATGACTTGGACGTATGTCCAAGTCAAGCTTGACTTGGACGCCTGTCCAGTTGTCTGATGGGCGCGTGAGCCCGCGCCTGCCCGTCGCTGACCGGCGCAGCCAGTTGATCGATGCGGCGCTGGACGTCGCCGCGGCCGAAGGCATCGCCGCAGCGACCGTGCGCCGGGTCGCCGACCAGGCCGGGGTTGCGCTGGGCGTCGTGCACTACTGCTTCGCCGACAAGGACGAGCTGTTCATCGAGCTGGCGAGCCGCATCGTCGACGAACTGACTGCGGCGGGTGCGGCCGCGCTGCCGAGCGACACTGCTGCGCCTGATCTGGTGTCTGCGCTTCGGGCCGGCGTGCTCGGACTGTGGGCGGTGATCGAGTCGACGCCGGGCGAGCAACTGCTCACCTATGAGTTGACGACGCACGCGCTGCGCCAGCCCGGCTTGCGCCGCGTTGCCACTCGCCAGTACGAGGTGTCGCAGCAGGCCGCGGAGACGTTGCTCGCGCTCGCCGCCGACGCGGCCGGCGCCACGTGGACTCGGCCCGTCGCCGATCTCGGCGCTGAGGCGTTGGCGTTCGTCGACGGCATCACGCTGCGCTGGCTGGTCGACGGCGATTCCGGCGCGGCCCGGGTCCGGCTGGCGTCGTTCGCCGCTTACCTGGCCACGTTCGCGCGCAACGGGC
The DNA here is from genome assembly GCA_963837325.1 of uncultured Actinomycetota bacterium. GTDB lineage: Bacteria > Actinomycetota > Actinomycetes > Mycobacteriales > Jatrophihabitantaceae > CAVQKZ01. Next base: position 977,135 of record CAWIMV010000002.1, read on the forward strand.
ATGTTTTCCCCGCTGGTGACCGGTTAGCGGGGCCCGAAGCGGTCAGTAGCGGGGAAAACATGAAGGAGCAGTGGTGACCGACCTGGCCCAACTCACCGCGGCGACCGCGCACCTCGACCCGCCGCTGGCGGCGCTGGACATCGCGACGCTGCGCGCGAACGCGGCCGACCTGGTGCGCCGGGCCGGCGGCAAGCCGGTGCGGGTCGCGAGCAAGTCGGTGCGGTGCCGAGCCGTGCTGGAGCTCGCGCTGGCCACTCCTGGTTTCACCGGCGTGATGGGGTACTCCGTGCGCGAGGCGATCTGGTTGGTGCGCAATGGCGTGCGCGACGTGCTGCTCGGCTACCCCAGTGCCGATCGCGGTGCGCTGGCCGAGCTGGCCGCCGATCCGGCACTGGCGGACGCGATCACGTTGATGGTCGACGGCCCGGAACAGCTGGAGCTCATCCGAGCCGCAGCCGGAGACGCCGCGCTGCGGGTCTGCCTCGACGTCGACGCCTCGTTGCGGCTGGGCCGACTGCACTTGGGCGTGCGTCGTTCGCCGCTGCGGACGGCGGTCGAGGCCGCCGAACTTGCGACGCTGGCGAGCAAGCAGGGGTTCCGCGTTGTCGGGCTGATGTTCTACGAGGCCCAGATCGCGGGCATGCCGGACTCGTCAGCGGCCGTGCGGATGGTCAAGCGGCTCTCGGGGAGCGAACTCGCGAAGCGGCGCGGCGCGGTCGTGCGCGACGTGCAGGCGGTGGTTGGTGATCTCGAGATCGTCAACAGCGGCGGTACCGGCAGCCTGGAGGTGAGTTCGGCCGATCCGGCCGTCACTGAGGTCACGGCCGGATCTGGACTCTATGTCCCGACCCTGTTCGACCATTACCGCGCGTTCGAGTCGCACCCGGCGATGTATTTCGCCCTGCCGGTCGTGCGCCGCCCCGCGCCCGGCGTCGCGACCCTGTTCGGCGGCGGCTACATCGCGTCCGGCCCGGCCGGCAAGTCCCGGGTGCCGAAGCCGGCCGCGAGCGGGCTCGAGCTGATCGGCACCGAGGGCGCCGGCGAAGTGCAGACACCGGTGCGCGGCCCGGCCGCCGACGCGCTGCAGGTCGGCGACCGCGTCTGGTTCCGGCACGCCAAGGCGGGCGAGCTGTGCGAACGATTCGACACCGTGCACTTCGTGCAGGACGGCACGATCACCGCATCCGTGCCCACATACCGCGGCGAAGGCAAAACGTTCGGCTGACCCCGCCCAGCCCACTGCCGCACTGCCGCGGCCTGGGGCCGCGCGCGCCCTGCCGCGGCCTGGCCGCGCTGCCCACCGCATGTTTTCCCCGCTGGTGACCGCCCAGTCTGGCCGCCCACCCCAGGTTTTCCCCGCTGGTGACCGGTTTGCCGGCGCCGCACCGCATGTTTTCCCCGCTGGTGCTCGGTTTGCAGCGGTCGAAGCGGCCGCCAGCGGGGAAAACATGCGCCGTACCGGCCACCAGCGGGGAAAGCCGCGACCGCACCGGCCACCAGCGGGGAAAAGCGGCGACCGCACCGAGCACGAGCGGGGAAAAGCAGCCGGGCCGCACCGGCCACGCCGGCCATCCGCCGCCACCCACCACCGCTTTTCCCCGCTGGTGACCGCCCGCCGCCGCCCACCGCATGTTTTCCCCGCTGGTGCTCGGTTTGCAGCGGTCAAAGCGGCCACCAGCGGGGAAAAGCGCGGCCGTACCGGCCACCAGCGGGGAAAAGCGGGCGGCGGCAAGGCGGCCGCCAGCGGGGAAAACATGCGCCGTACCGGCTACCAGCGGGGAAAACATGGCGCCGTACCGGCCACCAGCGGGGAAAACATGGCGCCGCAGCGGCCACCAGCGGGGAAAACAGGTCGACGGCGTGCCTAGGCAGCGGCGGCTTTGACCAGGGTGCGCAGGACGTCGGCCATGGCCGCCCGCGTCGACTCGTCGGCGATCAGTCCGTCGGACCCGACCGCGCCCGGCGCCACCGGCACGTGTCGGCAGGCGTCGGCGACCACCGCGGTCTGCACGTAGCCGAGCACGGTCTCCAGCGTGGCCTGCGCGCCCAGCCCGCGCCGGCCGTCGGCGGCCGCGTTGACCCAGGCCACCGGCTTGTCCGACATCTCGGTGCCACCCACCGTCCAGTCGAGCAGGTTCTTCATCGAACCGGGCAGCGTCCCGGCGTACTCGGGCGTGCAGAACAGCACGGCGTCAGCGCCGGCGATCGCCGCACGCAGTTCGGCGACGGCTACCGGCAGCGGCGCGCGGTCGTCGTCGGGATTGAAGTGAGGCAGGTCGGCCAGCCCGTCGTACAGCACCGCTTCGATCCCGGCCGGCGCGGCCGCCACCGCGGTACGCAACAGCGCCGTGTTCGACGACGCCGCCCGGGTACTGCCCGAGATCAGCAGTATGCGGGCCACGTCAGGTGTGGGCGATGTCGCCCCAGCCGTCGACCTCGGACGGCTTGCGCGGCGCGGGACCGACGTAACGCGCCGACGGCCGCACCAGGCGCCCGGTCTTCTTCTGCTCCATGATGTGGGCCGACCAACCGGCGGTACGGGCGCTGGTGAACATCGCCGGCATCATGTGCGCCGGGACGTCGGCGAAGTCGAGGATGACCGCGGCCCAGAACTCGACGTTCGTCTCGATCGGGCGGTCCGGACGACGCTCGCGCAATTCGGCCAGTGCCGCCTGCTCGAGGGCGTTGGCCGCTTCGAAGCGCGGTGCGTTGAGCTCCTGGCAGGTGCGCCGCAGCACGCGGGCGCGGGGGTCCTCGGCCCGGTAGACCCGGTGCCCGAAGCCCATCAGCCGCTCGTGCCGATCGAGCACGCTGGCCACGACCTTGTGCGCGTCGCCGGTCTTCTCGACCTCCTCGATCATCGGCAGGACGCGGGCCGGCGCGCCGCCGTGCAGCGGACCGCTCATCGCCCCGATCGCACCGGACATGGCCGCCGCGACGTCGGCGCCGGTTGAGGCGATGACGCGGGCGGTGAAGGTCGAGGCGTTCATGCCGTGCTCGGCGGCGGAGACGAAGTAGGCGTCGACCGCCTTCACGTGGGCCGGGTCGGGCTCGCCGCGCCAGCGCACCATGAACCGCTCGACGATGGTCGAGCACTGGTCGATGCGCGATTGCGGTACCGCGGGGTTGGCCAGCCCGCGCGCGGACTGGGCGACGTAGGACAGTCCCATGACGGCGGCTCGGGCCAGCTGCTCGCGGGCCTCCTCGTCGCTGATGTCGAGCAGCGGCCGGTAACCCCAGACGGGCGAGAGCATGGCGAGGGCGGCCTGGACGTCGACCCGCACGTCGCCGGTATGCACCGGGATCGGGAACGGCTCGGCCGGCGGCAGGCCGGGGCCGAACTTGCCGTCGACGAGCAGGGCCCAGACGTTGCCGAAGGTGACCACACCGGCGAGGTCTTCGATGTCGACGCCGCGGTAGCGCAGCGCACCGCCGTCCTTGTCCGGCTCGGCGATCTCGGTTTCGAAGGCGATGACGCCCTCGAGGCCAGGGGTGAAGTCCTCTGCCATCAACGTGCTCCGATCGGGTAGTTCGGCTTCAGGGGGTCGTCGGATGGGTCGCACCCGCGGCTCTTAGCCCATTCTGCCCACACGGGACGGCCGGGTGGCGAGCAGGTGGAAGGATGAACTCGATGAGCGACCCGGCAGGCCTCCGCCGCGACTATTCCCGCGGCCAGTTGGACGAGACTCTGGTGTCGCCGACGTGGCTGGAGCAGCTGCAGGCCTGGTTCGCCGAGGCCATGGCCGAACCGGCGGTGCTGGAGGCCAATGCGATGCAGGTGGCCACCGTCGACGCGCAGGGCCATCCGTCTGTGCGGACGGTGCTGGTCAAGGGGCTCGACGCGCGCGGGGTGGCGTTCTACACGAACTACGGATCGGCCAAGGCCCGCGACCTGGACGCCCGGGCCTACGCGGCCGCCGTCCTGGCCTGGCTGCCGTTGGAGCGCCAGGTGCGGCTGTCCGGGCCGGTCACGCGCGTCGACCGGGCCGAGACCGAGGCCTATTTCGCCTCCCGCCCGCGCGGCTCGCAAGTTGCGGCCTGGGCCTCGCCGCAGTCCGAGCCGGTGCCGTCGCGGGCCGCGCTCGAAGCGGCAGTTCGCGAGACCGAGGCGCGCTTCGCCGGTCGGGACGTGCCCGCACCGCCGAACTGGGGCGGTTTCCGGCTCGCGCCCGAGGCGGTGGAGTTCTGGCAGGGTCGCGCCGACCGCCTGCACGATCGGATCCGGTATCGCCTCGATACCGGCAAAGGCGCGTGGGTGATCGAGCGGCTTGCTCCGTGAGCGAAGGCCGCGGCGCCGGCCTGCTGCGTCGGCACGCTGTCGACACCCGGCCGCTCGCGATCGCTCCCTACCGCCGGTTGCTGCTCGGTCAGGGCACGGCCTTCATCGGTTCGATGCTCACCCAGGTGGCCGTGCCGGTTCAGGTCTACGCCCTGACGCACTCCTCGCTCGACGTGGGCTTCGTGGGGCTGGCCGGCCTCGTGCCGATCGTCGTCTTCGGCGTCTACGGCGGCGCGATCGCCGACGCGGTCGACCGGCGCCGGCTCTACCTGGCCGCCTCGATCGGGACCTGGGCCGTCACCCTGGCCTTGCTGGCCCAGACGCTGCTGGATCTGCGCAACGTCGGGTTGATCCTGGCGCTCGTGTCGGTGCAGTCGGCGACGTTCGCCATCGCCTCCTCGGCCCGCGGCGCGATCATCCCGCGCATCGTCGATCTGGACCTGGTCCCGGCCGCGAACACGCTCAACTTCACCGTCAGCAACCTCGGCCAGGTCGTGGGGCCGTTGATCGCCGGCGTGCTCGTCGGCCTCCACCACGGTTTCGCCTACGCCTACGCGATAGACGCTGTCCTGTTCACCGCCGCGCTGTACTCGGCCACCCGGCTGCCCGCCATCCCGCCGGACGGGTCGGTGCAGCGGCCGAACCTGCGGGTGATCGGCGACGGGTTGCGCTTCATCGCGACCCAGCCGGTGGTGCTGATGTCGTTCGTCGTCGACATCGGCGCCATGGTGCTGGCCATGCCGCGCTCTTTGTTCCCCGCGCTGGCCGACCTGCGCTTCCACGGCAACGTCGGCCCGTTGTACGCCGCGCTGGCCATCGGCGCGGTGCTGGCCGGCCTGAGCAGCGGCTGGATCGGCCGCGTCCGCCGGCAGGGCCGGGCCTTGGTCTTCGCGATCGTGGCCTGGGGGGCCGCCGTGGCGCTGTCCGGGCTGGCCCACCAGTTGTGGCTGGTGGTGGCCCTGCTCGCGGTCGCGGGCGCGGCCGACCTGGTCAGCGCGGTCTACCGGCAGACGATCCTGCAGGTTTACGCGCCGGACGAGATGCGGGGCCGCATGCAGGGCGTGTTCATCGCGGTCGTGGCCGGCGGTCCGCGCCTCGGTGACGTCCGGGCCGGTGCGACGGCCGCGGTGAGCACACCGGAGTTCTCCTGGGTGGCCGGTGGGCTCGCCTGCATCGTCGTCGTGCTGGTGGTCGGCTACCTCGTCCGCCCGTTCTGGCAGTACGACGCCCGAACAATGGAGCCCGCCGACGTGCTGGCAACCGCGGCCGAGGCGAGCGCGCCGCCTCCCAGTGAGGGGCCGACGAGCGGTCGGTAACTTCGTCTTATGGCGCTCTCGGGCAAGCAGTTCACCATCGCCGCGGGCGAGCACGCGGCCACCGTCGTCGAGGTCGGGGGCGGCCTGCGCCGCTACACGCACGCCGGTGTCGATGTGACCTGCACTTACGGCGACGACGAGCTGCCGCCCAAGAGCACCGGAGCGGTGCTCGTGCCGTGGCCGAACCGCCTACGCGGCGGCAAGTACACCTTCGACGGCGTCGAGTACCAGCTGCCGATTTCCGAACCGTCGACCGGCAATGCCACCCACGGCCTCGCGCGCTGGAACCGCTGGGTCGTCGTGCGGCACGAGACGGCCGCGGTCACGCTGGCGCTGGACATCGTGCCGCAGGTGGGTTGGCCGTTCGAGGTTCGGGTCGAGCTCACCTACGCCGTCGACGCGAAGCTCGGACTGACCGTCACCGCCGTCGCCACCAACATCGGCACGGTGCGGGCACCGTTCGGCGCCGGCTTTCATCCCTACCTGTCCACGCGCGGGCAAGGCATCGCCGATGTGAAGCTCAAGGCCCCGTTGCGCGACCGCATCATCGTCGATGATGCGATGGTGCCCGTCGGCACCCAGCCGGTTGCGGGCACGCCGTACAACCTGAGTCGCAGCCGGCGGCTGGGCAAGCTGCGGATGGACGACGGGTTTGCGGTGCAGCCCGACGAAGCCGGCCGGGGAATCGTGGAGCTACGCACCCGCTCGGGCGGCGCGCGGGTCTGGTTCGACCCGGCGTTTCGGTACCTGCAGATCTTCACGCCCGACCTGCTGGCTCACGGGGAGCCGGGCGTGGCCGTCGAGCCGATGACCTGTCCGGCCGACGCGTTCAACTCGGGAACGTCGCTCCTGGTGCTGCCTCCAGGGGGTGCGTGGACCGGATCGTGGGGCATCCAGCCGCTGTGAGCTGCCCGCTCAGCGCTGCATGAGAGCGCGGTAGGCCCGCACGATCAGGTCGGAGCAGGCGTCGGCCGGCAGCGTGGTGCTGTCGATCTGCAGCGTGAACAGTTCCGGGTCGTCGATGTCGCAGCCGTAGAGCCGCCGCACGTACTGGGCGCGGGCGTGGTCGACCTCGGGCAGCCGCTGGGCCGCGGTCTCCGGGTCGACGTCCTGGACGCGGGCCGCGTGGGCGATGCGGGCCGGGCGCGAGCCGTACAGCCGAACCCGCAGCACGTCGGGTGCGGCGCGGAATGCGGCGGCACCGGCCCGGCCGAGAATCACCGCGCCGGTCGCGAGCGCCTGCCGCATGATCGCCTCGGCCTGCTCCCGGAACAGGTCGGCGTCATCGGGAGGCGGGACGGCATGGGGCGGCGCCGCGTCCGTGCCCGCGCCAAGGGCACCACCGGCGAGCGGTGCGAGCACGCTGAAGAACCGCGCGCCGAGCGAACGTTTGAACGCGCCGCCCTCGGCCTCCTCGACGGTGACGTGTAACTGGGCGGCGACCTCGGAACTGATGGCCCGATCGAGCAGCGGCAGGCCGAGCGACTGAGCCACGAGCGGTGCGATCGCGCTGCCGCCCGTGCCGTACCCGGCCGAGATCGTGACGCCCGGCATCAGTGACCCCCTCCTGTCGGCAGTGGCACCTCGTCCGCGGGCGGCTGGTCCGCGACGGCCTGGGGCTTGGTATTGCTGGTCCGCAGTTGAACCTGACGGATGAACAAGGCGATGACGACGCTGAGCGCCGAGACCGGCACCGCGACCAGGAACAGCCGGTCGATGGCGTGCGAATAGGCCTGGATGATGCCTTCGTGCAGCGCCGGATTGGTGTGCTTGAGCTTGTTCAACGCGTCCGGGCTCTGGACGAGCTGGGTCACCTTGTCACCACGCCCGGCCAGCGCGGCGGCCGGAATGCGGCGGGGCAGCTCGTATGCCAGTCGGGCCGTCAGCACGGCACCGAGCGCCGAGGCCCCGATCGCGCCGCCCATCGACCGGAAGAATGTGACCGACGACGTTGCCACGCCCATCTGCCTCATCGGCACCGCGTTCTGCACGACCAGTGTCAGCACCTGGATGAACAACCCGAGGCCGGCGCCGAAGACCAGGATGTCCACGCCCACGACGGCCAGCGACGTGTGCGCACCAAGCCGGGTGAGCAGGATCAGGCCGAGAGTGACCAGGACCGTCCCCGCCAACGGGAACCAGCGGTAGTTGCCGGTGCGCGAGATGTAGCGGCCCGACGTGATGCTCATCGTCAGTAGCCCGACCAGCAACGGCAGCAACAACAGCCCGGACATGGTGGCCGAGACGCCGTGCACGAGCTGCATGTACTGCGGCAGGAAGGCCAGCGCGCCGAACATGGCGATGCCGCTGACGAAGGACACGATGTTGGCGACGGTGAAGATCCGGATCCGGAACAGCTGCAGCGGCAGGATCGGCTCGGGCGCGACGTGTTCGCGCAGCACGAACCCGACGAGCAGCACCGCGCCGAGGACGAACAGGCCGACGATCTGCCCCGACGTCCACGCGTAGTCGCGCCCGCCCGATTGGGTGGCCAACAGGATGGCCGAGACTCCCGCCACGATCAGTAGCGCGCCCCACCAGTCGATCCGTACCTCGCGTCTGACCATCGGCAGCTTCAGCACGCGGTTGGTGACGACAAGGGCGGCGATACCGAGTGGCAGGTTGATGTAGAAGATGTAGCGCCAGTTGAGGCTGTCGACCGCGAACCCCCCGGCCAGCGGGCCGACCACGCTCGAGACGCCGAACACCGCGCCGAAGTAGCCCTGGTAGCGGCCGCGTTCCCGGGGTGGGATGACGTCGCCGATGATCGCGAACACCAGCGAGATCAGCCCGCCGCCGCCCACGCCCTGTAGCCCGCGGAAGGCGATCAGCTCGAGCATGTTCTGCGACGCGCCACAGAGCACGCTGCCGACCAGGAACACGACGATCGCCAGCTGGAAGACCCGCTTGCGCCCGTACAGGTCCCCGGCCTTGCCCCAGAGCGGAGTGGATGCCGTGCTCGCCAGCAGGTACGAAGTGATCACCCACGAGAGCAGGTCACTGCGGTGGAAGTCCCCGACGATGGTGGGCAGCGCCGTCGAGACGATGGTCTGGTCCAGCGAGGCAAGGAACATCCCCATCATCAGCCCGGACATGATGACGAGGATCTGGCGATGGGTCAGCGCCTGCTCCCTGTTCGGGGCCGGGCCCGCCAGGGCCGAAGCGCTCATCAACCAACCATAGAGCCGCGCCGGATTGATCTTGACGCGTCCGCACTGCCAGGACCGATGTAGCGCAGCACGACTCACCCGGCAGACTGGTAGCACCACACCGACTTCGAAGGAGATCGCGCCGTGCCGAAGGTCTTTCGTTTCACCGAGTACGGCGGCCCGGAGACGCAGGAATTTGCCGACGTGCCCAAGCCGACACCCGGGCCCAGCGAGATCCTGGTTCGGGTCAAGTCCGCCGCCGTCAACCCGGTCGACTACAAAGTCCGGCAGGGCCTGCTCAAGGACTTCGCGCCGCGCCAGCTGCCGTCGGAATTCGGCAGTGAGGTCTCCGGCGTGGTCGAGGAGCTAGGCCAGGACGTCGAAGGGTTTGCAGTCGGTGACGAGGTATTCGGATCGCCGGCCGAAACGCATGGAGCGTTCTCCGAGTACACGGTGCTCACCGCTGCTGAGACGGCGAAGAAGCCGACACACGTCAGCTTCGACGATGCCGCGACACTCACCGTTGCCGCGGCGACCGCGTTCGACGGCATCGCGCAGCTCGGGCTGTCCGAAGGGCAGACGCTGCTCATCAACGGCGTCGGCGGCGGGATCGGCGTGGTCGCTGCCCAACTCGCCCGCGACGCGGGCATCGCAGTGTTCGGTACCGGCAGCGAGTCGAAGCGCGCGCTGGTGGAGTCCCTGGATGCAACGCTGATCCCCTACGGCGACGACGTCGAGCAGCGGGTACGACAGCTGCTGCCAGATGGCGTGGATGCGATCTTCGACGTCGTAGGCGGCGCGGCGCTGCGCTCGATTGCCGGCCTGGTCAAGGATCCGGCGAAGCTGATCAGCTCTGCCGACCGCACCGTCTCCGAACTGGGAGGCGAGTTGGTGCACCGCGAGCACACGCCCCGGGTCCTCGACGAGCTCGCCGGGCTGGTGGCAGCCGGCAAGCTCGACCCGCACGTAAATGACGTCCTGGCTTTCGACGATGCCGCAAACGCGATCGCGTCGGTCGAATCCGGGCATGCCCAGGGCAAGGTCGTCATCCGGATCAGCTGAGCCCGGCTGGCGCCGCGGCTTGCCTGCGGGCGCCATGTCCTGCCTCGGGTCGGTACCCGAGTACCGCTGGTCAAATCGGCTCAGCTCTGGGCTCGCCCGGCCGATAACTAGGGGTAGGCCACGAACTGATGGCCGCGCTGGTCGTGGCGCTCCTCGCAGCGGCGAAGGGAGCACGACCGCATGGCCGAGAAAGCCAAGCCGCCCCAGGACTACTTGCTCGTCGAATTCGCCAAGGTCATGCTCCGCGACGAATTCCCGCTCGAGCCCTTGCTCGGCGTGGCCTTCGACCGCCTGAGCGGCCCCGCCGGGTTCCACCGCGCGGTCGTCTTCGCCCGTGCGGACACGACCGGTCCTTGGGAGGCGGTGGCGTCGGCCGGGGACGAGCTGTCGGCCTGGAGCGACGACAAGCTGGCCGCTCACCTCAATGTCATCGGCGAGCCGGCGAGCCCGGACGGTCTGCTGCTGGCCCCGTTGCGCACGACCGGTCCTCAGGTCGGCGTGCTGGTCCTCGTGGGCGCCGACGCAACCAAGACGGTCTCGGTGGATCCCGGAGTCCTGATGGGACTGTCGCTGTGCCTGGCCGGCGCGATCCACCGCGAGATCGCGCAGCGCGATCGCCTCTTCTCCGAGCGATCGACCAAGGCGATCCGGCGCTTGTTCGAGGAGGGCTCTCGCGCGGGCAATGTCGAGGAAGCCGGCAAGGTAGTGGCCCGGGTGGCAGCAGAGGCTTTCGAAACCGAACGGGCCGGCATGTACGTCACCGACACGGCCGGCCTCATCACATTCGCGGTCGGCGTCGGCATATCTGCGGAGCTCAGCGACGCGCTGAGGGACTCGCTCATGGGCAAGGTCGCCGCAGACTCGCCCGTCTGGCGCACGCTCGAGCGAAACGCGGGTCCCAGCCTGGTGGAGATCGCCAGCCCTGACGCGATCCGCCCGGGCGGCTTCGTCCAGACGCTCGCAATGCGGTCCTACGTCGCCATCCCCTTGCTGGCAGACGGCCGGCCGATGGGGATGGTGATCTGCGGGGACGCCACCCGCCAGCGCGCCTGGAGTGCGCGCGAAGCGGACCTGGCCAGGCAGTTCGCGCTCAAGGGTGCGCTGGTCGTGGACGCCGCTCGGCTTCGTGCGGCCGAGCGCGCGCAACTGGCCGCGGTGACCCACCAGGCGTTTCACGACCGGCTGACCGGTCTGCCGAACCGCGCGCTGTTCCTCGACCGGGCCCAGCAGGCGCTCGCCCTGGCGATCCGCAATGGCACCGGCGTGGCGATGCTGCTGATCGACCTCGACGACTTCAAGCAGGTCAACGACACGCTCGGCCATCACTACGGCGATGTGCTCCTCCAGCAGGTCGCGCAACGGCTACGGGCCATGCTGCGCGACAGCGATTCGGTCGCCCGCCTGGGCGGGGACGAGTTCGCGATCCTCGTGACCGGAGACGCCGGACTTGAGCAGGCGCGGTCGATCGCGGCCAAGGTCGAGGCCCAGATTGCCGTGCCCATCGACGTCGACGGGATCTCGGTGCAGGTCGTATCGAGCATCGGCATCGCGCTGTTCCCCGAGCACGGCCCCGACGCACGCGCGTTGGTCCGCTCGGCCGACACCGCGATGTACACCGCGAAGCGGTCCGGGTCGGGACCAACGGTCTACAACTCGTCGCAGTACCGCTCCACGCTGGACAAGCTGACGACCTTCACCGAGCTGCGGCACGCAATCGGCAACGACGAGTTGCGGCTGCACTACCAACCCAAGCTCAACCTCCGCACCAACACGATCAGCGGCGTCGAAGCGCTGATCCGGTGGCAGCACCCGGTGCGCGGCTTGCTCGGCCCCGATCAATTCCTGTCCGTGGCCGAATCGACCGGGCTGATCGATCCGCTGACGGAGTGGGTGCTGACCGCGGCGGTGGCGCAGTGGACGCGGTGGAACCAGACCGACGTGCCGCTCGACCTCGCCGTGAACGTGTCAGCCCGCAACCTGCTCAACACCGGCTTCTTCGACCAGCTCGCAGAGCTGCTGGAAGCTAGCGGCATCGCCCGGCATCTGATCCTGGAGATCACGGAGACGGCCGTCATGCTCGAGCCGGAACGGGCCGCCCATCGGCTGGCCGACGTGCGCGCGCTCGGCGTGCGGATCAGCATGGATGATTTCGGGGCGGGCTACTCGTCCCTCACGCAGTTGCGCCAGTTGCCGTTGGACGAGCTCAAGATCGACCGCCTGCTCGTGCGCGACGTCGCGACCAACGAACTCGACGCCGCGGTGATGGACACGATCGTCGGACTCGGCCACCGCCTGCACCTCAATGTGGTGGCCGAAGGCGTCGAGGACGCCCGGACCCTCGACGTCGTACGCCAGCTCGGTTGCGACGACGCGCAGGGTTATCACATCGCGCGGCCGATGCTGGCCGAGCAGCTTTCCGTCCTGCGTTACGAGCCGGTGCGGGTTGCGCCGCTGCTGCCGCTGGCGGTCGGCGTACCGGTCGGGCCAGTGGCAACGACCTGACGTTCGCACGACGGGTCAGGCCAGCCCGTGCGCCCGCAACCAGGTCGTCGCCCGGCGGGTGGACGCCCTCGACAGCCAGGCGTCCTGCACCAGTTCGGTCAGCTCTTGCCGGCTGAGCTCACCGAGCCGGCTGGCACGCACGAGCACGGAAGGGTGACCGTCGAAGCGGGGCGTCGTGAAGTACGGAGTGGCCGGATCGTCCACCAGTGCCTGCTTGTCGGCCTCGGACGGCACCCAGAACATGATCACATCGGGGTAGCGCTGCCCGGTCCGCTGATCGGCGGCGTCCGGGCGCGGCGTACGGAAGAATACGAACGACTTGCCACCCACCTGGTAGACGGGGTTGCCGGCACTTCCGGAGGTGACCGTGACGTGCGGCATGGCCAGCGCCAGCTCATGCACGTCCGCTACCGAGGCGCGGCGCCGCCCACCCGACACGCGGCCCAGCCTAGATGTCGCGTCGGCTGGTCCCGGATCGGCGGGGGCCGGTGATAGCCGGCGGGGACGGGCGGGCACGATGGCGGCATGAGCGATTCAGGCGTGTTCGGAGACAGCGTGTACGAGGGCGGCGACCCGGTTGAGGACACCGAGAACCTCGACCCGATCGAAGACCTGACGGGTGACGACCCGGACGAGAACATGCAGACGGGCTACAGCCCGCCGGACCGCGAACCGCACCACCTCCGCGACGCGCCGACCCCGTTCGAGGAGAGCCAGGGCCCCTCGCTGGACGAGCGCCTATCCGAAGAGGTGCCGGACGTCACGGAGGACGACATCTTCGACGCAGACGCCGAGCCGCGCGCGGGCCGCCTCGTGGCACCGGACGAAGGTGCCCACAGCGACGAGGAGGCCGACGAAATCGCGACCGACGTCGGGCCGGCCGGATACGCGTCCAGCGCCGAGGAGGCCGCGGTCCACATCGTCGACGAGCCTTAGCCGGAAAGGGATCGATCCTGATGCAGTTGACCAAGTTCAGCCACTCGTGCGTGCGGCTTGACGACGGCGACCGATCGCTGGTCATCGATCCCGGAACGTTAAGCGAAGTCGAGGAAGCTCTCGACGGGGCGGGTGGGGTGTTGATCACCCATGAGCACCCGGACCACCTCGACGCCGATCGGCTGCGCGCGGCGGCGGCCCGTGACCCGCGGCTGCGCATCTGGGCCCCGGCCTCGGTGACGGCCGCGCTCGGCGACCTGGGCCAGCAGGTCGCCGCCGTGTCGCCGGGGGAGTCGCTTTCCGCTGTCGGCTTCTCAGTGCGCACCTTCGGCGGCCAGCACGCGCTGATCCACCCGACCGTGCCGATGATCGCCAACCTCGGCTACCTGGTCGAGGAGTCCGTCTATCACCCGGGCGACTCGCTCATCGTCCCGCCGGTTCCGGTGTCGGTGCTGCTGGCGCCGATTCACGCGCCCTGGTCGAAGACGGCCGAGGTGATCGACTTCGTGGTCTCGGTGCGGGCGCCGCAGGTGTACCAGATTCACGACGGACTGTTGAACGACGCCGGGATGGGGTTCGTCGAAGCCCACGTGACGCGGATCGGGGCGGAGCACGGCAGCGCGTTCCGCCACCTCAAGCCCCGCGAGTCCGTCGCCGTCTGAGCCGCGCCCCCCTCGCCGAGTGGTCACTTGCGCGTCGGGTGGCCACTTATAGCTGACCACTCGACGCGTAAGTGACCACTCGGCGAAGCGGCAGCGGCGGGGGCCCGCCCTACGAGCCCGGCGGCGCGTAGTCGACGGCCAGCTTGGTTGCCTCGTCCACCTCGTCGGCGGAGAGCAGGACGACGGTCTCGTAGCGCGCCATGGCTCCGGAGGAACCCACGGTTGCCGCCATTGCCGCCGCGGCGACGTTGCCGGGAGCATCCACGGTGACGTACACGTCGTCGCCGCCGAACGCGAAGTAGAACGATTCGACCGATCCGCCGACGCCGGCGATTGCCTTCTTTACGGCGTCGACTCGACTGTTCCCGCCGGCCTTCATTACGCCCTTGATTCCGTCGGAATTGTAGGAGGCTTTGATGAGATATTTCGCCACGGCCCGCTCCTTGATTGTCGGTGGCTCATTGAAGCGCTCGGCACCCGTCCAGGTCAATGGATCCCGGCGTGTCAGGGCGACGGCGGACGCATAACGGATCATTCGGTGCGCAATTCTCAGATGCTTTGTCAGACAAAATGTTGAAAGTTTGGGAATTTGAAATCGCGTTGACGCGGACGGATTAGCCGGACCGCATTGCCGAATCACCAACACCGGGTGCCAACCGGTCAGGCGTTGACCGGGATGGGCCGGCGCCGACCTCGTGCCGGTCGTCCCCGCGTGAGGCCCGTGTCATCCGCGGCTGCCCGTGGCTGCGAACAGCAATGAAGCAGTATTGAGCCTCCGCCGCCCGTCGCTGCGGGCCGCGCATTCGGAGGACTGCCATGGAGATCGAGGCCGAGGTGTCGATGGACCGCCAGCTGCTGACCCAGGTGGTGCGGGCCGCCTACCAGCGGACGTTCGTGCGGCTGCGGATCCTCGGCTTCGGGGTCGTAGTGTGCGGCGCCGTCGCCAGCTGGCTGAGCGACACCCGATGGGTGGGGGCGGCAATCGTGCTCATCGGCCTGCTCAATCTCGCCATGCCCGAGCTCATCCTGGCGGTGTCCTACCGCCGGCTGCGGCGGGTCAGTGACCAGCACTGGACGTATCGCATCACGACCGAGGACATCACCGAGTCGACCCCGATGTTCAGCTCGACCCGGCCGTGGAGCGGTGTCCGGCGAGTGACCGAGACGCCGGATCTCTGGCTGCTGCGCACCCAGCTCGGCGGCATCATCGGCCTGCCCAAGCGGGCCTTCACGCCCGAACAGGCCCGCCAGCTCCGCGGCATCCTGTCCCAGCGCGGGCTGGCCGAAGCCGTACGGCAGTAACCGAACGCACGTTTGATAGCATGACCGGATGACGGCGGTATTCCAAGGCTCCCTGCTCGACGTCGGCGACGAGGTCGAGCCCGGACCGCTCGGCGACACGGTCCGGCGCACCCAGCTCAGCCGCGGCGCCTGGCTCGACGTGCGCCGGGGCTGGATTGCCGGTGCCGACGCCCTGTTCGACCGACTCGTCGAGGTCGTGCCCTGGCAGGCGGAACGCCGGATGATGTACGAACGGGTCGTCGACGTCCCGCGGCTGCTGTGTTTCTACGGCGAGGGCGAGGCCCTGCCCGACCCAGCGCTCGCCGCGGCGAAGGCAATGCTCGACACGCATTACGCCGATGAACTCGGCGAGCCGTTCGTCACCGCCGGGCTGTGCCTCTACCGCGACGGCCGCGACAGCGTCGCCTGGCACGGCGACCGCATCGGGCGCAGCCGCACCGAAGACACGATGGTCGCGATCATCTCCGTCGGTGACCCGCGCACCCTGGCCCTGCGTCCCCGCGGCGGAGGTGGGCCGACGCTGCGGCAGGAGCTCGGCCACGGCGACCTCATCGTCATGGGCGGAAGCTGCCAGCGAACGTGGGAGCACGCCGTGCCGAAGACCGCGCGTCCGGTCGGGCCGCGGATCAGCATCCAATTCCGTACCCGTGGCGTGCGCTGATCCGGTTGAATGGTTCGCACCGGCCGGTCAGAAGGGTGGCGCGATGGCGATCTTTTCTCCTGGATTTCACGGCCGTCGCAACACCGACGTGCAGTTGCCGCCGGGCCAGTACCTGACCGAAGACTTCCCGGTGCTGTCAGCCGGACCCACGCCCCGGGTCCCGCTCGACCAGTGGCAGTTCGTCATCACCAACGAGCTCGGCAAGAAGTACGAGTGGTCCTGGGCGCAGTTGCAGGCGCTGCCGCAAGAGACGCCGACGGCCGACATTCACTGCGTCACCCGGTGGTCGAAGCTCGCGACGTCCTGGCAGGGCGTCTCGCTCGACACCCTCATGGCCGACGTCGAGACGACGGCCGACTACGCGATGGCCCACTCCTACGGCGGCTACACCACCAACCTGCCGCTCGAGGATCTGCTCGACGGCCAAGCCTGGATCGTGCACCAGTTCGAGGGCGAAGACCTGCCGTCGGAGCACGGCGGCCCGGCCCGGATGATCGTGCCGCACCTCTACTTCTGGAAATCGGCCAAGTGGGTCCGCGGCCTCGAGCTGATGCTGCAGGACGAGCCCGGCTTCTGGGAGACCGCCGGCTACCACGACTACGGGGACCCATGGCGCGAGCAGCGGTATCAGGGCGACTAGGCGGCCGGCTGGTCTGGCGCAGCGCCACGCTGGTCGAGTACCGCGACGAGACGCCCAGTGCCCGCACGCTGGTGCTCGAGGTTGCCGATTGGCCGGGCCATCTCGCCGGCCAGCACGTCGACGTCCGGCTTACGGCCGAAGACGGCTACCAGGCCGTACGCAGCTACTCACTGGCCCAACCGGCCGCGGCCGATCGCATCGCCATCACGGTGCAGCGGGTGCCCGACGGCGAGGTGTCGCCGTACCTGACCGGCGGGCTGGCGGTCGGCGACGCGATCGAGCTCCGCGGCCCGCTCGGCGGGTGGTTCGTGTGGCGGCCGGACGACACGGATCCGGTGCTTTTGGTGGCCGGCGGTTCGGGGATCGTCCCGCTGATGGCGATGGTGCAGGCCCGCCGCGCCGCCGGCAGCCGGGCGCCGTTCCGGCTGCTCTACTCGGTGCGGACGCCCGCGGACCTGTACTACGCCGCCGAGCTGCGGGTGCCCCGGCCCGGCGACGGCGGCCTGGACGTGAACTACGTATTCACCCGGGCCGTCCCGGACGGATTCGCACGGCCGCCGGCGCGCATCGGCGTCGCCGACGTCAACAACCACGGCTGGCCCCCCGACTTCGAGCCGACGTGCTTCGTCTGTGGCCCGACCGGCTTCGTCGAAGGCGTGGCCAACATCCTGGTCGCGCTCGGCCATGACCCGCGCCGGGTCAAGACCGAGCGCTTTGGTCCCACTGGAGGCTGACATGAGCGAGCTGTACCAGGACGGCAACGCGCTGGCCGGGCCGTTGCGCGAGATCTTCGCCGTCGACGTCACCACCGCGATCCAGCGCTGTGCGCACTGCGGCCGCACCGGACCGGTTGCGGTGCTGCGGGTGTACCGGCATGCGCCGGGGATGGTGGGACGCTGTCCCGGCTGCGACGAAGTCGTCCTGCGCCTGGTCCGCGGCCCGACGGACGCCTGGCTCGATCTGAGCGGCACGCTCAGCCTGCGGATCCCGATGCCGCCACCGACCGATGAGGAGAGGCAATGACCGTCCCGAACGGCCGGAGGACGCATGTCGGCTAGGTCCGCAGCGCCGGCCTCCGCCCAGGTCCGGCTGAGCGAGGCCTCCGGGCGGTGGGTGCTGGTGGCGGCCGTGCTCGGCTCCGGCCTGGCCGGCATCGACGCCACCGTGGTCAACATCGCGCTGCCGGCCCTCGGTGACGATCTGCACGCCGGCTTCGGCGGATTGCAGTGGACGATCAACGGCTACACCCTGACGCTGGCCTCGCTCATCCTGCTCGGCGGATCGCTCGGCGACCGGTACGGCCGGCGCCGGGTGTTCCTGATCGGCGTGGCCTGGTTCGCGGTGGCGTCGGCACTGTGCGCGCTCGCGCCGACGGTCGAGGTGCTGATCGCGGCGCGGGCGTTGCAGGGAATCGGCGGAGCGCTGCTGACGCCCGGCAGCCTCGCGTTGATCTCCGCGTCGTTCGTCCCCGATGATCGAGCCAAGGCGATCGGGGCCTGGTCCGGATTCGGCGGCGTGGCCACTGCGGTGGGACCGTTCATCGGGGGCTACCTCGTCGACGGCCCGGGGTGGCGGTGGATCTTCGTCGTCAACCTGCCGCTGGCTGCCGTCGTCATCGTGCTCGGTCGCCGCCACGTGCCCGAGACGCTCGACCCCGACGCCGTTCCGCACCTGGACGTGCTCGGCGCGGTGCTGGGTGCGATCGGGCTCGGCGGGATCACCTATTCGCTGATCGCGGCCGGCGACGGATGGTCACCGGCGGTGGTTGTCGCCGCGGTGCTTGGCCTGGCCGCGCTCGCCGGCTTCGTGCGCACCGAACGGCACAGCCGACATCCCATGCTGCCGCCGGACATCTTTGCCAACCGACAGTTCACCAGCGCGAACGTGGTGACGTTCGCCGTCTACGCTGCGCTGGGCGGCGTGTTCTTCCTGCTGGTCGTGAACCTCCAGGTTGCCGCCGGATTCTCGCCGCTGCTCGCCGGCACGGCGCTGCTGCCGGTCACGGCGATCATGCTGGCGCTGTCGGCCAGAGCCGGTGCGCTCGCCGGCCGCATCGGCCCGCGGTTGCCGATGTCGCTCGGCCCGTTGATCGCCGCAGGCGGGGTGTTGCTGTACCTGCGCATCGGGCGCGACGCGTCGTACCTCACCGACGTGCTGCCCGCGGTCATCGTCTTCGGCCTCGGGCTCACGCTGATCGTGGCACCGCTGACCACCACCGTCCTGGCCGCGGCCGAGACCAAGCACGCCGGGGTCGCCTCGGGTGTCAACAACGCGGTCGCCCGCGCCGCCGCGTTGCTGGCCGTGGCCGTCCTGCCGGTTGTCGCCGGCATCTCCGGTGACGACTACCAGAACCCGTCCGCGTTCCTGCACGGCTTCCGCATAGCGATGCTGACGTGCGCCGGCCTCCTGGTGGCCGGCGGGCTGCTCTCGCTGGCCTTGATCCGCAACCCCGTCAAGGACGAGCCGGCCGAGCCGTCCGACCGTCGGCACTACTGCTGCATCGACGGTCCGCCGGTCCAGGCGGAGACCGTACGATCCGGCTCGACCGGCTAGGCCGTCGGCAGGGAGGATGCCCGTGACCCCGATCGATCCTGACGAGCACGCTCGACAGTTGGCCGCCGAGTCGTTGGCGGCCGAAGACGTCACGGGCTGGTTCGAGCGGCTGTACGACCAGGCCGGCCGGGGTGAGGCGGTCGTGCCGTGGGATCGCGGCGGGCCGCACCCGCTGTTGCTGCAGTGGGCGCAGGGTCAACCGGCTGCCGGGCCGGGTCGCGCCCTCGTCGTCGGTGCCGGTCTCGGCGGCGACGCCGAACTCGTCGCCGGCCTCGGCTTCACGACCGTCGCCTTCGACGTGTCGCCCTCCGCGATCCGCTCCGCCAAGGAGCGCTTTCCGCAGTCGCCGGTGGACTACACCGTCGCCGACCTGCTCGATCCGCCGCCGGAGTGGCGCGGCGCGTTCGACCTCGTCGTCGAGGCCCTCACCGTGCAATCGATGCCGCGCTCGGCCCGCGCCGCGGCGACCGGCAATGTCACGTCGTTCGTGGCGCCGGGAGGCCGGCTGGTCGTCATCGCCGCGGCCCAGGTCGATGCCGACGTCCAGCCCGGGCCGCCGTGGCCCCTGACCAAGGACGAGGTCGACGCCTTCGCGGCCGGTCCGGTGCAGCCGGTCAGCATCACCATGCTGCCGAACCCGAACGATCCGGGCACGCAACGCTGGCTGGCTGAGTTCCAGCGGGTTGATGACCAGCAGCGCGATGCCGACATCGAGACCGTGCTCGCCGCCTACGCTGCATTTGCCCGCGGCGACATCGATGCGGCAGTGCGCGACCTGCACCCTGATGTCGAATGGATCGAGCCGGACGAGTTCCCCGGCGGTGGCCGCTACGTCGGGCCGGCCGCGGTGGCCGGATACCTCGCGCGGTCGCGGGCCGCGTGGGCGCAGTTGCACTCCGAGCCCACCGCGCGCCGTGACGGCAATCGGATCGTCGTCGTGCACCGGGTGCGCGGTGTGCTGGTCGACGGCACACCCGTGGAGAACGCGGTCGCCGACGTGTTCACGATGGAGGACGGCCGGGTCACCCAGATGCAAGCCCACGCGGACCCGGCTGCCGTATGAGCGATCCCGAGATCCGCACCGTCGGGGTCGAGGAAGAGTTCCTGCTGGTCAGTGCCGACGCCGGCGAACTCGTTGCCGCCGGCGACCGCGTGGCCGCGTTGGCGCAGGAGCTGGCCGATGACGACGACGCGGCCGACCACGAACTCAAGCAGGAGCAGGCCGAGATCGGCTCGCCGCCGTGCGCGTCCCTCGACGACCTGCGCAGCCAGCTCACCGACCGGCGCCGGAGCCTGGCGGCCGCGGCGGCCACTCTCGACGCCCGGATCGCCGCGCTGGGCACCTGCCCGCTCGCGGGGGAGACGTCGACCACGGAGGACTCGCGCTACCACCGGCTGATCGAACGCTTCGGCACGGTCACCGGCGCGGAGCAGTTCACCTGCGGTCAGCACGTCCACGTCAGCGTCGCCTCTGACGACGAGGCCGTCGCGGCCATCGACCGGCTGCAGCAGTGGCTGCCCGTCGTGCGCGCCCTTTCGGCCAACTCGCCGTTCTGGCACGAGCACGACACCGACTACGCCAGCTACCGCTCGGTGCTGTGGCAGCGGTGGCCAACCGCCGGCCCGACCCAGCCGTTCGGCACCTTCGCGACCTACCGCGACACCGTCGAGCGGTTGATTCGCGGCGGTGCCGCGCTCGACGAGGCGGCCATCTACTTCGACGCGCGGGTCTCGGCCCGCTATCCCACGGTCGAGATCCGCGTGGCCGACGTCAGCCTCGATGTCGAGCGCACGGTCGCCATCGCGGCGCTGTGCCGCGCGCTGGTCGAGGAATCGGTCCGCAGCTGGCGGGCCGGTGAGCCGGCGCCGTCGATCCGGGCCGAGTACCTGCACGCGGCCGGCTGGGCCGCGGCGCGATCCGGGCTCTCGGACCGGCTGTTGATCCTGCCCAGGGCCGAGCCGGTGCGCGCGATCGATGCCGTGGAGCAGCTCGTCGCGTTCGTCCGTCCGGCGCTGGACCGCTTCGGCGACACCGACCTCGTCGCGGCCGAACTCGACCGGGTGCGTTCGGAGGGGACGGGCGCGGCGCAGCAGCGGGCCTACGTCCGAGCCGGCGCCGACATGCAGGCCCTGACGGCCTGGGCCTGCGAGCGCACCACGGGCTGAGTCGCACCGGCGAGGTAGCTTCGCAGTCATGCCGGGCCAGCCACGGTTCCCGACCGACCACGAGCCGACGATCGACGTCCGGCCCGCGGTGGGCCGCTTCGACGACTTCGCCACCGTCGTCGGCGTCCAGCGGCCCGACGCGCGGGGCTGCTGGTGCATGGCCTACCGCGACAGCCGGGTGCCCGCGCTGGAGCGGCCGGCGTACATGCAGGCGGAGTGCGCAGCCGACCCCGGCCCCGGCGTGTTGGTCTACGTCGACGACATCCCGGCCGGTTGGTGCTCCATCGCGCCGAGAGCGAGCTACCGGCGCTTGCTCAACTCCCGCACCATCCCCGTCGTCGACGACCGCGAAGCCTGGAGTGCCGTCTGCTTCGTCGTCCGCTCCGGCTACCGCAAGCACGGCCTGATGCACCACCTGCTGGCCGGTGCGGTGCAGCATGCAGCGGCGCGCGGCGCCGACGTCATCGAGGGCTATCCCGTGGATGCCGAGGACGGGCGCGTCGACACCATCTCCGGCTACGTCGGAACGCTGGCGCTGTTCGAGCGCGCCGGGTTCCAACGCGCAGCGGCCACCACTGGTCGTAGCGGCGGCCGCCCGCGCTGGGTGATGCGCAAGCTGCTGGGCTGAGCAGCAGAGCGACGGCGTGTCGTTCTGGGATTGCTAGTCACCGGTACGGGTGAAGGTCAGGTGGACGACGCCTTGGGGTGAGGGGACGATCTCCACCTCGAAGCGCTGCTCGAGACCCTCGAGGCCGGCCCAGAGGCTCACTCCGCGACCGAGCACGATCGGTGTCATCGTCACGTGCAGGTGGTCGATGAGGTCGTCGGCGAGGAAGTTGCGAACCGTCGTCGGCCCGCCGCCGATGCGGACGTCGAGGCCGCCGGCCGCGTCGCGGGCCTCGGCCAGCACGTCGGCCGGCGCGGCGTCCCGGAAGTGGAATGTGGTGCCGCCGGCCATCTCGATCGACGGGCGCGGGTGATGGGTGAGGACGAATACCGGCGTGTGGAACGGCGGTTCGTCGCCCCACCAGCCGCGCCAGGACTCGTCCTCCCACGGACCGGTTTGCGGGCCGAATTTTCCCCGCCCCATGATCTCAGCGCCGATGCCGCGGAAGTCCGACTCGGTGAACGCGTTGTCGACGCCTCGGCTGCCGCCCGGTCCGCGACCCTGCAGCTCGCGACCCATCGCCGTGTCGAAAAACCATTCCATCAGTCGGAGGCCGGCGTGGCCGAAGGGCGCGTCAAGGGTCTGTCCTTCTCCGGTCGCGAAGCCGTCGAGGGAGACGCCGAAGTTGTGGACGCGGGCGAGCTGGTGAGTGGGTTCGCTCATGGGTCGAAGCCTTTCGAGTGGCGGCAACGGATGGTAGCTGGCTGCCTCCGCACCGACGCCGCGCTGGTGCTGTGACCCGGCGAATGTCGGGTCAGAGGTGAATGTCAAATTCGTGTTAAAATACTGCGAGGCGTTGTTCTGACCGCCTGCCTTGTCTCCACGATGTCGGGCTGCCGGCACCGAAGCCCCGCTCTGGTGCGGTTCCCGTCCAGGAGATTCCCATGACCGTCGCCATTCGAGCGCGCGTGACCGCGACCGGCCATGCCGTCCGCTCGACCACGATCGCCGCGGTGGCCGCCGCCACGAGCGCGGCGCTACTCGGCGCGGTGCTGGCGATGTCGCCGCAGGCCGGCGCGGCCGGTGCGTTGACGTTGGGAAGTGCGGGCACGTACTCGGTACTGGCCGGCACCTCGGTGAACAACACCGGCTTCACCGACCTGAGCCAGGACTTGGGCTTGAGCCCCGGCACGGCCGTCACCGGGGATCCCATCGTCGTCCACGGCTCCACCCATCTCACCGACACCGCGGCGGCTCAGGCGCAGGACGCGTTGAGCGCGGCCTACACCGCGGCGGCCACCGCCCCCGGCGGCACCGACATCGGCGGTGCGTTGACGACTCAGACGGTCTTCCCCGGCGTCTACAACGCGGCGGCCGCGCTCAGTGTCGGCGGTGCGCTCACGCTGGACGCGCAGGGTGACCCCGACGCGCAGTTCATCTTCCAGGTCGGTACGGCGTTGACCGTCGCCGCGGCCACCCAAGTGCTCGTGATCGGCCAGGCCCAAGCCTGCAACGTCTTCTGGCAGGTCGGCAGCGACGCCACCGTGGGTGCGGTTTCGTCGTTCAAGGGCTCGATCATGGCGACGGGAGCAATCGGGTTGGGCGCCGGGACGAACCTCGAAGGGCGCGCGTTGAGCACCGGCGCCGCCATCACGCTCGCCGCGAACGCGATCACCACCCCGGGTTGCGACACGGCGGTGGTCACCGATCCCCCGACGGTCACGTCTACCCCCACAATCTCTGACACGCCCACAATTTCTGACACGCCCACAATCTCTGACACCGCGACGGTCTCTGACACCGCGACGGTCTCTGACACCGCGACGGTCTCTGACACGTCGACGGTCTCCGCTAGCTCCACCAGCGGCATGGTGCCGATCGGTGACCCGCCGGGCTCGTCGAGCCAGGCGTCGCGCCGCTCTGCGACCGGCTCGATCATCGTGGTGTCGACCCGCACCTCGGCCGGTGGCGCGCAACTCGGCGGCGCGCACACGAACGCGTCCGGTGCTGGCGCCGCGGGCGGGTCACTCACCCTCGCGAGCACCGGGCTCAGTCCGCTGCTTCGCACGTTGCTGGCTCTCGGCGCCCTGCTTCCGATCCTCGGTGCCGGCCTGCTGCTGGCGGTGCGCAATTCCCGCAACCGGGCCGCGCCGCCCGTGGCCGAGGATCCGCTACCGGTCCCGGCGACTCGGGTGCGGGCTCAACGGGATCGGCCGATTCGGCGGGCTCGGTAAGCCGCCACGTTGGTTCGGTTGGCGCAGGACGTGCTGCAGAAGCGCCGGGAACGGTTCTTGGACAGGTCGACGAGGACGTCCTCGCAGTTGTCGGCGGCGCAGGTCTGCAGCCGGCCGAGCTCCTTCTGCCGGATGACGTCGACGAAGGCCATCGCGGCCTCCACGACCATGCGGTCGGCAAGCGGCGCATCCGATGACGTTGCGTGCAGGTGGTAGTCCCACTCGTCGTGCTTCACCAGCTGCGGCAACGCGCGGGCCTCGCGCAGCAAACCGTTGACGAGTTCGACCGCGCTGTCCTCGTCGATGTGCCACAGGCGGCGCAGTCGGGGGCGCAGGGCGCGCACCGCGGCGAGCTCGGCCTGGTCGCGCCGACGCTTGCCGGTCCAGCCCCACTCGCGCACGAACTGGTCCAGCGCGGCCACGTCCGGCAGGTCGTCGTGGTCGTCCTGGTCGGTGTTCACCAGTGCCGCAGCGGCGGCGAGCGCCACTTCCGTGTCATGGGCAAAAACCACGTTGACTCCTTTCACGGCACCCGATAGCGTCTCGGTGAGTAAGCAGTGTACGCCAGTTTGGTACTTACCCAACATCCCATGGAGGCAGCGATGCGAGCCGAGCCTGTTCGAGCGACCGGGATCATGCTCGCGGTCCTGTCGGCGGCCACGTTCGGCACGTCCGGGGCGCTGGCCACATCGTTGATCGACGTCGGCTGGACGCCCGCGGCCGCAGTGACAGCGCGGATCGCGCTCGGCGCGCTCGTGCTGACCGGTCCGGCCGTCGTGCAGCTGCGGGGCCAGTGGTCGTTGTTGCGCCGAGGCGCGGCTACGATCGGGCTCTACGGCTTGCTGGCCGTCGCGGGCGCGCAGCTGTTCTTCTTCAACGCGGTGTCGCACCTGTCGGTCGGCGTCGCCCTGCTGCTGGAGTACCTCGGCACGTTCCTGGTCGTCGGGTGGTTGTGGCTGCGTCACGGCCTGCGGCCGCGGCGGCTGACGGTCACCGGCGGCGCCGTCGCCGTGCTCGGATTGTTGCTCGTGCTCGATCTGGTCGGCTCACACCGCCTCGATCCGATCGGGGTGCTGTGGGGCTTGGGCGCGGCGGCCGGCCTGGCTGTGTACTTCGTCGTGTCATCGTCCACCGACGATCCGGTGCCGCCGTTGGTGCTGGCCTGGGCCGGGATGTGCGTGGCCGCCGTGGCCCTGATCGCGCTCGGCGCGGCCCACGCGCTGCCCATGCGGGCCGAGTTCACCGATGTCACGCTGCTCGATCACCGGACGAGCTGGCTGGTGCCCGTCCTTGCGCTTTCCCTCATAGCGGCGGTGATCGCGTACGTGGCCGGGATCGGGGCCGCGCGTCTGCTGGGCGCGAAGGTGGCGTCGTTCGTCGGGCTTACCGAGGTGCTGTTCGCGGTGCTCTTCGCCTGGCTGCTGCTGGCCCAGGTGCCGGCCACGGTGCAGTTCGTCGGCGGGGTGCTGGTCATCGCCGGGGTGGCGCTGGTGCGTATTGACGAACTGCGCGGCCCGGGCGAACTGACTGACGACGGCGCCGCTGTCGAGCGGGCCGACGCGGCCGCGTAGTCACCGCGCTACGCCTGGATCACGAGCCGGCGGCCGTTGCCGTCGGGCGGCCGGGTCAGAGGTAGACGCCGCGTAGTTCGCGGTCGAGCCCCTCTGGCGCGGCGTCGGCCATGGTCTGCAGGATCGCGCGAAGGGCTTCGATGGCCTCGGGGCCGTGGTTGCGAGTCAGCCGCTTCTCGTAGCTGCGGTGAAAGCGGCGGGCCACGTCGAGCGCTGAGCGCCCGCGCGGACTGAGGGCGACGAGTTTGGCTCGCGCGTCGCTCGGGTCAGGGCGTGCGCACCACGTAGCCGCGGCGCTGCATGTCGTCGATGATCTGTGCCGCGCCCTGCTTGCTGATCTCCAGCCTCTCGGCGAGTTCGCTGACCGTCCGCGGCTGGTGGTTGAGCATCCGGAAGACGACACCGTCCGAGCGGCCGAGGTCGTCGTAGCCGTGTGCCGGCCATGTCGTCGTGCAGCTGCCGGACGAAGCCCTGGTAGGCGAGCAGCACCAGAATGCCGAGGTCAGAAGGCGGTTGCGCGGCAGCTCCCATTGCTCCAAGATAGACAAGACCACTTGGTCAAGCACGCTTGTCTATCTCTGGAGAGTCGAAATGCATGTGATTCGTGGCGCCGAGGCGCCGACCTACGAATTGCCCGGCGTCCACTTCACCGCGCTCGCCTCGCCGAGCCGGGGTTCGGCGGAGACCTGTGCCTGGCTACTGACCGTCGATCCGGAGCTGGTTTCGCCCGACCCGCACGTCCTGGACCGTGACGAGGTGTTCATGGTTCTCGACGGCGCGATCCGCCTCTCGCCGGACGGCGACCTGGTGAGCGCGGGCGACGCCGTGATCGTGCCGGCGGGTGAACCGATCCAGCTCGTGAACGCGGGTGACGTGCCGGCGCGGGTGCACGTGGCGATCCGCGCTGGGTTCAGGGCGACGGGTGCGGACGGCACGCCGATCGGCACGCCACCCTGGGCGGCCTAGTGGACCCTGCGCGGCTCAGCCGGGCAGCGCGGCAATGGCCTCGATCGAAACCAGGAGCCCGCGCGGAAGCTGCACGTTGGCCGGAGCTGAGCGGGCCGGTGGTGGGTCGGGCATGTGCCGGGCGTAGACCTCGTTGAGCCGCGCGAAGTCGGCGACGTCGGCGTAGAAGATCGTGGTCTTGACGATGTCGGCCATCGATGCGCCGGCGGACTCGAGGATGGCCGCGAGGTTGCGCAGCGCCTGCTCGGTCTGCGCTTCGATCCCGTCGGGGGCGGTGCCGGTCGCCGGGTCGATGCCGGCCGTTCCGGAGCAGAACACGAAGCCGTTGGCGACGATCGCCTGGCTGTAGGGCCCGAGCGCGGGCGGTGCCTCGGTCGTGCTGACTGCCTGTCGGGTCATGGCTGCATCCCTCGCTGGACGTCCCGGGCCGGCCAGGGACGGTGGGACCGACGACGCTATCGGTTACGGGCGCATGAGCACATCTGACGGTGCGGCGCCACAGAACGAGAACGGGCGGGTTGACCACTTCGCACACGGACCATTCCACCGAAGCCGTCGCCCGCACGAGTCCCTGCATCAGACACGCGGCAGGTGTTCGTGCCGATCCTGTTGGTTGCGAGTACGGCAGCCAACTCGGTGGTGTGGTTGAGTCCTACGCGCTCCCGCACCAGACCTCGTGTTCAGACCGGTGGCGGCAATCAGTGGTCGGAGTCCTTGCAAAATCTCGATGCCGAAGTACACGCGATCGCATTGTCGCGGGCTCGATTTCAAGATCGTCGTGTCGCCTGCCTACTTCACAACGGTGATTGAAGTATCAGCCATGATGGCACCCGCCGTCACGTGCGCCGTGATCGTCACCGTCGGCCCGTTGTTCTGTGCGTGTGTGATTGTGAATGCCGAGCTTCGTGTCGATGCCGGCGACACTGTGACTGGGGAGCTGACTGTGAAGGTCGCGTCCCCACTAGTCAGTGCGATCGTGACCGTCCCGGCTGGCATAGACAGGTTCCCGTACGAATCCGTTAGGTCAATATTTGCAGTCATGCTGGCGTTGTTGCCAATGTGAACCGGGGTCGGAGCGCAAGCGCTTCCTGTGGATGGCAGCGAACAATTAACGAAGGTCATTTTGCTCGGCGTCGCTGCCACGACGTTGATTCCTGCGGATGTGCCCGCGATTGAGCCGTCAGAAGCCGAAATCGTCACGCCGGTCTGTGCGTTCACGAGAGTTACGGAGACAGTGGCCTGACCGTTCGTGAAGGTCCGAGATCCGCTTGGCAGCGTCGGGCCGGCGCCGCTCGGACTGGTGCCGGCCGTGCTTGTCAGTGTGATCGTGTGGCTGCCGGTGTATGAGGTGGCAGTCGCGTTGGCGGCGTTGGCTGCGGTAATCGTGACAGTGAAGGCGGTTCCGGCCGTATCCGGCGTTGGTGCGCTGATCAAGAACTTTGTCGCGGTCACCGGAGTGACCACCGTAAATGCCTGCTGGGCCTGGAGCGCGGCGTTGTAACTTGCGTTGCCAGCTTGGTTAGCATTGATCGTGCAGGTTCCGGCGCCGACGAAGCTGACCGTTGAACCGGAGACCGTGCAGACGCCCGTGGTGGCGCTGGTGAACGTGACGGCGTTGCCAGATCCGCCGCCGGTGGCGCTCACGGTGTATGTCGCGCCGGCGACGGTCGCGTTGGAAGGCGCTGTGGAGGTAAACGCGATCGACTGGCCGGCCTTGGCAATGGCGAACGTCTGCGTCACTGTTGCGGCGGCGTTGTAGGTGCCGTTGCCAGCCTGGTCGGCATTGATCGTGCAGCTACCACCGGTAACAAAGCTCACCGTCGTACCCGAGACAGTGCAGACGGCGGTCGTTGCGCTGGTGAATGTCACCGTCAAGCCGGAGGTGGCCGTCGCCGTCGGAGTGTAGGTATCGCCGACGGTTGCGGCGCCAGGTGCCGGCGAGGTGAATGTGATGGACTGATTCGCCTTGGCAACGGTGAATGTCTGCTGCATCTGGCTCGCAGCGAGGTAGTTGGTGCCGCCGGCTTGGTTGGCGTTGATCGTGCATGTGCCAGCACCGACGAACGAAACCGTCGCGCCGAGAACGGTGCAGATGGCGGTCGTCGCGCTGTGAATGTCACTGCATTGCCGGAGGCGCCGCCGGTAGCGGTCACTGTGTACGGAGCTCCACCCACAGTGGCGGCGTTTGGAGCCGTCGAGGTGATCGTGATCGCCTGTGCGCCCTTCCCGACCGCGATGGATTGCTGGACCTGGTTCGCCCCAAAGTAGTTCGCGTTCGTTGCTTGGTTTGCGTCCACGATGCATGTGCCCACGGCCAGGAAGCTGACGGTTGCGCCAGAGATGGAGCAGATGCAGTGGTTGTGCTGTCGATGGTGAGTGTCACCGGGTTGCCGGACGCGCCGCCTGTCGCAGTCACGTGTATAGGTGGCGCCTCCGACGGTGGCGTTCGTCGGCGCTGTTGAGGTGTAAGTGATGGTCTGCGGGGCTTTGCCTACGGTGAATGCCTGTTGTGCTTGCGGGGCGGCTTGGTAGTTCGCGTTGCCGAGCTGGTTGGCATTGATCGTGCAGGTTCCGACGCCGGTGAAGCTGACGGTCGCGCCGGAGATGGAGCAGACGCCGGATGCACTCGCATCGATCGTGAAGGTCACCGGGTTGCCGGATCCGCCGCCGGTCGCCGTGACCGTGTAATTCGGTCCGGCGTAGGTTGCGTTCGTTGGTGCCGTCGAAGTGAACGTGATGGCCTGCGTCCCCTGGGTGACGGTCACCGGGGTGCTGGCAGCGCTCATTGCGGTCCAGCTGCGGTAGACGGCCGTGACGTTGTATGTATACGACCCTGGGGCGAGGGACGTGTCGTTGCACGTTGTGCCCGCGGTCAAAGCGGTGGCATTCGTGTTGCAGGCAGCGCTCGTCACGTGACTGGCGTTGGTCCGGGTGGCGTAGTAGCCGTCCGGTGTCAGCGGGCCTGCGGATGCCGTCCACGAGACGACGGCCGTTCCGCTGCCGGCTGTTGAGGTCGCGCCGACGCTCGTGGGCTCATGGAGCGTGCCGGTCGTGGCACTCGCGGTGCCAGTACCCGACGACGACCAATAGGCGAAAGCAAGTCCTGAGCTGACGGCGACGATGGCGACGACGACAGCGATCACGACCGACGTCCGCGATGTCACTCGGCGCGCGAGGCGACGCGCAATTCCAACCGGAGCAGCGTGCTGTGCGTTACTCATCAGTTGCCCTGTCCGGTGCCGGTGTAGCCGAGGGCCAGGCTCGTGCTCTTGCAGGCGTCCTGGTTGGTGGACAGGTTGATCATCTTGACTTTGGGCCAGGCCGATTGCGGGATGCCCAGCTGCGACAGGGTCTTGGTCGAGTTGGCCGGGACGGAGAACGTGTAGGCGCCGCTGAACTGGGTCACCGCGAAGTTGCTCGTCGTACACGCCGGCTTGCTCGTGCCGGTGATCGTGACGCTAAGGCCGGTGATGCTGAGCGGCTGGTTGTTGGAGTTCGTCAGCGCCAGGTCGAGGTAGCCGGTGACGTCCGGGGCCAGGGTGCGGTCCAGCGAGCCGGCGATGGTGAACGCCTGGGCGTGCCCGGCCGAGACGGTCAGGTGCGCGGTCACGGTCGCGGTGTGGCTGCCGGACTGGCCCTTGATCGTCAGCGTCGACGAGCCCAGCGGCGTGTTCGACGCGGTGTGCACGGTCAACGTGGTCGTGTTGCCGGTGGTCGAGGTCGGGCTGAACGTCGCGCTCGCGTGAGCCGGCAGGCCGGTGACGGTGAACGCGATCGCGCCGGTCAAGTTGGTGCGGGTGATCGTCACGGTGTAGTCACCGGACGCACCGGCGGAGAGGTTGAGGTTGGCCGGCGCCACCGCGAGTTTGAAGCACGGCGCCGGTGGCTTGGTCACACTCAGGTGCGCAGTGACGGTGGCGGTATGGCTGCCGGACTGACCCTTGATCGTCAGCGTCGACGAACCCAACGGCGTGTTCGACGCGGTATGCACCGTGAGCGTCGTGTTGTTGCCGCTCGTCGAGGTCGGGCTGAACGTCGCACTCGCGTGGGCCGGGACACCGGTGACGGTGAACCCGATCGCCGCGGAGAAGTTGGTGCGGGTGATCGTCACCGCGTAGGTGCCGGACGAGCCGGCCGAGACAGTGCGGCTGCTCGGCGAAACCGCGAGCTTGAAGCCGGGTGTGGCCGGTTGCGTGGTGGTCAGCACGACCTGGGCGGTGTGCTTGAGCGAACCGTTCTTGCCGGTGATGGTGAGAGTGGACGAGCCGGGCGATGCCTGCGAGCTCGTCGACACGGTGAGGATGCGGTGCGAATCGCCGTAGTACGGGTCGGACGAGAAGGTGCCCGACGCTCCGGCCGGCAGTCCGCTGACCGTTAGCGCGATGGCGCCGTGGAAGCCGTTCGAGGACGTCATCGCGACGTTGAACTGGACGTGACCGCCACGCACCACCGATGCGGTGTGGGGGCTGGCCGTGACCGCAAAGTCAGGGCTACCGGATGCTGCGCTGACCGTGGCACCGATGCCCACGATCGCCGCGAGACCTGCCGTTACGAGCAGCACCCGCTTCGCGCTTGCGATCTTCACCAAAGCCCCCCGGCCCATGAACGAACTGACTCAACGTGCCTGGACTGCAACCAGCACCCGTTCTCCGGACGGCCGAAGCCGCCCGGAGAACGAGCTAGCTAGATCAGCTGCGAGAGCGTGAACGATGACGATCGCGCTCTTGCAGGCGTCCTGGTTGACGCCGGTCGTTCGTTGAACGCGATCAGTCGCTGACCTCGACTGCGGCAGCTCGAGGTTCGCCGGCGACGGTCGGTCGGTCCGTTGGCCGTGGAGCGTGAACCGTCCAGCCGGCTGCGAGGCAGCCGCCGGCGAAGCTGACGGCGGCGCAGTGACGGTGCCGATCTGCTGGCTGACGGCCGTCGAATGTTGCCGACGGTGACGTTCAGCGAGCCGACGACGCCACCGGGCGTGAGGCCGGTGATGGCGCCGGACTGGCGTGACCGTCAGGTCGCTGCGTGCCCGCAGTCGCTGCTGCACCGGTGCCGGAACCGGATGCTGGTCCAGTAGGCGATGGCCGAGCCGGCGGTGCCGGCGATGATGGCGGCCGCAACTCCGGCAACCAGGTACTGCTTCTTCGTGAATCTGCGCATTTCAGTCCCCCGATATAGACAGATGGGGACACCAGAAGTTGCCATTTCCGCGCTTTGCAGCGCCCCCCGCCTTGGATAAGGCAGGCGAAGATTCGCGCACCCAGGGCGAAACGTCAAACGTGAGTTGAGGCACGCGAACGCCGAGTAAACCCCTGTGTATGTAAGGGTTTCCGCACTGACCGACCAACAGGTACCTTCCTAGGAAGGTAGTTTGCGACGATTCGGTACGACGATTGTTGACCCGACGCGGGCCACATCTGGCGCGCATTGGCCGGTCAAATGCCGTGCTCGGGGCAACTGTCAGCCATCAGCCGAAATACTGCGAGCGGTCAGGTGACCCTGAACGCGAACGTGGTGACAGCGGTTGGCGCGAAATGCGAGTCGATGCCGCGTAGGCGGAAGGTATAGAAGCCCGGTTGCAGCTTGACCAGGTAGCTGGTGAGCGTCGTCGTGGTCGCCCAGTGCACGCCGTCAAAACTGTATTGATAGGTCAGGCCGGGCTGGAAGACCCACGTGAAGGTGATGTTCTTGTTGGAGCTCTTCGCCGGCGGCGTGGTCAGGAGCGTGGGGGCGGCCGCGGAGACGGTGAAGCTGGTGCTGATGGTGGCGCCTTGGTTGCCGGCTTGATCGATGGCGTAGACGCTGATGGTGTGGGTGCCGTCGCTGAGGCCGGTATAGGTGACGGTGTTGGTGCAAACCTGGGCGGCGTTCGCATCGAGGCTGCACCACGTGGTCGCGTTGGGGTCGTTGGTGGTGAAGGCCGCCGTTGCCGTGCGGCTCGGCGATGCACCGGGCGTCGTCGTGAACGTTGCGGTGGGTGCGGTGTTGTCGAGTGTGAAGCTGGCCTGCACGACGGGGCTGGTGTTGCCGGCCGGGTCCGTGGCGTGAATGGCCACCGTGTGTTGGCCGTCGCCGAGCGCGCTGAGATCGACCGGACTCGTACAGGCCGTCGCGGCGGCGCCGTCGAACGAGCACCAGGCGCCGGCGTTGGGGTCGTCGACGGTGAAGGTCAGGCTGGCGTCGGCCGTCGTCGAGTGGCTGGCGGGTGCGTGCGTGATCGTGACGGCCGGGGCCTGGGTGTCGATCGCGAACGATGTGCTGGCGGTGGCGCTCTGCTGGTTGGCGAGGCTCGTTGCGTAGATGTCGACGACGTGTGAACCATCGCTGAGGCCGCTGTAGGTGACCGGGCTCGTGCACGTGGTGGGTGTGCTCCCGTCAAGGGAGCAGAACGCGGTGGCGTTGGGGTCGTCGACGCTGAAGGCCACGCTCGCTGACGGAACGTTGCTCACCGCGGCCGGGACGCTGTCCAGCGTGACGGTGGGCGCCGTCGCGTCGACGGTGAAGCTCGTTTGGATCGTCGCGCCGGTGTTTCCTGCGGCATCGATGGCGAACACGGACACGCTGTGCGGGCCGTCGGGAAGCGCGTCGTAGGTGACCGGACTCGCGCATTGCGCCGCGGCGCCGCCGTCCAGGGCGCACCAGGCGGTGGCGTCGGGATCGTCGACGGCGAAGCCGACGGAGACCGAATGGGACGGGACTATGGCGGCGGGTGCGGATGTGAACGTGACAGTCGGCGCGCTGGTATCCACGGTGAAGCTGCTGTGTTCGGCCGTCCCGACGTTGCCGACCGCATCGACGGCATACACCGTGACGTCGTGCGGACCGTCTGCCAGCGCTGAGTAGGTGATCGGGCTGGTACACGTCGTGGCGACGGCGCCGTCCAGTGCGCACCAGGCGGTGGCCGACGGATCATCCACGGTGTAGTCGAGCGTTGCCGTGCTGGTGGTGAGCACGGCCGCAGGGGCGCTGGTGATGGCGACGATCGGTTTGATCGTGTCCACGGTGAACGTCGTCTGGATCGCTGGGCCCATGTTGCCGACTGGGTCCACGCTGTAGACGCTCATCGAGTGCGGCCCGTCGGCCAGGGCCGCAAGGTTGTATGGGCTGACGCATTGCGAGGCAGCGGCACCGTCGAGCGAGCACCACGTCACTGCCGACGGGTCGTCGGCCACGAACCTGAGGGTGACGTCGCCGGAGGCCACTTGGGCCGGCGGCGTGGAGGTCCAGGCGACGGTCGCCGCGAGAGTGTCGACGGTGAACGCCGTGCTGATCGTGGTGCCGGCCTGACCGAGTTCGTCCAGCGGGGTGAGAGCAATGACGTGCGAACCGTCAGCGAGATTGGCATACGTCACTGACGATCCGCCGCAGACCGCCGCGGGTGCGTCGTCCAGTGAGCACATGACGGCGACCGTCGTCGAGTTGGCCGTGAACCCGACCGATGCATCGGTGGACGCGATCACCGGGAACGGCACCCACGCGAACGCGACGTCGGCCGTGGCGACGACTGGAGGAACGATTGGAGGAGCGACCGGCGGTGGCGTCGGTGATGGCGGTGGCGTCACCGGCGGTACCGGGTCTGGCGTTACCGCTCGGGGGACGACGGCAACGGGCGTGACCTTTGGCTTGACCGGCTTGACGGGTGGCCGTTTGGTGGGAGCCGGGGTCGTCAGTCGCGGGCGGGGGGTCGCCGGGGCAGTCGTGCTGTGTTGGGTCGGAGCTGCCACCCGGGCGACGGGCTGGGCATGGTGAGCTGCCGGCCCCGCGGCGCTGACGGCGGCGCCCGCGATCACTGCTGCAGTGGAGGCACTGATCACAGTGGACTGAGCCGTCGCGACCGCGCCCTTGTTGGCGGTGTCGGCAAGAGCGCGCAGCACGGGAAGGTTCATCAGCAACGAGCCGGGACCCATCGCCCACAGCAGGCGCGGCAGCGAGATCGCGAGGAACGCGCGGACGTACGTGGCATCGAACTGGGTGCCCGCGCAGCGAGTCAACTCGGCCCGCGCCGCGATCGTAGCCACGGGTTTCTTGTACGTGCGGTGCGCGGTCATGACTTCGAAGGAGTCGGCAATGGAGACGATTCGCGCGGCCCGGCAGATGTCGGTACCGGCGACGCCATCGGGGTAACCGGCACCGTCGAACCTCTCGTGATGCTGGCGCACCGCACCACCCCACTCGCCCAACCAGACGATCAGTGGGCCGAGCAGTTGTTCGCCTGCGACGGGGTGACCGGAGACCACGTCCCACTCGGCGGAGTCCAACTTGCTCGGCTTGTTCAGAATGTCGGCTGCAACCCGCAACTTGCCGATGTCATGCAACAGAGAGGACCACCGCAGCTTGTCCCGCGCATCGCGCGGCAGCCGCAACTGTTCCCCGAGCAGGTCGGTGAACAGCCGGACCCGCTCGCTGTGCCCACGAGTGCGGCGATCATGCGCCGTCAGCGCGGTGATGAGCGCCAGGGCACGCTCCGCCGACGAAGCCGCGTCCGTAGTCCCACCAGGAGAACCCTTTGCCGCCCGCTCCGTGGACATGGCCCGACGTGCGACCTTGAAACGGCTGGGCGCGCGATCCGGGAACAGCATGCTCAGTTTCAGCAAGGCCGCGAGCGGCAGCAATCGGCGGGTAACCCGCTCCACGCTCATACACACGACGATGCTGACGGCGACGACCGGCACCAGCCACCACTTGCTCGTTTCGAGCTGAGAGCTCAACAAATGCAGGCAAATCACCGTGGCCACGTAACCCAGACCCAGCGGTACCGCGACAATCACGACTCGAAGGGCCATGGCGAAAACCGGGCGCGCACGCCATCTATCGACCCGGGAATCCTCAGCCACGAGCCAACCATCGGCCGGGATGGCCGAAACATTAGCGCGTCCGCCCCGGAATTCGGGTGAGACATCACACCCGAGCGGTCTCGACGCGACCGCACCTCAGCTACGTCGTCCCCGTGCCGATGCCTACGAGAGAGAAGGTCGGCTGGGAGGCTGCGCGGTGGAACTGCACTTGTCACGGTCGCGGCTGCGGGCGCTTGTGCGTGCTCCCGCGTTCAGCGGGGTCTCCCGAATCGCCGCTGCCCTGGGACGCTCGGCCCGCTCGGGCGACTTGCTGATCGTCGGCACACCCGACTACGAGCCGTGGCACCTCGTCGCGCATTGGCAGCAATCGCGGGCGCGGGCAGTGTCACCAAGGCTGGTGCGCCATCGCGTCCCGGACCACGCCGCCGCGCACCTGTCCGTGGGTTTGGACGCGATCCAGCACGCGACTCGCGCGGACGCGCTGCTCGTCGTGGCCCCTGACCGGGCCGGTGCCGATCTGTTGCAGCGGTTGAGCGACGCTCGTCGCCGGGGCGCGACCGTCCTGGCGTTGACGGCGGACGGTGATGAGGCGACGTTGCCCGAACTCGACAGCATCGCCCACGACCTGGCCGCGGTCGGAACCGCATCCTTCGATTTCGCCCAGCACCTCTTGCCGATCGCCACGCACATTCAATGACACGGCGATACCGGTCCAACAATGGTCACACGAGGAGGTTGACAGCGGCCGGGATCGTGCCCAGAGCGGCAACTCCACCAGCGCCGTGGTCTCGCGGTCGCGGTCAATCAGGACGCCTACCGGCTGTCGCCCGTGGCGCCCGCCGATGGCGGGAGTCGCGTGTCGCCGAGCCAGTACAGACCGGTCACCACAAGAAGGACAGCGACGACGGCGGCGGCGTTCCCGATCACGCGGCCGTATCCGTGGCTGCTGACGTCGACGAACGGGTACGGGTACCACTTCGTGATGGCGCCGTAGGCCAGGATGTAGCCGGCCCATGCGATCGGCCAGAGGATGGCGAGCGAGACCGTTCGGCGCTCGATTCGGGAACGAGGGCCGAACAACAGCCAGCCGAGCACCATCATGATCGGCACGACGTAGTGGAAGACCGTATTGGTGCTGGTCTCTTGCCAACCGTGGGGTTCATGCACCTTCGCCAACACGGTCGAATACACGATGCCGGTCACGGCGATGCCGAACAGGGCGGCCAGCCGCACCGCTCGCCAGAGCGCACCATCGCGGGTGGGGCGGCGGGCGAGTTGCGCGGACGTGACACCGCTGAGGATGTTGCTCTGGATCGTGAAGAAGCTCAGCACCCGCAGCACGCGGTTGGCCATCGGGGTGCCGGCCAGCGTGCCGACTGCGTGCGCCCGTGGGGTGGCGCTGACGCGAACGGCAATCCACAGCTGCACGACAAGCGCGGCCGCCACAAGCACAGCGACGAGAAGGTTCCACCAACGCGCCAGCCGAACGGTCATCGCCAAGTCCACTTCGCCCGGAGGTGAAAGGACTGTACCGATCGAGTCATCTGCCACTCACCTGATCAGTGGCCGACGGCCGGAATTAGCCCTTCTGGTGCCCGCGGAACTTCGGGTGGAGCAGAGCGGCCCGTACGCCCCGTGCTGCGTTGTCGGTGTTGCTTCGTAGTCTCCAGGGACACCCTTGAGGCAATGGAGGCGGTCATGCCTGAGCGAGACGGTTACATCCCTGGCGTTCCGTGCTGGATCGACACCAGCCAGCCCGACCCCGACGCCTCGTGCACCTTCTACGGAGGCCTGTTCGGCTGGGAGCTCGAGGACGCGATGCCGCCCGAGGCGCCGGGCAAGTACTTCATGGGACGCATTCGGGGTGGGGATGTGGCGGCGGTCGGATCGATCCCTGATGGTGCGCCGGCCACGGCAGAGTGGAACACCTATATGTGGGTCGATAACGCCGACGAGACGGCGGCGAAGGTTCGCGATGCCGGTGGCGGGGTGGTGGCCGAGCCCTTCGACGTCATGGGCGCCGGGCGGATGGCGGTACTTACTGATCCTGAGGGTGCGGCGTTCTGCGTCTGGCAACCGGGCAGTCACAAAGGGGCGCAGGTCGTCAACGAACACGGTTCGCTGAACTTCAACACCCTTCACACGCGGGATCTCGACGCGGCCGAGGCCTTCTACGGGACGGTGTTCGGCTGGCGGAGGTTGACGATCCCGGCTGGCGTGATGTGGATGCTGCCCGGCTACGGCGATCACCTGGAGGAGAAGATGCCGGGCGTTCGTGAGCAGATGGCGCAGATGGGCGCTCCCGAGGGATTCATCGACGTGGTCGCCGCAGCCAATCTGATCGGCGCTGGCGATGCCGAGCTTTCGGCGCACTGGAGCGTGACGTTCGCAGTCGACGACATCGCGGCCACAGCGGCGAAGGCGCGCGAACTCGGCGGCGAGGTCGTCTCCGCTCCACACGACGCCCCATGGGCCAGGCTGGCCACGATCAATGACCCGCAGGGGGCGAGCTTCATCGCCAGCCAGTTCGTCCCCGAGAACAAGGACGTCGCCGGGTAGTCGGGCTCAGCCACGTAAACGACACGTCTGCGCCGTTGTAGGACTTGGCTGGTCGGATCGCTGTCGGCATGGCCGGTGGCCCAACGCATGCTCGTGAGGGGAGTAGGGCGGTCAGCGCACCCACATCTGATCGAAGAGCACCCCGAGTGTGGGCGTCCGCTTGAAGTTGTGCGCTCGTTCGGACAGCACGTCGACCGAGACCGGGTTGACGAGTGGGATCCACGGCGCGGCATCGACGAGGCGCCGTTCCACCGCGCCCCATAGCTGATCCGCCTGGGCGAGCGAGGTCGCCTGAGTGGCGTCGGCCCGCTCGATCAGCCGGTCCATTGTCGGGTCGCAGAACTCTGCTGGATTGCTGTTGTTGGTCACGTCTCCCGCAACGAACGCGTCGCACCGGTAGAGGTCGAACAGGTTCCAGGCGCTCGCGTCGTTGACGAGCCAGCCCATGAAGCCGGCTTGGACTCGGTGTCGCGAGTCGATGACGTAGTTGAAATAGTCGAAGCTCTCATTCGGCCATACCTTCAACCGCGCCGGGAAGTGCAGCTCGTTCAGTGCGTCGACGACGTGCTGCATGCCCGCTTTGGCGGCTGGGTCCGTCCATACGACCACCGGCGTGCGTGGCGGGTGCAGACCCTTGACCAGTGCCAGCGCCTTCGAGACATCGGACGCCTGCCACAAGCCCGCGCCCGGCTGTGCGGTGTACGGACAATAGGGCTGGTAACCCGGGTAGTCGGGCGGGATGAACTGGCAGGTGACGGCCGCGGGGGCGAACCAGTCGACGGCGACCGCCTTGCGGTTGATTGCGAACGCGAGCGCCTGGCGCAGTTTCGGCTGGTCGAACGGCGGGATCCGGGTGTTGAGAAAGAGCCCGTACATGTTCTGGGTCGGCGTGACGTACAGCCGGCTGCCGAACCGGGTCTGCAAGGTGTCGAGGGTGTACGCGTCCAGGTCCGTGGCGTCCTCGAGTGCGTCGGCCCATTCGGCGTGTCCAGACGCGACGTCGTCGATGGCGGTTTTCGAATGTCCTCCCGGCAGGATGCGGTACTCGATGGTGTCCGGAAAGCCGGATGGCTGCGCCGCCGCGGACCACTCGTGGAAGTATTTGTTGCGGGTGAACACGATGCTCTTGTGCGGCACGAAACGCGTCACCTGGTAGGGCCCGGTCGCCGGGATCGGACGGCTCGTCTCGCCCAGCGGCGTGTGGGGCGGGACGGCAGAGGCGTCGTTCGCGAGCAGATCGAGGAGGTTCCCGCTGGGACGAACGAGCTTGAGCGTCACGGTCTCCGCGGCGGCGTCGACGCTGATACCGGAAATGTCACAGTGGCTCGGCCGGCAACCGCGCGCGCCGACCAGGAGCGTCTGAAGCCCGTTGTCCGGAACCGCAGCACTACGTTCGAGTCCGCGGCGCACGTCGGTCACCGTGACCGGTCGCCCGGTCGAGAACCGGACGCCGCGTCGCAACTGGAATGTGTAGGTGCGGCCGTCGCCGGACGGCTCGGGAATCGACATAGCGAGATCCGGCACGATGGTCAGGCCGTCGGCCCCGCTGGCGTGGCGGAACGCCACCAGGCCGTCGTAGCTGCCTGAGAACAGCGAGGTCGTGTCCAGAGCGCTGTCGGAGGGGTAGAGCGGATCGACCGCGTCGGCCTCGCCTACGAGGCGGAGTGCGCCGCCGCGGTGCGCTCCCGGGTCGGTCGTGGTCGTCACCCAGAGCCTTCCGCCCGCGCCGGCGATGCCGCCCGGGGTCGGGCTGATGGGCACGGTGCGGACCACTCGGTCGACGGCGGGGTCGATCTCCACCATCGCCGCACTACCCTGCCGCGTGGCCCAGACGTGGCCGCCGGTTGCGGTGATCTGGTCGGGGTGTCCGCCGACCGGTACGAGGCTGGTGACCGACGTGCCGCTCGCCGCGATCCGCGCGATCTGGTCGCTTCCGTTGTACGACACCCAGACGTCGTTTCCGACGACGGCGATGCCCCGCGGGTTGGCACCCACGTGGATGCGCTGCGTGAACGCCGGATCCTGCCCGTCGATCTTGGTGACCGTGTTGGAGGCTGAATTCGCCACCCAGATGTCGCGGCCGGCCGCGATCCCGCTAGGCCCGGAATCGACCGCGATTCGCTGCACCTCCCTATTCAGGCCTGGGTCGATGCGCGACACGGTTCCGTCCGCGGCGTTGGTGACCCAGACCGATCCGTGCGCGACGACCACCCCACTCGGCGCGACGCCCACCTGGATCGTCCGCGGTTCATCGGTCGTCGGGTCGATCCGCGCGACGCTGCCGCTCCCGCTGTTGGTGACCCATACCGAGTCGGGTCCGATGGCGATCGCCGACGGCGCTGCACCCACCCTGATCGTGTCGATGACGTGGCGACTCGAGGGGTCGATCCGCGAGACCGAACCGTCGTCGATGTTGGTCGTCCAGATCGAGTGGAATCCGGCGGCGACTGCCGTCGGGCCGACATCGACTCCGACCTGCCCGGTAATACGGCCCGTCG
Source organism: uncultured Actinomycetota bacterium (assembly GCA_963837325.1). Classification (GTDB taxonomy): domain Bacteria; phylum Actinomycetota; class Actinomycetes; order Mycobacteriales; family Jatrophihabitantaceae; genus CAVQKZ01. The sequence continues at coordinate 1,017,587 of CAWIMV010000002.1, forward strand.
CGGGATCGACGATGCCGAGCGAGTCCTCAGCCAGGGCGATCGGGCCGCGGGACCCTTCGTCGCGCAGCAGGACGACGCCGGTGACGCTCCCGGCCGCCAGCACGAGCACGCCCCCGACGAGCACCCACGTCCTGGTCCGAAGCCGACGTGCCCGCCCGCCCGCGCGGCTGCTGGTCTCGCGACGACCGGTCGGGTGTGCGGGCGGTTGGCCGGCGGACGCGACTTCCACGGCCGTAGCTGCGGCCAATTCGCCGTTTCGGGGTTTCGCCGGCTCAGCCCGGAGCCCTGCGTCGTGCGCGAGGATGTCCTGCATCAGCTGCTGCAACTCGGGCGACGGTTCCACACCGAGCTCGTCGGCGAGCAGGTTGCGCGTTTGGCGGTAAACCTCAAGAGCGCGGGCCTGTCGCCCGCTGCGATACAGCGCCACCATGAGCAGCCAGCAAAGCCGCTCACGCAACGGATTCGCCGCGGCCAGCCCTTCGAGCTCCGCCACGACCTCGGCCGCCGCACCGGACTCGAGTTGCGCCTCGATGCGGGTCTCGATCGCCGACAGACGCAACTCGTCCAGCCGGACGATCGCCGGTTGGGCGAACGTCGCGTTGGCGAAATCCGCCAACGGCATGCCGCGCCACAACGCCTCCGCCGACCGGAGCGTCGTTACCGCAGTGGCGGCATCCTGGGCCGCAAGTTGCCGACGCCCATCGTCGACCAGCTGATCGAACCGCGTCACATCCAGCTCGTGACCGTCCAGAGACAGCCGGTACCCGCCCGCCTCGGTGACGATTTGTACGGCGTCGCCGGAATTATCACGCAGCACGGCGCGCAGCTTGGACGCCTGAGTGTGCAAGGCATGCAGCGCACCTGGCGGCGGGTCCTCGTCCCAGAGTGCGTCAGTCAGCCGGTCCGTCGACACGACTTCATCGGCCTGCAACAGCAGCGCGCACAACAAGGCGCGCGTGCGGTGACCGGCAATCTGAACCGGCCGGCCGTCATGACGCACGTCGAGTGGTCCGAGGAGCCGGAACTCCATCGCATCCCCCTTGCGACGGGATTACACGACGGGATTACACGACGGTACCGCCACGTAGCGCACAAAGGCAGGGCACTCGGCACGCAATGACCAGCCCAGAGTGAGCCGGCGATGAGCGCTGAGCGGCCCGCCGTGAGCGGCCGGTGAGCGCCCGATGTGCGGACCGGCATCCACTTCACTCGCCGGAGCGGCCAGCCCGTACCGGACGCCCTCGGATCCTCCGAGGCAGCAGCACACCAAGGAGTCGGACATGAGCATCACATTCGCGCCCGGTTGGCACACCATCGCCCGCCACAAGATCGTCGCCCTGCTCGTCGCGGTCGCGGCCGCCGTCGCTCTGACCATCGCCCTGGTCCTCACTGTGGGGACCGAGCCGGCCACCAGCCAGACCACACCGACACGTACTGTCCAGCCGACGTCCGGCCCGGGCGATCACCTCAACTGCAACACCCGGATCGTCGCCTCGTATTGCTGAGTTGACGCCCAGCCGAGGAGGCCATACGGCACCGAGCTGCCCTGCCCCAGGGAGAGGCAGGGCAGCTCGAGTCGAACGTGGCCGACGACCGTCTGTGCAGCTTCGCTACGCGGGCCGAACTTGATGGCTAGGTTGGGCCGGTGGTTTTGGCTACCACTCGTCGCATGACCAGCGGGCCGAGGACCAGCGGGCTGAGGACCAGCGGGCTGAGGACCAGCGGGCTGAGGACCAGCGGGCTGAGGACCAGCGGGCTGAGGACCAATCCGCATCGCTCCAGCGGGCTGAGGACCAGCGGGCCGAGGACCAGCGCGCGGAGGTCAAGCCGCTGCTTGTGCTGTCCCAGCCATCGCCGGTCCAGGTGGCGCCCAGCCACTGCCCGCCGGACCATGCGCTCAGCGATGTCGAGGCGCTCTGCCACGCCGCTGCGTTCCATGGGTTGCCCTGGACGTCAACCTCGCCGCTCAGGTCGTTGCCGTTCGCGTCGACGAGGACGGCGTCGCCGCGTGCTGCCTCGATCGAGCCCAGCCCGTCGGCGTGGGGGAAGGGTTGGACCGCGGCGGCCTTCATGGTTGCTGCGTTCTTGTCGCTTGCGAGCAGGTGTGTTGCGGCGTCGTAGGCCTTGGCCAGGTTGATCATCCCTGCACCCGCGGCATTGGGGTCAGCGTTCTTGATCGACTCGGCCGAGGACACCAATGTGTATTTCAGCTGGTCCGGGGTGAGAGTGGGAAAGGCCTGCAGCAGGTCGGCGACGGCACCGGATACGACGGCTGCTGCCTGACTGGTTCCACTGCCGCGGAACAGGGTGCCGCTCGTGTCGCCGGAGACGCGCCCCTGCGGGTTGTTGACGTCGACGAACGATCCAGGGGCGCGGAGGGACACCAGCGACGTGCCGGGGGCCACCAGGTCAGCGTGCCGGGATGCCGTGCCGATATTCGAGAATGAGGCTGGCGTCGTGCGGTCGGAGGCCCAGCCGTCGGTACGGTCGTGGCTGTCTGCGGCGCCGACGGAGAGGACGTACGGGTTGATCGCCGGATCGGTCACGAGCCCCGTGCTGGCGCCGCTGTTGCCGGCGGAGGTCACGACGACGATGCCATGGCGCCAGGCGTTCTCTGCTGCGGCGGCGAGCGGATCGGCTTGGTATGGCTGGGTCGAGTCAGTGCCGAAGGAAAGGTTGATGACCCGGATCCGGGTGCCGTCGGGCATCACCGGGTTCTGGGTGACCCAGTCCAACGCGGCGATGACCTGGCTGACGTCGGTGCTGCCGTCGCTCGTGGCAAGTTTGAGCGCGAGCACCTTGGCGTCCGGCGCGACTCCGAGTTGGACGGATGCCGGCGCGCTCGGGAGGTCCGAAGACGGGTTCGTCGCGCCCCGGCCGGCGATGATGCCGGCCATGAAGGTGCCGTGGCCGAAGGTGTCCTGCTGGGTCAGTGCGCCGTTTTCTTCGATGGACAGATCGGGTCCGTACGTGACCTTGCCGGCCGCATCCAGCCCAGGCGCGGCGTTCACACCGGAGTCCAGAACGGCGACACCAACGTTCTGACCGGTCACCTGCCGGCCGCGGCTGTCCTTCTTGGTCCACAGGTTCCGGGCGCCGATCGCCTTCTCCACGGTGTACAGCGAGCCGGGATCCTTCTCGGCCGCGTTCTTGCCGTATGCGTCCTTGGCCATGGAATCGGCGGTGCTGTCGCCCCACTTGCCGTCGGCGAAGCTGGTGTGCGGCAGCTGCGCTACGGCGGCGCGCGCCGGGGCGGCTGACGCGGCTGGCGCGTTGGCCACCGGGGCCACGCAAAGCGTCATGGCGGCGATGGGAAGCGCGGTCAGCAAGCCCCAGCGGGTGGGGAGTGCGCGGCCGTGATCAAGCTTCATTCGGGGGTTCCGATCTCTTCCGGGTCAATACTCAACACGGAACGTACATGGGACTTCACGAAAACACAACACGAGCGTTTGGGGGTGCGGGGCGGCACGGCCGGATTGGGGCGTGATGCCCAAGGGCACGGTCAACGAAGGTTGACGATTGCCGCCCGTCAATCTACGTTGACGACATGAGTGAGGCTGTGGCCAAAGGCAGCCGCATGGTCCAGGCGGCCGCGGATCCGGACCCGGCGACGGGACTTGCTGCGGTGGCGGCGTTGCGCGGTTTGGTGCAGGTGCTGGAGGAACTACAGGTCGACAACGCCCGTGCGAAGGGCTGGTCGTGGCGTGATATCGCCCGAGCGCTGGGCGTGACGAAGCAGGCCACGCATTACAAGCACGCCGGTCGGCTGAGGGGACGGCGGTGATGGCCATGATGGCGCAACGTCCGTCGGCGGCCAATCGGCAGATCATGCGGTTGGCTCAGGTTGAGCGGCGCACGCTCGGTCATCCCTATCTCGGCGATGAGCACCTGCTGCTCGCGGTGCTCGCGCACGGGTCGAACCCGGCGGCCGCGATGTTGCGCGAGCGCGGGCTGGACCTGTCCGGCGCTCGGACGGAGATCGCGCGCATCGTGAACGCCGCCGGTCCGGTTGCCAAGGACGCTGCCGAGGTGCTCGGTGAGTTCGGTGTCGACCTTGCGCGGATGCGCCGGCAATTGGAGTCCTCGTTCGGGAAGTTGGCCGTGCACGAGGCTGAGCGGCAGGTGCGGCTACGTCCCTGGTGGCGTGGTCGGGCCCAAACCAGTCCGTTGTGCGGGCCGCCGCAGCTGATCAAGCGCGCCCAGCTCATCGCCTGCACCACCGCCGGCGAACGCGGCGAGATGGAGATCGGCCCGCAGCATCTGCTCCATGGCGTGCTGCGCGTAGCCCGCGACCCGCTCGGCACCGGCCTGGGTCGCCGCAGCCGCCGCGAGATCGGCCGCCTCGGGCTGCGCGCAGGCGCACCGCATCCGGTTCGGCTGCTGCTCACCGAACATCGAATCGACCTCGAACGCCTCAGCGAGGACGTGCTCGACAACCGCACGACAACAGCCTGACCCGGCGACAGAACATGCAGTTCTGACAAACCTCCGCCGTAGCCGCCCCATCCGACACCGACGGGTCGCTCGCGTGCTTGTGCTGTGCCACGCTGACGCCGAAGTCTGATCTCGTCCGGCTCGGGAGCCACCACCTGCCGACCCGGCGCTTCTAGGCGGGGTCGCGGGCGTAGCGCCGGCTCGAGAACTAGCGCCTGGGTTCCTGCGGTTCCGTGTGCGGGCTGGCGATGCGTCGGCCCAGGCACCACAGGTCGAAGGCGTCGATGGCGGCGGGTCGGGCAATGTGATAGCCCTGCGCGATATCGCATCCGAGCACCGCGAGAGCGGTTAACGTTGCGGCGTCCTCTACGCCTTCGGCGACAATTGTCATTCCGAGGTTGTGGCCGAGCTCGGTCACACTGCGAACGATGATCGCGTCCTTTTCGTCGTCGATCATGCCCATGACGAAGGAGCGGTCGATCTTCAGCTCGCTGACCGGCATCGTTGTGAGTTGGCCGAGGCTGGTGTAGCCGGCGCCGAAATCGTCTATGGAGATCGTCACGCCGATGCTGACGAGCCGCTCGAGCAGGCGGCGGGCCTGGATAGGGTCGGCCATCATTGCCGACTCGGTGACCTCCAGTTCGAGCAGGCTGGCGGCAACGCCGTGCGCGGCGAGAAGAGCGGCAACCTGGTCGGGCAAGCGGTCATCGAGCAGGTTGCGGGCGGACAGGTTGACGGATGTTCGTAGCGGGCGACCGGCGTCAGCCCACGCCCGCACCTGGGACAACGCCGCGTCGAGGACGTAGTGGCTCAGCGGACCAATCAGGCCGGTGTGCTCGGCGATTGGGATGAACGAGTCGGGATACACCATGCCGCGGGTAGGGTGTTGCCAGCGCACGAGTGCCTCGACGCCGGTCACTTCGCCGGAGCTGATGACGACTTTGGGCTGGTAGTGCAACACCAGTTCGCCGCGCTCCAGCGCACGGCGTAGCTCGCCTACGACGGCGAGCTTCGCGGGTGAGTGGCCGTCGAGCTCGGCGTTGTAGGCGAATACGCCGTCGTGTTGGGCTTTGGCGACGTACATTGCGATGTCGGCGTGTTGCAAGAGGGTCGTCGGGTCACTGCCGTGTTCGCCGGACAGTACGACGCCGACGCTGGCTTCTATGTCGAGGTCGGCGTCCAGGTCCTCCACGTGAAACGTTGCTTCCAAGGTTTGCCGCAGCTTCTCGGCGATCGAGATGGCCGCATCGAGGTCGGCGACGTCGGGCAGCAGCACGGCGAATTCGTCGCCACCGAGGCGGGCGACGGTGTCGCGGTTACGCAACCCAGCGGCGAGGCGGGGTCCGACCTGCATGAGCAACTGATCGCCGTGGCGGTGCCCGAACGTGTCATTGATGTCTTTGAATCGGTCGATGTCGATCAGGAGCAGGGCCGCGGTGCGCCCGGCGCGCACCGCCTGTTCGATGCGCTCAGCGAGCAAAGTCCGGTTCGGTAGGCCAGTCAGCGCGTCGTGTAACGAGTGGTGGACCGCGCGGGCTCGTTCGCCAAGCAGTAGCCGTCGGGAGCCGCGGCTGGTTAAGGCAAGCAAGCCTGCGAGCAAGAGTCCGAGGACGAAGACCAGTGGGGTCAGCCGACGGTTCAAGGTCTCGAGGCGTTGCAGAGCGCCAAGGTGTTTCAACGCGATGCTGTGTTGTCTGGCCGCCCGCCCGACCACTGCGCGCTGGATCGCCACGAATGCCGGTTCCTCTTCACCGCGGTCGATTCGTTGAACGGCGGCGGTGTCGCCGGCGTCCACGGCTGCGAACAATCGCGTGATGGCGGAGACGTAGTTCGTATGTTGCACCAAGGTACGAGTGACCAAAGCCCGGTCCGTGCCGCCGCCGTCAGCTCGCACGGCGCCAAGGGCGGTCACCAATTCGTTTGCAGCGGCATAGAATCCAGCATGAACGGCCGGGCTCGATTCCGAACGGTATTTGCGTTCCATAGACTCCTCTGCCACGACGGCGCGGGCCGCGCGGGCGTATTCGTCCGAAAAGTCAGTTGCCGCGACTGCCGCACGGGCGCTGGCGGAAGTGGCCTGAGAAGACCACACCCCAAACGCGCTTAGACACAGCAAGATGATCACCACACCGATGCTGGCCAGGCGACTACGCCAGGCCAGACGCTCACCTGTCCCGACGACCGGTCCTCCGGGATTTTCACTAGTGCGGTTCGTCGAATGCGCAGCAAATCCCTCGTGCGCAGTCGCCGTCATACCCGCCCTATCGGCGAATCTTCGGCAAATAGAAGCTCTCAGCCAGCAAAGGTGGTATCGAGCACCAGGGGACGTGCCTGCCCGAATACACCCACGACTACATCAACGTCAACAAAGTCCTGGAGGTCGCTCGCGGCACGGTTGCGCACCTCAGGCCGGATAAGCACTATGTATCTGCTTCGTGAGCGGTGACTCGCGTGTCTCGGACTAGGCCTCGCTCCGACGCTCCCCGCAGCGCCGTTTGCCGCGGCTAGCGCGTGGGGCGAAACGACGGGACCATGCGCTCGATTCGGTTCGGTGAGTGCACGCCGACGTAGACGTCGCCGCCCTGATCGACGGACATGCCCTCGCCTTCGCCGGTGAGCGGGACGGGGATCTCGCCCACCTTCTTGCCGCGCATAGTGAACACAGTGATGCGGTTCGCTTTGCCTCCCGGCAGGCTGGTGTAGAGCAGCACATCGGATCCAACCGTGGCCAGACCCTGGGGCGTACCTTCATCCGGGATAGCGAACTTTTGTCCCGGGTGACCGTCCATGCCCGCGAATGTGCAGCTGTAGGGGCCGCCAGTCGGGCCAGCGAAGACCAGCATCTGGTTAGTACGGCTGTCTACAGCGACCATCCCGTTGACGCCCAGCGCCGAAAAGTCGTAGGTGCGCACCACCCGCGCCGGCGCACTGCGGATGTCAACGACGCGAATTACCGTCGCGGCTGGCCCTCCGGTCGCGACATAGAGATCGCCATCACGCGTCGAAACGCTGATCGTGGCTGAGTGCCCCAGCGGCAGAGCCCGGGTCACACCCAGGCGATGTCCGGCCCGGTCGTACGTGGCGATGCGTGCCCGTCCGTGCCCGACATCGAACGCGACATAGTACAAGCCGTTGGTGTAGGCCAGTCCCTGCTGATTGCCCTTCCCGATCGTGAACTGCTCGACAAATCGGTAGCGGAACGTCACCGGACGAGATGCCACCACGGTGCTGCGGCGAGGTTCGCTCACCTCAGTACGCCAGAGCACCGTGGCGCCAATCAGTACACCGGCCGCGGCAGCAACCATCACAGCGCGGCGCGCCGACGCTCCCACCATGACGAAAGTGTCCACCCCGCGCTCGAAGGCTCTCCGACCATCCGTGGGCGACCCGTGAGAGCAGCGTGACCATGGCGTGAATATCCCCGTTCGGGTGCGCCACCAGGCCACAGCGTGAAGTTGACTTCGGTGGTCCGGCGGAGAGCCGGCGGACGGTGCGGGGGTGCCGTTCACCCAGTTGGGTTGGAGTAGCAGTGCATGACGTGCTGTTCGTCCTGCTGACCATCGGCGTCTTCGTCTTCCTGGCGTTGGTCGCCAAGGGGGCAGAGAAGCTATGAGCGCAACGAATGTGGTCGGTTTGGTCCTGGCGATTCTCGTGACGTTGTTCCTCATCGTCGCGCTGGTGTTCCCGGAGAAGTTCTGATGTCCGACACCTGGGCCGCGATCATCTTCCTCGCCACGCTGATAGCCGCGCTTGCACTCGTGCACAAGCCGCTGGGCGACTACATGGCCCGGGTGTTGACGGGCAAGAAGCACCTGCGAGCCGAGCGGGTGGTCTACCGGGCCGGCGGGATCGACGCCGACGCGGACCAGACCTGGGGCACGTACCTACGTTCGGTCCTCTGGTTCAGCGGCGTGTCGGTCGTCTTCCTCTACGTCTTCCTGCGCCTGCAGCAGCACTTCGGTCATCCCTACGACGTGCCGCAGATGAGCCACAGTCAGGCCTTCAACACCGCGGCCAGCTTCGTCACCAACACGAACTGGCAGTCCTACTCGGGTGAGAACGCGCTCGGCTACGTCGTCCAGATGGCCGGCCTGGCCGTGCAGAACTTCGCGTCCGCAGCGGTCGGCATCGCCGTCGCCATCGCCTTGGTGCGTGGCTTCACCCGCAACCGCACCGACCGGCTGGGCAACTTCTGGGTCGACCTCACCCGGATCAGCTTCCGCATCCTGCTGCCGATCTCGATCGTCTTCGCGATCATCTTCGTCGGTGCGGGCATGATCGAGAACTTCCACCACTACGCCACGATCCACACGATCAGCGGCGGCACCCAGACCCTGCCCGGCGGCCCGGTCGCCAGCCAAGAGGCCATCAAGGAACTCGGCACCAACGGTGGTGGGTTCTTCAACGCCAACTCCGCGCATCCGTGGGAGAACCCCACGGTGTGGACGAACTGGCTCGAGATCTTCCTGCTGCTGTGCATCTCGTTCTCACTGCCCCGCACGTTCGGCACCATGGTCGGTGACAGGCGGCAGGGTCGTGCGATCGTGGCCGTGATGGCGAGCCTGGCCATCCTGTCCGTCGTGCTGATGATCACCTTCCAGACGATGCACCACGGCACGGTGCCGACAGCGGTCGGCGCATCGACGGAGGGCACTGAACAGCGATTCGGCGTTCCCGACTCGGCCATCTTCGCAACCGGCACGACGCTGACGTCGACAGGAGCCGTAGACAGCTTCCACGACTCGTACACGAGTCTCGGCGGCACGATGACGTTGCTGAACATGATGCTCGGAGAGGTCGCGCCGGGCGGTACCGGTTCGGGCCTGTACGGGATCTTGATCCTGGCCGTCATCACCGTCTTCGTCGCCGGGTTGATGGTCGGGCGAACGCCTGAGTACCTGGGCAAGAAACTCGGCGGCCGGGAGGTGAAGTTCGCGTCCCTCTACCTGCTGACCACACCGGCATTGGTCCTGGTCGGCACGGCCGTGGCGATGGCCTTACCCGGTGAACGAGCCAGCATGCTCAACAGCGGACCGCACGGGTTGTCCGAGGTGCTGTACGCGTTCACCTCGGCTGGGAACAACAACGGCAGCGCATTCGCCGGCATCTCGGTGAACACCGTCTTCTACAACACCGTGCTCGGACTCGTGATGCTGCTCGGCCGCTTCCTGCCGATGGTCTTCGTCCTCGGTCTCGCCGGTTCGCTGGCCCGGCAGAAACCGGTGCCCGTATCTGAGGGCACGTTGCCGACACACCGTCTGCTGTTCGTCGGCATGCTCACCGGCGTCACGTTGATCGTGGTCGCCCTTACCTACTTCCCGGCGCTCGCGCTGGGGCCCCTCGCGGAGGGTCTGCACTGATGACCATGACCACTACAACCGATCCTCGTTCCGACGCGGGCGCAACGCCGCCCGAGTCGGCATACGGCGGTCCCCACCGGGTACAGGGGGGTCTGCTCGACCCGAGGATGCTGCTGACGTCGACACCGGATGCGTTGCGCAAGCTGAACCCGGCCACGCTGTGGAAGAACCCGGTGATGTTCATCGTCGAGATCGGCGCGGTGTTCACCACGGTGATCGCTGTCGCGAGCCCTTCGACGTTCGCCTGGCTGATCGTGATCTTCCTCTGGCTCACCGTGCTGTTCGCCAACCTGGCGGAGGCCGTGGCCGAAGGCCGGGGCAAGGCCCAGGCCGACGCGCTGCGCCGGGCCAAGACCGACACGGTTGCCCGGCGGCTGATCGATCGCGACAACTTCACCGGCGGTGAGGAACCCGTACCGGCGCCGCAGTTGCAACAAGGCGATCGGGTCGTGTGCGAGGCCGGCGACACCATTCCCGGTGACGGCGACGTGATCGAGGGCATCGCCAGCGTCGACGAGTCGGCCATCACCGGCGAGAGCGCCCCGGTGATCCGCGAGAGCGGCGGTGACCGCAGTTCGGTCACGGGCGGCACGAAGGTGCTGTCGGACCGGATCGTCGTCGAGATCACGCAGAAACCGGGCGAGAGCTTCATCGACCGGATGATCGCGCTCGTCGAGGGCGCGAGCCGGCAGAAGACGCCGAACGAGATCGCGCTGAACATCCTGCTGGCCTCGTTGACGATCATCTTCCTGCTCGCCACCGTGACGCTCCAGCCGCTCGCGATCTTCTCGAAGGTCAACCAGCCCGGCATCCCGAGTACCTCGGCACTGGACAGCAACGGCATCACCGGCATCGTGCTGGTGTCACTGCTGGTGTGCCTCATCCCGACGACGATCGGTGCGCTGCTCTCGGCCATCGGCATCGCCGGCATGGACCGGCTCGTCCAGCGCAACGTGCTGGCGTTGAGCGGTCGCGCCGTCGAGGCGGCGGGAGACGTCAACACGCTGTTGCTGGACAAGACCGGCACCATCACCCTCGGCAACCGCGAGGCGACCGATTTCATCCCGATCGGCGACATCCGCGTCGATGAACTCGCTGACGCCGCGCAACTGTCGTCGCTGGCCGACGAGACGCCTGAAGGACGGTCCGTCGTCGTGTTGGCGAAGTCGCGGTACGGCCTTCGCGAGCGCGCGGCCGGCGAACTCGGCCACGCCACCTGGGTCGGGTTCACCGCTCAGACGCGAATGAGCGGCGTGGACCTGTCCGCGATCGGCGACGCCCCGGCCCGCGACATCCGAAAGGGAGCCGCGGGAGCGGTCGTGGCCTGGGTACGTGACGGCGGCGGCACGGTGCTTGCGCACACGAGCGAGATCGTCGACGGGATCAGCGTATCGGGTGGTACGCCGCTCGTTGTGGCTGAGCGGGTCAACGGCGCTGCGCCACGCGTCCTGGGCGTCATCCACCTCAAGGACATCGTCAAGAAGGGCATGGCCGAACGCTTCGACGAATTGCGCCGCATGGGCATCCGCACCGTGATGATCACCGGCGACAACCCGCTGACGGCCAAGGCCATCGCCGACGAGGCGGGCGTGGACGACTTCCTCGCCGAGGCCAAGCCCGAGGACAAGATGGCGCTGATCAAGCGCGAGCAAGAGGGCGGCAAGCTCGTTGCGATGACCGGTGACGGCACCAACGACGCGCCGGCACTCGCTCAGGCCGACGTCGGCGTCGCGATGAACACCGGAACGTCCGCAGCCAAAGAGGCCGGCAACATGGTCGACCTCGACTCCGACCCGACGAAGCTCATCGAGATCGTCGAGATCGGCAAGCAGTTGCTGATCACCCGCGGCGCGCTGACGACGTTCTCCATCGCGAACGACGTGGCGAAGTACTTCGCGATCATCCCCGCGATGTTCGCGGCCGTGTACCCCGGCCTGGACAAGCTGAACATCATGCGGCTGCACTCGCCGCAGTCGGCCATCCTGTCCGCGGTCATCTTCAACGCGCTGATCATCGTCGCGCTCATCCCGCTCGCGCTGCGGGGCATTCGCTACAAGCCCGCCAGCGCCAGCGCGATGCTGCGCCGCAACCTCTACATCTATGGCCTGGGCGGCATCGTCCTGCCGTTCATCGGCATCAAGGTCATAGACCTCATCATCATGTCCATTCCCGGAATTGGGTGACGCGTCGTGCGTACATTGGTTAATTCGATTCGGCAGGGTTCCGCTGCACTGCGGATGCTGCTGATCTTCACGGTGATCCTCGGCGTCGCCTACCCGCTGCTGATCACAGTGATCGGGCAGGTACCGGGCTTGAAGAGCCGGGCCGACGGATCGCTCATCAAGGACGCCGGGCACATCGTCGGCTCGAAGCTGATCGGGCAGAACTTCACCGACAGCGACGGCAACCCGTTGCCGCAGTACTTCCAGAGCCGCCCGTCGGCCGCCGGCGACGGCTACGACCCGACCGCGTCGAGCGCGAGCAACCTCGGGCCGGAGTCGATCGTCGACACGCTGCCTGACCCGGCGGTGAAGGACGACACCGGCACCCAGAGCCTGCTCACGCAGGTATGCAGTCGCAGCCTGGCGATCGGCAAGCTGTACGGAGTGGACGGATCACGTCCGTTCTGCACTCCGGACGGTGTCGGCGCTGTGCTGGCCGTGTTCTATGCCGGGCCCGGGTACCACGGTGCGATCACCCGAGTGGTCAGCATCAACCAGGCCGCGCCGGCTACGCCCTTCATCAGTACCTACAAGGGCGTGCCGGTCCAGGTCGGCAAGTCCGGCCAGGACTACAGCAAGGGCAAGGTCGTCCCGATCCGAGGCGACGCGCCGGCGCACCCGGCCGTTCCCGCCGACGCGGTAACAGCTTCGGGCTCGGGTCTGGACCCGGAGATCAGCCCGGCGTACGCGAAGCTGCAGGAGGCCTCGGTGGCCAAGACACGTGGCATCAGCGTCGCGCAGGTGTCGGCCTTCGTCAGCAAGTTCGAGAAGGGACGCGACCTCGGCTTCATCGGCGAAGCGCGGGTGAACGTGTTGCAGCTGAACCTGGCCCTCGACAAGGACTACCCGCTCAGCAAGTGATCCACACGGACCCCCGCGAGTGGTCCGGTCCGGCCCCCTCGATGGGCCGGACCACTCGCGGGTTCGACGCGTCAGCGAGGGATGATGCGATGAGCAAGCGCAGGCGGCTGCGCGTCTACCTCGGCGCCGCACCGGGCGTCGGCAAGACCTACGCAATGCTCGACGAAGCCCGGCGCCGGGCCGAACGCGGCACCGACGTCGTGGTGGCGTTCGTCGAGACCCACGGACGCCCCAACGCCGTGCAGCAACTCGAGGGTCTCGAGGTGATACCGCGTCGGATGATCTCCTACCGCGGCAGCGAGTTCGCCGAGTTGGACCGGGATGCGGTCCTGCGACGCGCACCCGAGGTTGCCCTGGTCGACGAGCTTGCCCACACGAATGTGCCCGGCAGCGAGCATGCCAAGCGTTGGCAGGACATCGAGCAGCTCCTCGAGGCCGGCATCGACGTGCTCAGCAACGTCAACATCCAGCATCTCGAATCGCTCAACGACGTCGTGCAGGCCATCACCGGGATACCGCAACGCGAGACCGTGCCCGACTCGGTGGTGCGCGCCGCCGAGCAGGTCGAGCTGGTCGACATGACGCCCGAGGCACTGCGGCGCCGCATGGCACACGGCAACATCTACAAGCCCGACAAGGTCGACGCGGCCCTGTCGAACTACTTCCGGCCCGGCAACCTCACGGCACTGCGCGAGTTGGCCCTGCTCTGGCTCGCGGACAGCGTCGGCGAAGGAATGCAGCGCTACCGCGAATTGCATGGCATCGGCTCGACCTGGGAGACCCGCGAGCGGGTCGTCGTCGCGCTGACCGGGGGACCGGAAGGCGAGACGCTGATCCGGCGCCCGGCCCGTATCGCCGGGCCTTCGGCGGCTTCCCTTACCGATTTTCTCGGCGTCGAATTCGTCGAATCCGACACCGCCCTGATCGCCAAGCCATTGACACGCGAGCGAGCGAGCGGCTCGCGCACCGCGGTCCCACTGCTGGGCATCACCCGGACGGTCGCCGGGACACTCACAAGACCTCTGGGCGGACGCGTGCTCATAGACGGCAACGGCAGGCCGAAATGCGTCATCGACAACCAGTGATCCGCCAATGCACGGACACGGCCGCGCTGGGTGCGCTTCCGTGCCAGTTGAAGCGACCATGACAGGTGCCCCAGTCGACATTGCGAAATGAGGGATCTCTACGAGGCCGGAGCCATCCAAGCCGGAGGATAGAACTCGGGATGCGCGCACCTTGGCAGCTCAACGCCACGACATCGCCGCTGTAATCATCGACTCCAATGGCGACGGCGTGAACGTCGACCTGGACCACGACCGCCACGAAGCTATCGGGCGTCGACCGGGCCGACCTCGGCTGGTGATGGGACCGGGTTTGCGTCGAGGGTGGCAGTGTCGTCCTCGGCGGCCGGTGTCGCGCGGGTGCCTGTCGGCAGGTAGTGGACCGCGAGTAGAGCGCATAAGGTAAGCAGGGTCTCGCTGATCGTGGCGGCGATATCGGCCACGCCGTATGGCTCCACCTCACCGGCGCCGGGACCGATAGGAATCCCGATGGTGCGAGTCGCGAACCACAGCAGCGCAATGCCGGCAGACGCCGCGCCGCCGGCTTTGAGGAGCGCGGTCGATGGGCGTAGCAATACCCATCCGGTGTAGCCGAATTGTGCGGCAGTCAGGGTGAGAAAGAACGCTCCGTAGAGTGCGGATTCCTGGAAGTGTTCGCGGATGACGCTGAGGTGAATCGCGGCAGCGATGGCGGAGAATACTGCCGTTGACCAGAGCAGAGTGCGTCCCGTCATCGTGCGGGGATACCTGCGATGGGCAGCCGGATCGTGTCGTTGGGTGTGCCCGCGGGCTTTGAGTCGCTCGTAGCCGAATAGTCCGCCGAAGATGATCAGCCAGGCAAGGCCCAGCACGATATGCCCGCGGTGTATTTGGACCTGCGAGGTTGCGTCAATCATGGCCACGCCCAACCAGCCGCGCGGTCAGCTCGACTGGGCTGGTTACGTCCGTTGGGCTGGGTTCGTCGGGCAGGCTTGGGGCGCCGGTGAGATAGCGGCCGCAGGCTTCGGCGGTCAAGGGTTTGGAGTACAGGTAGCCCTGTGAGTATCGGCAGCCGAGTTGGTTGAGGATCTGCTGTTGGTGATGCTCTTCGACGCCCTCTGCGAGCACGTCGAGGTTGAGCGCACCGGCCATGTCGATGATGCCCTTGACCAGCGCGGCCGCACTGGGGTCGCGACCGAGTTCGGTGATGAAGGACATGTCGATCTTCACCTGGTCGGCGGGGAGTTTGCTGAGATAGCTCAGCGAGGAGTAGCCGGTGCCGAAGTCGTCGATAGCGACCCGCACACCCAGTGTGCGCGCGGCGTCGAGTTGTCGCCGAGCCAGGCCGAGATCCTGTAGCAGCATCCCTTCGGTGACTTCCAGGGTCAGACTGCGTGCCGGCAGACCGCTGCGGTTGATCGATGTCGTAAGCACCTCGAGGAAGTCCGGATCACGTAACTGCACCGGCGACAGATTCACGGCCAGTTCGAGGTCGGCGCAGCCGGCCATCGTCTGCTGCCAGCGCACGACCTGCTCACATGCGGTCGCCAGTACCCAGGCACCGATGGCCTTGATCTCACCGGTCTCCTCCGCGATCGGAATGAACTCGGTCGGCGATATGAGGCCGCGGGTCGGGTGGTTCCATCGCAGCAGCGCCTCGACACCGATCAGGTGGCCGTCGGCGCCGCGTACCAGTGGCTGATAGTGCACCGCAAACTGCCCGCCGGGCAGCGCGTGCCGAGTATCGGAGGCAAGCTCGGCGCGCTCACGAACGATCCTGTCGACTTCGGCGGTGTAGGTGACGACCTGGTTCTTCCCGTACGATTTGGCCAGATACATCGCAAGGTCGGCTCCACGGAGCAGGTCAGCCGATTCCCGTGACCCGGAGAGCTCGGTGTCGACGACCCCAACACTGGCCTTAATGAACACCTCGCGTCCGTCGGTCACCATCGGGAACTGCAATGCCTGCGAGATTCGCCGACCGATCTCAGCAGCATTGAACGCATCGCCCCTGATCAGCACCGCGAATTCGTCCCCACCGAGACGCGCGACCAGATCACCTTCGCGGACAATGTGTCGCATCCGCTGACCGGCCTCCAGAAGCGCCAGGTCGCCGACGTGGTGCCCCCCCGAGTCGTTGATGCTCTTGAAATCGTCCAAGTCGACGAACAGCACACTGATCACGTGTCGTCGCTCGGCGAGGCGGCGGTCCAGCGACTCGAGGAAAGCTGTGCGGTTCGGCAACCGCGTCAGAGGATCTGAGAGCTCCTGTTCTTCGTTGGCCCGCCAGGCGATCAGATGGGTGACGCTGGCGGCGAGGACAAACCCGCCGTGGATGATCGCAAACCTGACCGGATGCGCCCATTGGTCTGCGTTCGCGAACACGGTGTGTGGCGCGACCGTGCCCATGACCGCGTGATCGAGCACTGTCGTCGCGATGCAGACCCCGAATGCTGTCCAGTCCTGATACAGCGCGACCACACCGACCATGACAAAGAAATGGAAATGCGCTTCAGTGAGCCCGTCGCACAGATCAACCAAGGTCGCGGACGCGAACATCAGACTCACCGTCACCGACGCGGTCCGTAGCCGTCGACTCGGTTGGGTACTCATCCCCAGCACGGCAGGCGTTGCGACGATGGCGATCACGAACGCGGCACCACTGATCGAGTGTTCCCACAACAACGGATAGGCAGCTAGACATAGCGCCTGGATCAACGCGAACCGGCTGATCCATCGATGCCTGTGCAGCCAGATCCGCTCGGGCAGCAGCCGCCCCCTGGGCAACCAAGCCACCGCCCGCAACAGCACCGGACGCTGCGCCTTGCCCGGCCCGGGCGAGACGCCACCTACGGGGGGATGCACCACACCCAACGCCGCGGAGTCCATGCCCTCACCATCGACCGCCAGCCGAAGAAACTGAGCCTGAGACAGTGAATTCGCGTGCGTCGTTGACTATCCAGTCATCCGAGCCGCGGCCTCGGCGAGGTAGAACAGCCGTCCACGTTGTACCTCTCGGCAGCTCTGCATCGGGTTACCAGGCCGGTGATGGCCGCGCCCCGCGTCGACGATCCAGCTGCACGTGGCGCATCCTTCGTGCCACCACTTCGGGCTGAACCCTTGCTTCATCCTCGGCGTGTTACGTGTCCGTGGGTGAGTCGCGCGTGGATCAGGACGATCGGCTCCCTTCGCACATCGCCGTCTAAGCACGACAATCGTCCGCCGGCGTCGCGTTGGAGCGTCAATCCATCTACTGAACGACCGTTGCCCGTCGGCCGCGGGAGAAATCGATCAAGCCGTCTTGACGAAGTAGGTCGATGGCGCGATGGGCGGTGCCGACCGACACTGAGTGTGTAGCAGCGAGTTCGACGACGGTCGGTAACGGTCCCCGGGGGTGTAGTTGACCCTTTGCGATCTGCTCGCGCAGCTCAGCCGCGATCACCTCGTAGGGGCCGCGCGGTGACCGTGGCGCAACCACAGGGCGGCGGATGAGGCCGGCCATCGTCTTAGCCGCGCGGCGGTCGGCCTCACCGACCCACGCGGCGTAGACGCGCAGCGTCGTGGCCCCGCCGCCGCTTTGACCGAGCCGGCCGGCCACGGTGCGGACGTCGACACCGGCTGCGATGAGCTCCGTCGCCGAATAGTGCCGCAGGGCGTGGAAGCGGGTACTGCGTAGGCCGAGCTGCTGCGCCTGGCGTCGGTAGCGCTGGCTGACCGTCCGCGGCTTGTATGGCTCTGATCCATCCGGTGAAAGCGAGAACATGAACGCGTCCGGGGAAAGGTCGCAGCCGATGCCGGCGCAGCGCTCCAGCATTCGCTCGCGATGTTCTTCGAGCAGCGACATCGTGTACGGATCGAGCGCGACTCGTGGCCTGGAGCCGCTTTCGTCTCCTTTTCGATGACGCCGGCCCGTGGATGCACGAGGCTGCGGTCGACGATCAGCTGCGCTCGCTCGAAATCGACAATGCGCACGCGGAGCGCGCAGACCTCGCCGCGCCGTCGGCCTGTGGTCATTGTCAACCACAACGGCAGACCCCAGTCCGGGTCCTCCGACGCCGCACTGAGCAGACGTGCCGCCTCCTCCGCACTCGGCGGATGAGGAGCCGGTCGGTTCGGCGAAGGCGGTACAGCGAAGCATGCCTGGTTGAGGCTTAGGTGGCGCCACCGCACGGCGCGTTCGAGCGCGCCGCTGATGACGTGGTGGATCTGTCGGACTGTGCTCCCGCTCAGTGGCCGGCAGACGTGCCCGCGTCGCGTACGCCCATCACAGAGAACGCGGCACCGTTGCAGACGGCCATAGAACCGTTCGAGGATCTCGGCATCGAGCTTGGCGGCAGGCAGGTCGCCGAACGTCGGCAGGATGTAGATGCGGATCAGGTCGTCGTACCGATCGCGCGTCGTCTCGGCGAGCTTCGCGACGTCGAGCCACTGCTCGATCGCCTGCGCAACCGTGATGTTGGTCTTCGGGTGCTTCTCGTCGTCGACCTGGCCCTGGAGCTTGGTCAGCGCCAACTTCGCCGCGGCGTAGGTCTTGGTCGTCTCCTTCAGGCGCCGCTCGCGCCGGGTGAGCGGGTCGATGCCGGCGTACACGACGACGCGGCGGCTGCCCGAAGCGAGCTCCTCGATGTGTCCGCGCGGCCGATGTTTTCGAGGCGGCATAGATCAAGAGTAGTGGCCACTCGTTCCACGAACCGTTCCACGGCCCCTGAAATGCTGATCTTGTAAGAGCTGTAACCCCCGTATTCATTGGTGCCCGCCGGCAGTGTCCTGGTTCAGGACATCGGAATGGGGTGTCTCGGGTCATCGGAATAGCGTGTCGCAGGTCTTCGGAATAGCGATCGGTGCCGAGGCTGCGGCATGTCGAAGCGTCGTCTTGTCATCACTGCTGTTCTCGCCGGTCAGTCCCAGTCCGAGGTCGCCCGCAGCTACGGTGTCTCGCAGGGCTGGGTCAGCCGGCTCATGGCCCGTTACCGACTTGAGGGCGAGGCTGCGTTCGAGCCGGGCTCGCGGGCTCCTCGGTCCAGTCCGGCAGCGACCCCGACCGAGACGGTCGAGTTGGTGCTGCGGCTGCGCAAACGACTCGACGAGGCTGGTCTAGACGCCGGTGGCACCACGATCGGCTGGCACCTGGCTCACCATCACGCCACGACCCTGTCGCGGGCCACGATCAACCGGATCCTCGTCCGAGCTGGGGCGGTCACCCCGGATCCGGCCAAGCGACCCAAGTCCTCCTACATCCGCTTCGAAGCCGACCAGCCCAACGAGTGCTGGCAGTCCGACTTCACCCACTACCGACTCACCAATCCCGACGGCAGCGCTGGTACCGACGTCGAGATCCTGACCTGGATCGATGACTGGACACCCACGACCGCGTCCGCCACGACAAGATCGACAAAGCCGGCAGCGTCACCCTGCGCGTCGCCGGCCGACTACGCCACATCGGCGTCGGCCGAACCTACGCCCGAACCGACGTCATCCTGCTCGTCCAGGACCTGCACGTCCGCATCATCGACACCGCAACCGGAGAACTCCTACGCGACCTGATCATCGACCCCCGCCGCGACTACCAACCCACCGGCCGACCACCCGGCCCCGCCACCAAAAAGAAATAGCCCGAACCTGCACACCGCAGGTCCGAGCCATTCCGATGTCTCGAGACATCACAATGGTGCCCCCGGCAGGATTCGAACCTGCGACGCCCGGCTTAGGAGACCTGCAAGGTGCTTAAACGGCTGCCTCTCTGTCCGTCTTTGCCAGCGTTTTCGGGCACTTTACGGACTGTCACCCTCACCGCTAGACGTCGTTTCATTCCACAAACCATTCCACGGAAGCTGACGCCCGGACCGGTCCGAAAGCAGGACCCCCAACCAGCGCTTCCAAGCGCTGACCGGCGCAGCTCTTACACGCCGACTCGATGCACGGTCCACGGCTGTGACTAACCAGTTTCAGCTGCATGACGGTTACCGCCGGCTAAGAATCTGAGGGATGCCGAATGTTGACACACCGCGGACAAGATCTCACTCAAGGGGCCATCAGTGCTCAGCGGCGGGAGTGGGACGCTCGGATTCATCGATAGCATGGATGACAACAGGTACGCCAGGGTTCAGCTGGGCTAGAACGTCTGTACCGGTGACCGCTGCTGCAGCGAAGGAGTCCTTCCCGACGGTGATGTTGACCCGCGTGCCCTCTTGATTGGCATAGGTTTCGTAGATCTCTAGACCGCGAGTCCGAAGATCTGCAAGTCTCGCCGCAAGCGTTGCAGTCCCGCCTGTCCCGTCGCGGTGGGTAACCACGCTCGGATGCCACTGGGCTACTATCGCTTACGTTCGAATACCGCCATGCTCTGCTATTGCGCCAAGTACGGAATCGCGTGAATTCGGTGTAGGTTCCAAGGCACGCTGCCGGCGTGCGCGGGCCCTGCCTCCCCCACCATGACCCGTCGCGAGCCCAACACCAGCGCGAGATCATGAACCAGGCGGGGGGCCAGATGTTTTGTTCGCAATGCTCCGCTCCGCTGACACCCGATAGCCGCTACTGCTCCCACTGCGGGGCACTGGCACCGCCGGCGCCCGCGTCATGGAAACCCACTGCGTCGTCTCCGGAGCCAACAGCCGACGTTCGGCCACCGAAGAGCAATCCGCGTCGCTGGTTAATTCCGATCCTTGCTGCCGTCATCGTGCTCGGCATGGCTGGCGGCGCAGTTGCCCTGGTGCTGGCGCAGCATCATTCCGCGCATCATGCGCGGGGCGCGCCTTCGGTTGCACTCTCGCCGCCACGCTCTTCCGTCAGCGCATCCGCGACTCGGCCCGCTGACTTCGCAGCGATATACGCCCGTCAGCAGGGCGGGGTCGTCCGCATCGAGACGACCAGCTGTGATTCCTCCGGCGTAGGAACAGGGTTTCTACTGTCCCCGACCCTCGTTGCCACGGTCGATCACGTCGTAGACCAGTCAGCCGTGATCAGCCTCATCGACGGCACGCAGCGTACGACCGGCACGGTTATTGGCGCGGACCCGAGTCAGGACCTAGCCCTGATTCGTGCCGATGCACCGCTCACCGGCTTCCACTTCAAGCTAGCCAGCGCAGACCCAGCCGTCGGAGTACGCGTCGCCGCCATCGGGTTCCCCATCGGTGACCCGATCACCCTGACTCAAGGCGGTATCAGCGGTCTGCACCGCAACATCAATGTCGACGGCAAGTCCCATCTCGACTTCATCGAAACCGACACACCGATCAACCCCGGTAATAGCGGCGGACCGCTGCTCACGAGCGACGGGACAGTCGCCGGCCTCGTCGATGCCAAGAACACCCAAGCCAACGGCATCGCCTATGCCGTCCCAGCCCGGGTAGCCGCCCCGGAATTCGCGCAATGGACGAACATACCGACTCCCCAAGCCAGCGCGACCTGCGCCAACCCCCTCGGACCACCCCAGGAAACCAACCCAGACATCCCGCCCCCAAGCTCAGGAATCAGCGACGCGGACGCCGCCGGAGTCGTCGCCGCGTTCAACACCTACTTCGGGGGCATCAACTCCGGCAACTACGCAGCCGCATGGGCCGTGCTCAGCCCCACCCTGCAGGCAGGCGCGAGCGAACAGGACTTCGCTAACGGAGACGCCACCAGCTACGACTTCGGCATGACCGTGCTCGGGGCACAACAACTCGCCAACGCGAAGATCCTCATCGCACTCGCGTTCACCAGCCTGCAAGACGCCGCCCACGGCCCCAACGGTGACCCTTGCGACAACTGGACCCTCGACTACACCATGATCCAATCTCCAGACGGCACGTG
Source organism: uncultured Actinomycetota bacterium (assembly GCA_963837325.1). Taxonomy (GTDB): domain Bacteria; phylum Actinomycetota; class Actinomycetes; order Mycobacteriales; family Jatrophihabitantaceae; genus CAVQKZ01. The sequence goes on from CAWIMV010000002.1 coordinate 1,039,295, forward strand.
GCTCATTGACTCCACCCAACCCCACGCAGGCAGCCAGCACACAACCTGCTGACCGCACGGCAGGGGTCGTCGACCGTCGATCTCGGCACCCACCCAAGGCGGCGAAATCGACCGACGACGTGACGATATCCGTCTTCGGAGACCTACGGAGAGTGGCAATTCACTAACCATTCCACTGAGCGTGACGCACTACCGGTTCGGGCCTCAGCGCGTCCGACTGCGACGGCTACGCCTGCGAGCCCGCGACGGCTCGCGCAGCGTCGCATAGACCGGCGCTCACATCGGGTTTACGCTGCGGCAACAGCGGGAGGGAACGAAATGGGACAGCAGCCACCGGACTGGGAAACGCAGCTACCGCCCGGCTGGTATCCGGAGCCGAACGGCGTGTTCCAACGGTTTTGGGACGGCCAACAATGGACCCAGCACACCGCGCCCTACGCCCCGGCGCGGCCGGCGAACAGCGAGGCGACCGTCACCGTTCCCGTGATCGCTGGGACCGTCGCCGTCGTCCTCGTGATTGTCGGCATGATCTGCAACAACCAGTCGGTGAGCGTCGCTCAGGGATCTGGGATTGTCTGGGTCGGAGCAGCCCTGGCGATTGGTGGCGCGGTCATCGCCTTATCGATCCCTGGCGTCCGCACATCGATCAAGATTGTCACCGTGATCGCAGCCATCATCGGTGTCGCGAACGCGCTGTACGTGGACCATCAGCTCAACCAGAAGCGTGACCAGATCCAGCAGATCATCAACGGGCAAGCGCCGTGAAGGCCGGAGTCGCGCTTCGGCCCTGCGTATCCTGCTCGCCGGATGCTCCTACCGACGACGACCTGTTCCACAAGAAGGTCTCGGACAAGCTGCCGGATGAGTGCCTCTTTGCCCGCCTTTGCCAAATTTTCGGACACTCTGAGAGTCGCGATCATCATCGCTAGACGCCTCTTCATTCCACAACGCATTGCACGGGAGCTGACGCCCGGACCAGTCCGGCGTCAATCGAGCTCCTGCCAGCGGCGACCGATCTGCGGCGGACCGTTTGTGCACGTTGCTTCATCCACTGTCCCGACCAGCCCAGCCAGTGCAGGCCGCCCCGCGTCACAAGGCGGGACGACGTCCCTTGCGGACAGCGGCTCATGGGATCCTACGGCGGCGATAGCCTGCATTACTCGGGTAATTGGGCAATGTGATTCTCTAAATGTACGGTTTTCCACGATATGGAATGAGTTGCGAGGTCGACGACTGGGACGTAGCCTAACGTGAGGGCGACGTAGTTCGTCCGAAACTAAACAGTGACAGCGGGGAGGAAACCCATGTTCGTTGGTTACCTGCCTCCCACCGCTTCGCCCCATCGGGCACGCAGAAGGTAGCGTGAATGATGGGGACGATTGTGACAACAGTCGCAATCGGGCCCAACAATGGGTACGTCGTCCTCTTGGTCCTGCTCACGCTGGCAGGTAAGTCGGTAGTTTTCCGGCTTCTGTCGCAGGTCAGACGGCGCGTTTCCATTAAGTTGAAGGCAAGGCGCTGGGAATGCACACTGAACATCCGTGTAGGGCGAAAGCGTCAGCGAAAGGGCGCTCCAAAAGTAATTGATCGTGCAAGGTTAACCACTCCTTCGCAGGAAGCCGCTCCCATCGATCACTGCGGCCGAAAGTGCGAATGCAGGTCGACCCACAAGAAGGATTCGAAGAAGCGGACTCCAAAGGACGTCCAATAGATCAAGGTTTGTCCCCGCGGGTGGCTCAAGAAGGACTCATGTAGTTTGTTCCCACTTCTACTATCGCTGTAATTGCTGTCAGACGGGCAAAGAGCCAATGTGATCAAGTTGTAAGCGTGCAACAATCGTTCACACCCCGCCAATGCTAAAGCCTTGAGTCAGCTTTAGTCCGCCGAGGAGGTCGCGCCGATGGCTGCGACCGGAGGATCCGGCGGCCTCGCACTATTCAAGCCGGATGGTCCGGCAATGAGATTAGACCTCGCGACTGATCAAGCCGGGATGGTCCTGGCAATGAGATTAGACGCTCGAGTAAGAAGAAGCCCCGGCTCATGACCGGGGCTTCTTCGTGTCTAGCGGCGGAGCACTCGTAATCAGTCACCACGTCCCAGAGAATTGGCTTCCTCTCTCCGCATCCCTCACACGCGAGAATGCCCGACCAGGGTGGCAGCGGGCACAGTCTGGAACTAGCTGAAATTCCACCCGGCTGTGCGTAGGCCGCGCTTGCCGGCCTACGCAGGTTTCGCTGCGTTCGGCAGTTGTTTGACATGATCCACCGACGACCCCGATGCGCTCTTCCGAGTTGGACCGATGAGCCAAACTGGGCAGCGCCCCGCCCGGGCAAGTCGGGCCGACCGGCGAGGAAGGCGTGCAGTACGTGGTCAAGGCGACGCCTTGGACGCACGGGTACGTGCTGGACATTGTCGGTGTCGGGATGACGCAGACTTACGACGAGGACGGCACCGACGCCGAGACGATGGTCCGCGACTTACCTGTCCCGAAGGCTGACCGAGGTAGAGCGCGGAGCGGCGTCTCACCGGTCGTTTGTCGATGCCCTCAACGGTGCCGTAGCGACCTTCGTCTGCGGCATTCACCCCGGCAGCGTCTACACCCGCGTCGACCAGTCGGTCGGGCCGTACCCAACGCCCGGCCCTCAAGACCTGCATGAAGACTCTCGCGTTTCCGCGACGAGACGCCTGTCGCGCTCGCGGAGCTGCAGCTCCAGGCCTCTGCAAGCCGCTTCCCAACGGCGGAGTGCAGCCGCGGATTGGGCGCTGACGCCAAGAGCGATCTACGGTGCGCCGGGATCGACGACTAAGGTCGAGGCGATCGCCAACGCCTTTCGTCGCTTGTGCTGGTCCTTCTTGTTCCTGCAGTGCTCCCAGCCCTTGGCAAGGCAGTGGGCCGCGTGGCGGGGGTGCTCAGGGTCTGGAACGTCGGGCGGATTTGGATCACGGACGATGCCGAGATGGTTCGCGCGTATTGACTTCGCGGGCAAAGCCGCCACTGCATTCATCGGCTCGGTGACAACCGCCTCGGGTCCAAGCCTCGCCGCTTGCAGGGTCCGTTCGAGGTATAGCGAAAGCTCGTCGTCCTCGACAGCAAACGACGCACTCGTAGCTGCGCGAACGCGCGTAATTGGGTCCGTGATCACGAACTTGACCGGGTGATCTTCTCCCGCATGGAAGACACGGCGCAGCAACACGTCGTCATCCAGGATCGTAGCGTCGTCCTGAACGGGAGGGGTGGTCACCGGCCCGTGAAGAGCGGCTTCGAGATCGTCCGCAGGTACGTCCTGGTCAAAGCGATCGCGCGTCCGTCAGTACCGGCACCGAATTCGTCGTCCACCTGGGTTTGGCCGTTCGCGTCCGTTCCAATCGCGCTGATCTCACCACTCGGAGCCACCTCGATCTCCAGGCCATTCCCGTTGATCAGCCACTCCAGCTGGATGCCCCCATCGACGAGAGGAAATACGTGAGGCATCACGAGGATGTCGTCGACCAGGTAGGCAATCAGATGCAGAGACAGGATCGCAGTCGGCTGACTTACGGGCTTTGCCTTGCCCCCATCCCAACCTTCCGGGAGTGCCAGAAGGTGGCCCAGCTGGGCCGATGCAGCCTTGAGCACTGCCCGCTGAGCAAATTGGTAATCATCTCCAAGGTTCACCGTCAGGCGTGGAGCCGAGGAAACGGGGTAGGTGCTGAAGGCGAGCGAGCTACTGGTGCCCCATGGCTCCTCTACGTCGGATCTGACCGTAGGAGCGAATGAGGAGGCCAGCGCAGTCATGATGTCCGCCCCCAAACCTCATGCATCGCGTTGGTCGTCGATTCCGCGAAACCTATAACAACCTCACGGTGTCCGAGGTCCATTGTGCTCATGACATCCGCTTCAGTCGCGTCGACCGGCACAGCCGCTCGGTAAGTCAACGTAATGAGCGTGCTGTTTGGTCCCCGACCCTGGGTGTCAGCCGTGAGCGTGAGCACTGCTGGCCCGCTACCCGTTGAACGCCCGTTATAGGCCTGGATGATTCGGCTCGCGACCGGCCAGCCCAGATGATGGGCATGATCGGAGACCGCAGTCAAGATTCCGGAGAGGCTGGGCAGACCGTTCGCAGTCACAACCTCGTTGACGTAGCTGACCTCCACCGCTGACGCGACGATTGAACCCAAGCCATGCTCCCGTACAAATGCCGTCAACTCCCGGAGGGCCTGCACGAACTGGGGCCTCAACGTATCGTAGTGCGGGTAGGGATCTGAGCTGGCGTGGCGCCAGTTGAGGATCAGACGATCTCGCTGAACCTGCAGGAGATGGCTACCGTCCTCGCCGAGCAACCACAGGCGGATGGCGGGAGCACCGACGTTAACGAACATCGTCGGAAACTGGCCCGGCACTCCGATCGGAGGGCTCATAGGCAACGGCTGTTGTTCTTGCACGATCGGGTAGCGGTCTTGCCAGAGCGTCGCTACCTGCGCAAGCCGGACCGCCCCGAAGTCGGCTACTGGCTGGAACTCGAAGCCTAGGACCACCTCTACGACAGGTGGACGATCGAACGTGGGCAGCGTCTTTGCGTGTTCGGCGCCGTGGTCAGCAGCGTCAGTCACATCCCGACGATAGCGCGGGTCCTCGGCGTACGGGAGAACGCGCCGGAGCGCTAGCAGCCCTCGCAGGAGCTGACCGGCGTGTTTATGAAGGGTCTCGTCGACTGCCGCGGCATTGCAAAGCCACATTTTAATCGGGGCGTGTGGTCGTGAAGTGCGCCGGCGCCGCGTCATTCGTGGTGACAATATTAGGACCGGGTGCGCTGATTGGATCTCAATCCGCGGTCCTGGTGCACGAGCGAGCTTGCGCAGAATTAGAGGGAGCGCCTCACAAGACGGTCGGGGCGTCAACCGTCTGGGACGAACGCTTGCCTCTACGGACGAATCACCCACCAAGCGTGACTCTAGGCCTGTCGCGCATCACCTTCGACAAGTCCGACACTATCCGGTCGTGCCGAATTGCCGGGCGGAGTACCCAACGACGCTTGCATGTCCGGTAACCAGCGAAAAAGCGGTCGCCGCTAGGCCGGGCGTACACGCCTCGGACCCGCCCGTGGAATCACCGTTGTCGTCGGAGAAGGTGTAGTCGATTGACCCTGATGAAGGGCATCCGACCGAGAGCGCCGGACCGGCGAAGTTTCCGTTCTGGTCCGTGGTGGCGGTCGCGCTGACCGTCGTCGTCCCATCGAGGGTGAGGGTGACGGCGGTGGCGGGCCATCCCGCACCTGCCCACTGGGTGAAGGTCACGGTCGTTCCAGTGGTGTGGTGGAAACAGTCGCTGAATCCCACCCCGACCTGCGTGGTCGCTTCGTCGTTGGTTGCACCGATTGCGTCGAAAGTGTAGCGGCCGGACATCAACGCGTCGCTGATGGAATCGGTCGTGGAGAACGAGCCGGTGGCATCCGTGGTCGGGTTGTCCCCGATCCAGGCAAGCGGGCCAAGGCTGCGGCTGAGCGCCTCATCCGGCGCAAAGTTGCTTGCCGTCCAAGTGAAGCTGTTCGGAAACGGCGAGGTAAACCCGCAGCCAGAGTTCCACGGGTACACGACGTCCGGGGACGCGTCCACTCTCGGCACGCTGGCTGGCAAATTGACGGTGATAGTAAGCAGTTTGGAGGCAGATAGCCCGTAACGGTCGGTGAAGGTGGTATTGAACCCGTTCATTTGGACGGCAGTGGGCGTGCCTGCGATCTTCGCGCCGGACAGGACGAGACCGGACGGCAGACTGTTTCGAGGGACGGTCCACGAGCCGGACCGTCCGTCGGCGTTCGTTAGTGTCACGCTGTACGGCTGTCCGACGGTGCCGTTCGGCAGCGTCGCGGGGCTGGTGATTACTGGCTTCGTCTGGCGGTAGCGATGCGACCATAACTGACTGGCGGCCTGGTCGGCTAAGCCCAGGTTGATGTAGTGGAAGTGGGCGCTGCGACCGTCGACCAAGGCTGCCACCTGTTGCGGCCACACGAGGGGCCGGAATGAGCAGATGGGGTCACCTTTCGCGCAGGCGTCGTACGTGCGAGGAAGCACGTCGGTCGGCAGTATGTAGCGTCCGATCTTGAACGAGGGGCGAATGCCTTGCCCGGCGGTGTTTTGGTCGAAGTCGCCCTGGACGTTCGGAGTGAAACTCGGATCGCCCAGGAGTGATACTGCGATGTTGTTGCGAACGGATTGCGGCAATGCTGCGACCGTGCGGGTGACTACTTCGACGCCCTGGCTGTACCCCGCTAAGAGGATGGTGCGCTGCGAACAACCGTTGCGGTATTGGTTGATCAGGTTCGTCAGGTTGGTTACACCGATCGCTTCGCTCTTACCCAGATTGGTCCACGGAATTGCGAATTTGTACCAGGCCACCGCCGGGTAGTCCAGCGTCTTGATCACGATGTCGCCACCCGGGACCAAGTTGTTCTTCAGGTCTGCACCGATTCGGTTTGTCTCGCCGCCCGACTGCGCGTTCTGCCCTGACCCGGGTACACCGATGAAGACTGGCTGGCACGCAGGCGCAGCGGACGCGACCACAGGGGCAACGATGGCGCTCACCGCGGTGATTGCCGATGCCGTCAATACAAGTGTGAGAGTGGCGGCGACCCGTCTGGGCAGAACTGAATGAGCATCTCGCATGTGCTCCCCCTGGGGTGCGCGCGGTCCGCCCACTGAGCGGTGTGGCCGATCCTGGCAGCGGTGGTGGGAGGGCGCAAGCCTTTGCGTCTCGTAGGCCAATATAGCGTTACCGCGGCTGCATATACGGTTTTGTCGGAACATATTGGGGTATTCCCCGACAGCTCGAACGCATTCGGGTGTTGCGCTTCAGGTCCGCAGTCTGCAACAGCTATGCCGTTCACGCCAACAGACGGCCGACGCACATGGCGCTGTTCGGTCGTCGTAGCCAGGTTTCGCGGGGAGCATTCACCGGCCTTGCTCAGAGCCTGAAGGATCCAGCAATGATCAAGCGCCTGGTGCCTCTCAGCAGCCGTGTTTAGCAACTTTGAGCCGCACCATCTGCTTGTTGACGTACTTCTCAGAGCAGACAACGAAGTTGTCTTTGATCAGAATCCCGAACGTCGCGTCGCCCGCGTGCTCGCTGAAGCCTTTGAAAGTCGGACGGGCCTGAACCCTTCCACGGACGCTGACGCCCGGACCACTCCGGGCGCCGCTGACAAGTTCGACCTGGGATTTTGTATCCGGCGACACGGTGACCAGTTGGTCTCGTCGCGCTGTGACGTCGGCGTGCGCCAAGGCATTGAGCTGGGATCTTCCGGCGGAGGCTACATCGACTAAATCGTCCACCGGCTGCTCTTTGGCGCGATCCGAGGAATTTGAATCCGAATGGCGGCAACGCCTCCGTTGTCGAGTGCTCAGGGCGTCATCCTGCATAGGCCGAACGGCTCTGCCGGGTCGGATGCACTCTAGACCCGACGGGCAGCGTTGCACTGCCCTCCCAGGCCGGACATAGTTGGGCAGGAGGAGGCGCAAATGGCTGGACTCGACGACGAACGAACGCGTCTCAGGGTCGAACTAGATGAATTGGACCGCGAGATCACTGACCGACTCAACGAGGTTCATCCTGGCTGGCAGATCGTGTTCTTTCGGTATCACATACCAATACGATTGAACTCGACAGGACTCTCATGGATTTACGTTGTGTTCAATTTTCTCGTGTTTGCATTTGGAATCACGGTTATCTTCTTTGGTGACTCGTGGACAGAACTTGGTATAGCTCTGGTCGTAGGTGCAATGTTTGCAACCGGGTCATTTGTAGCCCAGATTCTCAGCGCACAGCTCAACTCAGAACAACACACTGCGGACCTCGTCTGGCGTGACGACGAGGCTCGTAAAGTTCGACCACTCGTTCTGCGGGCGCGAGAGACTTATCAACGGCTCAGTGAACTCGCGGAGGATCCTCCGGAATCGTGATCGCTACCTGTCTAGTCGGCTCAACAGCCACGGAGGATCATCCGCCGAACAGAGCTCGCTTTGTTCCCGTGCCAACGCGGCAAAGCCGCGCCATTGCAGTGTTGGGGGGACAAACGCCTAGCCTGAGGTGACGCGCTGCGTGCTCGGCTGGTGCGTCTATGCGATCTCCGCAGGCAAGCAAGCGAAGTGGTACGCCAAGGGTTTGCGGTCACACCTCTGAGTCGCGGCCCGGCGCTACGCCGCTCGTATGAGTCGAGTCGCCTCCTGCAAAACTGCTGGCCAGTCGAACGCAGCGAGTCCGTCAGCCTCCGTGCGTCAGGATCGAGTGGTCGAGGAACTGCAGCGCCAGCGGCTTGAAGCAGTTTCATGTTGGCCGCGTACGCGGGATGTGCCCGCAGGGCGGCCTTCACACACGGGACGGCCACGATCGTCAGTCCGCTGCTCAGAAGTTCGTTCAGAAGCCCCAGCGCAACCGTGTCGTTGATGCCGCACGCCCACTTGTTGATCGTGTTGAACGTCAGCGGAGCCGCGAGCACGGCATCGGCCGGCGGAAACGGGTCGCTCTCGCCGGGTCGTCGAGGCTGGACTCGCACGGGCTGGCCGGTGATCGTCCGTAACTCATCGAGATCGACCCAATCGGCGGCGGTCGGAGTGAGGGTGACGTACGGCTGCCAGCCGGCGTCGATGGCCAGCTCGGCATGCGTCGGCGAGCTGGCGCACTGGTGGTGCTGATGCGCCGATAACGTAAAGCGCCGGCCGGTCATTCACTTGAGTACTCCGGCCCGTGCCGCGAGCGCGCGCAGGCCGGGGGTGGCGGTCCGGCGTTCGCGTCTGAGTAGTTCGCGTACGAGTTCGCGAGCGACCACGTTGTATCGCAGCACCTGGGGCGCGACACGCTCGGTCTCCATCAGATTGATGACGACTGCAGAGTCGTCCTTGTGCTGCGCGTATGCCCATGCCGCGTCGAGATGCACCTGAGCGCGTCGACTGCGAAGCACATCCGGCAGGCTCGACGTGTCGATCTGCTCGGCGTAGTGGATCGCGGACTCGGCGTCGCCCAGCTCGGCGGCGACCGAGACCTGGTGGAGTCGCGACGTTCGTTGGGCCGAATGCCGTCCAGCCGTAGTTGCCGTCCTCGCCGAGGGCCTCGGCGAGGAACTGTGCGCGGCGCAGGCGTTCGTTTGCACTCTTGCGATCGCTGCGTCGGCCGGCGATAACTGCCGCGATCAGGAACAATGCCCCCTGCGTGGAGATACCGAGCGGGCTGTCGTCATCGATGCTTTCGGCAGCCGCGAGTGCAATTCGTTCGGCTTCGGCCAGGCGATCGAGCTTGAGCAGTGCGGTGGTCACCTGGTACGCGGCGAGGCCTTTGAGAACGGCTGAACCAAGCCGGACTGCAGCGGTCGATGCGCGATCGGCTGCGAGCCACGCCAGGTGTCCATCGCCCGTCTTCGTCAGGAGCTTTGAAGCCGCGACGTAGGCCGCGTGCTGGATACGCAGGCATCGCTCGACATCCTCGGGGGATTCCCTCGCGACCGCCATATCGATCGTCGGCAGCAGCCGCGCCAGTACGCGAGCCGCGGAGGCGTAGTCCGCGGACTGATACCTGGCGTGTGCTTCGTCGGCTAGTCCCTCGGCATCCTCGAGGCTGATCGTCGAGGCCGTCAGGTCTTCATGCATGAGGCCCGGGTACGCCGTCAGCGCAGCAGCGACGGCGTCAATTCCGTCGACTGGTGCATCGCCGTTTGGTGCGTACTCCATGCGCTTGCCCACGAGCGTCTCGACATTCGTCTTCAAGATCTGAGCGATGTCGACGAGCACGGAGAACTTGTCGACCGAGCGAACTCCGCGCTCGACTTGGGACAGCCAGGACTCCGACCGGCCGATCAGGCCCGCGAGCTCCTTCTGACTGAGACCGCGGCGACCGCGGTAGATCCGGATGCGCTCGCCGATCGGTCCCTCAAGCGCCACGTCTGCCATGCAACCTGGACCGCCTCTCCGCGACCCGCACTTTTGTACTAGTCCGATCCGTACTCTACATGCCCTGCACGGGAGTACGGGCTAGTTGTCGCAGTTGCCCCCAGAGTTCAAACGCAAGCCCGCGAGGGTCGCGACCACGAGCGATGGAGGAGATCGTCGATGACTAGACCGATGCTGGCGGCAGCCCGACCAGCCTTCTTCACCGTCAACGAAGCGGCGCGCATGTTTCGGATGAGCGAGATGACGCTCTACCGCGCGATTCGTGACGGTCAATTCCCAGCAGTGCGGATTCGCGGGCGGTTGATCATCCCCGCGCGGGCGATCGAGTCGATCGTCGATGCCGCGGTGGACAACGGCGTGCTCGTCGACGCTCGCGCGTGGGTCGACGACGCACCACTTGATGAATTGGGCCGGCCCCGCCCAGGCGCCAACCAGACCGGGGCCGGTTCTCCCATCACCCAGCAAGGAGCAAGGGGAGAGAGATACAGGATGTCCGAACCGGTTCGCCCAGCCGATCGCAGGCCGCGGATGACCGGCACACTCGTCACCGAAAGCGAGCTCGCGTGATGGCCGGCGGGCGGACGGTCGAAGTGGCGCTTCCGTGCGGGGGCGCTCGGGCTGGTGTTCGTGTTCGCGGGCCTGGGCACGGGCAATGCGGCGGCGACAGTGCGGTGCCTGCTCATCGGCGGCCTGCTGCTGGCCGGGGTCGCCGCATCGATCCAGGGTCGCACCGGGTCAGCCGGGGTGATGCTGCGGATGTCGAGGCGGTCACGTCGCCGGCATGGGGTCGCATCGTGGTGGACGATCCTGCGCTCCGCATCGCGGTTCTCCGTGCGCCGCAAGATGCGCGTGCTGCGCCCGTCACTGCGCCACCTTGGATTCTGGCACCGCCTCGCGGTCCCCACTCTCGAGGTGGCGACACCGCTGGCCCGGGTGGGGCTGTTGCGGGTGTGGTCCCCGGTCGAGGACGTCACCCTGCGCGTCGGCGGCCCGCGCGTCGGCAAGTCCGGCGAACTGGCCGGCCGGATCCTCGACGCACCGGGCGCGGTGATCGCCACCTCGACCCGTACCGACCTCGTCGGGCTCACCGCACTGGTGCGGCAGCAGACCGGCCCGGTCTCGGTGTTCAACCCCTGCGGGCTCGGCAAGCTGCAATCCACCGTCGTGTTCGATCCGCTGTCGGGGTGCGAGGACCCGAAGACGGCCGTCAACCGGGCGACGGACCTGTTGTCGGGCTCGGCTGGTCCCGGATCGGCCGCGACGGGCGAGCGCGAGTTCTGGCACACCCAAGCCGTCCGGGTGCTCTCGGCCCTGATGCACGCGGCCGCGCTCGCCGGGGTGTCGATGCAAGACGTGCAACGCTGGGTCGCCTCGCCAGACCTGTACGCCGGCGATGTGCAGCGGGCGCTGCGTCGCTCGCCCCAGGGCGCGATCGAGACCGATGCCTTGCAGTTCATCAACACGAACGAGCGGACGCAGACTTCGATCTCGGCCACGATCATGCCGGCCCTGGGCTGGTTGAACGATGCCACCGCCGCGGCCGCAGCGGGTCAGAACCAGCCCGCAGTCGCACCGGTCGCGATCGACGTCGATCCCGTGGGCGTCGACCGACGCTCTGCCCGGTGCCCGCGCGACCACCTTCGCTCCTGCTGCTCCGGCCGTTCTGACTCCATCGACACGCCGGGCCGAATTCGACGTCGCTCAGCTCCTACGTGAGCGCGGCACGGTCTACCTGCTCGGCGCCGAGGATGCGCAGGTCGCTCCGTTGGTATGCGCGCTGACCGGGCACATCGCCCGCACCGCCCGGCAGCTCGCCTCGGAGATGCCGGACGGGCGCCTCGATCCGCCGTTGACGCTGGCGCTGGATGAGGCCGCGTTGATATGCCCCATTCCGCTGGACTCGTGGACCGCGGACATGGGTGGCCGCAACGTGACTATCCACATCGCCGTGCAATCCCGGGCCCAACTCCGCCAGCGCTGGGGTGACGTAGGTGCCGCCGCGATCATCAACAACGCGGCCACGATGCTCGTGTTCGGCGGAGCCCGCGATGTCGACGACCTCACCGCGTATTCGGTGCTTGCGGGGCAACGCGAGGAGTTGGTCTCGACCTACGGGCAGAACGGCGCGGTGATGTCTAAGACGACGCAGCGAGTGCCGGTGCTGTCCGAAGCCCACTTCGCCCAACTTCCACCCGGACAAGTGGTGATCATCCGTCGCGGTATGCCGCCGGCCCTCGGCTCGGTGCAGATGGCGTGGAAGCGCAGCGACGTGCGCAGGGCCACCCGCCGTGCCCACCGGGCCGAACGCGCCCGCGTCCGCGGCATGGTGCGAGCCGAACGCGCTGCGGCCTGGGGTCGCCGGCGAGCATGGGTCGCTGCTCGCGCAGGCGAGGTCGCCCGGGCCGTCGGCGCCGCCATCGAAGCGAGCGCGGCCGCGATCGAACGGGCCGAGGCGGCCTGGATTCGACACGAAGCCCGCCGTGCCGCGCACCGGATCGCTGACGAACGTGTGATCGGCGTCCGGGCCGAAGCCGGGGAGGGGTCCGATGCCTGAGCAGACACCAACCACCGGAATGCACCTCGGCCGAGGACGTCCATACGACGCGGGTGATCCACGCCTTGGCGGCCTGCCGATCTGGCCGGCGTGCGCGGTGCCGGAGCACCTGCACACGCGCCGCCAGCTCGCCGCCCGAGGCCTGCGAGCCGGTCGTCAGCCGGCCCACGGCCTGGTCTTCTGGCCCGGCCGGAACGGGACGCGCTGCGGCCAGCTCTACGACATCACCGAGGCCAAGCCTCGCCTGACGCGACAGTTGCGCACCAGCGGCCGGCGGCCGGCCGCCACTTAGTCCGGGTAACCGAGCGACCAACAGGCACTGCGGCAGAACGAGCAAGACCGGACCGGCACTGCGTGCCGGACTGGCTACCGGGTTGGTGGGGCCGGGGCTTACCGGGACCGCGTCCCCCGCGTCAAGGACGCATCCGCGCCGCTGCGCGGTCCGCCTGCGGCGGCTCCTTGACCCGGGCGACCCCGCGCGGCCCCGGTAGCTGGCGCCCCTTGCGGGCAGGCGGCAAAAGCCCACCGCCAGCCCGCCGGAATCCGGCCCCACAACCACGGCACTCAACTCCGGGTGTCGACCAATAAGGAAGGAACCACCGTCATGAGTACGACGATCGTCACCGAGGCGAACCTGACTGCTGATCCGGAACTGCGGTTCACCAACGCCACCGGCCAACCCGTCGCCAGCCTCCGCCTCGCTGTCTCTTCTCGGCGCAAGAACGCCGCCGGTGAGTACGAGGACACCGTCACCGTCTTCTACGACGCCTCCGTCTGGGGCGCGCTCGGCTGAGAACGCGGCCGAGTCGCTGCGCAAGGGCGATCGGGTCCTGGTCCACGGCTCGACCTATGACGAGGAATGGACCGACCGCGAGGGCCAGACCCGGGTCAAGCACGTCCTGCAAGTGACCGCGATCGGCGCAAGCCTCCGCTACGCCACCGCCCGACTCAGCCGTATCAGTACCCGCCGAAGCGACCAGGCCAGCGAGCCGGCCGAAGTCGGCTAACCCAACCCTGGACCGGCGGGGCGGAGGGGCCAGGCGACGCTGCCGGCCCTCCGCTCTGCCCCTCAAGGAAGGAGCAATCCGATGAAGATCTCTGTCTTCGACGGTCGGACCGCATTTGAGCCGGACGACACCGCAGCCGTGGAGGAGACGTCATGACCGACGCCCTTCCCTCCGGGCCCGCGCTACCCCAGCGGCAAACGTCCTGGACCCGCCTCGGCGCCGTCATGGGATACACCGACACGGAGCCGAAACGCGCCCGCATCCGGGCCGCGCTCGAGGCGATGGCGTGGGTCCAGCCTGACCAGCTCGCGAACGTGCTGCACTCCGCGCCACTGCGATTCGTGGTCGCTGGCCATTTCCACGACGGCGCGCCGGCACTGCGACGCGTCGCGGTCACCGAGCTACCTCGCGGCGGACCGTGGCGGGGCGATCGCCTAGTCGGCTTGGAATCCGACGCCGGGGACCGGTTCGTGTTGCTCGCCAGCGGACACGAGGCCGTCGACCTGCTGCACGAGGTCGTGCGGACCGACGAACGCCCAGCCGTCGCGCCTTCGCACGTCAGCGGCAACGCGCGGCCTCAGGCCGAGGAAGCGGCGCGTCATCTCTACGACGCCGAGGTCGCGCTGCACATCGCCCACCAGAGCCACGTCGACGCCTGGATCACCGCGGCCGCCGACCGGTTGCACGACGCGCTCGTCGAGCACCTTCGCGCCGTTGACACTGCCCACCCCGGTCGGATGCGGTGAGTGCCGACATCGCCGGTCGCGAGCCGGATGATCGTGCACTGCTGGCCGGCCTGGCCCGCGAGATGGAAGCCTTGCGCCGCCGCCTCGACGAGCTCGAACGACTAACCGGCCGGGTCGATGAACTGACCGTCCTGGTCTCACAATTCGGCGAGAGCGTCGCTGCCACCAACTCACGGACCGACGTGGCCTTATCGGTCCCGTCGTGGCTGGACTTCCCGACCGATCGCGCGATCGCAAATGCTGAGGTCGCGCAAGATCTGCTCTCCCGTTTGGCGCGCTGGGTCGGGGGCGTGTACCTGCGTTATCGCGACGCGATCACGTCGTTCCCGGACTGCTGGCTGTGGCACCCCGAGATTGTGGAAGAGCTGCTGTGGCTGCACCGGACCTGGCAGGACGCCTATGCGCCGACGGCGAGCGCGAGCGTGCTGGCGGACTGGCACGAGCGGCACCGCCCCGGCGTCGTACGCCGCATCAAGGACTACGGCGGCGTCTGCTGCCTGGAAGCCCACCTGCCCGGGCAGGACCGGCACATCCGAGCCCCGGACATCCCGGTTGTGGATGCCATCGCGGCGGTTGCCGCGTGGTGGACTACCGGCCGGGCCGAACCCGGCCCAGTTCCCACGGCCGAACAACTCATCCGCGCCGACCTCACCGCCCGCTACACCCGGCAGCAGCGACGATGACTGAGCGTCAGGAGACCGGGCGAGCAGGTTGGCGTGTGGTGTGGGCCGCAGGGCTTGTCGTCGCCGCCGGTGCCGGCGTGGCGACGGCGCACGGCCTTTACGAGGTCGCGGCCGCGGCCCAGGTGCCCGCCGGGATCGCGTGGCTGTACCCGTTGATCACCGATGGCCTCGCCCTGGTCGGCTACGCCGCCACGAGCCGTGTCGGTCCGGGCGGGCGGCGGTACGCCGCGACCATCGTCGTGCTCGCCGCCGGCCTGTCCGGGCTGGCCCAGGCCAGCTACCTCACGGGCAGTCTCACCACCGCAGGCAGCGTGCGCGCGGCGCCGGCGGTGTTGCGGTTCGGGGTCGGGGCGTGGCCGGCGATCGCGGCCGCGCTGACCGCGCATCTGATGCGCTTGATCAGCACCGACCGCACCCGGTCGACCGACACAGCCGGGCAGCGTTCAGCGTCCAACCCGCCGTACAACTCACCTGCCGATCGGGGCGTCCAGCCGCGTACAACCGGCAGTCCTCCGACCCTGCCTGTCCAGCCGCGTACAACGGTCGAGCGTCCAATCCCGCCCGTACAACCCACCCCCGCCGTCGCGTCCGATCCTGCGCCGGACGCATCGCCGGTCGCCCCGTCGGACGCCCCGTCGGACGCCCCCACCGACAGCAGTCCGCCCGGCCGCGGTTCGGCCGCGGAGCGCGCGCGGGCTGCCGCCCGCAGCCACCATGCCCGCCACGGCGAGCTACCCACGGTCACCGACCTCGCCCGCGCCGCCCAGGTTGCGCGCGGCACTGCCGGGACCGTCCTCAAGGCCCTGCGAGCGGAGCGCCGGGCCCTGCATGTCGTAAACGCCAACCTCCACGACAGGACCGACACATGACCCACCAGCCAGCCAGCCACCGACCGAGCCAGCACCACCGCAACGCCCGACCGAGCACCGCTCCACGCCACCAAGCCGATCTCTTCAAGATCGCCAACCGCCGTACACACCTATGCATCACGATCAGATGGCCCGGTGACGCGGGTACGGACCACCACCTGCTGTTGATCTTGAAGTCGACTGCTGGTCGCGGGCTGGCTGGTGCCTGATGTTGACGATCTCCTCGGGGCACTCGGCGGACTACCTGCTCAACGCGGTCGCGACCGGCCGGGAGAACTACTACACCGGCGCGGTCGCCGAGGGCGAGCCGCCGGGGCGCTGGTACGGCGCCGGCGCCGAAGAGCTCGGCCTCACCGGCCTGGTCGACGCCCAGGACATGAAGGCGGTCTTCGAGCACTATCCTCGATCCGCGCGATCCGAACTTCCGCAACCCCGACAAGTGGGAAGAGGTCGCGACCCTGGGGCACACCGGCCGCAAGTACCAGACAGCGGAGGAGATTTATCAGCGTTCATTGGACGCCGAGCCGTACGCCGACGCTGAACGCCGCGTACAACTTCGATTGGACGCGTCCAAAAATGAACGCCACAACGTCGCGTTCTTGGACGTCACGTTCAGCGTTCAAAAATCGGTGACCATCCTGCACGCCGCGTTCGAAGCCCAGGAGGTGAAAGCGCGTCACGGCCGGCGACGAGGAGGCCGCCGCAGTCGTGGGGCGAGTACCGCCAAGCGGTGGAGGACGCGATCTGGGCCGGCAACAACGCCGGCCTCGACTACCTCCAAGAGCACGCCGGCTACTCCCGGGTCGGGCACCACGGCGGCGCCGCCGGCCGCTACACCGACGCGCACAAGTGGACCATCGCCTCGTTCTTCCAGCACGACTCGCGCAACCACGACCCGCAGCTGCACATCCACAACACCGTCTCCAACCGGGTGCTCTGCGCAGACGGGGTGTGGCGCACCCTGGACGGCCGCTCCCTCTACACCCACCGGCCCGCGGCCGGGGCGGTCGCCGAACGCACCACCGCCGAGCGGCTGACCTCGACGCTGCGGGTGCTGGTCGCGATGCGCCCGGACGGCAAGGCCCGCGAGATCGTCGGGATCCCCGCGGCGGTCAACGAGCTGTACTCCTCGCGGCGCCGCGCGATCACCCCGAAGACCGCCGAACTCGTCGCCGCGTTCGAGACGAAGTTCGGCCGCGAGCCGAACCGCGCTCGAGCGCGACCGGCTGCAGCGCCAAGCCACCTTCGCCACCCGCCGCGCGAAATCCCACCAGGGCGAAACCACCGAACAGCGTCTGGAGCGAGTCGACCGAGAACTGCGCGCCGAGATCGACGGCGGTCTCGCCCAGCTCGCCGCCGACGTCCTCGCCCTCGCCGACAGCGATCCGCGGCCGGCGCAGTGGTCACCGCAGTGAGGTGATCGAGACCGCGCTGGCCGACGTGCAGACCCGCAAGTCGGCATGGACACGCGGCCGACCTGACCCGGGCGATCAACGATGCGCTGCCCGACTTCCTCGGCCTCGGCGACGGCGCCCAGATCGCGGCGCTGCTCGACCAGCTCACCGCCGAGGGCCTCGCCCTGGCCGTCGCGCTGGATGCCGACCGCCCGGCCGAACATGTGCTGCCGGATGAGCTGCGACTGGACAACGGCCGCTCGGCATACGACGCACCTGGCGCGCGGCTGTATGCCACCCCGGAGCACATCCACACCGAACGGCTGCTCACCCACGCCGCCGGACACCACGACGCACCCGCCCTCGACCAAGCCCGCATCGGACGGTTCCTCGACCGACTCCGCGCCGACGGTGTCGAGCTCGGTGAGGACCAGGCCGCCGCGATCCGCGGCGTGCTCACCTCCGGCGCCGATGTCGAGGCCCTGGTCGGCCCGGCCGGTACCGGCAAGTCCTTCGTCGTCGGCGTGCTCGCGCACGCCTGGCAGGACCCGGACCTGTGGGACGGCGAACAGCACAAGGTGGTCGGGTCTGGCGTCGAGCCAGATCGCCACCGACGTCCTCACCGGCGAAGGGCTGCAGGCGCGCAACATCGCCCGCTGGCTTGGCACCCAGGACCGCCTCACCGACGGAAACCCGTCCGGCGGCGACCGCGCCTGGCGACTCAACCCCGGGGACCTCGTTGTCGTCGACGAGTCGGCGATGGCCAACACCACCGATCTCGCCGCCATCCACCGCCACGTCACCGCCGCCGGCGCGAAGCTGCTGCTCACCGGTGACCACCGCCAATTGGCCGCGGTCGGGCAGGCCGGCGGAATGGAACTCGCCGCCGACACCGCACCGTCCTACGAACTGTCCGAAGCCCGCCGCTTCACCCACGAGTGGGAACGCGCCGCGTCGCTGCGGCTCCGCGACGGCGACGCGGACGTGCTGGGCGAGTACCACAAGCACGGCCGGCTCATCGATGCCGGCGCTCTGGAGCAGGCCGAGGCGAGCGCTGCCCGGGCTTGGCTGGCCGACACCCTCAACGGGAAACGGTCCCTGTTGATCGTGGACACCAACGAACAGGCCGCCGATGCTCAGTGCGCAGATCCGCGTCGACCTGGTCCGGCTCGGCCGAGTTGCCGAGGACGGGGTCCCGCTCGGACTGCAGGACACCACTGCCGGCGTCGGCGACATCGTCCAAGCCCGGAAGAACGACTGGCGACTGGCCGGGCACTACGGCAACCGCCGCGGCCCGATCAACCGCGAGCAATACACGGTGATCGAGACCCTCGATGACGGCGGCCTCATCGTCACACCGGTGAGCAGCAGCGGGGGGGAGACGATCACCCTGCCCAGAAGCTACGTGGCCGAGCATGTCGCGCTCGGCTACGCCTCCACCGTCCACTCCGCCCAAGGACTGACCGTGGACACGAGCCACACTGTGATCAGCCAACGCACCGGCCCCGCCAGCTTGTACGTCGGGTTATCGCGCGGCAAAGAGGCGAACACGGCCCACGTGTGCACCCGCGCCATTCCCGATGGAGCCCCACCGGGCGCCGTCAATCAGGTCGCGCACCGTGACCCGGTCACCGTCATCGCCACGACGTTGGAGATCGCGCAGCCTGAACGGTCGGCCCTCGCGACGGCCGACCAGTCCCGGGCCGAAGCCGAGTCGATCCGCACCCCGGGCGAGTTGTTCGCGGATGCGTGCGAGTTGGCAACCGCTGGACGCACTGCCGGATGGCTCGACCATCTCGTCGACACCGGTCACCTCACGGGCCAGCAGCGGGCCCAGTTGGCGGGCGAGGACGGCGCTACCAACCTCAACACGATCCTGCGGCGTGCCGAGCTCGCGGGCCACGATCCGCGCCAGGTCCTGCACGACGCCGTTACATCTCGCCGGCTCGACGGCGCCCGGCAACTGACCAACGTGAACCGTCCTCGGTTCAGTGACTGGTCAGTTCTCCCAGCTGCAGTTGCTGCTGGGGGTCGATCTGACGGTAGTGCTCGGTCTCGAACTCGATGGGCGGGACGAGTCCGAGGCTGCTGTGCAGCCGCTGCTCGTTGAACCAGTGGACCCAGTTCAGGGTGGTGAGCTCGAGGTCGTCGACGGTGCGGAACGGGCCGTCGCGGCGGACGCATTCCAGCTTGTAGAGCCCGATCAGCGACTCGGCTTGGGCGTTGTCGTAGGAATCGCCGACCGAGCCGATGGAGGCCACGGCGCCGGCGTCGGTCAGGCGGGTGGAGTAGCGGATCGAGGTGTATTGCGACCCGGCATCGGAGTGATGGACGAGGCCTTCCAGGCGGCCGTGGGCGTCGGTGCGGCCTTGGCGCTGCCGGGTCCACAGCGCCATCTCCAACGCGTCGAGGGGCAGCGCGGTCGGCATTGAGGACGCGGTGCGCCAGCCCACGATGCGGCGGCTGAACACGTCGGAGACGAACGCGGTGAACGCCATCCCTGACCAGGTCGGGACATAGGTGAAGTCCACGACCCACAGCCGGTTCGGTGCCGCCGCGGTGAAGGCCCGCTGCACCAGATCCGGCGGCCGCACGGCAGCGATGTCAGGACGGGTGGTGCGGAACACCCGGCCCCGTCGGGCGCCTTGAATCCCGGCGCTGCGCATCAGCCGCTCGACCAGCCGCCGCGAGACCGGCTGGTCGTCGACACCGCGCTGGCGGACCAGGGCAGCGTGCATCTTGCGGACCCCGTAGAGGCCGCGACCGGCCTGCGGGTCGGCATGTACCCGCTCGATCTCGGCCAACACCCGCTCATCGCGAAGGCTGCGCCGCGAGCGACCGCGGGTCTTGTGGGCGTAGTAGGAGTTCGACGCGATCGGCACGCCGTGCTCGGTGAGCACACGGCAGATCGGCGCGACGCCGAACCGGTCGCGGTGATCGTCAACGAACGCGATCACCACGGCAAACGCGGGTCGAGCTCCCGCGCGAAGAACGACGAGGCCGCCAACAAGATCTCGTTGGCCCGCTTGAGCTCGTGGTTCTCCCGCTCCAGCTCCTTGATCCGGGCCGCGTCGCTGGTCGTCGTCCCCGCCCGCTCACCACGGTCGATGGCCGCCTGCTTCACCCAGCCGCGCAGCGTGTCGGCATTGACCCCGGTGCGCTGCCCAATCCGGATCACCGCCTGGTTCAACGACAGAGCCGAGTCCTGCGCACGCGCCTCGGCGACGAGCCGCATCGCCCGCTCACGCAGCTCGGCCGGGTACTTCCTCTGTGCTGGCACGCCCACCACTCTCCCGTGGCTTCAGACCAGTCACCAGACCGAGGACGGTTCAACGTGCTCCACCACCGCATCACCAACGCCGTCACCCTCGACCCTGTTGGTGACCGGCACAGTGATCGGATTCCGGCCGTCACCGACCCCGCCTGGCACCAGTACCTGAGCGAGTTAGCCGCGACCGCCGACAAGCGCACTGAACAACTCGGCCAGGCCGCCGCCGCGGAACGTCCCCCGTGGGCAATCGAAGCGCTCGGCAAGGTCCCAGCAGACGAACAGGCGCGTGACGAGTGGTCGCATAAAGCCAGCCTGGTTGCTGCGCACCGCGAACTCACCGGCCACGACGACCCCAGCACCGCGATCGGGCCACCACCGAAGACCGGGCAGGTCGAGGCCTACGCCTCCTGGCGCACCGCCTGGCACGCCCTCGGCCGGCCCGAAGCCGACCGCGACGAAGCCGAAATGAGCGACGGGCAACTGCGCATCCGCATCCGCGCCTACGAACGCGAACAAACCTGGGCACCCGCATATGTAGCCAACGAACTCGCCGGTACCCGCCAAGCCGCCGAGCAGCACCGCGCCACCGCCACCCTGCGCGCGGCCGCCGCGACCGCGGCCAACGACCCAGACACGCGGGAGCGGCTGCAACGCGAAGCCGCCGACGCGCACAGGAACGCGGCGGAACTCGACGAACGCGCCGCCCAGCTCGCCGAGGTCGATGACGCCCGCGCCCGCTGGTACGCCCACACCGCCGCCACCCGAGCCGCCGCCGACCGAGCACAGCTCGAACTCGCCGCCCGCCACGCAAAGGACAGCGAACACCGCGCCGATGACCGGACCACCGCGACCGACCACCTCGACGCCGGCCACGGCCAGCAACGCGACGCAGCTGCAGACCAACGCGACGCCGCCGACGAGCGCGAAGACGATCAATACCGCGAGATCACCGACGAAGCCGATCTCGCCGACGTCGAAGCCGAACGCGAAACAGACCGCCGCACCGTCGGCGACGATCGGCAGCACCCCGACGCCGCCGAAACCATCGTGCCCGAACTCGCCGACCTCTCCGACGGGAAACCTCTCCGCCAGCGCGACGACCAGGTCCGAGTCCCCACCACCGACGAAACCCAAGACAACCTCAGCCGCGCCCGCCGGGCACTCACCCAAATCGAGGACCGCGACCTCGCCGACAAACGCCGTGCCGTCGAGCAAGCCCGCGCTGACCAGTTGGCCCGCTGGCACGACCAACACCGCAGCTACAACGACACGCACCACCGAAGCGACGGTCTGGGCTTCTAGCCCGCAACGACGCGGGCGCGGATGAACGATCACCCGCGCCCGGCCGGTCGGCATACCAACCGGTGACCAAAGGCGCTCAGCGCACTGCCATGCAGACCGAGAAACCCTCCGCGACCAGCTCGTCGAGAACGCCTTCCGGATCATCACCCTGCAAGCCGTGCCACGTCCGCAAAAGCGTGTCGATCACCGACGGCAACACCGCGTGCGGCACCGTGACCGGTGCACCCCACTCCGGGTCCACCCTCGGCAGACCAGACACCAGCACCGGATCCACGTGCAACGTCACCGGATGCCAACGCAACGTGTGCCCACCCGTGAGTGACGCCTCCAGCACAGCCAGCCCGTGCCGGTACTCACCCGGCCCGTGCAATGACGTGCACAAATCCGAGTGCTCCCACACCAGCACCACCCGCGTCGCCATGATCGCCGCCGGCGCGGCACCCAAGCGAACGACCGCCCGCTCCGCGTCGTCGCCCTGCCGGTACCGCCGAGTCCGCACATAACCCACGTACGGCTGGTCCCAATCATCGATCAACATGTGGACCTGCGGCTCCGGCACAAACCCGCCCGACCGCAACGCCGCATCAGCGCCAGCCAGACACGCCTGCTCCACCGCGCTGATCACATCGACCGCTACCTCGGCCATATGCGGAGGGTTACACGTGCCCCCGACAACGACGCGGCGCCTTTAAGCTCGACCAAGTCCTGCAGCTTGTTCTAGTCCGTGCGGCACTACCGAGGGAGCGTGAGCCCCCAGGGACACCACCGTGAGGGTCGCGGACAGCGGATCGCCGACACGACGCATCGCTATCGCGACGCGATGCACAGTGTCGTTTGACAGCTAACTGAAGACCTCAGTGTCCCGCTCTTGGACCAGTCCGCCCGCGAACCAGCCAACAAGGCTGACGGCCAAGAGCACAGCAGTCTCCGCCTCCTCGTGGGTGACATCCGAATACGCAGGACTTCCGTGACGGTCTCGTTGTCCCCTGTACAGCGACTTGATCATGCCCAGGAGCACGTCCTTCGACGGATACTCTGAATGCTCCCGAAGGAATGGGAGGCGCCAAGTCGCCTCGCGCCGCTCGATTGCACGGGCCACGTCGCTCAGAGTTGCGGTCGACTTGGCAATACCCAGCGCCGGCAATGCTGCGGCCTCGACAGCTTTCACCGCCGAGGAATAGGCCATGCTGTCTGACGGCTCGAGATCGTAGACGTGCGTCCACGCGGCCTTGAGCAACCGTCCTGCCGCGCCTTCCCGATTCATTATTCTGTCGGCCGCGTCTTGAACACCTTCCGGGACGCGCACCGCGAGGCGCAACCTGCCGTCTCGGAGGACGGTTTCGTACATTGACCGACCGTCAGCCAAGATCTTCGGAAGGTTGCCGGCGGAAGGTCGATACCCGCCCTTGGCATGCAGGCGGTAGTCGACCACTCGGAGTAGGTCACGCTCGCTCAAAGTGCCCATGAATTGGCGCACTTGTGTCTCATTGATCAGGCCGACGAACTCGGGATTGAGCCCGAAATGGATGTCGAGATTATTCTCGATCTCGTGAAACACCTCGACGCGCACGTACCCATGATCGGGCGACATCGCGCCGTGCAGCCACGTAGTTATCGCTGGCCGCATCGACGGTGGGACGCCTGGGCGTAGCACCTGACGTTCGGCGACCTCTTCGTCGCTCGCATCGAACGGCACGAAGTCCACATGTTCACCCTATCGACCTTCTGATCGCCGTCGTCGTAACTGATCCGGCAACGCATCGGGACGTCCGCGGGTTGAAGCTGGCGTTCGCAGACAAGCACCTGATCCACTGGTCGGCCGGACGCTGGCGTCACAGCATTGGTGTCTTGTTTCCTTGTCTTCGTTGTGTCGCCCGCCAGGACATGCCGAGGCTAAGTTTCTCGACCGCGATCGACATCCTCGCCCAGCCAAGTGAGTCTGTGCGGTGCACCATTGCCCTCCACGAGCCCGAACTCGCGATCAACGGCGAATAGTTTCGGCAGCTCGTGGTCGGGCGAGGGATTTCGGAACAACGATGTGGATGTATTTGCAGGCTCCCAGGTATTGGGATCCGACATCCGACATACAGCTGAAAGACGCCGATTCTTCCAACTATTGCGTTTGCCACCCGCGGGCCCGAAAACGCCGTTTGAGGCCCGCACGCTCGTAACCGATCCGTCTGGGGCAACCGCCATGCCGGGCGATCCGTACAGGCCGTTGATGAACTTGCCGTCGTCGCAGAACACGGCATGGACGCCCACGACGACGAGGAAGGGAGCTGACCGCAGGTCGTACTTGCCGCCAGCCTTCTCTGAAACCCGATCACGCACTCGTTCGGCGTCAATGACGACGCCGCCGAGCATCATCCCGGTACCAACGATTCGATCGTGCTCGCCTGACTCCGGCACGTTCTCCGGGTCCATCGCCCAGAACCGAACTCGGATTCGCAAACCGCGCGACTCGTAGAGGCGAGGGAAGCCAACGTCGTGCTCGGGGTCAGCCATCGCGGAACCGTCTGTCACACGCGGCAACTTTCCGATCTCTCGCCGTACCCATCGCGCGAAACTTGCAGGAGCTGGTTCCGCGGTCGTATCCGCATGCTCGTCGAGCTGGAAGTCGACGATGTACCCGTCGGTGAGATCCAATCTGCGGTTGAGCTCGTCAGCGAGCCGACCGTGGCGGCGATCGTCGCTCGCCCAGTCCGATCTTTCGAAAAGCGAGGCGACCTCCACAGACGCCAGGAGGTCATCGTCTTCGTACACCCGGAAATCGGGCCCAACTCCGCACTCCTCGTAATTTACGGTTCGCCCCGGCCGGCTCAGCAAGTGGTGGATGAACAGCTCGTCCAGCGCTTGGAGGTGGGTGATGTCGTCGGCTGAACGGAGTCGCGCCGCGAGCTGCCTATCCCGATCTGGGAACGCGGAGTACCACTCGTTGACGAAGGCTCGACTTCGGGCGGCTTCGAGACGGGTCGACTCCAAGAACCAGTTGACCCGCGGCTCGGTGTATCCCAGAGGACCTACCCGCAGGGCACGAGGTTCTGAGAACAGTGCCACGGGTGAAGTCTCCACCCAGGCGATCGATTCGTAGCGCCAGACAACGTGCGTACCCTCCGACCTGTGCACCGACGGATGTGATCCGTACGGCATCCGCCGCGAAAGGTGGCATCCTGTCGGAGTGACCATCGGACGTCCGGCCGATGTCGGGCAGCCGTCGGTGCCCGTCTCGGTCATTACGGGGGACCTGACGTCTGACCAGGTCGAGGCGTTCAGTGCGGTCGCCTCTATCGCGTGGGACGTTGAGACAACAGGTCTCGACTATCGAGAAGCAAAATTGGGGACCTGTCAACTCTTTGCCGATGGTGTCGGTTGTGTCATCGTGAAATTGGAGGACAAGGAGAGGCCCTGGGGTTTGGCTCGGCTCCTTGAGGATCCCGAAGTAGAGAAGGTCTTTCACCACGCGCCTTTCGATCTTCGCTTTATGCTCTCGGCGTGGAATATCGAACCTGTGAATATTCGGTGCACGAAGGTTGCATCGAAGCTCCTTCGGCCGCAGGCTGAGAACAACGAGCACAGCCTGAAGAACTTAGTCGATCATTACCTAGGGCTGAGTCTCGCGAAAGGCAGCGTTCGGACGAGCGACTGGGCATCCCCAAGTCTTTCGGCAGCACAGATTGAGTATGCGGTGGCCGACGTAGTCCATCTCCATAAGCTTCTGGCGCGGCTAACCGATGAACTGCGGAACCAAAGGCTATTAGGTCTCTATGACTCATGCTGCGCATTCTTGCCCGCGCGCGTAAAGCTCGAAGTTGACGACTATCCTGACGTCTTTGCGTACTAGGTCTGCGGCTATTTACGAGGTCGGCTCGTCGCTGAGCACTCTCCACTGCGAGCCAGCGAAGAATCGAAATCCATCCGGCACTAGTGCTTCCAGCCCCGCCAGCACCCTCAGATGCCATGGCGCATCGGGTCCGTTTACGTGCTCAACGCTCACCGAGACATCCGTTTTACCGAGAAGCGTCTGCAAGTCGTGGACCAGAAGATTCGGAACCCACCCGATCGGGACTCCGTCAGCCGTGGCCGTCACGATCGCCTCAGAGTTGACAGGATTGGCGGGTTCAGCGACCAGCTGCAACGGCGAGCCAGGACCCAGGCCCGCCAACGCTCTCTCCAAATCGTCGCTAGACACCCGCACGCTTTTGCCAGCAAGGACGACTGGGCGATCGGGCACATGACGCGATCCGTGCACCAAGAAGCGACATAGGAGGTGATCGCCTGTGATGACTGGCTCGGGAAACAGCTGAATCGTGTCGCCCTGACGCCGTCCCTGAGATCGCGCGATTTGCTCCCATGGGCTTGCATCATCTTCGAGGCCGAGCCGTGCGACGTAACGTTCGTAGTCGGGTCGCCTCGGGTCCATCACGCGCTGCGCGAAGAGCGGAAAGAGCGCCTCAGATTCGTAAGTCTGCTCAAGCACGGGGAAGCCGAGCAGCGGCCGAAAGTCCTTAACCGAGGTGGCATTTTGAAGATACGCAAACCTGTATCGCTCACCATCAAAGGTCAGTAGGGCAACGGGTTCGATGGCACGGCTGACTGGGTGCTGCCACGTGACGACGAGTCTTCGCGCTTGATTGGGAGTCTGTCCTTCTGGAGTCACACCCGACGTGAGAACGCTAGAGGCGCGCATTGAGGATCCTCTCGCGGTTGATGCTTAGCACTGTACGTGCGAAGGTACGCGCGAGCTCTGACATCCTCGGCGTACGCGCGAGCAGATCCTCCTGAGATTCAGCTGAGACACCGATGATTTGGGCGAGCCAATGCTCGCGGGCAGCTGGCGAAGCCGCGAGCAGTGCGTCTTGAGCTAGGTCAACCAGGGTCGGGATCGGGAGTTGCGGATCATGCTCGAATCTCCAGGCGGTGCCGCGCTCGCACCACCGAACCATGGCGTTCCGGTCGCCAATCAGCTCGCCTCGCTTCGCATCTGGCACGTTGTATCCGAGGCTGTTGGCTTGGTCGTAGGTGGGGCATAGCTGCATGGGCACCGATCCGGTGATTGGCCGAAGAACAGACCAGTTCTCGTCATGCCTGTCGCGATTCGCGACCCAGGCATCAAGAACTAGGTAG
Organism: uncultured Actinomycetota bacterium; assembly: GCA_963837325.1. Lineage (GTDB taxonomy): Bacteria > Actinomycetota > Actinomycetes > Mycobacteriales > Jatrophihabitantaceae > CAVQKZ01. Next base: position 1,066,157 of record CAWIMV010000002.1, read on the forward strand.
CCAGCGAAGACATCGAATGCCGTCGCGGGAAATGGCAGGTTCAAAGCCTCCGGGGCCAGTGCTCCGTCCAGCGCCATGTGGATATTTTCTAGGCAATGCCCGGGACGGCCCTGAACATTCCCGGGCACGTATCGGGGTGCGCTACTCGCCTGGAGCACGACCTGACCAGGCTGCATTTCGAATGATTGAGGGCGAACGTTCCGCGAAATGACCCCCAGCCGTCCGGCACGGTCAGCAAGTTCGATGCGAGCAACTGGGAGACCGATCAGTGCAGCCAGTTCACTAGAAGCCTTCTCGGCCCAGTCATCCCCGTGGAGAATCGTGCCGGCTTTACCGACCTTCTCTGTTACTGGCTTGTAGAGCCACGCTGCGCCTGAGCCCGGCTCGGTGAGCCAGATCTTCTCTTCGGCTCCTGCTGGCTCGTCTCGATCAACGTCCCATTCGGTCACGTCGACGGTGGGGAACTGAGCGGCCACCCTGGCACCCTACGTGTTGTGATCCCGATGACTGGCAAAGTTAGACGGCCCGGATATTGGAACCGAGATCTCATTGAGTACCCGCCGCTGTCGGATGCGAAATGAGTTCAGCTCGTGAGAGCGATTGGCCGCTTGCACAGATCGATACCCATACGCGTCAAACGAGCGGAGCGACTGTGCGTAGTTCGCGACTTGGCCACCACCGGCGATTCCTGTTACGTCGGCGTGGGGTGAGACGTCGACCCCTTCCGGTCGACGATCTACCCGACGACACTCGCCCTGCGGCCGCGGGAGACTTCGATCAGCCCGTCTTGATGCAATACATCGACGGCGCGGTGCGCGGTGCCCACCGAAACCGAGTGCGCGGCCGCCAGTTCGACCACAGTTGGTAGCTGGTCGCCTGGCTGCAGCTGACCGGTCGCGATCTGCTCGCGTAGCTCGGCAGCGATGACCTCGTACGGACCGCGTGGAGGTCGAGGCGTGACAACCGGGCGGGGGATGAGGCCGGCCATGGTCGTCGCGGCTCGGCGGTCGGCGTCGTCGACCCAGGCTGCATAAACCCGCAATGTCGTGGCACCCCCGCCGCTCTGGCCCAGGCGCCCGGCCACGGTGCGGACGTCGACTCCGGCCGCGATCAGCTCGGTAGCGGAGTAGTGCCGCAGAGCGTGGAACCGGGTGCTGCGGAGGTTCAGCTGCTGCGCCTGGCGTCGATAGCGCTGGCTCACCGTCCGCGGCTTGTATGGCTCCGATCCGTCTGGTGACAGCGAAAACAGGAACGCGTCCGTCGACAGGTCACAGCCGATGGCGGCGCAGCGCGCCAGCATCCGGTCGCGATGTTCTTCGAGCAACGACATCGTGTACGGGTCGAGTGCCACTCGCGGCCTGGTGCCGCTCTTCGTCTCCTTCTCGATGACGCCTGCCCGTGGATGCACAAGGCTGCGGTCGACGAGCAGCTGCGCTCGCTCGAAATCGACGCTTCGCACCCGCAGCGCGCAGACCTCGCCGCGCCGCCGGCCGGTGGTCATCGTCAACCACAACAACAGACCCCAGTCCGGGTCCTCCCACGCCGCGCTGAGCAGGCGTGCCGCCTCCTCGGGACTCGGCGGATCCGGGTCCGGCCGGTTCGGCGATGGCGGCACAGCGAACGATGCCTGGTTCAGGCCCAGGTGACGCCACCGCACGGCGCGTTCAAGCGCGCCGCTGATGACGTGGTGGATCTGCCGGACCGTGCTCCCGCTCAGTGGCCGGCAGACGTGCCCGCGTCGGCTCCGCCCATCGCACAGAGCGCGGCACCGTTGCAGACGGCCGTAGAACCGTTCAAGGATCTCCGCGTCGAGCTTGGCGGCGGGCAGGGTCCCGAATGTCGGCAGGATGTAGATGCGGATCAGGTCGTCGTACCGATCGCGCGTCGTCTCGGCGAGCTTCGCGACGTCCAGCCACTGCTCGATCGCCTGCGCAACGGTGATGTTGGTCTTCGGGTGCTTCTCGTCGTCGACCTGGCCCTGGAGCTTGGTCAGCGCCACCTTCGCCGCGGCGTAGGTCTTGGTCGTCTCTTTCAGATACCGCTGGCGCCGGGTGAGCGGGTCGATGCCGGCATACACGATGGCGCGGAAGTTGCCGGAGGCGAGCTCCTCGATGTGTCCGCGTGGCCGACGGGTTCGAGGCGGCATAGAGAAACCCTAGCCGAGTTTCATTCCACGAACCATTCCACGGCGATAAAATGTCGATCTTGTGAGTGTTACAACCCCCGTATTCATTGGTGCCCCCGGCAGGATTCGAACCTGCGACGCCCGGCTTAGGAGTCCGGCGCTCTATCCCCTGAGCTACGAGGGCGGGGACTGCGACGCGACCCAGAATATGGGATCGGCAACAACGAGGCCCGACGGCGAGTCCGATGGCGCGACTGCTCGTGCGCAACGGCATCGCCGGTGCGGCGAGCGCACCGGCCCGACAACGTCATGGGCGTTACGCCCGCCTTGTCGGCGAATGAGCTGCCCAAGGTGAACGAAACGCGTCGCGATTATTGCCTGACCTTTGCGATTGCATGAATCCGATGGCGATTGGTCTGGCCTAACACTTCTGCCCCATGTACGTTCAGAGTTAGGAGTTGATGACCTTGCTGATCGTCGCCCTTGCAGCTTGCCTGGCCGTCGGGTCCGTTACGTTCGCTTTTCGGCGCGCCTGGAACCTCACCTCGCCGGCCACGCTCAACCAGATCGCCATTGAAACGCAGTGCCCGCGTGAACGGCAGGAACGCGCGTTGACCGCCGACCTGCTCGCCGGCGTGATGGCCCGCGCGGACTATCGCGCGTCGATGGCACTGCTCGCCGAGCCCGATGGTGATCTTCACCTGGTCACCGATCCCGGGCGCTGACCGGACGGCTAGTGCACCGGCACGCTCAGTGTCGAAGGCGCGGTAGCGGACGAACTCAGCGTGACGGTGCTGCCCGGACTGTTCCACGACAGGTAGCGCGGATCCACGGTGTCGATCACCAGGCAGAGATGATGCCCGCGCGGCACCGTCCACGAGATCGGTTCCAGGGCGACGTCCGCCGGCCGGGCGACGCCGGGCGTCACCGCCGCCAACGAATACGGCTTGAACGTCATCAAAGTGCCCGAACCGCCCGCGTCGACGTCGTAGAGATATGTGTACAGCGACGTGCTGGCAGAGGACGGTGTCACCGTGACGTGCAGCGTCGGAGCTCCGTTGACCAGCGTCGCCCGCGCGTAGGCCGGCCCGTTCCAAACTCCCGCGATCGCCTTGTTCACCGCCGAAAGTCGCACGCCCGACAGCAACTGGTACGGCTTGCTCCCGTCGAACTGGGGCTGACCGGCGTCAGCCACCGAGTCCTTGCCGGCCGCGATGGCTTGCCGCCAGCCGACCACCGGCCGCGCGCCGAGCGAGCCCGCCGATGAAGCCGCAGGGGCAGCACCGAGGTACCACGTGGACGCCCGGCCCACGTCGGCCAGCTTGGGGTAGTGGCGCCACGTCCCGGTCTTGACGTCCTGCACCTGCAGCGCGTCCTGTCGGTCGACGCCGTTCTGGCGGCCGCGCAGGTAGCGGTCGAGCCAGGCGGTCGCGTCGCGCCACAGCTTGTTGCTGGGATCTCCGGCCAGCCCGGACGTCTCGGCCTGGCCGTGATCGCCCCGGGCCAGCTGCAACCGCTTCGGACCGGTGAGCTGGTCGAAGAGCGCCACCTGCTGGCTGGGCGGAAAAATGGAATCCTCGAGACCGTTGGCCAACATGACCGCAGTGCGGTTCTTGTTGAGCGCGGCAACCCGGTTGAGCGCCGACCGGCTGGGCGACAGCGCGGCAATCGTGGCCGCCATCCCGGCCGCGTTCCCCGCCGCCGACTGCTGGGTCAGGGCCTGCACATCGGGGCCAGGCGTGCCCGACGTCTTGGCCGACGCCATCAAGATGTTGACGACCTCTTGGCTGCCGGTGTTGTTCGGGAAGTAGGACGCGGCGAGGTCCGACCAACCGCTCATCGCGACCACGACCTTGATCCGCGGATCGCGCTCGGCCGCGAGCAACGAGACACCCGCGCCGTAGGAGACGCCAACGGCGCCCACGCCACCCGCAGCAGCGGGCGTGTGTTTCAGCGCCCAAGTGATCACCGCGCTGACGTCGGCCTGGGTCGGCGCGCCGGCCAGATCGATCTGGCCCTGCGACCCGGCGAAGCCGCGCTGCGCGTAACTGACCACCTCGTACCCATGGGCGGCCAGGCGTTTACCGGCTTCCAGGTACTGGCGGGCGCCGGTTCCCCACGCCGCCGGCATGACCAGCAACGGATGCTTGCCCTCGCCCCGCGGCGTGATCACGTAAGCGTTCAGCTCGATACCGTCGGAGCCGGGAATGCTGCGGGCCGTTGCCGACGATCGTTTCGGGCCCGTGCCCACGACCAGCCAGGTGACGAGCGCGGCGACCAATGCGCCGACCGCCACGCCGCCCACGACGAGCGAGCGGGAGCGGGACACGGCGACCAGTTTGCCCGACCATGCTTGGCCGAACGGAACGGGCCGCCGGATCACCGACGGCCCGCTCCGGTTGCGCTCGACGCCGGTGGCTAGGCGGCGTCGGTGCTAGCTCAACTCAGATTCACCGCACCGTCGTCGACCAAGAACGACGTTTGCAAGGACGAGTCCTCCGTGCCGGTCCACTTGATCGTCACCGTCTGACCGGCGTACGCAGACAGGCTGACCGAGCGCTGCACGTATCCCGTGCCCTTGTTCAGATTCGAGAACGACTGCACGGTGGCGCCATTCACGCTGAGCACCAGCTTGTCGTACGCGCTGGAGGTGGTGGTCTCGGCGCTGTCGATCCACAGGTAGTAGCTCAACGACGCCGAACAACCCGCCGGGATGCTGACCGAATGCGACAGCGTGTCGGTGTGCGTGGAGCCGTACCCGTTCAGCCAGGCGTAACCGGTGCCGGCGTGCGAGTGCGCGCCGTCGGTGTTGATGACGCCACTCGATGCTGTCCAGCCGGTCGAGCCCGACTCGAAGCCCGGGTTGGTGAGGACCTGGCCGGAACAGCCACCGCCTCCGCCGCCGCTGATCGTCCAGGTAAACGTCGTGCTGCCGGACGCGCCGGTGCTGTCACTGGCCGACACGGTCACGGTGAACGTGCCCGCCGCCGAAGGCGTGCCGGAGATCAAGCCGGACGAGGCGTTGATCGACAAGCCGGTGGGCAGGCCGCTGGCGCTGTAGGTCAGAGCCGCGCCACCGGAGTCCGACGCGCTGATCTGCAGGCTGGTCGCGGTGCCGACGGTCCCGGTCTTGTTGCCGGGGTTGGTCACGGTGACGGTGTTGCCACCGCCGCCCCCGCCCGACGTGAACGCCGCCGTGCCGTTCGGAGTGCCGAGGCCGGTCGGACCGTCCCAACCGGCGCCACCCTTGCAGAGCGTGGACGGTGAGCACGAGCCGTTGCTGCCGCTGGTGACGTCGAACAGGTTGCCGGTGTGGGCATACGGATCCGACGGTGGCTTGTCCGCCGCGCCGGGCGTGCCCGCGAGCGCGTACACCGATGCGATGAGGGGAGCCGACGCGCTGGTACCGCCGTATACGGCCCAGCCCGATCCGCCGTAGGTCTGGTACACCGCGACGCCGGTGTTGGGGTCCGCGACCGCCGACACGTCAGCGGTGGCGCGCCGGGTGCAGGCCGAGATGCCGCTCTGCCATGACGGCTTCGGCTCATCGCTCGAGCAGCCGGAACCCGCACCGGACCACACCGTTTCGGTGAAGCCGCGGGCGTTGGACGCGGTGTTGAGCGAGGTGCCGCCGACCGCGACGACGTCGACCGACGTCGCGGGATAGATGACGCCGGCGGAGTAGCCGTTGTCACCAGTGGAGGCGGTGTAGACCACGCCGGAGGATTTGAAGTACGTCGAGTCGTAGCTCGGCTCCGACCCGCCTTCGGGACCGCCCCAGCTCATCGAGACGAACTTGGCGCCGAGGTCGGTTGCCTTCTTGACGGCGGTGAAGAGGTTGTCGGACGCGTCGTTGGCTTCGATGAGCGTGATCGCGCAGTTCGGGCAGGCGGCCGAGACCATGTCCAGGTCGAGCGAGATCTCTCCGGCCCAGCCGGTGTCGCCTGCGGGCAGCGGGCTGGTCGCGCCGTTCTGGTTCAGCTTCTGGAAGCAGCCGTTGGCGGTCGTGCAGGGCGGCAGTCCGTACTGGCTGCGGTATGCGTTCAGATCCGATGCGGCGTTGGGGTCGTCGTAGGCGTCGACGATGTAGACCCGCTGACCGGAGCCGGCACTGGCCGGCAGCTTGTAGGCCGACTGCAGGCTCGACGGGCCGTAACCACTCGGCGCGGCTTGCGGGCTGACGGCGGACCTCGGGGTGAAGCCGAGGTCGCTGCGTCGCATCGCGAAGCAGGCGTAGTGGCCGACTGAGACGTTCTGGGTGCAGCTGTCGACGGTCTTGATGCCGGTCGCACCGGGATGGGCTGGGGTGGCCAGCGCATTGGTGGACAGGGCAATCGCGATCGCGGTGCCGCCAACGAGGACGGTTAGTCCCCGTGTAGCAACCTTCACGGTGCCTCCTGGATGAATGCCCCCTGGTTGGGGACTTGAGCGAGAGGCTAGGACTCGACCGGCTCGGCCGGAGTATGTCGGTAATGTCAGGAAGTGGACAGGCAGGAAACGCCTAACTCGGACATAGCGCCGCGCGGACCGCCGTAGCCCGTTGGCCGGCCGCGACACGTCCCGGGCAGCGCGCCGGCCCAGCACTGTGGCCCGAGACGTGCGCACAGCGTGACCGACACGCCCTAGGCTTTGCGCGTGGAACTCACGCATCTCGACGAGCAGGGCGCCGCTCGCATGGTCGACGTGTCGGGCAAGGACGTCACCGGGCGCACCGCGACTGCAGCCGGACGGTTTCGGACGACCCCCGAGGTGATCGCCCTGCTCAGCCGCGATGGCTTGCCCAAAGGCGACGCGCTGGCGGTGGCGCGGATCGCCGGCATCGCCGGGGCCAAACGCACCCCCGATCTCGTGCCGCTGTGCCATCCCGTCGCCTTGCACGGCGTCACGGTCGATCTCGTGGTCGACGGCGACGGCATCGACATCACCGCCACGACGCGCACGGCGGACCGAACCGGCGTGGAGATGGAAGCGCTGACCTCAGTGGTCGTCGCCGGGCTCGCCCTGTACGACATGGTGAAGGCCGTCGATCGGGGCGCGCAGCTGACCGACGTGCGGCTACTGGCCAAGGCCGGCGGGCGCAGCGGCGAGTGGAACCGCCAACCCGATTCGGGTGATGCATTGTGAACGTCGCTGTCGTGACCTGCTCGAACCGCTCGGCGTCGGGCGAGCGGCCGGACGAGTCGGGTGAACTGCTGGCCGCGCTACTCGAGAACGCCGGTCACCACGTGGCGTTCCGTCGGATCGTCACCGACGACATCGAGGCCATCCGAGCCGCGGTGGCCGATGCCGTCGAAGGCGGCGCCGCGGCCGTCCTGACGACCGGCGGCACCGGGCTGACGCCGACCGACGTGACGCCTGAGGCCGTCGCGCCGCTGCTCGACCGCGAGATCCCGGGCATCGCGGAGGCGCTGCGCCAAGCGTCACGCGAGCAGGTGCCGACATCGGTGCTGTCTCGCGGTATCGCCGGTGCTGTCGGGACGACGCTCGTCGTGACGCTGCCGGGCTCGCCCGGTGGCGTGCGCGACGGCGTGGCGATCCTCGCGCCGCTGCTCGAGCATGCGGTCGATCAACTCGGCGGCGGCGACCATCGTCCAGGCGGCGGTATATGACCGAACCGGTGGTCGGGCTCTCGGACAGCCCGCTGGACGTGTGGGCGCACCGACAAGCTGTGGAGCACGGCGGTGCCGGCGCGAGTGTGGTGTTCGAGGGCGTCGTGCGCGATACCGACCGGGGCCGTCCCGTCGTCGAGTTGGAGTACCAGGCCCACCCCACCGCCGAACAGGTGCTGCGCGAAATCGTCGAGCAGTTCGGGGCCGAGGACGGCGTGCTCGGCCTCGCGGTCAGCCACCGGGTCGGCGTGCTGCGGGTCGGAGACGTCGCGCTGGTCGCCGCAGTCGCGAGCGCGCATCGGGGCGCGGCGTTCGACGTTTGCGCGCGCCTTGTCGAGGAGGTCAAGCACCGGCTGCCGATCTGGAAGCGCCAGGTCTTCGCCGATGGCTCGGACGAGTGGGTCAACTACCCCTGAACGGCGCTAGGCAGTCGGCTGGTCCGGGTCGAGCTTGACGACCGGCTCGGGACCGCCGGAGGGCTGATCCGGGTCGGGCGTGGCGATCGGCTCGGAGCCCAGGATCGGTTCGTCCGGGACCGGGGTGTCCACAGGCGGGGTCACGGTTTGTGCGCCTGGGGCCGACGCCGGACCGGGCTTGGCCACCGGCTTGTCCGGGTCGAGCCTTTCCTCGAGCTTCGAGGTCACCGACGAGATCTTGTCGGAGTACTTGCCGCCGGTGGCCTTGTCGATGCTCTCGGCCAGAGCGCTGACGCCCTTCGCGCTGAGCTCGCCGGCCCGCTCGGCCAACTCGGCCGCCTTGTCCTTGGCCTGCGATGCGAGCGGCCCAGCGGCGGCGGCAGCAGTGCCGGCCAGCTCGGTGGCCTTCTCCTTGAGGGGTCCGGCGGCGGCGGCCGCCTGCGCGGCAAGTTCCGCGGCCCTGTCGGTGATCTTGCCCGGTTCGCTCATGTTGCCCACCTTCTGCGACGTCGGTCCTGCTCTGGATTCATCAAAGCATCCGAGGCGATCCCGGGCACACTGGGGTGGTGAGCGACGAGCCCCGGACGGACCCACCCGAGACCGCCGCGGAGACCATCCCCGAGTCGGCCGCGAAGACAGCTCCCGCGGAAGAGCCGGTGCTTCCGGAGGTGTCTGGCGACGACCGCGACGTTGGTTGGGGTGCGGACCCGGAGGTCGGCCGCCGCGACGAGCAGTGGTACCGACGCGAGCGCCCACCGCATCACGAGTGACGCGCCGGGCTTAGTCCCGACCGGCGCCGCCGCCCTTCAGGCGTTGCGCTGGGCGCTGAGCAGATCGCGGATCTCGCGCAACAGGATTGCCTCGTCACTGGAAACGCTGGCGACGTCCTGCGGTTCACCCGCCGCCCGCCGTCGGGCCTGCAACTCGGTCAGCTTCTTGATCGGCACGATGACGAAGAAGTAGATGGCGGCGGCGACCAGCAGGAATTGCACCGCGGCGTTGATGAAGTCGCCGTAGCGGAACTGGCTCTTGTTGATGGTGAACGTCAGGTTGCTGAAGTCGGGTTTGCCGAACAGCGCCGCGACGAGCGGAGTGATCAGGTCCTTGACCAGCGCGGTGACGATCGCAGTGAACGCGGCCCCGATCACCACGGCGACGGCGAGGTCGACCACGTTGCCACGCATGATGAATTCCTTGAATCCCTTGAGCATGAGACCTCCTGGCTGTCGCAGGGACGGCGGGCGCCGACCGCAGCAGAGAGGCTAGGGCGGATCCGCGACGACGGCGAGTACCTGATGGCCAGGCAAGGCGGCGAGTCGCAGAGCGGTGCCGCGGTCGGTGGCGATGATCACCTGGGTCGTGTCGGTGCTCGCCGCAGCATTCGTCGGCGGTAGCACCGCGAGTACCGCAACGGCCTGCGCCACCGCAACGGCTCGCGAACTCGCCGCTGCGGGCTCGCCCGAGGAACCGACTGGCGCGTTCTCGTCAGCGGGTCCAGCGAGGACGTCGACATGGTCACCCGGATGGACGAAGCTCGCCACGTCAGCGTCGGTGCGCACCGCCGCCGCGACCGCTCCAGGCGGCAGCCCGGCGGTTAGACCCGCACCGACGACACGGGCGGTGGTCACGGCTTCGCCGGCGTCGATCGGCCCGGCCAGGCGCCGCCCGACCAGTTCGCGTGGCGCGGAGTGCGCGCCGACGGGGACGAGGCGGCGCGGCCAGGACGCGATCGCGAGGTCGCGGCGGCCCAACGGGTGGGCAGCACCCAAAGCGCGGGCCGCGACCACGACCAACCGCGTTTGTGTCGGCTGACCGCGTGCGGGCGCGGAAGCCGGGGATCTGGCCGCGACCGCGCTGGCAGCGGCGAGCAGCAGGCAGCTGAGTGCGGCGAGTCGGCGCGGCCAGCGATCGAGGCGGCGCAGCAGGCGGAGCAACGGCAAGGGCATGGCCCGGACGCTAGGAAGCGCGAGCGATCAAGGACAAGCGGTCAACCATCACCTGTGGACGACACGCCGTCCTGTGGATAACGGCGCCGCGCTTGTCGGAGGTCAGGCCGAAGCTGCGGCTGGGTTCGCGCTGGACGAACGGGAAGAGGAGGAATCCGATGACGTACCTGACTTCGCCGGCTTCGGCGCCGCGGCGGCCGAATCGCCCGAAGCCGCCGCCGGCTTGGCCGCGGGTGCGTCCGACTTCGTCGACGGCTCGGCCTTGGCCGAGGTGTCCGCGTCGGCCGACTTCTTATCGGCGTCCTTGCGGCTGTCGTTGCGGTAGAAGCCGGAGCCCTTGAACACGACGCCAACTGGCGAGAACACCTTCCGCACCGGACCAGCACACGTCGGGCACTCGGTCGCGTTCGGGTCGGTGAACGACTGCACCAACTCGAAGCGGGTGCCACACGCCGCGTTCGTGCACGCGTACTGATAGGTGGGCATATCGGGCGATCCTCCGGACGGTCATCGGCAAGCGGCCAGCGATACTGGCACTCGAACACTACGACTGCTAACCATCGTGGCTGATGCGGGCATTCCCCGCCACTCGCCGGGCTCAGTCGCGGGCGAAGTCATGCCAGCCGGCCGGGGTCACCGCAGCCGATACCGGCACGTCCCACTCGTCCGTCGGAAGCTCCTCCACAAGCTCGCCGGCAAAGAGCAGGGCCGCTATCGGAACCGCGCGCGCGACCCGACGCAGGGCCCGGTCGTACGACCCGCCGCCGCGGCCGAGCCGCGCGCCGTCGCGGGCGACGGCCAATGCCGGTACGAGCACCGCGTCAGCGGCGGCGATCGCCTCGACGCCGAGCGGAGCGCGGAGCTGCCGGCCGGTTGCGTCCCACTCGGCCCAGTCGAGGTCCCGGTCGGCCAGCAGCACCGGCACCAACACCCGGATGCCCCGCCCGGCCAGCGCGTTGAGCAACGCGGTCGAGCCCGGTTCGCTCGGCAACGGGTCGTAGGCCGCGACGCACCGCCAGCCGGCAGCGTCGGCCCGTTCCACGACGGCGGCACACACCTGGCGCCGCGCGGCTTCGACCTCGTCGAGCGGGCGGGCCCGGCGCCCAGCGCCCAGTCGAGCGCGGAGGGTCGGCTTATCTGCTCGCTGCACGCGCCCATTGTGGCCCGGTTAGGCTCGCGGCATGGCTCCAAGTCGCGTCCGCAAGGCACTCGTCCCCGCGGCCGGACGTGGCACCAGGTTCTTGCCACTGACCAAGTCGGTGCCCAAGGAACTGTTGCCGATCGTCAGCACGCCGGCCCTCGAGTTCGTCGTCACCGAGGCCAGCCAGAACGGCCTCGGCGACATCCTGCTCGTGCTCAGCGAGGACAAGGGCGCGATCGCCGACTACTTCGCGCCCAACCGCGAGCTGGAGGACGCGCTCCGGGCCAAGGGCGATACCGAGGGCCTGGCCAGCATCGCCCGTCCGGCCGAACTGGCCACGATCCACCACGTCGAGCAGCTCGAACCACGCGGCCTCGGTGATGCGGTGGCCCATGGCGAGCAGTTCGCGGCCGGCGAACCGTTAGCCGTCCTGTTGCCTGACGACTTGATTGACGACCGCGATCAGCTACTCGGGACCATGCTCGACGTGTACACCGAGCACGGCGGGATCGTGCTGGGCCTCATCGACGTACCGCGCGCGGAGATAGGCAAGTACGGCGTGGCTGCGCCCGCCGAGGGCGCCGAAGTCGACGGGGATGTGGTCGCCCTCGCCGACCTGGTCGAGAAGCCCGAGCCGGACGAGGCGCCGAGCACGCTGGGGATCATCGGACGCTACGTCCTGCCGCCGGAGATCTTCGACGCGCTGCGCGACACCAAGCCGGGTGCCGGCGGCGAGATCCAGCTGACCGACGCGATGCACCGCCTGGCCAGCCAGGGCGTCCCGTTGCACGGCGTGGTGTTCCGCGGCCGGCGCTACGACACCGGAAATCGACTCGAGTACGTCAAGGCAGTGGTTCAGCTCGCGAGCCGACACCCCGACATTGGCCGCGATTTCACCGCTTGGCTGCGGGACTATGTTCCGTAGCTCCCGCGCCTGGGTGCCGACCTCGAGGAGAACTGATTAGTGGTTGACGACGACCGCCTGCGGACGGTCGATGAGCACCTTGCGGCCGTGCTCGAGGGCGTCGGCTCGATCGAGCCGATCGAGCTCACACTGCTGGACAGCCAGGGCCTGCTGCTGGCCGAGAACGTCGTCACCGACGTGCCGCTGCCCGGCTTCGACAACGCAGCACTGGACGGCTACGCCGTGCGCGCCGTCGACACTCGTGGGGCAACTTCGGAGGACCCGGCCGTGCTGCCGGTGATCGGTGACGTCGCGGCCGGGGCCAAGTCGCGCTCGGGCATGGGGCCCGGGCTCGCCATGCGGATCATGACCGGCGCCCCCATCCCGGCGGGGGCCGACGCCGTCATCGCGCTCGAGGACACCGACCGAGGTGTTGCCCGGGTCGCGATCAACCGCGCCGTGCTCAGCGGTGAGCACGTGCGCCGTACCGGCGAGGATCTGCCTGCGGGCGCTCCGGCACTCGGCGCGGGGGCCGCACTCGGGCCACAACAACTGGCCCTGCTGGCGGCGATCGGACGCGACCGGGTCGTGGTTCGGCCCCGGCCGCGGGTGCTCGTCATCTCCACCGGCAGCGAGCTGATCGAAGTCGGCAACCGCGCGGCGTTCGGCGAGGTGACCGACTCCAATTCCTACCTGATTTCCGCGGCCGCGAAGGACTCCGGCGCCGACGCTCGGCGGACCGGCATCGTGCCGGACGACCACGCCAAGTTGCTCGACGTGCTCGAGACCCAACTGCTGCGAGCCGACCTACTCGTCACGACCGGTGGTGTGAGCACGGGCGCATTCGACATCGTCCGGCAGGCGTTGTCCGAGCTCGGGACGGTCGAATTCGCCGACGTCGCCATGCAGCCCGGCCGCCCGCAGGGATTTGGGCACCTCGGTAACCGGGTGCCGATTTTCTGCCTGCCCGGCAACCCGGTGAGCGCGCTCGTCTCGTTCGAAGTGTTCGTGCGCCCCGCGATCCGCAAACTGCTGGGCAAGCGCAACCTGCACCGGGCGACCGTGCAGGCGGTCGCGCTGGAGCGGGCCGAGAGCCCCGAAGGCCTTCGGCAGTACCGGCGGGGAGTGCTGCACCGCGAAGCCACGGGCGGATATAGCGTCTCGCTGGTCGGTGGCGCGGGTTCCCACCTGATCGCTTCGATGGCATCGTCCAATTGCCTCGTGGTCATCGACGAGGAAGTGACCGAAGTGGTCGCGGGGTCACGGGTAACTGTGATTCCGTTGCTGCTCTCGAACCGGTGAGCGTCCATCCCGGCTGGCCCGCTCGCCTGTCGGCCGGCCCGGTGGCCCTGCGTCCGCCGCGGCTTCGCGACGGACGGGCCTGGAGCGAGATCCGGCTGCGCAACGAGATGTGGTTGACCACGTGGGAACCGTCCTCAGCCCACGGATGGGCCGAACGGCATGCGGTCACCGCCTGGCCGCCGCTCGTGTCCGCGCTGCGCAAGGCGGCCCGCGCCGGCACGATGTTGCCGTTCGTGCTGACGTACGGCGGGCAGTTCGTGGGTCAAATGAACGTGTCGAACATCGTGCACGGGGTGCTGCGCTCGTGCACGGTCGGCTATTGGGTCGACAAGTCGGTGGCCGGGCGCGGAATCGTGCCCACGGCGCTGGCGCTGACGATCGACCACTGTTTCACCACGGTGGGTCTGCATCGGGTCGAGGTCGACATCCGACCAGAGAACACGGCCAGCCTGCGGGTGGTCGAGAAGCTCGGGCTGCGCCGGGAGGGCTATTACGAGCGGTTTCTCGACATCGACGGCGCTTGGCGCGATCACTTGGCCTTCGCAGTGACCGTGGAGGAGCTGAAGGGCCGCACGATGCTCTCCCGGCTGCCCGGGGTGCCCCAGTTGCGCTGAGAAGTTAGTGCGACGGCGAGTAGCCGACACGCCGGGCCGCGTACCGGATCATGGTCGCGTTGCTGGCTAATTTTAACGCCAGGCTTGTTACTGGTGTGACTGGAGGTACGAAGTGTTGTCTCCGTTGACGACTGTCTTCGTCCTCGCGGTGCTGTGGCTCATCGTCGTAGTGCCCATGATCGTGCGGCGCAACGACATTCGCCGGCGCGAGCGGTCCATCGACGTCTTCGGACGGGCGATGCAGACGCTCGGCCGGCGCGCGAGTGTCAGTGCGCCCGCGGCTGGGCGCGCCGAGGTCTTCGTTCCACGCGAACACCGCGCCACCGTCCCGGCGGTCCCGGCTCGCCGCCCAGTACCCGTCGCCCAGGAGGCCCTCATGTATCCCGTCGATCGCTCGGAGATGTCCGCGGCGCGCGCGCAGATGATGAAGCGGCGCCGACGCTCGTTGGGCCTGCTCGGCATCGGCACCGTGGCGTTCGGCGGCCTGAGCCTGGTCATGGGCGGGATCTTTGTCCTCCTGACCGTGCCGTTCGTCCTCGGACTCGGCGGCTACCTCTACTTCCTGCGCTCGCAGGCGCTGCGCGATCGCGAGCGCCGCAACACCCGGCAGCAGCGGGCGAGCCAGCGCCGCGCCGGCGGCTACGACGCTACGGCCGACCTCGGTCGCTTCGATGACCTGCCCGAATCAGTCGTGCGTATAGACGACGACGACATCGAGCTGCACAACCTCGACACCGTGGACCTCACGGGCCTCTACAACGAGGAAGCCGGCGAAGCCGCCGCGCAGCGCCGCGCCAGCTGAATCGCGGCGTAATCGCGGCGTAGTCGCGGCGCCCCGACGCCCGGGCGCGACCGGTTGGAGCGGCCAGCCACTGGTAACCTCATCGTCGGTCCGAAAGGGCTCATCCCGGTTGTTCGGGGGCTGTGGCGCAGTCCGGTAGCGCACCTCGTTCGCATCGAGGGGGTCAGGGGTTCGAATCCCCTCAGCTCCACACTGCAAGTCGACAACTACAGCGCACCGGGCTGGGCCTGCGCTCGGGTCTGAGTGCTTCGTTGCCGGGTGTTGGGCAGGCCGCAGGTAGCCGACCGGCTTGGGCCGGCCCGCGCGCTGGAGGTCATCTCGGACGGCGACGCCGACGGGTGGCCCGAGCCCGCGTCGATCCGAGGTCGGAGGCTCAGCGCCTGGTCTCGTACCTGGTCAGGAGCACGCCGTCGGGGAACGTCCTGGTCTCTACCAGGTTCAGGTTCACCCATCTGTCCAGGGCCGTGAAGAACGGCGTGCCGCCGCCGAGCAGGACGGGGTGGGTGACGATCGCGTACTCGTCGATGAGCCCGGCCCGCATGGCCGTCGCGGCCAGGGTGGCGCCGCCGATGTCCATAGGGCCGCCATCCTCCGTCTTGAGTCGGGTGATCTCGGTGACCGCATCGCCGGTGACCACGTGCGCGTTCCAGTCGACCGCGCTGGTCGTCGAGGAGAACACCACCTTCGGCATGTCCCGCCAGCGGCGGGCGAACTCGATCTGCGCCGGCGTGGCGCCAGGCTGCTGGTCGGCGGTCGGCCAGTGGGAGCTCATCGTCTCCCACAGCGCGCGCCCGTACAGGGCCAGGCCCGTTGTCGCCACCCGGTCGGACCACCACTGGAACAGTTCGTCGCTCGGCACGCTCCAGCCGAGATCGTCGCCGGGCGCGGCGATGTAGCCGTCCAGGCTCAGGTTCATGCCATAGGTCAGTTTCCGCACGGCCTCTCCCATTTAGACTCATTTGAATCGGATTTGTTTGAATCTAACATAGGATGGCGGGGTGCCGGAACCGCGCAAGGTGAACCTCAGACTCGGGCTGTTGTTGCGCCAGGCGCAGCAACGCGCCACGGGGGCGTTGAACGCCGCCCTGGCCGAGCTGAGCCTGACCGGACGGCACTTCGGCGTCATGATGTTGCTGCACCAGGACGGGGTCTCCACACAACGAGACCTGATCCGCAGGCTCGGCAGCGACAAGGCCGGGATGGTCCGCACGGTCGAGGAACTGGAGAACCTCGGCCTCCTCAGCCGGACCCAGTCCACAAGTGACCGGCGGGTGGGCCACATCAGGCTGACCGCGAAGGGTGAACGGGTCTTCGACGTCGCCCGGAGTCGCGCGATTGGTGTGGCGCACGACCTGTTCGGCCAGTTCAGCGGAGCCGAGCTGGAGACCTTCGAGCACGTACTAACGAGGCTGGTCGCCGACGAGGGTAGGTGAGTGGGCAGCGCCGCCGTCCGCCGAGCCTCGCCCGCAGCTATGTGTGTTGCGCCAGTAGGTCAGGCTCGGGTCGAGGGTGTTGGATCGATCCGTTTGCCGTGTGAAGGAGACCAATGAGCCGCATCCCGGCGCCGGACGGGCAGACCCAGTACTCGTCCCGGCGGCAGGGCGAGGTCGATGCGCTGGCCTGGCCGGTGTTCAGCGAGCACGCGATGCGTCTGCTGCGGTCGGCCGGCGAGGTGCTGCACCCGGAGCCCGGCGAGCTGTTGTGGGACGCCGGCGACCCTTACGACCTGTACCTGGTCCTCGCAGGGGGCGTACTCCTGCTGGACCGGCGTGATGAGCGAGTTGTGTTCGTCATCGAGGAAGGCGACTTCGTCGGCGAGTTGGGCATGTTGATGGGCCAGCGTGCCTTCCTGCCCGGCGTGGCTATGGAGCACACCGAGGTGCTTCGGGTACGGGTTGAGGATCTGCGCCGGCTCGTGGCGATCTCCGGAGAGTTGAGCGACGTCCTGCTTTCCGCGTTCGACGCCCGGCGGCGGATGTTGTCGAGGCTGGGTGAGGGCGGCCTGGTCCTTGCCGGAGACGACGACCGCGACCTGCACCGGCTTCAAGAGTTCGCCGAGCGCAACCAGCTGCCCTACCGAACGGTGCTGCGGTCGGACGCGGCGGCCTGGTCGGAGCTTGCGAAGACCACGGCGCTGCCGGACGCGGGCACGGTGGTGGTGACGGGCAACCGGCGGGTGATGACTGCGCCCACCGCCCGCGACCTGGCGACCGCGCTCGGCATCGACCTCTGGTGCCTGTCCGACGACTCGCGGTGTGACCTGCTCGTGGTCGGTGCCGGACCAGCGGGGCTGGCTGCCGCCGTCTATGGAGCCTCCGAGGGGCTGGACGTGGTCGTTGTCGAGGACGTCGCGATCGGCGGCCAGGCTGGCAGCTCGTCGCGCATCGAGAACTACCTCGGCTTTCCGGCGGGCGTTTCCGGGGCAGAGCTCGCACGAGCGGCGATGTTGCAGGCAGTCAAGTTCGGCACGAGACTCGTGTCGCCCCGCTCGGTCACGGAGCTCTCACCGGTGCCCGGCGGATTTCGCGTCCGGCTCGACCACGAGCACGACATCATGGCCTGCGCCGTGATCATTGCCAGCGGCGTCCGTTACCGGCGCCTGGAGGTGCCGGGCCTGGCCGACCTCGAGGGACGCGGCGTTTACTACGCCGCGGGCGAACTCGAGGCCAAGTCGCTGTCTGGCCAGAGCTGCGTCGTGGTCGGAGGCGCCAACTCCGCCGGACAAGCCGCCCTGTTCCTGGCCCGGCACGCCGACCAGGTGCACGTGCTGATCCGCCGTGACGACCTTAGCGACACAATGTCGAACTACCTCGCACAGCGGGTCACTCACCACGAACGGATCACCGTCCACCCGCGCTCGACGCTGTCCGCGGTCCACGGCGAGAAGCGGCTGCGCGCAGTGAGCTGGCGAGATCACGGACTCGAGCGCGACGTCGACATGGACGCAGCGGGCATCTTCCTGATGATCGGCGCGGACCCCTGCACGACTTGGCTACACGAGGCGGGTGTCGACCTCGACGCCAAAGGGTTCGTCGTCTCGCACAACGGGTTCGCGACATCGGTGCCCGGAGTGTTCGCTGTCGGTGACGCCCGCGCGGGGTCGGTCAAGCGCGTGGCCTCGGCGGTCGGCGAGGGCTCGGTAGTGGTTTCCGCGGTCCACTCCTATCTCGCCGAGACGAAGAGGTCGTGATGTCATCTCGCGGTCGGGATCTACACCGCGGGTCCCAGCCCCGAGGACCCGGGCCATCGACAGCGCCCACCACCTCACCGCCAGGGTGCGAACGATGTCAGCGAGCGGCTCGGCGCTAGGCGCTGACTGCAGCCGGCAGCGAGTACAGATGGAGGAACTTCTCTGCCGTGGCAACGTCGCCGGTGACGACGAGGTCACCGGCGCTGATGGCGTCGGCGAGGGGACGGCCGCCGTAGGCGACGGCGGCGAATTGCCGGGCGTCTCCGGCGATCGTTGCGTCGACGTCGGGGGACTCACCGGCCTCGACGAGCAGCCTCTTGCGGGCGACCCGTGCCACGTAAGCTTCATCGTTCGGCCGCACGCCGACCGTCAGCTGGGCCCCCTCGGCGAGAGACGGGTCGAAGTTTGTGCGCAGCGACAAGATCAACGAAGCGCTGCCGAAGTGGAGGTCCTTGCGGTGCTGGGGATCGCGGGCGGCCCAGCGCCCGAACTGCTGCATGATCGGTTCCAGGTCGCGCGCCCATGTCGTCAGCTCGTACACCCATACTGCGGCCGGCTTGGGCAGCTTGCGTCGGGTAACCAACCCGGCCCGCTCGAGTTCGTCGAGGCGGTGCGAGAGAACGTTCGCGCTGATCCCTGGCAGACCGTCCTTGATGTCGCCGAAGCGCTTCGGACCGAGCATCAGTTCTCTGATCACCAGCAAGGCCCAACGCTCGCCCACCAGTTCGAGAGCGTGGGCAACGCCGCACGAGTCTTCGTAGGTCCTGTTCGTCGCCACACCCCGACAATATCATCAGGTCATTCGTTAGGACAAGGAGTCACTAATTAGGAGTAGATACTTGCGAAAAGTGACTAGACCCGTTAGCGTCCTCCGTATGACGACTTTCAAGCCCCCTGTGGCGGCAGAAACCGACCGTTCCCGTTGGCTGGCGCTCTACGTTCTGTGCGGCAGCATGTTGATGATCGTGTTGGACGCGACGATCGTGAACGTCGCGCTTCCGGCCATCCGGACCGATCTGCACTTCACGTCGGCCAGCCTGGCGTGGGTGGTGAACGCCTACCTGATCGCCTTCGGCGGCCTGCTGCTGCTCGCCGGCCGACTCGGCGACCTTGTCGGGCGGCGGGGGGTCTTCCTCAGCGGACTGGCCGTCTTCACCACCGCCTCCGCGGTGTGTGGCCTCGCGGTCAACCAGCCGATGCTGGTCGTTGGCCGACTCGTCCAGGGCGCGGGCGGCGCGCTGACCTCGGCGGTCGTGCTCGGCATGATCGTCACGATGTTCCCGAAGCCGCAGGAGCAGGCCAAGGCCATCGGTGTCTTCGCCTTCGTCGCCTCGGCGGGCGGGGCCGTCGGACTGCTGGCCGGCGGCGTCATCGCTCAGGCGATCAGCTGGCACTGGATCTTCTTCGTCAACGTCCCGATCGGCGTGGCGGTGGCGCTGGCCGCGCTGCGGCTGGTTCCGGCTGACAAGGGCCTCGGTCTGGGCCAGGGTGCTGACGTCGCGGGTGCCGCCATGGTCACCGGGGCACTCATGCTCACCGTGTACACGATCGTCAAGCCAGCTGCGGAAAAGGGCTGGTTGGACTCTGAGACGCTGATCCTGGGTGCGATCAGCGCTGCGTTGCTCGCCGCGTTCGTCGCCCGGCAGCACTACGCCCGCAACCCGCTCATGCCGCTGGGACTCTTCCGCTCACGCAACCTGGTCGGCGCCAACCTGATCCAGCTGATCGGAGCCGCCGGGATGTTCGGCGCGTTCTTCCTCGGGACGCTCTACCTGCAGAACCTGCGGCATTACGACGCGCTCCAGATCGGTCTCGCCTTCCTGCCGGTGACGATCTTCATGGGCACGTTGTCCGTGCGGTACTCGGAGCGGATCATCTCCCGGTTCGGTGCGCGGGCGGCATCGCTGACCGGCCTGACCCTGATGGCGGTCGCGCTCGCCCTGCTGGCCATGGCGCCGGCCGACGCGAACTACGTGACCCAGCTGCTGCCGACGATGGCGCTGCTCGGGCTCGGCGCGGGCACCTGCTTCCCGGCGCTCATCGGTCTCGGAATGGACGGCGTCGAGCCGCACCAAGCCGGACTGGCCTCAGGCCTGGTCAACACGACGGCCCAGATCGGCGGCGCGGTGGGCCTGGCGGTGCTGGCCACCCTGTCCTCGTCGCGGACCCACCAGCTGGCCTCGTCCGGTCACGACCAGCAGGCGGCTCTGCTGAGCGGCTACCACCTGGCGTTCTGGATCGCGGCCGGCCTGATGATCGCGGCCATCGCCGCCGCAGCCAAGCTGCTCACCCGTCCTGCCGCGGTGCCGGCCATGAACGCCGAGTCCAGGGACTCCGTCGAAGCCGCCGCGCCTGAGCGCGAAGCGGTGCTGATGAGCGCCTGACCAACTCCGCGGACGCAGCGGAGCTGACCGCACGGGCCCAGCCTGGGCCAGTGCGCGTCAGCTCCGCTGCTGCATTGGGCAGTTGGACGAACCGAGCCGGAGCGGCACCCGTCGCCGGGATGAGGGTAGGTCGTCGGCTGCGCTGGGCATGACGGTTTGTAGCCCTCTGACGTCCCGAAGCTGCAGCGGGCGACGAGGCAGGAAGGAGCGCAAACGTGCGAGCGGCGATATTCAAGGGTGAGCGAGGCATCGAGGTCGGCGAGCGGCCCGACCCGAAGATCGAAAACCCGACCGACGCCGTAGTGCGCGTCGTGCGCGGCTGCGTCTGTGGCTCCGACCTCTGGTACTACCGCGGCATCAGCACGCACAAGGTGGGCAGCATCGGCCACGAGTTCATCGGTGTCGTCGAAGCGGTCGGGGCCGATGTCAGGGAGCTCGCCGAGGACGATTTCGTCATTGCGCCGTTCACCTTCAGCGACGGCACCTGTCCAGCGTGTGTGGCCGGCTTCCCGTCGAACTGCCGGCATGGTGGCCCGTTCGGGAACGGCGAGATCGACGGCGGCCAGGGTGAGCAGGTCCGCGTCCCGTTCGCCGCGACGACGTTGGTCAAGGTGCCGGGCTCAGGCTTCTCCGACGAGCAACTGGCGTCGTTCACCGCACTGTCGGACGTCATGTGCACCGGCTACCACGCTGCGGTCAGTGCCGGCGTTTCGACCGGGGACACGGTCGCCGTCGTTGGCGATGGGGCGGTCGGACTATGCGCGGTGATGGCCGCGAAGAAGCTGGGCGCCGAACGCATTGTCGTGCTCAGTCGCAACCCGGCTCGCCAGGCCATGGCGACGGAGTTCGGGGCCACCGATGTCGTCGCGGAGCGCGGCGAAGAGGCAGTCGACGTCATCATGAAGCTCACCGGTGATGCGGGCGTCGACGCGTCGCTCGAGTGCGTCGGCACCGATCAGGCCATCGAGACCGCAACCGGTCTCACCCGTGCCGGCGGAATGATCGGAGCGGTCGGGCTACCGCTGTACGAGCGCTTCCAGTACCGGAGCGTCTACCGGAACAACGTCGGCATCCGAGGCGGGATCGCCCCGGCCCGGCAGTACATCCCCGAGCTGCTCGACGACGTCCTCGCCGGCCGGATCAACCCCGGCCGCGTATTCGACTTCGAAACCGATCTGGACAACATCGCAGAGGCCTACGCGGCAATGGACGAACGCCGAGCAATCAAATCCCTGCTGCGAATCAGCGAACCCGCGCCTGAGGCCGCGGAGCCGCCGCCACGACGACCAAACCAGCCTCATGCCGCGTCGTGAAAGACGAGCGCGAGCGTGAGCCGCTTACCGGATCGGACGACCGATACGCCATGCCGCACCGGCGCCGCCGACCAGCCGCGCTGCGACCGCACCGGCCGGTCGCGGGTGGTGAAGACGAGGCCGTGGCCGTGGGGGATCAGGGTGGCCGTGCCGCGGGACTGCGCGCGCGGGCGCTGCTCGTACAGCAGGAATTCGCCACCGGTGTGGTCGATCCCAGGGCTGTTCAGGTTGATCACGACCTGCAGCGGGAACACCAGCTCGCCATAGAGGTCACGGTGCAGCGCGTTCCAGTCGCCCGGCCCGTACTTGAGCAGGATCGGCGTCGACTTCGTCTGGCCGGCGGCGTGACAGCGCTCCAGCCACTCGTCGAGGGTGTCCGGCCAGGGCGTCTCGCGCCCCAGCCGGGTCCACCAGTCCCGGGCGATCGGCAGCAGGCGCGGGTAGAGCGCCTGTTTCAGCTCAACGACGGCGGCCGGGAACGGCTCGGCGAAGTACCGGTATTCACCCGCCCCGAAGCGGTGGCGGCCCATGTCGACGGTGGACCGGAACCGCGTGTCGTCGGAGTAGAGCGACGCGATATCCGCGGCCTCCTCGGGTGTGAGCAGGGGACCGGTCGCGGCGCACCCGTAGTCGTCCAGCTCGGCGCGGATGGCGGCCCAGTCAGCCGATTCCACCCCGGCCGGCCAGGTGTCGACGGCCGCCCGCGTGCGTTCGGGGTCCGTGCGGGTCGCGGTCATGCTGCGGCCTCCAGCGTGAGCAGAGTGCGCTTGGCCTCGATTCCGCCCAGGTAGCCACCGAGCGCACCGTCAGAGCGCACGACCCGGTGGCAGGGCACGACGACCGGCAACGGGTTGGTCGCGCAAGCAGAGCCGACGGCGCGGACGGCCTTGGGGTTGCCGGCGAGCTCCGCGACGATGGCGTAGCTCGCGGTGTGCCCGTAGCCGATGTCGGGCAGGTGGTGCAGCACGACGCTCCGGAATCCGGCGGACAGGCGCCAGTCCAGGGGCAGGTCGAAATCGTGGCGCGTCCCGGCGAAGTACTCCTCGAGCTGCCGGGCTGCGTCGTCGAGGCGGCCCGGCGCGTTGAGAATGCGCGGGCTGACCCGGTCGGCCAGGCGCTGCAGCACGATGTCGTGGTTCTCGCTGGCGTAGGCGACCCGGACCAGTCCCGCATCGGTCGCGGCCAGCAGCAATGATCCGACCGGGCTGTCGACGGTGCGGTAGGCCACGTCCAGGATGCCCTCGTCGGCTGCGGCGGCGACCAACCGGCCGCGCAGTGCCTGCAGGTGGTCAGGCGTGGCGGTGTAGGCCCGCGCCAGGTCGCGGGGTAGCTCGTTGTCGCTGTTCATCGAGTGTCTCCTTTCCTGGTAGTGACGCCCGGGTAGGTGCGTCGGAGGGTGGCGATTCCGGCGGCGGCGGCGCGGCGGGCCGCGTCGGTACTGCCGCCGAGGACGGCGGCCACGTCGGAGTAGGGCAGGCCGGCCAGGTAGTGGTACGCGACCGCTTGCTTCTGTTTTGCGGGTAGCCGGGTCAGCGCCGCCGCCAGGTCCGGATCCGGGCCGTCGGACGGGGCGACCGGGGTCTCGGGCAGGTCGTCGGTAGGGATCGCGCGCCGTTTCGCGGCGCGGGTGGCGTCGATGGCTTTGCGGTGCGCGATCGTGACGAGCCAAGCCTCGACGTTGGCGTCCGCTGGGAGGTCGGGGTAGGCCTTCAGCGCCGACAGGAACGTCTCCGACCAGGCGTCGTCGGCGTCGACCGATCCGAGCACGGCGCGGCAGACGCGCAGCACCGTGCTGCCGTGGGCTTCGATGACGGTCTCGAAGGGTGCTTTGCCGGTCACGTTAGGTAGACGTCCCGCCCGTGGTGTTCGTGAGGTCTGTTGCCCGAGTGATTTCAGTGGTCCGCCAAAACCCGAGAGCCCCGGTTACTCAGTCGCGAGGTCGGCGACGAGTTTCTCCAGCGCCTCTTTGCTGGTCATCGTGGCCGTGATGTAGCTCGTGGCGCCGCCCGCCGACACCGTCCAGGCCTGGGTGCCCCATCGGTACGGGTCGACCGGGTCGGCCGGGATGATCGTGATGTCCATGTCGAGGTCGCGCTGGTCCACGGCCTCACGCGCCAGCGCTGCGACGTCGGCGTCGGAGAGAGTCACGTCGTCATTGAACCAGCGCCGCCCGCGGCCGGGCACCGGGCGCGGCCGGCCGAGCCCCCGGTCGGACCGGTTCAGCCGGCGATACCGAGAACGAAGGGGTAGACGGCGCCGGCGCCAGCGGCTCGCAGCAGGCGCGTGACGACGGTGAGGGTCCAGCCGCTGTCGGTGAAGTCGTCGACGAGCAGGACGCGCTGCCCGTCCAGTGCGGCGGCCAGTTCAGGCGGCACGGCGTAGTCGGCCCAGATGTCGCGCAGCCGCATGGCGCTGTTGGACCGGCCGGTCGCGGACGGTCCGGTGTGCGGTACCGAGCCCAGGTCCGGCAGCCGGCCGATCGCGCCCAGCCGGGCGGCCAGGTCGGCCAGCAACACCGAGCGGCGGGCCGAGCCGACGTGCACGACGGCTTCGGGCCGCTCAGCCCAGCCCCACGCCGCGAGCACCTCAATCGCGGCCGCGAGCAGGTCGTCGGGTACCGGACCATCGGGGGTGTCGGGCGCGAGCACGGCCCGCACCCGCTGCCCGTAGCCGAGGTCGGTGAAGCGGGCCAGTGCGCGCCCGGGCTCGGCCGCCTCGTCGGGCCCGATCTTGCCGCGGACGTCGATGCCCAGGCCCGGCATCGAGGTGGGCCATTGCCGCCGGGGTTCGAACGGCACGCCGGGCCGGTGCAGTGTGGCCGATGCTGCGGTGACGGTTTGCTCGCTGACCTCGGCGGCGAGGGTCAACCCGCCGCAGTTGTCGCACCGGCCGCAGTCGGCGGCGTGCGGGTCGTCGAGTTGCTCGCGCAGGAAGCGCATCCGACACGCGCCGGTGGCCAGGTAGTCGCGCATGGCCTGCTGCTCGTCGCGGCGCACCTGGGCGACGCGGGCGTAACGCTCGGCGTCGTAATTCCACGCCTGCCCCGTGGCGATCCAGCCGCCACGCACCCGGCGCACCGCACCGTCGACGTCGAGCACCTTCAGCATCGCTTCGAGCCGGGATCGGGACAGCTCGACCTTGGTCTCGAGCAGCGCGGTGCTCATGGGCTCGTCGGGGCTAAGGGCGTTGAGAGCCAGGCGGACCTGGTCCTCGCGGGGGAAGCCGACCGACGCAAAGTAGTCCCAGATGGCCTGGTCCTCGGCCCCGGGCAACAGGACGACCTCGGCCTGGTCGACGCCGCGCCCGGCGCGGCCGACCTGCTGGTAGTACGCGATCGGCGACTGCGGTGCCCCGAAATGGATGACGAATCCGAGATCGGGCTTGTCGAAACCCATGCCGAGGGCGGAGGTGGCCACCAGCGCCTTGACCCGGTTGTTGATCAGGTCGTCCTCGGCGGCCAAGCGCTCGGTCTGCTCGGTCTGGCCGGAGTACGCGGCCACGGTCAGGCCGCGCTCGCGCAGGTAGTCGGCGACTTCCTGCGAGCCCGCCACGGTGAGCGTGTAGATGATGCCCGAGCCCGGCAGCTCGGCGAGGTGGTCGGCCAGCCAGGCCAGCCGGTGCGCCGTGGACGGCAGGGCGAGCACGCCGAGGTGCAGCGAGTCGCGGTCGAGGCTGCCGCGCAGTACCAGCACGTCGTCGCCGTCACGTCCCAGCCCGAGGACGTCGGCCACGTCGTCGACGACGCGCGAGTTCGCCGTCGCGGTGGTGGCCAGCACCGGGATCCCGTCCGGCAGCTCCGGCAACAGGGTGCGCAGCCGGCGGAAGTCGGGCCGGAAATCGTGGCCCCAGTCGCTGATGCAGTGCGCCTCGTCGACGACGAGCAGGCCACACGTCGCGGCCAGTTGCGGCATGACGTTGTCGCGGAAGTCGGGGTTGTTGAGCCGTTCGGGCGACAGCAGCAGCACGTCGACCTCGCCCCGGTTCACGGCGGCGTAGGTGCGGCTCCAGTCCTCGACGTTGGTCGAGTTGATCGTGGCCGCGTGGATGCCGGCGCGCTCGGCCGCGGCGATCTGGTTGCGCATGAGGGCGAGCAGCGGCGACACGATGACGGTGGGCCCGGCGCCTTCGGCCCGCAGCAGGGCAGTGGCGACGAAGTAGACCGCCGACTTGCCCCAACCGGTGCGCTGCACGACCAAGGCTCGGCGCCGATTGCAGACCAGGGCCTCGATTGCTGTCCACTGGTCTTCACGCAGCGTGGCCTCGGCGCCGGCCAGAGCCCGCAGATGCGTCTCGGCTTGCGCCCGCAGCGCGGTGCGGTCGGCGACGGGTGCGGCGGCGGTCATGCCTCGTGTCTAGCAGGCGCGCCCGACACCGGGGCAGTCCCATCGCAACGTTTCGCCGACGTGTATTCCGCGAGTGGTCACTTACGCGTCGAGTGGTCAGCTATACGTGACCACCCGACGCGTAAGTGACCACTCGGCGGGGGGCGGCGAGAGGGCTAGTTGACCTGGCGCTCCTGCCCGGCCCAGAACGGCTCGCGCAGCTTGAACTTCTGCAGCTTGCCGGTTGCGGTGCGGGGCAGCGTGTCGACGAACTCGATGCGCTTGGGGCACTTGTAGCCGGCCAACGAGGCCCGGCAGTGCTTGATCAGGTCCTCGGCGCTCACGTCCGAGCCGTCCGTCACCACCAAGCCCGTGACCAGCTCGCCCCACTTCTCGTCCGGGATGCCGATCACGGCGACCTCGCGCACGGCGGGATGAGAGGTCAGCACGTCCTCGACCTCGATCGACGAGACGTTCTCGCCGCCGGAGATGATGACGTCCTTCTTGCGGTCGGAGATGACGAGATAACCCTCGTCGTCGACGTAACCGCCGTCGCCGGTGTGGAACCAGTTGCCGAGCTGGGCCTCCTCGGTGGCGTCGGGCTGTTGCCAGTATCCGTCGAGGTTGTGGTTGGACGCGGTGATGACCTCGCCGTCGGCATCGACCTCGACGCGCACGCCGAGAGCCGGTGCACCCGCGCGGCCGAGGCGCCGGGCCTGCTCGTGCACCGGGAGGTCGTCCCACTCGGCCCGCATCCGGTTCACCGTGACGATGGGCGACGTCTCGGTCAGTCCGTAGATCTGGCAGAACTCCCAGCCCAGCTCGGTGATCACCCGCTCGATCGTGCGGGTCGGCGGTGGCGCGCCCGCGACGACGATGCGGGCGGTCCCGCGGCCCGGGATCGGTCCGTCCCAGGATGCCGCGCCGTCGAGAGCGGCGTTGACCACGGCTGGTGCCGCGCACATCAACGTCACGCCGTGCTGCTCGACCCGCCGCAGGATCTCCGCGCCGTCGACCTGACGCAGCACCACGTGCTTGCCGCCGATGCCGGTGATCGCGAACGGCATGCCCCACCCGTTGGCGTGGAACATCGGCAGCGTGTGCAGCAGGACGTCGCGATCGCTGATCGTCTCGTGCAGCCCGAACACGGTCGCGTTCAGCCAGAGGTTGCGGTGGGTCAGCTGCACGCCTTTCGGGCGGGCGGTCGTCCCGGACGTGTAGTTGATGGTGGCCGTCGCGTTCTCGTCGGCCTCGGCCCAGTCCCGCGGTTCAGTGTCGTGCAGGTAGAGGCCGTCGTCGTCGCCGAGAACGAACTTGTGCGGCGCGTCCACCGAGTCCAGCACGTCTTTTTGGGCCGGGTCGGCGAAGACCACTTCCGCGCCGGAATGGCTGACGATGTACTCGATCTCGGCCGGCGCGAGCCGGAAGTTGATCGGCACCAGGATTCGGCCCCAGCCGGACACGCCGAAGAACGAGGTGAGCAACCGGGCCGAGTTCTGCGACACGATCGCCACTCGTCCGCCCAGGGGCACGCCGAGCTGATCGAGTCGGGCGGCCTGGGCGCGCGCCAGCACCGCCATCTCGCGATAGGTGAGTTCGCCCAGGCTGGGCGCCGGCTGGTCGGGCTCGTCGACGACGCCGATCCGGTCGGGGTAGACGCGCGCGGCGCGTTCGAGGAAGTCACGAACGGTCAGCGGATAGAACACGGCGCACCACCTCCGGTCAGCCCTGCGACGTATCGATTAGATCGGACGCCGGCCGCTGAGACGAGAGCTAGGGCGTCACCAGGTCGAACGCCTTGTGCGTGATGTCCTTCGCGGTCGTGGCTGCTCCCTTTGCGGTCTTGGCCGCGCCCTTGGCGGTGTAGACCTGCTTCGCCGTGCGCTTGGCCGTCTTGCGCGCCGCCTTGGCGGCTCGCGCCTCGGCCCGGGCCCGCATCACCTTGACCCCGGATGACGCCTTCGTGGCCCGCCGGACCGTGGCCACCTTTGCGCCGGTGGTCAGCTCGACCGCCTTGTCGTGCGCCGGATCCACCACCGAGCCGATCACGAGGCTGGCACCGATGCCGAACATCCACACGTCCTTGGCGATGGCGATACCCTGCTGCGTCGGCCGGATGCTTCCTTCTTCGTGCATGCCCGGAGTACGCCACCACATGCCGAGCAGGCTTCCGGAAAAGCCGAGCAGCCCGAGGCCGGCCACGCCGGCCGGGACGATGGGCAGTAGCAGCGCGGAACCCAGTGCAATTTCGCTCACTGCCACCACCTTCAGGAAGGGCTTCGGCGGGACCTTCTCCAAAGCCGGATAGGCTCCGGCCGCCATCCCGTGCAGCGCCTTGGCCGTCTGTTCGTCGCTTTGGAGCTTGCCGATCCCCGAGTTGAGGATGAACCCTCCGGTGACCAGGCGCGAAGGGGTGCGGCGCAGCTTTGCGGACAGACTCATGATCGGTCGACCTTCCTGGTTCGGCTTCGAAGTTTCATACCCACGACGGCAACCACATATGCGCGTGCCAGGTGTCGTACGTCAGCAGGCCGGCGGTGAAGATCGGCCACATCCAAGCGAAGTCGACCACGACCAGGCCGAGGTAGGTCGCTACTCCGGCAATGCCCCACTGCCGGCGACGGTACGTCTTTCGGTCGCGCACTTCGTCGCCGGTGCGGCGCAGGGCCGGGCCGAGCATGACGCCGAGCGCAAGTGTCACCGCGATGATCAGGAACGGCATGAGCGGTGACATGTAGAAGAGGAACTTGGTCCGCTTGGCGTCGGGGAACCACACGAGCCAGCCGGCGACGAACGCGACCCAGACCGCGCCGGCCCGCCAGTCGCGCGTCGTCAGCCAGTGCCAGGCCAGCCAGAGCAACGCCGGAACAAACGCCCACCACATCAGTGGCGTCCCGATCAGCAGGATCTCGCGCGCGCAGCTCGACGACCCGCACGCTTTCGACGAGCTGTCATAGGAGAAGTCGACCGGGCGGCCGAGGACGAGCCAGCTCCACTGGCTGGACTGGTACGGATGCGGGTCGGCCAGTCCTTCGTGGAACCGGTATGCCTGCAGCGTGTACGCGCCGAGCGAGCGGATCGGGCCGGGCAACCAGGTCCAGGTGAACGGGATGTGCAACCCGAGCAGATCCAGACGGGTCGATGCGCTGTGGGTGTCGGTGTAGTGGCGGCCCCAGCTGTTCTCGCCCACGAACCAGCCGAGGTAACTGAGCAGATACGTGCCGAGGGGCGCGACAAGCAGGGACCCCGTGGCCGGCAGCACCGAGCGCCGCAGCGCGTGCCGCGTGGGATGCAGCACCCCGGCGCACCGGAGCGCGGCGCGGTCCCACACCAGGCTGAGCAGGACGAAGACGACGAAGAACGACAGCGCCGACCACTTCACCGCGCAGGCAGCGCCGAGCATGACGCCGCCGACGAGCCGCCAGGGTCGCGGGCCCAGCGTCGGTACACCGGCGCCGACATCCGCGCCGTCGGCGATGAGGGCGGCGAGCCGGGCCCGTACCTGATCGCGGTCGACGACAAGCGCCCCGAAGCCGGCCAGTACGAACGTCTGCAGGAAAATGTCGAGCAGCGCCGTGCGCGAGAGCACCAGCGACAGCCCGTCCATCGCGAGCAGCAGGCCGGCGATTGCCCCAAACAGGTTCGAGCGCAGCATCCGCCGGGCGATGCGCGTGACGAGGACGACGGAGACGACGCCCGCGATCGCAGGAGCCACGCGCCAGCCGACCGAGGTGTCGCCCCAGATCTGCGACGTGAGCGCGATCAGCCACTTTCCGAGCGGCGGATGGACGATGAACATGTAGCCGCGGTTGTCCTCGTAGCCGTACCGCAGCAGCTCCTGTGCCTCGGTGGCGTAGTACACCTCGTCGAAGCTCTTGCCATGGGGGTAACCCACCGCCCAGAAGCGGGTTATGGCGGCGAGAATCGTGACTAGGGCGGTGAGCAGCCAGCCGATCCAGGGGTGCGGGTCGCGCCACGGTGCCAGAGCGGCCGGGACCGGACGCGCGATCTGCGGCGGTTCGGTGGCGTCGTCGTCCTCGGACGCGGTGACCGGCGCAGGGCTCGTCGGAGCCTCGAGGGTCGCCGTCACGTCGCCGATCTTTTCAGATGTGGCGACGTTTAGGGTCGGCGCATGGCGGATGCTGAGGAAACCGGCCGGGTGGTCCTCGCCGGCGCCCCCCTCGGTCAGGCCGGCGATGCGTCCGCCCGGCTACGGGCCGCGCTCGCCAGCGCGCCGGTCATCGCCGCCGAGGACACCCGCCGGCTGCGCCGCTTGTGCGCCGACCTCGACGTACGGCCCACCGGCCGGGTCGTGTCCTTCTTCGACGCGAACGAGGCGGCGCGGGTGCCGGCCCTGCTCGACGCCCTCCGCGCCGGCCAGGACGTGCTGGTCGTCTCCGATGCCGGCATGCCGTCGGTGTCTGACCCCGGCTACCGGCTGGTGGCGGCAGCGGTGGCGGCTGGACTGGGCGTCACGGCGCTGCCGGGCCCGTCGGCGGTCACGACGGCGCTGGCCGTGTCCGGGCTGCCCGTCGACCGGTTCTGCTTCGAGGGCTTCCTGCCCCGCAAGGCGGGGGAGCGGCGGCGGGCGCTCGGCGCGCTGGCCGGGGAATCGCGGACGATGGTGTTCTTCGAGGCCCCGCACCGGATCGGCGCGGTGCTGCGGGACCTGGCCGCCGCGTTCGGGGACGACCGCCGGGCGGCCGTCTGCCGCGAGCTGACCAAGACGTACGAGGAGGTCCGCCGCGGCGGTCTGGGCGAACTGGCCGACTGGGCCGCCGGCGAGGTCCGGGGCGAGATCACCCTCGTCGTTGCCGGGGCCGCGGCCGGCGAGTCCGACCGGCCCGAGCCCGACGCTCTGGCGGCCGCGGTGGCCGAGGCGGAACAGGCCGGCGCGTCCCGCAAGGACGCGATCGCAGCGGTGGCCCGGCTGCACGGCGTGCCCAAGCGGGACGTCTTCGACGCGGTGGTGGCCGGCAAGCAGGGATAGGCTGGCTATATCAGCTCGATGATGAGTCCGGTACAGGGCTTTTGTGGCGAAGCGGATCCGCTGCCCGTCGTCAGCATCAACTTTCCGGCTGGTTAGCCGATCAGGAGAGTGTGCCCTGTCCAATCTTCTCTCGTGGGACGCACCGGCCGCTGACGCCGGTCGGCGGGAGCGGCTGCGCCCAGGGCGCAACGCGGTCATGAAGCGAATGCGGTCGTCCATCGATTATCGGCTCGGCTGGATCGGTTGGCTGGTCTTGCTCATCGGCCTGGTCATCGACTTCGCACTGGCCGGCTGGACCGTCGAGCCCAACCGGCTCGACATCCTCGTCTGCTGCGTGCTGTTCTTCGGCCTGCTGTTGTTCCGGCTGGTGCTGGCGACGCGCGGGCACCACCGCGGACGCCTTGCCCCGGGCATCCTGGCCGTCGGCATCGTGTTGTGGGCCACCGAGTCTGCGGTGCTGACGACACAACAGGGCGATCCGGGCGCGCACCTCACGGCTGGCGAGGGCGCCTATCTGGTGACGTACCTGGTCTTCGCCGTGTACGTGCTGGTCGATTCCGAGCACCGTCCGACCCGCGCCTGGAGCACGTGGTTGGAAACGGCGGTCATCTGCGGCGGCACGGCCTCTCTGGTCGGCGCGCTGCTGCTGACGCCGTTGGCATCGCGCACATCCAACGCCACGTCGCTGCTGGTTGCACTGCTCTACCCGGTCGCTGACGTCGTGCTCATCCTGCTCGTGGTGGCCCAGATCGGCCTGCGGATGCGATCGCGCAACCGGAACTCGATCCAGATCTGCGTCGGCTTCCTGCTCCTTGCCCTGGCCGATGCCAGCTTCGTCGGCAACGTCCAGCATGGCAGCGAGGGTTCGTCGCTGGTGAGCATCGTGCTCTGGGCGGCGGGGTTCGCGCAGTTGGTGTCAGCCGCCTGCCGACGTCCTCCTGAGCAGGCCAGTCAGGCCGCCAGTGACGTGCCGGGGGCCATCCTCGCCGCCGCCGCCGTTATCGCGATCAGTGTGCTGGTGCTTCGCCCGGACGGTGGCCTCGAGGTGTATCTCGCCGCGCCCGCCGTGATCACACTGGTCGCCGGCGGCGGCCGAATGCTGCTCGCGCTGCGCGACGCGCGCGGCGCGGCCGAAGCGGTCACACTGGCTCGCACCGACGACCTCACCCTGCTGCCCAACCGCCGCGCGATGTTGTGGCGCATCGACGAGGACCTCGCCGCCGGCCGCCCGCTCGCGCTGATGCTCATGGACCTCAACGGCTTCAAGGACATCAACGACACGCTCGGACACGCGTCCGGCGACATCATCTTGCAGATGTCGGGGCGCCGGATACGCACGGCAATGCCGGCCAGCGTTCTGGTCGCCCGCCTCGGCGGCGACGAGTTCGGGCTCGTGGTGGCCGACGACGACGAGATCCGCCTCATGGAGACGGCGAACCTCGCCCTGGCCGCACTGCGGGAGCCCACGCTCGCCCATGGCATCGAACTGGTCGTCGACGCCGCGGTCGGCATCACGATCCGCAGTCCGGGCGACCGGGACAGCTCGGGTCTCCTGCGCCGAGCCGACGTGGCGATGTATCAGGCCAAGTCGAGCGGCGCAGACGCCCTCATCTACGACCCGTCGCGAGACGAGTTCTCCCATGACCGCCTTCGGATGGCCGAAGAGCTGCGCCGTGGGATCGCCGAAGGCCAGCTGGTCCTGTGGTACCAGCCGCAGATCGAGGCGGCGACCCAAGAGATCTGCGGCCTCGAGGCGCTGGTGCGGTGGCGGCACCCGGAGCGCGGGCTGCTTGCCCCGATCGTGTTCCTACCGATAGCGCACCATTCCGGGCTGATGCCGGCACTGTCCGACGCGGTCATCAGCCGCGCGGCCCTGGACGTGGCGTCGTGGCGCCCCGCCCTGAAGATTCGGGTCGCGCTCAACTGCCCGCCGCCCGAGCTGTTGAGCGGTGTGTTTCTCCAACGCCTGTTGAAGGCGACGGGGGAGAACGGGTTGGAGCCGACCGACTTCCTCATCGAGGTCACCGAGGACTCCTTCCTCGCCGATCCGGAACGGGCCCGCGCCGTCGTGCAGCACGTTCGCGACCAGGGCATCCAGATCGCGATCGACGACTACGGAACCGGGTTCTCGTCGCTGGCCTATCTGCGGGATCTGCCAATCGACGAGCTGAAGATCGACCGGTCGTTCATCTCGGCGATGGGTGCCGATCAACGCAGCCGGATGATCGTCGAATCGACGGTAAAGATGGCCCACGGGCTGGACCTGCGCGTCGTGGCCGAGGGTGTCGAAGACGCCGCCACCGCGGCCATGCTCGTGGCAATGGGTGCCGACGCCATCCAGGGCTACCATTTCGCCCGGCCGATGCCGGCGAACCAGGTGGCCGAGTGGGTACGGCACTGGCGGGCCAGCCTGGCCGACTTCTCGGGATTAGGCGGTCGCGGGCACGGAGTCTGAGTCGCCGAAGAGCTCAACAACGACGGCATCTCCGACTGCCTTTGGCGTATCCGCGGCCGGCCAGACCAGATCGAATGCGGCGAGTGGCGGGATCGAAACGTCGTCGAGGCCGACTCCCAGCGTCATCAAGCGATACGCCTGTGGGTTGACGCGGCGCTGATTGCCGAGCATCGGGGCGAAGTGCGCATAAACCGGTGTGCTGGCCGGTGAGCCGCAGAACGGTCTAGGGGTCGCGCCCGGAAGGGCGGTCAGGTACAGGCCACCGACCCGCAGGATGGCGCGCACTCGCTCGTCGACGGTCATAACCATGGAACGCACCCGGTTGCGGCGCGAGGAGACCGCCAACCCGTGGTACAGCGCGGCAGTAACGGCAAGGCGGTGCGGCCCGACGCCCTTCGGCACGCCAAGGGTGGCGACGTCCCAGGTTTGGTCAGGGTGGACGCCGACGGCCGCGGCGGCCCGCAGGCCGTCGATGCTCCAGGGCTCTCCGCCGGCTTCGTTCAGTGTCTTGAGGCCGGCCAGCCCAGGCGTGATGAGGCGCATGACCCCAGCGACGTCGTCCTGGCGGTCGAGTACGACAAGGAAGGCCGAAGCGGATTCGTACGGCGCGAATTCCGCGACGTGGTGGTCGTACGGCACGCCGTAGGTCGCGCCGAATATGTCGGCTTCGCAGGCGAATGCCTTGGCCCGGATCTCTTCTGACGGCTGGAAAACGAGACGGTAAGAAGAACTCATGGCAGCTGCCCCCGCAGAATGGTTGGTTACCTTCTGACAGCTGTTGAGTCCCCCGCGGCCAGTCCTACGGGTCGAACCCTACCCCTACTTCTCACAAAGACCAAACATTTGACGAGGAAGATTAAATCGCCCGAACCGCCTTGTCTATAAGGCGAAAGTCGCTCGACGCTGGCAAACCATCGTCCACGGCAATAAAAAAATGACCGACGGTGGCCAGGCGTTTACTGGTGTAGGAGCGCGTTCAGCGATCGCCGTCGATGAGTTCGGAAATCGGTTCCGTCGCCTCGAGTTGCACGACTTCGATCTCGGGATCCTCGTCCTGCGGCCATTCCGCGCGCAGCGTGCGGGCGAAGTTCTCGGCCGCTTCCACGGCCGGGAACGGTCCGGCTGCACGGACCCGCCGCGTCTGGTCCCAGTTGGGAGTGAACGTCACGACCCATAGCGCCTCATAGCTCATGGCGCCGACCCTATCCGCCGGCCCGGAAGCGGGCGACGAAGCGCCGTTGCCCCGGCGTCTTCCCCTTCGTTGATCAACTCGCGTTTGCTGCGCGAATTTGGCCGCGAACGCTCACTGGACGTGAGTTGATCAACGCCAGACCGCAGCCGGTCGGCAGCCAGTCCGCAGCCGGCCCGCAACGCCGGCCGGTGGCCAGGCGGCGCCCGCTCCGTCCGCCAGCGCGGCCGATCGCCAAATCGCCGCCGCGCGGCTCACTAGGCTTGACGTGTGAATGAGCACATCCTGACCGCGGTCGCTTGGCCTTACGCCAACGGACCGCGGCACATCGGCCACGTCGCCGGTTTCGGCGTCCCGTCCGACATCTTCAGCCGCTATCAGCGGATGGCCGGCAACCACGTGCTCATGGTCAGCGGCACCGACGAGCACGGAACGCCGATCCAGGTCCAGGCCGACAAGGAGGGCGTGTCGGCGCGGGAACTCGCCGACCGCAATGCCCT
Source organism: uncultured Actinomycetota bacterium (assembly GCA_963837325.1). Lineage (GTDB taxonomy): Bacteria > Actinomycetota > Actinomycetes > Mycobacteriales > Jatrophihabitantaceae > CAVQKZ01. Next base: position 1,101,359 of record CAWIMV010000002.1, read on the forward strand.
CGTGATCGCCAAGGACCTCAAGGCCCTGGGGCTGTCGTACGACCTGTTCACCCGCACGACGACGAAGAACCACTACGCCATTACGCAGGAACTGTTCCTCGGCCTGCTCAAGAACGGCTACGTCTTCGAGCAGAAGCAGCTCGGCGCGATCAGTCCGTCGACCGGACGTACCCTGCCCGACCGCTATATCGAGGGCACCTGCCCGATCTGCGGCTACCCCCACGCGCGCGGCGATCAGTGCGACAACTGCGGCAACCAGCTCGACCCGATCGACCTGATCAACCCGGTGTCAAAGATCAACGGCGAGACCCCGAAGTTCGTCGAGACCGAGCAGATGATGCTGGACCTCCCGGCCTTCGGCGAGGTGCTGGCCGAATGGCTGCGCAAGCAGACGCACTGGCGCACGAACGTGCAGAAATTCAGCCTCAATCTCCTCGACGACCTGAAGCCGCGCTCGTACACCCGCGACCTCGAGTGGGGCATCCCGGTGCCGCTCGACGGCTGGCGCGACCGCCCCGACAAGCGCATCTACGTCTGGTTCGACGCGGTCGTCGGTTACCTGTCGGCCTCGATCGAGTGGGCCCAGCGGTCCGGAGATCCCGAGGCGTGGCGGGCCTGGTGGCAGAGCGACGATGCCCGGGCCTACTACTTCATGGGCAAGGACAACATCGTCTTCCACGCCGAGATCTGGCCGGCGATGCTGATGGGTTACTCGGGCATCGGATCCAAGGGCGGCACGCCCGGCCGCCTCGGCGCGCTGAACCGTCCGTACGAAGTGGTCTCAAGTGAGTTCCTGACGATGGAGGGGCGCAAGTTCTCCTCCTCGCGCCACGTCGTCATCTATGTCGGCGACATGCTCTCGCGCTACGACGCCGACGCGCTGCGCTATTACCTTGCCGCCGCAGGCCCGGAGAACCAGGACACCGACTTCACCTGGGCCGAGTTCGTGCGGCGCAACAACGACGAGCTCGTCGCCGGCTGGGGCAACCTGGTCAACCGGACGATCTCGATGACGGCGAAGAACCTGGGCTCGATCCCGCCGCCGGGAGAGCTCACCGACACCGACCGCGAGCTGCTCGCATCGTCACAGGCCGCCTTCGCGACGGTCGGTGACCTCCTGGCCCGCTCGCGGCAGAAGGCCGCGTTGGCCGAGGTGATGAGCGTGGTCGGCCGCGCCAACAAGTACCTCTCGGACATGGAGCCGTGGAAGTTGCGCGGGACCGACCCGGAGCGGATGGCCAGCGTGCTGCACGTCGCGCTGCAGGTGGTCGACGACGCCAAGACGTTGCTCACGCCGTTCCTGCCGTCGTCCTCGGCGAAGGTGCACGCGGCGCTCGGGGGTGAGGGCCCGTGGGCGGCGATGCCGGATCTGGTCGAGGTCGACGAGGAGACGGCGGTGGGTTCGCCGTCGTACTCGATCCTGACCGGCGACTACGACACCGGCGCGCGGTGGGAGTCGACGCCGTTGGCGGTCGGGCGCGAGCTCGCGGCCCCCACGCCGGTGTTCACCAAGCTCGACCCATCGGTCGTCGACGAGGAACTAGCCCGCCTCGAGGCCGAGTGACCGACCAGCTTGGCCCCGTAGCCGGGCGACACGCCGTCGCCGGCCCTGCTACGGGGCCAAGCCGGCTGGGTGTTGCGGTGTTCGACGCCCATGCGCACCTGGACGCGATGGCCGAGCGGGCCGGCCGGGCGCCCACGCCGGACTTCGTCGCCGACGTGATGGCCGCAGCCGCCGCGGTGGGCGTGACCCGGGTCGTCACGGTCGGCGACACGATGGCTGCATCGCGCTGGTGCGTCCGCGCCGCCCAGGAGCATCCGGACGTGTACGCGGCCGTTGCCGTCCATCCGACCGAAATCGCCGAAATGTCTGACCAGGACTACGCCGAGCTGGAACGCCTCGCCGCCGACCCCCGCGTGGTGGCGGTCGGCGAGACCGGCCTGGACTACTACTGGGACCGCACCGAGCCGGCGGCCCAGCAGGCGCACTTCCGCCGCCACATCGACCTGGCGAAACGGGCGGGCAAGGCGCTGATGATCCACGACCGGGACGCCCACGCCGACGTCCTGCGGATCCTGCGCGAGGAGGGACCGCCGCCGCGGGTCGTCTTCCACGCGTTCTCCGGCGACGTGGCGATGGCCGAAGAGTGCGTCGCCGCCGGATATGTCCTGTCCTTCCCGGGCGTGGTGACGTTCCGCAACGCGCCGGCCCTACGCGCAGCGGCGGCCGTGGTGCCGTTGGATCAGCTGCTGGTGGAGACCGACGCCCCATTTCTCACGCCCCACCCGCTGCGGGGGCACCCCAACGCGCCGCGGCTGCTGCCGCTGACGGTTCGCGGCCTGGCTGCCGCGACGGGGTATGACCTGGATGCGCTCTGCGCTGCCGTCGCCGCGACCGGGACGCGCATGTTTGGCTTACCTAGTGCATAATCCCAACCCGACTTTTGCAATATGCCCGAATTGCGCGGAAGGCAAGAGGACGTGTCAGCCTTCACAAAACAATTTGCCACTCCCTACATTTAACGCTCAGGTAACGCGAATAAGGCGGTTCGGATGCTCGCTGCCGGGATTGGTATCGCCAGCGTTCGCCCCCGCAATTAGTTGACCTATAGCGACTTAGCCGGGGGCGGGAAGTTGCCGCGCGCGGGGCGGAGGGCCGCAGGCTGGGGGGCCGCCCGTTTTGTCGGGGGAACAACGCAGAGTGACCGCGACAACCTGCCATCGGGCCTGTCGCGTTTGAATGCGCCTCGGCGCCGTGGTTACCGTCCTGTGACCAATTAGAGAACGCGAAGCGTGCGACATTAGATCGGAGAATTTATGCGTCGCAGCGTCAAGTACGGCCTCTACGGTGCTGTGCTAGCGGGTCTGGTGGTGGGCGGTACTGCAGCCTTTGCCACTTCGGCCGATGCAAAAGCCGTCAACCTGGTGGTTGACGGACAAGCAAAATCGATTCACACCACGGCGAGCAACGTCAATGGTGCGCTGGGCGACGCGGGATACAAGGTCACCAGCCACGACATCGTCGCTCCGGCCGTTGATTCAAAGCTCGACAACGTCAAGACGATCGTGCTCAAGCGCGGTCGGTTGCTTCACCTGAACGTCGACGGCAGCAAGAAGGATGTCTGGACCACGGCCCCGACCGTTGCCGAGGCGCTGTCCCAGCTTGGTTACCCCGCGGCGGACTTCGTTTCGTCTTCGCGGTCCAAGCGCCTGCCTCTGGGCGCAACGTCGCTCGTGCTGCGGGCGCCGAAGACGGTGTCCGTCGTCCACGACGGCAAGAAGAAGACCGTCACGACGACGGCCCACCAAGTGGGCCAGCTCCTGACCGATCTGGGCATCCGGATCGGGGCGCACGACCGCGTCGCTCCCGCTCGCACGACTCTGCTCAAGGACGGGCAGAAAGTCGTGGTGCGCAGCGTCGTTCACCAGCGCAAGACGGTGCGGAAGGCGGTCGCGTACGGGGTCATCCGGCACGACGACGCGTCGATGTACCAGGGCACGGCCTCCGTGCTCACTTCGGGCGTCCCTGGTTCGGCCGACGTGACCTACGACATGGTCTACGTCGACGGCAAGCGCACCGGCCTGCACCGGCTCAGCAGTCACCAGCTGACCGCGCCCCGTGCGCAGGTCGAGAAGGTCGGCACCAAGGCCCGTCCAGCCCCGCCGGCCCCGCCGGCAGCGCCGGCACCGCCGGTGGGCAGTGGCGGCGGCCTGAACTGGGACGCCGTGGCGGCCTGCGAGTCCGGTGGCAACTGGCACATCAACACCGGTAACGGGTTCTACGGTGGCCTCCAGTTCGACTCGGGCACCTGGCTGTCCAACGGTGGCGGTGCCTACGCGCCGCGCGCCGACCTGGCCAGCCGCGAGCAACAGATCGCTGTCGCTACTCGGCTCTACAACGCCCGCGGGTCCAGCCCGTGGCCGGTCTGTGGCGCCAACCTGTAGGGACGGCAAGCAAGGTTCGCCGGCCACGAAGCCCGGCTGCCGGAGTCTCCGGACTCCACCGCAGCCGGGCTTCGTGCTGGTCAGCCCGGCCCGAACCCAGGACTGGGCCCCGAGATTTGGCCCCCGAATGTACTAATCGGAGACCTGTCCGTTACAGTTCCGAGACCGCGTTTGCACGTGTTCCGGACGAAAGCCTCGAAGGAGCCTGCTGTTGCTACGCAGTGTGAAGTACGGCCTCTATGGAGCCGTACTGGCTGGCGTCGTGGGCGGTACCGTCGCCTGGGGCAGCGTCGACAAGACCGTGACCCTGGTCGTCGACGGCCATGCCGACCACATGCGCACCACCGCGAGCCGGGTCTCTGACGTCCTCGACGTCGCCGGTTACAAGCTGGGACGGCACGATCTGATCGCGCCGGCGGCGCAAGCACCGGTCCACGACGGCAGCAAGGTCATCTACAAGCGAGGCCGACTGCTACACCTCGACGTCAACGGCGTGCGGCGCGACGTGTGGACGACCGCGCCGACCGTGGCTCAGGCCCTGACCGAGCTCGGCTACTCCACCTCGTCCTTCTCGTCCGTGTCGCGGGCCGAGCGGCTGCCGCTGGACCCCACGGCCATCACCGTTCGGACTCCGCAGCTGATCACCGTCGTCCACGACGGCCGGAGCGAACGAGTCAGCACGACCGACGCCACCGTCGGCCGGGTGCTGAGCGACCTCGGCATAGCCCTCGGCCCGAAGGACCGGGTTTCGATCCGGACCACCGCCGCGGTCAAAACCGGGCAGAAGATCGTCATCACCCGGGTCAAGAAGGGCACCGTCACCGGGCTGAAAACCGTCCACTATCCGACGACCAAGATTCCGGATGCGACGCTGCTGATCGGCGTGACCAAGGTCGTCAAGCCCGGCAAGGACGGGCTGGCTCGGGTCAGCTACGCCGTCGTCTACGTCAACGGCCGCATCGTTGGCAAGACGCCGGTGCACACGGTCATCGTCAAGGCGCCGACGCCGCAGGTGGTGAAGGTCGGCACCAAGCCCAAGACTCCGCCATCGGCTCCGGTGACGCCCGGCTCGGCCCAGGCGATCGGCAAGCAACTTGCCGCAGCCCGCGGTTGGGGCGACGACCAGTTCTCGTGCCTGCAGCAGCTGTGGGGCCACGAAAGCGGCTGGCGCACGAATGCGTCCAACCCCAGCGGCGCCTACGGCATCCCGCAGGCCCTGCCGGGCTCGAAGATGGCCTCCGCTGGGCCGAACTGGCAGACCGACGCCACCACGCAGATCACGTGGGGCCTCGGCTACATCGCCGCCCGCTACACCAATCCGTGCGGCGCCTGGTCGTACTGGCAAGCCAACGGCTACTACTGACTTATCCGCCGGTGGCCCTCGTCGTCCACCCTCGCTGGCGCTCGGGCGGAGTCCTCGCGCCACACAACGCGGCTTCGCCGCGACCGCGTCGCGGCGGCGGGCTCTTCGCGCGAGCGCTCATCGCGCTGCAGCGATCTTGGCGAATTGGGTGACGGTCAGGGTTTCGCCGCGTGCGGTGGGGTCGATGCCGGCGGCACGGAGGATGTGCTCTGCATTGGCGGCCGAGCCGGCCCAGCTCGCTAGGGCCGGGCGGAGCATCTTGCGGCGTTGCGCGAAGGCGGCGTCGATGACCGCGAAGACGGCCGCGCGCTCGACGTCCACCGGGGGTGGGTCGTGCCGGGCGAGGCGCACCAGCCCGGAGTCGACGTTGGGTACCGGCCAGAACACGGCGCGCGGCACGCTGCCGGCGCGAGTGGCTCGGGCATACCAGGCCGTCTTGACGCTGGGGACGCCGTAGACCTTGGATCCGGGCGGGGCGGCGAGGCGGTCGGCCACCTCGGCTTGCACGAGGACCAGCCCGCTGCGCAGCGACGGCAGCGCCTCCAGCAGGTGCAGCACGACCGGAACGGCGACGTTGTAGGGCAGGTTCGCGACCAGCGCGGTCGGCGTGGCTCCCGGCACCGCCTCCAGGCGCAGCGCGTCGGCAGTGACGACGGTCAGCGGGGCGTCGGCCAGGTGCACGGCAACCGTGCGGGGCAGGGCGGCGGCTAGCACCGGATCGATCTCCACCGCGGTCACCGGGTGACCGGCCGCGAGCAGGCCCAGGGTGAGCGAGCCGAGCCCAGGACCGACCTCGAGCACGACGTCGTCGGCTTTGAGTTCGGCGGAACGCACAATGCGCCGAATGGTGTTGGCGTCGTGCAGGAAGTTCTGCCCCAACGTCTTGCGGGGTCGAAGATTGAGCTGCGCGGCCAGCGACCTGATCTCGGCCGGGCCGAGCAGCGCCGTGGTCACGCGCCGAGTGTCAGCTGCGGCCGGCGAAGAGGCTGGTGACCGAACCGTCCTCGAAGACGGCGCGGATGGCCTGAGCCAGCAGCGGGGCGATCGACAGCACGGTCAGCTTGTCGAAGTCCTGTTCCGGCCGGATCGGCAGCGTGTTGGTGACGATGACTTCGCGCACCCGGCTGTTCTTGAGCCGGTCGATGGCCGGCGGCGAGAAGATCCCGTGCGTCGCGGCGATAACCACGTCGGTGGCTCCGCTGGCGAAGAGCAGGTCGGCGGCCTTGGTGATCGAACCGCCGGTATCGATCATGTCGTCGATGAGCAGGCAGCACTTACCGGCGACCTCACCGACGACCCGGTTGGCCACGACCTCGTTGGCGGCGTCCAGGTCGCGAGTCTTGTGCACGAACGCGATGTCCAGGCCACCGAGTTCGTCGGCCCATTGCTCCGCCGCCCGCACTCGGCCGGTGTCGGGTGAGACGACGACGATGTCTTCGTCGGCGTACTTGGCCTGGACGTGCCCGGCCAGCAGCGGCTGGGCGAAGAGGTGGTCGACCGGTCCGTCGAAGAAGCCCTGGATCTGCGCGGTGTGCAGGTCAACGGCCATCAAGCGGTCAGCGCCGGCCGTCTTGAAGAGGTCGGCGATCAGGCGGGCCGAGATGGGCTCGCGGCCGCGGTGCTTCTTGTCCTGGCGGGCGTAGGGGTAGAACGGCGCAACGACGGTGATCCGCTTGGCCGAGGCCCGCTTGAGCGAGTCGACCAGGATCAGGCTCTCCATCACCCACTGGTTGATGGGGGTTGTGTAGGACTGGATGACGAAGGAGTCCGAACCGCGCACCGACTCGTTCGACTTGATGAACGTCTCGCCGTTGGCGAAGTCGCGGGCCGTGGTGTCGGTGACGGTGACGCCGATGTGCGCGGCGATCTCGTCGGCGAGTTCGGGGTAGGCCCGGCCGGAGAACAACATCAGGCTCTTGCGCCCGGCTACCGAGATGACACTCATGCCGACACGACGCAACTGGTCGGCTGGCCCGCGCGGGGGTGAGCGTTTACTCCATTTCTCATGACAGATCCTCGCTCGTGTCGGCGTCGGCTGCTTCGGCTGCGCGTGCGGCTGCGGTGTCAGCGCGGCGCCGCGCTACCCAGCCTGCCACGTTTTGCTGGCGTGCACTGGACCGGCCCAGCGCGCCCGGCGGAACGTCTTGGGTGATCACCGCGCCGGCGGCGGTGTAGGCACCGTCGCCGACCGACACCGGGGCGACGAACATGTTGTCGGCGCCGGTGCGGGCGTGGTTGCCGACGGTGCTGCGGTGCTTGGCCACACCGTCGTAATTGACGAAGACGGTGGCCGCACCGATGTTGGTGTGCTCTCCGATCGTGGCGTCGCCGACATAAGAGAGGTGCGGCACCTTGGTGCCCGTGCCGATCGCGCTGTTCTTCACTTCCACGTAGGTGCCGATGTGCACGCCGTCGGCCAGCTCGGTGCCGGGGCGCAGGTAGGCGAACGGCCCGACCGTAACGTCCGCGCCGATGCTCGCGCCGTTGGCTACGGTGCGGTCCAGCCGGGCCCGGGCGCCGACGGCGGTGTCGGTGAGAGTGACCTGCGGTCCGACCGTGGCGCCCGCGGCGACGTGGGTACTGCCGTGCAGGTCGACCGACGGCAGCAGCGTCACGTCCGGCTCGAGGCTGACGTCGGCGTCGACCCAGGTCGAGGCCGGGTCGACCACCGTGACCCCGGCGCGCATGTGCTGCTCGAGCAGGCGGGCGTTGTAGGCGTGATGCGCGGCCGCGAGCTGGACCCGGTCGTTCACGCCGGCCGTCTCGGCCTGATCGGCGGTGACGGCGCCGACCAACCGGCCGTCGCCAACCAGGATGGCAACCGCGTCGGGCAGGTATTCCTCGCCCTGGCTGTTGTCGCTCGTGAGCCGCCCCAGCGCGTCGCGCAGGGCCGCGTGCTCGAACGCATACACCAGTGCGGACACCTCGGCCACGGCGAGCTCGTCCGGGGTGGCGTCCTTGTGCTCGACGACGCGCGCGACCGTGCCGTCGGCGGCGCGGACCACACGGCCGTAGCCGGTCGGGTCGTCGAGGACGCTGGTGAGCAGGGTGGCTGTGGCGCCGGAGTCGCGGTGCGCGGCGACCAGTGCAGCCATCGTCTCGGCCCGCAGCAGCGGGGCGTCGCCGGCCAGGACGACGACGGTACCGGCAGCGTCCGCGGGCACCGATTCCAGCGCAATCCGCACGGCGTGGCCGGTACCGAGTTGCTGGTCCTGCACGACTGCTCGGGCCTCAGGCGCGATGTCGGCCAGATGCGCGGTGACTTGGTCGCGCTGGTGGCCGACGACGACGACCGTGCGGGCCGGGTCGAGCCCGTCGGCGGCCGCGAGGACGTGGCCGAGCAGGGACCGGCCGGCGAACCCGTGCAGCACCTTCGCGGTGGCCGACTTCATTCGAGTGCCCGCACCGGCCGCCAGGACGATCACCGCGGCGACCTCGCCGCTGGGTGACGACGCGGGCGGGGGGCCTGCCGGGGATGCGGGCTCGGTCACGAGCGGACCTCTCTCGGGGCTCTCAGGGCACCGTGGTGGCTGGGGGACTCGGACTCGAACCGAGACTGCACGGCTCCAAAGGCCGGCGGGCTGCCGATTACCCCATCCCCCATCGACGCGGCCAGCCTACCGGCGAGCAATGCCGACGCTGCCGTCTTGGCACCTACGCTTGCGTAAGTTACGCTTGCGTAACCAGGGCCGCTCGCATTCCGAGCGGCCCGGTTCATACCGACAGCTCCCACCGGACCCGACGTGCTGACCGGCCCGCGCGCAGGAGGAACCCCCATGACTCTGCTCGACGAACGTCCCACCTCGCAGCCGAAACCGACCTTCGAGGGCACCAAGAAACGCGGCGAGCAGATCGTGCTGTACCTCGTGGTGATCCTGCCGTTCCTCGCCTTCGTGGCCGCAGTGCCGGTGGCGTGGGGATGGGGCCTCGGCTGGACCGACGTCGCCCTGTTCCTGGCGTTCTACATCCCGTCGGGACTGGGCATCACCGTCGGCTACCACCGGTTGTTCACCCACAGCTCGTTCAAGGCCAACCGCCCGCTGCGCATCGCGCTGGCCATCGCCGGCAGCCTGGCCATCGAAGGGCCGGTCATCCGCTGGGTCGCCGACCACCGCCGCCACCACGCGTTCAGCGACAAGGAGGGCGACCCGCATTCGCCGTGGCGTTACGGCGAGACCGTGCCGGCACTGCTGAAAGGGCTCGGCTTCGCGCACATCGGCTGGATGTTCGACGTCGAGCACACCAACCGCGAGAAGTTCACGCCCGACCTGCTGCGCGACCGCGACATCGCGCGCGTCGACCGGCTCTTCCCGCTCTGGGCCGCGATCTCACTGCTCGCACCGGCGGTGCTGGGCGGGCTGATCACCTGGTCGTGGGCCGGCGCCGTCTCAGCATTCTTCTGGGCGTCGCTGGTGCGCATCTTCGTGCTGCACCACGTCACCTGGTCGATCAACTCGATCTGCCACGCGATCGGTGAGCGCCCGTTCGCGGCCCGGGACAAGAGCGCCAACTTCTGGCCGCTGGCCATCCTGAGCTTCGGCGAGAGCTGGCACAACATGCACCACGCCGACCCCACCTCGGCCCGCCACGGCGTCCTGCGCGGCCAGATCGACGAGTCCGCCCGCGTCATCTGGCTCTTCGAGAAGCTCGGCTGGGCCACCGACGTCCGCTGGCCCAAACCCGAACGCCTGGAGAAGCTGAAGGTTTCACACCCCCAACCCGGTCCCAACCGGTTGAGTGACGTATCCGGCGGTTGAGTGACGGCGGTTTTCGCCGTCTCTGATCATGGAGATACGTCACTCAACTGGGGGCGGCGAGGCAGAATGGCCCCATGACTGTTCGTCGGATCGCCAACTTCGTCGACGGGGCGTTCGTCGAGGCTGATGACGCGGGCTCCTACGACAAGATCGATCCGGTTGACGGCAGCCTGAGCGCCCGGGTGCACGAGGCCGACGCGGCGATGGTCGACCGGGCGGTCACCGCGGCCCGACGCGCGCTCGACGGGGCGTGGGGCGCCACCACCGTCACCCAACGCACCAGCCTGCTGCGCAAGGTGGCCGACCGCATCGAGGACCGCTTCGAGGAATTCGTCGCCGCGGAGGTGGCCGACACCGGCAAGCCCGCCGCCCAGGCCCGCGAACTCGACGTGGCCCGGGCGGTGGCCAACTTCCGCTCGTTCGCCGACACCGTCGCGGCGGCCGGGCAGTCGTCGTTCCTGACCGAGCTGGCCGGCGGCCGGCAGGCCCTCAACTACGCAGTCCGCAAGCCGCTCGGGGTGGTCGCGGTCATCGTCCCGTGGAACCTGCCGCTGCTGCTGCTCACCTGGAAGGTCGCCCCCGCGCTGGCCTGTGGCAACACGGTGGTGGTCAAGCCCAGCGAGCAGACGCCGTCGACGGCCAACCTGCTGGCCGAGGTGCTGGACGAGGTCGGCGTACCCGCGGGCGTGTACAACGTGGTGCACGGTTTCGGGCCCGACTCGGCCGGGGAGTTCCTCACCGCGCACCCGGGCATCGACGGCGTGACGTTCACCGGCTCGTCCGCCACGGGTGCGGGCATCATGGCCGCCGTGGCGCCGCGCGTGCGCCCGGTGTCCTTCGAGCTAGGCGGCAAGAACGCGGCGCTCGTCTTCGCGGACGCCGACCTCGACGACACCCTGGCCGGTCTGACCCGGTCGGTGTTCGCCAACACCGGGCAGGTCTGCCTGTGCACCGAACGGGTCTACATCCAGCGGCCGATCTTCGACGACGTGGCGCAAGGGCTGGCCCAGCGCGCCCGCGAGCTGCGCCTGGGCCGCCCGCAGGACGCCGCGACCACCACCGGACCGCTCATCTCGGCCGAACACCGCGACAAGGTGCTCAGTTACTACCGGCTGGCGGAAGAGGCCGGCGCCAAGACCCTCGTCGGCGGCGGTGTCCCGGCAATGGGCGACGGCCTCGAGGGCGGGTCGTGGATCGAGCCCACCCTGTGGACGGGGCTGACGAACGCCGACCGCCCCGTGCGCGAGGAGGTCTTCGGGCCGGTGGCCGCGCTCATTCCGTTCGACACCGAGGAGGAAGCGATCGCGCTGGCCAACGACACCGACTACGGGCTGGCCTCCTCGGTATGGACGACCAACCTCTCCCGCGGGCACCGGGTCGCCCAGCAGATGCGGGTCGGCATGTCGTGGGTCAACACCTGGTTCCTGCGCGACCTGCGCTCGCCGTTCGGTGGGGTCGGGCTGTCGGGCATCGGCCGAGAGGGCGGCGAGCACTCGCTGGACTTCTACACCGAGCCGACGAATGTGTGCGTGCAGCTTTGAGGGCCGACATGCCGATTGCGGCGGAACAGCTCCAGCAGGCCGCCACCAGCGGCACGTCGCATCTTGCGCAGCCGCGCGGACGGTTTCCCCACCACAAGGCGGCGGGTGGGTTGCTCTTCGTGTCGGGCACCTCGGCCCGTCGGCCCGACAACAGCATCGCGGGCGCGCAGGTGGACGAGCTGGGTACGACCACGCTCGACATCCGGGAGCAGACCCGCGCCGTCATCGACAACATCGGCCGCATCTTGCGCGAAGCCGGCGCCGAGCTGGCCGACCTCGTCCAGGTCACCACGTACCTCGTCTCGATGAACGACTTCGGCGGCTACAACGAGGTATGGGCCGAGTACTTCGACGAGACCGGGCCCACCCGCACCACGGTCGCAGTGCACCAACTGCCGCATCCGCATCTGCTGATCGAGATCCAGGCCGTCGCGCACATCCCCCACCGCACGGAGGTCCCGTCATGACTGCGATCCCACCCACGATCAACTTCGCCCAGTGGATCAAGGAGAACGAGCACCTGCTCAAACCACCGGTGGGCAACAAGATGATGACGGCCGGCAACGACTTCATCGTGATGATCGTGGGCGGACCGAACTCGCGCACCGACTTCCACGTCGACCCGTACGAGGAGTGGTTCTACCAGGTCAAGGGCAACATCCGCGTCGATCTGATGGTCGACGGCAAGCCGGAGTCGGTGCACATCCATGAGGGCGAGACCTGGCTGCTGCCGGGCAATACCCCGCACTCGCCGCAGCGGCCCGAGGAGGGTTCGGTCGGCCTGGTCATCGAACGGATCCGCGAAGAGGGCACGCTGGAGAAGTTCCAGTGGTACTGCCCCACGTGCAACAACCTCGTGCACGAGGTCCAGTTGCAGGTCCGCGACATCGTCGAGGATCTGCCGCCGGTCTTCGCGGCGTTCTATGCCGACGAGCTGGCCCGCACCTGCAGCGAGTGCGGCACCGTGCACCCGGGCAAGGGCTGAGCCATCGCCGACCAGGCGGTGCAGCCCGCGATCGACGTCCACACCCACTACGTGCCGGGCGGGTGGCCCGACCTCGACTGCGCCGACGCGCCCTGGCTGCGGGTCGAGTCCGAGACCGACGCGACGGTGATGTTCGGCTCCACAGAGTTCCGGCGCATTCAGAGCAACTGCTGGAACGCCGAGCAGCGACTGGCCGACATGGACGCCGACGGGGTGGCCGTCCAGGTCGTGTCGCCGACGCCCGCGTTCTTCGGCTACCACCGCCCGCCGGCGGAAGCGGCCCGGCTGGCCCGGATCTTCAACGACCTCGCACTGGAGATCTGCGCGCCGGCACCGGGACGGTTGCTGCCGTTCTGCCAGGTTCCGCTGCAGGATCCCGATGCCGCCTGCACGGAACTGGAGCGTTGCCTTCGGGCCGGGCACGTCGGCGTCGAGATCGGCAATCACGTCGGCGACCTCGACCTCGACGACGCCGGCATCGCGACGTTCCTGCAGCACGCCGCGGCACTGGGTGCGCCGGTCTTCGTCCATCCCTGGGACGTGCGAAGCTCCCCGCGCGCAGACCGCTGGATGGGCCAGTGGCTGGCTGGCATGCCGGCCGAGACGCACGTCTCGATCATGGCGCTGATCCTCGGTGGCGTCCTCGACCGCGTCGGGGCTGAGCTGCGCATCTGCTTCGCGCACGGCGGCGGCTCGTTCGCCTTCTGGATCGGCCGCCTGGACAACGCCTGGCGCGAACGCCACGACGTCGTCGGCACGTCGGCCCACGAGCCGTCGCACTACCTCGGCCGGTTCTACGTCGATTCCGTCGTCTTCGACGAGCGGGCGCTGCGGTTGCTCGTCGACACGGTCGGGCCCGACCGGGTGCTGGTCGGCAGCGACTACCCGTACCCGCTCGGTGAGCGGCCGGCGGCCGGTCTGGTGCGGCGCAGCGCCTTCCTCGACGACACGGCCCGCGACCAGATCCTGCACCGCAACGCCGAGACGTTCCTCGGCATCACGCCGCTCGCCGACGGAGACCTCCGATGACCACACTTGCCTCCGACGAGAAGCATGCGCTCGAGCGGGACGACCGCGACGAGTTGCCCAGCCTGCGCGAGCAGTTTCACATCCCGCCCGCGCCGGGCGGACGCTTCCCCGAGGCGGCCTACTTCGCCGGCAACTCGCTCGGCCTGCAGCCCAAGGTGACGGCGGCCCGGCTGGCCACCGAACTGGACGACTGGGCCCGGCTCGGCGTCGAAGGCCACCTGGAAGGCACGCGGCCCTGGGTGTCCTACCACGAGCTGCTGCGCGACTCGGCTGCGCGACTGGCCGGTGCGCAACCGGCCGAGGTCGTGGTCATGAACTCGTTGACGGTCAACCTCCACCTGATGATGGTCAGCTTCTACCGGCCCACCGCCGAGCGGCACGCCATCGTCATCGAGGACGCCGCGTTCCCTTCGGACAGCTACGCCGTGCGCAGCCAGGCCGCCTTCCACGGCTACGACCCGGACGAAGCGGTGGTGCGGCTGCGCCCACGCCACGGCGAATCCAGCTTGCGCAGCGAGGACGTCGCCGCCTACCTCGAGCTCGCCGGCGACGGTGTGGCGATGGTGCTGCTGGGCGCAGTGAACTACTACAGCGGCGAACTGCTCGACATCGAGGCGATCACCCGGGCCGGGCAGGCGGCCGGCGCGGTGGTCGGGTGGGACCTGGCCCACGCCGCCGGCAACGTGCCGCTGCAGTTGCACGACTGGGGCGTCGACTGGGCGGCCTGGTGCTCGTACAAGTACCTCAACAGCGGTCCGGGCTCGTTGGCCGGCGCGTTCGTCCACGAGCGGCACTTGGCGGATCGGACACTGCCCAAATTCGCCGGCTGGTGGAGCACCGACCCGACGACTCGGTTCCGCATGGGTCCAGTCGTGGACGCGCTCGATTCGGCCGACTCGTGGCAGGTGTCCAATCCGCCGATCTTCGCCATGGCCCCGGTGCTGGCGTCGCTGGAGATGTTCGACGACGTGGGGGTGCCGGCGCTGCGGGCCAAGAGCATGCGGCTGACCGGCTATCTCGAGCAGTTGGTCGACGAGGTGTGTGCGGGTTGCCCGGTGCAGCTCGTCACCCCGCGGGAGCCGCAGCGCCGCGGGGCCCAGCTGTCGGTCCGGGTCATCGGCGTCGACGCGGGCACGGTGAGCGAACGGCTGCGGCGCGAGCACGGCGTGTTCGCCGACGCCCGCCAACCCGACGTCATCCGGCTCGCGCCGGTGCCGATGTACAACACGTTCCACGACTGTTGGCGCGCGGCGACGGCGCTGGCGGAGGTGATGACGCCCGATGGCGGCTGAGCGGGTCGCCATCGTCGGCGCGGGGTTGGCCGGCTGTCTGCTGGCGACGCTACTGGGCCGCCGCGGTGTCGCGGTCACCGTGTATGAACGTCGTCCCGACCCGCGCGTCACGGGGGCGGAACGGGGCCGTTCGATCAACCTGGCAATCTCGGCCCGGGGCCTGGACGCACTCGAACACGTCGGGCTGCGCGAGCAGGCGCTGGCCCGAGCCCTGCCGATGCACGGCCGGATGGTGCACCCGGTCAGCGGTGGCCAGAGCTTCCGCCCGTACAGCGCGGACGGGGTCCGGGCGATCAACTCGATCAGCCGGGCCGAGCTGAACGAGGCCCTGCTGGACACGGCCGAGCGCACGCCCGGCGTCACCTTGCGATTCGACCACCGGCTGGTCGAGCTCGACACCGCCAAGGGCCGGCTGGCGTTCCAGACTGCCGACGGCCCGGTCGACGCGGACGCCGACGTGGTGTTGGCCAGCGACGGATCGTACAGCGCCGCGCGGCGGGCGGTGACCTTCAATCCGGGCTTCGACTACAGCCAGGACTATCTCGAACACGGCTACAAGGAACTGACGATCCCGGCCCGCCGCGGCGAGTTCGGTCTTGACCCGGACGCATTGCACATCTGGCCCCGCGGATCGTCGATGATGATCGCCCTGCCCAACCTGGACCGCTCGTTCACCTGCACGCTGTTCTGGCCGCGCGGCGACTTCGATCGGCTCGGCACTCCGGAAGCGATCGATGCCTACTTCCGGTCGCATTACCCCGACGTCGTCGAGCTCATGCCGGCGTTGGTCGACGACTTCACCCACAACCCGGTGGGCTCTCTGGTCACCGTGCGGTGCTGGCCGTGGGTACATGCCGGCGAAAATGCCACGGTCGCGCTCGTCGGCGACGCAGCGCACGCGATCGTCCCGTTCTTCGGCCAGGGCGCCAACTGTGCGCTCGAGGACTGCATCGAGATCGACCGTTGCCTCACCGAGAACGGCGACGACTGGGCGCGGGCACTCGTCGCCTACGAACAGCGCCGCAAGGCCAACTGCGATGCGATCGCCGAGATGGCCCTGGACAACTTCGTCGAGATGCGCGACAAGGTCAACTCGCGGGCGTTCCAGGTCAAGGCGGCCGCGCAGCACGCGGTGGAGCGGCGCCTGGCCGGGCGCTACGTGTCTCGCTATGAACTGGTGTCATTCACGACCATGCCCTACGCCGAGATCCCCCGCCGGATCCGCCGTCAGAACGTGGCGCTCGGGGTGGTGGCGGCAGCAGCGGTGGCTGGCGTGGCCGCGGTAGCGCGGTGGTTGCGCTCTTCTTGATCAACTCGCGTCTCGTGGCGAATCGGCCCGAATTCGCTCACCAGACGCGAGTTGATCAACGGACGGAGATTTCGCTGAGAGCAGGATCGCTTGCTCCGGGTTCGGCCGGTCGAACAGGCTGACGGCATGGTCGCCTCCGTCGCCGTGCTCTCCGACATCCACGGGCTGCTGCCCGCGCTCGAGGCCGTGCTGGCCGAACCCGACGTGGCCGCGGCCGAGCGGATCGTGCTCACCGGTGACATTGCGGCCGGCCCGCAGCCCGGTGCCGTCCTGGACCGGCTCGTCGGCCTTGGCGATCGGGTCACCTGGGTGCGGGGCAATGCCGACCGCGACCTCGTAGCACTCGCCCGCGGCGGGACCACGACGATCCCCGACCCGATCGCGCCCTGGGCCGCGCAGCAGCTCACCGCAGGCCAAGTCGAGCTGCTCGCCGGACTCGAGCACCCGGTCACGATGGCCGTCGACGGTTTCGGCGAGGTCGTGTTCTGCCACGGCACGCCCCGAGATGAGGACGAGGTCGTGCTCGTCGACACCCGGCTCGATCGCTGGGCCGACGTGTTCGCCGAGCTGCCGGACCAGACCCAGACCGTCGTCTGCGGGCACACGCACATGCCGTTCGTCCGGCTGGCCCACCGGCGGCAGATCATCAATCCCGGCAGCGTCGGCATGCCCTACGGCCGGGCGGGCGCGCACTGGGCACTGCTCGCGGGCGGCGCGGTGACGCTGCGCCGCAGCCGGTTCGACCTCGAGGCGGCCGTCGCCGCGGTCTGCCGGGATTCGTCCTATCCCGGCGTCGCCGAGTGGGCCGACTTCTTCGTGTACGCCCGAGCGAGCGACGCCGAAGCGCTCACCACCTTCGCTCCGCGTGACGGCCGCTGAACCGGCAGACTGTCGAGGATGAGCGAGGCGACCGCGGCGCAGGTAGTGCCGGAGAAGCGCGTCAGCTGGGCCGAGCTCTTCTTCGACCTCGTATTCGTCTTCGCCGTGACCGAGGTCTCGGCCCTGCTGGAGCACGATCACACCCGGGCCGGCTTGGTGCGGGCGTTGGTGGTGTTCGGGCCGATCTACTGGCTCTGGGTCGGGACGTCGATCCAGACGAACCGACTCGACATCTCCCGGC
Source organism: uncultured Actinomycetota bacterium (assembly GCA_963837325.1). Lineage (GTDB taxonomy): Bacteria > Actinomycetota > Actinomycetes > Mycobacteriales > Jatrophihabitantaceae > CAVQKZ01. The sequence goes on from CAWIMV010000002.1 coordinate 1,118,700, forward strand.
CGGCGCCGCAGCTGCGCATCTTCGCCGTCGCCCTGGCCGGGGTGTTCATGGCCCTGGCCGTACCGGACGCCTACGGCGGCTCGGGGTTGCTGTACGCGTTCGCGTACTGGGCCGGCCGCTTCGTTCTCGGCGTCGCGCTGCTGCGGCCGGCCTACCGAATGCCGATCATCAATCCGCACACGATGAGCATCGCCGTTACCGGGCCGCTGCTCGTGCTCGGTGCGTTGCTGCACGGCGATGCGCGCGAAGTCGTCTGGGCGCTGGCCGCTTTGCTGGACCTGTCGACACCGTCGCTGTTGCGGTCCCGGCTGCGCGACATGCACTTCGACGCCGCTCACCTCGCTGAGCGATTCGGTCTGTTCGTGCTGATCGCATTGGGCGAGTCGGTCGTGGCTATTGGCGCGTCGGCCCACTCCGGGCACCGGCTGACGCCAGCGGTCGGGTTCGCCGTCGCCGCAGCCTTCGCCTTGAGCGCCGGCCTATGGTGGGTGTACTTCCACTTCGCCGCGGACGCGATGCGATACGCACTCGCTACGGCGAAGGTGCAGCTCGACATCACCCGGCTGGTGCTCTCCTACGGCCACCTTTCGTTCATCGCCGCGATCATCGTGGTGGCCGTCGGGATGCGCGAGGCTGTCGCCGAGCCCGGACACTCACTGGGCTGGGCCGTCGGTGCGCTGCTCTACGGCGGGACCGCCCTCTACCTCGCAACGTTCGGGTTCACGCGCTGGGCGATGTTCCGGCTGGTCTCGGTCACCCGGCTCACCGCCGCTGTCGTCGTGCTGGTGCTGTACCCGGCGGCGACGCAGCTACCGGCGCTGGCCGCGTTGGCCGCGCTCGCGGTGAGCGTTGCCGTCCTGAACGTTGTCGAGCTCATGCGGGTGGAGCACATCGGCTGGCGAGCGCAACTGGCCCGCCGGACGGGGTCCGAACCTGGCGGAGGTCGGCCATCGGCCGCAGATTAGCCGAACTTGAGGACGGCGCATTCGTAGTGCCCCGGGGCGCCGCTGGCGCCCGGCGCGTAGGCCCACCCGACACTGAACGACACCATCGCCGGATCGAGCAGCCACTGCATGCCGTCGCCGCGCCCGGCGATTTCACCGATCACCTTGGCACCGTCCGGGGTGCTCCCGCCGGGCTGCCACGAGTAGTGCGGCAGGCAGGAGGCACCGTTGCCCGCGCTCAGCGCGCACTGCTGCGCCTTGCCCGAGACAGCGCCGGGGACCGCCGGCCGGCCGTGATGGATGCGGAAGTCGTTGAGCGCCTCGACGGCCTCGCCGTTGTCATCGGGCACGGCGCAGGGCACCGCGGAGGGACACGGGTTGGCCGTGCTGGTCGGCTTCGGCCGGGCGGTTGACGACGGTGGCGGGTGAGTGGTGCTGCGCCGAGTGGACGACGAGTGACTGGCGCTGGACTGCGTCGGCTCGGAGCTGATGCCGCCGTCACTCACACCGCGGCGCGGGCCACCGCCGGAACTGCCGATGACGAAGACCATGATCGCGCCGATGATTGCGGCGACGAGGACCAGCACCAGCAAGGCCCAGAGCGCGCGCCGCCGGGAATCGGCGTCGCTGTCGCCCGAGCCCTCCATCAGGTCGCTCACCTTTGCAGGGTAGGCCTTCGGAGTGACGCCGGACCGTGGCTGCGCGCAGGCCGATCGGACGGCCGGGACGGGTCCGGCCGCCCGATCGGCGGTGCGGGTTGCTCAGAACGTCAGCGTGCTGGTGCAGCGCGCACCGGTGGACACATTCCGGGCCTGGGCCACGAAGTGGTCGGCGCCGGCGCGGTTGGCGGACACTTTGCGCAGCTCGAACGAGCCGCTCGGCGCGACGGTCCTCGCTTGGCCGTGAGCGATGACGACGCCGTTGTCGGAGATCGAGAAGTTCCAAACCTGCCCGACGCGGTCGCTGTCGACCTCGTACTCGGTCTCCAACGCGGCGTCGTCGGACTTGACCTTGAGCTTCCAGTCGGCCGACGCCGTGCAGGAACCGGACTTGATGACTTGGCGACCGCCGCCGTGACTGGCCGTCGCCGCCGGCGCAAGTGCGATGAGGGTGACGGCCGACAACCCGCCGACTGCGGCGAGGGCCAAGGCGCGGGAACTGATGGTGGGTGACATGGGTACTCCTCGGGGACGGCCCGGACGGTTCCGGGCGGGATTTGATGCCGCCCCCGAGCCTGATCGCGTGGCGGTACCACCCACCATCGGACCAAGGTCGTAGTACCTCAGACGACCATCCACGACAGGACCGATGTCGACTGCAGGTAGACCAGCACGCACATCAGCGCAAGGAACACGACGCTCCAGCCGACAACGCGCCGGAAGATGTGCCCTTCCCGTCCTTCCAGCCCCACGGCCGCAGCCGCGATGGCCAGGTTCTGCGGCGAGATCATCTTGCCGAGCACGCCACCCGAGGAGTTCGCGGCGGCAAGCAGAGTCGGCGACAGGTGAGCTTGCGACGCGGCCGTGACCTGCAACGCCCCGAACAGCGAGTTCGACGAGGTGTCCGAACCGGTGACGGCCACCCCGAGCCAGCCGAGAATTGGCGACAGCAACGCGAACAGCCCACCCGCTCCGGCCAGCCACAGCCCCAGGGTCTGCGTCTCGCCCGCCTCGTTCATTACGAAGCCGAGCGCCAGGACGGCCATCACGGTCAGGATCGCGAACTTCAACTGGTCGAGGGTCCGGGCGTAGGTGCGCAGGGCTCGCCCGACTCCCACGCCGAGCACCAGCATCGTGAGCAGGCCAGACACCAGCAGCAGCGTGCCGGCGGCCGACAGGTAGTTCAGCTTGAACGTCGTCGCCACCGGGTCGCCCTTGCCGTTGAAGATGTGCAAGCCGGGCCAGGTGTAGATGCGGGTCGCCGACTCCAGTCCCGTTCCGCTTTCGCCGGGCTTGAGGGGCGGATGGCCCGTGATGGGCGGCACCCGGGTGGCGATCACGAACACGGCGATGATGATTAAGTACGGTGCGTAGGCCCGGAAGACCTCGATCGGCTTGTCGCGGACCGGGACGTCCGCATCGGTGTCGGTCTCGGCGACTGCCACCCCGCCGGAAGGCTCGCGGTCAGCGGTGACTGGTCGGCGCGGCTGCGACCCGGCCCCGCCGGCGGGCTCGCCGTCGTCCTCGTCAGTCTCGATGTAACTCTCACTCGCGTGCCAGACCCGGGTGAACAGCAGCACCGCCAGGGCCGACGCGAGCGAGGCGATGATGTCGGCGAGCGGGATCGACCAGTAGTTCGACGCCAGGTACTGGAACACCGCGAACGTCACGCCGCACAGGATCGCCGCCGGCCAGACCTGGCGCAGGCCACGCCCTCCGTCGACGATGAACACCAACGCCAGCGGGACGAACACAGCCAGGATCGGCGTCTGGCGCCCCACCATCGCGCCGAGGTCGCTGACCGGCAGCTTGGTCACCGTGGCCAGCGTCGTGACCGGCACGGCGAGCGCGCCGAAGGCGACGGGTGCGGTGTTGGCCACCAACGCGAGGGTCGCGGCCTTGAGCGGGCGGAAGCCGAGCGCGATGAGCATGACCGAGCTGATGGCGACCGGGGTGCCGAAGCCGGCCAGCGCCTCCATCAGGGCGCCGAAGCAGAACGCGATGATGATCGCCTGGACGCGTTGGTCGTCGCTGATCGAGGCGAACGAGCGGCGCAGGATGTCGAAATGGCCGGTGTCGACGGTCAGGTTGTAGACCCAGATCGCGTTGATGACGATCCACATGATCGGGAAGAAGCCGAACGCGGCCCCGAGCAGGCCGCTGTTCAGCGCGTCGCCGACCGGCATCGAATAGGTGACCACCGCGACGACGAGGGCCACGGCCAGTCCGATGAGCGAGGCGAGCCACGCGCGCATGCGCACGACGCCGAGCAACACGAACAGGGTGAGCAGTGGCAACGCGGCGACGATCGACGAAGCGCCGAGCGAGTGACCGATGGGGTCGTAGTTCTGTTGGTAGTCGGCGAGCATGGGGGTCCCGTCCGTTCTGCAACGAAGTGAGCTTCGGGGGATCAAAGCACTCGAAAGGCAATTCGTACAGACAGACCGCTGCGGACGTTTCGGTCAGCGTGGATGCGGTGAGCCGTGGCAACGCGCGGGAAGCGCGGCATCGAGCGCGATACGGGGTGATTCTGCGCTCGGCGCGGTTGGGATGATGTCGTCGTGCCCACCGCGATCCCGTTGACCTACCGTCTGGTCATGGCGCTCGCGTCGCCCGTCGTGCGGTGGTGGGGTCGGCTCGAGGTAATCGGCGAGGACGAGCTGCCCACAGCCGGCCCCACCGTGCTCATCGCGAATCACGACAGTGCCTGGGACCCGCTCGTGCTGGGCGTCGCTGCGCTGCGCCGCCGTCAGCTGCGAGCGCTGGCGAAGTCGTCGCTGTGGAAGGCCCGTCCCGTCGCCTGGGTGCTCGACCACATGGGTCAGATCCCGATCGAGCGCGGCCGTGGTGACCTCGAGGCGCTGTCGGCCGCCGTCGACGCCTTGCGGTCGGGCGCGTGCATCGGCATCTTCCCGGAGGGGACGGTCTCGCGCGGGCGTCCCCTGCGCCCGCTGAGCGGCGCCGGTCGCGTGGCGTTGGCGGTGCCGGAGGCCAGGGTGATCTGTGCGGCGGTGCGTGGCTCGGTCGACGTGGTGCGATTCCCGAAGCGGCCGAGGATCCGGGTCGAGTTCTTCGAGCCGACCGGCGGCCAGCCGCGGGCGGGGGAGAGTGCCATCGCGCTGGCCCGCCGGACTACGGCTGACGTCCGGGCCCGGGCCCCGCACGCCGTGCCCGGCCGCGGCAAGAAGGCAGCCGAATTCCGCCGTCTCGCCGCCGAGGCCGAGACCGAGCGCCGGAGCGGGGACACTTAGCCGGCGGCCGGTGAGTGCGACCTGTTTTCCCCGCTGGTGTTCGGTCTGGGCCGGGCGTGGTGCCTGTTTTCCCCGCTGGTGTTCGGTTTGAGCCGGGTGCGCGACTTGTTTTCCCCGCTGGTGTTCGGTTTGGGGCGTCGAATCCGGTCACCCGCGGGGAAAAGTGCGCGCCGACCGGTCACCAGCGGGGAAGAGTTGCGCCATATCGCGTCGCACCTGTTCTCCCCGCTGGTGCTCGGTTTGAGCCGGGCGCGCGACCCTGCTTTCCGCTGGTGTTCGGTTTGAGCCTCGCGTCGCACCTGTTCTCCCCGCTGGTGTTCGGTTTGAGCCGGGCGCGCGACCTGTTCTCCCCGCTGGTGTTCGGTTTGGGGCGTCGAATCCGGTCACCTGCGGGGAAAAGTGCGCGCCGACCGGTCACCAGCGGGGAAGAGACCGCCCCGACCGGTCACCAGCGGGGAAATGTCGTGCCGCGCCGGCCGCTCCGCGCCGGCCGCGCCGCTCCGCGCCGCTCCGCGCCGCGCCGGCCGCGCCGGCCGCTCCGCACCGCCGCCGACCCCGTCACCAGCGGAGAAAGGTGCGCCGACGTGGGGTCAGACGCGGGAGCGGATTTCCCACAGGTCGGGGAACGCAGGGCGGAACAACGTCGCGCGCAGGTATTCGGCCCCCGCCGAGCCGCCGGTGCCGATCTTCGCGCCGATGATGCGCTCGACCATCTTCACGTGCCGGTACCGCCACTCCTGAATGCCTTCGTCGATGTCGACGAGCGCTTCGCAGACCTCGGCCTGCGGCGCGGTGTCGTCCTGATAGACGTCGATGAGCAGGGCCTCCACGGTCGCGTGGCCGGGCCAAGCTCCGCTGGGATCGCGGTCGAGGAACTCCGACGGCACCGGGTAACCCGTGCGGGCCAGGTAGCGCAGCAGCGAGTCGAACACCGACCGCCGATGCAGGGCGGCCTTGAGTTCGACGTCGACTGTCTGCGGCGGTGAAGTCACGCCGGCCGAGAACGGCTTCGAGGACCCGGAACTGGTTGGACTGAAAGCCGCTCGCGGTGCCGAGCTCCGGGCGGAAGGCGGCGAACTGCTTCGGCGTCATCGTCTCGAGCACGTCCAGTTGGCCCACGATCGTCTTCAGGATCTTGGCGATCCGGCGCGCGGTGTGCAGCGCACCGGCGCTGTTGCCGTCCTCGAGTCGGGCTTGCAATAGGGCCGCCTCATGCAGGATCTGCTTGAACCACAGCTCGTAGACCTGATGGATGATCACGAACAGCAGCTCGTCGTGGGCGTCGGTCGCAGGGCTCTGGCAGGTGAGTAGCTCGTCCAGACGCAGGTAGTCGCCGTACGTCACTTCGGCCGGCCGAGCGGGCTGAGACGGCGTGGTCATGCCACCATCATCGGTGATGAGTGATCTGGAGGGCAGGCCGCGGGTCCGGATGACCGGCCGCGAGCGGCGTGAGCAACTGCTGAACGTCGGCCGGGCCCTGTTCGCCGAAAAGGGCTTTGAAGCGACCTCGATCGAGGAGATCGCGTCGCGAGCCGGCGTGAGCAAGCCGGTCGTCTACGAGCATTTCGGAGGCAAGGAAGGGCTCTACGCCGTCGTCGTCGACCGTGAGATGAGCGACCTGCTCGACCGGCTCACCACCGCGCTGTCCGCCGGCCATCCGCGCAAGCTGGTCGAGCAGGCCGCGCTCGCGCTGCTGACCTACATCGAGGACGAGACCGACGGCTTCCGGATCCTCTCGCGCGATTCGCCGGTGGCCGGTCCGACCGGGACGTTCTCCTCGCTGCTCAACGACATCGCCAGCCAGGTGGAGCACATCCTGAGCCGCGAGTTCGCGTCGAGCGGCATCTCGGCCAAGCTCGCGCCGATGTATGCACAGATGCTCGTGGGGATGGTTGCCCTCACCGGGCAGTGGTGGCTCGAGGAGCGCAAGCCCAAGCGCGAGATCGTGGCAGCGCACCTCGTCAACCTGGGCTGGAACGGTTTAGCGCACCTCGAGCAAAGGCCCAAACTCGTCACCAACGATGAGTGACTCAGTCGGTCGTTAGCTCCAGCCAGGAGTGTTCTGTGGCTTCGCGGTTGGCGACGACGGCGCGCAGTTCCGCATCCAGCTCGGCCACCCGGGCGAAGTCGGTAGCGTGGGCCGCCAACTCCTCGTGCAGCCGCGCCTCTCGTCGCTCCAGCTGGGCAAGCTGGCGTTCCAGGCGGGTGAGCTCCTTGCGGGCGGCCCGGGAGTCGCCCTTGCGTTCGCGGCGCTCGGCCGAGCTGGTCGTGCGCATGGCGGCGCGCCGGGCGAGGTACTCCTCGACGCCACCGGGCAGGGCCGCGAGCGAGCCGTCACCGAGCAGGGCGACGGTCGAGTCGCAGACCCGCTCGATCAGGTATCGGTCGTGGCTGACGACGACCAGCGTCCCGGCCCAGGAGTCGAGCAGGTCCTCCAGCGCCGCCAGCGTGTCGGTGTCGAGGTCGTTGGTCGGCTCGTCAAGCAGCAGCACGTTCGGCTCGCTGAGCAGCAGCCGTAGCAATTGCAGGCGGCGCCGTTCACCTCCGGACAGGTCCGCCACCGGCGTCCACTGCTTCTCGTTGGCGAAGCCGAAGCGCTCGGCCAGTTGCGTCGCCGACAGCTCGGTGCCGTCGAGCGTGGCCGTGGTGCGCACCTCTTGCACGGCCTCGAGCACCCGCAGCCGGTCCGGCAGTTGGGTCACCTCTTGGGCCAGGTGGCCGGCGTGGACGGTTTGGCCGATCTTCACCGTCCCGCTCGTCGGTGCGATCTCCCCGGCCAGCAGCCGCAGCAGGTGCGTCTTGCCCGAGCCGTTCACCCCGATGACCCCGATGCGGTCGCCGGGGCCGACGTGCCAGGTGACGTGGTCGAGCAGCGTGCGCTCCCCGACCCACATCGTGACGTCCTCGACGTCGTAGACGCTTCGGCCGAGCCGGCGCTGGGCCAGGGAGCGCAGCTGTACCGATGAGCGTGGCTCGGGGACATCGGAGATCAGCGCCTCGGCGGCGTCGATGCGGAACCTCGGTTTCGAGGTGCGAGCCGGCGGACCGCGGCGCAGCCAGGCCAGCTCCTTGCGCAGCAGGTTCTGCCGCCGCGCCTCGGCCGAGTCGCTCTGGCGGGCCCGTTCGGCTCGGGCCAGGACGTACGCGGCGTAGCCGCCCTGGTACTGCAGCACCGACCCGCCGGTGACCTCCCACGTGCGCTCGCAGACCGCGTCGAGAAACCAGCGGTCGTGGGTGACGACCAGCAACGAGCCCCGGCGGGCGACCAGGTAGTTCGCCAGCCAGGTGATGCCCTCGACATCGAGATGATTCGTCGGTTCGTCGAGGACCAGCAGTTGAGCCTGCTGCACCAGCGCCCGCGCCAGAGCGACGCGCCGGCGTTCCCCGCCCGACAGCCGCGCGACGTCGGCGTCGAGCCCGACCGCAGCCAGCCCGAGGCCGCCGAGCACTTCGCGCACGGCGGCGTCGCCGGCCCACTCGTGCTCGGCACCGTCGCCGACGACGACCGTGCGCACGCTCGAACCGGCCGGCAGGTGACCGCGCTGGTCGACCGTCGCCACGTCGACCCCGCCGGTGCGGGTCACCCGGCCGCCGTCGGGCGCCTCGGCTCCGGTGATCATCCGCAGCAGGGTGGACTTGCCGTCGCCGTTGCGGCCGACCACGCCGATGCGCTCGTTGTCGGTGATTCCGAGCGAGACGCCGGCGAGCACGGTCGTTGTCCCGTAAGCCTTGCTGATGTTCTCGACGTTGACGAGGTTGGCCATCAGGCGATCACCCGTGCGCCCGGCACGGGGCCGCTCGCCACGCGGGCCGTGCGGCACACGCCGTCGGCAGCGAGCGCGGCCGCCAGCCCGACGGCGGAACCGGCATCGGCGCACAGGAACGCGCACGTCGGCCCCGAGCCCGAGACCAGACCGGCCAACGCACCGAGCTCGGCGCCGGCAACCAGCGTGCGGCGCAGCGAGGGTGCCAGAGTGAGCACGGCCGGCTCCAAGTCGTTGCCCAGAGCCGCGCCCAGCGCGTGCGCGTCGCCGGAACGCAGCGCATCCAGCAGCGCATCGGGCGGCCCGATCGGCGCTGGCGCGTCGCCGACGGCCCGCTGCCGGTCGAGCTCGGCGTAGGCGGCTGCAGCCGAAATCCCGAACGAGGCAAGCGCGAACACCCAATGGAACTGGCCCGTCGTCAGCGCCGGGGCAAGCACTTCGCCGCGGCCGGTGGCCAGGGCCGTCCCGCCGAGCAGCGGAAAGGAGACGTCACTGCCCAACCGGGCCGCGAGTTCGAGCAGTTCCGTCCGGGAGGATCCGGTGCGCCACAGCGTCGCGCAGGCCAGCAAGGTCGCCGCGGCGTCAGCCGAGCCGCCGGCCATGCCGCCGGCCACCGGGATGGCCTTGACGATCTCGAGCAGGACGTCTGGCGGCACCTGCGCGTGCTCGGCCAGTCGAGATGCCGCCCGCCAGGCGATGTTCTCGGGCCCGCACGGCAGTTCGGCGCTGCCCTCGCCGGACATGCGCACGGCCAGGCCGAGAGCGTCCCGGGCGGTCACCTCGTCGACGAGATCGACCGCCTGGAAGACCGTGACCAGTTCATGGAAACCGTCGGGGCGCAACGGCCCGACGCCGAGATGCAGGTTGACCTTCGCCGGGACGCGCACCTTGACGGCGAGCGCGGAATCGACGGGTGGCACTCGCCCGATGCTAGCGGCGGCCGCCGTGGGCGCTGCGGAGTGCATTCCGACGCCGTGACGTCGCCATAATATCAAAATGACGTTGCGATGACATCGGATAGCTGTCATAGTGACATCACCTTGCGGGGGCGGCGCGACCTCCCGCAGCACGCAGACAGCCCTCAAATCCGAGGACTGAAAACCGGTACTGCTTGTCGGACGGCACCCCTAGGTTGTTGGTCGTTGCCGGCGGGCAATCGCAAACATGGAGGTTAGGCATGGTGGACGTGATCCGGGCGACCGGGCTCGTCAAGACCTACGGCAAGTTGCGCGCTCTGGACGGCCTGGATCTCGCGGTACCCGAAGGCACGGTCCTGGGCCTGCTCGGTCCCAACGGGGCGGGCAAGACCACGGCCGTGCGCATCTTGACCACGCTGCTCGACGCCGACGGCGGCTCGGCCGAGGTGGCCGGCTTCGACGTGGCTCGCGAGCCCGGCAAGGTGCGCGAACAGATCGGCCTGTCCGGGCAGTACGCCGCCGTCGACGAGTACCTCACCGGCTACGAAAACCTCGACATGGTCGGCCGGCTCTACGGTCTCGGCGCGCAGCGGTCGCGCGAACGCGCCCGCGAACTGCTCGAACGCTTCTCTCTCAACGACGCCGCCGACCGCACGGTCAAGACGTACTCCGGCGGCATGCGCCGGCGCCTCGACCTTGCCGGCGCGCTCGTGGCCGAGACCCCGGTGTTGTTCCTGGACGAGCCGACGACCGGCCTCGACCCGCGCAGCCGCACCGACATGTGGGAGGTCATCGTCGAGTTGGTCAAGGGCGGCACCACGCTGCTGCTGACCACCCAGTACCTCGAAGAAGCCGACCGATTGGCCGACGACATCATGGTCATCGACCACGGCCGGGCCATCGCCCAAGGAACCTCAGACGAACTCAAAGCCCAGGTCGGTGGCGAACGCGTCGAGGTTGTCGTGGGTACACCGGCCGACGTCGACGGTGCCCGCTCGATCCTCGCCAGCCTCGCCGACGGGGACGTAACCGTCGAGGCGCACTCGCGTCGGATCACCGCGCCGGTCAAGGGCGGCGCCGGCCTGCTCATTGAAGCGTTGCGCCGCCTGGACGCCGAGAGCATCACCGTGCTCGACGTGGCCCTGCGGCGGCCCACGCTCGACGACGTCTTCCTGACCCTGACCGGGCATGCCGCGGAGGTCGAGACCGAGGCCAAGGCGAACGCCGACAAGTCGAAATCCAAGAAATCAGCGGCGGCGCCGCTGGAGGAGGCAGCGAAATGAGTGCCGTCAAAGCGTTGGGCGACGGCGCGATTGTCGCCAAGCGAAACCTGATCAAGATCAAGCGGGTTCCCGACCTGCTCGTGTTCTCCACGATGTCGCCGATCATGTTCATCCTGCTGTTCGCGTACGTCTTCGGCAGCGCGATCCACGTCCCCGGCCTGAGCTATCGGGAGTTCCTGATCCCGGGGATCTTCGCCCAGACCGTCATCTTCGGTGCCACCATCACCGGAGCCGGGCTGGCCGACGACATTCAGAAGGGCATCATCGACCGTTTCCGGTCCTTGCCGATGTCACGCTCGGCCGTGTTGGTCGGGCGCACCGGCAGCGACGTCCTGAACAACGTCCTGGTCATCACGATCATGTCGCTGACCGGCCTGGCGGTGGGCTGGCGGATCCGATCGTCGGTCCTCGAGGCGGCCGGTGGATTCCTGCTCCTGCTGCTCTTCGCCTACGCGATCTCGTGGATCATGGCCTGGGTCGGGCTCATCGTGCCCAGCCCTGAGGTCGTCAACAACGCCTCCTTCATGATCATCTTCCCGTTGACGTTCATCGCGAACACCTTCGTCCCCACGAACGGATTCCCCAGCGGCCTGCGGGCGATCGCGAACTGGAACCCGGTCTCGACGGTCACCCAGGCCGCCCGCCAGCTGTTCGGCAACACCAGCGACAAGTTCCCGCCGCCCAAGGACTGGTCGCTGCAACATCCGGTCATCTACACGCTGGTGTGGGTGGTTGCGCTGCTGGCTGTCTTCATCCCGCTGTCGGTGCGCCAGTACAAGCGAGCCGCAGCGCGCTGACTGATCCGCTGGGGTGACCGTCAATGGACCTTCCTGCGCCACAGGCACCTATGGTCGACGAGGTGCAGGAAGATCCGTGCGGGCGCCCGGTGGTCACTGGGGCATCCTGGGGCCGCTAGGCTGTGGGGGTTGCCCCGGCGAGGGATTCGCTCGTAGTTGGAGCGTCCGTGATCGACGCGGTGTCGCTCGTCGACGCGCGTCCCGCGTCCGAGGCACCGCGTAGCCCAGTCAGTGCAAGCCCAGAGGAGTAGTGCCGTGGCCGAGGTCCGTCTGTCCGCCGAGTTGCGCACCGAGTTCGGCAAGGGCGGTGCTCGCCGCACCCGCCGCGCCGGCAAGATCCCGGCCGTCATCTACGGCCACGGCGCCGAGGTGCGGCACGTCTCGCTGCCCGACCGCGGCTTCGCCAACGCGATCCGCCACGGCGGCGTGAACGTCCTGCTCACCCTCGACATCGAGGGCGAGCAGCAGTTGGTCATTCCCAAGGCGATCCAACGGCACCCGATCAAGAACATGTACGAGCATGTCGACCTGGTCGCGGTCCGTCGCGGCGAGAAGGTCACCATCGAGGTGCCGCTGGCGGTTGTCGGCGAGGTCGTCTCCGAAGGCATGCTGGCCCAGGAGCGAACCTCGGTCAGCATCGAAGCCGAGGCGACGCACCTGCCGGCCCAGATCGAGGTAAGCATCGAAGGTTTGCTGATCGGTACGCAGATCACGGCCGGCGACCTGAAACTGCCGGCTGGCTCGACCCTCGCGCACGATCCCGACCAGGTGTTGCTCATCATCCAGGAGGCGCCGACCGCCGAGCAGATCGAGGCCGAGATGGCCGAGGCGGCCGACGAGCTGGGCATCGTCGAGGATCAGCCGGACGAGGTCGAAGGCGCCGCGGCCGGCGATGCCACGGCTGGCGCCGAGTCATCGGACAGTGCCGAACGCGCCGAGTAGTTCCATTGCGCTGCTGACGGCCCGGGGAGTGCTGTGGGCGACGACCGGAACCTGATCGTCGGCCTCGGCAACCCCGGGCCGCGCTACGCCGGCACCCGCCACAACATCGGCTTCGAAGTCGTCGGCGTGCTCGCCGAACGCATGGGCGGCAAGTTCAAGGCCCACAAGGGTCGCTGCGACGTCGTCGAGGGACGCCTGGGCGGTGCGCCGGTCGTGCTGGCCAAGCCCAAGGCCTACATGAACATCTCGGGCGGCCCGGTGGTGTCGATCGCTCGCTTCTACAAGGTGCCGGTCGAGCGGATCACCGTCGTCCACGACGAACTCGACCTGCCGTTCGGCTCGCTGCGGCTCAAGCGCGGTGGCGGCGATGGGGGGCACAACGGATTGCGCTCCATCTCGGCGGCGCTGGGCAATCGCGAGTACGCCCGCGTGCGCTTCGGCATCGGCCGGCCGCCCGGGCAGCAGGACCCGGCCGACTTCGTGCTGCGCGAGTTCGCCTCGGCGCAGCGCAAAGAGCTGCCGTTCCTGATCGACCGGGCCGCGGATGCGGTCGAGTTGCTGATCGCCCAGGGCCTTGAAGCCGCCCAGAACCGGTTCAACCAAACCGCTTGAGTGACGTATCCACATGATCAGAGACGGCGATTTTCCCGTCTCTGATCATGGAAGTACGTCACTCGACGGATTACAGGGGGAGGGTGGCGCCGGAGTGGGTGAGTTCGTGGGACAGCAACCACCGCTTGGCCTCCAGGCCGCCGCCGTAGCCGGTCAGCGAACCGTCCGCCCCGACCACGCGGTGACACGGCACGATGATCGGAACCGGATTTTGCCCGTTGGCCAGGCCCACCGCCCGCGAGGCCGTCGGCGCTCCGATCGCCGCGGCCGTCTTGCCGTAGCTCGTCGTCTCGCCGTACGGGATCTCGCGCAACGCCGCCCAGACCCGCAATTGGAAGGGGGAGCCGATCAGGTGCAGCGGCAGATCGAAGCTCGTCCGCTCACCGGCGAAGTACTCGTCGAGTTGGGTATGGGCGTCGTCGAATGCGTCGTCGTCGCGAGTCCAGTTCGGCGCAACGGTCACCGGATGCCGGCCCGATGGCAGGTAGAGCGCGGTGATGCCGATGTCGTCGCGAACCGCGAGCAGTGGGCCCAGCGGCGACTCGACGTAGCTGTAAAGCATGCGGATCTCCTTGTCGTGGCGGGTAGTGGTGGCGGGTAGTCAGTGCAGTGCGGCCCAGAGGTGATGACTGGCGTACGAGCGCCACGGCGCCCACTTGCGATGACCGTCGTCGAGGCTGACGTCGAGGGCCTCGGCCGACTTGCGCACGCCGAGGTCGCTGGCCAGGAGCACATCCGGATCGGCCAGGGCCCGCATCCGGATGTAGTCGGCCGTCCACGGCCCGATGCCGGGCAGGACGAGCAGGGCGGCCCGTTCCTCGGCTCGGTCGGCGCCGGCGTCCAGGCTGAGGTCACCGTTGTGCAAGGCCCAGGCCAGCGCGTGCAGCGTCGCCGCCCGAGCCCGCGGCATCGGCAGGCTCGCCGGATCGATCGACGCGAACGCGGCCGCCGGCGGGAACAGCCGCCAGGGCTCACCGTCGAACGCCACCGAACCGTGTGTGGCGACGATCTGCCCAAGCACCGTCCGCGCGCCGCTCACCGAGATCTGCTGGCCAACCACGGCTCGCACCGCCATCTCGAAGCCGTCGACGGCTCCGGGTGAGCGGAGGCCGGGTCGCTTGGCCACCAGCGGGGCCAGCGCGGGGTCGGCGCCGAGCACGTCGTCGACGGCCGTCGGATCGGCGTCGAGGTCCAGTAGCCGCCGCACCCGGGCGACCACAGCAACCAGATCGCGCTGGTCGGTGAGGCGGACCCGGCAGGCGACGGCGTCGCTCCCGGCCGAGCAGGACACCAGCGCTGGGCCGCCGGGCGCCGGAAACACCCGGGTGTAGACACCGTCGGCGTAGGTCTCCAGCCCCGGCACAGCTCGGGTGCCGAGGAAGTCGAGGCTGGCACCGAGGTCCATCGGCGCCCGGAAGGCAAGCCGCAGTGCGATCGTCCCCGGTTCGCCGGGAACCGGAACCGGAACTGGAACGGTCGCGCTTGGCCCGCAATCCGGTGGGCGTAGTCGCGAACACGGCCTGCATCGTCTCGTTGAACTGGCGCACACTGGCGAAGCCGGCCGCGAACGCGACGTCGGCAGCACTCATATCGGTGGTCTCGAGCAGAATCCGCGCGGTCTGGGCCCGCTGCGCCCGGGCCAACGCGATCGGCCCGGCGCCGACCTCCGCCAGCAGCGTGCGGTTGACCTGACGCTCGGAATAACCCAGCCGGGCGGCCAACCCCGGAACACCCTCGCGGTCGACGACCCCGTCCCCGATCAGCCGCAGCGCCCGCCCGGCCAGATCGCCACGGACGTCCCACTCCGGCGAGCCTGGTGACGCGTCCGGGCGGCAGCGCTTGCAGGCCCGGAATCCGCCCCGCTGCGCCGCCGCGGCGCTCGGGTGGAACTCGACGTTGTGGCGCCTCGGCGTGATCGCCGGGCACGAGGGGCGGCAGTAGATGCCGGTCGTGCGGACGGCCGTGAAGAACCAGCCGTCGAAGCGGGGGTCGCGGGCCAGAACGGCTCGATAGCAGGTCTCGGCGTCAGGCAGGATCACTCGTCCAGTGTGCCGCCGGCCACCGACAACGGCTGGCGGTTTTCGGACAACCGCCTCTGCGGCTGGATTCGCGGGCTAGCCGGTGTTGCGCAGGCCGGCGGCCACGCCGTTGATCGTCAACAGCAGCGCGCGGCGAAGTTCCGTCGGCACGGCGTGCGCCTCGTCGCGAACCCGGCGCAGCAGATCGACCTGCAAGTAGGAGATCGGGTCGAGGTAGGCGTCACGCACCCCGAACGTCCGTTGCAACGACGGCGAATTGTCGAGCAACTCGGCCTCGCCGGTGATTTGCAGGACCTCGGCGACGGTGCGTTCGTGTTCGGCCCGAACCACGTCGAACACGCGGTGCAGGCGCGGCGGCACGAGCGTCGAGACGTAGTGCGCCGCGATGTCGAGGTCGGTCTTGGCCAGCGTCATCTCGACGTTGGAGATGAACGTCGCGAAGAAGTGCCACTCGGCGTGCATCTCGGCCAGCGTGTCGCCGAGGCCGGCCGCGCGCGCGTTGGCCAGCCCGGTGCCGACGCCGAACCAGCCCGGCACGATCTGACGCGACTGGGTCCAGCCGAACACCCACGGGATCGCCCGCAGGCCACCGATGCCACCGTCGGACGACGGCCGCCGGGACGGGCGCGAGCCGATATTCAGCGACCCGAGCTGCTCGACCGGCGTCGAGGCGAGGAAGTAGTCCGGCAGGTCCGGATCGTCGACCAGTTCGCGGTACGCAGTGAACGCGGCGTCGCTGACCTTGTCCATGCACGCGTCCCACCGGTCGAGCTGGATGCTCGACTGCCGCGGTGCGCGGTGCAGCGCCGACGCCCGCAGCACTGCCGCCACAGTGAGCTCAAGGTTCTCGCGGGCCAGCTCGGGCAAGGCGTACTTGTCGCTGATGACCTCACCCTGCTCGGTGAACTTGATCTCGCCGTCGAGCACACCCCACGGCTGAGCCAGGATCGAGTCGTAGGTCGGTCCGCCGCCGCGGCCCACGGTGCCGCCGCGGCCGTGGAACAGCCGCAGCCGAACCCCGTGCCGGGCGGCGACGTCGCGCAAGGTGCGCTGGGTCTTGTGGATCTCCCACTGCGACGTCGTGATGCCGGCCTCCTTGTTCGAGTCCGAGTAGCCGAGCATCACCTCCTGCACGTCCCCGCGCACTTCGACGATGCGACGGTACGTCGGGTCCGAGAGCAGGTCGTCGACGACTTCACCGCTGCGACGCAGTTCGTCAACGGTCTCGAGCAGCGGCACGAATCCGATTCGGGCCACCGGTTCGCGCCCCCCACCGGCGCCAGCACCGTGGACGTCGATCAGCCCGGCCTCACGGGCCAACACCACCGCCGCGAGCACGTCGTCGCCGCCCCGGGTCATCGACACGATGTAGCTCTCGATGACCTCGGGGCCGTAGGTGTCCAACGCATCCCGAATCGCGGTGAACACAGCGAAGGTCTTGGCCGCCGCGTCATCCAGTGGCGGCGGGATGGTGGCCAGTGGGCGGCGCGACATCAGCTCCCGCGACAGCAGCTTGCGCCGGTACGGCCGAGGTAGATCGCCGTAGAGCCAGGTCTCTTCCACCAACCGGTCGACGAGCTGGCCGACAACGTGGTGGTGGGCGTCGGCATGCTCGCGGATGTCCATGGTCGCCAGGTGCAGGCCGAAGACGGCGACCGTGCGCTCGACCCGCGCCAGCAGCCCGTCGGCGATCAGCCCGCCCGCGTTCGCCCGCAGCGAGTCGCCGATCAGTCGCAACTCGGCCAGCAGCTGGGCCTTGCCGAGATAGTCGCGGCCGGGCACGTGCGCAGCACCGTCGTCGATCCGCCGGCGGGTATTTGCGATCTTGGCGTTGAGACAGGTCAGCTTGAGGCGATATGGCTCGGTGGCGTTCAGCGTGACCAGCCGCGGGTCGATGTCGAGCACGGCCAGGTCGGCTTCGATGGACGCAGCCAGTTCGGCCGAAGCGGCGACGACGGTGGTCGACGAGGACAGCTCGGCGATGAGCGTGTCGATGGCGCGGGTGATCGCCCGCGCCGCGACGTGGTGCTGCATCCGCAGCACGTCGCGGGTGACCTCGGCCGTGACGTTCGGGTTGCCGTCGCGGTCACCGCCGATCCAGGTCCCGAACGTCAGCGGCGCCGCGTCAGCCGAGAGCCGCGCGTCGTGCCGACCCACCTCGGCGGCAAGGTCGCTCGAGAGCTGCGGGATCGTCTCATCGGCGAGGTCCTGCAGGTAGTAGACGACGTTGCGGGCCTCGTCCATCGGCGTCGGTCGCTGTTGGCGCAACTCGTCGGTCTGCCAGATCAGGTCGACGATCTCGGCCAGATCACGATCCTGACGGGCTCGGGTCAGCGACCCGGGCGCGCTGGGCACGGACAGAATGTCGGCCACGCGCCGCAGCTTCGTCAGGATCGAGCGGCGGCTGGCCTCGGTCGGGTGGGCCGTGAACACCGGGCGGACCGCTAGCTTGGTCAACGCGTCGGTCAATGTATCCGGTGCGTCCCGCTCGGCGCCGTGGGCGGCCACGTCGGCGACGACCTGGGCGAGCCAGCCCTGGGCGGCGTCGCGGTCGCGCAGGCTGCGAACGCGGTGCACCTGCTCGGCGACGTTGGCCAGATGGAAGTAGTCGGCGAACGCCCGAACCAGCACCGAGGCGGTGTCGATCGGCAGTTGCGCCAGCAGGGCCCGCACTTCGTCGCGGGCCGGTCCGCCGTCGTGCTCCTTGCTGCGCTTGGTCAGGGTGCGCACCTGCTCGACCAGGTCGAGGGCACTCTGACCCTGCTGGCGCACGAGCGACTCACCGAGCAGCGCGGCGACGCGTCGCACGTCGGCACGCAGTTCTGCGTCGTCACGGCGTTCGGGCACCCCGCAAGTCTTTCCTACCGCGCCGACCGTGCTCTGGCAGGGTTGGCCCCATGCGGGTATTGGTGACGGGCGGGGCGGGCTACATCGGCAGCGTCGTGGCTGCGCAACTCATCGACGACGGCAATGAGGTGATCGTCGTCGACGACCTGTCTACCGGCCATGCCGACGCCGTGCCGCCGGAAGCAGAGTTCCACGAGGTCGGCATCACCGCCATCGGAGACGTCTTCCGCGGTCGCGGGGTCGAGGCCGTGGTGCACTTCGCCGCGAAGTCGCTGGTGGCCGAGTCGGTCAGTCATCCGGCCCGTTACTGGCACAACAACGTCGGCGGCACGCTCGCGCTGCTCGACGCGATGCGGGCCCACGATGTGGCTCGCATCGTCTTCTCGTCGTCGGCCGCTACCTACGGCAACGTCGAGGAGAGCCCGATCCGGGAAACGGCGCGCACCCGGCCCGCGAGCGCCTACGGGGCCAGCAAGCTCGCGATCGACCTGGCCCTTGGCAACTACGCCAGCGCCTACGGGCTGCAGGCGGTGAGCCTGCGCTATTTCAATGTCGCCGGTGCCTTGCTGATGTCCGACGGACGCGCGTACGGCGAACGGCACGGCGTCGAAACGCACCTCATCCCGTTGGCGCTCTCGGCCGCGGCTGACGAGTCCAAAACCCTGTCCCTCTTCGGCAACGACTACCCGACGCCCGACGGGACATGCATTCGTGACTACATCCACGTGGTCGACCTGGGCGATGCGCACCAGCGGGCGCTCGGCTTGGGCGAGCCCGGCGTCGCGCATGTCATCAACCTGGGTAGCGGCCACGGATACTCTGTACGTGAGGTCTTAGACACCGTGCGTGCCGTAACCGGCCGGCCTCTCGCCGTGCACGAAGAGCCGCGCCGTGCGGGCGACCCGGCCACGCTGGTGGCGGCAAACGACCTGGCGGCGGAGTTGCTGGGCTGGCGCCCGACGCGCGGGCTTACCGACATGGTCTCCGACGCCTGGGCGTTTTTCGGCCGCGACGGCTGACCGAACGAGACATCCGCCGGCGGCCGGCACTGCCGCAGACACAGAAAAGCCCAGACGGTCGATCGGGGGAACGACCGCCTGGGCAACGCCCACGATACGCCTGTTTGTCGACCAGGGACCCGAAATGCTGCTCAGAGCTCGGGCAACCACGCACACTGACCGCGCCCAGCGACCGGGCCGAATGATGATCACGAATGTCCCGCACAAGCGACAGAATGGATGAACCGGGCCGGCCCCCGTCCCGCGATCGGCCTCGGCCGACCTGGTCGATCCATGACGAAGGGGCGGCCTAACAGCGGACCAAGCCGACGTTTTGTTACCAATCCACACCCCGGACAGTGGAAAGTCGCCGTTTCAACTACCCCCGCACGGCGACTGCCGCTATAAAGTAAATGTCAATTGTCGGCCGGGGGGCTCACGACGGTGAACTCGCCGCTCGCTTGCCGGTAGCTGGATCGGGGGGGTCGTCGGACGTTTACGCGTTCGGCGGCAAATCGGGGGATCATGTTCAAGGGTGGTTTGGATCACGCCACCGACGGAGGGACCGCAGGGCTAGCCAACGCTACGTTGGTAAGCCCTTCACCATTGACGTCGGCATCGGCACTACCTTCTTCGTCGTCGCTGGGCAGCAGCACGACCACACGGCGCGCGTTGCGAAAGCGCAGCCATACGGGCCGAGTAGCGCAAGCCGCGACCGCGCCGGCCCGCGCGGACGGCTGGCTGCACCGCTATCAGCTCGTGCTCATAGCCATTGACTTCCTGGCCGGCAGCGTGGCGGCGACGCTGGGCCTGCTGACCCGGTTCGGTGCGGGGTACGCCGTTCACGACCATCCCGATGTCGCCTTCGCGGTGGCTCTGCCCCTCGCTTGGGTCGGCGTGGTCGCGCTCAACCGGGCCTACGAAGGCCGCTTCATCGGTGACGGCGCGACGGAGTTCCAGCGGGTGTTCCGGGCGTTCCTGCACCTTTCGGTGCTGACCGGCTTCGCCGCCTACGCCACGAACCAGAGCGTCGCACGGGGATTCATCGTTATCGCCCTGCCGCTGGCGCTGGTCCTGGACCTCATCGGCCGCCGCACCGCGCGGGCCGCCCTGCGTCGCAGCCGGGCGCAGGGCCGTTCGATGACGCCGGTGCTCGCGGTTGGGGACTCGGAGTCCGTCGCCCGCTTTGCGGCCCGCCTGAAGAAGGACCCATGCGCGGGCATGCACGTCATCGGCGCCTGTGTCCCGTCGGTGCCGGGCACGCCGTGGAACGCCCCCGACGAGATGGGCGCCATCGGCTTGCCGGTGTTCGGCGACGTGGATTCCATCATCGACGCGGTCCGCGTGAGCGGCGCCCGCAGCGTGGCGGTCCTGGCCGGTCACATCGACGCCGACAAGCTGCGCTGGATCTCCTGGCAGTTGGAGGGCACCGACACCGACCTCGTCGTGTCTCCCGGCCTCACCGACGTGGGCGGCCGCCGCCTGCACATCCAGCCGATCGCCGGCCTGCCGCTCCTGCACGTCAGCGAACCGGAGTTCGCGGGTGTCCGGCATCTGCTGAAGGGTGCATTCGACCGCATCATCGCTGCGGTGGCGCTGCTGCTGCTATCCCCGCTGCTGCTCGGCATCGCACTGGTCGTCCGTCGGACCAGCAACGGGCCGGCCATGTTCTGCCAGACGCGCGTCGGCAAGAACGGCAAGCAGTTCAAGATGCTCAAGTTCCGCTCGATGTACGTCGGGGCCGAGCGGCAGGTCTCGGACTTGATCGACGACAATGAGGCGTCTGACGGCTTGCTGTTCAAGATCCGCGACGACCCGCGGGTCACCCGCGTGGGTCGCGTGCTCCGCCGCCGGTCGCTGGACGAACTGCCACAGCTCATCAACGTGCTCACCGGCTCGATGTCACTTGTCGGTCCACGCCCGCCGCTACCCGCCGAGGTGGCGCAGTACGGCGACGACATGCGCCGCCGGTTGCTTGTCAAGCCCGGACTGACCGGGCTCTGGCAGATCAGCGGACGCAGCGACCTGTCGTGGGAGGAATCCGTCCGGCTCGACCTGCACTACGTCGAGAACTGGTCGTTGGCCACCGATGTCAGCATTCTGGTCAAGACGTTCGGGGCCGTTGTTCGGAGCGTCGGTGCCTATTGAGCCTGCCGCTCGAATTGCTCCGGATTATCGGCTGGGCCAGTTGGACGTCCTCGAGTCAGAGGCCATCCACATCATCCGAGAAGTCACCGCGGAGTTCGAGCGTCCGGCCATGTTGTTCAGCGGCGGCAAGGATTCGCTGGTTATGCTGCGCCTCGCCGAGAAGGCGTTCTGGCCCAGCCGCATCCCGTTTCCGGTCGTGCACATCGACACCGGCCACAACTTCGACGAGGTAATCGCCTGCCGGGACAAGCGAGTTGCCGAATTGGGCCTGCGTCTTGTAGTGGGCTCGGTGCAACAGGCGATCGACGACGGCACCTTGAGCGAGCCGGCCGGGCGCCATCCCAGCCGCAACCGCCTGCAGACCTCGGTGCTGCTCGACACCGTCGCCGCTCATGGGTTCGACGCGCTCTTCGGCGGCGCCCGGCGCGATGAGGAGAAGGCTCGGGCCAAGGAGCGCGTCCTGTCGTTGCGTGACGAATTCGGGCAGTGGGACCCGAAGGATCAACGGCCCGAGCTGTGGTCGCTGTACAACACGCGGATCCGGCGTGGGGAATCGATGCGGGCCTTCCCGCTGTCTAATTGGACCGAACTCGACATCTGGAACTACATCGCCCGCGAGCGCCTCCAACTGCCCTCGATCTACTTCGCCCACGAGCGGCGGGTGTTCGAGCGAGACGGGATGGTGCTGTTCGACTGCCCGGCAACCCACCGCGACGACAGTGAGGTGCCCTACACGGCCTCGGTCCGCTACCGCACCGTTGGTGACACGTCGTGCACGGGAGCTGTGCATTCGATCGCGGCAACCGTCGAGGAAGTCATCGGCGAGATCGCGCTCAGCCGGATAACCGAGCGCGGCGAAACCCGAGCCGACGATCGGCTGGCCGAGACGGCCATGGAAGACCGCAAGCGGGAGGGGTACTTCTGATGGATCTCCTGCGTTTTGCGACGGCCGGTTCCGTGGACGACGGGAAGAGCACGCTCATCGGGCGGCTGCTCTACGACACGAAGTCGCTGTTTTCCGATCAGCTCGAAGCCGTGGAGCGAGTCAGCGCCCAGCGTGGCGACGAGTACCCGAACCTTGCGCTGCTCACCGACGGTCTGCGGGCCGAACGGGAGCAGGGCATCACCATCGATGTGGCCTACCGCTACTTCTCCACTCCCCGCCGCAGTTTCATCGTCGCCGACACACCGGGGCACATCCAATACACCCGCAACATGGTCACCGGTGCGTCCACGGCTGACTTGGCGATCGTCCTCGTCGACGCGCGGAAGGGCATGCTCGAACAGAGCCGTCGACACGCATTCCTGGCTTCCCTGCTCGGCGTGCGGCACATCGTGGTCGCGGTCAACAAGATGGACCTCGTCGATTGGGACGAGGCCGTCTTCGAGCGCATCCGCGAGGAGTTCGACGTCTTCGCCGCGCGACTGGATGTTCCCGATGTCACCGCGATTCCGATCTCCGCGCTGCACGGGGACAACGTCGTCGATCGCAATGATGCGATCGGGTGGTACGAGGGGCCCTCGCTGCTGCATCACCTGGAAAACGTGCATGTGTCCGGCGACCGAAACTTTGTCGACGCGCGCTTTCCGGTCCAGTGTGTCATCCGTCCGCACGATGCCCGGCACCTGGACTACCGGGGCTACGCCGGCACGGTTGCCGGCGGAGTTCTGCGGCCCGGTGACGAGGTCCTCGCCCTGCCCAGCGGCCTGACCAGCACGATCGTGTCGATAGACACCGCCGACGGACCGGTCGAGCAGGCATTTGCGCCGATGTCAGTCACAGTACGACTTCGCGACGACATCGACATCTCGCGAGGCGACATGCTCTGCCGTCCGCGCAATGTACCGATGATCACCCAAGACATTGATGCGATGATGTGTTGGATGTCCGAGCAACCACTGCGCGCCGGTGCCAAGCTGGCGATCAAGCACACCACCCGCGTTGCGCGCGCCGTCGTGCGGGAGTTGCAGTAC
Organism: uncultured Actinomycetota bacterium; assembly: GCA_963837325.1. Classification (GTDB taxonomy): domain Bacteria; phylum Actinomycetota; class Actinomycetes; order Mycobacteriales; family Jatrophihabitantaceae; genus CAVQKZ01. Next base: position 1,141,875 of record CAWIMV010000002.1, read on the forward strand.
CGCCTTGACGTCAATTCCCTGCACCGCGATCTGGCGGCCGAGCAACTGCAACTCAACGATATCGGCCGAATCCGGATGCGTACGACGGCTCCGCTGTTCTGTGACGAGTACGCGCGCAACCGCGTGACCGGCGGCTTCATCCTGATTGACGAGGCCACTAACCGGACTGTCGGGGCAGGAACGATCCTCGGGTCGGGATGAGCAATACGGTTGCCCGCCACGCAGACGGATCCCGTCCGCGACGCCAGGCCAGGGCGGGACCAGCCCCTACCCCCGGTCGCCACGCGGCGCCCCGCACCGAGGTTGACCTGGGGCCGGTCGCCCGAGGCGGCTTGAGCAACCTCTTCGGGGCGATGCTGTCGGTCCTGGCCAACTTCGGGCTCGTCCTGGTAGTGGCTCGATTCGTCTCGCCGCACGACGCCGGTGTCTTCTTCACCGTCACGTCACTGTTCCTGATGCTCGAGACCGTCGGCCGGTTGGGCGCGGACACCGGGCTCGTCTATTTCATCGCCCGCTGGCGGGCCCTGCACTTCGAGGCCCGCGTCGCGGTGGGGCTCCGCGTGGCCTACACCCCCGTCGTGCTCATGTGCACCGCCATTGCCGTCGCGATGTTCGTTGCGGCCCGACCGATCGCCCGCTTGATCGGCGACCCGGCCGGGTACTCGGTCGGGCTGCTGCGGCTGCTCGCGGTGCTGTTGCCGCTGACCGCGGCGTATGACCTGACGATCGCGGCCACGCGCGGGTTCGGGTGGATGCGGCCAAACGTGCTCATCGAGAAGATCCTGCGGCCCGCGGCCCAGGTCGTGCTCGTTGCCGCCGTGCTCTCATTCGGATGGCACGGGGGGCTGGGCATCGCGTGGGCAGTGCCCTACATCGGCGCTTTCTTCGTGGCCGTATGGATGTTGCGTTCGGCACTCGGCTCCTGGCTCGCGCCGGCGCGCGAGCAGACGCGTCCGGACCGACGACAGGTCGCCCGCGAGTTCTGGGCGTTCACGGTGCCCCGGGCGGTCGCCGGCGTGGCTCAGATCCTGCTGCAGCGTCTCGACATCGTCCTCGTCGCGACCCTGCGCGGGGCACGGGAGGCCGCCGTCTACACCGCCGCGACCCGCTTCCTGGTGGTCGGCCAGTTCGTCAACCAGGCAATCACGGCGCCGCTGCAACCGGAGATGGCGTCGGCGTTGGCCGAGCACGACACTGACCGCGCCCAGGAGCTCTATCGCGCGTCGACGACGTGGCTCGTGCTGACGACGTGGCCGATGTTCGGCGTGGCCGCGGCGATGGCGCCGCTGTACATCAGTCTGTTCGGGCATTCGTACCGGGAAGGGGTTTCCGTCGTCGTCGTGCTGTCGCTGGTCATGTTGGTCGCCAGCGCCGTAGGACTGGTCGACACGCTGATCATCATGGCCGGCAAGACCGCGTGGAACCTGGGCACCACGCTGCTGGCGCTCGGGCTCAACCTCGGCATCGACCTGGCCCTCATCCCGCATTTCGGCGTGATGGGCGCCGCCGTGGGGTGGGCCGTGTCGATCCTGGCGGCGAACCTGGTGCCACTGCTGCTGGCCTGGGGCAAGCTGGGACTGAATCCGTTCGGCCGCAGCACGCTCGCCGCTTACCTGCTGTGCGGAAGCTGTTTCGTCGCGTTGCCGCTAGCCGCGTTCGGGCTGTCCGGTGGCCGGGAGACCGCGGCCTTTGCCGCCATCGTCGTCGGCGCGCTCGGGTACGGCGCCGGAATGTGGTACGGACGCGATCTGTTCCAGCTCGGTGTGATGCTGCGCCGGAAGGGCCACACCGTCCGGTGACGCACAGCAGGCCGACCCAGCGGCGAAAGAGCTCGATCGTCCTCTTGGCATTCGCGGTCACGGTGCTGGTCGCCGGCGTGCTCGTGGGCATCGCAGCCAGACACCACGATGCCGAGGTCGACGTGCGGACCTCGGTGACGCCGAGTTCGCCGTCGAACACGCCGTCGCCTCCCCTACGCCTGGACCGCGCCGAAGGTCCGCCGATCCCGGCTCAGGGCGCCTACCTCGGTTCTTGGGTCTATCCCCGACCTGACAACCAGCCCGGCAAGGTCGCCTCGGTCCAGCGTTTCGAGAAGCTCATCGGGCAACCACTCGACGTGGTGCACCTGTATCGCAAGTGGGGGATGCCGATCGGAACCGAAAGCGATCTCGCTTTCGCGCGCAGTGGAAAGTACTTGTTGCTCTCCTTGGCCGCGACTGACATGCGTGAGATCGCCGCGGGCCATGAAGACGCGATGATCGCCCAGATCGCGCACCAGGTTGCGGCGTTGCCGACGAAGGTATTCCTCGCGTTCCGGACTGAGATGAACCGGCCCAACCTGCAGAGCATGGTGCACAGTCCACAGGACTTTGTCGCGGCCTGGCACCGGTTCCGGGCGATCTTCCTCGTCCACCGGGTCGCCAATGTTGCCTGGACCTGGTGTCCCACGGCGGCCGGGTTCGACGACGGCACGGCCGAGCAGTACTACCCGGGCGACCACGAAGTGGACTGGATCTGCGCTGACGTGTATCCGAAGACGCCCTGGCAGAAGGGCGACAACGAGGCGTTCTCGACGCTCGCCAACGCCTTCGTCAAATGGGCGGCCCAGCATCCGAAGCCGGTCATCATTGGCGAGATGGCCGTCGGTGACTCCTACGGCACCCGTCGCCCGGGCTGGATAGCCGATGCGGGCCGTTTCGTCGAGGCGCATCCCCAGATCAAGGCGATCGTCTGGTTCGATCAGTCGCTTCCCGAGGACCCCGACTTCTACCGCTACGCCCTCGAAGGCGATCCAGCGGCCGTGCGGGCGTTCGCCCGATTGGCCCAAGGCGGCTACTTCGGGCGCCGCTGACGAGCCGGCCGCGGCGCCGAATCATGGGCCCGGCACCCCGAGGGGGCCGCGGTACTACCGCCCCCGCCTTCTGCGCTATGGTCACGGCTGTGTAACATGTCGCGTGTTGCCTGGTTGGTCCCTAGGAGTAACCGGCGGCTGTGAGACTCGTTCCTTTGGGGGGAACAACAACTAGCCGGGAGGGGCTAAATAGCGGCAAAACAGGTCGACTTGAAGTGGCTTGCTAGCCCCTGACCCTCCGGAGGTTTGGTGTCGTCGATGTCGAGTTCCCCCCGACATGCACAGCGTCCGACCCCAGCGCACCGTCATCGTAAGTCTGGTCGCCACGCCGCTGCGCGGCCGAGCCACCGCGCGCTCGCCAGTCGCGGCACCCATCACCTCAAACACGTTCGGATCATTTCCACGCTGGGCGTCTGTGCGTTGTTCGCGACCGCGGGCAGTACGGCGGCCGGATTCGTGGTCAGAAACACACCGGTCCACAGCGAGGCGGCGACGACGGTCCGCTTGCCCGACGTCGCCGATACGTACGTCTCGTACGCCGCGATGGGCAAGAACTACGCAGGCAGCCAGCGAATCTCGGCCAGTAATCGACCGTCCGATCGCAAGGTCGGCTACCTCCGGTTCCAGATTCCCGCGGCGCTCATTCCTCGGGTGCAAAGTGCCCACCTCGTCCTCACCAGGGACGATCATCACCTGAGCGGAAATGTGTCGGTCGCCGATGTCGCCGACGCCTCGTGGCGCCCGGCCGCCATCACAGCCCGCAACGCGCCGGCCCTGGGCCAGGGCTTGGCGACGGCGCCGGCGTCGGCCAGCACCTATCGCATGAGCTTCGACGTCCTCGGCGCGGTTCGCGGGCGTTCGCAAGTGTCTCTCGCCGTGACGTCGTCATCGACCAACGATGTGGCCCGGTTCCGCTCCCGGGAGGCGCCAACCGGCCATCCGGAACTCGTCCTCGTCCTGTACGGGACCGAGCCGGCGCCGGCTATCGCGCTACCCGGGCCCGACCCGAGCGTTTCATCCTCGGCCAGTTCGACGGCTGCTCCATCCACCCGTGCCAGTTCGGCTTCGCACCCTGCGCCGCCCACTCACCCGTCGACCACAGCCGCGGCGCCACCTCCGAACACCAACCCCGGTCCTCCGCCCGGACCGTTGGACACGTTGTTCGGGGACACGCCGCGGGCTTCCAGTAGCGCGGCCGGCGTGGCCGCGATGGACGCGATGTACGGGTCGGCTCAGGTGGTCCGACTTTTCTGGTCCGGCGCGGCACGGCCGAGCCCGGTGCATGGGCGGCCGGTGGTCGGGTCGATCAAGAGGATCGACGCCGGCACCGCCGCGTGGGCCTCGACGATGTGGCGCTGGACCTACCAGCACGAGATCGACTCCAAGATCAAAAAGGGTCAGACCACGCTGGCCGAGTGGCGCCGGAGCATGGATTCGCTCGTGGCGCTCAAGGTGCCTGGCCTGTCAGTGATCCTCACCGCGGATGCGTTCGTGAGCAAATCCAAGAACCCGAGCGACTTCCTCGTGCCCGGCGTCACGCATCTCGGTGTGGACTTCGACGGAATCTCGCAATCCGGCGGCTACCACGACTATTCCCGCGAGCTGGCGGCGGTTGAAGCCTTCACGAGGGCTCACCACCTCACGTGGGGGGTCGCCGAGTTCGGGGCCAACCGGGCCAGCAACGACCCGAGCGGCACGGCACGAGCGGCTTGGCTGAAGACGTGGGGTGAGCGCTTCGCCGCCGCTGGAGCCGAATACGTGTGCCTCTGGGAGGCCGATTCCCAAGCCGGGTCGGACTTCACCACACCGGCCGAGAATGCGGCCGTCCGGCAGCTGTTCGCTCGGTAGGGACCTACGTCCGAGCCACCGGCCGGTCCGAAAACCGTCACCTGCGGCGTCCCGCTCGGGCGCGGCAAACGTGTGACCTAAGCCCCGTTTATATTCTGTTAAGTCTGGGTAATCTAACGGTAGCCATACACACAGGAACAAGACATCGGACATATTGTGTGGGCGCACCGCTGGGGAACAAGCGGTTCCGCTGGGGAACAAAGCGGACTACGGGGACACCACCCACCGGGGGTGAACTGGCAGATAGGTCGCCCCACTGGCGATTTGATGCCTGAACCTCACGGAGGTCCTCGTGTCGTCGCGCTTGCAGTTGATTCCCCGAACTCAGAACTCAGAAACCGCTGTCCCGAGCCATCGTTCGGCCAGCCTGTTGCGCCGGGCGCGCACCGCTTCGGTGCTGGCGCTGACCATCACCATGGTGTCAGCCGGCCTCACCGTCGCCACCGCATCCGCGGCGCCGGTCCAAGCCGCCGCCAGCTCCACAGCGTCGTCCGCACTGTTCGGCGGCACGCCGCGCGGCGCGAGCAACGCCGCCGGCGTGGCTTCGATGGACTCCACTTACGGTCCGGCCAAGGTCATCCGGCTCTTCTGGTCGGGCGCCGCCGGCACCTCACCGACCGCGAACCGCGAAGTTGTCGGCTCGCTCAAGACCGTCGATTCAAAAACCGCGCCGTGGGCTCGGACCATGTGGCGCTGGGCCTACCAGCACGAGATCGACTCCAAGATCAAGAAGGGCCAGACGACGCTCGCCCAGTGGCGCGCGAAAATGGCGACGCTGGTCAAGATGAAGGTCCCGGGCCTGTCGGTCATCCTCACTGCCGACGCGTTCGTGAACAAGTCCAAGCGTCCCGCCGACTATCTCGTTGCTGGCGTCACCCACTGGGGGGTCGACTTCGACGGCATCTCTCAGTCCGGCGGATACCACGACTACGCGAAGGAACTGGCCGCGGTGAAGTCCTTCACGGCGGCTCATCACCTCACCTGGGGTGTCGCCGAGTTCGGGGCCAACCGGGCCAGCAACGACCCGAGTGGGTCCGCTCGCGCGGCCTGGCTGAAGACGTGGGGCTCACGGTTCGCTGCAGCCGGCGCTGAGTACGTCTGCCTGTGGGAGAACAACTTCCAGGCCGGCTCGAACTTCACGACCAAGGCCGAAAACACCGCCGTGCGGCAGCTCCTCTCGAAGAGTGGATCCCTGAGCGGTGCAAGCAACGTGAGCGTGAAGCAGGGCAATCTGTACCGCGGCGGTCGGTCCGCACTGGGTGGCGTCAGCTACAAGGTCGCCGTCACGGTGGCCAGAAACTCCGCCGGACGGATCACCAACGTTCGCGGTACTGCGACGATGACCAAGCGCACCAAGGTAGCCCGGCTGCAGATCGATCGGGTGTCACTTGGTACCTCGGCTCGCGCGGTGCTGTACAGCACGAGGCCGGTCAACTCCGGTACCGGGCAGTCGGCGAGCAGCGGCACGGCCTGGCGGCCGGTCCACGCCTACACCTGCACCTCGTATCGGGTCCGGGCCACGTACTCGGTCCGTTGGAGCGACGGCGCGTTGAGTCGCGTGTCCGTGCTGACCGCGATGCCGCGGGTGTGCGGCGCCAGCTAGCACGAGGAAAAGCACAAGCACGAAACGGCTGTTGCCGCGTCGACCCGACGCGGCAACAGCCGTTTTACGTGCGGCCGAGGACGCGGTGGTCAGCGCCGCCAGGACGGAAGGCGACCCCACCACTCCTGGAGTTCGGCATCGTCAGCCGCGAACTTCTCCCGCAGCGCGGTGCGTAGCGAAGCATCCATCGTGGTGCGCGGCCGGGCGTTGTGTTGCTCGAACTTCGGCAGCGGCTCGGGGGACAGGCCGAGAAACTCGGCGACGTCGCGCCAGACCGGTTCGGGATCGGTGAACATGTCCTCGGCATCGAGGACGTGCAACCGGTCGGGCCCGACAGCCGCTTCCATGCGCCGGACCTGGTGGATATAGCGGCCGCGGCTGAGGTAGCTGTGGTGCTGGTGGCTGTGGCTGTTGTAGGACTCATCGGCGATGATCCGGTCTTCCTCGCCGGCAAGGCGTTCATCTTCCAGTTCCAACGCTCGTTCGAACGACTCGGTCTCGAACCCACGGGCACTCTCGTGGGTGTGCGCGGAGTAGGCCCGCTCGACCGGGTCGCGCAGCAACACGATGATCCGCACGCCGGGCAGGTCGCGCGCGATGCGCTGCGCGGCCAGCGGATGGAACAGGTAGTACGGGCTCGACTCGAACGTCATCGGGGGCGTTGCGGTGCGGCGTTCGGCGCGCCGCGCCGTCGACTGCAGCGGAAAGTGCGCCTGGTACCAGCCGCGGCCGTTGGCGTACCCGGTGTCGAAGAAGTGCACGCCCTTGTGCAGCACCGCCGGCAGAACTGCGGGATGCTGGCTCAGCGTCCGATACATCGACGTGGTGCCGCAGCGCTGCGCCCCGCAGATGAGAAAGCCGGGCGACATGCGCAGGGGCGCAGTGACGCGGCCCCAACGGACGGACAGATCCTTGCCGGCCCGCTGGACCGGCCTGGGGACGTCGATCTTCACGCGGTGCTACCTCTTCCCGACTTGCCGAGTTGATAGGTGGTCATGCAGTGCGGGCGCGATCCAGGCGGCGACATCGCCGCCGAACCCGCCCTCGGTCCGTTGCTCATCGACGATGTAGCGCACTCCGAGCTCGATCAGGTACAGCGCCGCGACCGTCTGCGCCGCCTCGCGGCTCAAACCCCAGGGCCCGAGTATGTCCGGCGCTCGCACCAGGCAGTCCTGGGCGGCCTTACGGTGCGGCACGTGCTCGCCGACGACGGCCTGGTTGAGTGCGAAGTGTAGGGCGTCGAAACCAGTCGGCACGTCCGCGGCGAAGCGCTCCCAGTCCCAGACCAACAGCTGCGGACCGAGCTGGCGACAGTTCCACGGCGTCCAGTCGCCGTGCCACGGGCCGAGCGCGAGCGCCGCGGTCACATCCTGAAGGGCCAGCGTCTCCGCCACCTGGCGCAGTTGCGTCAACACCACCCGGTCCTCGCGCGGCGCGCGCGGCTCGATCTGCTGTGCCCGCTCCGCCAGGCGCGTGGCGTAATTGGCGACGGGCTCGCCGCGCGGTTGCGGGCGCGTCGTGGCCAGTTCACGCATGGCGTCGCTCACGAGCCCGGCTGACGGCGGCTTGCCTTCCCAGGTGGGCAGGGCCGACAGGACGAGCAGCTCGAGGTCGTGCCATTCACCGCTGTAGATGACCTCTGGTGCACGCACCGTCCGCAGTGGCAGCTCGGCCACCCGGTCGAGGGCATCGTGTTCCGCGCGGACAAGCGCGCGGGTGAGCGGGTTGATGCCGATCTTGACGAAAGCGAGGGTCTGACCGCGTGGATCGAGCAGATGAAGGACGGGTTTGCGGTTGGCCCGGCGGGGGGTCAGGGCCAGCGTGGCGACGACTGGCTGGTTCATAATTTCGGCGAGCCGGTCGGTAATGGTCGGACCCGCATCGCTGGCCAGCCAGAAGCCGGCGGGAAACACCTGCGGCCCAAGGTGGGCCCGCAGTGCCAACGCCAGGCCTTGGCGTTGCAGCCGAGCGCTGAGCGCGAAGGCGTCACCATGTCTCAGTACGGCGCTCGCGCCGGCACGAGGATGGGCGGCGCTGACGAGCAGCCGCGGCTTGGCCGCGCTCGGCAGCACGATCAGGCGCAGTGCGCCGGCTGGTGATCGGCGCCGCCGCGGGCGCGGCTGCGCGCCGGGCCACAATCGGGCCACAACCTCATCGAGGCCACCGAGCCGCTCCGCCGCATCGGCCGCTCGGACCGCTCGGCCCCGCCTGCGGCGAGCCGACAGGCTCATCGGGCAAGAGCACGGGCGGTCACGGGCGACGGCGCCCGCGCCCGGCCGCCGACCGAGCGCTCGTCGTGCGAGCGCCACAGCAGGCCGATGGAGATCATCGTGATCGTCAGCGCGGACGGCAACGAGTTGTAGAAGAGCATGTAGAACAGGCTCAGACCGAGCACGAGCAGGCCGGCCTGTCCGACGAGGCTTCGGTCTCGTCGATACACCCAGAAGGACACGCCGAAGAACCCGAGATAGAAGGCGGTGCCGACGAAGCCCTGATTGAACAGCAGGGCCCACAACTGGCCGTTGCTGCCAACCGGGAACTCACCGCACTGTGCGCAACTGGCGGACTTGCCGACCGTGATCGAGCGGCTGCTCCCGTTGGACTTGCGACTGCCGCCCCAGCCGAGCACGGGCGACTCCTCGGCCCCGCGGACGGCTTGCGCCGTGAGGTAACCGCGCACCGAGTTGCTGTGTGGATGCGCCAGGCGATCGACGTAGAGCGCATGTAGCGGGGTCAGCGTGAAGATGACGGCGCCGAGCGCGGAAGCAACCAAGATCGCAAGCAGGGCGGCGACTCGGCCGTGCAGGAACAGGCGTACCGCCACCCAGACGACCGTGACGCCCAGGCCGAGCCACAGCCCTCGGTTCAGCGAGTATGCGATTGGATAGATGGCAAGACCGATGACCAGCACGCATGCGACCTTGCGCGACCAGGCAGTCCGCAGGCCCCAGGCACAGACGAACCAGATCAGCAGGAGCGAGATGTTGTTGGCCCAGAAGTTGGTGTAGCCGAACGGGGCGGCCGCGCGGCCGCTGACCCCTTCACCGAGCACGGCCTGCACCTGGGCCGCGTTGGGATGGACAAGGGCGGTGACGTAGGCGTTGTGCAGGCTCTTCGGCAGAATCCATTCCAGCGGCGAGGTGAATCCGAAGTGCGGCACGACTGTGCCCAGGATGCCGCCGCCCACGGTCACAACGAAGAGCACGCCGAGCCACCGGACGAGCGTGTGGACGGGAAGTTCCTTGCGATTGAGGTTGCCGACGAACAGCAGGGTGATCGTCACGCCGAAGTACTCGGCGAGTGAGACGAGGGTCGACAGCACCCGCCCCAGGGACGATCCGGGGTGCACGTCGGACGGGTTCTTCGAGAACATCAGCAGGCTGAGCAGCGTCCAGACCAGGAACAGCGCCCACAGCATGAATCCACGCGGGACCCGCACCGGCTTGCGCCGCCAGAGCTCGATCGCCATTGGTACGGCGAGCAACGGAAAGATGAAGCTGCCCAGCCCGAGTGCCCACCACAGCGGGAACGGCACGAGCAATGCCCACAGCGGCCAGGCGCTGGCCAGATGCAGCTGACCGGTTTCGTCGCGGCGCACCACGTAGGCGAGCAGACCCGATTGGACGACGCCGTGCGGCGCCACGATCGCCGCCTCGGTGGCCTCGACCGCGGTCCGCTGAAACCGATCAACCTTGGCTGGGCTCGTTGTTGGGGCTTGGGGCGGCCCGGTGCGGGGCGGCGCCGCCGGAGCCCGCGCGGAGATGACGCGGGCGGCCGGCGGATCGATCGTCGCCCTGGGCAATTCGGCCCGGACTGTCGACGCTTCAACCGGCAAGAGCCGGCGCGCGCGTAGCTGAGCCGATGCCCGGCCCGTGGATCGCAGACTGACGCGCCGCCGGGAAGCGAGCCTCACGACCTGGATCGAGCTCGTTGCCGCGCGCGTTCGAGCTGCTCGCTGGCCGACAGCACGGACCCATGCCCATCCGCACTCTCGTCGGCCGACGGAGCGGAATCGGCGAGCAACCAGCCGGCGTCGCCCGGCCGCGAGGTCGGGATCGGCGCGGTGCGATCGCTACTGACCGCGGAGTCGTGGGTCGAAACGCCCTGCCACCACTGGCCCGACGGCACGAGCACCGCGCCGAGCAAGGGCGCACCGACAGCATCCAACTGCTTCATCAGCTTGCTGTGGTCGGTCTTGGTACCCGCCTCGACGACCACCACGACTGCGTCGCTAATGGCCGCGACGGTCTGGGCATCAGCCGATCGCTGCGGACTCGGTCCGGTGACGATCAGCAGGGTATCGCCGCGGAGCGAATCGAGCGTTTCGCGCCGCAGATCGTGGGTGTCTTCCAGGTTGACCCAGGCGTCGCGCAGATTCGGGTCCTGGCCGAGCAACTCGGTACGCATCAACCGGCTTTCCGCACGGTCGGTCGTCGTGACCTTGACCGCAACTCCGGACGTGGCCAACGCTCGGGCCAGGTTGACCGCGACCGCGGCCGAGGCGAGGTCGGTGCACTGGCCGGTGACGAGCAGGATTCCGCTTCGTCCCATCGCCGCGGCGACGACGTTGCCGATCCGCCGGTAGTTCTCGAACGCTTCGGTGCCGACCGACGCGACCGCCGACGTGCCGGACGCGGCGAGTGTGCCGAGCACGGGAAGGTGCAGCTTGGTCAGCACGTCGTCGGGCTGGCGCAGCCGCCTGCGCACCACGAACCGCAGCCACGCGGCGACCAGACCGATCAGCAGACCGACGGCCAAGCCGGCCGAGAGGTCGAGAACGGGGGACGGACTGGACTGCGAGTTCGGTGCCGTGGCCTTGGTCAGGCTCCGGCCGGGCGTGACGACCGTCGTTGTCAGCTTGTTCAGCTGGGCCGTGAGAGTTGTGATCTGACTGATCAGCAGGGCCCGCTGGGCCTGGACGAAGTTCAACTGGGCGGACGTCCTGGGCAGCGATCCGATGACCCCGGCAACGGCCTTGAGCCTGGTGTTCAGCGTGGACAGCTCCGTCTGCGACGCCTTGATCTGCGCGTTCAAGGTGGCCTGTGCATCGGCCTGGCGCTGGGCGAGGTAGGCGTTGGCGAAGTCGTTCGCCCGCTGGGCCGCGATGGTCGGCGACGAGGCTACGTATCGGATCCGCAGGATCTGGGTGTTGGCCGGGACGGTCACCCTGACCGGAGCAGTGAGTTTCGGCAGACTCACCGAGGTCGCCGCCGTATCGGTGCTGTGGACCCGCTGGGCCACGCTCGTCGACGTCACGAGGTGCGACTCGGTGTCCAGGTTGATCGTCGACGTGGTTCGGGCGTTGGCCACGACGCTGCTGTCGGATACGCCGGTTGGGGTCACGAAGACCGATGCCGAGGCGGTGTACTTCTTCGGCTGGGCCAGGGTGAAAACCGCACCGCCGACCAGGCCGATGACGATGCCGAGCACGATTGCCGTCCACCCGCGGCGCATCAAGATCGCCAGTTGGCGGTGTTCCCAGGTGGAGGGAGCTGTGGTTGCGTCGGACAAGGTCATCACCAAACGTATCTGGACAGCGGCTAATGAGTCCGGGGCGCGACCGTGCCGGTCGACCCCGTCGTGGATTTGCTCGGAGTGCGGATCGTAACCCATTCAGTGCCGGCTGCACGTCAGATGCACAGCGAACACACGCCTTTGCGGCACAGCAGAGACGGGCGGCTCAGATCCCGTTGTCGAGTTGGCGCGCGGCCGGAATCGGACGTTTCGGATCTTGACCCAGAAGCCAGACCGGATTGCTGAAGCCAACCTCGACATCATCGCCGTCTTTGATCACGAAACGGACAAACCGCGGTACGGAGGTGTCGACGATGACCGACAGTTCGCCCAGCGCCGTGAGCTCGGATGCCGGCAACGAGACCCGCTCGATCGGAGGATCGGTGTCGGCCGGGCCGGCGAGATCGACGGTGCCGCGAACCAGCTCGATGGAGCCGCCCTCCGGCACGCCGGTCGCCAGGATCGACAACGTGCGCGATTTCGCCGAGGACACCGACACGGTGCCCATCGCGGAGCGCCCGCCGATCCGGATGTCCAGCGCGCCGCGAAAGCGAGCCAGGTCGCCGAAGAAGACCCGCCCTCGCCGGAGGGCCGCCAACAACGCTTCCTCCGTCGAGTTCTGCGCCCACGCCCACGTGACAAAGTTCAACTGGCTGCCGAGCCAGTTCTGGCCGGCGTGATCGTCACTGACTCCGATCCCGGTCAGCAGGATCATGTTCCGCGAGCAGTTGTCCCAGACCGACTCGTGCTGAGCGAGATTGCAGCCACCCCGCAGCCGGTAACCGACTTCGAGCAGGTCGCAGCCCAATGCCCGGTTGGCGATCAGCTCGGCCGAGCGGGCCACCCGCAGCGTCTCCTGCTCTGGTGGCGACACCGCGCTGACCGACGTGCCGAAGGGGTGGCAGTAGGACGCCAGCCCCCCGTGGTCATGAATGAACTTCACCGCGTTGGCCGCGACGGCCGGGTCCTTGCTCGGCAGCGGCGCCATGCCGCTGTGGTCGGGGATGGTCACGCGCCCGCCGTACCAGCCGAGGTGCGGCGTGGTCAGCGACACTTCCAATGCCTGGATCTGGCGAACGTTCGGAAATTGCGGGGCGTAGCGCTGCATCAACTCGGCTTGGACGGCCAGCGGCTCGTTTCCGTCGACGTTGGCTCGTTCGAAGCGCAGACCGGAGAAGAAGACCGACGCGGTGGCGCGGTCGTGCGCGCTGACCGAAATGCTGAATTCGTACATCGCCGCGTCTTGGCCGTCGACGCCGGGCCAGAGCCGGGCCAGGTCGAGTTCCGGGCTGAGCGTGAGGGTCGTCCACTCATCGAGTGGGGCCGACCGCTCGAGCAACGCGGTGTTGCCGGCCACCACCCGCGACACGCCCGGAAGGTTCCGTCCGCCGATCCGGTAGGACAACGTGTAGATGCCTTCTGGTTGCCCGCCATTGCGGGGCCGATAAGAGGTCACGACGTTCACCGCGCCGCGAGCCAACGCAGAGATTGAGGTCGGACGGACATCGACCTTGATCGTGAGTCCGGCCAGCGACGTCCGGTTGAGCAGGTTCTCGGCCTGCCCGGAAAGGGTATGCGTGCACAGCTTGCTGCCCGGCGCCTGAACCGAGAGCCGCAGCGCCTTCGTCCGGTCGCCGATCTCCGGGTTGTTGGCCTTCGTGAGGAAGACATGCTCGATCCCGACCGCGGCGCCTTGCGTGCGTGGTGACCACGTCCACGGCGCCATATCCGGCGACCGCTCGGCCAAGCCTTCGAACCTGATCGACGTGGGTGCGGCGTACGCCGCCATCCGATGGTCGTGTTCGGTCCACCACAACACGTCGACGTTGGCCTTCGCGGCCTGCACCAACTGGGCCAGCATGCTGCCCGGACCCTCACTGGCGGAAGCGTGGACGTGCATCGCCATGGACAGCGGCACCAGCCCGTCCTCCGAGACCGACTTGGACTCCAGCGCCTTCAGGGCAAAGCCGGTGCTGGCGCCAGCGGCGACCAACGTGGCCGCTCCCGTGATGAACCCGCGCCGCGACAGGCGTTGGCGATCCCATTCCAGCACGCGGGCGCCGACGCGGTGCTCACCCATGCGCGGCGAGTTCACTGGAGAAGGCGCTCACGGCACGGCCGGGAACCGACCGGCGGTCTGCCCGTCGGGTCAGGTAACGCAAGCTTTTGATGACGAATCCTCGGACTTCCCCTCGAGCCTTGTCCTGACCGAGCAATCGCTTTTCGGGCTTGACCCGCGAGGCGGCCAATGCCACGCCGCCGTAGCGTACCTGTTAGGCGCCGGTCCGGGTTCGGGTGCGGACGGTCCTACTGCCCGCTGGCACCGTCCAGGACGAAGCGATCCATCGCCGCATACGCGTCTGGGTCGCGATCCATGTTCCACTTCCGCGCAAAATGGGCCCCCGAGGCCCGCGCGGGGTCGACGTCGGAACTGGTCAGCACGCGGGGATGGCCGAAAGTGCTCTGCCGAAAGTCGAAATAGCGTTTGCAGTCGTTGACGAAGCGGAATCGCCCCGGACCCAGCCATACCGTCTGTAAATAGGACTCGGCCGGCGAGAGAACCTGCTGGTAGTGACGGGCGACAGCCGCGTGCTCCTGGGCGAAGTCGTAGGCGTATTCGGCGCACGCCCGCCGCACCGACGCGTGGAACGAGCCGCCGTAGCACGTCAAGTCGCCTCCGTACGGCGCGCGAACCCGCCAGCCGACGGTCACGCCGCGAGAGACGTTGAGCCGCACGAGTGGCTGAACCATGTTGATCGCCTGCAGCGGCCGCAGCCTCCGCATCGCCTGCGCACTCAGTGGCCGCAGCGTGCGGTGGTGAAACCAGTACCGGGTGCGGCCCAGGCGCCGGCCCCACGGGCTGGCGTCGGACAGCACCGCGAAATGCTCCACAAACCCGTCGGTGTCAGATTGCTCCAACTCCAGTTCGGCCTCGCGAAGCGGACGGACCGGGTAGTCCTGGCCGGTGACGTTGATCATCCAGTCGTAGTCGACCTGCTCGTCGCGCAACAGCTTGACGACTTCGAGGTAGCGACGCACGTGAGACCAGTCGGCATAGCCGCCCTCGGTCAGCCGGAGCAGGACTCGGCCGCCGGCGTTCAGGCGGCCCAAGTCGAGTGCGCCGCCGTCGTGGGTATGGCTGACGACGACCAGAGCGTCGGCACTGCTGGCCTGGATCGCGCCGACGAGACGGTAGAGCTGCTCGTCGTTGCGATGCGTGTGGATCTGGTAGCAGTAGCGTGGCATCAGACGATCCTCGGCGATCGAGTGGGCCAGGATTGGTCTTGACCGCCCACGTAGCGAGATTGTGCCTGACTAGCCGGGTGGCAGTTGCCGATACGACCGCCGGCCACCGTGTACGTTTGCCGTCGTCGAGTGGGTTGGGGAGCGGATGCGTGGAGCAGGCCCCGTGACGAGCGTGGCGTTCATTGGTGGATTTGGCCGCAGCGGCTCCACTCTGCTGGAACTGATCCTGGCCCAAATGCCCCAGGTCTGCGCACTCGGCGAAGTAGTCCACCTTTGGGAGCGCGGGGTGCGCCGCGACGAGCGGTGCGGGTGCGGCGAACGGTTTTCGCAATGCCCCTTCTGGACCGAGATCGGCGAACGCGCGTTCGGTGGCTGGCGCAACGTCGATATCGATGCCGTGTTGTCGCTGGCGGCGGCGGTCGACCGGATGAGGTTCATTCCGCTCTCTGTGCTCGCGCGCGCAGGCAGCCGGCGGCACGCGATGCTGCAGGAGTACGGCGACTACTTCGCTCGGGTCTACGTGGCCGCGGCCGAACTCAGCGGCGCCGCGGTCGTGGTGGATTCGAGCAAGCACGCATCCACGGCATACGTCCTGCGCCGGGACGCCGCCGTTGCGTTGCGGGTCGTGCACATCGTGCGCGACAGCCGGGGCGTCGCCTACTCGTGGACGAAGCTGATGCGCCGGCCGGAGGCGGACGACTCCAGCGCGCATGCGCTCATGAAGCGGTTCCCGCCCTGGCGCGCGGCGCTGCTTTGGGACGCGCACAACGCCGCGTTCACCGCCCTGCGCTGGACCGGCGTCCCCGTCCTGCGGGTGTATTACGAACAGCTGCTCGCCCGACCGCAAGACATGCTCAACCAACTCGCCGAGTACCTCGACCTCGACCTGCCCCCGAGCAGTTTCATCTCGGGAGCCAGCGTCACGGTCGGCACCACCCACCAGATCGCCGGTAACCCGATGCGCTTCCAAGGTCGCGAGGTGACGCTGCGACGTGACGACGCCTGGCGCGAGCGCTTGGATCCCCGCAGTCGCAGGCTCGTCACCAGCCTCACCGCGCCATTGATGGTGCGCTACGGCTACCTGGGCCGAGAACGTGAGGACCGATGACCGACAAGCCCTCAGTGGAAGTTCTGATTCCGACCCACAACCGTCCAGAACTGGTACGGGCGGCCATCGCCTCCGTACTTGCGCAGGAATATGACGGCTCGCTCCGCATCGCGGTGGTCTTCGACCGCGAGGAGCCGGACGAGTCGCTCGTCGCGGACGGCACCATTCCGGTGCGCGTCCTGAGCAATGATCGGACTCCGGGCCTGGCCGGTGCGCGCAACTCCGGCATCGTCTCGAGCCAGGCCGACCTGGTCGCGTTTCTCGACGACGACGACCGCTGGCTGCCGGGCAAGCTGCAGCGGCAGGTCGACTTCCTGCTGGGCCGTCCGCAGGCCGATTTCGCGTCGACGAGCATCCGGGTGGAGTTCGACGGCTCCGATATCGAGCGCCGCGCCGGCGTGGCCGAGGTGACCCACGAACGGCTCCTGGAATCGAGGATGTCGATGCTGCACTCGTCGACCTTCCTCATCAAGCGCGCCGCCCTGCTGGGAGCCATTGGCCTGGTCGACGAGACTTCGCCGTCGAGCCAACGCGAAGACTGGGAGCTGCTGCTCCGGGCCAGCCGCCTGCATCCGATTGCTCATCTCGACGAGCCGCTCGTCGCGGTGCGGTGGGGTGCTACGTCGCTGTTCGCGCAGGCGTGGCAGTCCCACATCGCCTCCGCCGAGTGGATTCTCGATCGGCACCCCGATGTTCGGACCAGTCCAGTCGGGTACGCACGGTTACTCGGGCAGATTGCGTTCGCCCAGGCAGCGCTTGGTCATCGGCGTGCGGCATTCCGCCTCGCCGGGCAGGCGGCTCGGGTGCGGTGGCGCGAACCGCGCGGCTATCTCGCGGCGCTCGCGGCCGCCGGCGTCCCGCCGAGGATGATCTTGAAGACCCTGCACCGGCGGGGTCGCGGGATTTGACCGTCATCGTCGCGACGTCGCGGATTTCATGGGACCGCACCCGCCCGAATTAGTACATTTCCCGCAATGCCCCCGGGGGCGACCGGCCCGCCATTCAGTATTAGTCAGCGGTGTCATGTGCGTGTATGGTTTGTGAAATCTCGATGGGGCCATGTGTGAAAAGCGGGCGCCTCGTCGATTCGGGGGTTGCAAGCATTCGGGGGGTTCCATGGCAGATCGTGCGATTGCCGCTGCCCGCACAGACGACCAGCCCAGCCCGCTGCATCGCGTGGCTCCCCCCGGCCGACGCCGGAGTGCTTCGGTCGCCGAGTCCGGCCCGGCCAATCAATACGAGCAACCGGTTAGCCTTGCCGCTGCGCGCCCGCGCATCCTGGGAATGCCGGTCTCGGTTGTGACTGCCGCGGCTTTGTTGGACGCGATTAGCGGCGCCGTCGAAACCCGAACTCCCACCGTCTTTGTCGGCTTGTACGCCGCATTGTTCCGGGCGACCGCTCGCGATGCCGGATACCGCGAGCTTGTGGCGAGCAGTTTGACTTATCCGGACGGCCAAGGGCTGGTGGTCGAGCTGCAACGCCGCGGCGTGCCCCAGGCGGAGCGCCTGGCGACCACTGACATGGTTCATCCGATCGTCCGGCTGGCCGCTGAGCGGGGTTGGCGGATCGGGCTGTACGGTGCTGCGCCCGGCGTCGCCGATCGTGCGGCCGAGAAGTTGATCGCCGCGGTCCCGTCCGCCGAGATCGTGGCGGTGTGGGACGGCTACTCCGGTGGACCGTCGACCGAGCAATTGCAGGCCGCCCGGCTGGACGTGCTGTTTGTCGCGCTCGGTGCGTATCGACAAGAACGTTGGGCGCACAGCGTTGCGGCCGCGGCCGGGGTGCCGGCGGTGCTGACCTGTGGCGGTCTGCTCGACTTCGTCGCAGGAGACAAGCGGCGGGCGCCGAACTGGATGCAGCGCTTGGCTCTGGAGTGGGCTTTCCGGGTGCTGCTCGAGCCGCGGCGGTTGCTCACCCGGTACCTGCTCGGCAACAGCTACTTTCTGTGGCACGCGCGCAAAGATCGATTCAATCCGGTGCCACCCGGGAATTGACGCCAATGTCCGATCCGTGCTTTTTGAATTGATGTTTGGCAATGACGGCGATCGAGGCGTTCCGACGACCAAACGGGCATTTGGATTGCAGCGGTCAAAGTTTAGGCAAGATTTGGTCGCCAACTTGCCATACGGCGATTTGACCCGCAGACTGCTCGTGGTCGCGCCCCCGGAGGGGGAGGCGCAAGCTTATGACTAGAAAGTATATTCGGGGGAATAAGATGACGATCAAGTGGGCGCTCAGGCGACCTCGGTCACTCGCTGTGATTGCTACCGCGGCGGTGATCACCAGCGTGGTCGTCGCAGCGCCTGCGGGCGGCGTCGGGGCCGGCACCAACTATCCCAACATCGTGAATGCGGTTCCGTTCGCGAATACGCCGAACATGACCGACGGCACCGTCTTCGCCATCAATCAGGTCGGCAACATGATCTTCGCGGGTGGCAGCTTCACCAACGTGCAGAACCATGGCTCGACCACCAACCTGCCGCGCGCGCATATCGTCGGCTTCGACGCGTCCACCGGCGCGGTTTCCACGACCTTCAACCCCAATCTCGACGGCTCGGTCGAGGGGATCGCCCCCGGGCCTATCGCCAACACGGTCTACGTCGCCGGCGCGTTCAGCACGGTCAACGGCGTCAAGTCCAAGGGCATCACACTGCTCAGCACCACCACCGGCGCCATCGTCAGCGGCTTCAAGCCGCCGGCGCTGAATGGCATCGTCTACGCAATCGCCCTGGCCGCGGGCCGGCTCTACCTGGCCGGCTCGTTCACGTCCGCGAACTTGATCGCCCACGGCGGGCTGGCGGCGTTGAACCCGACGACGGGTGCGCTGGACCCGTTCATGAACCTGCAGACTTCCGGGCACCACAACTACAACGGCAGCGGCGCCAACGGCGCGGTCGGTCCGCGCGCAATGGCCGTCAACCCGGCCGGCACCCGCGCCGTCGTGATCGGCAACTTCAAGAACGTCGACGGCCAATTGCACGACCAGGTCGTCATGATCGACCTCGACGGAGCCAGCGCGGCGATCGACCCGAACTGGAACACCCAACAGTTCACGGCCCGCTGCTCCAGCGGCGCATTCGACACCTACGTCACCGACGTGCAGTACTCGGCCGACGGGTCCTACTTCGCGATCACCGCCACCGGTGGTGCCACGACGAACAACACCGACGGCACGCCGTCACTGTGCGACTCGGCGTCGCGGTGGGAGTCTTCCACCACTGGTACCAACGTTAAGCCCACGTGGGTCGACTTCACCGGGCGTGACACGTTGTGGTCGGTCGCCATCGCCGGCAACGCGATCTACGTCGGCGGTCACGAGCGTTGGCTCAACAACTCCAAGGGTGCGGACAACGCCGGCCCCGGTGGGGTTCCGCGCCCCGGCATGGGAGCACTGGACCCGCTCAGCGGCGTCCCGCTTGCCTGGAACCCGGGTCGCAACCCTCGTGGTGCCGGCGCCTACGCCATGTTCGTGGGCACGAACGGCCTCTACGTCGGTAGCGACACCGACTACATCGGCAACAACAAGTACAAGCACCAGAAGTTGGCGTACTTCCCGCTTGCAGGCGGCTTGGCGCCCGCGCCGACCACCACCGCCAGTCTGCCGGCGAACGTGTACCAGGTGAGCCCCGGCACGACCGGAACGAGCAACGTCCTCCAGTACCGGTCGTACGACGGCGGCACCACCGTGGGCCCGACAACCAGCGTCGCGAGCAGCATCAACTGGAGCGCCACTCGCGGGGCGTTCATGGTCGGCAACTCGATCTTCTACGGCACCAGCGACAACCAGTCGTTCTTCCGCGCCAGCTACACCGGCTCGACGGTTGGCACGCCGGTGCTGCTGGATCCCTACAACGATCCAGCCTGGGCGAACGTGCAGACCGGATCGGGCCAGACGTACGTGGGCAAGAAGTCCGACTACTACGGCGAGATGTCCGGGATCACCGGTGCGTTCTACTCCAACGGCAAGCTGTTCTATTCGCGCAGCGGGTTGTCGGGCCTGTACTGGCGTTGGTTCAGCCCGGACAGCGGGATCATCGGCTCGCAGGAGTTCAGCGCCACCAGTGTCGGCTTGAGTTTCGCGAATGTGATGGGAATGGTGCTGTCGGGGACGACGCTGTACTACGCCAACCGGACCACCGGCGATTTGCAGTCGATCCCGTTCAACTGGTCCACCGGCACAGTGAGCGGCGTACCCGCGCTCGCCGACAGCACCCAGGACTGGCAGGCCCGCAGCCTGTTCCTGAACGGTTCGGGTGCGGCCAACCAGGCACCGGTCGCCGCGGCAACGGTGACCTGCAACGGTCTGACCTGCTCGTTCGACGGGTCGACGTCGCACGACCCCGACGGCTCGGTCACGTCGTACGCCTGGGACTTCGGCGACGGCGCAGCATGGCAGCGGCCAGACCACGACGCACACCTATGCCGGAGCCGACACGTACAACGTCACGTTGACCGTGACCGACAACAGCTCGGCTCAGTCGGCGCCCTGGACGGGCACTGCAGTTACATCGTCAACGACGGCCGCAGTTGGTTTCGTGGCCGAGTCGAACTTCAACGGCTCGACGGCGAGCCCGACCGTCGCTGTCCCCGGTGCCGTCAGCCCTGGTGACACCGAGTTGCTCTACGTCGCCACCGCCGCCAGTGGGGTGACGACCACGCCAAGTGGGTGGACCAAGATCGCCCAGGAGACGAATGCGCCACTGGAAGCGACGGTCTTCGAACGGGTCGCGGCCGCGGGCGATCCGTCCACCGTGACCGTGCCGCTCACTGCTGCCGGTCGAGTCGATCTCCATCTGGTGGCCTACTCCGGCGTAGCCAGCGGGACGCCGGTCTCGGCAGTGGGTGGTGACTCGAACACGGCCACCCACAGCGCTCCGGCGGTCAACGTGCCATCGGCCGGCTCGTGGGTCGTCGTGTACTGGTCCGATCGCACGTCATTCGCCTCGGCGACGACGTGGGCGCTGCCCAGCGGCGTCATTGATCGTGGGGCCAGCAGTGGTACCGGCGGCGGTCACACCGATTCCGAGATCGCCGACAGCGGCGCTCCGGTCAGTGGCACCTTCGGACCGAAGGTCGCTACTGCAAACGAGACCGGCGGCAAGGGTGCCATGGTCACGATCGTGCTGACGCCGGGCACGTAGTCGCACGGACGGTCACGCTCGACGAGCTGCGCCCGGTGGGAAACCGCCGGGCGCAGCTTTGTCGGCCGTCACTCAACCGCGGCCGGCCCACGAGTGCTCATCAACGTCGAAGGACCTGGTTCAGTCCTCGATCGTCTGCTGGCGCGGACCCGCTGTGCTGCCGGTGTATCGATTCCGACAATCGCGATTTCATCAGGGGTGCGGCGTCAGATCCGTCGGCTGCGCCCGACCGTGAGGAAGAGCAGCCCACAACCGGCCAAGAACGCGCCGGCCATTGCTGCGGCAATGGCCGGGAAACCCGCCGCGGCCAGTGTGTTGTCCGGCGCGTTGTGGTGGACCACTCCGGTCGACGCGACCGCGGGACGCACCGAGCAGGTATGCGCGGTCGATGCCACCTCGATGGGCCAGAAGGGCCCCCGCAGAACCGTCGGACTGTGCAGCGTGAAGCTGAACGCCCCGCTCGCGTCGGCAGTGGCCTGACCGACCGTCGACCCGGCCTGGCTGACGTCGACAGTTTCGCCCGGCCCCAACCCCGCACCCATTAACAGGTGGGCCTCGCCGGGGCCGACCGATCGACTGTCGAAATGGAGCAAGCAGATCGCACTCGGCGGAGCCGACCGCGCATCCGCTGTCGGCGCAGAGGCCGCGCTACGGGGACAAAACGCCAGAGCGAGGATGGCCAGCGACGCGACGAGCCCGGCCAAAACGGCGACGTGCGCTCGTGGTGGATCCGTCCTGGCAGTCATCTGCGCTTCCCCGAACTGGCGCACTCCCCCGAAACTGTTTATCGAACTTAACATAACCCAAACGCCGACTCGGCGCGAGGTTGCCTCGCGGGCGAGCGCGCGCTGGTGACGCCCGCACACCGCGCTCGGCCGGGCGATCCGCCCGGGTACGCTTGGGACATCCCCCTCCCAAGCTGGTGTGGGGACGTTTGTGCTGCACCGAAAGGGAAATTATGAGCTTGACGGGCTTGCTCAGCGCTGCGGCCGTCGACGAAGCGCTGGCGATGACAGCTCGTTCGGCCGGCGCCCCGGAGCTGACGATCAGTGGGCCGGCCGCGGTCCAGCCGTTTGTGATCGCCGCGCTGGCCGGCCAGCCCGGTCGAGTCGTCCTGGCGGTGACGAGCACGGGCCGCGAGGCCGAGGATCTGCTCGATTCATTGCGGTGTCTGCTGGACCCCGACACGGTGGCGCTCTACCCCGGCTGGGAGACCCTGCCGCACGAGCGACTGTCGCCGCGCGCGGACACGGTCGGGCAACGGCTGGCCGTCCTTCGCCGGCTGGCCCACCCCTCGACGGACCCCGCCAGTGGGCCGCTGTCGGTGGTCGTCGCGCCGGTGCGTTCGGTCCTGCAGCCGCAGGTGCCAGGGCTGGGTGACCTCGAACCGGTCGCGCTGCGGGCCGGTGACACCGGGTGCGAACTCGGCCAGATCGTCGCCGATCTCGTCGGAGCCGGGTACGCCCGCGCCGACCTGGTCGAGAAGCGCGGCGACTTCGCCGTCCGCGGCGGCATCCTCGACGTCTTCCCGCCAACAGAAGAGCACCCGCTGCGGGTGGAGTTCTGGGGGGACGAGATCGAAGAGGTGCGTTACTTCAAGGTGGCCGACCAGCGGTCGTTGGAGATCGCGTCGCACGGCCTGTGGGCGCCGCCGTGTCGGGAGTTGCTGCTCACCGAAGACGTGCAGGCCCGGGCCGGCGCGCTGCTGGCCGAGCACCCGGAACTCGGCGAGCTGCTCGAGCCCATCAGCCGGGGTGAGGCCGTCGAAGGCATGGAAGCGCTCGCGCCGGTGCTGGTTGATCGGCTCGGCCTGGTCCTCGACGAGCTCCCCGCCGGAGCCCACGTCCTGCTGTGCGATCCGGAGCGGATCCGGACGCGCGCGGCCGACCTCGTGCGCACCTCCGATGAGTTCCTCGAAGCATCCTGGGCCGCCGCGGCCGGTGGCGGTAAGGCGCCGGTCGATCTCGCCGCGGCCTCTCTGCACCACCTCGACGACGTGCAGGCCGAGGCGGCCGGGGTCGGCCTGCCGTGGTGGGGCATCACCCAGTTGCGCACCGACGCGGAGGTGTCGCCGGCCGGTTCGGTGACCAGCGCCTTCGAGTCGGCGCCGGCGTACCGCGGGGATACGGAGGCTGCGATCGAGGATCTGCGCACCTGGGCCCGCTCCGGCTGGCGCGTCGCCCTGATCTTCGACGGACACGGCTCGGCCCAGCGCGCGGTTGAGCGGCTCGGTGCCGCAGAAGTGCCGGCCCGGCTCGTCGAAGCCGCGACGGCTGAGCCCGGAGTCGTCGACGTCACGACCGGGCGTCTGGTCGGCGGTCTGATCGCGCCGGCGCTCAAGCTCGCGTTCCTGACCGAGGCCGACCTCACCGGCCAGCGCGGCGCGCTGACCAAGGACACCAGCCGATTGCCGTCGCGGCGCCGCAACGCCATCGACCCGATCTCGTTGAAAGCCGGCGACTACGTCGTGCACGAGCAGCACGGCGTCGGCAAGTACGTCGAGATGGTGCGCCGCACGATCAACGGGGGTGAACGCGAGTACCTGATCATCGAGTACGCGCCGGCTCGCCGGGGCCAGCCGCCGGACCGGTTGTTCGTGCCCACCGACGCACTCGACCAGGTGACCAAGTACGTCGGCGGCGACTCGCCGTCGATCAACCGGCTCGGCGGTTCGGACTGGGCCAAGACCAAGGGCCGAGCCCGCAAGGCGGTCCGCGAGATCGCAGCCCAGCTGATCCGGCTCTACAGCGCGCGGATGGCCACCAAGGGGCACGCGTTCGGTCCGGACACGCCGTGGCAGCGCGAACTCGAGGACGCATTCGACTACGTCGAGACGCCCGACCAGCTCGCCGCGATCGAAGAGGTCAAGGCCGACATGGAAAAGCCGCTGCCGATGGACCGCGTCATCTGCGGCGATGTCGGCTACGGCAAGACGGAGGTCGCGCTGCGGGCCGCGTTCAAGGCGGTGCAGGACGGCAAGCAGGTCGCCGTCCTCGTCCCCACGACGCTGCTCGCGCATCAGCACATCCAGACGTTCTCGGACCGGATGGCCCAGTTCCCGGTGAACATCCGGGAGCTGTCGCGATTCACCGCCGACGCCGACGCCGAGGCGACCCTGGCCGGCATCGTCGACGGCAGCGTCGACATCGTGATCGGCACCCACCGGCTGCTGCAGCAGACCGTCCGGTTCAAGGACCTCGGCCTGGTGATCGTCGACGAGGAACAACGCTTCGGTGTCGAGCACAAGGAGTATCTGAAGTCGCTGCGCACCGCCGTCGATGTGTTGACGATGTCGGCCACCCCGATCCCGCGCACGCTCGAGATGTCGTTGACCGGGATCCGCGAGATGACGACGATCCTGACTCCGCCCGAGGAGCGGCACCCGATCCTCACGTTCGTCGGCGCCTACGACCAGCGCCAGATCGCGGCGGCGATCCATCGCGAACTGCTCCGCGACGGGCAGGTGTTCTACATCCACAACCGGGTCGAGTCGATCAACCGGGCGGCGGCGCGGTTGGCCGAGCTGGTACCCGAGGCCCGCATCGGCGTTGCGCACGGGCAGATGGGCGAGGGCGCGCTCGAGCAGATCATGCTCGGCTTCTGGGAGAAGGAGTACGACGTCCTGGTGGCCACGACGATCGTCGAGTCCGGCTTGGACATCCCGAACGCCAACACGCTGATCGTCGACCGGGCCGACATGTTCGGGCTCTCCCAGCTGCACCAGTTGCGCGGCCGGGTGGGGCGGGCGCGCGAGCGCGGCTATGCCTACTTCACCTATCCGCCCGAGCGGCCGCTGACGGAGACCGCCTACGACCGGCTCGCCACGATCGCCCAGCACACCGAGATGGGTGCCGGCATGGCCGTCGCGATGAAGGACCTCGAGATCCGCGGCTCGGGCAACCTGCTCGGCGGCGAGCAGTCCGGGCACATCGCCGGAGTTGGATTCGACCTGTACGTGCGGCTGGTCGGCGAGGCGGTTGCCGAGTTCCGCTCGCCCGACGGAGCGGCCGCTGCCGCCGATTTCGCCGACGTGAAGGTCGACCTGCCGATCGACGCGAACCTGCCCGGTGAGTACCTGCCGGGGGAGCGGTTGCGGCTGGAGGCCTACCGGGCGCTGGCCTCGGCCACGACGGATGAGGCCGTCGACGCCGTGCGGGCCGAACTCGTCGACCGCTACGGCCCGATCCCCCCGCCGGTCGAGAACCTGCTGGCCGTCGCTCGGTTCAAAGTCCTGTGCCGGCACTACGGCGTCACCGAGGTCTCGCTGCAGGGCTCCTCGGTGCGGTTCACGCCGCTGGAGTTGCCGGAATCTGCCCAGTTGCGCCTGGACCGGCTCTACGACAACGCGCACTACAAGCAGACCGTGTCGACGGTGTCGGTGCCGCGGCCCAAGGGCGTCGCCAAGCCGGACGGGTCGTTCGCCGTGGCCAAGTTCGGCGGCGAGGCGCTGCGAGACGTCGCGTTGCTGAACTGGTGCGCCGAGGTGCTCGCGGCCGTCACCGGGGTGGACGCTCGCAGCGTGTCGGCCTGATGACGGCGGTCCACGACGCCCATGAGATTCTGGACGCCGCACCTGCCGCCACACCGTCGCCGGGTCACCACCGCCGCACATCCGCTGTGTTACCACCGCCGCCCTGGGAGCCGATCGTCGTGAGAGTTCGCAAGCTGACCGCCGCCGCTGCCTTGGCCGGCCTGGCTCTAGGCATCGGCGGGCTGACCGCGTGCGACTCGAAGGTCGGCCAGGCCGCGATCGTCGACGGCCACCGCATCAGCGAGTCCGACCTCGGCGACTACGTCACGCCTGCTGGTCCGAGCCCGTCGGTTCTCGCCGCGGCATCTTCGGCCAGCCAGCACGTATATCCCAAGACCGAGGTCGTCCAGCTGCTCGTGCAGCAGCGGCTGTTCGAGCGGGCGCTGGCCAAGAACGGCGGGGTTCCGTCCGAAGGCGAGCTGGCCAAGCTGCACGACCAGGCCGCGTCGACGTTCCTCGGCACCCAGCTCACCGGCAAGCAGCTCGACGACTACCTCGCCAAGCAGGAGGGCTCGTACGGCTACTCGGCCCACTACGCCAAGTTGCTGCTGCGCACGGTTGAACTGGAGGGCGCTCTCGCGGTGAAGATCCAGGCGCGGTCCCTGGCCGAACTCTCGGCCGCGGTGAACAAGCTGCACCTGCGCGTGCAGGTCAATCCGCGATACGGCAAGTGGACCGCGAAGACGCTCTCGCTCGGTGCGCCGGACTCGAACGGGCCGGACTTCCTCAAGCTCAAGGGCGCCTCGACCCCGGCTCCGAGTTCGCCGGCCGCCGGGTGACGCAGGCGCGATGAGGCCGGCGTGACCTCGCCCCTGCAGCGCGCGGTCGAGGTGATGGACCGGCTGCGTTCGCCGGGCGGCTGCCCATGGGATGCGGCTCAGACGCACGCGTCCCTGGCCCGGTATCTGCTCGAAGAGTGCTACGAGGTGATCGAGGCCATCGAGACCGCCGATTTCGCCCTGCTGCGCGAAGAACTCGGCGACCTGCTGCTGCAGGTGCTCTTCCACGCCCGACTCACCCAGGAACTGCCCACCGGGCAGGCGTTCTCGATCGAGGATGTTGCGGCCGATCTCGTCGACAAGCTGGTACGGCGCCATCCGCACGTCTTCGCCGGCGCCGACGGTGGCGACGCCGACACCCTGAACGAGACGTGGGAGCGGCAGAAGGTGCTGGAAAAGGGCCGCACCTCGGCGACTGACGGCGTGCCGCTGGCCCAGCCCGCGCTCGCGCTGTCGGCCAAGCTCGTGGCGCGGGCCCAGCGGGCCGGACTGGCGGTCGAGCCCGTACCGAGCGACCCGATCGGCGCACGGCTGTTCGCGGTCGTCCAGGAGGCGGTGGCGGCCGGCGTCGACCCGGAGTCGGCGCTGCGCGAGACCGCGCGGGCCTACCGTAGCGCCATGCTCGCCGCCGAATCCCCCGTTGAGTGACGTATCCCCATGATCAGAGACGGAGAATTCGCCGTCACTCAACCGGCAGATACGTCACTCAACGAGGGAGGGGGAGGATCGAGTCGTGACGCAAACACCGGAACGCCCGGAGCCACCGGTCGTCGGCGACGAGCGGGCCACCTTGACCGGCTTCCTCGACTACTACCGCGCGACGCTCGCGCTCAAGTGCCACGGACTCACCCCGGAGCAGCTGGCCACCAGATCGACACCGCCGTCGAGCCTGTCGCTGCTCGGGCTGGTGCGGCACATGGCCGAGGTCGAGCGCAGCTGGTTCCGCGGCTTCGCCCGGGAACAGACGAGCCCGCGTTACTA
Organism: uncultured Actinomycetota bacterium; assembly: GCA_963837325.1. Taxonomy (GTDB): domain Bacteria; phylum Actinomycetota; class Actinomycetes; order Mycobacteriales; family Jatrophihabitantaceae; genus CAVQKZ01. The sequence goes on from CAWIMV010000002.1 coordinate 1,169,478, forward strand.
CAGCGACGACGACCGCGACGGGGACTTCGACAACGCCCACGGCGACGAGGCGACCGTCCGGGATGCGTTCGAGTTCTGGGAAGCCGAGATCGAGCACGCCCGCGAGGTGGTCGCGGCCGCCGACCTGGACCAGACCTATTACCGAGCCAAGTACGGCGGCGAGACCATCTCGCTGCGCTGGGTTCTGTTGCACATGATCGAGGAGTACGCCCGGCACTGCGGCCACGCCGACCTGCTTCGCGAGGCGATCGACGGCGTCACCGGCGACTGAGGCGCTGCGGGCGCTGCGGCGGGGCACGCCCGGTCGGCCGGGCGCGGCGGATAGGGTTGCTCGACTGTCCGGACCGTGGAAAGGACCCTCTGTGGCCAGCATCGAGGCCGTCGGCGCCCGCGAGATCCTCGACTCCCGCGGCAACCCCACCGTCGAGGTCGAGGTCGCCCTTGACGACGGCACGCTGTCGCGCGCGGCGGTGCCCAGCGGCGCGTCCACCGGGGCTCATGAGGCGGTCGAACTGCGCGACGGCGGCGAGCGCTACGGCGGCAAGGGTGTGCGCCAGGCCGTCACCGGAGTGCTCGACACGATCGGACCCGAGCTCGTCGGATTCGAGGCCAGCGAGCAGCGCCTGATCGACGCCGCCTTGATCGACCTGGACGCCACGCCCGACAAGAGCCGGCTCGGAGCCAACGCCATCCTCGGCGTGTCACTCGCAGTGGCCAAGGCGGCCGCCAGCTCGGCTGAACTGCCGCTGTTTCGCTACCTCGGCGGCCCGAACGCCTATCTGCTGCCCGTGCCGATGATGAACATCCTCAACGGCGGGGCCCACGCCGACTCCAACGTCGACGTACAGGAGTTCATGATCGCGCCGATCGGGGCGGCCACGTTCAGCGACGCGGTGCGCTACGGCGCCGAGGTCTATCACGCGCTCAAGGCGGTGCTCAAGAGCAAGGGCCTGTCCACGGGCCTCGGCGACGAGGGCGGCTTCGCGCCCAACCTGGACTCCAACCGGGCCGCACTCGACCTCATCGTCGAAGCCATCGACCAGACCGGGCTGACGGCCGGCGTCGACATCGCGCTGGCGCTCGACGTCGCCGCCACCGAGTTCCATTCCCACGACGGCTACCAGTTCGAGGGGTCGGTGGCCAGCACCGATGCCATGATCAAGTACTACGCCGGGCTGGTCGAGAACTACCCGATCGTGTCGATCGAGGACCCGCTCGCCGAGGATGACTGGGCGGCCTGGGACACCCTGACCGGCGAGCTCGACGACCGCGTGCAGATCGTCGGTGACGACCTGTTCGTCACCAATCCGACCCGGCTCGCTCGGGGCATCGAGTCCGGCGCGGCCAACGCCCTGCTGGTGAAGGTGAACCAGATCGGCACGCTCACCGAGACCTTCGACGCCGTCGACCTCGCCCACCGGCACGGCTACCGCTGCATGATGAGCCACCGCTCCGGCGAGACCGAGGACACCACGATCGCCGACCTGGCAGTCGCCACCAACTGCGGGCAGATCAAGTCCGGTGCGCCGGCCCGCAGCGAGCGCGTCGCGAAGTACAACCAGCTGCTGCGCATCGAGGAGGAGCTCGACGACGCCGCCCGCTACGCCGGCGCCGCCGCGTTCCCGCGCTATGAGCCCGCCGAGTTCGTCGCGCCGGAAGACGACCCCCACCGCGACGCGACAGTGCAGCACTGATGGCCGGACCGGTCCAGAGTCCGCGGCCGCGCCGGCACCGCGCCGTCACCGGCCGCGCGCTGGTGTTGGGCACCTTGGTCGTGCTGCTCTTGGTCGTGCTCGCCTCGCCCTTGCACCGGTACTTCGGCAGTCGCAGCGACGTGCAGCACGCCGCCCAGCAGCTGCGCGACGACCAGTCGCAGCTGGCCGAGATGAACAAGCAGTTGAAGCGGTGGAGCGACCCGGGTTACATCCAGCGGCAGGCCCGGTTGCGGCTGCAGTACGCGATGCCCGGCGACACGGTGTACATCGTGACCGGCCCGGACCAGCCGTCGGACATCATCACCTCGACCGGGAAAGCGAAGCCCAAGCCGACCAACGACACCTGGAACAAGCGGCTGTGGGAGACGGTGCAGAAGGCCGGCTCTTGAGCCTGCTGGCTGCCGGTGACCGAGCGGTGGTGGCGGCCCAGTTGGGGCGGGCGCCGCGCGCGATCCGCGCCGTCGCCCACTGGTGTCCATGCGGCAATCCCGATGTCATCGAGACCTCGCCGCGTTTGCCCGACGGCACGCCATTTCCGACCCTGTACTACCTGACCTGTCCGCGGGCCGCGTCGGCGATCGGCACCCTTGAAGCATCCGGTCTGATGAGCGAGATGACGGATCGACTGGCCCGCGACCCCGAGCTCGCGGCCGCCTACCTGGCTGCCCACGAGTCCTATCTCGCCGGGCGCGAGGAGATCGAGCACGTCGACGAGATCGACGGGATCAGCGCCGGCGGGATGCCCAACCGGGTCAAGTGCCTGCACGTTCTCGTGGCGCACTCGCTCGCGGCCGGCGGCGGCGTCAACCCACTCGGTGACGAAGCCCTGGCCGCGCTTCCGGACTGGAGTACGAGCGGTCCGTGTGTCGAACGGCCCATCGAGTGAGGGTCGCCGGGATCGACTGCGGGACGAACTCGATCCGGCTGCTCGTCGCCGACGCGGTGGACGGTCAGCTCGTCGACGTCACCCGGGAGATGCGGATCGTGCGGCTGGGCGAAGGGGTGGACCGCACGGGATCGCTGGCCCCGCAAGCGCTTGAGCGCACCCGGGCCGCCCTCCGCGACTACGCCGCCACCATCACGGCCAACGGCGCCGAGCGGGTGCGGATGGTCGCCACCAGCGCCACACGCGACGCGGCCAACCGTGACGTTTTCGTGTCGATGGTGCGCGCGGTCCTGGGCCGCGATCCGGAGGTCATCTCGGGCCGGGAGGAGGCCGCCCTGTCCTTCGCCGGCGCCGTTGCCAGCCTGCGCGATCTGCGTGGGCCGGTGCTGGTCGCCGACATCGGCGGAGGCTCGACGGAACTGGTCGTCGGCTCGCCGGACGGTGCCGGCGGGCTGCGCGCACGCAGCATGGACGTCGGGTGCGTCCGGATGACCGAGCGGCACCTGCGCAGCGATCCGCCCACGCCCGAGCAGATCGAGGCCGCCGTCGCCGACGTGCGGCAGGCGATCGACCAGGTCCGAGGCGATGTGCCGCTGTACGACGTGGGCACGTTCGTCGGGGTGGCCGGGACGGTGACAACGGTGGCCGCGATCGCGCTCGGGCTCGACCGCTACGACGCTGCCGCCATCCACGGCCGGGTGCTGAGCGCGCCCCAGGTGCACGATGTCACGGCCCGGCTCTTGGCGATGACCCACGACGAGCGGGCCGCCCTGCCAGTCATGCATCCGGGCCGGGTCGACGTGATCGGGGCGGGCGCCCTGATCCTGCGGAGCCTCGTCGAGGCCACCGGCGCGGCCGAGGTCATCGCGAGCGAACACGACATCCTCGACGGCATCGCCCTGAGCCTGTTGGGCTGAGGTTTCGACTCGAACTCGGTCCGGCTGAATTCTGGCTACTGGTCTAGACCACTGGCCGGAATGAGGGTAGCGTCCGGGCATCGTGAGGGTGGCGACGGGGACGTCGGCGTTCGCACAAACGTCGTCACAACAAGCAGGAAGAGGTCGGACATGAAACGAGGCCTGGTCGCGGCCGTGGCGCTGAGCGCCGCGGCAGTCCTTGCCCTGAGCGCGTGCAGCAGCAGCAGTTCCAAGAAGAGCGGCAGCGGCAACGGCACGACGACGCTCAAGCTGGTGGGCGCCGACTACGGCACGGGGCCGGCGAACACCACCCAGAAGTACTGGGAACAGATCGCCACCGCCTTCCACGCGCAGAACCCGAAGATCACGGTCAAAGTGCAGACCATCAACTGGAACGACTTCGACACCCAGGTCCAGACGATGGTGCAGAACCACCAGTTCCCCGACATCACTGAGGGCGACTACTTCTCCAACTACGCGCAGGAAGGCCTGCTCTACAAGGCCAGCGACGTCATGACCAACTCGAGCAACCTGATGCCGGTATTCGCCAAGCTCGGCAGCTACAAGGACGCGCAGTACGGCATGCCGTTCACGACCAGTTCGCGCACGCTGTTCTACAACAAGAAGCTGTTCGAGCAGGCCCACATCATGTCCCCGCCGCAGACCTGGGCCGACATCCAGGCCGATGCGCTCAAGATCAAGGCGCTCGGCAAGATCGGCTTCGGACTGCCGCTCGGCTCGGAAGAGGCGCAGGGCGAGTCGCTGCTGTGGATGCTCGGCAATGGCGGCAACTACAAGGACTCCAATGGCGACTGGGCCATCGACAGCTCCAAGAACGTCGAGACGTTCCAGTTCCTGAAGCAGCTGGTGGGCTCCGGCGCCACTGAGCCCAACCCGGGCAACAAGAACCGCACCGACCTGTGGAAGCAGTTCGCGCAGGGCCAGATCGGCATGATCAACGGCTCGCCGGCGCTCATCCCGATCATCGAGGGTGGCAAGGTGCTCAGCACTTCGGACTGGACGTCGGTGCCGATCGCCGGCAAGTCCGGGCCGCTCGAGAGCACTCTCGGCGTTTGCGACTTCGTCGCGGCCTTCAAGAACGGCGGCACCTCGAAGCAGGCCGCGATCAAGAAGTTCCTCGACTTCGCGTACTCCGACAAGTACCAGCTGCAGTTCGACAAGGAGTACGACCTGCTGCCGGCTACGACCTCGGCCGCACAGTCGCTCTCGTCGGATCCGATCTTCGGCCCGTTCCTCAAGGCGCTTCCGAAGGCCGTCCAGTACCCGAGTGACACGGTGTGGGCGAATGTGAAGACCCAGATCCAGCACACGATCGGCACAGCGGTGACCGGTGACCCCAAGAAGGTCCTCGGCACCATTCAGACGACCGCCAAGAAGGGCAGCTGATCCAGTCGTCCCGGCGCGGGGAGCGGCCCTTCTCCCTCCCCGTGCCGGGATCCTTTCTCTCCTGCCGGGGTGACGAGCGATGGCCGAGCAGAGCACCGTAACCGCAGCCCGGCGCCGCTCACGGCCTCGGCAGAGCCCGGGCCGCCGGGTGGCGCGCGCGGCCTACCCGCTGCTCTGGATCGGCCCGGCGATCGCCCTCATCGCCGTCGTCGTGCTGTGGCCGGTCGTGGTCATGTTCCGGACCTCGATGCAGCACATCAGCCCGGACGGGTTCATCCTCGGATCGGCCGGCGGCAAGAACTTCAGCGCGCTGTTCGACGAGCCCGACCTCAAGGGCGTGCTGATCCGCACGATTGTCTGGGTGGTGGCGGTTGTTGCGGTGACGATGCTGCTGTCGCTCGGCCTGGCCCAGTTGTTCAACCAACGGTTCCCCGGCCGGCGGGTGGCTCGGTGGGCCCTGATCGCGCCTTGGGCAGCGTCGGTGATGATGACGTCCCTGGTCTTCCGTTGGGCGCTGGACGCCAACAACGGCGTCATCAACGTCTTCCTGCACGACATCGGGCTGCTCAAGGGGTTCAACAGCAATCAGGCCGACTGGCTGGGCCGGCCGACGTCGGCATTCGTGTGGATGATGGTCGTCGCCGTGTTCGTGTCGCTGCCTTTCTCGACCTACGCCCTGCTCGCCGGTATGCAGACCATCCCGCAGGACGTGTACGAGGCGGCCCGGGTAGATGGAGCCTCCCGCTGGCAGGTGTACCGGTCCATCACCCTGCCGCTGCTGCGCCCGGCCTTCCTGGTCGCGGCGCTCATCAACGTCATCAACGTCTTCAACTCGTTCCCGATCATCTGGGAGATGACCCGCGGCGGTCCGGGTTACCAGACGAGTACAACGACGACGTTCATGTTCTTGCTCAAGCAGAGTTACATCGGCGAGTCCGCCGCCATGTCCGTCATCAACTTCGGCTTGGTGATTCTGATCGTGCTGCTCTTCCTGCGGGCGACGCGCTGGAGAGAGCAGGTGCAAGCGTGACCGCCGCTACCACTGAGGCCCGCCCGGCGGTTGTGGCCGCCCCGGCGCGCACCAAACGCAAGCGCACGACGCGCTTGACGCCGCGCACGATCGTGTTGGCGCTGGCCGCGTACGCGATTGCGATGATCTTCATCCTGCCCTACGTCGAGATGGTGATCTCCGCGCTGCGGCCACCGAAGGAACTGCTGGCGCGCGGTTACCTGCCCCAGCACTACGACTGGTCGAACTTCACGTCCATCTGGAAGACCGGCTTCGGCAAGAACCTCAGCGCCAGCCTGAAGGTGGCCGGCGGGGCGACGTTGCTCGTGCTGGTGGTCGCGCTCCCGGCGGCGTACTTCACCGCGCGGCGGCGGTTTCGCGGTCGGGCGGTGTTCCTGTTGCTCGTGCTGGCCACGCAGATGTTCCAGCCCGCGGCAATGCTCGTGGGCATCCAGCGCGAGTTCATCAGCTTTGACCTGCCGAGCCCGATCTTGTCGCTCATCCTCGTCAACGCCGGGTTCAACCTGGCGTTCGCGGTCTGGATCCTCAACGCCTATTTCAGTTCGATTCCGGCCGAGCTGGAAGAGGCGGCCATGGTCGACGGCACCAGCCGGCTCGGCGCACTCGGCCGGATTACGCTGCCGTTGGCGCTGCCCGGCATCGTCACCGCTCTGATCTTCACGTTCATCGGTGCGTGGAACGAGTTGCTGGTGGCTTTGACGTTGACGCTGGGCGCCCCGGACCGCCAACGGCCGCTGACCGTGGGGATCAACAACTACATCGGCCAGTACTCGATCGACTGGGGGCACCTGTTCGCCGGATCGGTGATCGCCACCCTGCCCGTCATCGCGCTCTTCGCGATCATCGAGGGCAAGGTCGTCGGCGGGCTCACCGCGGGCTCGATCAAATAGTCGCGTGCCGCCTACCGCGCCTGCCGCGCCTGCGTCGCCGGTCGTGCTCGCCGTCGATGTCGGCGGCACTGGCATCAAGGCGGCCCTGCTCGACGCCGACGCCACCGTCGTGCGTCAGGCCGAGCGCCCCACTCCGGTGGCCGAGGGGCCCGCGGCAGTGATCGCGGCGGTGCGCGCGGCCGTAGGCGACCTGGCCGGGCCGGCCGTGGTGGCTGCCGGCGTCGTCGTCCCGGGTTCGGTCGATGTCGCGACCGGCACGGCGCGGTATGCGACGAACATCGGCTGGCACGACGTCCCGCTGCGGGACCTGATCGCCGCCGACCTCGGCCTGCCGGTCGCGGTCGAGCACGACGTGCGGGCGGCCGGTCTCGCCGAGTGCACGCTGGGCCGGGCGCGGGGTGTGGCCGAGTGTCTGATCATGGTCATCGGGACCGGCATTGCCGGAGTGGTGGTGGCAGAAGGCGTCGCGGTGCGTGGTGCGACGGACTCGGCCGGCGAGATCGGGCACGTGCCCGTCTATCCGGACGGAGACGTGTGCGCGTGCGGGCAGCGCGGCTGCCTGGAGACCTACGCGTCGGCGGCGGCGATCGCGCGCCGGTACCGCGCGCTCGGTGGCCGGGCCGGGTCGAGCGCGCGCGAGGTGGGTGCGGCGCGGGGCTCGGACCCGTTGGCTGCGCGGGTGTGGGACGAGGCGACCGACGCGCTCGGCATCGGGTTGGCGTCCTACACGATGCTGCTCGACCCCGAGCTGGTGGTGCTCGGTGGCGGGCTGGCCCTGGCCGGGGACGCGTTGCTCGAACCGGTGCGGGCGGCGTTGGCCGGGCGGCTCAGCTGGCGCGCCGCGCCGGCTGTTGCGCTCTCGCCGCTCGGCACCCGCGCCGGTCAGCTCGGCGCCGCCATCCTGGCCTGGAAGCTGGCCGGCCGCGCCAACTTCGATTCCTGGGCGCCCTGAAGTTCGGCCGGTCGCTCAGGACGAGTCGAGTTCGGCCTTCGCCTGCGCCTTCTCCAGCTTCTTCTCGGCCTTCGTCAGGGGGCGCGGCGGCGGTTCGGTGCCGATGAGCGTGCGCCATACCTCTTCGGCGCCCTTGCGGGTGAGCAGATCGGCGATGACGAGACCGGCGGCCGACAGCGCGGCCCAGGTGACCGCGTCGCCCCAGCGAACGCCGCGCTCGCTCGGGCGGCGCGGGGCATCAGGGGAATGGGTCGTGCGCCAGACCCCTTCGACCGCCTTCTTGGTGGCCCGGGCCACTGGGATGCCGACCACGACCGTCACGAGCTTCATCGTGACCTTCTCGGCGACGTGGGCCATCGATTCTCCGTCCGTCGAACTGTGCGGTCAGCCTACCCAGCCGGTGCGCCGCGTCACTGGCCGTTCGTGCGAAGCTGGCGCGGTGGTCGTGGCTCCTGGCTCGGGCTGGCCGGGGGATCCGGCGACCCCGAGCACCCCGGTCGCCGCGAACCCCGAGCAAGCCGCCGCATTGGCGGGATCCGCGCCGGGACTGTTGGAATTGGCCGCCCGCGCCACCGTGTGCCGGGCCTGCCCGCGGCTCGTGCAGTGGCGCGAGCAGGTCGCGGTCGAGAAGCGCCGAGCGTTCGCCGACGAGGAGTACTGGGGCCGTCCGTTGGCCGGATTCGGGGCCCAGCCGGCGCGCATCCTCGTGCTCGGGCTGGCTCCCGCCGCTCACGGCGGTAACCGGACCGGGCGGATGTTCACCGGCGACCGCAGCGGCGACTGGCTCTACGCCGCCCTATACCGCGTCGGGCTGGCCAACCAGCCCACGTCGGTGGCCGCAGGCGACGGACTGGCGCTGCGCGACGTGTACATCACGGCCCCGGTGCGGTGCGCGCCGCCGGCCAACAAACCGACCCCGCAGGAACGGGACACCTGTCGGGCCTGGCTGGTCCGCGAGCTCGAACTGATGTGGCCGGCCGTGCGCGCGGTCGTGGTACTGGGCGGATTCGGGTGGGCGGCGCTGTGGCCGGCGCTGCGCGGGGCGGGCGTGGCGCTGCCCACGCGGCTACCGCTGTTCGGCCACGGCGTCGAGGCCGACATCGACGGCCGCACCGTCATCGGCTGCTACCACGTCAGCCAGCAGAACACGTTCACCGGGCGGCTCACCGAAGCGATGCTCGACGCGGTGTTCCGGCGGGCGGCGGCGGTCGCCGGATCGTGACCGGTGTCGCCCCTGGCCGCACCGGCGTGGCTGCCTCGCGCCGGCTTCGCTAACGTCGATGTCATGGCAGCAGCGGTGAGTCGTCCGGTCCGGATCGTCATCGTCGGCGGTGGCTATGTCGGCATGTTCACCGCCTTCCGGCTCCAGAAGCGGTTGTCGCGTGGAGCCGCCGAGATCACGGTGATCGATCCGCAGTCGAACATGACCTATCAGCCGTTCCTGCCGGAGGCGGCAGCCGGCAACCTGGAGCCGCGCCACGTCGTCGTTCCCCTGCGCAAGGTGCTGCGCAAGTGCAACGTGATCACGGCGGCGGCCTCGAGCATCGAGCACGCGCGCAAGGTCGTGACGGTGCAACCGGCGGAGGGCAACCCGTACGAGGTGGGTTACGACCTGCTCGTCGTCTGCCCCGGCTCGGTCTCGCGGTTGCTGCCGATACCGGGGCTGGCCGAGCAGGGCATCGGTTTCAAGACGATCGGCGAAGCGATCTATCTGCGCAATCACGTGCTGTCCTGCCTCGAGCTGGCCGCGTCGACCAAGGACCCGGCCCGCCGACGCCGGGCCCTGACGTTCGTGTTCGTGGGCGGCGGCTACGCCGGCGTCGAGGCAATGGCGGAACTGCAGGACATGGCGCAGTACGCACTGCGCTACATCCCGAGCGTGCAGCCGTCCGAGATGCGCTGGGTGCTGGTCGAGGCGGCGAGTCGGATCATGCCCGAGGTTTCGGTGCGACTGTCGGCTTACACCGTCGACCGCCTCCTCGAGCGCAAGATCGACGTCCGGCTCAACACCCGGCTGAACTCGGCCGTCGACGGGCATGTGGTGCTCTCCGACGGCGACGGTTTCGACGTCGAGACCCTCGTCTGGACCGCCGGCGTCAAGGCCAACCCGATGCTCCGCCAGACCGACCTGCCCCTCGACGACGCCGGTCGGCTGGCCTGCGCGGCCAACCTGACCGTGAAGGGCGTGACCGGGGTGTTCGCGGCCGGCGACTGCGCGGCCGTGCCCGACCTGACCAAGAACGACCCGAACGCGTTGACCGGGCCGAGTGCCCAGCACGCCGTCCGACAGGCCAAGACGCTCGCCGGCAACGTCGAGGCGACCGTGCACGGCGGGAACCTGCGCGACTACCGCCACGCGTACGTCGGCTCGGTCGCCTCGCTCGGTTTGTATCGCGGGGTGGCTGAGGTTTACGGCATCAAGCTCCGGGGACCGGTGGCCTGGTTCATGCACCGCACGTACCACCTGTCGCGGATGCCGACGTTCAACCGCAAGGTCCGCGTGCTGGCCGACTGGACGGGCGCGCTGGTGTTCCGGCGCGAGATCGTCTCGCTGGGGCAGTTGCAGCAACCGCGTTCGGAGTTCGAGCAGGCTGCCGGTGAGCGCCGCCTGCCGGAAATCTCCTGACCCGCCCGCCGTCGTCCTCTGCGGTTCCTCGTTGATCAACTCTCGTCTTGTGAGCGGTTTCCGCGGTTTTCGCGCACCAAACGCGAGTTGATCAACGACGTCCAACGGGGATGGGGCCGATCGCGTCCGTTGCACCCGCGGCAAGGCGGTGCGACGTCGCGGGTGACACCGGATGAGGCGTTGCGGCGGCAATCACCGGCCAATGCGACGCTCGGGGCGGCACAATGAGGCGTCGGCCGGCGTCGCCCCCGTGGCCCAATCGGCAGAGGCAAACCCCTTAAAAGGGTTTCAGTGTCGGTTCGAATCCGACCGGGGGCACCCAAGCAGGGTTTCAGCCGCCGCTCTTGCGACGGAACATCCGGTTGCCGCCGGCCGCGCCGTGCTCGCCGTGGATCTTGGACGTGCCGTGGGCTTCGTTGTCAGCGGCGCGGTCGGCCTGGTGGCTGCGCTTGCGCTCGAGGGCCTCGCGGAATTTCGCCTTGGCGTCCCCGCTCGCGTCGTTCTTCTTCTCCGCCATGTCTCCAGCCTGGCATGTCGCCAGCCACGCCTCCAAACGGGTTAGCTTCGGCGCCACGACCGAACAGGTTTTCCCCGCTGGTGACCGGTTACGGGCGCCTCAACCGGTCAGCAGCGGGGAAAACCCGAGCCCAACCAGTCACCAGCGGGGAAAGGCCGGCCGCAACCCGGTCACCAGCGGGGAAAAGCCGGCCCCAGCCGGGCCCAGCCGGGCCAGCCCGCCCTACCGCGCCAACCGGTCAGCTGCGCTCGAGCACAACCACCGGGATCTCGCGCTCGGTCTTCTTCTGGTACTCGGCGTAGTCCGGCCAGACCTCGACCATCTCCTGCCACAGCTGCGGCTTCTCCTCGGGCGTCGCCGTGCGGGCCCGGGCCTTGAACTTCTCGCCCTTGATCTGCACCTGCACGTCGGGGTTGGCCTGCAGGTTGAGATACCAGATCGGCGGCTCGTCGGCGCCACCCTTCGACGCGACGACCAGGTAGCTGTCCCCGTGCGGTCGGAAGATCAGCGCGTGCTTGCGCGGCTGGCCGCTGCGTCGCCCGGTCGTCGTGAGGACGAGGATCTCAGTGCCGTTGCGCCACTGGTATCCCTCCGCGCCATCAGTCGCCTCGTAGCGCTCGATGTGTTCCTGGCCGTACAGGGTCATGCCTTACCTCCGTTGGGTTATCGACGAATACGTCCGCCGGGCTTGAGCCGCCCGGCCGGCAATGGGGGAGCGGGCAGGGGGTCGCCGTCGTACCCCGCGACCACGCCGAAACGGTCGCCCTCGGCCCAGGCGGTCCGGGCCGCGGCGATCTCTTCGTTGGTACGGGCGACGAAGTTCCACCACATCACGATCTGCTCGTCGAACGGTTCCCCGCCCAGCAGTAGCACCTGCGCGCCAGGAGCCGAGTGCAGGCGCAGGTCGCGGCGGCCGCAGCCCAGGTAGAGCATCGACCCGGGAGAAACCGACACGCCATCGATGTCCACCGTGCCGGACATCGCCAGCACCGCGTGCTCGAAGTCGGGCTCGAGTGGCAGCAGCGCGTCCGCGCCCGGCCGGAGGGCGACGTCGGCACCGACGAGCGGTGAGTACGGACGCCCCGGCGACACCGCGCCGGCCAAGCTGCCCATGATCACCGTGGTCGTCACGCCGGTGTCGGTGACGATCGGCAGTGCGGCGTGATGGGCCCACGATGGCGCCACGTCGCGGTCGGCGTCCGGCAGGGCCACCCACAGTTGGACGCCGTGCAGCAGCGCCGGATGCGGCACCGGCGACTGTTCCGCGTGCGCGATCGCGCGTCCCGATGTCATCAGCCCCAGCTCACCCGGCCGGATCAGCTGGTCGCTGCCGAGGCTGTCGCGGTGATGCACCTCTCCGCTGAGCAGCCAGCTGACGGTCTGCAGCCCCATGTGCGGATGCGGCGGCACCTGCATGCCCGCGCCGGCCGCGACATCGTCCGGGCCGTAGTGGTCGACGAAGCACCACGGGCCGACGAGGCGCCGGCCGAGATTGGGCAAAAGCCGCCGCACCCGGGTGCTCTCGCCCAGCAGCACCTCGCGGCCGGCGTACACCTCGTGCACGGGGTGGGCCGCGACGCCGGCGTGCCCACCCACCCGGGACAATCCGGGCGTACGGTCGAGATTGCTCACTCCATCGACAGTACGACAGGAGCAGTCGACGAGGCGAGCGCGACGATGACATCCAGCCCAGCGAGGTAACGATGGCGACCACAGTCACTGAGAGACCGGAACGGCACCGCTACGAAATCATGGTCGACGACGCGCTCGCCGGCTACACCTTGTTCACCGTCGACGGCGATGTGGCGATCATGCCGCACACCGAGATCGACCCGGCCTTCGAAGGGCAGGGCCTGGCCAGCTCGCTGATCCAGGGCGCGCTCGACGACGCGCGCAGCCGGGGGCTGAAGGTCGTGCCGCGCTGCCAGTTCGTGGGGGCGTTCATCGAGAAGCACCCGGAGTATCAAGACCTCGTCGGCCGCTGAGCGCTGGGCTACTTGAGCTCGGCCGAGGACTTGTTCAGCAGCCGGCGGGCCACGATGAGCTGCTGGATCTGTTGAGTGCCTTCGAAGATGTCGAGGATCTTGGAGTCGCGGGCCCACTTCTCGAGCAGCGAGTTCTCGCTGTAGCCGAACGAGCCGGCCAGCTCGACGCAGCGCAAGGTGATGTCGACTGCCACACGGCCGGCCTTGGCCTTGGCCATCGACGCCTCGAGCGAATTCGGCTTGTTGTTGTCAGCCATCCAGGTCGCGGCCAGCGTCAGCAGGTAGGCCGCCTCCCAGTCCGCTTCCATCTGCAGCAGCGTCGCCGCGGCGGCGTGCTGGCTGGACATCGGCCGGTCGTAGTCGACGCGGACGCCGGCCGTCTCGAGCAGGTCCTGGATCTCGTCGAGCGCCGCCCGCGCGCAGCCGACCGCCATGGCCGCGACGAGCGGGCGGGTGTTGTCGAATGTCTGCATGACGCCGGCGAAACCCTGCTCGGCGTCGATCTCGGGTGAACCGAGCAGGTTCGCGGCCGGCACCCGGCAGTCGGTGAACCGGATCGTCGCCGTGTCGGAGGCGCGGATGCCGAGCTTGTGCTCGAGCCGCTCGACGGTCATGCCGGGCGTGCCCTTCTCGACCACGAACGACTTGATGGCCGCGCGGCCCTTGCTCTTGTCCAGCGACGCCCATACGACGACGGCGTCGCTGCGCGCACCCGCGGTGACGAAGATCTTCTCGCCGTTGATGACGTACTCGTCACCGTCGCGCACCGCCGTGGCCTGCACGGCGGCCGAGTCCGAACCGAACGACGGCTCGGTGATCGCCATCGACGCCCAGACCTTGTCGAAGCGCGCGTGCTGCTCGTCGTCGGCGACGGAGGCGATGGCGGCGTTGCCCAGCCCTTGGCGCGGCATCGACAGCACCATGGCGACGTCGCCCCAGCACGCCTCCATGATCGACAGCACGCCGGACATGTTCGTACCGTTGCGGTTGCCGCCGTCGCCGCCGGTCTCGCGCCGGACACCGCGCGCACCGGTGCTGGTCTCGCCCGAGGCGTTCATGCCGTCGACCAAGGACGCGAGCATGTCGAGTTCCTTGGGGTACTCGTGCTCGGCCTGGTCGTACTTGCGCGAGATCGGCCGGAAGATCTCCCGCGAGACCTGATGGGCCTGGTTCACGATCAACCCGAACTTCTTCGGCACTTCCAAGTTGATGGTCATGTTTACCTGCTCTTCGCGCAAGCGCTCATCGCTGGATTCGCTCCGCTCCTCGCTCGTTCCTCGCTGCGATGCTCACTCATCAGACCAACACCACGCCTTCCATCACGCCGATCGCCCGTAGGTCGCGGTACCACCGCTCGACCGGGTGCTCCTTGACGTAGCCGTGCCCGCCGAGCAGCTGCACACCGTTGCTGCCGATCTGCATCCCGTATTCGGCCGTGAGTCGACGCGACAGCGCCACCTCGCGCGCGAACGGCTTGCCCTGCTCGGCCCGGCTGGCCGCTCGAAGCGTGACCAGCCGCGCGCCTTCCAGCTCGATGCCGATATTGGCGACCATGAACGCGACCGCCTGCCGATTGCTCAGCGGCTCACCGAATGCGTGCCGCTCATTGACGTAGGGGATGACGTAGTCGAGTACGGCCTTCGCCGTTCCGAGGGCCAGCGCCGACCAGCCCAGCCGGGCCAGCCGGATGCAGTCGGCGTAGGCGTCGGGCCGCCCATCGCCGAGCAGAGCGCCGGCTGGCAGGGCGACGTCTTGGAGGATGAGGCGGGCCATCGATGCCGCCCGCAGCCCCATCGCCGGCTCGGCCTCGATCGTGATGCCCGCCGCACCGGACTCGACCAGGAACAGCGCGGGCTTGCCCTCGAGATCGGCCGCGACGACGAACAACTCGGCGGTGTCGGCCCGTGGCACCAGTGACTTGACGCCGGTCAGGACGAAGCCGCCGCAACTGCGCCGCGCGGTGGTACGCAGCGCGAACGGGTCGAAGAGGGGATGTGGCTCGAGCACGCTCAGCGCGGCCGCGGGCACGTCGTCGCCGACGAAGACGGGCAGGTATGCGGCTTGCTGAGCGTCGTCGCCCCAGAGCACCAGTGCATTGCTGACCGCGGCTGGAGCCAGGCAGGCCACCGCGAGGCCCATGTCGCCGTGCGCGAGCGCCTCGGCGACGAGGACGCCGGTCGTCGTCGAGCGTTCGGCGCTCATGCCGCCCAAGGACTCGGGTACGCCGACGAGCGTGACCCCGAGTTCGGTGATCGAGCGCTTGAGCAGGGGCTCCGGAGCGGCGCAGTCATCGTTGGCCACAGCGGCCGCCGGGCGCAGTTGCTCCGCGGCGAAGTCGGCGGTGGCGGCCACGATCATCTTCTGTTCGTCCGTGGGCTCGAGGTCGAACAGGCCTCGGTCAGCGGCGCGGGCCGGTCGCTGGGCCGGGCTGCGGTGCTGGGCCGCCGCGAACGCCCGGTTCACCGCCCCGACCGTCTTGAATCCGCTCCGGCTGGCGGAGTAGACGACCTTCTCCACGGGCTTGCGCAACCGGAGCCGGTCGATCGCCCGTGAGCCGGCCAGCTTGTTCAACGCGGCCAGGGCGGCGCCCATGATGTCGCGTCCGCGGGTGTTGCGCCCTGACATGTTCGCTCCCGACGATCGGTGGTACGTCGTGTTCCAGATAAGTTACCCGCCGGTAGGCGGCCGGGGCCGGTCGGGTGATGACCATCGCAGCCCGGTACGCCTTTCCCCGCTGGCGACCGGTTCCGGCCAGCCAAACCGGCCACCGGCGGGGAAAAGCGCCGCGATCCGGCGGCTGACAGGAACCCACGGCTGGTCCGTATCGTTGATTCGACAGATACACCGTCCACGACCGGGCGGGCGCTCCCGCGCATCGCGGGGGCGCGTCCGTGACACAGGAGGCTCGACCACGATGGCCCAGAACCCCGTCATCAACAAGTTCGGCCAGGTTTCCGGCGGTAACCGCCCCGGCGTGCCGACACCGACGGCCGATGACCTGCAGAGCATGTACAGCAAACCCGCCTACGCCGGGCCGACCGGTTCCCGGCGCTACATGACCCTCGATGACGTCGTCCAGCGCACCGGCGCGATGTTGGGCGTGCTGCTCGTCGCGGGGGCCATCTCGTGGATCGCAACCCCCGACCGGCTCGCCGCCCCGGTGCTGATCATCTCCCTCATGGGCGGGCTCGGCCTCGGGCTCTACATGTCGTTCACGATGAAGGTGAATGCGGCGCTGGCCATCACCTACTCGGTCTTCGAGGGCGTTTTGCTCGGCGCGATCAGCCGCATCTTCAACAACGCCTACCCGGGCATCGTGATCCAGGCGATCACGGGCACGGTGATGGTCGCCGGCGGCATGCTGTTCGTTTACAAGATCGGCGCCATCCGGGTCACCCCGAAGTTCACCCGCATCGTCGTCGGCGCCACGATCGGCGTCTTCGGGCTGATGCTGATCAACCTGGTGGCCTACCTGTTCCACCCGGGCGGCCTCGGCCTGCGTGACGGCGGGGCGCTCGCCATCGGGTTCAGCATCCTCTGCATCGTCATTGCGTCGATGAACCTGGTCATGGACTTCGACATGATCGAGCAGGGCATCCGCAACGGCACCGACGAGAAGTTCGCCTGGTACGCCTCGTTCGCGCTGATGGTCACGCTGATCTGGCTCTACATCGAGATCCTGCGCCTGCTGAGCTACTTCGCCCGCAGGTAAGCGCCGCCAGAAACACGCGAGGGCGGATCTGGAGTCTCCATCCGGAGATTCCGGGTCCGCCCTCGGCGTTTGCCCGACCGGCCATTCCCCCACCGGATGTCCGCTCGCGCTCAACCGAACAACGACCCAAAGCGGTCTCGGTTACGCACCGTGACGGAAAATCCCGAGTCTTCCGCTTCGACCGGAACTGCGAAATATGGGCGTTCGAGGGCTAGCTGAGCCGCTCCAACACCATCGCCATGCCCTGCCCGCCACCCACGCACATCGTCTCCAGGCCGAATTGCTTGTCGTGCGTCTGCAGCGAGTTGATCAAGGTGGCGGTGATGCGCGCGCCGGTCATGCCGAACGGATGGCCGACGGCGATCGCGCCGCCGTTGATGTTGAGCCGGTCCAGGTCGATCCCGAGTTCGCGCTGCGACGGCAACACCTGGGCCGCGAAGGCCTCGTTGATCTCGACCAGGTCGATGTCCCCGATGCTCATGTTGGCGTTGGCCAGCGCCTTCGTCGACGCGGCCACCGGCCCGAGGCCCATGATCTCCGGCGACAGGGCCGAGACGCCGGTGGAGACGATTCGGGCGAGCGGCGTGAGGCCTAGCGCCGCGGCCTTGGTGTCGCTCATGATCACCAGCGCGGCCGCGCCGTCGTTCAACGGGCAGCAGTTGCCCGCGGTCACCCGGCCGTCGGGCCGGAAGACCGGCTTGAGGGCCGAGACCGTCTCGTAGGTGACGCCGGCGCGCGGGCCGTCGTCGGTCGATACCACCGTGCCGTCGGGCAGCGTCACCGGCGTGATCTCGCGGGCCCAGAAGCCGTTCCGGATGGCTCGCTCGGCCAGGTTCTGCGACCGCACCCCGAAGTGGTCCATGTCCTCACGGCTGACGTCCTTGAGCAATGCGACGTTCTCGGCCGTCTGGCCCATGGCGATGTAGACGTCAGGCAGTTGGCCTTCCTCACGGGGGTCGTGCCATTCGCCCGCGCCGGACTCGGCCACCTTCGCCGTGCGGGACTCGGCCTCGGCGTAGCGCGGGTTGTGCGTGTTGGGCCAACCGTCGGAGCTGCCCCGGCCGAAGCTGGACACGACCTCGACGCCGGCGGAGACGAACACGTCGCCCTCGCCGGCCTTGATCGCGTGAAAGGCCATCCGCGAGGTCTGCAGCGACGACGAGCAGTAGCGGTTGACGGTGGTGCCGGGCAGGAAGTCGTAGCCGAGCGCGACGGCGGTGATCCGGGCGATGTTGAAGCCGCCTTCGCCGCCGGGCTGCCCGCAGCCCATCATCAGGTCGTCGATCTCGTGCGGGTTGAGCGCGGGCACCTTGTCGAGGGCGGCTCGCACGATCTGGGTCGCCAGCTCGTCGGGCCGAATGCTGGCCAGCGAACCCTTGACCGCGCGGCCGATCGGCGAACGTGCGGCAGCGACGATCACGGCTTCTGTCATGAGGGCCTCCGAGTCATGGGCGCTGCTGCCGATGCTGCCATCCCGCCGCCCGGGTGTCAGGGATCGGTGGTCGTCGTCACCGCATCCGGGATGGGGACGGCCATCTCGGCCGACGCGCTGACGGGCACGCGCGGCCGGCGACGGCGCAGCTGGGCCCACGGTCCCCGGCGCCCGGCCCGCTCGCCGTGGCGATCGGTGGCCGCAACCTCGGTACCGGGCCGGGCGGCAGCCTGGGCGGCCGCGCGGGCCACCGGCTTGGGCAGCCGGGTGGTGAACGTACTGGCCGAGGTGACCCGGGTGCTGAGACCCAGCGCGTCGAGTGCGCTCGGCAGCAACGCCTCGGCCGCGGCCGCGTACCCGGCCGCGCTGGGATGGAACTGGTCGTCGCTGAACAGGTCCAGGCGCGACGCGAACAGCGGCCCGAGCAGGTCGCCGAGGGACACTGTGCGCCCGCCCGCGCTGACGACCACGACCGTCTGGGCGGCGGCCAGGGTGCGCGACAGCCGACGGGCGTAGGCGCGCAGCGGCTGGGCCAGCGGCCGAATCGTGCCCAAGTCGGGACAGGTACCGACGACGACCTCGGCGCCCCGGGCCCGCAACCGGCGCACCGCCGTCTCCAAGTGACGCACCGACTCCGTCGGCTTGACCCGGTGGGTGACGTCGTTCGCGCCGATCATGATGATCGCGAGCTCGAGTTCGGCCGAGCCGAGCTCGTCGAACTGGGCCGCGAGATCGCCGGACTCGGCGCCGACGACGGCCACGTTGGTCACGTGCACGGGCCGGCGAGCGACATCGGAGATCCCGATCGCGAGCTGAGCCGCCGGGGTGTCCCGGTCGCGGTACACGCCGTATCCGGCAGCCGAGGAGTCGCCGAGCATGGCGATCCGGATCGGCGGGCCGTCGGTGGGCACGCCCGCTGCCGCCCACGTCGTGTCGTGCGAGACGGGCGGGGCAGTCTCGGGGGCCGGAATGCGGCGGCGAGCCAGCTTGCTCTCGCCGATGAGCAAGCCGAACAGGGCGGCGCCACCGACTGCCCCGATGGCGCCCAGCCCGCCGCCGCCGTACGCGGCTATCTTCCTAGCCTGGCTCGCGCGACTCACCAATACTCCCTTCGTCCGACCTTCGAGGCTAACGTGCCGGTCATGAGCTATTCCGAGTCGCTCGTCGACCTGATCGGCAATACCCCGCTGGTTCGGTTGAACAGCGTCACCGCAGGGCTGGCACCGACCGTGCTGGCCAAAGTCGAATACTTCAATCCGGGCGGGTCGGTGAAGGACCGGATCGCCCGGCGCATGATCGACGCGGCCGAGCAATCCGGCCAGCTGCAGCCCGGGGGCACGATCGTGGAGCCGACGTCCGGCAACACGGGGGTCGGGCTGGCGATCATCGCTCAGCAGCGCGGCTACCACTGCATCTTCGTCTGCCCGGACAAGGTGAGCGGCGACAAGGTCAACACGCTGCGGGCGTACGGCGCCGAGGTCGTCGTCTGCCCGACCGCCGTGGCGCCGGCCGACCCCCGCTCGTACTACAGCGTCTCGGATCGGCTGGCCCGGGAGACGCCCGGCGGCTGGAAGCCCGACCAGTACGCCAACCCGAACAATCCGCTGTCGCACTATGAGACCACCGGGCCGGAGATCTGGGAGCAGACCGACGGCCTGATCACCCATTTCGTCGCCGGCGTCGGAACGGGCGGCACGATCAGCGGTGCCGGGCGCTATCTCAAGGAGAAGTCCGGCGGATCGGTGCGAATCGTCGGCGCCGACCCGGAAGGCTCGGTGTACTCCGGTGGCAGCGGCCGGCCTTACCTGGTCGAGGGAGTGGGCGAGGACTTCTGGCCGGCGACCTACGACCCCGACATCTGCGACGAAATCGTGCCCGTGTCCGACGGCGACTCGTTCGCGATGACGCGCCGACTGGCCCGTGAGGAAGGCATGCTCGTCGGCGGTTCGTGCGGCATGGCGGCCGAGGCGGCGCTGCGCGTGGCGGCGCGACTGGGCCCCGACGACCTGGTGGTCGTGCTGCTTCCGGACGGCGGCCGCGGCTACCTGTCCAAGATCTTCTCGGACAAGTGGATGGCCGACTACGGCTTCCTCGGCGCGTCCGGTCAGACCACGGTTCTGGACGTGCTGCGGGGCAAGTCCGGCGAGACCCCGACGCTGGTCCACGCCCATCCCAACGAGACGATCCGGGAAGCGATCGACATCTTGCGCGAGTACGGGGTGTCCCAGCTCCCGGTCGTACGGGCCGAGCCGCCGATCACGGCCGGCGAGGTCGTGGGCTCGGTGTCGGAGAAGGCGTTGCTCGACGCGTTGTTCAACGGCGACGCGAGTCTCGCCGACGCCGTCGAGCCGCACATGTCGCCGCCGCTGCCCATCGTCGGCTCGGGCGAGCCGGTGTCGGCGGCGATCGCGGCCCTGACCGAGGACGGCGCGCTGCTCGTACACGTCGACGGCAAGCCGGCTGGTGTGATCACCCGCCAAGACCTGCTCGGACACCTCGCCGGCAGCTGAGCCGGCGACGGGCGTTGAGTACGGTCGGGGCATGACCGAGGCGCCGCGCGGATTCGACACCCTGGCCATCCATGCCGGTCAGGAGCCCGACCCGCTGACCGGCGCGGTGGCCGTCCCGATCTACCAGACGTCGACGTACAAGCAGGACGGCGTGGGCGGGCTGCGGGGCGGCTATGAGTACAGCCGCAGCGCGAACCCGACGCGGACCGCCCTGGAGGAAGCGCTGGCCGCGATCGAGGGCGGCACGCGCGGCTTGGCCTTCGCCAGCGGGCTGGCGGCCGAGGACGCCCTGCTGCGTGCTGTCTGCCGGCCGGGCGATCACGTGATCCTGCCCGGCGACGCCTACGGCGGGACGTTCCGGCTCGTCGCCCGGGTGTTGGCACCCTGGGGTCTGGAGTACACCCCGGTGCCACTGGGTGACCTGGATGCGGTGCGGGCGGCGGTCCGTCCCAACACCAGGCTGATCTGGTGTGAGACGCCGACCAACCCGCTGCTGGGCATTGCCGACATCGCCGCGCTGGCCGAGATCAGCCGGGCGGCGTCGGCCCGGCTGGTCGTCGACAACACCTTCGCCTCGCCCTACCTCCAACAGCCACTCGCACTCGGCGCCGACGTCGTCGTGCACTCCACCACCAAGTATCTCGGCGGCCACTCCGACGTGGTGGGCGGTGCGCTCGTCACCGGCGACGTCGCGATGGGTCAGGACCTCGCGTTCCACCAGAACGCGATGGGCGCTGTCCCGGGTCCCTTCGACGCGTGGCTGGTGCTGCGCGGCATCAAGACGCTCGGCGTCCGCATGGACCGGCACTGCCAGAACGCCGAACGCGTGGTCGCCTTCCTGCTCGACCACCCCGCCGTGGACCGGGTGTTCTATCCCGGGCTGCTGCAACACGCCGGGCACGATGTCGCGGCCCGACAGATGCGCGACTTCGGTGGCATGGTGTCGTTCACGCTGCGCGGGGGTGAGGAGTCGGCCCTGAAGGTCTGCGAGCTGGTGCAGCTGTTCACGCTGGGCGAGTCGCTGGGCGGGGTGGAGTCGCTGATCGAGCATCCCGGCCGGATGACCCACGCGAGCGTGGCCGGCTCACCGCTCGAGGTGCCCGCCAGCCTGGTCCGGCTCTCGGTCGGCATCGAGAACGTCGAGGACCTGCTCGCCGACCTGGCTCAAGCCCTGGCCTGAACCCACTCGTCCTCGAGCAGCGCGTAGACCAGTTCGTCGGTCCATTCACCCTTGAACCATTCGTTCTGGACGAGCTGGGCCTCGCGCCGCATGCCGAGCCGCTCGGCCACCCGGGCCGAGGCGGTGTTGCGGGCGTCGAGGCGGGCGACGATCCGGTGCAGGCCCAGCCCGTGCTCTGGATCGAAGCCCAGCCGAAGGAGCTCCGGCAGCGCTTCGGTCGCGTAGCCGTGGCCGGTGTGTTCGGGCGCGAAAACGTAGCCGATCTCGCCGCCGCGATGTTCGCGGCTGCGCCAGAACAGCACGAGGTCGCCGATGAGCTCACCCGACCCGCGCAGCTCGACGCCCACGAACAGGGCCTGCCCCTCGTCGTCCAGCGTTGACCTCGTATGTGTACCGGCCATGCGCGCGACGACCTGCTCGTAGGTGAGCGGCGGGTGTGGGATGTACCGGCAGACGTCCTCGCGCGACTTGTACGCGTACATCGCATCGGCGTCGCCCGGACCGAGCGGACGCAGGCTGAGCCGGGCGGTGTGGATCGGGTAGTCGGGGTTGAGCACCCGGCCATCCTGGCACCGCCGGTCAACGCGTCGGCGCCGGCAGCACTACCGTCAAGCCATGACCTGTACGGCGGCGGCGGTATGGGACGAGGCCTACCTCGGCTACGACTTCGGCGAGCACCCGCTCAACCCGATCCGGCTGGAGCTCACGATCCGGCTGGCCCGCGAACTCGGCGTACTGGACGGATTGGAGCTGCTGGCCCCACGCCCGGCCGACGAAGCGCAGTTGCTGACGATCCACCGCGCCGACTACCTCGACGCGGTCCGGCAGGCAAGCTCGGATCCCACCTTCGCCGGTTACGGCCTCGGCACGGCCGACGACCCGGTGTTTCCCGGGATGTTCGACGCCTCGGCGCTGGTTGCGGGCGGCTCGGCCATCGCGGCCCGCCAGGTGTGGGACGGGGCCAGCGAGCATGCGGTCAACATCGCCGGCGGGCTGCACCACGCGATGGAAGGTTTCGCGTCCGGGTTCTGCGTCTTCAATGACGTCGTGCTGGCCATCCGCACGTTGCTCGCGGCCGGGGCGCAGCGGGTCGCGTACGTCGACATCGACGTCCACCACGGTGACGGCGTGCAGGCGGCCTTCTACGACGACCCGCGCGTATTGACGATCAGCCTGCACCAGGATCCGCGCACGCTGTTCCCGGGCACCGGCCTGCCGACCGAACTCGGCACCGGCCCAGCCGAGGGCACGGCCGTCAACGTGGCGTTGCCGCCCGGAACCGGTGACAGCGGCTGGTTACGCGCCTTCGGGGCGGTCGTGCCCGGCGCGGTGCGGGCCTTCCGTCCCGATGTGCTGGTGACCCAGTGCGGCTGCGACACCCACCACGAAGACCCGCTGGCCAACCTCGAACTGTCCGTCGACGGCCAGCGGACCGCGATCGCGGCGCTGCACTCGCTCGCGCACGAGGCCGCGCACGGCAAATGGGTAGCCCTGGGCGGTGGCGGCTACGGCGTGATCCGCTGCGTCCCGCGCACCTGGACCCACCTGCTGGCCGAAGCCGCGGGCCAGCCGGTGCCGTTCGACACTTCGATCCCGCCGGGCTGGGTCGACTACCTGCGTCAGCGGGGCGTGCGTGGCGAGCTCCCGCGGTCGATGGGCGAGGGTCGGGCCGTGCACAGCACCCCGTGGGTGCCAGGCGACGACAGTTGGCTGGATCGTTCGATCGGTGCCACCCGCAACGCGGTCTTCCCGTTGCTGGGCCTGGATCCGGACGATCCGCGTGACTGACGACGCGGCCGCGTCGGAGTCCCCGCGTCCCGCGGGTGCACCGCCGCACTGGGAGGCCGACGTCGTCGCCGCCGACGGCGGCACGGTGCATCTGCGGCCTATCCAGCCGTCGGACGCCGAGGGCCTGGTGGCGTTCCACGGCGGGCTGTCGACGCGGACCCGTTACCTGCGCTACTTCTCGGCCTACCCGCGCATCCCCGCCCGCGATCTGGTCCGGTTCACCAACGTCGACCATCACGACCGCGTTGCGCTCATCGCCGAACTCGGCGGCGAGATCATCGCGGTCGGACGCTACGAGCGGACACCGGGGACCGACGAGGCCGAGGTCGCATTTGTTGTGGCCGACGCCCATCAGGGCCGCGGTATCGGCTCGGTACTGCTCGAGCACCTCGCCGCGGCGGCGCGCGAGATCGGCATCAAACGCTTCCACGCGGTCGTGCTGGCCGAGAACAACGCGATGATCGGCGTCTTCCGCGACGCCGGCTACGAGACGACCCGGCACCAGGAGTACGGCGAAGTCACGCTGGAATTCGCCGTCGACGAGACGGCGTTGACCGAGGCCGTCATGCGTGAGCGCGAGCAGCGGGCAGAAGCACGCTCGTTGCGGCGGTTGCTGTTCCCGGGTTCGGTCGCGGTGGTGGGCGCGAGCAACGACGAGGGCAAGATCGGCAATGCGGTGTTCGCCAACCTGCAGCGGATGGGGCTGCGGGGGCGGCTCTTTCCGGTGAATCCCGACGCGGACGAGGTCGGCGGCGTGCCGGCCTATCCGTCGGTCCTCGACCTGCCGCAGGACGTCGAACTGGTCGTCATCGCGGTACCGGCGGCATCGGTGCCGGCCGTCGTCGAGCAGTGCGCGGCCCGTGGAGTGCGCGGGCTGGTCGTCATCTCCGGCGGATTCGGTGAGCGCGGCGACGAGGCCGAGCGAGCGCGTGGCCGTGAGGCCCAGCGGGCGCTGGTCACGGCCGCTCGAGCCCAGGGCATGCGGGTGGTCGGGCCCAACTGCCTGGGCATCGTCAACACCGATCCAGCCGTGCGGCTGAACGCCTCGCTGGCACCGCTGCCGCCGCTGGTCGGCCGGGCGGGCTTCTTCTCGCAGTCGGGCGCGCTGGGCGTGGCCGTGCTGGGTGAGGCGGCTCGTCGTGGCCTGGGCGTGTCGACGTTCGTCTCGGCCGGCAACCGCGCCGACGTTTCGGGCAACGACCTGCTGCAGTACTGGGAGAGCGACGACGCGACGGACATCGCGCTGCTGTACCTGGAGAGTTTCGGCAACCCGCGCAAGTTCGCCCGGTTGGCCCGCCGGCTGGGGCGGACCAAGCCGATCGTCGCGGTCAAGAGCGGCTCGGGCTCGGTGGTGGCCGGCCTGGCCCACACCTCGGTCGAAGTGCCCGAGACCAGCGTGCGGGCGTTGTTCGAGGCGTCGGGCGTGATCCGGGTCGACACTCTGGGCGACCTGTTCGATGTCGCGCTGTTGCTGACCTCGCAACCGCTGCCGCCAGGTGACCGGGTGGCAGTCGTCGGCAACTCCACCGCGCTCGGCGTGCTGGTGAGCAACGCGTGCGCCGCGGAGGGCTTGACGCTGGCCCGGCTCGACGACGTCGGCGTGGACGCCACCCCGGACGCGTTCGACGCGGCCCTGCGCGCGGCCGTGGCTGATCCGGACGTCGACGCCGTCGTGGTCGTGTTCGTGCCGCCGCTGCAGCGCACGTCCGGCGAGGACGTCGCCCTGGCGGTGCGGACGGCCGCGGCCGGCGGGGCCAAGCCGGTGCTCTCGACGTTCCTCGGCTTCGACGGCGTGCCTGGTGCCTTGGCGGCTGCGGGTGAGACCGCGCCGGCGCCAGGGTCGGTGCCTTCGTACCCGTCGCCCGAGCGCGCCGTGCGGGCGCTGGCCCGGGCGATGCGGTATTCGGCTTGGCGCCAACGGCCACCGAGCAGCGTGCCCGACATCGCCGGAGCGGACCTGCCCGCCGCGCGTTCCCTCGTCACCGCCGCCTTGGCCGACGCGCCGAGCGGACGCGCATTGACCGCGGACGAGACGACCCGACTGCTGACTTGCGTGGGTGTCGCGGTGTCTGCGGCGCCTCCGGCCGGCGTCGAGGTCGTGTTCACCGTTCACGACGACCACTCGTTCGGGGCGTTGGTCTCGTTCGGCGTTGCCGGGGTGGCTACGGATCTGCTGGGCGACCGGGCCTACGCCGCGGTGCCGTTGACGAGCGCGGATGCCGATGAACTGATCGCGGCGCCGCGGGCCGCGCCGCTGTTGACGGGGTACGGCGGAGCCCCACCGGCCGACCTGCCGGCGCTCGCCGAGTTGGCATTGCGGATGTCGGCACTCGGGGATGCCCTACCAGAGCTGGTCGAGTGCACGGTGCGGGCGGTGGCGGCTCCTGGTGGCGCCCACGCCGTTGCGGCGCGGGTACGGGTGGCGCCGCCGACCGCGCGGGGCGACACCGGACCGCGCCGGCTGCGGGGCTTCTAGCGCTGCGGGGGTCAGGAGCGGATCGGCGAGGCGGTGGCCTTGCCCGTCGGCGGCACCGGGACCGCGCCGCCGTTGGCTGCGCGCAGGCGGGCGATGAAGCCGGACAGGATGCGCGGCGCGGCCCAGTTGTAGCGCACCGCGGTGCCGTTCGTGACCGGTTTGCCGCACACGTTCTGCGCCGCCAGGGCGGTGATCGGGTTCATCGGCCGACCGGATGTCGACACCCCGATGATCACCAGCGTCTTGCCGTCGGCGGTCAGGTACATCGGGCACGGCGTCTTCGGCCGGCTCTTCGGGGCTGCGTCCAGGCTGCTGGCGAGTGCGGTGGCCGCGGCGCCGGTCAGCACCGTATTCGCCGTCCTCCCGCTCGAGTCCTGAATGGGATTGCGGCTCTGCTGCTCGTACGCGCAGACCTTGACCCCCTCGACCGGCCCGCTGAACAGCGAGCCGGCCGCGCCCAACGTGCTGTTGGCGCCGCCGCCGGGCGTCCGCAGGGCCGGCGCCTTCGCGGGGCACGGTACGGCCGAAACAACCGCCAGCGGGCCGGGTGCGGGCTTGCCGCTGCCAGCGGCGTTCGGGCGAGCGGCGGCGGAGCGCTCGGCCGACATCGCCTTGCCCGCTCCTCCGGATGAGTTGTGGTTGCTGTTCCCGCCGCCGCTGAGCGTGATGCCCGCGGCCGTGCCGATGCCCCCGACGACCGCCACCACCGCGGCCACTGACAGGTAGCGCACCCGCCGGTCGCGCCGGGCCTGCGTCATTGCCTGGGCCCGCATGATGACGGTGTTGGGATCGATGTTGTCGCCTTCGCCGTCGCGGAGGGCTGCGCGCAGTTGGAACTCATTCGGACTCACTATTGGCCTCCCATCGAGGCGGTGGCTTCGACCCGCAACCGGGCCAGGGCCCGGGCGCAGGTGCTCTTCACGGTGCCGAGAGGGATGCCCAGCGTTGCGGCGGTCTCCTGCTCGGACTGGTCGCAGTAGTAGCGCAGGACGACGACCGCCCGCTCGCGCGGAGTGAGACTGCCGAGCAACCGGCGCAGTTCGTCGCGTTCGTCCGAGGCCACCAGACCGTCAACACCGGGCTCGTCGGGCAGCACTTCGGTCGGGCGTTCACCCCACCACCGCCGGCGGGTGGAATCGATGTGGCCGGTGACCAGCGCCTTGCGGGCGTAGGCCAACGGCGTGTCGACGCGGTCCCACTTCAGGTAGACCTTGGTGAGGGCGCCCTGGACCAGGTCCTCACCGCGATGGTGGTCTCCGGTCAGCAGCCGGGCGGTATGCAGCAAAGTCGCGCCGTTCGCTTCGACGAAGGTCCGGAAACCTGCCTCGTCGCGCATCCGTCACCTCGTTGTCCGGTTTGTCGGCCTATTCAGTAGACGCGATGGGCCGCGCGGAAGGTTCTCGAAGTTCTCGCCACATTCGCAGATGCGGGATCGGGTGGGCGTCGTCGAGGAACACGTCGCCGTGGATGACGAATCCGTGGCGCGCATAGAACGGTACGGCGCCCTGGCGTGCGTGGCACCAGATCAGGCCGGCGCCCTGCGCGCGCACGTAGTCGACGGCCGCGGCCAGCACCAGCCCGCCGATACCCCGCCGCCGATGCCCGTCTGCGGTCGCCATCTGGCGCAGCCGCCAGGCGCCGGCCCGCTGCGCCAGCCACGGACACGGCTCCGGGTACACGAAACACGTGCCCACCACCGTGCCGTCGTCGTCGACAGCTCCGAGATGAACCCCGCCGGGCAGCTCGTCACCTGGCAGCGGCGCGTCGGGTGGCAGGTGCGGCCGTAGCACCGCCCGCCGCAACGCTCGAGTGCGTGGTTCGGCGATGACTCCGACGTTCACTTCCCGCCCGGCTGGTACACCATCAGGAACACGATCACGGCGAAGACGATCCCGACCACGCCTCCGGCCGCGGCAACGCGTGCGGTGAGCGCCGCCGCCGACTCCTGCTTGCCGATCAGCGCAGTGGCCCGGTTCAGCGTCGGCACGATCACGGTCATGACGAGGACGACGGCGAGAACCCAGAGCAGGGCCGACAGCCAGACCCAGGTCTCGCTGAACTTGGCCACCTCCTCGCCGTGCCGCTTGGACGACATCAGGCCGAAGCCGAAGACGATGACGAGAACGGAGACGGCGGCGTAGATGCGGGCCACCCGGGCCGAGTAGGCGGTCGCGGCCGCGTCGCCACGCCGCACGCCGCGAGCCGCAGTGGTCGCCGCGTGCACCAGCGGGCCGATCGCGAAGACGGCGAACAGCAGGTGCAGCGCGAGCAAGATTTTGAACATGAACCGAGGCTATCGCCGGCCGCTCCCACCCCAGCTTGGCCCCTCAGCAGGCAAACCCGCGGCGTGTCGCCCGGCTACCGGGCCAAGCCGGGCTATGAGGGGGTCGCGTCGATGCGCCGTAGCAGCATCGGCACCCAGTGCCCGTCATAGCGCGCTTGCAGTTCGGGGATCTGCCAGTCGTCGCCGCTGACCATCCCGCGGCAGCGCGTGGACTCGCAGTGGCAGCGCAACAGAAAGCCCGGATCGGCTGTGCTGGTCGCGTAGTCGTTCGTGAGTTCCTCGCCGGCGGCGATGTCGCGGCGCGCGCTGAGCGTGTACGCGTCGGTCCACCACAGGTTCGGGTCGCAGCTGTGGTTGCCGAACCTGCTCGTCGAACGCGGGGGCAGCACAAGCTGCAGATCTTCGTCCACGACGATGCTGTCGACGTAACCGCCGGTCCGTTCCGCTTCGGCAATCAGCGCGTGCAACTGGGCGGTCGAGACCAGCCGCCCACCCACCCGCGAGATCGCGGTGCCGGCCGCGATGGGCGCGGTCGCGAACAGGCCGGTCCCGGCGATGTCCGAAGGCCCGGAGCGCACGGCCGGGTGCAACCAGCAGTCCGGCGCCGACTCGATCAACACGCTCAGCCGGCGCGGCGTTGCCGCCCGCGGCGCGAGCGCAGGTAGTCGGCCACCACGTACTCACCCAGCGCGCCCGGCTTGGGCAGGAACACCCGCCCGCCGTTGCGTCGGCCGAGCTCCTGCATGAATTCGACCAGCCGCGGGTCGTCGTCGAGCATGAAGACGTTGATGGTGGCGCCGCGGCGGGTGCAGCGCTCGACCTCGGCCAGCGTGGCCGCGATCGTCTCGCGCGTCGGCGGCCAGGCGAAGTCGGCGAACCCGTCCGCCGCGAGATGTGCGGTCGGCTCGCCGTCGGTGATGACGAGGATGATCGGCTCGGCGCCGCGGTGCTTGTCGAGGTGCCGCCGCGCGAGCATCAGCCCGTGTTGCAGGTTGGTGCCCTGCACCCGGTCCCAGTCGTGCTCGACCAATGCGCCGGTGGACATCACCCGGGCGTAGTCGCTGAAGCCGATGATCTCGATGGCGTCCTGCGGGTACTTCGTGGTGACCAGGGCGTGCAGCGCCAAGGCCGTGGTCTTGGCCTCGCCCCATGTGCCGCGCAGTTCCATCGAGTACGACATGTCCACGAGCAGCGCGATCGCCGCGGACGAGCGGCGTTCGGTCTCGACGACCTCGAAGTCTTCCGAGTCGAGCTCGACGAGCTGCGCATCCGAGGCAGAGGCGAGCTGGCCTTCGCTGCCGGCCGTCCGCAGTACGGCGTTGCGCACCGTGCGCACCACGTCCAGCGGCTGCTCGTCGCCGAAACGCCACTCGCGGCTGGCGCCCGTCGTCTCGCCGGCCGCACCCGCGTCGCGTACGTCGTGGCTGCCGCGCCCGCGGGACTCCAGCACGGCGAACACCCGCCGCAGCGCGGTGGCCCCAAGGCGGCGCAGGGCGCGGGGGGTCAGCTTGAGCCCGTCGCTGCCCCGTTCGAGGTAGCCCTGCCGGCGAAGTTCGCGCTCGATCTGGCGCAACCGTTCCATGTCGTCAACGGCACTGCGGCCGAGCGCACGCTCGATGAGCTCCTCGTCGATGTCGTCCAGGCTTGCGCCGGGATAGTCCTGCCCAAGCAGCTCCTCGAGCTGGTCGAGGTCGGCGAGTTCGGCCAGCGCGCCGGTCGCGTCGGAGTAGCCGAGCGGCTCGGCGCCGTCCATCCGCTCGCGGCCGCCCCATTGCAGGTCCGGACGGGCCGAACGCAGCCCCTGCTGCAGGCGGCTCATCTCGTCGGCCAGGCCGGAGTTCCCGAGCGCCTGCGCCATCAGCTCGCTCAGTTCGCCCTGCTGCTCGGGGGTGAGTGAGTCCATCAACCGCTGCGCGGCCGCGGCCCGCCGGGCCAGGGAGTCGATCAACTCTTCGAGGTTCTCGGGTTGCTCGGGGAAGAAGTCCCCGTACTGCTGCATGAACCGGTCGAACTGCTCCTGGGTGTGCTCGCCCCGGGCGTCGGCATCGAGCATGTCGTTCAGCGCGGCCATCATGTCCCGGATCCGGGCGAGATCCTCGGGGGTCGCGTTCTGCAACGCGTCGCGCATGCCCGCGAACTGGGCGTCGAGCACCTCCGAACGCAGAAGTTCCTGGATCTGCTCGTACTTCTCGCGAGCCTGGGCTGAGCGCCACTGGTAATCGGAAAGCTGACGTACCGCTCGGGCGGTGTCGCTCGGCAGGGCGTCCAGCTCGGCCTCAGCCATGCGAGCCGCGTCGTCTGGATCGGGGAACAGCGCCTGCCGCTCGTCGTCGAGCGCCGCGTCGAGCAGTTCGCGGACCTGCTGCAGCGTGCCGTCGAGTTGGCCGCTGCGGCGCAGTTCCCGGGCCCGCTGCCGGGCCTTGCGCCGCAGCGAATCCAGACCGTCCCGGCCGTCGGCGCCGCGGTGCATGAGCCGGCTCAGCGCCGCGCGTGGCGACGTACCGGCGAGGACGTCCTCACCGATGTCGTCGAGGGCCTCGCGGATGTCAAACGGCGGCTCCAGCGGATCCGGGCCGCCGTGCCACGCGCCGTAGCGGGCGGTCATGAGCGGGCCTCCGGAGTGAGCATCGCAGCCAGCTCCGGCGAGTGAGGAGCGGAGCGCAGGAGGGCTGCGGGGGACTGAGTCATGCGCCGTACACGGTCCGGGCGCCGTCGGAGTCCTTGGCCAGCCGCTTGTTCAGGTACAAGCCTTCCATCGCGAACTCCAGCACCGCCGCCGCGATGCCGACGGCCGCTGGGCCCTCGCCGATACCGTCCGGCTCGAGCCGTTCCAGCAGGGCCGACAACACCGGCACCGGCCCGAGCTGGGCCAGCAGATCCTCGGCACTCACCGTGTCACCCGACACCACCGTGAGGCCGTTGTCGAACTTCTCCTGCAGCGGCCGCAGGTCCAGGCCCGCGAGCCGGGCCCGGTAGGTCTCGGCGATGGCCCGGCGCAACAGATGGTCGAGTACCTCGAACTCGCGGCCCTCGTCGGCGTCGTCGAACTCGACCTTGCCCCTCGAGGCTGGGACCACACTCGGCAGGTCGGCGATGCGGGCCACGGCCATCGACTCGCCCGTGATGGCGGCTCTGCGCACGGCGGACGCGGCCAGCGTCTCGACGCCCGCGATCGCGAACCGGGCCGAGACG
Organism: uncultured Actinomycetota bacterium; assembly: GCA_963837325.1. GTDB lineage: Bacteria > Actinomycetota > Actinomycetes > Mycobacteriales > Jatrophihabitantaceae > CAVQKZ01. Next base: position 1,200,977 of record CAWIMV010000002.1, read on the forward strand.
CCTGAGCGCTGGTCGACCTGCGGCGCGTCGCGGACGGCGCGAGCGAAGCGGCCGACGACCTCGAGAAGGTGTGCCGGGACGACCGGCGCGGCATGCGTGGTGTCGCTCCACAGCACCGCGGCCTCCTGAGCGACTAGCGCAAGCTCGTCGGAAAGTGCCAGCGGGTAGTGGGTGCGCACCTCGGCGCCGAAGCGGTCCTTGAGCGGGGTGATGATCCGGCCGCGGTTCGTGTAGTCCTCAGGGTTCGCGCTGGCGACGAGCAACAGGTCCAAGGGCAGCCGCAGCTGGTAGCCGCGCACCTGGATGTCGCGTTCCTCGAGAACGTTGAGCAGCGCGACCTGGATCCGTTCGGCCAGGTCCGGCAGTTCGTTCACGGCGATGATCCCGCGGTTGGTCCGCGGCACCAGCCCGTAGTGGATCGTCTCCGGGTCACCGAGCGTGCGGCCCTGCGCAACCTTGATCGGGTCGACGTCTCCGATCAGGTCGCCGACCGACGTGTCCGGCGTGGCCAGCTTCTCGCCGTAGCGCTCGCTGCGGTGCAGCCACGCCACCGGGGTCAGCTCGCCGTCAGTGGCGACGAGCGTGCGGCAGCGGGTGCACGACGGGGCGAACGGGTGGTCGTTGATCTCGCAGCCGGCGATGACCGGCGTCCACTCGTCGAGGAGCCCGACGATGGTTCGGATGAGACGGGTCTTGCCCTGCCCTCGTTCCCCGAGCAGCACGATGTCGTGTCCGGCGAGCAGGGCCCTTTCGACCTCGGGGATGACGGTCTCGTCGAAGCCCACGATGCCGGGCAGCGACGGCTGGCCCGCCGCGAGGCGCTCGATGAGGTTTTGGCGGATTTCGGTCTTGACGCCACGGTGCACGTGCTCCGACGAGCGCAGCTCACCCAGGGTGGCGATGGCGGGGAAGGTCACTCCAACGACGCTACGTCGCCGCGCCGCACCTCGCCACCGACTGGTTCCCGCCCGGCCGGGCAATGGCGGCATGCTCGTGGCCCGAGAATCGCGCGGCCGTACGCTGTCGAATCCGGCGGCGTCCGTTCGACGTTGGCCGCCGACGGACTGCTCGATGAGCTGCACCTGTTCGTGTACCGGTGGTTCTCGGCGAGGGTGCCCGGCTGTTCCCGGAGGGCACCCAGCACCTGTCTCAATCTGGCCGCGCAGGAGGCGTACGAGAACGGTGTGCTGCATCTGACCTACACGCCGGCGACGTAGCGTCAGTCCTGCAGGAAGATGTCGTGCGCCATCTTCACCAGCGCGGGATCGTTGTCGGGTGTCGGCTGATCGAGGTACCAGGCGTCGAGGATGGTGACGCCGGCGTCCTGCCCGAGCGCGCTGAACGCGTCGGGGCTGGGCACGGCGGTGGGACCGCTGGGCAGCCGTCGGCCTTCTCGCAACAGGTCGTTGAGATTTCCGGTGCCCTCCTTGGTGACCAGGACGCGGAAGTTGCCGGCCGTCGTGTAGACCCCGGGCGCAGTCCCCTTGAAGCCGATTGACGATTGGGCGAAGCCAACGCCCTTTCCGTTGACGGTGGTCGTCGCGAGCAGCCGGGTGACGCCACTGCACGGATGCGCCTTCAGGTAGTTGATCACCGGGGTGCCGTAGGCATGGGCTGCGCAGTCCGCGTTGGTCGTCTCTGTCCAGATCTTGATGAGGTACGTCGCGCTGCCGGCCTGCACCGTCGCCGTGCGCACTGGCGCGCTCGGCGCCGACTGCACGGTGCCCGACGGCGACGTGCTGGCGGGGGTGGACGCTCGCGTCGCTGGCGTGCTCGGTGCAGTCGAATTCGACGCCGGCGCTGACGGGCCGCTGCCGCGCGAGCCGGTCCCGTTCGTCGACGTGCTACAGCCGCTCAGCACGGCCAGCGCCGCGGCGGCGACGACGATTCGGTGCCTGGTCATCCCGCGATAATGACCTGCCAGGCCGCGGCCGTGGAAGTCAGGCCCCGGATTTCGGTCCACGACCGCCGCAACGTGTCACGCTGAGCGGGTGAGTGGAGGGCACGACCGCACTGAGCTGGAACCACTGGACGCCCGGCTGTTGCACGAGTTGGACGCCGCGCCGCGGGTCGGGGTACTGGAACTCTCGCGCCGGCTTGGCGTCGCGCGGGCCACCGTGCAAGCGCGGCTGGACCGTCTGGTGCGCAGCGGCGTGATCGCGACATTCGCCCCGACGCTGAACCCAGACGCCCTCGGCTACCACGTCACCGCGTTCGCGACGCTCGAAATCCGGCAGGGCCGCGGCGGTCAGGTGCTGGAGCACCTGCAGGGCATCCCCGAGGTGCTGGAGGTGCACACGATCACCGGTCAAGGCGACATGCTGTGCCGGCTGGTCGCGCGATCCAACGACGACCTGCAGCGGGTGCTGAACCTGGTCACGGAGTTCGAGCAGATCGTGCGGACCTCAACCGTGATCGCGTTGTCGAACCCGATTGCCCACCGGGTGCTACCGCTGGTGAATGGCCGGCTCAGCCGCTGAACGGCGTGGCCGAAACCAGCGTCACCTTCATCGTCTTGCCAGTGGGCGTGTCGTAGCTCACTGTGTCCCCTTCGCGCGCGCCCGTGAGCGCTTTGCCGAGCGGTGACGCGGCCGAGTACACCTCGACCCCGGCGGTCTCGCTCTCTTCGCGGGAGCCGATGAGGAACGTCTCGACGTCGTCGTCGCCCTCGAAGCGCACCTTGACGACCATGCCCGGACCGGCCACGCCGGCACTGACCGGCGCTTCGCCGACCTTGGCCTGGCGCAGCAGAGCCTGCAATTGCTGGATGCGACCCTCTCGTTTGCCCTGTTCTTCACGGGCCGCCTGGTAGCCGCCGTTCTCGCGCAGATCGCCCTCTTCGCGGCGGGCATTGATCTCCCGCGCGATGACCGGGCGGTTGGCGATCAGTTCATCGAGCTCGCGCGACAAGCGGTCGTACGCCTCCTGGGTGAGCCAGGTGACGGCGGCGTCATCGGTGGTGGACACGCGTAACTCCAGAGATCGGGTGCAGACGAAGCTTCGAACGTAACATCGTGACGCCCAGTTTCGCGAAAGCAAAATTGCCCGCTGCGTCGGATTCGCGAGGCCTCCGATAAACCGGGGCGCGCGGCCAACCGCCCATCGGCAACAATGGAGCGTGTGAGCACCGAACCGCTGCGGCTGATGGCCGTGCATGCGCACCCCGACGACGAGTCGAGCAAGGGGGCCGCAACGATGGCCCGTTACGTCGACGAGGGCGTTGAGGTGTTGGTCGTCACCTGCACCGGCGGTGAGCGGGGCAGCATCCTCAACCCCGCTCTGCAGAACCGTCCCGAGATCGAGGCCAACATTGCCGAGATCCGGCGTAAGGAGATGGCCCACGCCCGCGAGATCCTCGGCGTGCAGCAGCACTGGCTAGGTTTCGTCGACTCCGGTCTGCCCGAAGGTGACCCGCTGCCGCCGTTGCCGGACGGCTGCTTCGCGCTGGTACCGATCGAGCAGGCCACCGCCGGGCTGGTCGCAGAAATTCGCTCGTTCCGACCGCACGTCATCACCACCTACAACGAGACCGGCGGCTACCCGCACCCCGACCACATCCGCTGCCACGAGATCAGCGTCGCCGCGTTCGAAGCCGCCCCTGACCCGGATGCCTTTCCCGACGCGGGCGAGCCATGGCAGCCGCTGAAGCTCTACTACGACGTCGGCTTCAGCATCGAACGCTTCACCGCGCTGCACGAGGGCCTGGTGGCGCGTGGAATCGAGTCGCCGTTCGAGGAGCGCCTGAAGGAGTGGGCGAAGGCCGATCCGCCCAGCGGCCGACGGGCACCCAAGATCACGACCCGGGTGAATGTGGGTGACTGGTTCGAACGCCGTGACCAGGCCCTGCTCGCGCACGCCACCCAGGTCGACCCGAACGGATGGTTCTTCTCCGTGCCGCTGGACATCCAGCGCGAGATCTGGCCGACCGAGGACTTCGAGCTGGCCCGCTCACTCGTGGATTCCGAGATCCCCGAGGACGACCTGTTCGCGGGCATCCGGGAGCGGGTGGAGGTATGACCGCCACTCTCGCCCTCGCCGGCGCGCTGCTGGCCGATGGTGAGAACAAGAAGTCCGGTCCGATCGGGCTGGCCGTCATCTTGGTGCTCTGCGTCGCTTGCTACTTCCTGTTCAAGTCGATGTCCAAGCACCTGCGCAAGGTTCGTGAGGAGTTCCCGTCTGACGCCCCACCGCAGGGTGGCGAGCTCTCGACCGCTCCCGCTCGTCCGCCGCTGACCAAGCCGCTCGATCCAGGGCCACCGGGCGACCCGGTTGCGCCGCCGTCGCCGTCACCGCCGTCGCCGCCCGAGGATCCGGCGTAGCGCCTGGTCATCGCCTGCGCGCCGGCGGCGATCAATTCCCGCAGTTCGGCCGGCTCGAGGACCTCGACGTCCGCACCGAGTTGCATCAGCGCGTGCTGGGCGTGCCGAACCGATTCGATCGGGACGACCGTGCGGGCCCACCCGTCGGCGTCCGCCGGTTCCATCGCGGCGTGGCCGGCTCGCGCGGCAGCGGTGCCGATGAGGAACAGCAGCGACCGACCGTCGGGCGAAAGTCGGATCGTCGCGCTGTCGCGGAAGATCCGCCGCTCATAGTCCTGCTGATACTGCGCCCAGTGGGTCTCGAGGTCGAAGCCGTCCGGCCGCTCGAAGGCTTGATCGAGCACGACGGCGGTACGGACCCGCGAGACGCGGTAGGTCCGCGCGCCGCGGCCGTCGGCGGCGACCGACGCGACCAGGTACCAGGTGCCGGCCTTGAGCACGAGCCCGAGCGGTTCGAGGATCCGCTCGACGACCAAGCGGTTGGCCCGTTCGTAGCGCACCTGGACGCAGCGTTGCGACCAGACCGCGTCGGCGACTGTGACGAGGTGCGACGGCGCGTCGGCCTCGCGCAGCCAGCCGGGCGCGTCGAGGTGGAATCGGTCGCGGATCCGCCCGGCCCGCTCGCGCAATTCCGGCGGCAGCGCGGCGAGCAGCTTGAGCTGGGTGGCGGCGAGCACGGTGCCCAGGCCGAGGTCGGCCGCGGCACCCGGCAGGCCGGCGAGGAAGAGGGCGTCGGCCTCGTCGGGATTGATGCCCGTCAGCTTGGTGCGATAGCCGTCCAGCAGTTGGAAGCCGCCGCTGCGCCCTCGGGTGGCGTACACCGGGATGCCGGCGGCGCTGAGCGCGTCGATGTCGCGGTAGACGGTGCGCAGCGACACTTCGAGCTCGTCGGCCAGCTGCTGGGCGCTGACCCGGCCGCGGACGTTGAGCCGCAGCAGGATGGCCAACAGCCGGCTCGCTTGCATGTCGTCGATTGTCGCGCAAAATCATGACGTTCGCTGTCAGGTTTGGCAGGCAGGCTCAGGGCGTCCGAATGTGGAGCGCGAAGGAGAACAGCATGGCCGAGTATTCGAACCACGCGAGCATCACCGTGACCGGCAAGACCTGGGACGAGAGCCGGGTTGCCGAGGTCGACCCGGTCCACGCGATCGCCCGGGCCACGTTCACCACCACCTACGCCGGCGACGCCGAAGGCGAGTCGACCTGCTGCTTGCTGCTGTCCTACGTGGGGGGCGACCCGGACAAGCCCGAGACGCTGATCGGTCCGTACGTCGGCTACGAGCAGGTACGCGCCACACTGGCCGGCCGCAGCGGGTCGTTCGTCCTCGAGGAGCGCGGCGAGCACAGCGGTGGCGTGGCCCGGACCGAGGTGCGCGTCGTCCCCGAATCGGGCACCGGCGAGCTAGCCGGCCTGCGCGGCGAGGGCAGCTACGCCGCCGACGCGATGGAGTACACCTTGACCCTGGACTACGACATTTAGCGAGGACGGCTGTGGACTTCTCCCGGGATCAGGTGATCGGGTATCGCGTGGCCGCCCAAGGCCTACATCGCGAGGGGCGGTCGGCGGGCAAGCTGGCCGTGCTCGACATCGGCGTGCAGGACGCCGCGCCGGAACTGGCGCGGCTGTCCTTCGACGCCCGCCTGGCCAAGCCGGTGCCGGTCGACGGCATCGGTCCGGGCGAGCCGCTGGCGCTCGTGTGGTCCTTGCGCGGTGCGCCGTACGTGCACCGGCGCGACGACCTCGACGCCGTGGCCGGTGCCCTGTACCCGTTGTCGGAGGCTGATGCGACTGGTCGGCTGAACGAGACCGGGCCGAGCGTGGCACGGGCAGGCATCACTGCGCTCGAGCAGTTCGACACGGCCGTCGAGGCGATGCGGGCGGTGGTGAACAAGCCGATGGGCAAGGGTGCGGTGAGCACCGCGGTCACCAAGCGCATCCCCGACGTGATGGGGCGCAACTGCCGGGCCTGCAAGGCTGTCCACATCTCGGACTCGGCGATGCGCCCCGCGTCGTTGGCCGCGGGCCTGGAACTGCAGCCGGGGACCGCGCCGCCGGTCCTGCAACCGCGCCCGGGCGCGCGGGTGCCGGACGGTGTCGACGGGGCCGCATTGCGGCGGCTGATCGTCGCTTACCTCACGCTGCTCGGCCCAGCCGGACCGGGCGACGTCGCCGGTTATCTGGATGCGCGGCGCGCCGACATTGCCCAAGTCTGGCCGGAGCATGAACTGGTCGAGGTGAAGGTCGACGGCCGGGCGGCGTGGCTCCCGGAAGGCCGGCTCAAGGCGCTCAAGTCCGCGCCCGCGCCCGACGTGGTGCGCCTGCTCGGGCCGTTCGATCCGTACCTGCAGGCCCGCGACCGCGAGCTGATCGTGCCGAACAAGGCGCTCTACAAGCTGCTGTGGCCGGTATTGGGCCGCCCGGGCGCGCTGTTCGTCGACGGCGAGGTGGCCGGTACCTGGCGGCCGAAGACGTCGGGAAAGAAGCTCACGCTCACCGTGGAGGCGTTCGCGCCGCTGCCCCCGCCGGTGTGGACGGCGATCGAGGCCGAGGCGGAGCGGGTCGCGGCCACTCGCGGCGCCGCCGACGTCGCCGTCAAACCCGTCGAGTGACGTATCTCCATGATCAGAGACGGCGGAATCCGCCGTCTCTGATCATGGGAATACGTCACTCAACCAGAGCGAGCGGGCGGACCGTCTGCACTCCGTCGACGGACGGTGGCCGGTCGCGGGCGGGACGCCGCACAGTGAGCACGCGCAGCCCGGCGCCAGCGAGTACGAGCCCGGCGAGCGTCAGCGCGACGATCGGCGTGCCGAGCAACGGCCAGGAAGCGAATGCCGTGATCGCCGGCACCACGAACAGCCGACTGCTGGCTCGGGTGGCCCCGTGCGTGTGGATCATGTGGAACAGCAACAGCGGGCCACCGACGCCGGCGACGGTGGCGAGCCAGATGAACGAGCCGACCGAGCGCGCCGTCAGCGGGATGGCAAGATCGCCGTGCAAGGGCGCCCACACCGCCATAACCGCGGTGCCGGCCGCCATCTCGACGGCCGGTAATGCGTAGCGCCCGGCCGAGTGCCGCAACCGGCTCTGTAACAGGGTGCCGGCAGTCAGGCCAGCGAGGCCCAGCAGCGTCCAGGCCGGCGCGGCCAGCCCCGACGGCAGGCCGACCCGGTCGGCCAGGCTGACCGCGACGCCGATCACCCCGAGCGCAATCCCGGCCCACTGCAACGGGCCGAGGCGCTCCCAGCGCAAGCCGGCGCTGATCGCGGCCACCAACAGCGGCGAGGAGCACGCGATCAGGGCCGTCGTGCCGGCGGGCATTCCGGCGGCCAGCCCGAGGTAGATCCCGCCGAACTGGACCCCGAACAGCAGGACGCCGGCCGCGGATATCGTCAGGAGCTCGCGGCGCCCCCGGGGCCAGGCATCCCCGGCGCGCCAGGCCAGGGCGGCGAAGACGGCGGTGGCGAGGACGAACCGCCAGAGCGTCACGGCCAGGGCGGGTGCGGCCGAGGTGGCCATGGCGCCCACTACGTAGGCGCTGGACCAGACGAGGACGAAGGCCGTGCCCGACACGTCGACGTGTAACGGCTTCATGCGTTACACACTGCCGCACCTTGTCGTAACGAGTCAAGCCGTTACTATGAGCTCGTGGAGTTTCGCACCGGATACGGCGCCGCGTGGCTGGATCTGTTGGCGACTCGCGTCGGCCGTTACGGCGGGTCCGCCCCAGGCGAGCTGCTTGACGACGCCGCTGCGCTGCGCCGGTGGCTGAGCGACCACGACCTGGCCCCAGGCGGCACCATCGACGATGCCGACGTCGCGGCGGCGCAGGAACTTCGCGAGGCGATGCATGCACTTGCCGCCGCCGCGGTCGCCCGCCGTCGGCCCCATCGGGCCGCCGTGCAAGTGGTCGAAGCGGCGCTGGTGGCAGACCGCCCGCCCTCGCTGCGCGTGAGCTCCGACGGTCTGCGAGCTCAGCGTCCAGTCGACGCGTCCGAGGCCTTGGCCCGGCTGGCGCGGCAATCGGTCGACAACCTGACCGGACCGGCCCGTGACCGGTTGCGGGCGTGCGGCGACGACACCTGCGCGGGCATCTTCCTCGACGACACCGGGCGTCGGCGCTGGTGCGCCGACGAGCGGTGCGGGGTTCGCGCCCGCGTACGAGCGCACCGGGCCCGGCAGAAGGCCTAGCCGGCCGGCTCAGGCCACCGGGAACGGCGCGCGCACCAGCAGTTCGACATTGCGGTCGATGCGGGCACCGCGTTTGCCGTCGACCGTGGGTGTCGCCGCGTCGCGCTGCCAGTCGTTGCTGCCGAGTTCGCGCGACAGGGCCGCCAATGCGAGCGGCGTCGTGGGCGATGCCGCCCAGCTCTCGGGCGCGGCGTGGTCGACGATGGTCGCAAAGATCGACAGCGTCCCGTCGCCGTTGTCGACGATCTCGACGACGCGAGCTTGCTGTGGCCAGTCGACGTGCGACGCGGTATTCACTTCCCAGAACCCGCCCCCGGCCACGGCGCCGGCCGGGCGGGCGTACGGCCGCACGGTGTTGCGATGCGTGTGCCCGTTGACCCAGAGCACCACATTCGGGAACTGCAACAGGAGGTTGGCGACCGTCGGGCCGGTCACCCGGTCGACGCCGATGACGTTGTTCATCGTGTCGACGGTGTGGTGACTGAAGACGACGATCAGCCGGTCGGTGCCCGTGCCGTTCACCCATTGCCCACCGGCGTCGAGATAGCGGGAGCTGTTGGCCTTGAGCTCGTTGGCGAGCCAGTCGAACTGCGCGCGGTCGATCGAGCCGGTGTCGTAGCCGTTGGTGTCACAGGTGTCGAGCGAGATGCAGTGCACCGGCCCCTTGTCGAAGGAGTAGTAGGCGGTGTCAGCAGCGACGTTCTGCTGGGTGTAGCCGTGGCCGACGGGCGTGCCGGTGGTGTTGAAGTGCTCCGCCACGGTCTGCGCGTGCGTGAGCAGCCGGCGGTCGGGGTCAGGCGTGACGAGCTTGGTCGGCCCGGCCGTGAGCAGCATTTCCAGTACGGCGGTGTCGCCGGTGCCGAGCTGGGCCAGCACCGTGGCCAGGTTCAGCCCGAGCGGCAGTCCGGTGACTTTCAGCGCTCCGGTGGCGACGGCGCCAAGCAGCCCCAGCGACGGGACGGTGCCCTGCACCAACCCGTCGTGATTGCCGAAGACCGTGTACCACGGCATGTTGAGCCCGGTGGCCCGGAACGGCGCGCGGCAGGCGTCCAGCAGGCCGGGAACGTCGGGGAAGCCGTACTTGGTGTGGGCCTGGTCGGCGCTGCCCAGCAGCGGGGCGCCGTCCGGGTGCCAGTACGACGTGTCGTAGTCGTCCTTGCCACCGACGCCTTCCCACTTGCTGTGGTTGCCGGAATCGGCCCGCACCGGCTGTCGACCGTCGAGCAGATCGATCTGCCAGCGCAGCTCGTTGTGCTGGGTGTTGTCGGCGTTGTCCCCCGTGCTGATCGCAAAGTCGATCGGCCGGCCGGTGACCGGACCGCCGGCCAGCGCATTGAGCGCCTGCACCATTGCTTCGGCGACGTGCGCGGTGAGCATCTCCTGGGGCCGGTACGCGGACTGGAACGGCAACTGACCCGCGAGTGGGGAGTCCGGGTCATCGAGTCGGTCGAGAAACTCCACGCGCGCGGGTGACTGCGCGTCGATGAGGTGCATGTCGGTGAGCTGGGCCAGGGTCAGGACTGGTCGGCGCGAGCCGGCGCCTCGGCTCGCCCCACCGAGCAGGTCGCCACGCACCAGCGACGGCTCGGCCGGCCCGGCGATGATCTTGCGGTAGCCCTTGGCTCCCGGCGCCCCGGGCAGCAACGTGCGGGCGAGGGTGGTGCCCGCGGGGGCGGCCGGCCAGGCCGGTTCCGCCGGTGCCGCGGCGGGTCTTGCGGTCGCGGGCTCCCTAGCGGTCAGCGCGCCGACCGCTGCGACGCCGGCCGCGGCCGCGCCCAGGCCGAGCAACTGCCGCCGGCTGATACCGGGCGAACTCGCCGCGCCAGTCTGGCTGTCGTCGTCGAACACGGTTGCCCCCTCGCCGCCCAAATCGGACGAATCAGGGTGGCACGGTGCCCGGCCGCCCGCTAGCCGAAACGCGGCCTATTCCAGCGGGGGCCGTGCGCGTTTGGACTTCAGGTCCCCGCGGCGCCGCTTGGCGTCCACCCGGCGTTGCTTCGCCGCCCGGGACGGCCGGGTCGGACGGCGCGCCGGGGGAGGCGGGGCCAACGCGTCGGTGAGCAGCATCCGCAGCCGAGCCCGGGCCGCGGTGCGGTTCTGCAGTTGCGAGCGGTGTTCCGACGACACGATCGTCACCGCGCCGTCGCTCAGTCTCGATCCGAGCCGATCCAGCAGCCGGGCGCGCTGCGCCTCGCCCAACGCGCTCGACCCCGCGACGTCCCACCGCAGCTCGACCCGGCTGTCGGTCGTGTTCACCGACTGCCCGCCGGGCCCGGACGACCGGCTGAACCGCTCGACCAGCTCGGCGTCCGGGATGACCAAACCATCGGGGATGCCCCGCCCGGGTGGCAGCATGAGATCACTCACGGACGCGCAGGCGTGCCCTGCATCTCGCGCATCCAGGCCGTCACCTCGTCGGGGTCGCGGGGCAGCGCGGCCGACAGGTTGATCGGGCTGCCGTCGGTGACCGCGACATCGTCCTCGATCCGTACCGCCAGTCCCCGCAGTTCCGCTGGCACCGAAAGGTCGTTGACCTGGAAGTACAGGCCGGGCTCGACGGTGAGCACGTGGCCGGCCGCGAGCGTGCCGTCGCGGTAGAGCTCGTTGCGGGCCAGGGCGCAGTCGTGCACGTCGATACCGAGCATGTGCGACGTGCCGTGCAGGGTGTAGCGGCGGTGCAGACCCGCGCCCGGGCGGTCGGGATCGTCGGCGCAGGAGACCTCGGCCGTCACCGGAAGAACGCCCCAACTGTGCAGATGATCGGCCAGCACCCACATCGCGGCGCGGTGCGCGGCCAGGAAGTCGGCGCCGGCCTTGACCTCGGCGATGCCGGCGGCTTGGGCCTCGTACACCGCGCGGTAGACCCGCAACTGCTCCGGCGACCACGTGCCGTTGACCGGCATCGTGCGCGTGACGTCGGCGGTGTAGAGCTCGTCGGTCTCGACGCCCATGTCGGCCAGCAACAGCTGGCCGGCCTCGACCGAGCCGTGATTGCGCCACCAGTGCAGGACCGTGCCGTGCGCGCCTGCGCCGACGATCGAGCTGTAGCCGACGTCGTTGCCCTCTAGCCGGGCCCGCCGCCAGAACGTGCCTTCGAGCCAACGCTCGCCGCGGACGTCAGGGCGCGCGAGGACCGCGGGCAGCTCGCGGGCGACGTCGGCGAAGCCTCGCGTGGTCACGTCGCACGCGTACTGCAAGCGGGCCAGCTCCCACTCGTCCTTGATCAGTCGCAACTCGTCGAGCACCTGACCGAGTCGCTCGCCGCTTGCGTTGGGCAGCAGCGCGTCGACGCCGGCGTCGAACCCGGTGAGCACCGCCGCGTCGGTGCCGCGGTGCCCGGCCACGTCGGCCGCCAGTGCTCCTAGCGGGCGGGTGGCCAGCTCGAGCATGTCCGCCGTGGCGGCGAGGTCGGGGACGTTGCCGACCCACACCCCGCCATGCGTGCGGCTGGTGAAGTAGGCGACCTCGCCGGGCGGCGCATAGTCGCGGACGTAGAGCGTGCTGTCGTGGCCGGTGCCGGTAGGGGTCATGACCAGCACGGCATCGGCCGCGGTCTCGCCGGTGAGCCAGGTGAACGAGCTGGCGGCGCGGAACGGATAGTCGGTGTCGTTCGCGCGCACCTTCGGGTTTCCGGCGGGGACGACGACGAGCTGGCCGGCGAAATGCTGGGACAGGCTGGCGCGGCGGCGGGCGGCGTAGGGGGCGCCGTCCGGACGGGCCGGGTGCGGCATCGGTGGAGCGGGATCCCAGTCGGTGGTGATGGCTTCGCGGAGGTGCTCGGCCATGGGGATGTCGTGCGTGGTCGTTTCGTCGTCGGCGGTTTCCGGCAGGACGGCGCTGTCCTCGGGCTCTTCGGTCATGGGTTGAGTCTAGGTCCGGGGGTGTTGCTGATTGTTGAAACGCCGAAAGGAAAAAGCGGCAGCGACGGAGGGAGTTGGGCGGTCGGCCCGGCCTCGTGGCCGGCCTGCGGCGCGTTGCGAATCACGTGGTGGTTGACGGGGAAAGCTGTCCTGTCCAACGATCCGGTCGTGCCCGGTCGGTTGAGCACACGGACAAGCAGCGGATCAAAGAGGACGTCGCCCATGCCCCGCGTAGCGAGGACTCGGCCGAGACGTCCCTGATTTCCCCGCTCGTGATCGGTGCAGCACCTGTTTTCCCCGCTGGTGCTCGGTTCCGGGCTGCCGAACCGGCCACCAGCGGGGAAAAGCCGATCCCACCCGGCCAGCAGCGGGGAAAAGCGCGGGCCGGTTGACCGAGCCCCGCGCCGTCAGCCGCGTGGCAGTGTTCCAACGATGAGCCGCGAACTCGTCGGCGGGACCCGCCTCGTCGGCCGGCACTACTTCCTCGGCCGGCGGGAGGTCGTCGTCGTCATCGGCTGGGGCCCGGGTGCGAAGCTGCGCAACGTCCGCATCCGATTCCTGGACGACGGGAGCGAGACGGTGCGACCGTTCCGGGGATTGACGCTGAGACCGCGGGGTTGACCGAGCGGGGTCAGCGGTTCTCGGGAAGCACCTCGAACACGATGTCGGCGCGTTGCAGCCGGCCGAGTAGCGCATCGCCCATTGCGGCGGCGGTAGTGACCTGGCCGGACGTCTCCGGAAGGTCGTCGAAGGCCAGGCACAGCGCGGATTCGGCCAGCATCTTCGCCGTCTCGTCATAGCCGGGGTCACCGCCAGAGACGCGGGTGACAACGCGCTCGCCGCCGCCTTCGCCGACGAAGCTGACGGTGAACCAACTGGCTGCTCGTTTTGCGGCGGACGGCCCGTGGCCGGGCGCCAACCGGCCCAACAAGGCCCGGCGAATCGGGGGGAGCTGAGCCAGGCCGACGACCGCGCCCAGCCCGACAACCCCGCCGACCGCGAGCGGCAGCCGCGGTACCGAGGCGAAGTGGGAGTAGCGGAAGTCCGGACCGTACCGGGGAATTGCGCGGGCCGAACGGGCGACCACCTGCGGGTCCAGGGTGGGTAGCGGCACCGCCCAACCACCGTTGACCGGGTCGCGGCCGGGTGCGCCGATGGCGGCTCGGGCGCTGCGTTCGCCTGGGCTGAGCTCGGCTGCCTTGCGTTGCCGGGCCGCAGCGGCGTTCGCGCCCAGCCGCGAGAACCCCGTCAGCACCGAATACCACGTGCCGCCCGAGATGGCGGCCGATGCCCGCACGTAGCCCGACACCCGCAGCGGGACGCCCGCGGGCAACTGCAGGACTGTGTAGTAAGCGCCGAGATCGTGCGGGATCGAGTCGAACCCGCACGCATGCACCAACCGCGCACCGGTCTCGCTCGCGCGGGCGTGGTGGCGGGCGTAGGTCAGATCGACGAACTCGGGCTCGCCAGTGAGGTCGACGTAGTCGGTGCCGGTGGCCGCGCAGGCTGCAACCAGCGCGTCGCCGTAGAGCACGTATGGCCCGACGGTCGTGATGACCACCCGGGTGCGCGCAGCCAGCGCCCGCATCGTGGCCGGATCCATCACGTCGGCCGGCAGCACAGGGAGATCGGCCAGCGCGGGGTTGATGGCGGCCAGCCGGGAACGGACGTCAGCCAACTTGGCCGAGTTGCGCCCGGCCACGGCCCAACGGCACTCGGCCGGGGCGTGCCGGGCCAGGTATTCGGCGGTCAGTTGCCCGACGAACCCCGTCGCGCCGAGCAGAACGAGGTCGAACTCGCGCGCTGCCATGGCCGCAAAACCTAAATCATTGTTGAACAAGAGTCAATAAATCGAGAGTCGCCGGTTTGACCTCCCCGCCAATTCGGGTACTAACTGCTTCAATCGATGTATCACCCGATGGCACGGCCGAGGAGCGAGCAATGCGTCTGGGAGCCAGTCTCTTTCTGATCGCCGTTGGCGCGATCCTCAAGTTCGCAATCACCAAGAAAGTCAACGGAGTGGACCTCAACACAGTCGGCGTGATCTTGATGGTCGTCGGCTTGGCCGGACTGCTCATCACGCTGGTCTTGATGTCGATGCGCCGGCGCACGGATGTCATCCAGCGCGGTCCAGGTGGCTCGACCGGCACCACCTACCTGACCCCGAACGACACCATCGACGGTGGCGGCCCGTACTAACTAGCTGCGCGGGGCCGCCGAGGCCTCAAGCCACCCGTCGCGCAACTGGTCGCGCAGCCGCTTCTTGCCGAATTTGCCGGTACTTGGTTTTCGGCACTCCGGGCATGCGCGTAGCAGCGGATTGAGGTTCAGGGATGGCCAATCGCTTGGCGTCGGCAACAAGCCCGTACCTCCTCCAGCACGCCCAGAACCCGGTCGACTGGTGGCCCTGGTCTGAAGAGGCGTTCGCCGAGGCGCGGCGCCGCGACGTTCCGGTCCTGCTCTCGGTCGGTTACGCGGCCTGTCATTGGTGCCACGTCATGGCGCACGACTCGTTCGAGGACGCGAATGTCGCGGCCGTGCTCAATGAGAACTTCGTCAGCATCAAGGTCGACCGCGAGGAGCGCCCCGACGTCGACGCGGTCTACATGGAGGCCACCACCGCGCTGACCGGCCAGGGCGGTTGGCCGATGACCTGCCTGCTCACCCCCGACGGCGCGCCGTTCTTCGCCGGCACCTTCTTTCCCCGGGCCCAGTTCGTCCGGCTGCTGGCTTCGGTGGCTCAGGCCTGGCGCGACGACCGGGCCGAGGTGCTGTCGGCCGGCGAACGCGTTGTCACAGCCCTGGCCGAGCTCGCTTCGCCAGACTTCGGCGGCGCCTCCGCGCTTTCAGTCGCCGAATTGGACGAAGCCGCCAACCGGTTGGTGCCGCAGTTCGACGACACGAACGGCGGATTCGGCACGGCGCCGAAGTTCCCGCCGTCGATGGTGCTCGAGTTCCTGTTCCGGCACCACGAACGCACCGGTGCGCCCACATCGATGGCGATGGCCGAACGGACTCTTGAGGCAATGGCTCGTGGCGGCATGTACGACCAGCTCGCCGGGGGGTTCGCGCGGTACTCCGTCGACCCGGCCTGGGTCGTGCCGCATTTCGAGAAGATGCTCTACGACAACGCGCTGCTGCTGCGGGCCTACCTGCACTGGTACCGGTTGACCGGATCGCCGTTGGCCGAGCGGATCGTCCGCGAGACCGCCGACTTCCTGCTCCGCGACCTCGGCACGCCGCAAGCGGGCTTCGCATCGGCCCTGGACGCCGACACCGAGGGCGTCGAAGGGCTGACCTACGTCTGGACGCCCGGCCAACTGCGCGAGGTGCTCGGTGCTGACGGGCCGGACGCGGCGGCGTTGTTCCGGGTGACGCCCGACGGCACGTTCGAGCACGGCGCGTCGACGTTGCAGCTGCCGCGCGATGCCGAGAACCCAGCACAGTGGCAGGACTGGCGGGCGCTGCTGCTGGCGGCTCGGACCACCCGCCCCCAACCGGCCCGCGACGACAAGGTGGTGGCGGCCTGGAACGGCCTCGCGATCGCCGCGCTGGCCGAGGCGGCGATGCTGCTCGCCGAGCCCGGGTACCTGGCCGCGGCCGCCGCGTGTGCCGAGCTACTGCTGGACGTGCACATGGTCGACGGCCGGCTGCGGCGCACGTCGCGCGACGGCGTGGTCGGCGATGCCCTGGCTGTGGCGGAGGACTACGGCGACCTGGCCGAAGGCTTGCTCGTGCTGCACCAGGCCAGCGCGGACCCGCGATGGCTGCGGGCGGCCGGTGAGCTGCTCGAGTTCGCGCTCGCCCACTTCGGCGACGGTGCAGGCGGCTTCTACGACACCGGCGCGGACGCCGAGCAGCTGGTGCGGCGGCCGAAGGATCCGGCCGACAACGCAGCACCGTCGGGGTCGAGCGCGTTGGCGAACGCGCTGGTGACTTACTCCGCGCTGACCGGGTCGCTCGAACACCGCGGTGCCGCCGAGGCCGCTTTGGCCGTTGTCGGCGGCCTCGGCGCCCGCCAGCCGCGATTCCTCGGTTGGGGTCTGGCCGCGGCCGAAGCCCTGGTGTCCGGACCGGTGCAGCTCGCCGTGGTGGGAGAGCCCGGCGGGGGTGCGCTCACGGCCGCCGCCTGGCGCCACCGTCCGCCCGGTGCCGTCGTGGTCAGCGCTGAGCCCGACGCCACCGGAGTCCCGCTGCTGGCAGATCGCCCGCTCGTGCAGGGGGAACCCGCGGCGTACGTGTGCCGGGGGATGGTCTGTGATCTGCCAGTGACGACGGTCGACGACCTGGTCAAGTCGCTGACGGCGTGACCACTCGGCGGATGGCGGTCGCGGCAGGCCTACAGATCCGGGCCCTCGGCGCGGACCTTGTCGACCTCGCTCATCGCGTTGCGCAGGCTGGCCAGCCACTCGTCGGTGTGCTCGCCGACCAGGCGGACGCACCACGACAGCGCCTCTGAGCGAGAGCGGGCCACGCCCGCGTCGACGAGGGTGTCGAGCACTCGCCGCTCGTCCTGCCGCAGCCGGGTCATCACCGGAACGGCGAGGTGGGTGAACAGCGTCCGGGTCTCACCGATCGATGCGCCCCACGCGATCTTGCGGCCGTACCGGCCCTCGGCTTCGTCGGCGATCTGCATTCGCGCCTCGCGGGTGTCCTCGCGGAAGCGGCCGATGCGGCCCACCGCCGCTGCGGTGCGAGCGGCCTCGTCGGCGTCATCGGCGATCTCGGGTGCGGCGAGTTCGCCGGTCACGATGATCTCTTCCCGGTCGACGGTGATGCTCGGCGCGCCGACGAACCAGTCACCGGGTAGCCGGCCGGTCAGCCAGGCGGCCGCGTCGTCGGCGGGCGGCAGGTCGGCCTGCTGCCAGCCGCCGGGCCGGCCGAAGCCACGCCCGCGTCCGCGCATGTGCCCACGGCCGCCGCCGCGGTGACCGGAATGGGAACGGCCTTCCTGCTCTGCGTCGCCGGTCCGATGCCGGCGCTCTCTGTGTTCATGCATGTCCATGTCTCCTTACTTACATTCAACAATTACATCATTACACAACATGGCCGACTGCGGCAACATTCCCGGCTCGCGTGCTCCGGACGGGATCCGATCTGAGACGGAGGCTGTCTGACGTTGATCAACTCGCGTTAGGTGAGCGATTTTCGCCGATACCGCGCACCAAACGTGAGTTGATCAACGGGACGGAGATGGGCGCCGCTGGGCCCGGGCGATCAGCTGAAGACGGCCAGCCAGATGGCGACGTAATGGCACACCGCGGCGACGAGCGTGCAGAGGTGGAAGACCTCGTGGAAGCCGAACACGTCCGGCAACGGGTTGGGCCGCTTCAGTCCGTAGACGATGCCACCGATCGTGTAGACCACGCCGCCGATCGCGATCAGGACAAGGGCGGCCACTCCGGCGTTGTGCAGCAGCTGCGGCATCACGAACACCGCCACCCAGCCCAGCGCGATGTAGCCGGGCACCGAGACCCAGGACGGCGCCGACGGCCACATCGACTTCAACAGCACGCCGAAAATCGCGCCCGTCCAAACGACGGTGAGCACGGCCACCGCCGATGAATTCGGCAGCGTCAGGGCCGCGATCGGGGTGTAGGTACCGGCGATGAAAATGAAGATCATCGAATGGTCGAGACGCTTCATCAGCGAGTGACCCCGCGGGCCCCAGTTGACGCGGTGATACAGCGCGGACGTGCCGAACAACAGCGTGACGGTGGCGGCATAGATGCCGGTCGTGGCTCCGGCCGGACCGCCCCGCAGCGCCGCCGCCACGGCCACCAGTACGACGCCGGATGCGATCGAAATTGCGGCTGCGTAGGCGTGCAACCATCCGCGCAACCGCGGTTTGAGCTCGGCAACCGCCGTCGCCAGCGCGACCGCCGGGCTGGCTGGGGCTGGTTCCGTGGCCATCACGGCGTCAGGCTAGCGAACCGGCCGGTCGAGCCCTTCTGAGCGGCGCGACCGGCCTGAGTGGTGTGCCGCGCCGTGCGCAAACGGGTCTAGGTTTGGATCGTGAGCGTTCGTGACGCCGTCTACTCCCTCTACGAACGGCGCCTGCGCGCACATCTCGACGGCCTGCCGATCCCGCGCCACGTCGCGATCATGATCGACGGGAACCGGCGATGGGCCCGAGCGGCCGGCTTCGACGATGTCAGCCAGGGCCACGTGGTCGGCGCCCAGCACATCGCCAACCTGCTCGACTGGTGCACCGAGGCCGGGGTCGCCCACGTGACGATCTGGCTGTTGTCCACCGACAACCTGCAGCGCCCGGCCGGCGAGCTCGAACCACTGCTGCGCATCATCGCCGGTGTCGCGGAGGAGTTGTCCGCAGCCGGCAAGCCCTGGCGAGTCCAGGCCGTCGGCGCACTCGACCTGCTGCCGGCGGCAACGGCCGAAGCGCTGAAGTCGGCCGAGGAACGCACGTCCGATCGCGACGGGCTGACGGTGAATGTCGCGGTCGGCTACGGCGGTCGACGCGAGATCGCCGACGCGGTGCGGGCCATGCTGCAGGAGCACGCCGCGGCCGGCACGTCCATCGAAGAGCTGGCCGAGGTCATCGACGTCGACCACATCGCCGACCACCTATATACGAAGGGCCAGCCGGATCCCGACCTGGTGATCCGCACCTCGGGGGAGCAGCGGCTATCGGGCTTCCTGCTGTGGCAGTCGGTGCACTCGGAGTTCTACTTCTGCGACGCGTTGTGGCCGGACTTCCGCAAGATCGACTTCTTGCGCGCGCTGCGTGACTACGGCACCCGGCAGCGTCGCTACGGCGGATGAGCGCTCGCGCGAAGACCAACGTCTGTTGCGCCGAAGGCGCGTGGACCGAGTGTGCGCCCGAGCTTGCGAGCGGCGGCCCGCGAGGTACGCCATGAGCGACTTCGGGCCGCTGGTCAGCGGCGCCTGGCTGGCGGCGCATCGGGACGAGGTTCGCATCGTCGACGTCCGGTGGTACCTCGACGGGCGTTCGGGGCGGGCCGCATACGAAGCCGGGCACATCCCGGGTGCGGTGTGGCTGGACCTCGATGCGGAGCTGTCGACGCCGGCCAGTACCGCCGACGGCCGGCACCCCCTGCCGGAGCCTCCGCAGTTCGCGGCCGCATTGGGCCGCGCCGGTATCGCGGAAGGTCAGCGGGTGGTCGCCTACGACGACGCGAGCGGCTCGATCGCGGCCCGATTGTGGTGGCTGCTGCATGTGCTCGGCGAACCGGTCGCGGTGCTCGACGGCGGCCTGGCGGCCTGGCCTGGTGAACTGAGCACCGAGGTCACCGCGCCCGCACCCGTGGAACGGGCCGTCCGACCGTGGCCGGCCACCCGCTTCGTCGACGCCGACGCGGTGGGCGCCGCGGCCCCCGACACCACCGTGCTCGACGCGCGCACGGCCGAGCGGTACGCCCAGGGCGACCCGGCCATCGACCCTCGGCCCGGCCACATCCCGGGCGCCCGCAGCTTCCCATGGGCGGCCAGCCTCGATCCCACGACCGGCCGATTCCTCGACGGACCGCAACTGCGCAAGCGCTTCGCCGAGTTCGGGGCCGACCGGGGGCCAGTGGTCGCGTACTGCGGTTCGGGCGTCACCTCCTGCCACGTCCTGCTCGCTCTCGAACTGGCCGGCGTGCGCGATACCGCGCTGTACCCGGGCTCCTGGTCGCAGTGGGGCGCCGACGCCGCCCGTCCGGCCGAGACCTCCTGACGGGTGTTGCGCCGCGTGACCGCGAGCCTGCTGTTGCTGCGCGCCGCCAGCACGTAGCGTCGTGAACGGTGGGTCGGCGTAACCGGTCCGCTCGGGAGGTCCCGCAACGGTGGTAGTGACCAGCGAAGGGGACCGGACCGTCCCCGCTGGTGTGCCTGACACCAGCGGCGGCCGACCGGATCTCCGACTGCGCGACGATGGCGGACCACGCCTGCTCGCGCCGACTCCCCCATCAGGAGCCTCCAATGACTGCTGCCCCGCTGCCGCGAAACGACCGTCCCGGCGTGCGCACGTTCGTGCTCGACACCTCCGTGCTGCTGTCCGACCCGGGAGCGCTCGGCCGGTTCGCCGAACACGAAGTGGTGCTGCCGTTGGTGGTCATCAGCGAGTTGGAGGGCAAGCGGCATCACCCGGAGCTGGGCTGGTTCGCGCGGCAGACGCTTCGGCTGTTGGACGACCTGCGGGTCAAGCACGGCCGGTTGGACGCGGCGGTGCCGATCGGTGACGGCGGGGGGCGGCTGAGCGTCGAACTCAACCATTCCGATCTGGCGACGCTGCCGGCGGGCTTTCGGGTCGACAGCAACGACTCACGCATCCTGGCCGTGGCCCTGAACCTGGCCGCCGAAGGCCGCGACGTCACCCTTGTCACCAAAGACATGCCATTGCGGGTCAAGGCGGCATCGGTCGGGCTGCCCGCCGACGAGTACCGGATGCACCCGGTCGCCGATTCCAGCCCGTGGACCGGCATGGCTGAGGTGGATGTGGCGACCGACACCGTCGACTCGCTCTACAGCGGCGAGCCGGTCGACCTGGTCGAGCACGCGGACTTCGCCGCTGTGGCCGAGTTGCCCTGTCACACCGGGCTGGTGCTGCACTCGGCGCGGGGCTCGGCTCTCGCGCGGATCACGCCGGACAAGCAGGTGCGGCTCGTGCGCGGTGACCGCGAAGCGTTCGGCCTGCACGGTCGCTCGGCTGAGCAGCGGGTCGCGCTGGAGTTGCTGCTCGATCCGGAGATCGGCATCGTCTCGCTCGGCGGCCGGGCGGGCACGGGCAAGTCCGCGCTCGCCCTGTGCGCGGGCCTCGAGGCCGTGCTGGAACGGCGGGCCCACAAGCGGGTCGTGGTGTTCCGTCCGCTCTACGCTGTCGGCGGCCAGGATCTCGGCTACCTGCCCGGCAGCGAGAACGAGAAGATGTCGCCGTGGGCCCAGGCCGTCTTCGACACGCTTGGTGCGCTCGTCTCGGGCGACGTGATGGACGAGGTACTCGATCGGGGCATGCTAGAGGTGCTGCCGCTGACCCACATCCGCGGCCGGTCCCTGCACGATTCGTTCGTCATCGTCGACGAGGCCCAGTCGCTGGAACGCAACGTGCTGTTGACGGTGCTGTCGCGCATCGGCTCGGGCTCGCGGGTCGTGCTCACCCATGACGTTGCGCAGCGCGACAACCTGCGCGTGGGCCGCCACGACGGCATCGCCGCGGTGATCGAGGCGCTGCGTGGGCACCCGCTGTTCGCGCACGTCACGCTGACCCGCTCGGAGCGCTCACCGATCGCGGCCCTGGTCACCGAGATGCTCGAAGACCTGCCGCTGTAACCTGCCCAGCGCGGACCAGCCAGCCAGACCCTAGGAGCAACTGCGGTGGCACACCTTCTCGATGTTGCGCGCACGCAGGTGCTCGACCAGGGCATCGGCCTGGACGAACAACAGGCGGTGCAGGCGCTCCAAATGCCCGACGAGTACGTCGACGACCTGCTCGACCTCGCCCACGACGTGCGCCGCAAGTGGTGCGGCGACGAGGTCGAGGTCGAGGGCATCGTGTCGCTCAAGACCGGCGGCTGCCCAGAGGACTGCCACTTCTGCTCGCAGTCCGGCGTGTTCGACTCGCCGGTGCGTTCGGCCTGGCTCGACATCCCGGCTCTGGTGGCGGCGGCTCGGGAGACGGCCGCGACGGGCGCCACGGAGTTCTGCATCGTCGCGGCCGTACGCGGCCCGGACGCGCGGCTGATGAAGCAGGTCCGCGAAGGCGTCGCCGCGATCGCGGCCGAGGTCGACATCAACGTCGCCTGCTCGCTCGGGATGCTGACCCACGAGCAGGTCGACGAGCTCGCCGCGATCGGCGTGCACCGCTACAACCACAACCTCGAGACCGCCCGCTCGCACTTCGACCAGGTCGTCACGACGCACACCTACGAGCAGCGGTGGGACACCTGCGAGATGGTGCGCAAGGTCGGGATGGAGCTGTGCTGCGGCGGCATTCTGGGCATGGGGGAGTCCATCGAGCAGCGGGCCGAGTTCGCCGTGCAGTTGGCGGCGCTGCAGCCCGACGAGGTACCGCTGAACTTCCTGAACCCGCGGCCGGGAACGCCGTTCGGCAAGCAGCAGCCGATGTCGGCCATCGATGCGCTGCGGGTGGTCGCGACGTTCCGCCTGGTCATGCCGCGGACGATTTTGCGCTTCGCGGGTGGACGGGAGATCACCCTGGGCGAGTTGGCCGAGCGCGGTGTGCGCGGCGGCGTGAACGCGGTCATCGTCGGCAACTACCTCACCACGCTGGGACGTACACCGGCCGAAGACCTGGCCATGCTGGCGGAGTTGCGGATGCCGATCAAGGCGTTGGCGAAGGACCTGTGATCGCGGTCGATATGACGAACGAGACGAGCTACTGCGATCGCTGCGGGACGCCGGCCGATGTCGGCAAGCACGACGGATGCGCGCGCGCCCGTGCACTGGAACCGCCGCGTTATTGCCCGCAATGCCGTCGTCGGCTGGTGGTGCAGGTGACGCCGACGGGCTGGTGGGCGCGCTGCGCCGAACACGGCGACCGCACCGGCTAGTCGGGGCTGGACGTCAGCGCGGGGTGATCCGGACCCGCCGCCGTTCCACCAGTGGGGTGAGCCAGCCGTTGCGGCGGGCCTCGGCCACTGCGGCCAACTGCGAGGCCACGCCGAGTTTCACCAGCACACCGCGGACGTGCGTGCGTACCGTCGCCTCGGAAACGACCCAGTCGTTCGCAATCTCGTGCACCGACCGGCCCTCGCCCAAGGCCTGCAAGGTGCCCTGCTCCCGATCGGTCAGGACGGTGAACCGCACGATGCGGCGTTCCTGGGCGGCCCGGGCCTGGGCCAGCTCGAGCAGTAGGTCGCTGCGAACCTTCGGGTCGAGCACCGGCGCTCCGACAAGCGCAGCGGTCGTCGTCGCGACCAGAGCATCGAAGCCCAGGGATTTGAGTTGGTAGCCGATCGCGCCGTTCTCGATCGCACCGGCCAGGCGTAGCCGTTCGGTGGCGCCGGTGACGATCAGGACCCGGATGCCGCTCGCGGCCAACGGTGCCACGATTTCGGTGCTGTCGCCGAAACGGTCGAGGTCGAGGTCGAGCAGCACCAGGTCCGGGCGGAGTTCAAGCAGTCTGCTCTGCAGGGTTTCCAACGCTTCGGGAGCGCAGACGGTGGCGTCGATGCCGTGGTGGGCGAGCGCTGCCTGGAGCGTTTCGGCGAGCAGCAGATGATCTTCGACGATGGCGACTGTGGGCATGCTCAGCTTGCCTGGAGTTGGATCGGGCGGGGGTCGATCAAGGGCGACTGATGAGCCGCGGGCAGCGTCAGGACGGCCCTCGTTCCGCCGCCGGGGCGTTCGCTCAACTGCAGTGTCCCCGACTGCGCTGCCATCGCTGCTTTCGCGCTGTAGAGGCCGAGCCCGCTGCCGGGTGCCGCGGATCCCGTACCCCGAACACCGCGCAGCAGCACCCGCTCGCGTTCGGCTGCCGGAATGCCCACGCCGTCGTCGTCGACGGTCAGGACGACCGTCGACCCACAGCGCTGCGTGGCAATCGTCACCCGGGCGCCGGGCGCGTGAACGCGGGAGTTGGCGAGCAAATTCGCCACCGCTGTCGCCGTCGCCCGTGGTCGGCCGACCACGCCGATCGCACCGAACTCGGCCTCAACCGCGCCGCCGGCCAGCCGGTGGGCAAGGACGACCGGTACGAGAACGTCGACGAGCGAGAACTCTTCGATCCGCTCGGTGCTCTCGGCATCGAGCGTCGCCTGCAGGCGATCGAGTTCGGCGGCCATCAACCGACACAGCCGGTCCGGATCGGGCACGGACGTCGTGGACCGGCTCAGCAGCTGGGACGCGCCGATCACACCGATGACCGCCGAGCGGGCGTCGTGCACGCGCTCGCGGTGCAGTTGCTGCACTTTGGCCAGTTCCTGGTGCGCGTCGGCCAGCGCGTGCGCCAGCAGCTTGGACCGGCCGCCGTCGACGCGGTGCGCTTCGCGCAACTCGGTGGCGGCGGCGACGGCGAGCACCGTTGCGGCGAGAACCTGCACGCCCGGCCCGAAGCCGAAAGTGGTCGGCGGCTGAACGATGGTCTGCGCCCTGAGCAGTTCGTAGATGCCCATCAGCCCGAGGCCAACCGCGATCCAGTTCCGCGAGGCGCGGCCTTCGCGGTGATTCTCCCGCCAGGAGCTCGTCGCCAGTGCCAGCCACAGTGCGGCTGCGACGCACTCGGCGGCGAGCCAAACCGGCGGCACGTCCATCGGCAACAGCGCGGTTGCCGCCGGCCACTCGGCGAGGGTGATGGTCGCCGCCGCCCAGCCAGCGAGCAGTCCGGCCGCGAGGATCAGCGGGTGGTCAACGCGTCGGTGGGTGAATCGCGAGCGGCTCGCCACCAGCGCCAACACGGGAAACACGAGAAGCAGGCGGGCGACCGGCACGGCCTTCGAGAGTTCCGGCCGGGTCTGCATCAGCGGGCCGAGCAGCGAGATCAGCGGCATTGCCGCGCCGAGCAGGATCAGGGCGGCCCCGGTACGGACCGCGCGCTGCTCGTCGGTGATCCGCCAGCGCGCCAGGCACAGCACGCCGGCCAGCAAAAAGAAGCTGGCGGCAATTGCGCGAGCGACCTGCGGTACCTGGGTGTCGAGCTTGACCGGTAACCGGTTCGCCTCCGCGACGACAACCGCCCACGCGGCTAGTCCCGCGCACAGCGCACCCGCTGCAGTCCACGTCGTCCTGTTGGCCGCTGGCCGCTGGATAGCGGCGCGCCGCACAGGAAGCTTCCCCCGAGACATGCCTTGCCCCCCGTCAGCCACGTCCCCCCGGATGCAAGAGCAAACTCGCTCTTAACGCGCGGCAGGCAAAAGCTAACGGCGACTCAGCATCGCGTCAACGATGCAAACTGGGCTATTCCGGACGACCAAAAACCCGGTTCTCCCCAACATCCGGACGCAGTGGTCCTATTGCGACTGTGCGTGCGTGTCCGTCATGGCGACTCAAAGCCGCATAGATCCGGACGCCCTGTAGCCGCGCCCAAGCGCCAAAATGACGATGGGCGGGGACGTCGAGCGCGGCGGGCTGGAGTTGGTCACGAGCGCCGAGTGTCGCGGGTGCTGGGCGACGACGTCGCGTCAGCAGTGCACTGATGGTCGCACCGAAGACGAGCAGGATGCCGATCAGGATGAACGCCCGGCGCCCGGCACCGCTGTGTACCCAGACTGCGGCGTAGCCGACCAACGGTACGGAGTAAACCGCGCGGTAAGCAGTGCCGCCGCGCAGCGCGACCTTCCAGGGGTCACGCGCCTTGTTGGCATCGCCCTGCGTCTGGACCACTGGACCGGACGCCCCCGCAGTGAGGGAGACGATTCTGTGCACGATGAGGGTTTGCGGTCGATCGGGGCGGTGCAGCACAACCACGTCACGAACGTGGAGTGACGTGACGGGAACCCGCTTCGTGATCACGACCCCGCCCACGGGAAGGCCGGGACGCATGCTCCCCGACAACACTGGGCGTACCTGGTATCGGCCGGACATCACTGCGATTGCTCCGAAGCCGACCAGGCCGATCAACACCGCGAGCAGCGTGCCGCGTATCCAACGGCGCGCAGGCCGCTCGCGCAGAATGTGTCGCGCCACCATTGTGTTCCCCTCACGTTCGGCTGGCATGAAGATCGCTGCTGAGGTTTGCGCTCGGCGTTGCCGGACGCACGTTGTGGTGGCGGGATCGCAACGATCCCGCCACCACGGCCGTGGCTGATCAGCCAGTGAAGGAGAACGTCAGCTTCGGGGTGATCGAGCCGCCCTGTGCCGCGTCCGTGAGGCTGGCCGGCGTGTGGTACGGCCCGCCGTCGTAACCATCCCACGCCGCCTTGGTGTTCGCTACCGTAACTGGTGATCGTGCCGCACTCGGAGTCCTGCCCGGCGTAGATGCTGAACCAGTACGACGCGCTCTGGCCCGGGTCGAGCTTGACCGGGTTCTGCTTGACCGTCGGGTGCAGCGCCACGGCGGTGGTCAGCGGTCCGTTGCCCTCGACCCAGGTCCCGGAGTTGTCGGTGCTCCGGATGCAGATGTTCACCTCGTTGCGCAGCGTGACCGATGCTGACGATCCGTTGTCCGACTCGCTCATCTGCATCGCGTCGAAGTAGGCGGCGACGTTCCCGTTGTTGGTGACGACGACGTGGGTGGCGGGCGACTCGAAGCTCGATCCCACCGGCCCGACGTCGGGCAGGCTGAGCGACTTGCAGCCATTTGCCGCGGTTGTACAGCCGGGCACGTTGGAGGCGGAGACCACGACGTTCATCTGGCCGGCCGTGATCTTTTGGGCGCTTGAGGTGGAGTCGGTGAATGAGGCGCTTGCGCCAACACCGACCAGAGCAATGCCCGCGAGGGCTGCGCCCGCGAGGACGACGAGTGGACGAGACAACGGCATGAGAAAACCCTCCGGTTCAAGTGAGAGCGCTGGATATGCCTCCGGCTCCCCCGACCAATCCGAAGGCCATGCACCGGTAGATCCGAAACTGCGCTCGCGGTCCGTGTGGATCGCAAGTCAGTTCTAACGAGACGCGCGTCGCGGCGAATCACCAATCTTGATGAATTCGAGCGGCGGTGCAGTCATCGATCTCATCGATTTTGACGATGCGTGGCGATGCGGGCGACCCGCACGCTGACGGCGCGAGCGAGCGAGCAGGACTCGATCGCCACATGTCGCCCGATCCGCCTGGGTCGTGATCACAAGGGGGAAGTAATGAATCGCAAGCTCGTCATGGGCGCATTCGCCGGCGTAGCTGCCGTTGCGCTGGCCGTCGGTGGGTCGACCTTTTCGGCCTGGTCGGACTTCGGCACCATCAACAACAACACATCGGCAGCGGGCTTTCTCAAGCTCGATCTGAGCGATGGGCCGTCCGGGGCCGCGACACCAATGAACTTCGACCGGATGTACCCAGGACAGAACGCACCGCGGATGGTCTGGGTGGCGAGCAACGACGGCCAGTCCGTTCCCGACGCGAACCTCAAGGTTTCGTTCAAGAACCTTGACGACCAGGAGAACAACTGCTCCAGTTCGACGGAGTCCACCGACGACCCCACCTGCGCGTCGAATGCGCCGAACAGCGGTGAGCTGTCCAAGGTGGTGACGGTCCAGACGCAGTACTACCCCGACATCACCAGTCCGCAAAACTGCTCGGCGTACGACTACGTGCACGGCCAGGGCGGCGCGCATCAGTCCATCTTCCCGGCCGACGGCCCGGGCGATCTCTACGGCTACGCCGAAGGAGCGGGCACTGGCTACACGCTGAAGGACGCGGCGAACCCGGCGAGCGACCTGGTGCTACATCCCGGCGACGGAGTGTGCATCGCGATCGACGTGTACTGGGCGCACGACCCGCACAGTGGCTACACGGGTCCGTCCGACAATGCCGCACAGGGTGACTCGATGACCTTCGATCTCAGATTCGACCTCACTCAGGTCTGATCGGTAACCCACCCATCGGGGGAGAACCGGGCCACGGTTCTCCCCCGATGGGCCGCTCATCTCGACCGCGGAGAGGCAACGATGACGTCGCTCAATTGCCGGCAGGCCGGCACCCGGCTGACCCGGCTGCTGCTGTTCTGCGCGCTGATCCTCATCGCCTCCGCAGTCACCGTCCTGGTCGTGATCCCGCGTCTGACGCACGGGACCGTGCTCACAGTTCGCACCGGCAGCATGAGCCCAAGACTTCCGGTCGGGTCGGTCGTCATCGATCGGCCGGTGGACACCCGTAATCTGCGGGTTGGCGATATCGCGACCTACCAGAAGGCAGCCGGCGTCGCTGAATTCATCACCCACCGCATCGTCGCCATCAACACCAGGACGACGCCGGCGACATTCACTTTCAAGGGCGACGCCAACCGCGGCCCGGACGTCAATCCCATCCCGGCCACAGCGATCCGGGGAAAGGTCTGGCTGCACGTGCCGTATCTCGGGTCGATCCGCGAATCGTTGCGGACCGGCAGCCTTCGTGGCTTGATGCTTGCACTCGCAGTGCTCTTGCTCGGCGGCTACGCCGTGGTGCAGTTCATCGGTGTCGCGCGGCAACGAACGCACGGTCCGGCGTCGACGGCCGGACATCGGGCGAGCTCTGCCGGCGATGACCGCCAGGACGGGGCGGAGACCACCCGTGTCTGACGTTGCGGGTCCCGGCGCTGCCCGTGGGAGGCGCGCCGTTGGCGCCGTCTCCATCGTCGTGTCCGTCATTGCCTTGCTGACCGGAGTGCTGATTGGGGCTGATCCGGCGGGCGCGGCTGCCCAAAGCGGCCGGCTCGAGATCGACATGTCCGACGGGGCCGGCTTCACGGTAAGTCCTCATGGCGCGCTGATAGACACGGACCGGTTGGCCCCCGGACGCGCCGCCGCCGGCACGATGGGTATCCGCAATGGAAGTTCGGACCCGGCCGACCTGTCCCTGCAAGTCACCGATGTGACCGACCGCGAGAACGGCTGCACTGCGGCCGAAAAGCTCGTCGATCGCACCTGCGGCGTAGGCGTGGGCGAAATCGGCCGCGACCTGATCTTCGGCTTGGCGACTTCCAATACCCGCACGGGAACGTACTGGCCGAGCTGGTCCGGCACTGCCGCCCAGCTGAAACGTGGCGTGCTCGTCACTCAGGCGATCGCGCCCGGCACCGCCCAATGGGTGCGGATGACGGTGGCCTTGCCGATGTCATCAGGCAACGTGACGCAGACCGATACGTTCGGCTTCGCCGTTCGCGTCATGTTGCAGACCAGCTTCGGCGTCGAGGGCATTCAGGTCGGCGGCGGCGCGGTGTCCCCGGATTCGCACAGCGTGATGACGCAGGGCTATCTGGGATTACCCTTCACCGGCGTGCAAGGCGTCCTGCTGACTGGAATCGGGGCGTTCCTCGTCGCGTGCGGGCTGCTGTTCGTCGTACTCGGCAGTGTGCGCCGGCGCAGCAAAACCGGTTAGCCCGATCAGCGCAGCCCGGGCAGGCCGTCGATGCTGACGCTGTTGCGCTCCACCGCGTACTCGTCGAAGAACTCGGCCGGTCGCTTGAGCTGGTGCAGATCGAGTACCTCGCGGTCTTGCACGAACTGCATTTTCGGTACCGAGTAGCCGCACGAGTTGCTGATTCGATCGACCTCCACGACGATGACCGAGCGCGCGCCGTGATCGCGCTGCTTCGAAAAGTGCGGGCGAAGCTCGGCGAACGCAGGGTCGGCGGCCAGCACGACGCGGCCGTGTCCGTGCAGGCGCACGACCCTTGGCCGACCGTCGAACGCGCACCACATCAACGCGATGCGACCGTTCTGCTTCAGGTGCGCGATGGTTTCGACACCGCTGCCGAAGTAGTCGAGATAGCCGACCTGGTGCGGTCCGAGCACCGCGAACGTGCCGGCCATGCCTTTGGGTGAGACGTTGACGTGGCCGTCGGCGCCGCTCGGTGCCGTGCCGACGAAGAACACCGGCTGATCGCTGAGCCAACCGGCCAGCTTCGCGTCGATCGCCTCGTAGACCTCGCCCATGGCTACTCGACCGGCCGGGTCATGGACAGCACGTCGAGCACCTCGTCGAGCTTCTCCTCGCTGATCGCGCCGGGGACGTGTCCGCGCTCGATCACGACTTCGCGAATCGTCTTGCGTTCGGCCAGTGCCTGCTTTGCGATCTTGGCTGCCTCGTC
Source organism: uncultured Actinomycetota bacterium (assembly GCA_963837325.1). GTDB lineage: Bacteria > Actinomycetota > Actinomycetes > Mycobacteriales > Jatrophihabitantaceae > CAVQKZ01. The sequence goes on from CAWIMV010000002.1 coordinate 1,230,989, forward strand.
GTACCCGACGTAGTGGTTGAGTGGCGTCACGATCGACGGGGACGACTCCGCGTACTCGCGGCAGCGTTCCTCGTTGGCGCTGATGCCCGCGACGCAGCGGTCGGCGAACGCCCGCGACACGTTGGCCAGCAGCCGTACGGACTCGAGCACGTTGCGGGCCATGACCGGCAGCATGACGTTGAGCTCGAAGTTTCCCGCTGCGCCACCGAATGCCACGGCCGCGTCGTTGCCGATCACCTGAGCGACGACCTGGCAGACCGCCTCGCACAGGACCGGGTTGACCTTTCCCGGCATGATCGACGATCCGGGCTGCAGGTCGGGCAGGAACAGCTCGGTGAGGCCGGTGCGCGGACCAGAGCCCATCCAGCGGATGTCGTTGCTGACCTTGTTCAGGCCGACCGCGATCGTGCGCAGCGCGCCCGACAGCTCCACCAGCCCGTCGCGGGCGCCCTGGGCCTCGAAGTGGTCGCGCGCCTCCGTGAGCGGCAGGCCGCTTTCGGCGGCGATGAGCTTGATGACATCGCCGGCGAAACCGGCCGGGGCATTGATGCCAGTGCCAACGGCCGTGCCGCCGAGTGGCAGTTCGGCCACGCGCGGCAGCACGGCCTGCAACCGTTCGACGCCGTAGCGAACTTGCGCGGCGTAGCCCGCGAACTCCTGCCCGAGCGTCACCGGCGTCGCGTCCATGAGGTGGGTGCGGCCGGACTTGACGACCGTGGCGAACTCCTTCGCCTTCGCCTCGAGGGCGGCGGCGAGGTGGGCCAGCGCCGGCTCCAGGTCGCCCACGACGGCTCGGGTCGCGGCTACGTGGATAGCCGACGGGAACTGGTCATTGCTTGACAGCGGGTCGTTGACGTCGTCGTTCGGATGCACCGGCGCGCCGAGGCGCTCGGAGGCAAGCGAAGCCAGTACCTCGTTGGCGTTCATGTTCGACGACGTGCCCGACCCGGTCTGGAACACGTCGATCGGGAATTCGGCATCCCAGTCGCCGCGCGCGACTTCAGCCGCGACGGCAGAGATCGCGTCGGCCTTGTCCTGAGGCAACAGCCCGCGCTGGGCCCGGACGCGCGCGCCCGCACCCTTGATGACGGCGAGGCCGGCGATGAGTTCGCGCTCGATCGGCTGGCCGGAGATCGGGAAGTTCTCGACCGCCCGCTGGGTCTGGGCCCGCCACTTCGCGTCGGCGGGGACGCGGACTTCCCCCATCGAATCGTGCTCGATGCGATAGTCCTGCTCAGTCACGACGTTCTCCAGGCTCGGGGGCAGCGAACCGCTCAAGCGTAGTTGCCGCCGCGGGACAACCCCTATGCCGCCGCTCACCCTCTGGCCGCCGATTGTGCAATTTCTGGCGCCCTGAGACCGCCAGAAGTTGCACGGCCCGGGATCGGGCTAGGCGGCGGTCAGGCAGCCGCGCGGGTAGAAGCCCCACTGGAGTCCGGACGGCAGTTGCGGGCTGCCGTTGCCGGCCAGGTTGGCCATCACGTAATCGCGCTGCTTGGTGACGTAGCGGACGTACACCGTTCCGGAGTTGACGTGGCTGATCAGGTTGGCCGGTGCTGACGCGGCGCCGCTGTAGATCGCGGCCGCGCCGACATTGCCGAAGACATCACAGCCGCCCGGGTTGATCGTCGCGGGATGATTCGTGATCGTCTTCCACACGCCGGCCTCGAACTCGTCGCTGGTCGTGCCGGCATTGCAGAGCGGGTCGGCGGCCTGGTCATAGCAGAAGATCTTGGTCGTGTGGTTGGGCGGGGTGCAGCCGCCAGTGTGGTTCGGTCCCTCCGCCGCAAGCTCGTAGCCGTTGTTGTCGAGGTAGGACCACGTGCAGCCGTTGAAGTGCCCGTAGGCGTAGCCGCCCGCGAATGGCGTATTCACGCTGGCCGCGGGAGCGGTGTAATAGGACGAAACATCGAAGTGGTCGTTGCCGGCCGCTTGGGCTACCCCGTCGTGGAACAGGTAACCCGTGATCGGGCCGTGCGGCTGGCCGTTGGTGTCGAACGTCAGCGCGATCCAGCCCGGGCCGTAGCCGGTGTGACCGGCCGACACGCCGGAGCCGGCCGAACTGGCGATGGCCTTGTAGCCCACGCTCAAGCCGGCGGCCGGAGTCAATCCGGCGGCGACGGCGAGCGTGGCGGCGAAGCAGGACAGCAGGACGGCAACTTTCCGGGTCATCCCGCCAGTCTTGGCAAATAGGACGTATCGGTCAACCGGTGCGCAATTGGGCAACCTCTGGCCGTCTCAGGGCGCCAGAATTTGCACAATCGGGGATTACCGCTGCGGGCCGTATCCGGGCGGCTGCTGGTACCCGGGCTGCTGGTACCCCGGCTGCTGACCGTAGCCAGGCTCGGGCTGCTGGTAGCCCTGCTGCGGCCCGGGTTGGCCGTACGCCGGCTGCACCGGGTCGGGCGTCGCCGGCGCGCCGCTGGGATTGCCGTAGCCGAGCGCGGTCGCGGTCTGCTTGGCGCCTTCGTCCACCGGGATGGCCACGACGGCAGTGCCGTAGGCGCACAGCTCGGTCCAGATGTCGCCCATCTCGGAAGTGTCGAAGCGCATCCCGATCACGGCGTTGCCGCCCTTCGAGCGGGCGTGCTCGAGCATGCGGCCCATGACCTCGTTGCGGCTGTCGCTCAGGTTCTTGGTCATGCCCTGCAGCTCGCCGCCGAACATCGACTTCAGTCCGGCCCCCATCTGCGAGAACGCATTGCGCGAGCGGACGGTGAGGCCGAAGACCTCACCGCATACGCGCTGGATCTCCCAGCCCGGAATGTCGTTCGTGGTAACTACGAGCATTTTGTCGGCCTTTCCGATCAGTGACGGTCGAAGTCCACTGCGGAGTATGCCCTTAGCTTGCCGAGCTGGTGGAGTGAATCGATGAGTCGGATCGTCCCGGACTTCGAACGCATGACGATCGATTCGGTCTGCAAGGAATCGGCGTAGTACCGCACGCCACGCAACAGCTCGCCGTCGGTGATGCCGGTTGCGCAGAAGAAGATGTCCTCGCCGGATACCAGGTCCTCGGCCGTCAGGACCCGGTCGAGGTCGTGCCCGGCCTGCATTGCCTTCTGCCGCTCGTCGTCGTCCTGGGGCCAGAGCTTGGCCTGCATAGCCCCGCCCATGCACCGCAGCGCGGCCGCGGCGATGATGCCCTCGGGCGTGCCGCCGATACCGAGCAACAGGTCGACGCCGGTGCCGGGCCGGGCGGCCGAGATCGCGCCGGCGACGTCGCCGTCGGTGATGAACCGGATGCGGGCACCAGCGTCGCGCACCTCGTGCACCAGGTCCTCGTGACGCGGCCGGTCGAGGATGCATACGGTGACGTCCTCGGGGTGGCCGTGCTTGGCCTTCGCGACGCGGCGGATGTTCTCCGTCGTCGACGCGTTGATGTCGATGACATCGGCCGCCTCTTGCCCGGCCGCGATCTTCTGCATGTAGAAGACGGCCGAGGGATCGAACATCGTGCCGCGTTCGGCGACGGCGATGACTGCAATCGAGTTCGGCATGCCTTTTGCCATCAGCGTGGTGCCGTCGATCGGGTCGACGGCCACGTCGCACAGCGCCCCGGTGCCGTCGCCGACCTCCTCGCCGTTGTACAGCATCGGCGCTTCGTCCTTCTCACCCTCGCCGATGACGACGACGCCGCGCATGGAGACCGTGCCGATCAGGGCCCGCATGGCGTCCACGGCCGCACCGTCGCCGCCGTTCTTGTCGCCCCGGCCGACCCAGCGCCCGGCGGCCATCGCGGCCGCTTCGGTGACCCGAACTAGCTCCAGTGCGAGGTTGCGGTCGGGCGCCTCGCGCCGGACGGCCAGGGCAGGCGGCACGTGGGACGTGTCGGCGGCGCCGGTATGCCGGGTGTCGGGGGATCCGTCGGACATGGCGGGTTTCCTCTCGGCACGGTGATTCGGCCTCATCATCCTTGCAGAACCACCGATATGCGCTCGCCGTCGCTTCCGCGGCGCCGCTAGGCTCCCTTCGTGTCCTGCTGCTGCGCGATCCTCCCGCCGCCCCGCTCCTGACCGGAGCGCGTCGAGTCCGAACCGCGGGCGGCTGAGGCCTGCGGCGGCCGGTTGCTGCGCTCCATCGCCGACCGTCGGATCGACTCAGGAGCGCTGCCTTGACCGTCTCAACCCATCTACGGGCCCGTTCGGGCCTGCTCGCCGTCAGCGGCGGAGCACTGCTGTGGGGCACCACCGGCATCGGTGTCCGCATCATCAACGACCGGTCGGGGCTGTCCGCCGTCCCGATCGGCTGTTACCGCCTCGCGATCGCCGCAGTCGTGCTGGCCCTGTTGTTTCGCGGATCCGGCCTTCGGCGCCTGCAGTCGGCATGGCGGCGCCATCGCTGGTCGCTGGTGTTCGCCGGGGCCGGCCTCGGCGGATACCAGGCCCTGTACTTCGTCGGCGTCCAGTACGTGGGCGTCAGCGTGTCGACGCTGGTCAGCCTGGCCGTGGCCCCGGTGGCGTTGACCGTGGCCACGTCCGTTGTCGCTCGGCAGCGGCCGGCAACGCACGCACTCGCCACCGTTGGGTGCGCGGTGGGCGGCCTGGCTGTCATCTCTCTCGCGTCGACGTCCACCAGCGCCGCGGCCCCGCACCCGATTCTCGGCATCCTGGCCTCGCTCGGCTCGGGCGCGGGCTACGCGGCGACGACCGTGGTCAACCGTCGGCTGGCTGCCGAGGGTGACCCGCTGCTGCTGACGGCGGCAACGAGTGGAATCGGGGCACTGGTGCTGGTACCGATCGCGCTGCCCATCGGCATGCGGTTGCCGTCGGATCCCGTCGTCCTGGGCTGGCTGGGCTATATCGGCGTCGTGTCGACGGTGATTGCCTACGGCTTGTTCTATACCGGCCTGCGCTCTACGTCGTCGCAGGTCGCCGGGGTGCTGACGTTGCTGGAACCACTGACCGCCACCGTGCTGGCCGTGGTCTTCCTGGGCGAGGCGCTCACGGCGCTGGGTTGGTTCGGGGCCGTGCTGCTGCTGGTCGCGATCGCCGTGCTTTACGTGCGGCGTCCGGAACCGGATGCCGCGGCCCTCTGAGTCGGCTCGGATCAGGTTGCGTCGGGTGGTGCCGCGTCGTGGGCGGCGATCGCGTCGTCGAGCCGCGCGCTCGCTCCGTCGAGCCAGCGCTGGCAGATGTCGGCCAGGGCCTCGCCGCGTTCCCACAAGGCGAGCGACTCCTCGAGGCTCTGACCGCCGGACTCGAGCTTGGCCACAACCTCGCGCAACTCCGCGCGGGCGGCCTCATATCCCGGTTCGGTCATGAACCGACCCTACTTGGCGACGGCCTCGAACTCGCCCCGTGCGACCCGGATGCGCAGGTCGCCCTTGGCTTCGGCGGCGTCGCGCACCACCGTCCCATCGGGTCGGCGGACCACCGCGTAGCCCCGGTCGAGCGTGGACTGTGGCGACAGCGACCGCAGCCGGGCCCGCACGTGATGCAGGTCGGCACCGGCGGATTCGACCAGCCCGGCCGCGCGTCTCCGGGCCCGGTCGCGCAACAGGCCGGCCTCGGCGCGGTCGCGCTCGATGCGGCCGCGCAGGGTTGCTCGCAGTCGCTCGGGCAGTCCGGCCATCAGCTCGGCCTCGCGGCCCAACCGTTGCCGAACGGACGTGCGAGCTCGCTCGCGCAGGGCATCCAGCTCGCGCAGCTCGACCGCCAGATCGGGGACGATGCGCTTGGCCGCATCGGTGGGGGTCGACGCGGCCAGATCGGCGACGAAGTCGAGCAATGGCGTGTCGGTCTCGTGACCGATCGCGCTCACCACCGGCGTCCGCGCCGCGAACACGGCCCGGATGAGCGACTCGTTGCTGAACGGCAACAGGTCCTCGACGCTGCCGCCGCCGCGGGCGATCACGATGACTTCGACGGCCGGGTCGGTATCCAGGCGCGTCAGCGCCTCGACCACCTCGTTCACCGCGGACGCACCCTGGGTGGCGACGCTCTCGATGCGGAACGAGACGTCGGGCAGCCGCCGCCGCGCGTTCTCGACGATGTCGCGCTCGGCGGCGCTGGCCCGTCCGGTGATCAGGCCAATGCAGCCGGGCAGGAAGGGCAGGGCCTGCTTGTGCTCGGACGCGAACAACCCTTCGGCGGCCAGCAGTTTCTTCAGTGCCTCCAGCCGAGCCAGTAGTTCGCCGAGGCCGACCTGGCGGATCTCCGTGGCCCGCATGCTCAGCGTGCCCCGCTCGACGTAGAAGTCCGGGCGGGCCCGCACGATGACCCGCGAGCCTTCGCCGATCGCGTCGCTGAGGATGCCGCGGGCGCAGGTGACGCTCAGCGAGATGTTCGCGTCCGGGTCGCGCAGGGTCAGGAACTGCGTCGCCATTCCCGGCCGCCGGGTCAGCTGGGCGATCTGCCCGTCGATCCAGATCTCGCCGAGGCGCGCGATCCATTCGCCGATGCGCAGGGCGACCACCCGGACCGGGATGGGTTTCTCAGGCGAGGTCTCGAGCCGGGCCATATCGCGCTTACTCGTCGCCAATCACGTCGAACGGGGACGGTTTGCCGGTCCGCGGGCGGCGGACGGACTTCCGGGGCCGCTTGGTCCCTTCGCCGATGGGCGGAGCCTCGACCGGCTCCGGCTCCGGCTCCGGCTCGTCGAACGTCGCCCACGGCGGCGCCTCGTCGGTGACGGCCCGGTGGTTGAGCAGCTCGTCCCCGCGGGCGGCAAGGTGGGCATATCGCTGCTGGGCCCGGAGCGAAAGCTGCAAAGCGGTACTCACCGCCAGCATCGGCAGCTCGATGGCCCGGTCGGGCAGGTGCCGGGCCTCGTCCACGGCCGTCGCGACCAGGCCGAGGGCCGCCCGGACGGGGGTCGGCAACTGTGACATGACTCCAGCCTGCCGTATCTGTGCCTTCCGTACCATCTACAGGTATGACCTCGACTCAGCCGGATGCCATCGACGCTCCGGGCCGGCCACGCGGTCGCGTGCTGCTGGCCAAGCCGCGCGGCTATTGCGCCGGCGTCGACCGTGCGGTGCAGACTGTCGAGCTGGCCCTGGACCACTACGGCGCGCCCGTGTACGTGCGCAAGCAGATCGTGCACAACCTGCACGTCGTCCAGGCGCTCGAGGCCCGCGGCGCAATCTTCGTCGAGGAGACCGACGAGGTGCCGGAGGGCGCGCTGGTCGTGTTCTCTGCGCACGGGGTGGCGCCATCGGTGCACGCGGAGGCCGCACAGCGCGGACTGAAGTCCATCGACGCCACCTGCCCGCTGGTGACCAAGGTGCACCACGAGGTCCGACGCTTCGCCAACGACGACTACGACATCCTGCTCATCGGCCACGAGGGCCACGAGGAAGTAGTCGGCACCAGTGGTGAGGCCCCGAACAACATCATCGTGGTCGACGGACCCGACGACGTAGCCCGCATCGAGGTCCGCGATCCGGAGAAGGTCGTCTGGCTCTCGCAGACGACGCTGTCGGTCGACGAGACCATGCAGACCGTCGACGCGTTGAAGGCCCGCTTCCCGTCGTTGCAGGCGCCGCCGTCCGACGACATCTGCTACGCGACCCAGAACCGGCAGGCCGCGGTGAAGGTGATCGCCCCGCAGGTCGACCTACTGCTGGTCGTCGGCTCGGCGAACTCGTCCAACTCGGTGCGGATGGTCGAGGTCGCGGTCGCCGCGGGCGCACCCGCGGCCCACCTGGTCGAGAATGCGGCGGCCATCGACCCGACCTGGCTCGACGGCGTCACCACCGTCGGACTGTCGTCGGGCGCCTCGGTGCCGGAAATACTCGTGCGCGAGGTCATGGACTGGCTCGCCGTGCACGGCTACGCCGACGTCGAGGAGGTCAACCACATCGAGGAGCGGCTGACCTTCGCCCTGCCGCAGGAACTGCGCCGGGACCTGCGTGCGTCGGCCAAGGGCGTCACGACCTGACCCGACCGCAGTCGCGGGCCGACAGCGGCACCGGAGCGCCCGCGCCCAGCTCGCTGACGATCATCGCGGCGACGTTGTGATCGGTGGGCAGCGCGCCGTGACCGACGGCGTCGTTGGGGCAGACACGCTGCACCGTGATGTCGAGCGCGCCCGACAGGGCCGCGGATTGCGACGGCACCACGACTTCGTCGCGCTCGGTCCAGATGGAGACAAACGTGGGCCCGGCCGGCGTCTCGTCCCCGGCGTTGAGGGCGGCCAGCAGCGGGCTGCCGGGTGCGAGTTGTCGGCAGGCCGTCGGGCAAGCGCCGGGTAGCACCGACCCGGCCAGGCTGGCCAGATCGGTGCCGTGGTGTGGCGCGCCGAGGGTGATCACCCGACGGGCCAGCGCGGCACCGCCGTGGGAGCGGACCCACAGCCGGGCGACGACGCCGCCGGCGGAGTAACCGATGATGTCGACCGACCTGGCGTGGGTGCGCTTGCGGGCGGCACTGGCCGCAACGCCGAGAGCCCGCGCCTGTCCGTTCAGGTCACCCAGGCCGCGGCCGGGGAGGTGGAGGACTTCGGCGTCCTTGCCATGTCGGCGCAGCACCCGCGCCAGCGATTGCAGCCCGGTGGTGGCGCCGCCGTAGCCGGGAACCAGCAGCACCGGGCCGGGCCGCACCAGATGGGGAGGCGTCGGCGCGGCCCGCGGCTTGGCGTGGTCCGGGCGCGAGGCGGCTATGGCAACGAAGACAGCGGTGACGACGGCCGCCGCGAGGACGGTGGCGACGGCCAGAACCAGCGGGCGGCGGGCAGAGGCCGGCGCCGACAGCATCCCCCGATTGTGCAGTCTTCAGCGGGCGTCTTTGCGCGGGGAGGCAGGGTTGCGGGCCGCGGCTGACTTCACGCAGGCCGCGGCGACCGTCCTGGGGGACGGGGCGAGTGGGACGCTGGACGGGTCAGCGGTGCGTGATGAGCCGGATGCCGGCGATGATCAGGACCGCGGCGGTGGCGGCCGCAATCGCGGGGAACCCGTAGACCAGCCAGTTGGCGGCACCGTCGAAGAGCACCTTCTTGTCGTGCAGCCCGCCCGAGCGCAGGTACAGCATCGCCGCGGAGGCGCCGGCGTAGACCAACGGCGGGGCGATGACCACCGGGAACATTCCGGAACGCCGCACCAGCAGGATCGCGATGATCGAGGCGATCACGATGCCGATGTTGAAGCCGCCGCGGACCTGCGAGCCGCTGATCGTGTCGATGATGCCGCCGATTGCCGAGATAGCGAGCAACACCAGAAGGGCCGCCCATGACGGCAACCCCCGCTCCTTCGGCCGGACCGGACCCGGCTCGCGGATCGGCTCACGGGCGGGGTCGCGGCGATAGGAGGCGCGAACCGGTGTCGACTGGCTCCAGCCGTCCGCTTCGCCGTAGGGACCGTTGGCAGGCGGAGGGCGGCGGGCGCCGTATGGGGCCGGCGCGTTCACCACATCAAGCTCCTCCGCGGTCGGCGCCGATGAGCAGATCAGCCCCCGGTGACACGTGCAGTCCCGGTTAACGGTACCGGGAGAGGGCTGAGAGTGGGCGGATCTAGGCGGCGATCGAACCGGCGCCGGTCATGAGCTCTCGCCCCCGGCGGCCTCGGGCATGACCGGCAGCGCGCTCTGCCCGATGGTGTGCCGCTGCTTGGACAGCGCCACCACCCGTTGTTCGGTGAGCTCGGGAGCCTGCGCGAAGCGCGCTGCTTCGGTGACCTGTTTGGGCGTCTCGAGCTGGTCACCGGAGCCGACCACCTTCAGGTCAGACATGCGGCGGGCGGTGACCAGCACCCGGCTCTCCAGCGAGGACACGGTCTGGTTGTACGAGGTCACGGCCGAGCCGAGAGAGCGGCCGAGCTTGTCGATGTGCCCGCCCATCGTCGACAGCCGCTGGTACAGCTCACGGCCGAGCTTGTGCACCTCTTCGGCATTGGCAGCCAGCGCCTCCTGTCGCCACGTGTAGGCGATGGTGCGCAACAGTGCCACGAGCGTGGAGGGGGTGGCGAGCACGACGTCCTTGCCGAAGGCGTACTCCAGCAGGGTGGGATCCTCACGCAGCGCACCGTCGAGAAACGCGTCGGCCGGCACGAAGCACACCACGAATTCCGGCGTGGGATCGAAGCGCTCCCAATAGGCCTTGGCCGACAGCGAATCGATGTGCGTGCGCAGGTGCCGGGCGTGGGCCTTCATGCGGGCGTCGTGGGTCGCTTCGTCGCGGGCTTCCATCGCCTCGAGGTACGCACTGAACGCCACCTTGGAGTCGACGACCACGTTCTTGCCGCCGCACAGCCGCACGACCAGGTCGGGGCGTTGCGTGGTGCCGTCGGAACCGCGCGCGCTGGCCTGTAGGTCGTAGTCGACGTGCTCGGCCATGCCGGCCGCCTCCACCACCCGCTCGAGCTGCATCTCGCCCCACCGGCCGCGAATCTGCGGTGCGCGAAGAGCGGTGACGAGATGCGAGGTCTCGCTGCGGACCTGCTCGGACGCATGGCTCATCGCCAGCACCTGCTCGCGCAACGCGGAGTCTGACGTCGCCCGCCCCTTCTCGATCTCGGCCAGCTGTTGCTCGACCTTGCCCAGCGATTCGCGCAGTGGGCCGACGAGCTGGTCGATGGCCTGCTGACGCTTGGCCAGATCGCCGCCGGCTTGCGTCGCGGTCTTGGCCAGCTGCGCTTCGGCCAGCTTGATGACGGCCTCGCTGTTGCGCTGCAGTGCCTCGGCCGCCTGCGATCCGAACAGCTCGCGCAATTGCGCGTCGGTGCGCACGAGCATGGCCTCGCGCTGGGCCGCGGCGGCTCGATCCGCCGCCAGCGCGGCCCGCAACCCGGCCGCCTCGGTGAGCGCGGCGCGTGTGCCGACCTCGGCCCGTTGCCGCGCGAGCAGCCAGCCGAGCGCCGCCCCGATCGCCAGGGCGAGCAGCGCGAGAATTACAGCGGTGACGTTCATAGTTCGATGCTCACACCCGGCACCGACAATTTCCGGTGTCGACACGCCAAGAGGGCCGTCGTGCCTAGACTGGCGGCTCGTGACCCTGACAATCGGTATCGTCGGCCTGCCCAACGTGGGCAAGTCCACGCTGTTCAACGCGCTGACGAAGAACGACGTCCTGGCCGCGAACTATCCCTTCGCGACGATCGACCCGAACGTCGGCGTGGTGGGGGTGCCGGATCCGCGACTGGACGTGCTGGCGAAGATCTTTCACTCGGCCAAGATCATCCCGGCGACCGTGTCGTTCGTCGACATCGCCGGCATCGTCAAGGGCGCGAGCGAGGGCGCCGGGCTGGGCAACAAGTTCCTGGCCAACATCCGCGAGGCCGACGCGATCTGCCAGGTCATCCGGGCGTTCAGCGACCCCGACGTGGTGCATGTCGACGGCAAGATCAGTCCGCGTGATGACATCGAGACGATCAACACCGAGCTGATTTTGGCCGACCTGCAGACGATCGAGCGGGCGTTGCCGCGTCTGCAGAAGGAAGCCCGGCTGTCCAAGGACAAGGCTGCAGTGGTCACCGCGGTCGAGCAGGCCCAGGCTCTGCTGGAGACGGGCCAGACGATCTTCGGCGCCGGTGTCGACCGTGAGCCCTTGCGGGAATTGCACCTGATGACGGCCAAGCCATTCCTCTACGTCTTCAACGTCGATCCGGACGAGATCAGCGACCGCACGTTCACCGACGAACTGCGCGCCATCGTGGCGCCGGCCGAGGCCATCTTCCTCGACGCCAAGACCGAGGCCGAACTGATCGAGCTCGATGCGGCCGAGGCGCTGGAGCTGCTGCAGTCGATGGGCCAGGCCGAGTCCGGCATCGACCTGCTGGCCCGGGTCGGTTTCCAGACGTTGGGCCTGCAGACGTACCTGACCGCCGGGCCCAAGGAAGCCCGGGCCTGGACGATCCCGGTCGGGGCAACTGCACCGCAGGCCGCCGGCGTCATCCACACCGACTTCGAGCGAGGCTTCATCAAGGCCGAGGTGGTCTCCTACGACGAGCTCGTCGCCGCCGGCTCGATGGCTGAGGCCAAGGCCCGCGGCAAGGTACGCATCGAGGGCAAGGACTACGTGATGGCCGACGGCGACGTCGTCGAGTTCCGCTTCAACGTCTGACCCTCGCCAGTGGTCACTTACGCGCCGAGTGGACACCTATAAGTGACCACTGGACGGGGAAGTGACCACTCCTGGGAGAGTCGAAGTCAGGCCTTCGCGGCACGGGCAGCTACCTTCGCGACAAGCGAGCGTTCAATAGCCGCGGGTAGCGGTGCGCCGACGTTTTCGCTATCGACCCCCGCCTCGATCAACCGCCGGTGATGAACGCAAAGCTCACGTAGACCGCGAGGCGTCGGGCCCCCGCATTGAGGACGATCTTGCCCGTCCTAGTGCCGACGACGGTCCGTGGTCCGCCAGCCGGACCAGGAGTGAAATAGTCGCCGATCATGGTCCTGGTCGTTTATTGGTCGAGCGCCAAAAAGCTCACGTAAAAGAAGCAATAAATCTTGATTCGGCAGCGCTCTCGGTCGATGGCGCGATAACGGGGGCCGGGTCAGTGTCGCCGACCCAGTTGGATCGGACACCGGAGGTCTTCGCCGGACCGGACGAGTCAGTGCCAGAACTGGCGGACCTCGATGGAACCGACCGCGGCGACCGGGTGCCGGGAAGCGACGTCGAGCGCTTCCTTCATGTCGGCGCATTCGAGGATGTCGAAACCGACGATCGCTTCCTTGGTTTCGGCGAACGGCCCGTCCGTGACCATCACCTCGCCGTCGCGGACGCGCACGGTGCTCGCTTCGCGGCTGGGCCGCAGCATGTCACCGTCGAGGCGCTGCCCGCTCGCGGTCACCTCGTCCAGCCACGGAAAGCTGTCGTCCTCGTCGGCGGCCGCAGTGTCGGCTGCCTCGGACGCCGCGTCGGCGTTGGCCTTCTCGGCGTCGTAGCAGACCAGCATCATGTACTTCATCAGAGTGTCCCGTCTTCTCGCCCGGTGAAGCGGATCCTCCCACCCGGGAGCTCGCGCTTCCTTGCGTACAGCACTACGACGAACGGACGACGCCGAAATCGACAGCGACGACGAGTCCGTCGACGAGCCGGTCGGTCGATCGCACCGAGGTCGAGTCTGCTCATGAGCGCACGGTCAAACCTCCCCCACGCGTGAGGTCAAACAATGCTCGGATGCTGGGTTGTCGGTCAAACTGGCCCCGGTTCGGGACAATGCGGGACATGGTCAGCCCGCGCCGTGCGATCCGCGCGGGCCTGCGCCGGATTCAGGAACGCGGGCCAGCGGCGATCACGCGGGCGCTGCGGCTGACCAGCGCCGCGGTCGCGTCCTATCTCGTCGCGCTGCGGGTGGTGTCCGACCCGCGCCCGGTGACCGCGGCGCTGACCGCCCTGCTCATCGTCCAGGTCACCCTGGTGGGCACGTTCGCCGACACGTTGCGACGGATCCTGAGCGTCATCGTCGGGGTCGGAGTGGCGATCGGAATTTCGTCCTTCTTCGGGTTCACGTGGTGGAGTCTCGGCGCGCTGATCGCGACATCGATCCTGTTGGGTCAGGCACTGCGGCTGGGACCCCATCTGCTCGAGGTGCCGATCAGCGCGATGCTGATCTTGGCCGCGGGCGGGGCCGGGATCCAGGCCGTCGACCGGATCACCGAAACACTGGTCGGTGCGTTCGTCGGCGTGTTGGTCAACGTGCTTTTTCCGCCGTCGGTGCAGACCCGCAGCGCGGGACTCGCGGTCGAGCGCTTCGCCGAGTCGATGGGCCGGTTGCTCGATCGGGTCAGCCGTTCGTTGAGCGAGGGCGAGGTCATGCGCGACGAGGTGCGTGGCTGGCTGCAGGAGGCGCGATCGATCACGAACGACATCGCCCGCGTCGACCGGGTTCTTACCGAGGCGGGAGAGAGCAGGCGCTTGAATCCGCGGGCGGTGGGTACCGCAGATACAACGCCCGACCTGCGCAGTGGGCTGGACGCGCTGGAACATTCAGCAGTCGCGCTACGGGCTGTGTTCCGCTCGTTTGCCGATGGGGCCGGCGCTGCGGTCGAAACAGCGCAATCGGATGGGCGGGCAGCCGCGTTGGACGACGAAGACCTGCGCGGCGCGTTCGCCGTCCTGATGTCGGACTTGGCGCACGCCGTGCGTAGCTTCGGGTCCTTGGTGCGGGCCGAGGTCGACGAGGCCGACCAGCCGCACACCGCCGAGTTGAAGGACGCCCTCGACGCCGTGCGGGAGGCGCGGGTGCGGGTCACGGAACTGTTGCTGGTCGATCCGCAGGAAGCGCCGGGACTGTGGCAACTGCATGGCTCGTTGCTGGCCGGGGTGGAACGGGTCCTGGCCGAACTGGACGTCGAGGAACGCCTCCGGCGGCGGGAACGGCGCCGGAGGGAGGCGGCCGAATTGCGCCGACCGGCAGCCCAGGCCGCGGAACGGCTGCGCTCGACCACGCGTCGTGTCGTCGCGGACAGCCCGGTACTCAAGCGCCCCCGCCGCCGCCCGCGCGACTAGCCGGCTGCCGGTAGGTGTCCACTCTTCCCCGCTGGTGTCCGCCGCCCGAGCTGCGCTTTTCCCCGCTGGTGTCCGCCCGAGCCGGGCTTTTCCCCGCTGGTGACCGCCCGAGCCGGGCTTTTCCCCGCTGGTGACCGCCCGAGCCGGGCTTTCCCCGCTGGTGACCGCCGCCCGAGCTGCGCTTTTCCCCGCTGGTGACCGCGCGAGCCGGGCTTTTCCCCGCTGGTGACCGGATTGCAGGCTGCAAAACGGTCAGCAGCGGGGAAGAGTCGCCGGTCGGCGGTCAGCAGCGGGGAAGAGTCGCCAGTCGGCGGTCAGCAGCGGGGAAAAGCGGAGGGCCGCAGCGGACGCGAGCGGTCAGCAGCGGGGAAGAGTCGCCGGTCGGCGGTCAGCAGCGGGGAAGAGTCGCCAGTCGGCGGTCAGCAGCGGGGAAAAGCGGAGGGCCGCCGCGGACGCGAGCGGTCAGCAGCGGGGAAAAGCGGAGGGCCGCCGCGGACGCAAGCGGTCAGCAGCGGGGAAAGGCGGATGCGGTGTGGGTGGGTCAGTCGGCCGTCGGCGCCAGATCGTGGCTCTGGCGGGGTGCGGCCGCCGCAAGTTCCATCGTCATGAACGTGCTGTTGCGGCTCGGCCGGTAGTCGCCGAATGGCGCGCAGGGCGCAAAGCCCGCCCGGGCGTACAACGACCGAGCAGGGGCGAACGCGGCCATGCTGCCGGTCTCGAGGCTCAGCCGTTCAAAGCCACGCTGTCGGGCCACGCTGATCAGGTGGGCAACCATCGCCGCGCCGATCCCACGGCCGCGTGCCGCTTCTGCGGTGTGCATGGACTTCACTTCGGCATGCCGCGCATCCAGGCGCTTGAGCGCAGCAACCGCAAGTAGTTCGCCGGCCCGCCGGAAACTGAAGAACGTCACAGCGGGATCGACGAGACCCTCGACGTTCAGCGCGTGGACGTCCTCGGGCGGGCTGTGCGAATCAGCGAATGCGAGATGGCGCTCGAGTAGCGCACGCACGTCCGGCGCGCGCGGGTCGTCGATGGAGACCTCGGCGTCGGGCACGGCACCCAATGTAGGCAGTGAGTGCACGCCGAGTACGGCCGGTCCCAGCGGTCCTGGGGCTGGGCCGGCCGAACTCGAGCGGGCCCGGTTAGGCGGGCGGGGCGAAGAACTCGAGTGCGATCCCGTCGGGGTCGCGGAAGGAAAGCCCGGATCCGTAGTTGGCGTCGACGATCGGACCGTGGGCCACGCCCAGCTCGTCCAGGCGGGCGGCCCACTTCTGCAGTTCGTCGCGGTCGGCGCAGCCGAAGGACACGTGGTCCAGCCCGGTGCGGTGCTCGTCGAACGCGTCGCGGATCCCTTGGGGATGGGTGTGCAGACCGAAGAGCTGCCCGCCGCCGATCGCGAAGACGGTGTGATGAAAGCCGCCAGTCTCCTCGTCCTCGTCGAGGACCGGCTGGGATCCGAGCAACTCGCTGTACCAGCGGGTACTTCGATCCAGGTCAGTCACTGTCACGGCGACGTGGGTCATGGATGGAAACGTGGGCACTACAGACCTCCTGAGTAGGTATCGGATCGACCGGCGCCATCGAGCGCCGATCTCCTGTCACTACGGCGCACCGCTGGCTTCGGTTCACAACGCGACGCAAACACCCCCGCGACCGGCGACCCACGAGGTCGACATCGCGGGTATGCGAGGGATGGCGCGGACGAGCCCGTGAGCTGCTGTCCTAATCTGGTCGGGCGAGATCCGAGGTGGCGTGTGATGGCTAGGACCGCCGAGCCGGTCGTGCGAGATGCTGGCCCCGACGACGTCGTGGCCATCTGCCGGTTCGGTGCCGCGCACATTCGACCCCATTACGCGCCGCTGATCGGTGGTCCGGCAGCCGACGAGCAGGTCCGCAACTGGTGGAACGAGACGCACATCGGCGCCGCCGTCGCCGACGGTCTGGTGGTGGTCGCCGACGCGGACGGTCAGCTTGTCGGCGTCGGGCAGCGCGGGCGGCGCGGAGCCGACCACGTCGTCTACAAGCTGTACCTCCATCCTGAGCATCGCGGCCGCGGGATAGGTCCACAGCTGATCGAGGCACTCACGCGGCAGCTGCCGGTCGGCGCGGATCGACTGCATATCGAGCACTTCCTGGCCAACGAGCGCGCGGGCGCCTTCTACGAACGGGCGGGCTTCACGGTGCAGCGGGTCGAGCCGAGCCTTACCGGAGACCCGTCCCTCGCGGTTGTGTGGCGCGCTCGCGATCTGGAGCCGCGGCCGAGGTAGCCATCGTTCGGAGGCCGCGGGCGGTGAGTTGGCGAGGCCGCGTACGGTCGGGCGAACGACGACCGTGGGGACATGATCATGGCTCTGGCTGACCGGCTGCACGACGACGCCTACGAACTGGCGCCCTACCTCACCGAGCTGCGGCACACGCTGCATCAGAGCCCGGAGATCGGGCTGCAACTGCCGATCACTCAGCAGACCGTCCTGGCCGAACTCGAGGGACTCGGCCTCGAGATCAGCACCGGCACCGCGCTCACCTCAGTGACTGCGGTGCTGCGGGGCACGCCCGGCGGGCCGACCGTGTTGCTGCGCGGCGACATGGATGCCCTGCCGGTCACCGAGGCGACCGGTGTCGAATTCGCCAGCAAGATCGACGGCGCAATGCACGCGTGCGGGCACGACCTGCACACGGCGATGCTCGTCGGCGCGGCGCGGCTGCTCAGCGCCCACCGCGACGAGCTCGCCGGTGACGTCGTCTTCATGTTCCAGCCAGGCGAGGAGGGTTGGGACGGTGCCGGCGCGATGTTGGCCGAGGACGTGCTGCTCGCGTCGGGGCGACGGGCCGACTCGGCCTACGGCATACACGTCATGTCCGGCGTGTGCCCGCGTGGAGTGTTCACCACCCGGCCAGGCACCCTCATGGCCGCGAGCGATCGGCTGCACGTGAGCGTCCACGGCGTGGGCGGGCACGGCTCCACCCCGCACCTGACCAAGGACCCGATCAGTGTGGCGGCCCAGCTCGTCGGCGATCTGCAGACGCTCGTCACGCGCCGCTTCGACGTGTTCGACCCCGCCGTCGTCACCGTCGGGCTGTTCCACGCCGGAACGAGACGCAACATCATCCCGGACGAGGCCGAGTTCGACGCGACGGTGCGGACGTTCACGGTCGAGGCGCGCGAGCGGATGCGCGAGGAGTCCGTACGGCTGTGCGAGCACGTCGCCGCCGGCTACGGGCTGGAGATCGACGCCGAGTACAGCTCGGAGTATCCAGTCACCGTCAACGACGCCGCCCATGCTGCCTTCGCCGCCGACGTCGCGACCGAGCTGTTCGGCGCGGACGGCTATCAGCCGCTGACGAACCCGGTCACCGGCGCGGAGGACTTCTCCCGCGTTCTCGCCGAGGTGCCCGGGTGCTACCTGTTCCTCGGTGCATCGCCCGCTGACGACTGGCAGAACGCGCCCAGCAACCACAGCCCGCGGGCCAGCTTCGACGACTCGGTGCTGCCACAGGGCGTACTGCTGCACGCGGAACTGGCGATTCGCGCGTTGCAGCGTGATGCCGCCGCATCTTGACAGCGCTCGCCACTGGTTAGACGCTGGGCGAACTCCGCGATCACTCGACAGGCAATAGTGGCGCGGACCGTTTGGTTTGCCACCGCCAGCGAGCCCTTGACCTGGCAGTTGCGCCTGACACCCCCTCGTGCACGTATCGGTCAGAGCACACCAGGAGAGCAGATGCGTACCTCCCACGAGTCCAGCGTCGGCCAGATCGGCTTCGTCAAGAACCATGGGCTGTGGTCGGACGAACAACAAGCCGCGGCTGACGAGCTCGAGCAGCGGCTGCGCTCCGAGGACATCCGCCGGGTCCGGATCTCGTGGTGCGACCAGCACGGCATCGCGCGCGGCAAGACCCTCACGACGCCGGACTTCATCCTGGCGATGCGCAACGGTCAGGACTTCCAGACGGCCACGCTGATCATGGACACCACGAACAACATCGTCGTGCCGCTGTTCGCCAAGGACGGCTCGTACGGGGTCGAGGAGATGGCCGGCTATCCGGATGCGCTGCTCGTGCCCGACCCGACGACGTTCCGGTTGCTGCCGTGGAGCCGCGGGACCGGCTGGGTGCTGTCGGACATGTACTTCCAGAGCGGGACGTCGGTGCCCTTCTGCAGCCGGCAATTGCTGCGCCGCAGCCTGGCCGATCTCGACGAGCGCGGCTACGGCTACCTGGCCGGTCTGGAGGTCGAGTTCTACATCACCAAGATGGAGGACAAGAAGCTCACGCCGGAGCAGTCGGGCTGGCCACCGGACGCGCCGGGAGTGTCCACCGTGGCGCACGGCTTCCAGTACCTCACCGAGATCCGCAACGACGAGATCGACGACATTCTGATCTTGCTGCAGGATTCGCTCACCGACCTCGGCCTGCCCCTGCGGTCCATGGAGGACGAATGGGGCCCGGGCCAGACGGAATTCACGTTCGACCCGCAGCTCGGCCTCGACGCCGCCGACTCGATGTTGCTGTTCCGCACGGCGGTCAAGCAGATCTGCCGCCGCAACGGCCTGCACGCCACGTTCATGACCAAGCCCGCGCTGCCCAACTTCTTCTCCAGTGGTTGGCACCTGCACCAGTCCCTGGTCGATCAGGACGGTACGGGCAATGCCTTCACCAACCACGGGGACGACGGGGCGGCGCTGTCCGAGCTCGGGCGGCAGTTCGTCGGCGGGCTTCTCGAGCACGCGTCGGCCGGTTCGGTGTTCGCGACGCCCACCGTCAACGGCTACAAGCGCTTCGCCCCGATGTCGTTCGCTCCGGACCGTGCGTCGTGGGCGGTCGAGAACCGCGGCGCCATGATCCGCGTGCTCGGCGGGCCGGGCGACGAGACGACCCACCTGGAGAACCGGGTCGGCGAGCCCTGCGCCAACCCATACCTCTACATGGCCGCCCAGCTGGCTGCGGGCCTGGACGGAATCGACCGCAACCTCGATCCCGGCCCGCCGGACGCGGAGCCCTACGCCGCCGACCGGCCGTTGCTTCCGGTGAGCCTCGATCGCGCGGTGGACGCCCTCGCCTCCGACGGCGCGGTATTCCGCAAGGCGTTCGGAGACTCGTTCGTCGACTTCGTCCTCTCTATCAAGCGGCACGAGGTCGGTAGGTATCAGGCGCACGTCAGCGACTGGGAGCATCGCGAGTACTTCGAGCTCTACTAGTCGGGGAGGGGCGGCGTGAGCGAACGAGCCGAATGGCGCGGATCGAAGTTCGGCGCGATGTCGCCGGCGGAGGTGAACGAGTTCCTGGCCGGTCCGTGGATCGCTCGGGTTGCCTGCCTCAAGCCGGACGGTTCGCCGTACATCTTCGCCGCCTGGTACCACTGGGACGGCGTGGCGTTCTGGCTGGTGCCGCGGGCCAGGTCGGCCTGGGCGCACTACCTTGTCAACGACTCGCGGGTGAGCCTGATCGTCGACGAACCCGACCCGCCGATCCGCAAGGTGGTGTGCGAGGGCTCGGCGATCTGCGTCGAGGCCGCGGTTGGTCCGTATCTGGAAAACGGCGAGATGTCGGTCTGGAACAAGATCGGCACGTACGATACCGGCCCGCGCTACCTCGGGGACAAGGTGGACGAATACCGCGGCGAGGTGAACGTCGAGCCCTGCTGGACGTTCAAGATCGTGCCCCGGAAACTGACCACCTGGCAGGGCCTCGGCTGGGCCAAGCGCTACTCACACGTTGAGCTACACCCGGGCGACGACGGCGAGCCCGTGGCCCAGCCCAAGTACTACGCCTGAGCCGGGCTACCTGTCACCCCGACGTGCGACCCCTATCGAACGAGACCCGGACGCGCAGTTCGGGGCGGGCGAGGTCACGCGGCGATGATCAGCCCCCGTCCGGCTCGGATTCCGGCGCCGCGTCGCCGCCGGGATCCCCGGCGTCGTCCTTTTCGTGCGGGCCCGGTATCTCGCTCGTGCCCTCGACCGCCGTCCCCGTGTAGAGGCCATCGTCGGGGTCGAAGTCGATCTTCGACCGGTCGATGTACTGATGCGCGTCGTCCTGCTCCGGACCGCGCTCGCTGCTCTGGTCCTCGGCGTCCTGGCCGGTGTCCACCGCGCGGGACCGCTACGGCGCGGGGGCCGGGGGTGGCGGGCTTGCCGGAGGGTTGCCGTTTTTAGGCTCGTCGTCGCCGTGCAAACCCTCGCGGAATGACTGTGCTGAGTCCTTGGCCGACTTCGCGGCCTGTCCCGCGCGGTCCTTCAGGTTCGCGGCGAGCGGCTTGCTCTTATCCTTGAGCTGCTCAGCCATGGGCTTGGCCCGCTTGGCTGCTTCCTCGGCCCGCTCCTTGGCCCGGTCCAACAACCCCATGTCGCGCCTTCCTCTCTTCGCCGATCCGTTGGTTCCTTTGTACCCCACGCGCCTCAGTCGTCGTCGTGGTCAGCGTCGCGGTGGTGACTGGTCTGGCGGTGGCGCGCCTTGGCGTGCGCGGTCGAACGTGCGGCCGGCCGCTGCGGGTGGGACGAGCGCGTCGGGTTCCGGTAAACCACCACTCCGTCGTCTGCGGCCAGCACCCCGCCGCGCTCGATGGCGGCCGCGGTGGCCGGGCTCAGCCCGGTGCCGGCCGCGCGGATGATCACGATGGCGTTCCCGGACGTCAGGTAGGCCCGCAGATCGCTCTGCCACCGTCCGTTGGCCCGGCGCGGGAGCCGAGCGCCTTCGGCGTTGCGGGCCACGAGTTGCGGCGCGTAGGTCTGCCCGGTGACATCCACCCAGACGTGGCAATGGTGGCTGAAATCGCGACTGAGCGCGTCGAGCTCGATCAACGCCATCGGTGAATCCGATTCCACGCACCGCACGCGGGAGACGTCGTGCGCCAGGACCTGGCCCGAAAACGGCTGGACCGCATGATTGTGGCCGCCCGCGAAGACGACAGCGGTGACCGCGCCGACTGCGACTACCGGCAGCCAGACTGCGACGGCGATCCGCGTCCGTCGTCCGGGTCTCGAGACGGTGGACGCCCACGCTCCCAGTGCGCTGACCGCCGCGGCGATCGTCAGCGCGAGGGCCGGCGTCAGGAAATCGGCGTAGAACCCGAACCACGACGGCGCGGCGAGCAGCACCGCGAGCTGACTCGCTGCCAGGGCTACGACCAAGCGCGCGTGGACCACCGTCCACGCCAGCGCGCACATGCCCACAAACCCAATCGCCACGACGGCGAGGACTGGAATAAGGACCGCCCGATGCAAGTGCGGCGACATTCGGTTGATGTCGGTCAGGCTGGCCAACCGGGTCAGCGTCGAGTTGTTGTCCGGACTGCGGCCGAGCTGTTCAGCTATCACCATGCGCCACATCGCGCCCGGTGCGGCGATGAGGAAGGCGACGTTGATGACGACCATCGACGCCACTGCCCCGGCCGCGGCCAACAGCAGGTCGCGCTTCGAGCGCCGGTCCACGACATGCCACGCCAATATCACCAGAAGCGGCACCGCCCACCAGATCTTGACGCTCGCCGCGGCGCCCAACATCGCACCGCAGGCCAACGCCGCACGCCGAGGGCCCGAACGGGGCGAGGCGAAGTAAGCCAACAGTGCCGACAGCAGTAGGAAATCGCCCAGCGGCTCGAGGCGGGCAAGGTATTCCGCCTGCACCGACCCGAACCACAGCGCGTAGCAGCAGCCGCCCAGCAGCGCGGCGGCCCGGCCGAGTGAGAGCTTCCGGGCCACCCTGACGACCAGTGCCGCGTTCAGCGCGCCGAGCACCGAAAAGCCGAGATTGGCAGTGATGAAACCGGTGTGATCGCTGGTCAAGCGGCCGATCCACGCGAATGGTGCCAATGCCAGCATGATCCCGGGCGGATGGAGCAGCACGAAGTCGCGGTACGGCAGGCGGCCGTGCACCAGGCCGTCGGCCGCGGCGTAGTACACGCTGGCGTCGTAGCCGTAGTTGCCTCGTAGCCCGCCGCTGGTGAACACAACGCACAACCGGGCGGCGAGGGCTAGGGCGAACACCGCAATCCCGTCGAGCCGCCAGGTCGGACAGAGCCGCTGCCGCACCGGCCGCCCGGCATCGGCCAAGCTCGCAACCGCCACCGCGCATCCTCAATCTGCCGAGGGGGCGACGCGGATTCGGTCGCTCAGGCGGTGCGAGAGTAAGCGCGAGACCAGCCGCCGCGCGAGCGCGGACGGACCTGATCTTCGCCCGTCCTCAGCCCCTCTTGGCTGAGGCTCAGCGACGCGCGAAAAGCTCTAGACCGGGCGCTGTCCCGGTGTCGACTTCGCCACGATGGCGGGATCTCTCGTCACGACGTCGCCGAGCGCCTCGTCGATCCGGGTCATGACGTCTTCCGGGATCGTGACACCAGCGGCTTTGACGTTCTCGGCGACCTGCTCGGGCCGGGACGCCCCGACGATGGCGGCCGAGACGTTGCTGTTCTGCAATACCCAGGCAACGGCGAGCTGGGCCATGGACAGCCCCAGCTCGTCGGCGATCGGCCGCAACTGCTGGACGCGGGTGAGCACCTCGTCGCTCATCCATCGCTTGATCATGTCGGCGCCACCCTTGGTGTCCGTCGCCCGCGAGCCGGCGGGCGCGTCTTGCCCGGGCTGGTACTTGCCGCTCAGCACCCCTTGGGCGATCGGCGACCAGACGATCTGACCGACGCCGAGTTCCTCGCAGGTCGGCACGACCTCGCCGTCGATGATCCGCCACAGCATCGAGTACTGCGGCTGGCTGGACACGAGCGAGATGCCGAGCTGCCGGGCCAGGTCGTGCCCGGCCCGGATCTGGTCGGCCGTCCATTCGCTGACGCCGATGTAGTGCGCCTTCCCGGCATGCACCACGTCGGCGAAGGCCTGCATGGTCTCCTCGAGCGGGGTGAAGAGGTCGTAGCGATGGGCCTGGTACAGGTCGACGTAGTCCATCTTCAGCCGGCGCAGCGACCCGTCGATGCCGGCCATGATGTGTTTGCGCGACAGGCCGGTGTCGTTCTTGCCCTTCGGATCTGGCCCGACCGGCCAGAAGATCTTGGTGAACACCTCGATCGACTCGCGGCGCTCGCCCTTCAGTGCTTCGCCGAGCACCTCCTCGGCCTTGCCATTGGCGTAGGCGTCGGCGGTGTCGAACGACGTGATGCCAGCATCCAATGCGGCCTGCACGCAGTGCGTCGCCACATCGTTCTCGACCTGAGAGCCGTGGGTGAGCCAGTTGCCGTAGGTGATTTCCGAGATCTGCATGCCGCTGTTACCGAGGAAGCGAAAGTCCATGGCCTCCATCCTGCACCCCGGCCGTCGGCTCAGTCCCAGCGACTGTAGGCCGGGGCCCGGCGTCGGTCGGCAGCGTCGCAGCTCCTTCAACAGTTTCCGTCACGCAGCGTAATGACGATCTTGTTCTCGTCCTACGGGGTGCGATCGGAGTCGACGGCAAGTCTCCCAGACTGCAACCAAAATCGGCACAGACGTTGACGGATTTGGGAGTCTAGAGGCATAGTTGCCAGGTACGGGGCGAGAGCACCAGCTAATGGAAACCATACGTCGGGAATGCTGTTCCCGACTCGGCGCCGGGCTGGCTGAACTCGCTTCGGACGACACCGACTCCGCCGCTGGTACGCGTTTCCGGCGGCAGGAGACGAGGGATTCGGCACTGGCGGGGGAGACCTCGCTCGCGTCAGGCCGAAGCTCCAGAAGCCCCGGGCGGCTAGAACAGACCGCCGGGGGCTTCTGGTATTCCGGGGCTTGTCGCCCGCGCCGAAATCGGCCGACAACACGAAGGACGGCCCCGCTCCGCGTGGCGAAACAGGGCCGTTCTTCGATGCTGGCGCCGGTAGAGACCCCCGAGCCCGACCGGCGCACGCCCGCCTGACCGCCTTGTCCGGGTCAGTTGCTAAAGTCTTCCAAGGAAAGTATCTGTTGTCAAGTCCGCTGTCGCGAACCGGCTTACTCGGCTGAGCCGATCAGCGGTGTCGCATGCTGAGGCCCTGCTCGATATGCGCATCCACCGCCGAACGCTTGACCGCCTCGATGCCCTTCAAGGCGTCGTCCTTCGTCGCGTAGCCCTCGCTCTGCGCAATGATCTCGCCGTTCGCGGACTTCAGTCGGAACGCGTAGCCGCCGTTCGCGGTTTCGTACACCTCGAACTTCGATGTCGCCGCCATAGCCTCGCCCTTCCCCCCGTAGGATTGCTGTTAGCAAATGTAATTGATCGACCGGCGCGGAGGCCAGACCCGACGGGATATTCGCCGCCGGCCGCCGGTTCGCGGCGCAGGCCAGGCGTGCTTCATCGTCGATCGTGCGCTGGCGTACCGCCGGCCAGCCTGGCCCCCGTTAGCCTGACGCGGCACGGCAACGGGTTAGGAGTGCGCGTGGAGCGTCTGCGATTTGGTCTGATCGGCACGGGCTACTGGGCCCGCGAGGTACATGCCGCCGGTATCGCGGCGCACCCCGACGCCCACCTGGCCGGAGTGTGGGGCCGCGACCCGGCCAAGGCCGCCGCGCTCGCGCAGGCCTACGACACAGACGCCTTTGAAGACCTCGACGCGATGTTGGCCGCCGTCGAAGCGGTCGCATTCAGCGTGCCGCCGCACGTCCAGGCCGCGCTGGCCCCTCAGGTGGCCGAGGCCGGCCGCCATCTGCTGCTCGAGAAGCCGCTGGCGCTGACCCCGCTCGACGCCCAGCGCCTCGTCGACGCGGTCGAGGCCGCGGGGGTCGGCTCGCTGGTCTTCTTCACCGAGCGCTTCCTGCCGGAGCGCGAGAGTTGGCTGGACGCCCTTCGGGTCGAGGGTGGTTGCCTCGGCGCCAACGTGGCCTGGCTCGGTTCGCTGCAAACGCCGGGCAATCCGTTCGCCGACTCGCCGTGGCGCAAGACCGAAGGCGCGCTGTGGGATGTCGGGCCACACGCCCTGGCGGCGGTACTGCCGGTGCTCGGTCCGGTGAAATCGGTCGTCGGCGCGCGAGGGTTCGGTGATCTGGTCACGTTGACCCTGACTCACGAGTCCGGCGCGCTCAGCAACGTCGCGTTGAGCCTGACGATGCCGCCGGACGCAACCCGACTCGCGCTGGAGTTCTACCGCGCCGACGGCTGGCACCCGCGTCCGGGCGATGCGTTCGAGCCGGTGGAGGCACATCGCAATGCCGTCGGCGAGTTGATCGACCTGGTGCGTTCGGGCCAGACGCGGCACCGGTGCGACGTCCACTTCGCCCGCGACATCGTTGACGTTCTCGACCAGGCGCAGCGGGCGCTCGGCTGACCCGCTGCCCGATTCGCTAGGACCGCAGGGTCGCGCCGTACACCGTCTGGTGGTACCGCGCGGTCGGATCGGGCGGGGTGGACGAACGGCACCACACCGCGTAGATCCGGCCGTGGGTGGCCGCCGTACCCATGTAGTCGCCCGGGAACTTGCCGCCCGCTTCGGCTGCGTAATTGAGGTCCGACAGCGGACCCAGCTTGATCGGCGCGGCGAACTGACGACCGTCGGCCGACACCGACAACTGCTGCTGCACGAAGCGCCCGTCCTGAACGGTCGTGTTCCTCGTGCTGTTCGTGACGAACACCTGGCCGCGGTAGGCGGCAACGTCGACGTTGACGTAGTCCCGACCCGTTGACGGTGCCGGTGTCACTCGGCTGGCCGTCGACCAGTGCGTGCCGTCGAAGGACTGCGAGAGCATCACCGCATCCGACGCGGGGGAGATCCAGGCCGCGAACAAGCGGCCGGTGATCGGGTCGGCCGACGCCGACGGGAGGCAGCAGCGGATGCCCTGGGGTCCTTCGCCGGCCTGGGTGGTGATCGTGCTCGATGCGCTCCAGGTCGCGCCGCCGTTGTGCGACATGCGGGCGACGACCGTGTCGGCGGGCGGAGCCTCGGCGGCCGGAGTGGCCTGCCGGTCGGCGTCCTCGCCGATGCGGCTCTCCGGGCCTTCCTCGCCGGCCGCGGTGCCGTAGTCGAGGTAGGTGTCGACGACCGTGCCGTCCGGCTTGATCATCGGCTGGGAATTCTGGCTGTAGCGGTCTGCAGCGCTGACGTTCACGGTGCGGCTCCACGTCCGGCCATGGTTGTCCGACCACCGCACCACCTGGATGGCGGCCGTGTTGTTGCCGTCGGCGTCATAGAGGAACGGCGTCCAGAACTGGTAGAGCCGGCCGAAGTGCGGACTGTGCCGGCCGTTGTCGATCACCAGGAAGTTCTTGTCGTCGCTGTAATCGCAGCTGTCGCTGTAGTGCGCGAGCACCGGAGCGCCGAACGTCTTACCGCCGTTGGTCGAGCGCGACACCGTGACGCCGCTGGGGCAGTCGAGGCTGATCGCCAGCACCGAGATGTACACCGAGCCGTCGGGACCGAACGCGACCACCGGATCGGACGCGCGATCCCACTTCCCACCCGCCGACTTGGTGATGCCCGGCAGCGGTGCGTGGTGCCAGGTCCGGCCGCCGTCGTGAGTCCAGGCGTAAGAGATGTCGACGGCGCCACCGTCGGGATAGCGGCCGTCGTGTGCGGCCGCGACAGCGATGTCGGGGTCGATCGGCGAGACGGCGACGTCTGGTTCCACGAGCGTGTCGGGCTCCGAGCCGGGCAGTGGCGGGATGTCCTGCCGGTCGATCTGCCCGACGTGCGAGACGACGGGCAGATGCAGCGCGTTGGGCGCCGTGGTTGGGGCCGCGACCGCAGCCACGCTTGGCAGCAGGGTGGCGAAGGCGGCGGCGGTCGCGTACAGGAGGTGGCGATTGGGGCGCATGGGGGGCTCCAGGAGGGGCGGGTACTCCGAGCCTGCCTGTGCCCCATTTGTCCGTCAAGGCCGACGGTTGGGGCAACTTCTGACCGCCGGAACTTGCACAATCGGGGACTGGTCCGGCCGGCGCCGCGAAACCGGTAGACTGGAGTTGTTGGCGGGCACCGATTGCCCGCGTTTGCAGCTTCACCATCGACGCGATCACCCGCGTCGGGCTCGTGCCAGAACCGCGGCTTCAGATCGCGGATTGCCGGGACGTGCCACTGTCCCGAAGGATCATTTGTGCCCCGCAATTCATCGCGCGGTTCTGCCGCGCGTCGCTCGTATTCCACGTCTTCAACATCAAATTCCTCGACATCGCGCGGTTCGGCCGCCCCCCGGCCCGGCTCGCGCGGCGGCCACCGCAGTTCCGCGCCGCGCCGGGCTCACGGCTCACGTTCGCTCTGGGACGAACTGCCGCTGAGCATCGTGCCCACCGACGACCTGCCCAGCTTCGGGGCTCTGGGACTCCCCACGCCGTTGGTCAACGCCCTGTCCCGCAACGGGATCCAGACGCCGTTCCCCATCCAGGCCGCCACGATCCCGGATGTGCTGGCTGGGCGGGATCTGCTCGGTCGCGCGGCAACCGGGTCCGGCAAGACGCTGGCATTCGGCCTGCCGCTGATCGCCCGCCTCGAAGGCGCCACGTCCGCCGCACGCCGACCCCGCGGGCTGGTTCTCGTACCCACTCGCGAACTGGCCATGCAGGTCACCGACGCAATCTCACCGCTGGCCTCGGCCCGTGGCATCTCCGTACGGCTGGTCGCAGGCGGGCTGCCCATCAACAAGCAGATCCAGTCGCTCGAGAAGGGCGTTGACATCCTCGTCGCCACGCCCGGCCGGCTCGAGGATCTGATCGCCCGCCGCTCCTGTTACCTGGACGCGGTCGAGGTGACGGTGCTCGACGAGGCCGACCACATGGCCGACCTCGGCTTCCTGCCGGTGGTGCGCCGACTGCTCGACCAGACGCCCGGCGACGGCCAGCGGTTGCTGTTCTCGGCCACGTTGGACGGCGATGTCGCGACGCTGGTCGAGAACTACCTGACTGATCCCGCCGCCCACGCGCTCAACACCGTAGAGGCGTCGGTCGACACGATGACGCATCACGTCTTCCGGGTTCCGTTCGACGCGAAGTTCGACCTCGTCGCCACGATCGCCGCCCGCGAAGGCCGCACGTTGTGCTTCGTGCGCACCAAGCACGGCGCCGACCGCCTGGCCCGCAATCTGGGCCGCGCCGGCGTGCGGGCGGGGGTGCTGCACGGCGGACGCTCGCAGCCGCAGCGCAATGTCGCTCTGGCCGCGTTCCGCGACGGCACTGTCCCGGTCCTGGTCGCCACCGACGTCGCGGCCCGCGGCATTCACGTCGACGACGTGTCGCTGGTCCTGCACGTCGATCCGCCGGCCGATCCCAAGGACTACCTGCACCGCTCCGGCCGCACGGCCCGGGCCGGCGAGAGCGGAGTCGTCGTGCTACTGACGACACCGGTCGAGGAGCGCGATGTGCGCAAGATGCTCTTGGCCGCGGGAGTCCGACCTGAGCAGCGCGATGCCGTTGCCAGCGATCCGGCGGTCGCCCGGGTCACCGGAGCCCGGCAGCCCAGCGGCGTGCCGGTCGCGATCGCCCGTCCGCGCAAGGCCGTCAGCCCGAGGGCGGACGGCAGCGCGCCGCACGTCGGGCGGGCCGAGCGCAATGGCCGCAACGGCCACCGCCGCCCGAACGCGGGCGCGCCGTCGCGCAATCCGCAACACGGCGAGCGGCGTCCGCGCCGGGCCCGCGCCCACTAAGCGCCACTAGCGAAGGAAGAAGCCCTCATGGGACAGCGACAGGATCTGCGCAACGTCGCGATCGTGGCGCACGTCGACCACGGCAAGACCACGCTGGTCGACGCGATGCTCTGGCAGTCCGGTGCGTTCACCGCGCACCAGGCCGACACGGGCGACGTCAACGAACGGGTCATGGACTCCAACGACCTCGAGCGCGAGAAGGGCATCACGATCCTGGCCAAGAACACGGCGGTCGATCACGTGATGCCCAACGGCGAACGGCTGACGATCAACATCATCGACACTCCCGGGCACGCCGACTTCGGCGGGGAGGTCGAGCGCGGACTGTCGATGGTCGACGGTGTCGTGCTGCTCGTCGACGCGTCCGAAGGGCCGCTGCCGCAGACCCGGTTCGTGCTGCGTAAGGCGCTCGCGGCGGGCATGCCCGTCATCCTGGTGATCAACAAGGTCGACCGGCCCGATGCGCGCATCGCCGAGGTCGTCGACGAGACCTACGAACTGTTCCTGGACCTCGACGCGACGGCTGAGCAGATCGAGTTCCCGATCGTCTACGCCTCGGCCCGCGCCGGGCGGGCGTCGCTGAAGCGGCCGGAGAACGGCGCCATGCCGGAGGAGGAAGACCTCCAGCCCTTGTTCGAGACGATCCTGACGACCATTCCCGCACCGACGTTCGAGGACGGCGCGCCCCTGCAGGCGCACGTCACGAACCTCGACGCCTCGCCCTACCTCGGCCGGCTCGCGCTGTGCCGCGTCCACAACGGCACGATCCGCAAAGGCCAGCAGGCGGCCTGGTGCCGCGCCGACGGAACCGTCGAGCGGGTCAAGATCACCGAGTTGCTGATCACGCGCGCGCTCGACCGCTTCCCGGCCGAATCAGCCGGCCCTGGCGACATCATCGCGATCGCCGGCATCCCCGAGATCACGATCGGTGAGACGCTGGCCGATCCCGACGACCCGCGCCCGCTGCCCGTGATCACGATCGACGAGCCGTCCATCTCGATGACGATCGGCATCAACACGTCCCCGCTCGCGGGGGAATCGGGCAAGAAGCTCACCGCGCGGCAGGTCATCAACCGGCTCGAGGCCGAGCTGGTCGGCAACGTCTCCATCCGCGTGCTGCCGACCGAGCGTCCCGACACCTGGGAGGTCCAGGGCCGCGGCGAACTGCAGCTGGCGATCCTCGTCGAGATCATGCGGCGGGAAGGATTCGAGATCACCGTCGGCAAGCCGCAGGTCGTCACCCGTACCATCGACGGCAAGCTGCACGAGCCGATGGAGCGCATGACGATCGACATCCCGTCGGAGTACCAGGGCGTCGTCATCCAGTTGCTGGCACTGCGCAAGGGGCGGCTGGAGCAGATGGTCGACCACGGCACGGGCTGGATCCGCATGGAATACCTGGTCCCGGCACGGGGGCTGATCGGTTTCCGCACCGAGTTCCTGACGGAGACCCGCGGCACCGGACTGCTGCACCACATCCACGAGGGCTACGAGCTGTGGGTGGGCGACATCCGGACCCGGCCCAGTGGCTCCCTCGTGGCCGATCGCCGCGGCGCGACCACCGGTTTCGCGTTGGCCAACCTGCAGGAGCGGGGCACGATGTTCGTCGGGCCGGGCACCGCCGTCTACGAAGGCATGATCGTCGGCGAGAACTCCCGCCAGGACGACATGGACGTCAACCCGACGAAGGAGAAGAAGCTGACCAACATGCGGCAGTCCTCTGCCGACGTGCTGGTGCCGCTGATCCCGCATCGGGTGCTATCCCTGGAGCAGGCGCTCGAGTTCTGCCGCGACGACGAGTGCGTGGAGGTCACGCCGGCGACGGTGCGCCTGCGCAAGGTCGTGCTCGCCGCCCAGGACCGCGAGAAGCGCCGGGGCCGGGCCCACAAGGCGGCCCCGAGCCAACCGCAGTAGGCCGACCCACGCTCAGCGGCCGACCGCCTTCTCCAGTTGCGCCTTGGTCATCTTCGAGCGGCCCTCGACCTTCTTGGCTTTCGCCTCGGCGTAGAGCTGGTCGCGGGTGCGGCCACCCGGACCGGAGTGCGACCGCAGCCCGCCGCGCCGAGACGAGGAGATGTCCTGCGTCGACGTCTTGCTGGCCTGCTGGGCCTCTCCGGAACGGGCCCGCTCCTTGTTCACGGTGCGGGCCGCGATCGACTTGGCCACCTTCTTGGGGCGGCCGCGCTCTTCCAGGCCCTTTTCGATGTGCTCGTACTGGCGCTCGCGCTTGTTGCTCCAGGCTTGCTGTGGCATACCGGGTAATTACCCCGGCGACCGACCACACAAACCGGCTAGCCTCGACGGCGTGCCCGGAACGGACCCGCTGGTCGAACGCATGCGTGGCTTCGGCACCACGATCTTCGCTGAGATGTCGGCGCTCGCGCTGAGCACCGGCAGCGTGAACCTCGGCCAGGGCTTCCCCGACACCGACGGCCCGCCGGAACTGCTCGCGGCGGCGGCCGCGGCCATTCGAGCCGGCCACAACCAGTACCCGCCCGGACCGGGAACACCGGCGCTGCGGGCGGCGATCTCGGCCCATCAACAGCGCCACTATGGCTTGGACTACGCGGCCGACGGCGAAGTGTTGGTCACCGCCGGAGCCACAGAGGCGATCGCGGCCGCGATCCTCGCCCTGGCCGGGCCGGGCGACGAGGTCGTCGTGTTCGAGCCGTACTACGACTCCTACGCCGCCTGCATCGCCCTGGCCGGTGCCCGCCGCCGCCCGGTCACCCTCCAACGCGACGGCGACGGCTGGGCGTTCGACCCGGACTCGCTGCGTCGGGCGGTTACCCCTCAAACCAAGGCCATCCTGCTCAACACGCCGCACAACCCGACCGGCAAGGTGTTCACCCCGGCCGAACTTGCCCTCATCGCCGAGCTGGCCCGAGCGCACGACCTGACTGTTATCTCCGACGAGGTGTACGAGCACCTGACCTTCGACGGGCGACGCCACGTGCCGATCGCGACGCTGCCGGGGATGCGCGAACGCACGGTCACCATCAGCAGCGCCGGCAAGACGTTCAGCGTCACCGGTTGGAAGATCGGCTGGGCCTGCGCGCCGGCCCGAGTGCTCGACGCCGTCCGCACGGTCAAGCAGTTCCTCACCTACGTCAACGGCGCCCCGTTCCAACCGGCCGTCGCCGAGGCGCTGTCGGCCGACTCGGCGTACGTCAGCGCGATCGCCGGACGGTTGCAGAACCAGCGCGACCTGCTCTGCGACGGCCTGGCCGCGCTCGGCTTCGACGTCATTCGGCCGCAGGCGACCTACTTCGCGACTGTCGACGTGCATGCCGACGCGGTCGACTTCTGTCGCGACCTGCCGCACCGGGCCGGCGTAGTCGCCATCCCCAGCAGCGTCTTCTACGACTCGGCTGCGGGCGACCACTTGGTGCGGTTCGCATTCTGCAAGCAACCAGACGTCCTGCACGAGGCGTTGCGCCGACTCAAGGAGTCGCGTCCGTGAGCGCCACCCACCCGCGCACCCGAATCCGGAGGCTGCCGTGAAGATCGCCGCCGTCCAGCACGACATCGAGTGGGAGGACGCCTCGGCCACCCGCAACCACGTCGCCCCTCTCATCGCGGCGGCCGCGGCATCCGGGGCACGACTGGTCGCGCTCACGGAGATGTTCGCGACGGGTTTCTCGATGCACCCGGATCGGATCGCCGAGGACGAAGGTGGTGCCAGCGAGGCGTTCCTGCTCGACCAGGCCCGCCAGCACGACATCCACGTCGTCGCCTCGATCGCGCAACGCGGGGCCGACGCCAACTATCGCAACAACGCCGTGCTGGCGAGCCCGAGCGGCGACGTGCGGCGCTACGCCAAGATCCATCCGTTCAGCTATGCCGGCGAGCACGAGCGCTATGCCGCCGGCGACCAGTTCCTCACCGTCGACGTCGAGGGCCTGCGGGTCAGCGTCTTCGTCTGCTACGACCTCCGTTTCGCCGACGAGTTCTGGGCGCTGGCGCCTGACACTGACCTCTACGTCGTCCCTGCGAACTGGCCCGAAGCCCGCCGCGAGCACTGGCGGACCCTGCTGCGCGCCCGTGCGATCGAGAACCAGGCCTATGTCCTCGGCGTCAACCGGGTAGGCACGGTCAAAGGCGTGGAGTACGTCGGCGATTCGGCGATTGTCGACCCGCTGGGACGCACGCTGGCCGAGGCGTCGGTAGGTGAATCGGTGCTGGTAGCCGACGTCGACGCCGGCTCGGTCAAGGCAATTCGGGCCGCCTTCCCATTCATGGCAGACCGCCGCAAATAGTGCGTTCCACCGCCACAACGCGGGCCAGTATCGGCACTATTACCAGTTGGTCACGATCGCAGGCGCTGCTTGCGGTAAACGTCTTACAGGTACTTGACTGTGCCATCGGCTGCCGGACAAGTCGTCTGCGCGCCAGTACACAGGAGGTCACTCACAAGTGAGAGTCCACACAGGTAAAGCGATAGTGGCGGGCGTGGCTGCGCTCGCGCTCGCGCTCACCGGCTGCAGCAGCAGCAAGGGCAGCGGCGGCGGCGGCGGCAAGAGCAACGCCGATGGCACGAAGGGCGTCGGCATCTTCGCCAAATGCGGTACCTCGCCCAACGACTGCAACAAGGGGTCGACGAAGAAGGGTGGCAGCCTCACCTACGTGCTCGAGAAGGAGCTCGTGGGCTGGGACATCAACACCTCCACGTCGAACACGTTCGAGTTCGCGGAGGTCATGGACGGCCTTGCGCCCGGCGCCTTCACCGCCACGCCCGACCTCAAGCCGGTGCCCAACCCCGACTTGATGGTTTCGGCGGAGCAGACCAAGACCAACCCGCAGACGCTGGTCTACAAGATCCGGCCGGAAGCGGTCTGGAGCGACGGGACGCCGATCGACGTCAAGGACTTCGACTACTACGCGAAGACCTCTGACGGCACCCACTGCCCGGACTGTGGTCCGGCCAGCACGTCGGGCTACGACCAGATCAAGTCGCTGACCGGTTCCGACAACGGCAAGACCGTCACCGTCGTTATGAACAAGCCATACAGCGACTGGCAGAGCATGTTCGGCAACATCTACCCCGCTCACCTTGCGGCCCAGCACGGCGACCTGACCACGCCCAAGGGCCTGGCCGCATCGTTGAAGTGGATGGACACCACACAGCCGGCCTGGTCCGGCGGGCCGTACATCATCAGCGGCAAGGCCGACAAGAAGACGTCGGTTACCGAGGTCCCGAACCCGAAGTGGTACGGCAAGGTCAAGCCCAGCCTGGACAAGGTCGTCTTCCGGGTCATCACCGACCAGACCCAGGAAGTACCCGCCCTGCAGAACAACGAGGTGCAGGCGATCTACCCGCAGCCCAACGCGGACATCACCGCTGCGGTGGCCAAGCTGTCGGGTCAGGGCATTGACTCCTACCTCGGCAAGGGCCTGACCTGGGAGCACCTGGACTTCAACACCACCAACCCGGTGCTCAAGGACAAGGTGCTGCGAACGGCGATCTTCACCGCGGTCGACCGCAAGCAGATCATCGCCAAGACCATCGGGCAGTTCGTTCCCGGCGCACAGCCGCTGAACAACCACATGTACGTGCCTGGTCAGCCCGGCTACAAGGACAACGTGTCCGCGAGCGGACAGGGCTCCGGCGATGTCGCCAAGGCCAAGAAGATGCTCACCGACGCCGGCTACACCGGCGTGGGCTCGGCGCTGAAGAACAAGGCCGGCAAGGCGGTAAACATCCGCTGCTCGTACACCGCAGGCAACGTGCTGCGTGAGCAGTCCTGCGTCCTGCTGCAGTCGGAGCTCAAGGCTCTCGGTGTGACGGTCAAGCCCTCGCCGACCGACGACCTCGGTGGCACTCTCGACTCGGGCGACTTCGACCTGATCATCTTCGCCTGGGTCGGCACGCCGTTCGTGGTCTCCGGTGCCCAGCAGATCTTCAAGCTCAAGGGTGGCGCCGACTACGGCAAGAACAACGACCCGGCCATGGAGCAGTTGCTGGACACGGCCTCCTCGGAGACCGACCCGGCCAAGGTGCAGGACGACATCAACAAGGCCGACGCCGCCTTGACGGCCGACGCCTACAACCTGCCGTTGTTCCAGAAGCCGACGTTCCTCGCGACGTACAAGAACCTCGTGAACATTCGCGACAACGCCACGAGTGTCGGCCCGCCGTACAACGTCCAGGAGTGGGGCATCAAGGGATCCTGACCATGGCCGGCTGAGCGGGCAGATTCATGCCAGCTCACCGGACAAAATCTGGCGCGGTGTGCCCCGGGAGCTACTCTGCTTCCGGGGCACACTCCGGCCTTGGAGGTAGAGGTCAATGATTGCGTTCGTGATCCGACGGATATTGATTTCGATCCCGGTCCTGATCGGATCGACCATCCTGACGTTCATCCTCGTGAAGATGTCCGGCGATCCGCTCCAATACCTGAAGCTGCGGACTCCCAAGGTGCCGGCGCACACGATCGCCCTGGAGCAGCACCGTCTGGGGCTCGACCAGTCCTATCCGGCCCAGTACTGGCACTGGATAACCAACGTGGTCCTGCACGGCAACTTCGGCCAGTCCATCCACCCCACCGACAACGTCCGCAACGAGCTGTTCTCCTCGCTGGCGGTCACCGCCCGCCTCGTGATCTTGTCGGTGGCGATCTCGCTGATCCTCGCCGTAGTCACCGGCGTGTTCAGCGCGGTCAAGCAGTACAGCGTCACCGACTACACGACGACGTTCTTCGGCTTCTTGTTCCTGTCGATGCCAGTCTTCTGGTTCGCGATCCTGCTCAAGCAGGCCGGCATCTGGTTCAACCAGAACGTCTCCGAGGGCACCTTCTTCACCATCGGCGACAAGTCGGTGTTCCTGACCGACGACTCCACGTGGGCCCACTGGAAGGACATCCTCGGGCACATGGTGCTGCCGACCATCGTGCTCAGCCTGGCCGGCTATGCCGGTTGGACGCGGTTCACCCGGGCCTCGATGCTCGAAGTGCTCAACAGCGATTACGTCCGCCTGGCCCGCTCCAAGGGACTCAAGCCACGGCAGGTGCTGATCCGGCACGCCCTGCGCACGGCGTTGATCCCGCTGACCACCGTGACGGCGCTGGACATCGCCGCCCTGCTCAGCGGCGCGATCATTACCGAAACCGTCTTTCAGTGGCACGGGATGGGCAATCTCTTCTTGACCGCGGTGCGCAATATCGACTTCAACGTGATGCTGGCCTGGCTCCTGGTCACGGCGACGATCGTGATCCTGTTCAACCTGCTCGCCGACATCCTGTACGGCGTGCTCGACCCGAGGATCCGTCATGCCTGATATCGACACGCCTCTTGCCAACGAGCAGGAAAGCCCCTCCATCGCCCCACAGCCGGGGCTGACCACGCCGGTCGAGCGTGAGTTCACGGTCGAAGAGAAGAGCCAGTGGCAGCAGGCGCTGCGTCGCTTCCTGCGGCACCGCATCGCGATGGTCAGCCTGGTGGTGTTCCTGCTGCTGGTGCTGTTCGCCTTCGTCGGTCCGCTGCTCTGGAAGTACAAGTACAACGAGCTGACGCCCGACAACAGCGTTGGGCCCAGTGCCAAGCACCCCTTCGGCACCGACAACCTCGGCGTCGACGGCTTGGCCGCGGTTATGCGCGGGACGCAGCAGTCGCTCAAGATCGCGCTCTGCATCGCACTGCTGGCGGTCGTGGCCGGCTCGATCTGGGGCGTTGTCTCCGGCTACTTCCTGGGCATCACCGACTCGATCCTGATGCGGTTGGCCGACCTCATCCTCACCGTTCCGGCCCTGGCCTTGGCTGCCGCGCTGGCCCACAACACGAGCGGTTCATGGTGGATCATCGCGCTGGTCCTCGGATCGTTGGCCACGCCGTACGTCGCCAGGGTCGTGCGCGGCATGGTGTTGTCCTTGCGCGAGCGAGAATTCATCGAAGCCGCCCGGGCCCTCGGCGCCTCCAATACCAGGATCATGTTCCGACACCTGATCCCCAATGCGCTGGCGGTGGTCATCGTCAACGCGACGTTGCTGGTCGCCGCGGGAATCCTGTCCGAGACCGCGTTGTCCTTCCTGGGCTTCGGCGTCCGCGCCCCCGACATGTCTCTCGGCCTGCTGATCACCGTCGCGCAGGGCGCCGTGGACACCCGGCCCTGGCTGTTCTACTTCCCGGGGTTGTTCATCATCCTGATCGCGCTGACGGTCAACTTCGTCGGTGACGGCCTACGCGACGCTCTTGACCCCCGTCAGACGAGGCAGCGCCGATGACCATCGAGATCAATATGGACAAGCCGCAGGCCAGCGGCGGCAGCGCCGACGACGCCGATGCGTTGCTCGTCGTCGACGACCTGACCGTGAGCTTCCCGACCGACGACGGCCCGGTCAACGCCGTGCGCGGGGTGAGCTACACCCTGCGGGCCGGTGAAGCCATGGGCATCGTCGGCGAATCGGGCTCGGGCAAGTCCGTCAGCTCGATGGCGATCATGGGCCTGTTGCCGAAGAACGCCCGCATCGCTGGCTCAGTCCGCTTCCGCGGCCAGGAACTCATCGGGATGTCCGAGAACGAGTACACGGGCGTGCGCGGCAAGAAGATCGCCATGATCTTCCAGGACCCGCTCACCTCGCTCAACCCGGTCTACACGGTCGGAAAGCAGATCGCCGAAGCGGTACTCGCGCACAACGACGTGTCGAAGAAGGCGGCGCGCACCCGTGCGGTCGAGCTGCTCGGCCTGGTCGGCATCCCCTTTCCTGAGCAGCGCGTCGACAACTACCCGCACGAGCTCTCCGGCGGTATGCGCCAGCGGATCGTCATCGCGATCGCCATGGCCAACAACCCCGACGTCATCATCGCCGACGAACCGACCACGGCACTTGACGTCACCGTCCAGGCCCAGGTCCTTGAGGCGCTCGAGGCGGCGCGGGCCGAAACCGGCGCGGCATTGGTCATGATCACCCACGACCTGGGTGTGATTGCCGGCCACGCCGAGCGCATTTGCGTGATGTACGCCGGCAAGCTCGTCGAGACCGGCTCCGTCGAAGACGTCTTCTACCGGCCCCGGATGCCCTATACCCTCGGCCTGCTCGGCAGCCTGCCCCGGCTCGATCGCCTGGAGCGGGCCCGGTTGACGCCGATCAAGGGCTCGCCGCCCTCGCTGCTCAACCTGCCGCCGGGCTGCCCGTTCACACCCCGGTGCCCGCTGGCCCAGGCTGTCTGTGAGCACGAAGAACCGGCGCTGCTCCCAGCCGGTGGTCCCGGCCACGCGGCGGCCTGCCACTTCCGTAACGACGTCGCGGGCGTCACCGCATCGAGCATGTTCGGCACCGCCTCCGACGACGCGGTGACCCCGGACCTGGCGCCGTCGGAGGTGTCGGCATCGTGACGACGGCTGAGACGCAAGGCGTGCCACCGGCCGGCACCGGTCCGTCGAGTACCGCGGCTGATGTTGCGCTCGACAAGCCGGCCGCGCGTGGCGCCGCAGGCGGCCAAGCGCCAGTGCTGTCCGTGCGTAACCTGGTCAAGCACTTCCCCATTCGGTCCAAGGGTCTGACCCGACGCAAGATCGGCGACGTGCACGCTGTCTGCGACGTTTCCTTCGATATTTACCCGAACGAGACGCTGTGCGTGGTGGGCGAGTCCGGCTGCGGCAAGACGACCACGGGCCGGCTGGTGCTGAATCTGGTCGAGGCCAGCGCCGGCGAAGTGAACTACCAAGGCCAGGACCTCACCAAACTCTCGTTCCGGCAGATGCGGCCGCTGCGCCGTGACATGCAGATCGTGTTCCAGGATCCGTTCGCCTCGCTCGACCCCCGCATGACCGTTAACGAGATCGTGGCCGAGCCGCTGCGCATTCACGGCATGTACGGCAGGAACAATGTCGGCCGCGACACCATCCGTGCGTTGCTCAAGCAGGTCGGGCTGAATCCCGAGCACGGTAACCGGTACTCCCACGAGTTCTCCGGCGGTCAGCGTCAACGCATCGGTATCGCCCGTGCGCTCGCCCTCAAGCCCAAGCTGCTGGTGCTCGACGAGCCGGTGTCGGCCCTCGACGTCTCGATCCAGGCCGGCGTCATCAACCTGCTCGAAGACCTGCAGTCCGAGCTGGGGTTGGCGTATCTGTTCATCTCGCACGACCTTTCGGTCATCCGCCACATCGCCGACCGGGTCGTGGTGATGTACCTGGGCAAGGTCGTCGAGTCGGCCGACGCCGAGGAGCTCTTCCGCCGGCCGTCGCACCCCTACACGCAGGCACTCATGTCGGCGATCCCGCTGCCGGACCCGATCAAGGAGCGCGAACGCCAACGCATCCTGCTCACCGGCGATGTGCCGAGCCCGGTGAATCCGCCTTCGGGCTGCCGGTTCCGGACCCGCTGCCCGAAGTTCGCGAACGAGCTCAACAACGACCAGCGGGAATGGTGCGTCAACGTTGAGCCGGCGCTGGAGGAGAAGTTCGCAGGCCACACTGCGGCCTGCCACTTCGCCGAGGCGCTCACTGACATCCTCGAAGGCGGCGGCGCCCACGCGGCCGTGTCGCCGGCGTTGACCAAGTGGCCGACGGGGGTGCCGTCCGACGAGCAGATCGCGCATGCGCCGACCTGCATGCCCGGCTCTAAACCGCTCGAGCCGCAGCGTCTCGGTGCGGACGTCGTCGTGGACGAAGAAGGCGAACTAGTCTCCCAGGATGAGCGGAGCTGACGCCGACGCGGCGGCCGACGTTGTTGTGCCCGCCGCGCGCCGGATGTTGTTGGTGCACGCCCATCCGGACGACGAGTCGATCACCTGCGGCGCGACGATGGCGTTCTACGCGGCGGCCGGCGTCGATGTCACCCTGCTGACCTGCACGCTGGGCGAAGAGGGCGAGGTGCTGGTGCCGGAGCTGGCCCAGCTCGCGGCTGGCGAAGCCGACCAGCTGGGCGGGTATCGCATCGGTGAGTTGGCGGCGGCGATGCGGGTCCTCGGCGTGGTCGACCATCGCTTCCTCGGCGGCGCGGGACGCTTTCGCGACAGCGGCATGATGGGCACGCCGGCCAATGCCCATCCGCGGGCGTTCTGGCGCGCTGCGGGGGAGCCGGCCGTGTTCGATGCGGCCGTGGCCGCCGCCGTCGCAGTGGTCCGTGAGGTCCGTCCCCAGGTGATGATCACCTACGACGACAACGGCGACTACGGCCATCCCGACCACATCATGGCGCACCGGGTGGCCACGGCCGCCGCCGAAGCCGCCGCCGACCCGAGTTACGGCGAAGGCGAGCCGTGGCAGGTGGCCAAGTTCTACTGGACCGCGACGCCGAAGTCCGCATTGCAGCAGGGCTTCGACGCCCTCAAGGACTCGCCGGTGAACTTCGGCGTGGCCAGCGTCGACGACCTGCCCTTCGGCGTCGACGACGAGGTGGTCACCACCGTGATCGACGCGACCGGCTTCGGCGCGGCCAAGATGGACGCCTTGGCCGCGCACCGGACCCAGATCAGCGTCGACGGGGTGTTCTTCGCGCTGTCCAACATGCTCGGCCGCGAGATCCTGGCCACCGAACACTTCCGGCTCAGGCGCGGGGAACGCGGCCCGCAGCGTGACGGGGACGGCCGGGAGACCGATCTGTTCGCCGGACTGACGGCATGAGCCTGCCCGCCCGGATCGATGCCAACCCCGGCTGGGCCTGGGCCGGCGTGGGCGTGCTGTGCGGCTGCGCGGCGCTGGCGGCGCTGCTTGCGCTGTTCCTGGTGCCGCTCTATGTCGGGACGGCGCTGATACCGGTGGCGGTAGTGCTCGCGCTGGCCACCAACGTCGCCCTGCCCCGGCTGGCTCGCGCGCTGGTCGAGACCACGATGGCGACGATGCTGCCGTTCGCGTGCTGGCTGATCGTGGTCATCGGCGTCGGCGTGCTGACCCGCCCTGAGGGCGACGTGGTGCTCCCTGGCGGGGGCGGGCTGCAGTACGTCTCGTACGGGGTGCTGCTCGGGGGTGCCCTGGCCGGGACCGTGACGGTGGTGCTCAGCGGGCCGTCGCGTCGGGCCGGCCCACCGCGCCTCACCCGGTGAACGGCTCCCGGTTGGCCTCGGCCAGCGCCTCCTGAACGGCGTTCACGGCCGCCGGGGGCAGATCGGTCTCGACGAGCGCCGCGTTGGGGAACCGGGACAGCTCGCGCTGGAGGGCCGCCACGGACACGTGGCTGACCAGCAGGGCGAGGGCCGTGCGCCCCGGCGGCACGGCTTCGCGCAGTTCCTTCACCGTGGCGTCCTTGACGCCCGTGTCGACCAACTTGGCGAACAACGCGCCGCCACCGGCCGACGCTGCCCCGACGACCAGGCCCCCGATCGGGCCGCCGAACAAGGTTCCGAGCAGGAGACCCCAAACTCCGGCGCCAGCGGCGCCTCGGCCGGGGGTCACGTCGGTCGTCTCGCGCACGTGCGACGTGCCGTCCTCGTCGCGGCGGACGATGACCGCGTCGTGCAGGTGGATCTCCTCGTTCTTCTGCAGCCGGGCCGCGGCGATCAGGAATTCCTGGGCTCGCAGTGGATCGTCGAACGAGATGACGAGCAGTTTGCTGTTATCGGGTGGCTGCGACATCTGCCGAGTTTATCGGGGACGGATCGGTGCGGTTGCGGTAGCTGTGGTGCAGCCAGTAGCCCAGCCGTTCGTAGAGTGCGAGCGCCGCGGCATTCGCGCTGGACACCTGCAGGTAGCCGCGGTGGGCGCCGGCCGCGGCCCCCCAGCGCCACAGCGCCCGCATGATCCCGCTGGCCAATCCGGTGCGCCGCAACTCGGGCGCGACCTCCACGGCGGTGACGCCGAGCCAGCCGTCGTCAACCGCGCCTCGGCCGATGGCGACGACGCCGCCGTCCATCCGGATCGAGGCGAACCCGGCCCGGTCGTGGCGGGTCAGCAGGCCCCGCGCTGCCGGCAGCAAGCCGGCGCCGTCGCGGAAGCGGGCCAGCCACTGCTCGTCCGGAGCCGCTGCGACCTCGACGGTGGGCTCGTCGTCGGACGGCCCGGACGGCCCGGACGGTCCGGCTGGCCCGGTCGGCAGCGCATCCAGCCGGGCGGCCAGCACGTGTACGTCGGGGTCCGGCGCCCAACCCCGCTCACCCAGCTCAGCGTCGAGCAGCCGCCGGGCCTCGAACGGCACCTGGATGCGCAGGGGCAGGCCGTGCTCGGCATACCAATCTCGCGCGGCGGCGATCGCCTCGTCGAGCGGCCGGCCGGGCGGGCGCAGTGGCAACACCGAATTGGCCCGGCCGGTGAACCCGCCGGACGCCCGCAGCAGCC
Organism: uncultured Actinomycetota bacterium; assembly: GCA_963837325.1. GTDB lineage: Bacteria > Actinomycetota > Actinomycetes > Mycobacteriales > Jatrophihabitantaceae > CAVQKZ01. Next base: position 1,273,106 of record CAWIMV010000002.1, read on the forward strand.
AGCCACCCACGCTGGCGGTGCGCTCGGCCCGCCAGCCCTGGGCGGCGACGGACTCCAGGCCGAGCTCGTCCGCCGTCGAGGGCGAGGCCAGCTTCGCGATGGCCACCTCGGCCAGAGCGACCGTGACCAGCCCGGACCGGCTGTGGATGTGTGCGTCGCGGTCGTCGAGCGCCACGAGGTCGCCGACGACGTCGCCGTAGCGGGTGCGGCCACCGTCGCTGTGATCCAGCACGCGGCGCACGGTGACGCGTCGACCCACCCAGCTACGCTCCAGCACGACCGGCATACTAGAGGCCCGGTAGCAGCGCCGAATCCGACTTGCCCCCTGGCTACATCCAATCGGAGGACTGCAGTGACTTACGTGATCGCCGAGCCGTGCGTCGACGTGCTCGACAAGAGCTGCATCGAGGAATGCCCGGTTGACTGCATCTACGAGGGCGGCCGGATGCTCTACATCCACCCCGACGAGTGCGTCGACTGCGGGGCGTGCGAGCCGGTCTGCCCGGTCGAGGCGATCTTCTACGAGGACGACCTTCCGGACAAGTGGCGGGACTACACCCAGGCGAACGTCGACTTCTTCGACGAGCTTGGTTCACCGGGCGGCGCGTCCAAGGTGGGCAAGACCGACAACGACCCGGAGTTCATCAAGTCACTGCCGCCGCAGGGCGAGGCCGGCTGAGCCGCCGTTACTTGCGATAGAGCGCCGCGACGACGGCTGTCGTCGCCGCCGTGGAGTCGTGCCAGCCCTTCGAGCGCTTCCACTGCTTGCCGTTGTAGGCGACGTCCTCGATGCCGAGCCGGTCGGCGTTGGCGACGAACCAGGCGGCGGTCTGCCACGACGCGCCCGTCACGCGCACCGTGGTTTCGGCGGTCGTCGGCGCGTTGACGGGCAGGTCACGGGCAACCTGGCTGGCTACGGTCGCGGCCGGGGCGACGACGCTGGGCTTGCCGAACGTGCAGGTGATCGCGGCCGGCCGTTTCCCGAGCAAGGCGTCCGAAAGCGCTTGGGCTTCCGGCTCGTGCTGGGCGTAGGCACTGCCGTCGGCCGAGATCTGCACGTCCTGCACGGCCACGGCGAGATCGAGGTCCTGCCAGTCCGGCACCTTCAACAAGGCGTCGAGGAAGGCGCCAGTGGCGAAGTGGACATCACCGAGCTGGGTCTCCGTGCCCCAGCCCTGCGAAGGCCGCTGCTGCAGCACGCCGACCGAGTCGCGGTCACCGTCGCCCGGCGCCAGGTTGCGCAGCTTGCTCTCCTGCAGCCCCGCGGCCAGCGCGAGCACGGCGGCCCGCTCGGGCAGCGAGCGACGGGTGACGACACCGACCATCGTTGAGGCGACCGCGGCCTGGCTGGTGTCGACGTCGTAGCCGCCGATCGTGCAGCCGTCGGCGGTGAAATGGGTCATCGCGCTGCGCCACAGCGTGCGCACGCCGAAGGCGGCGCCGACGACGACGAGCACGACGAGCGCGGCGATCAAGCCGCGGCGGGCACGAGTTGACATCGGTTCCAGTGTCCGTCAGTTCGCATGCAGGGCGTCGTTGAGACTGACGTCGCCGCCCGCGCGGGGCCGCACCTCCAGGGTGCCGGTGACACTGTTGCGCCAGAACTGCAGCCCGGGCCGGCCCGACAGCGAGGCCGCCTTCACCGTGTCCCCGTCGGGCAACGTCAACTTCGCTCCCGCCGTGATGTAGGTGCCGGCCTCGACGACACAGTCGTCGCCCAGCGAGATGCCGATGCCGGCATTCGCACCCACCAGGCATCGGCGCCCGATACTGATCTGCTCGCGGCCGCCGCCGGAGAGCGTGCCCATGATCGAGGCGCCGCCGCCGACGTCGGAGCCTTCCCCGACGACCACGCCGGCGGAAACCCGGCCCTCGATCATCGACGCGCCGAGCGTGCCGGCGTTGTAGTTGACGAAGCCTTCGTGCATAACGGTGGTGCCCGGGGCGAGGTGAGCCCCCAGCCGGACCCGGTCGGCGTCGGCGATACGCACGCCGGACGGCACGACGTAGTCGGTCATCCGGGGGAACTTGTCGACCCCGAACACCTGCACCGGACCCTTGCGCCGCAGCGCGAGCCGGGTGCGTTCGAACTCCTCGACGGGGCAAGGGCCGACGCTGGTCCACACGACGTTCGGTAGCACTGCGAAGATGCCGTCGAGGTTGATGCTGCGCGGCGCGACCAGGCGGTGCGACAGCAGGTGCAGGCGCAGGTAGGCGTCGGATGTATCCGCGGGCGGAGCGTCCAGATCGATCTCGCAGTGCACGATGTCGATGCGCATGCCCCGGTCGCCGGTGCTGCCGTGCGTCCACGTGGCCGAGGCGAGTTCGTGCGGCGCCTGGGTGCCCGGCGCCGGGCCGAGAGCCGGCTCCGGGAACCAGGTGTCGAGCACCCGGCCGGCTGCGACACCGTCGGCGACGGTGGAGGCCAGGCCGTAACCCCAGGCTGGGTTGCTCATGGCGCGGCCATGAGCAGCGTGCGTCCGGTTGTCACCCGATCACCCTAACGAGACCGGTCGCCCCACCCCGCCGCCCGTCCCTGGGGTGGGTGCCCGTCGACTCTGTTGAGGACTGCCCGCACATTTGCACCCCGCGGCCCGCCGCCCCGGGGTGGGTGCCCGTCGACTTTGTTGAGGACTGCCCGCATTCATGCAGCCCGCCAGTCGGTTACCGCTGGACCAACACCACAAGAATGCGGGCAGTCCTCAAGCGACCCGCGCCCACCGCCGTCCGCCCGCCCCCGCCGCCGGCGCGCCGCCAGGTAACCTCGCAGCGTGCTGGATCTGGCCGCCGACGCGGGTGCCGTGACCGCGGCCCTGGTCGACGTCGAGTCGGTGTCGGGCGACGAGGCCCGATTGGCCGACCTCATCGAGGCGGCGCTGCGGGCCTATCCGGCGCTGGCCGTCGAGCGCGACGGCAACGTGGTGCTGGCCCGCACCGCCCTGAGCCGGGGAGCGCGGGTCGTGCTGGCCGGCCACCTCGACACCGTGCCGATCGCCGACAACGTCCCCTCCCGGCGCGACGGCGACATCCTCCACGGCTGCGGCACCACCGACATGAAGTCGGGCCTCGCCGTGTTGCTGCGAATCGCCCACCTGGTCGGGTCGGGGGAGCTCGATCCGCGGGCCGACCTGACCTGGGTCTGCTACGACTGCGAAGAGGTCGACGCGGCCCGCAATGGCCTCGGCCGGTTGGCCCGCACCCGGCCGGACGACCTGCACGGTGACCTCGCGATCCTGCTCGAGCCGACCGACGGCCTCGTCGAGGGTGGCTGCCAGGGCACGCTGCGGGCGGTGGTGCGCACGACCGGCGTCCGGGCCCACAGCGCCCGCTCGTGGCTCGGGGTCAACGCGATCCACGCGGCCGCGCCGGTGCTCGACCGGCTGGCGGCCTACGAGGCGCGCGAGGTGGCGGTCGAAGGCCTGACCTACCGGGAAGGCCTGAACGCGGTGGCGATCGCGGGCGGGGTCGCGGGCAACGTCGTCCCCGACGAATGCTGCGTCACCGTGAACCTGCGCTTCGCTCCCGACCGGTCGGAAGAGGACGCCGCTGAGCACCTGCGCCGCGTCTTCGACGGCTTCGCCGTTGACATCGTCGACTCCGCGCCGGCCGCACGGCCGGGCCTCGACGGGCCGCTGCCGCGGTCCGTGGTGGCTGCGGTCGGTGGCGAGCCGCGGGCCAAGCTGGGCTGGACCGACGTCGCCCGCTTCGGCCAGCTCGGCATCCCGGCCGTCAACTTCGGCCCGGGCGACCCCAACTTGGCCCACAAGCCCGAGGAGCACGTCGCGCTGTCCCAGGTTCTCGAGGCCGAGGCGGCCATGGTGCGGTTGCTCTCATGACCCCGGCCGACCGTCCCGTGGTGAGCGCCGTCAGCCGGGACGGCGCGCACCGGTTCAGCAAGCATCCGGCCGATGCGATCCGGCTGGTCGTCGGACTCGGCGTGGACGGCGATGCGCACGCCGGTCGCACCGTGCAGCATTTGTCCCGCAAGCGCCGCGACCCGTCGCAGCCCAACCTGCGCCAGGTCCACCTGATCCACGCGGAGTTGCACGACGAGCTAGTTGGCCGAGGCTTCGCGGTCACGGCCGGCGACATGGGTGAGAACGTCCTGACCCGCGGCCTCGACCTGCTCGCCCTGCCGACCGGTGCCCGCCTGCGCCTCGGCGACGAAGCGCTCGTCGAGGTCACCGGCCTGCGTAATCCGTGCGTCCAGCTCGACCGTTTCGCCGACGGGTTGATGGCCGCCGTGCTCGACCGGGCCGAAGACGGCACCCTGCTCCGCAAGGCCGGCGTCATGGCTGTCGTCCTGGCCACGGGCGACGTCCGGGTGGGTGACCCCGTCACCGTGCTGCTGCCGGACAGCCCGCACCGACCGCTGCAGCCGGTCTGACCCGGCCTCGCCGCGCGCGGACGGGCCGATAGCGTTCAGCCCATGAGCTCCGAGTCCGAAGGCCGCACCGAGCACCGGGGCGGCCCGGTGCTGATGCGGGGCGACCAGATCAAGCCGGACACCACCGATCAGCGCTTGCTCGACTCGCGCGGACCGTCTGATTGGCTGCATACGGACCCCTGGCGGGTCATGCGGATCCAGAGCGAGTTCGTCGAAGGCTTCGGGCTGCTGGCCGAGCTGCCGGCTGCGGTTTCGGTGTTCGGCTCGGCCCGCACGCCGACCCATCACCCCGACTACGCCGCGGGTCTCGAGCTCGGGGCCGCGCTGGCCAAGGCCGGCTTTGCCGTGATCACCGGTGGCGGTCCGGGTGCCATGGAAGCGGTGAACCGCGGTGCGTCCGAAGCGGGGGGAGTGTCGGTCGGTCTCGGCATCGAGCTGCCGTTCGAGCAGACCCTCAACGACTGGGTCGACCTCGGCGTCAACTTCCGCTACTTCTTCGCCCGCAAGACCATGTTCGTCAAGTACGCCCAGGCCTTCGTGATCATGCCGGGCGGCTTCGGCACGCTGGACGAGATGTTCGAGGCGTTGACTCTCGTGCAGACCAACAAGGTGACCCGGTTCCCGGTCATCCTCTATGGCACGGAGTACTGGCAGGGCTTGCTCGACTGGTTGCGCAGCACGATGCTGGCCGCCGGCAAGATCGGCGAAGGCGATTTGGAACTGCTCAGCGTGACCGACGACATCGACGAGATCGTCGCTCGCATCGTCGCCTCCGCCACGCCGAGCTCGGACCAGGAAGCCGTGGAAAGCCGCGCGCTGGCCGAGGACTCCCGCAGCGGCTCACACGACGGGCAGTAGTTCGTGGCGGCTGTGTGCGTGTTCTGCGCGTCCTCCGAGAAGATCGACGACAGCTACCTCGCCCTCGCCCAGGCCGTCGGCACCCGGTTGGCCGCGGGCGGGCATTCGCTGGTCTCCGGGGGTGGCCGGGTGTCGATGATGGGTGCGCTCGCCATGGCCGCCCGAGCCGGCGGAGCCCACACCGTCGGCGTCATTCCCGAACACCTGGTGTCCTACGAGGTTGCCGACACCGATGCCGATGAGCTCGTGGTCGTCGACACGATGCGCGAGCGCAAACGCGTCATGGATCAGCGCTGCGACGCCGTACTCGCGCTGCCGGGCGGCATTGGCACGCTGGAGGAGCTGTTCGAGATGTGGACGGCCGGCTCGCTGGGGATGCACGCCAAGCCGGTGATCGTGCTCGATCCCGACGGCTTCTACTCGCCCCTGTGGGACTACCTCGACTCCCTGCGAGAACACGGATTTGTGCGCCAGGCGGCGCTCGATCTGCTGCACCGCGTCACTACTGTCGACGCCGCTTTCGAGGTCGTCGAACGCCGCTGAGCCAGCCCGTAGCCTGGGCGGATGGCCAACCCGATGAGCGATGACGAGCGACGGAAATTCCTGCTCGAGGGAACCCGCACCGGCATCCTCGCCACCGTGCGGGCCGACGGCCGCCCCCACGCCGCGCCGATCTGGTTCACCCTCGACGGCGACGACGTCATCTTCACGACGAACGAGGTCACGGTGAAGGGCCGCAACCTGCGCCGAGACAGCCGGGCCGTACTCGTGGTCGACGACGGCAAACCACCATTCGACTTCGTCACGATCGAGGGCGAGGTCGAACTGTCGGAGGACCCGGACGACAGGCTGCACTGGGCGACGGCGCTCGGCGCCCGCTACATGGGCGCGGACCGCGCGGAAGAGTTCGGCCGGCGCAACGCCGTACCGGGCGAACTGCTGGTCCGGCTGCGCCCGGCCAAGGTCATCGCGCTGTCCGCGATCGCGGATTGACCGGCCGCCGCCTCAAGCCAGGCCGCGCCGAGCGACGGCGGGCGGGCGGGTGCCACGGATAGAGGCCACCATGTCGAGCACGCGCCGGGTCGCGCGAACGTCGTGGGCCCGGAACATCCGCGCTCCCAGCCAGGCCGAGATCGCCGTCGCCGCAAGCGTGCCTTCGAGCCGCTCGGCCGGTGGCAGATCGAGCGTTTCGCCGATGAAGTCCTTGCGGGACAGGGCCACCAGCACTGGCCAGCCCGTGGCCACCAGCTCGTCCAGGCGGCGGGTCAGCTCGAGGGAGTGCCTGGTGTTCTTGCCGAAGTCGTGAGTCGGGTCGATCAGAAGTCCGTCGCGGCGGACGCCGAATTCGACCGCGCGAGTGGCGGCGGTGGTGACGGTCGTCCGGACGTCGGCGACCACGTCGTCGTAGCTGACCCGGTGCGGGTCGGTGCGCGGCGCCAGACCGCCGGTGTGGCTGCACACCAGACCGGCGCCAGTGTCAGCGGCCACGCCCACCAGGTCGGGATCGGCGCCGGCCCAACTGTCGTTGATGAGGTCGGCACCGGCGGCAATCACCTGCGCTGCGACCTCGGCCCGCCAGGTGTCCACGCTGATCACGATGTCGGCGAATCGCTCGCGCGCTGCTGACACGACGGGCAGCACCCGCGCCAGCTCCTCGGCCACACTCACCGGCGGCCCCTCACCGGCCCGGACGCCGCCGATGTCGACGACGTCGGCCCCTTCGTCGACGGCGCGGGCAACGGCGGCGAGAGCAGCCCCCATCTCGACGTTGGCGCCGCCGTCGTAGAACGAGTCCGGGGTGCGGTTGACGATGGCCATCACCGCGAGGTCGTCCGCGCCGAAGACGCGCGGCCCGAGACGCAACATCACCCGCTCACCCTGACAGAGGGGCGGGCATGACACGATCGGTGGGTGCTGACGCTGGCTTTGTACGGCCTGCTCGCGATCGTGCTGATCGGGGCCCTGTACCTGATTGCGGTCCGGCTGCTGCCGGCCGGCGAGCAGATCGCCCCGCCGGTGCGCGACGAGCCGATCTGGGAACTGCCCAGCGAACGGGCGATGCTCGCCGCCGATGTCGCGGATGTGCGCCTTCCGGTGGCGCTGCGGGGCTACCGCTTCGCCGAGACCGACCTCCTGCTCGACCGGCTGGTGGAGGAACTGCAGGCCCGCGACGAGGAGATCGCCCGGCTGCGCGGGGTCCCGTCGACGACCCGTACGGGCCAGCCCGATCCTGCTCCCGGCGCGATGCTCGGCCCGCCGCCGGTAACCCGGCCCGACTCGGAGTCCGAGGCGGGGGCACCGACCGACAAGCCGCGTAAGCCGGCCGACCAGCCCGGCGAGCATGCCGGCTGAGGCGAACCGGTCGCGCTGCGATTGGGCCAACTCCACACCCGAGTACATCGCTTACCACGACGACGAGTGGGGCTGGCCGTTGCACGGCGAGGCGGCCCTGTTCGAGCGGCTCTCGCTGGAAGCGTTCCAGTCCGGCTTGTCGTGGCTGATCATCCTGCGCAAGCGGCCGGCGTTCCGGGCCGCGTTCGCCAACTTCGACGTCGACGCGGTGGCCGCCTTCGACGACGGCGACGTCGCTCGCCTGCTGGCCGACGCGGGGATCGTCCGCAACCGGGCCAAGGTCGACGCGACGATCGCCAACGCCCGGGCCATCCGCGCCGGAGTGCCCGAGAGCCTCGATGAGCTGCTGTGGTCGTTCGCGCCGGGCGCCCGGCGGCGCCCGGCGACGCTCGCCGACGTCCCGGCCGTCTCACCGGAGTCGACGGCGATGGCCAAGGAGCTCAGGCGCCGTGGCCTGCGCTTCGTCGGCCCCACCACCGCCTATGCCCTGATGCAGGCTACCGGCATGGTCGACGACCACATCGCCACGTGCTGGCGCGCCAGCGCCGTCAGTGACCGGTGAATACCGGCTGTTGCTTGGCCACGAACGCGGCGGTGGCGCTGCGGTGGTCGTCGGTTGCCCCCGCGGCGCTCTGCAACTCGGCCTCCTTGGCCAGGGCCTGGGCCAGCGTGGCGTCGGCGGCGTAGGCGATCGACTCCTTGATCGCGGCGTAGGCGGCGGTGGGGCCGGCGGCCAGGCGGGCGGCCAGTTCCTGGGCCGCGGGCAGCACATGGTCGGGCTCGACGACGGCATTGACCAGCCCCATCTCCAGGGCCGCGTCGGCCGTCACCGGCTCGGCCAGGATGGCGAGCGCGGTGGCCCGGGCCGTGCCGATCAGGCGGGGGAGCGTCCAGGAAACGCCGCTGTCGAGCGTCAATCCCACGTTCGCGAACGCGAGCAGGAACCCGGCCTTCTTGGCCGCGATCCGGAAGTCGCAGGCGAACGCGAACCCGGCTCCGGCCCCGGCCGCCATCCCGTTGACCGCCGCGATCACCGGCTTGGGCATCGTGGCCAACGCGGTCACGATCGGGTTGTAGTGCTCGGTGACGGTGTTCAGCGGCGCCGGATCGTTGGCCTCGAGCAGGGCCACGTGCTCGCGCAGATCCTGACCGACGCAAAAACCCCGCCCCGCGCCCGTGAGCACGACCGCCCGCACCGCATCATCCCGGGACACCTCGTCGACGGCACTGCCCAGCGCCTCCTTGAGCTCCACCGAAAGCGAGTTCATCGAGTCCGGACGGTTGAGGGTGAGCGTGGCCACCCCGTCAGCACGGTCCAGCAGCAGGACGTCAGACACGTCATGATCCCTTCGGCAGGTGGCTCCGGGGACGTTACCGCCACCCGGAGTTGGGGGAGGAGGCCGCGATGCGGGAGAATGACCACAGCACTGGTGTCGCGGCGGTTCGCGGGCCGGGATGGTCTCAATACACACGTGAGCGCGGTTGCGCCCACCGAGGAGGTACGCATGGCGGCCATGAAGCCGCGGACGGGCGACGGTCCGCTCGAGGTCACCAAGGAGGGGCGCGGCATCGTGATGCGCGTTCCCCTCGAAGGCGGCGGACGTCTCGTCGTTGAGATGTCAGCTGACGAGGCGACCGCCCTGGGCGACGCGCTGAAGAACGTCGTCAGCTGACCGCGTGACAGCCGGCCCCGGGCCCGGCGCGAGAGCGCCGGCACCGGGGCCGAATGCTGCCCATGGAGCCCCGTGACTGAGCTGGTACTGCCTCTCGTGGTGCGGATCGAGCGAACGGATCCGCCCACGCGCACGGACGCCCTCGAGGCGGCGGCGCGGGGCGTGCTGCTGATGCTGACGGCCGATCGCGAAGAGTGGGCAGAGGCCGTGGCGGCGTGGGACGGTCAGCGCATCCGCAAGGTGGTGCGCCGGGCCCGCGGCGCGGAATGGCGCCGGGCCCGCAGCCTCGATGGGCTGGACGTGGTGCAGGGCAGCGCCGAAGTCCGGGTCTACCCGCCGATCCCCGTCGACGGCTGGCCGCCGGAACTGGCCCGGCTGCAGGTCGGCGGCACCGAACTGGGCGATACCGACCCCGTGCCGGCCCCTCCACCTGGCATCCCGCTCGTGCTGCTCTCGCCCCACGCCGAGATGACCGCGGGCAAGGCCATGGCCCAGGCCGCCCACGCCGCCCAACTGGGCTGGCGCGCCACATCCCCGTCTGACCGAGAGGCCTGGCAGGCGGCTGGGTTCCCACTGGCCGTGCGCACCGCCACGAAGGCCCAATGGGCGGCCGCGATCAGACGCCGGCGCGCCCGTAGTCCACGACGGCGGTTTCACCGAGGTCGAGCCCGACACCCAGACAGCTGTCGCCCTCCTGACATGGTGAGCGAAGGGCGTGAGCCGACCCAAGGGTTTGAAGCTGACCACCACGCGATGAGCGCTTGCGCGAAGAGCCCGCCCTCGCGCCGAAGGCGCGTTTTGGACCGCGGGATCCACCCGAGCGCCAGCGAGCGGTGGAGACCGCGATCCAGGCCGGCGGGGATTAGATGAGAGATTGGTAGAGCTCGACCGTGCGGTGGGCGATGGTGTCCCAGCCGAACTCGTGGACGGCCCGCTCGCGGCCGGCCCGGCCCATGGCGTCGGCCCGGGCCGGGTCGCCGCACAGCGCGTTGACCGCCTCGGCCAGGCCGGTTTCGAACTCCTCGTCGGTGACGGCGGCGCGGGGCACGAGCAGCCCGGTCAGGCCGTCGGCCACCACCTCCGGGATGCCGCCGATCGCGCTGGCCACCACGGCCGTCTCGCACGCCATGGCCTCGAGGTTGACGATGCCGAGCGGCTCGTACACCGACGGGCACACGAAGACCGTGGCGTGCGTGAGCAGTTGGGTCAGCTGCGGCCGGGCCAGCATCTCCCGGATCCACACCACGCCGGACCGTGTCTCGGCCAAGCGGGCCACGGCCGCCTCGGTCTCGGCCGCAATCTCGGGGGTGTCGGGCGCGCCGGCGCAGAGCACCAGCTGGATCGACGGGTCGAACCCGGCGGCCGCCGCCAGCAGGTGCTTGAGCCCCTTCTGGCGGGTGATCCGTCCGACGAAAATCGCGACCGGCCGGCCCGGGTCGATGCCGTACTGCCGCACGGCCTCGTCGGAGGACGCCGGCGCGTACATCGCGGTGTCGATGCCGTTGTGGATGACGTGCACCCGGGCCGGGTCGACGAACGGGTAGGCGTCCAGCACGTCGGCCCGCATCCCGTAGGACACCGCGACGATCGCGTCGGCGGTTTCGTAGGCCTGTCGCTCGGCCCAGGACGAGATGCGGTACCCGCCCGCCAGCTGTTCGGCCTTCCAGGGTCGGTGCGGCTCGAGGGAGTGGGCGCTGAGCACGTGCGGAGTGCCGTGCAGCTGGGCGCCGAGAACCCCGGCCAGGTTGGCGTACCAGGTGTGCGAGTGCAGCACGTCCGCGTCAGCGAGCGCAGCCGCCATCTCCAGGTCGACGCCGAGGGTCTGCACGGCCGGGTTCGCCGCCAGCAGCTCGGCCGGCGGTGCGTAGGCCCGGACGCCGTCCTCGGCCCGCTCGGCCCCGAAACAGTGCACCTCGACGTCGACGATCCGACGCAGCTCGCGGACCAGGAATTCGACGTGCACCCCGGCACCGCCGTATACCTCGGGAGGGTATTCACGACTCAGCACGGCCACGCGCATGCGCTGACCCTAGCCCGCGAATGTTGCGCTGTGCGCCGCCGGTTTGCCGCACTAGGGTTGGGCCATGGCTCGGGAGCCGCGCGTGCTCGGCATGGTCCTCGCCGGTGGCGAGGGCAAACGCCTCTGGCCGCTGACGGCTGACCGGGCCAAGCCCGCCGTGCCGTTCGGCGGCACCTACCGGCTCATCGACTTCGTCCTGTCGAACCTCGTCAACGCCGGCTACCTGCGCATCTGCGTGCTGACCCAGTACAAGTCCCACTCGCTCGACCGACACATCACCCAGACGTGGCGGATGTCGACGGTGATCGGCAACTACATCACCCCGGTGCCGGCCCAGCAGCGCCTCGGACCGCGCTGGTACACCGGCAGCGCCGATGCCATCCTGCAGTCGTTCAACCTGATCTACGACGACCAGCCCGACTACATCGTCGTGTTCGGGGCCGACCACGTGTACCGGATGGACCCGCGGCAGATGGTGGCCCAGCACATCGAGTCCGGCGCCGGCGTGACGATCGCCGGGATCCGGGTGCCCCGCCACGAGGCCACCGCCTTCGGCGTCATCGACTCCGATTCGGACAAGCGGGTCACCGACTTCCTGGAGAAACCGGCCGACCCACCCGGCCTGCCCGACAGCCCGGACGAGGCCTATGCCTCCATGGGCAACTACGTCTTCACCACCGAGGCCCTGCTCGACGTGCTCAAGGAGGACGCCGAGGACGAGGACTCCGTCCACGACATGGGCGGCAGCATCATGCCGATGATGGTGAAGCAGGGCACCGCCTACGTCTACGACTTCATGGACAACGACGTGCCCGGCGCCGAGGACCGCGACTGCGGCTACTGGCGCGATGTCGGGACGCTCGACGCGTACTACGACGCGAACGCCGACCTGGTGGCCGTCCACCCGATCTTCAACCTCTACAACCAGCAGTGGCCGATCTACACCCACCACCCGCAACTGCCGTCGGCCAAATTCATCGAGGGCGGCATCGCCCAGGAGTCCCTCGTGGGCGCCGGGACGATCATCGCCGGTGCCACGGTGCGGCACAGCGTGATCTCCCCGAACGTGCGGCTGCACGCCGGTGCCTACGTCGAGGGATCGGTCATCATGGACGGCGTCCAGATCGGCCGCGGCGCCGTCGTCCGGCGGGCCATCCTCGACAAGAACGTGATCGTGCCCGAAGGCGCCCATATCGGGGTCGACCTCGAGCTTGACCGGGCCCGCTACCACGTTTCCGAGGGCGGCATCGTCGTGCTCGGCAAGAGCCAGTCGGCCCTGGCGTAGCGGGCCGCCGAGTCACGAAATAGCACCAACACCGGTACGCCGCGGCCCGGATGGGGCGCGAACCTGGCTGCGCTGGCTAGGGTGTCCCCGTTAGGTCGGTCTGAAGGAGGTACCTGTGTTTCAGCGTTCCCGCGTGGTGCTCAGCGCGATCACGATCGTCGCGGCTGGCGCCATCGTCGTGTCCGGATGTGCCAGCAACAAGGAGAACAGCGGACCAACCGGGACGGTGAAGAACAGCGTCAGCCAGGACACCTCACTCGCCTCGCTCGTGCCGGCAAAGATCAAGTCGGCGGGAAAGCTCGTCGTCGGCGTCAACGTTCCGTACTCACCCAACGAGTACCTGCAGGGCGGCAAGATCGTCGGCTTCGACGTCGACCTGATGAATGCGACGGCCAAGGTGCTCGGGCTCGCGACCCAATACCGCCAAGCGGATTTCTCCAAGATCGTCCCCGCGATCAGTACGGGAACGTATGACATCGGAATGTCGTCGTTCACGGACAACAAGGAGCGCGAGAAGACGGTCGACTTCGTGACCTACTTCAGTGCCGGCATCCTGTGGGCCTCGAAGGCCGGTAAGACGGTCGACCCGATGAACGCGTGCGGACTCACCGTCGCGGTCCAGTCCACGACGACCGAACAGACCGACGAGCTCCCGGCCAAGAGCAAGGCCTGCCGGACCGCGGGCAAGAAGCCGATCAAGGTGCTGTCGTACGAGAACCAGGACGACGCCACCAACGCGGTGATCGTGGGTAAGGCGGCCGCCGTGTCTGCCGATTCGCCGGTCACCGCGTACGCGATCAAGCAGAGCGCAGGCAAGTTGCAGCAGGCGGGCGACATCATGGAGGCCGCGCCGTACGGCTGGCCGATTGCGAAGGGATCCACCCTGACCAAGGCCATGCAGAAAGCGCTGCAGTCGCTGATCGACAACGGAACGTACGACCAGATCTGTAAGAAGTGGGGCGTGCAGGCGGGCGAGATCAAGACCGCACAGATCAACGGCGCAACCAGCTGATCATGGCCGAGCGCCGTTCGACCTCCGACGACGGTGAACTGATCGAGGCCGTGCCGCTCCGGCGGCCCGGCCGCTGGGCCGCCGCGGCGATCATCCTGGTGCTGCTTGCGCTGTTCATCTACGGCGCCGCGACCAACCCGAACTACCAGTGGAAGACCTACCGCCAGTACCTGTTCGACTCGCGCATCTCCTCAGCGGCCTGGAACACGCTGCAGTTGACGTTCTGGGCCATGGTGTTAGGTGTCGTCCTCGGTGTCGTGCTCGCGGTCATGCGCTTGTCACCGAACCCGGTGCTGACCTCGGCCGCATGGGTGTACCTGTGGGTCTTTCGCGGCACGCCCGTCTACGTGCAGCTCGTGTTCTGGGGTCTGTTCACGTCGCTCTATCCGCACCTGGCCTTGGGCGTTCCGTTCGTCCATCAGTTCGGGCACCTGGACATTCAGTCGGTCAATGCCGCGTTCTTCTTCGCGATCCTCGGGCTCGGGCTGAACGAGGCGGCCTACATGGCCGAGATCGTGCGCGCGGGAATCAGCTCAGTCGGAGAGGGACAGACGGAGGCGGCAACCGCTCTCGGCATGCCGTGGGGATTGACGATGCGGCGCATCGTGCTACCGCAGGCGATGCGGGTGATCATCCCGCCAACGGGCAACGAGCTCATCAGCATGCTCAAGACGACATCGCTGGTCACGGCGGTGCCGTACACGCTCGACCTCTACGAAACCCAGCGCGGCATCTCCGGCGTGATCTTCAAGCCGATTCCACTGCTGCTGGTTGCCTCGACCTGGTATCTGGCGATCACTAGCGTCCTGATGGTGGGTCAGTATTTCCTGGAGCGCTACTTCGCGAAGGGGTCGTCGCGGACGATGACGCCTCGGCAGCTTCGCGCGCTGGCCAAGGCCATGGGTGGCACGCACGACCGGGGTGCGTCGTGACTGCCGACGTGACGAAGCCGAGCCGGCCCATGGTCGAGGCGAAGGGCGTCCGCAAGAATTTCGGCGCGCTGACCGTACTCAAGGGCATCGAGCTGACCGTGCAGCCGGGTGAAGTCATGTGCCTCGTCGGTCCGTCGGGATCGGGCAAGACGACGTTCCTACGCTGCATCAATCACTTGGAGCGGGTCACGGCCGGTCGGTTGTACGTCGACGGCGTTCTCGTCGGTTACGCCGAACGGGGCGGCAAGCTGCACGAACTGCATCCGCGCGAGGCGGCCAAGCAGCGCCGTGACATCGGGATGGTGTTCCAGCACTTCAATCTCTTCCCGCACATGACCGCGCTCGACAACATCACCGAAGCGCCGATCCGGGTGAAGAAGCAATCGAAGGACCAGGCCGTGGCCAACGCGCGCCGGCTGCTCGAGCAGGTCGGGCTGGGCGAGAAGGCCAAGGCCTATCCGGCCCAGCTCTCGGGCGGGCAGCAGCAGCGGGTCGCGATTGCCCGGGCGCTGGCGATGGAGCCCAAGCTCATGCTGTTCGACGAGCCGACGTCCGCCCTCGACCCCGAGCTCGTGGGCGAGGTGCTGGACGTGATGAAGGATCTGGCCAGGGGCGGCATGACGATGATCGTCGTCACCCACGAAATGGGCTTCGCCCGTGAGGTGGCCGACGAGCTCGTCTTCATGGACGACGGCGCCGTGGTCGAGCACGGGCCGCCGTTGGACATCCTGAACAGCCCGCGCGAGGTCCGGACGAAGGCGTTCCTGTCCAAGGTGCTGTAGTGACGGTCGGCTGGGACGACGAGCCGGCGGTCCGCGGCTGGCCCGGCCTGCCGCCGCTCGACGGTAACCGCACAGCCGACGCGTGCGTGGTCGGGCTCGGTGGCTCCGGATTGGCCGCGGTGGCCGCACTGGTCGAGCGCGGGCTGTCGGTGGTCGGACTCGACGCCGGCCGGGTCGCGGCCGGAGCAGCCGGTCGCAACGGCGGCTTCCTGCTCGGCGGCGCCGCCGCCTACCTGCACACGGCCGTCGAACTGTGGGGCGAGGCCGCTGCGGTCGCGCTGTATCGGGAGACGCTGACCGAGCTGCGCCGCCTCGAGGAACTGCTCGGCCCGGACGTCGTCCGCCGGGCCGGTTCGCTGCGGCTGGCCGGGCTGCCGGGCGAGCCGGCGGACGAGGTCGAGCGGGCCGACCGCGCCGCCGAACTGGACGACTGCGCCCGGCACGCGGCCGCACTGCGGGCGCACGGCTTCGCCGTCGAGGACTACGACGGCCCGCTCGGCCGCGGCCTGTACCTGCCCGACGACGCGGCGACGAACCCGGCCCGGCGGGCGGTGGACCTCGCCGCGGCCCTCGCCCCGAAGGCCGCGCTGCACGAGCTGACCGTGGTGTCGCGGGTGCGAGCCGGGCGGGCCGTCACCGACCGGGGCACGGTCAGCGCCGGGCTCATCGTCGTCGCCGTCGACGGCCGCCTCGAGGTGCTCTTGCCGGAGCTCACCGGCCGGGTCCGGACCGCTCGGCTGCAGATGTTGGCGACCGCGCCGGTTGCTCCGGGTCGGCTGCCGTGTCCGGTGTACGGCCGGTGGGGCTATGACTACGCCCAGCAGTCGGGGGACGGGCGCCTGTTCGTGGGTGGCGGACGGGACCACTTCATCGACGACGAATGGACGGTCCAGGCGGCCCCGACGGCCGAGGTGCAGCGCTACCTCGACGGCCTGGCCGCGCGGATGGCCGGCACTGACGTCCGCGTCACGCACCGTTGGGCCGCATCGGTCGGGTACACGCCGGACGGCCGTCCGCTGTGCATCCCGGTGACCGACGGCGTCATCGCGATCGGGGGCTACAACGGGACCGGCAACCTGGTCGGACCGGTGGCCGCGCGCGCCGCCGTCGCCTTGGCCCTCGACGGCACCGAGCCGCCGTCGGCTTTTTCGGCCACATTCGGCCGACCAACTCGATAGACTTCCGGCCCTGTCCTGTGTCAGCCCTCATCACCGGAGCTTCCATTGCGCCGCAGCGCATTGCTCGTCCCGTTCGCCATCGCCGCGGCCCTGACCCTCTCCGCGTGCTCCGCGTCGAGCGGCGGCGGTTCGCCGTCCAAACCGCCGGCTGGCGCCGCCTCGGATCCAGCCGGCTCGAGTGTCGCCAATACCTGCACCCCGTCGACCCTGCGCACCCACACGGCCGGCACGCTCACCGTGGCCACGGACTCGCCGGCCTACGGGCCGTGGTTCAGCGACGACAAGCCCAGCAACGGCAAGGGCTTCGAGTCGGCGGTCGCATTCGCCGTGGCCAAGGAACTCGGGTACGGCCCGGGCAAGGTCAAGTGGGTCGTCGCTCGGTTCAACTCGGTCATCGCGCCGACGCCGAAGAAGTACGACTTCGATATCAACGAGGTCTCAATCACGCCCACGCGGGCCAAGGTGGTCGACTTCTCCAGCGGTTACTATGACGTGGCCCAGGCCGTCGTCAGCCTCAAGAACAGCAAGATCGCCGGCGTCACGTCGATCGCCGGGCTGCGCCA
This sequence comes from uncultured Actinomycetota bacterium, assembly GCA_963837325.1. Classification (GTDB taxonomy): domain Bacteria; phylum Actinomycetota; class Actinomycetes; order Mycobacteriales; family Jatrophihabitantaceae; genus CAVQKZ01. The sequence continues at coordinate 1,290,148 of CAWIMV010000002.1, forward strand.
GGCCAAGCTCGGCGCCCAGAAGGGCACCACGAGCTTCGACGCCATCAACAACGTCATCAAGCCGAGCAAGACACCCGCTGAGTACCCGACCAACGACGTTGCCGTGCAGGCCCTCAAGAGTGGCCAGATCGACGGTCTGGTCGTCGATCTGCCGACAGGTTTGTACGTCACCGCGGCCCAGGTCGAAGGCAGCAAGATCGTCGGGCAACTGCCGGTCAGCGGCAAACCCGAACAGTTCGGGCTGGTCCTCGAGAAGGGCAGCCCGCTGACGTCCTGCGTCACGAAGGCGGTCGACGCGCTGCGGGCCGACGGCACGCTGTCAGCCCTGCAGAAGCAGTGGCTGACGACAGCGGCCGGCGCGCCCGAGCTGCACTAGCGGCTCGCAGTGACGGCGACGCAGTGGCAGCCGTCGCAGCGGCAGCGTGAGCGCGACTCCTACCGACGCGCCCGGACCCGCCGGTCCCTGCTGATCTCGATCGTCAGCTCGACGCTCTTCCTCGGCGCGGTTGTCGCGCTGGTGGGCTCCAGCCCGGGGTGGTCGCGCGTCCAGAGCAGCTTCTTCGACTTCCGGCTCGGCTGGCACGACCTGCCCGGCCTGTTGCGGGCGCTGTGGATCAACGTCCAGATCATGCTCATCAGCGAAGTGTTGGTGCTCGTGCTCGCCGCAATCATCGCCGTGCTGCGCACGCTGCAGGGCCCGGTGTTCTTCCCCCTGCGCTTCGTCGCGGCCGCCTACGTCGACATCTTCCGCGGGCTGCCGTTGCTGCTGGTGCTCTACCTGGTCGGGCTCGGGCTGCCGGCCCTGCGGCTGCACGGCGCGCCCGACAGCCCTTTCGTACTCGGCGTGATCGCGCTGACGCTCACCTACACCGCCTATGTGGCCGAGGTTTTTCGCGCCGGCATCGAGTCGGTACATCCCAGCCAGCGGGCGGCGGCCCGCTCGCTCGGACTGTCCCACGGGCAGACCATGCGGCACGTCGTCTTCCCCCAGGCGGTGCGCCGCGTCCTGCCGCCGTTGCTCAACGACTTCGTCAGCCTGCAGAAGGACACGTCGCTGGTGTCGGTGCTCGGCATCATCGACGTCGTGCTGACCGCGGAGAATTACCAGTCCCAGGATTTCAAGTTCGTGCACTACGTGATGGCCGGCCTGATCTTCGTCGTGCTCACCGTTCCGTTGACTCGGTTGACGGACTGGATCTCGCGCAGGCAGGGCTGGCGCGGCAGTGGCGGTGTTGTATGAGTGGGGCGTTGCTGTCGGTGCGCCGGCTGCGTAAATCGTTCGGGAAGTCGGTCGTGCTGGCCGATCTCGATCTGGACGTGCCCGAGCACAGCTGCACCGTGCTGATCGGCGCGTCCGGCTCGGGCAAGTCGACCCTGCTGCGCTGCCTGAACCTGCTCGAGGTCGTCGACGACGGAGTGGTGGAACTCGACGGGCAGGACATCACCGATCCTCGGGTCGACGCCAACCGGATTCGGACCAAGGTCGGCATCGTCTTCCAGGCCTTCAACCTCTTCCCGCACCTGAGCGTCCTGGACAACGTCACGCTCGCATCGCGCCGGGTGCACCGGATCGGGCGCGAGCAGGCCGAGAAGGACGCCCTCGCGATGCTGGAGCGAGTCGGACTGCGCGACCGGGCCGGGGCCCGCCCCGATGAGCTGTCGGGCGGGCAGCAGCAGCGCGTCGCGATCGCCCGCGCGCTGGTCAACCGTCCGCGGTTGATGCTCTTCGACGAAGTCACCAGTGCCCTCGACCCGGAACTCGTCGGTGAAGTACTGGGTCTGATCCGAGAGCTGAAGGCCGAGGGGATGACAATGGTGCTCGCCTCGCATGAAATGAGTTTCGCCCGCGAGGTCGCTGACGAGGTCTGCTTCCTCGACGGGGGCCGAATCCTGGAGCAAGGCCCGCCGGATCGGCTGTTCGGCGCGCCCCAGGAACCGCGGACCAGGCAATTCCTGGCCCGCATCGTCGCGGCGGGGCGGCTCTGAAGCGCTGGCACCGCTGCGAAAGAATGGTGAAGTGACCGACGCCCGCGAGCTCGCCGCCGCGTTGCGACGAGCCGGGCTCGCCGACGTCGATGCGAGCAACCGCCGGCGGGCCGAGTATTCGTCGGACGCGTCGAACTACCGGGTCGTGCCGAGCGTCGTGGCGTTCCCCCGGCACGCCGACGAGGCGGCCGCGGCCCTACGAGTGGCCCGCGAGTACCAGGTGCCGTTCACGGCCCGCGGCGCCGGCACGTCGATCGCCGGGAACGCCGTCGGATCGGGCGTGGTACTCGACTTCTCGCGCCACCTCAACCGGGTCAGCGCGGTCGACCCGGACGCCTGCACCGCAACTGTCGAGCCCGGCGCCATCCTGGACTCGATCACGCTGGCCGGCGCCCCGTACGGACTGCGCTTCGGCCCCGACCCATCCACGCATGCCCGGGCCACCATCGGCGGGGCGCTGGGCAACAACGCGTGCGGATCGCGGGCGCTCGCTTACGGCCGCACGGGCGACAACGTGGTGGAACTGGACCTGCTCACGGCTGCCGGCACTCGCTTTCCAGCTGGCCGGTACGGGCGGGGTGGGCTGCACAGCGATGGCCCCGAGGGTCCGCTGCTGGCCGCGCTCGACCGCATTCGCAACGACCGGCTCGAGCTGATCCGCACGGAGTTCGGGCGGTTCGCCCGACAGGTTTCCGGCTACTCCCTCGAGCATCTGCTGCCCGAGAACGGCTTCGATCTGGCTCGGTTCCTGGTCGGCACCGAGGGCACACTGGGGGTGATCCTCGGCGCGACCGTGCGCCTGGTCGAGTCGCCCCGCGCGGTCGCGCTTGCCGTGCTCGGCTATCCGGACATGGCCACCGCGGCCGACGCCGTGCCCGGGCTGCTGCCGCACCGGCCGATCGCGCTCGAAGGCATGGACGCCCGGCTGGTCGGCGTGGTGCGGGCCCGCCGTGGCTCGGCCGTCGTGCCGGACCTGCCTCGCGGCGGCGGGTGGCTGTTCGTCGAGACGACGGGGGCCACCGACGCCGAGGCGCGGGCGACGGCGGAGAAGCTGATCCCCGATGCCGGTTGCCTCGATTCGGCCATCGTCACCGGATCCGCTGCCCGAGCGCTGTGGCGCATCCGCGAGGACGGCGCCGGGCTGGGCGGGCGCACGCCGGCCGGCGCCCCGGCCTGGCCCGGCTGGGAGGATGCCGCCGTACCGCCGGCGCGGCTGGGCACGTACCTGCGCGAGTTCTTCGCGCTGATGACCGAGCACGGCCTCGACGCAGTGACGTACGGCCACTTCGGCGACGGCTGTGTGCACGCCCGGATCGACTTCCCCTTCGGCCCCGCGCCTTCGGCCTACCGCGAATTCGTCGTCGCGGCGGCGCAACTCGTTGGGCGCCACGGCGGGTCGATGTCGGGTGAGCACGGCGACGGCCGGGCCCGCGGCGAACTGCTGCCCTACATGTATTCGGCCGAGGCGATCGAGACGTTCGCCGCCGTCAAGCACGCCTTCGACCCCGGCAACGTCCTCAACCCCGGCGTGATCGTGGCGCCCGCCCCGATCGACGTCGACCTGCGCGTCCCGGCGGCTCGACCGTTGCGCACCAAGCTGGCCTTCGCCTACCCACACGACAACGGCGACCTGTCCGTCGCCGTGCACCGATGCGTCGGAGTGGGCAAATGCCGAGCCGACACGACCGCCGCGGGTGCAGTGATGTGCCCGTCCTACCTTGCGACCCACGACGAGAAGGACTCGACGCGCGGTCGGGCGCGGGTGCTGCAGGAGCTGGCCAACGGTTCGCTGGTGAAGAACTTCAAGTCCGACGAGGTCGCTGACGTCCTTGACCTGTGTCTGTCCTGCAAGGGCTGTGCCGTCGACTGCCCCGCGGGCGTGGACATGGCCACCTACAAGGCTGAGGCGCTACACCAGCGCTACCGGCACCGGTTGCGCCCGCCGTCGCACTACGCGCTGGGGTGGCTGCCGCGCTGGGCCCGGTTCGCGGCCCGGGCGCCCCGCCTGGTCAACGCGGCGTTGCGCCAGCCGACGCTTGCCGCGACGGCCAAGCGGTTCGGCGGCATCGAACCGCGGCGGCCGTTGCCGCAGTTCGCCCGCAAGACGTTCCGCCGGTGGTTCGAGGGCCAGACGATCGAGACGCTGCTCGACGACGGCTCGGAATCCATGGCGAACCCGGTGCTGCTGTGGGTCGACACGTTCACCGACCACTTCACGCCTGAGGTCGGGCAGGCGGCGGTCCGGGTCCTCGAGGCCGCGGGCTATGCCGTGCAGTTGACCGGTGAGTCGGTGTGCTGCGGCCTCACCTGGATATCCACCGGCCAGCTCGACGCCGCTCGCAAGCGTCTGCGCGCCACCCTGGACGCCCTGGAGCCCGCGCTCGAGGCCGACATCCCGATCGTCGGGCTCGAACCGTCGTGCACGGCCGTGCTGCGCAGTGACCTCGCCGAACTGCTGCCCGACGACGCGCGGGCGGCCAAGGTCGCCGAGAACACCCTGACGCTTGCCGAGTTGCTGACTGCGACACCGGGTTGGACACCGCCGCGCCTGGACGGCGTGCACGTGCTGGCCCAACCGCACTGCCACCAGCACGCGGTGATGGGCTGGCAGGCCGACGCGGACCTGCTCGCCGCGGCCGGAGCGGGCGTGAGCACGGTCGGCGGCTGCTGCGGCCTGGCCGGCAACTTCGGGGTCGAGCGCGGGCATTACGACGTGTCGGTGGCCGTGGCCGAAACTGCGCTGATGCCGGCGGTGCGCGCGGCCCGGCACGACGCCGTGCTGCTTGCCGACGGCTTCTCCTGCCGCACCCAGCTCGAGCAGCTCGGCCGCGTGCACAGCGTCCACCTCGCCCAACTCCTGGCTGAGCACCTAGACCCCACTCCCGGCTTGGCCCCTGAGCCGGGCGACACACCGATCGAGGACCTGCTGCGGGGCCGAGACTTGGAGGAGTCGTGACCGGATTCATTCCGCCGCCCTACCCGTACGAGCGGCTCGACGAGGTCATCGAGCTGGCTGGGCAACACGACGGCGGCGCGGTTGACCTGTCGATAGGGACGCCCTGCGATCCGGCGCCGCCTGAAGTCATCGCCGCGCTGTCCTCCGCCGATACGGCTCGCGGGTACCCGCCGTCGATCGGCACGCCCGCGTTCCGAGCTGCCGCCGCCGACTGGGTTTCCCGCCGGTTGGGCGCCACGGTCGACGCCGCCACCGAGTTGGCCGCGTGCGTCGGCAGCAAGGAGTTCGTCGCGTCCACGCCGCAGTACCTCAAGCTGCGCGACCCGGCCCGCGACACCGTCCTGTACCCCGCGGTCAGCTATCCCACGTACGCGATGGGCGCCACCTTGGCCGGCGCGAGGGCCGTGCCCTACCGCGAGTTGGGCGAGATAGCCGATGCCGACGCCGAGCGGGCGCTGTGCATCTGGGTGAACTCGCCCGGCAACCCGACCGGTGAACTGCAGGACCTCGCGGCGGCAGCCAAGTGGGGCCGGGCCCGCGCGGTGCCCGTCCTGTCGGACGAGTGCTACGCGGAGTTCACGTGGGCGGGCGGGCCGACGACGATCCTGCGCGCCGGCCCCGCCGGCGTCATCGCAGTGCATTCGCTGTCCAAGCGCGACAACTTCGCCGGGGCCCGGGTCGGCTTCTATGCCGGTGACGCCGAGCTCGTCCATTACCTGCGCGAGGTTCGCAAGCACGCCGGGCTGATGGTGCCCGGCCCGGTGCAGGCCGCGGCCGTGCGGGCGCTCGGCGACGACGCGCACGTGGAAGCGCAGCGGGGCCGCTACCTCACCCGGTTGCGGCGTCTGCAGCAGGTGCTGGCCGTCGCGGGCTACCCGGTGCAACTGCCCGACGGCGCTTTCTACCTCTGGGCCGCCGCGCCGGACGGCGATGCCTGGGCCGCCGCTCGTGACCTGGCCAAACGGGTCGGCATCGTCGTCTCACCGGGCGAGTTCTACGGGCCGGATTCGACCGGCTACTTCCGGGTGGCCGCCGTCCAGCCCGACGATCGAATCGAGTTGGCCGCCGCTCGCGTCGGGGCCTAACTGCGGGTTTAGCCGGCGCCCGGCCCGGGTAGTTACTGAAGCGTAGGTCCTTAATTCGATGGGAAGGCGAGCCACCCCATGAGTGGAGAAGACAAAGCCAAGAACAAGATCGAGGACGTCGCAGGCAAGGCGAAGGAAGGCCTCGGACGGGTCACTGGCGACCGCGACATCGAGAACGAAGGCAAGGCCGACCAGGCGAAGTCTGACTTGAAGGATGCCGGCGAGAAGGTCAAGGACGCGTTCAAGCACTGACCTGACAACAGCTCCAAAAAAGCGGCCCCTGGACCAACCGGTCCAGGGGCCGTTGTCGTTACTGTGGCCCGGTGCCGACCATGCAACGTCGGCTGCGGCCTGTGCCACCCGCGGCCGGTCACGTCACGACGCTGGAACTGTTCTTTGACCTCGTCTTCGTCTTCACCATCACCCAGCTGACCGGCCTCGTGCGGGAGTCGAGTGGCGCCACTGGCTACCTCCGGGCCGGCGCGATTCTGGTGATCACGTGGTGGATGTATGACGGGTACGCCTGGTTGAGCAACAACGTCGGCCCGCACACGCTGGCCACGCGGCTGCCGATGCTCGCCGGGATGACCGGCTTCCTTGTCATGGCGATCGCGACGCCGGATGCGTTCGGTTCGGCCGGCTGGGCTTTCGCGGTGGCCTACCTGGTCGTCGTGCTGGTGCACGGGGTCCAGTTCACCCGCTCCTCGCTTGGTGAGTCCGCGCGGGCAATCCTGCGGATCCTGCCGCTCAATCTCAGCGGCGCTGCGCTGCTGCTCGCCGCGGCGGCGATCGGACCGCACCGCGGTTGGATCTGCTGGGCGGTTGCCGCGGGCATCTTGGCGGTTTCGCTGCGGCCCCGGTCCAGCGCGGGCTTCGCACTTCAGGCCGACCACTTCGCCGAGCGCCACCAGCTCGTGGTGATCATCGCGCTCGGCGAGACGATCGTGGCGACCGGCGTTGGCGCCGAGGGCCGGCTGCGCGAGTTCGCTGTGGTCGTGGCGGTACTGCTCGCGATGGCGTTCGTGTCGGCCCTGTGGTGGGTGTACTTCGGCGGGGACGACGAGGCCGGTGCCGCGGCGCTTGCCGTTGCGCTCGAGGACCAGCGCGTGGACGCGAGCGCTTGGGCGTTCGCGGGCGCACACATCGTGCACGTGGCTGGCCTGGTGCTGGTGGCCGCCGGACTGGAAGAAGTCATCGCCGCACCCACGCATGAGCTCGGAGTCCGGATCGCGGTCACGATGGCGGCCGGCTGTGCGACGTTCCTCGGCGCCCAGACGATCTATCTGCAGCTGTTGGGGATCCCGGGGGGTGCCCCATTGCTCGCCGGGGCCGTGCTCGCGCTGGCGGTCGCGGCAATCGGGCCAGCCGTGAATGCCGTCACTGAGCTGGGCGTGCTGGTCGTGATCCTGATATGCACGGTGGCGGTTCGGGTGGCGCTGCGCGACCGGTCTGAGCCACCGACGGCGGAGGGCGGGGCATGAGCGAGCGGTTGCGTCCTCAGCGCCGAGGCCGGCGGATCGCCATGATGCCCGACGAGCTCAATGTTTTCCTCGCCGAGCAGCGCACCTGCCGCGCGGCCACCATCGGTCCGGATGGCCCGCACGCCACTCCGCTCTGGTTCGCGTGGGTCGGCGGGTGCCTGTGGTTGTACTCGATCACGCGCAGCCAGCGCTGGGCCGATCTGCAGTGGGATCCGCGCATCGGCGTCGTCGTCGACGCGGGTGGCGAATACTTCGATCTACGTGGCGTCGAGATCACCGGCCGGGCCGAGGTCGTCGGTGAAGTGCCGCGCACCGGTGCGGCCAACGACGACCTGAACCTGGTCGAGCCGCATTTCGCCCGCAAATACTTCGGGACCGACGCCATGGTCTACGACCGCAAGCACGCCTGGCTGCGAATCCGGCCGACCAAGATCGCCAGTTGGGACTTCCGCAAGCTTGCCGACCTGTGAGGTCGGCGCTGTTCAGCGCTTGGTCGCGACGAGCAGTCCGTCGCCCACCGGCAGCAGTGTCGCGAGTAGCCGGTTGTCATCGCGGACCGTCTTGCTGAGATCGCGCAGCGTTACCGTGTCCGGATCGCGCTGGGACGGGTCGGCGACCCGGTCGTGCCACAGGGCGTTGTCGAACGCCATCACCCCGCCCGGGCGCAGCAACCGAAGGGCCTGCTCGTAGTAGACCCCATATGCGCTCTTGTCGGCGTCGACGAACACGATGTCGTACGACTCCTCCCGCAACCGGGGCAGCACCTCGGCCGCCGAGCCGTTGATCAGCCGATAGCGGGTGGTGGCGATTCCGGCCTCGCCGAAGGCCTCTTTGGCCGCGCGCTGGTGCTCGCCTTCGATGTCCACGCTGGTCAGTACGCCGTCATCGGTCATGCCCGCGAGGAGGTAGAGGCCCGAGACCCCGGCTCCGGTGCCGACCTCGACGACTGAGTGAGCCTGGGTGGCGGCTGCGAGCATGCGCAACGTGGCGCCGCCGGCCGGGCCGATCGGGGTGCAGCCGAGTTCGCGGCCGCGATCCCGGGCCGCCGCGGTGATGTCGTCCTCCAGCGCGAATGACTCGGCGTAGGAGAGGCTGGCTTGGTTCAGCATCGCGTCGGCCATGCAGCCAGGCTAGAGCGTGGTGCCCGTTGTCGGTATGACCCGCGCCGCGTTTGGCTGCGCTGGAAATGCGAAAAGCGAAAAGCGGCGGCGACGAGGAAGTTGGGTGGTGGGCTGGGTTCGCCCATCCGGGCTGCGGCGTCGCGCTGATCACCTTAGAAGATAACGGGAAAGTGCTTTCGTTCTGTCGGTCGGCTGGACGATAATCGACCGTATGAACAAAGTAGAGAGCGACGGTCCGGAGTGGCTCCCCTACGTCCCCGGCAGTCCGGCGAGACCGAAACCGCTCAGTGCATCGAATCGATGATCAGCGCGAGATCGTCGGCTGTCGTCAGTGGATTCACGATCGCGAACCGGGTGCAGACCTGACCGGAATGCCGGGTCGGCGTCACGAAAGCGACCTGATCGTCCAGCAACCGGGCGCTCCATTGGACGTAGTCGTCGGCGTCCCAACCGATACGTTCGAACAACAAGACGGTGAGATCCGGTTCCACGAGCAGTCGCAGGTGCTCCGCGTCCCGAATCATCGCCGCACCGGCCCGGGCCACCGACAGCGTCTGCTCCAGGGCACTTCGATACGCGTCGGTGCCGTGGACGGCCAGCGAGAACCAGAACGGTAGCCCGCGCGCGCGTCGGGTGAGCTGGATCGCGAAGTCAGACGGGTTCCACTCGCCCTCGACTGTCACCGGGTCCAAATACCCGGCGTGCTGGGTGTGCGCCGCGCGAGCCTGCACTGGGTCGCGATAGATCAGGGCGCAGGAGTCGAACGGGGCGAACAGCCACTTGTGCGGGTCGACGATGAACGAATCGGCATGCTGCACACCGTCGAACAGGTGCTGGACGCTCGGCGCGGCCAGGCCGGCTCCGCCGTACGCGCCGTCGACGTGCAGCCACCAGCCGTGCTCTTGCGCCACCGCGGCGATCCCGGCGATGTCGTCGACCACGCCGAGGTTCGTCGTACCGGCCGTCGCGACAACCGCGAAGATGCCGTCCTGCAACTCGGCCGACAGGTCGTGGACGGTGTCCCGCAAGGCCCGGCCGAGCATCCGGCCGCGCGGGTCGCCCGGCACCTCGATGACCTCGACGTCCATCACCACCCGCAACGCGTGCTTGACCGACGAGTGGGTCTCCTCGGTGACGCAGACCGCCCACCGCGCCGGCCGGGAACCGCGGTGGTGCAGCGCGGACTCCCGCGCGGCCACCAACGCCGACAGGTTGCCGATCGTGCCGCCCTGCACGAAGACCCCGCCGGCCTCGTCCGGCAGCCCGGCCAGATCGGCGATCCAGCGCAGCGCCTGGTTCTCGGCGTAGACGGCACCGGCCCCTTCCAGCCAGGAACCTCCGTAGACGCTCGACGCCCCGACCAGCATGTCGAACCCGGCCGCGGCCTTCGTCGGCGCGCTGGGGATGAATGACAGATAGCGCCGGTGGTCCACCGACAGGCAGGCTGGACCCAGGACGTCAGCCCACAGCCGCAAGGCCTCCTCTGCCCCGATGCCACCGGACGTAACGGTCAAACCGGCCCGGGCCTCGAGCTCCGCGGGCGTGGCCGGCCGGTCGAGCGGTGCTTCCATGGCCAGCCGGTCCAGGCAGTAACTGGCGAGTTCACGGACCGTGCGGTCATCAGCGCGCGTGTACTGGTGCACGGTGCGAGACTAAGGGCAGCACCCTCGGAACGTGAGTGAGTGCTGAGGCGTTGGCACAACGTACAGGTTCCGGTGGTTGTGTCGTGTGGGGGCGAGGTGCGCCCGCCGCGACAGCGAGGTATGACGATGACGGTCGAGGCAGTGCAACCGGCCGCGTGGGTGCCGCCTACGTGGGACGAGGTGGTGCGCGAGCACGCCGACCGGGTCTACCGGCTGGCCTTCCGACTGTCCGGCAACCGCGCCGACGCCGAGGACCTCACCCAGGAAACGTTCGTCCGGGTGTTCAAGTCGTTGGCCGAGTACACGCCGGGCACCTTCGAAGGTTGGCTGCACCGGATCACCACCAACCTGTTCCTCGACATGGTGCGCCGCCGCCAGCGGATCCGGTTCGACGCCTTGCCAGACGACGCCGGCGACCGGCTGGCGTCCCGCGCGTCGGGTCCGGAGCAGACCTACGACGAGATGCACCTCGACCCGGAGATCCAGCAGGCACTCGACGAACTGCCCGCCGACTTCCGGGTGGCTGTCGTGCTCTGTGACCTCGAGCAACTCTCGTACGAAGAGATCGCCGCGACGTTGAACATCAAGGTCGGTACCGTGCGATCTCGTATCCACCGGGGCCGGGTGCTGCTTCGCCAGGCGCTCGCGCACCGCGCCCCCGGGCTGCGTCCGGCCGAGCCGGGCGAGACCAGTTTCGCCAACACTCAAAGCCTGGAGGCCACAGGCTCGTGAGCTCCCAGCATCTTTCCGACGAGGCGATCGCGGCGTTCGCCGACGGCGTGCTCCGCGGGCATGCCCGTGACCGCGCCGCGCGGCACGCGGCCGGCTGCCCGGAATGTGCGCGGGCTGTGGCTGGACAACGCGAAGCGGTCTGGGCGTTGCGAGCCGCGCCGGCGCCCGCGCTGCCTATCGGTTTGCTCGACCGGCTGCGGTCGGTACCAGCCACCACCCCCCTCAACAGCGTTCCCACCGCTATCGGCCCCGACGGTTCGGCGATGTTCGCCGCGTTCGGGACGATGGCCGCGGCGGCGCTGGTGCCGCCAACGGCTAATGACAGCCGCCAGCACCGGGTCCGACCCGTGCTGCTCGCGGCCGCCGCGATCGTGACCGTCGGCGCGTTCGCGTTCGGCAGCACCGGTCAGACGAGCGCGCAGAAGTGGCAGCCAATTCGATCCGGCCCGGGCACGGTCGTGCCGGCCGGTTTCGTGCATGGTGGCACTTCGCCGACCGTTGCCCCCGAACGCTGACGCTGGCTGCCCGGTGCGGCAATTCCGCCCGCGCTGAGGCAGACTCGACTGGACAGGTCGGCAGCGGGAGGAGTCGGGTTTGAGCGAGCAAGCCGGTCGCCACGCCGCGGGAGCGTCGGATGACGGGTCCAGCGACACCGGCGCCGCGCAGCTGCCGGGCGATATGCCGGACCCGGAGGCATTTGTCCGTCCGTCCGGCGTGACCGAGGGCTTCGCTCCGCGCGACCCCGAACCCGACTACGCGCCCCCGCCACCAACGGTCTCGCCGCAGGATCGGGCCGTCTACGGTCGCCCGGAGGGTGGTGGCGAATTCGCGCCTCTCCCCGGCGAACGAATGTCGCCCCAGCCGACTGTGATCCCCCCGGTGCCGCGGGCGCTCAGCGACACGTTCGGTCCGGACCCCGGTGCGATCGGCGGCTTCGCCCCCGCTCCGGGCACGCGGATCCGGCCGACCGGTCATCAGGCCGAATCGCCGTGGTGGAAGCCCGACGCCCAGCGCGATCCCTGGCGCGACCCGAACTCCCCGTTCTGGCTCGGCCGCGGCGCCGTCTTCGCGGGTGGGCGCCCGGCCCAACTGCCCCCGGAGGACGACGCCGAGGACGAGGACGGGGACCTCGTCGTGGAACCGCCGGCCGAGGGCGAGCAGGAGGCGACGCCGGCGGGCAAATACCGCGTCGGGCTGCGTGCGGTCGTGTTCATGGCCCTGGTCGGCCTCGCGGCCGGCCTGATCGGCGGCGGCGCCGGCTACTGGCTGACCAAGCACGCCCGGGATTCGCTGCACCGCAGCGACGTCAAGCTGGCCCAGACGAGCAGGCCCGCGAACCGTCCACGGGGCTCGATCGCCGATCTGGCCAAACGGGTCGGCCCCGCCGTGGTGTCGATTGCGGTGACCACGCCCCGGGAGTACTCCGTCGGCTCGGGCGTCGTCATCGACAAGGCGGGATACGTCCTCACCAACAACCATGTCATCAACGACGCGGCGAACGGCGATGGCACGATCGTCGTCACGTTCGCCGACGAGGCCACCGCCAAGGCCCAAATCGCCGGGCGCGACCCGACCAGCGACCTCGCCGTGCTCAAGGTGCCCAACGACCAGTTGACCGTGGCGGCGCTGGGCGATTCCGACAAGCTCGCGGTAGGCGACCCGGTCATCGCGATCGGCTCACCGCTCGACCTGCAAGGGACGGTGACCGAAGGCATCGTGTCGGCCCTGCGCCGCGCGGTCGTCATCCCGTCGGATTCCGGTGGCGAGGGCGTCTACATCGACGCGATCCAGACCGACGCCGCGATCAACCACGGCAACTCCGGCGGCGCCCTCGTCGACGCCTCCGGTGCCGTGGTCGGCATCAACTCCGCGGCGGCGTTCGGCACCAGCGACCCGTCCGGCCAGCAGAGCCCGGTCAACGGCATTGGCTTCGCCATCCCGATGAACTACGCGCGGGGCATCGCCCTGCAGCTCATCCGCACCGGCAAGGCCGTGCACGCCACGCTCGGCGCCCAGGGCCGCAGCGCGACGGCGAACGACGGCCTGGACCAGGGCGCGTACCTCGAGCAAGTGGTGCCGTCCGGGCCGGCCGCCAAGGCCGGCCTGCGCAACGGCGACGTGATCGCGGTCGCCGACGGCCGGCCGATCGTGAGCTACCCGCAGTTGGTCGTCATCGTGCAGGCGCATAAGCCTGGCGATTCGATCAGCGTCACCTATTTCCGCGGCGCGGCCAAGAAGACAGCCCAAGTCACACTCGGGACCGGCTGACCGAGCTTCCGGATCTAGACTCAAGCCATGTTCAACATCGGACCGTTGGAGCTGATGGTGCTCGCCATCGTCGGGCTCGTCGTTCTCGGTCCGGATCGGCTGCCGGGGCTGGCCAAAGACGCCGCGCGGATGATCCGCACGTTGCGTGACCTGGCCACGGGCGCGCGGAGCCAGCTGCGCGACGAACTCGGCCCGGAGTTCGCCGACGTCGACCTGCGCAACCTCAACCCGCGCACCGCCCTGTCCAGGGCGATCCTCGGCGATGACGAAGAGGCGTTCCGGAACTTCAACCCGCGCGACGCATTGCAGCGCAACATCTTCGGTGACGACGACGAAGAGGCCGCAACCGCGGTCGACGCCGACCCGCCATCGGTCGACCTCCACAAGCCCGCCGCGCCGCCGCTGCGCCGCGACGAGCAGGCGCCGTTCGACGCCGACGCGACGTGACCGTGGGCTAAGCCCGCGCTGGAGCCAATCCGAGCGGACGCCCGACCAGGCTGTGCTGGCGCTTCGCCAGCGCGTCGGCAACCTGCCGTAGGGCGACCGCCGCCGCTGAGCCCGGAGCCCTGAGCACAACGGGAACACCGTCGTCGCCGCCCTCACGCACGCCCTGGTCGATCGGGATCTGGCCGAGCAGCGGTACCTTCGTGCCGGTGGAGGCGGCCAGCGAATCCGCGACCGACTGTCCACCCCCCTGACCGAAGAGTTCCATGCGGCGGCCGTCAGGCAGGTCCAGCCAGCTCATGTTCTCGACGACGCCGACGATCTGCTGGTGCGTCTGCAGTGCGATCGACCCGGCCCGCTCGGCCACTTCGCGCGCCGCGAGTTGTGGCGTGGTCACGACGAGCAGTTCAGCGGACGGGACGAGTTGCGCGACCGAGATCGCGATGTCGCCGGTGCCGGGCGGCAGGTCCATGAGCAGCACATCGAGCTCGCCCCAGAACACGTCAGCGAGGAATTGCTGCAGGGCGCGGTGCAACATCGGACCCCGCCAGACGACGGCGGTGTTGCCGGGCGTGAACATGCCGATCGAGATGACCTTCACACCGTGCGCGATCGGGGGCATGATCATCTGCTCGACCTGCGTCGGTTTGGCCGTGACGCCGAGCATACGGGGAACGGAGAAGCCGTAGATGTCGGCGTCGAGCACCCCGACCGACAGACCTTGCTCAGCCAACGCCGCCGCGACGTTGACGGTCACCGACGACTTGCCGACACCGCCCTTGCCCGAGGCCACGGCGTACACGCGGGTGCGCGAACCGGGTTGGGCGAACGGGATCTCGTTGCTCGGGCCGTCGCCGCGCAACTGCTGACGCAGGGCGGTGCGCTGCGTGTCACTCATCACCCCGAGCGTGACCTGCACCGAGCCGACGCCGGGCACCTTCGAAACGGCCGCGGTCGTGTCGCGCGTGAGCTGTTCCTTCATCGGGCAACCGGGCACGGTCAGCAGCACGGTCACGGCAACAGCGCCGTCAGCCCCCACGGTGATCGCCTCGACCATGTTCAATTCGGTGATCGGCTTGCGGATTTCCGGGTCTATGACGGTCGCGAGCGCGGCGCGGATCGCGACTTCGTCGGGTACAGGCACGGCCTCGATGGTACGGACGCCCCGCGTCGCTAGCATCGACGCCCATGACTGCGGTGATTGCAGCGACATTCCCGTTCCGACGATGACCGCGCCGAGCGACGCCGAGCGGGCCTCAGCTGTGCGCGACTCGCTCGGCGTGGGCGTGGCCGTGGGCGCCTCCGGATTCGCGTTCGGTGCCGCCTCAGTGGCCGCGGGCCTATCGGTGTTACAGACCTCGTTGCTGTCACTGCTCGCCTTCACCGGCGGAACCCAATTCGCCGTCGTCGGCGTGGTGGCCGGCGGCGGCAGCCTGGCCGCGGCGCTGAGCAGCGGCTTGTTGCTGGCCTCGCGCAACACGCTGTACGCCATGCGACTGGCACCGCTGCTGCAGGTGCGCGGCGCTCGGCGGCTGGTCGCCGCCCTGGGCACGATCGACGAGTCGACGGCCATGGCGATCGGCCAGCGTTCACCGGCGCTGTCGCGGGTCGCGTTCTGGTGGACGTTCGGCGGTGTCTTCGTGTTCTGGAACCTGTCCACGCTGCTGGGCGCCGCGGGAACGAGCGCCCTCGGCGACCCGAGCAGGTTGGGCCTGGACGCGGTCGTGCCGGCGGCCTTTCTCGCATTGCTCGCGCCGCGACTGCGCAGTGGGGCGATCGAGCGCCGCGTCGCGATCGGCGGGGCCGCGATCGCCGTCGGGCTGATCCCGTTCACTCCGCCGGGGGTGCCGGTACTGGCGTCGTGCGCGGCCCTCCTGTTGTCGACCACCGTCCCGAGCCGACGCCGATGAACCTGTGGGCGCTCATCATCGCCGTGATCGCCGGCTGCTATCTGCTGAAACTCGTCGGCTATCTCGTGCCGGCCCGGGTGCTCGAGCATCCGCGCGCGCGTCGGCTGGTCGAGCTGCTGCCGGTCGCCTTGCTGGCCGCGCTTGTGGTTGTCGAGGCGGTGGCCGACGGCCGCCGCCTCGAGTTCGACGGCCCGCGGCTGGCCGGCGTTGCCGTGGGCACGCTCGCCGTGTGGCGCCGAGCGCCGTTCCTTGTCGTCGTCGTGCTCGCCGGTGCCACCGCGGCTCTGCTGCGCCTGGCCTGAGCGGTTCAACGGGCCGGCTTCGGCGGTCGGCGCCGCGGACGAAGATCAGTCGTAGTCGGCGGTGTCGCGGTCGTGGTCGCGGGCCGCTTCGGCCCGAGCCAGTTCCGAGCGCAGGAAGTCGCGGGTGGCCACCTCGCCGACCGCCATCCGGATGGCCGCGATCTCGCGGGCCAGGTACTCCAGATCGGCCTTGGCCTGCCGGGCTTCCTCGCGATCGGCGTCGAGGTTGACCCGGTCGCGGTCGTCCTGCCGGTTCTGGGCCAGCAGGATCAAGGGTGCGGCATAGGCGGCCTGCAGCGACAGGATGAGCGTGAGGAACGTGAACGTGTACGGGTCGAAGCGCCAGTGCTTGGGTGTCAGCGTGTTCCAGCCGAACCAGACGATGATCGTCGCGGTCTGGTAGACGAGATAACGGCCGGTGCCGAGGAATCGGGCAATGCGCTCGGTCAGCCGCCCGAATGCATCCGCGTCGTACCGGTTGCCCAGTGTGCGCCGTTCTTCCTTCGGCTGGTCCAGCCGAGGACGGCGCTCAGCCATGGCCGACCTCGGAGCCGACCCCGGTGTCGCGCCAGTCCTCCGGCAGCAGGTGGTCGAGCACGTCGTCGACCGATACCGCACCGAGCAGCCGGTCGTGGTCGTCGACGACGGGCGCAGCGACGAGGTTGTAGGTCGCGAGGTGGCGGGTGATCTCGTCAATGGGCATGTCGGGACGCAGCGCGTCGGGGTCGCGTTCGCAGATGCCGCTGACGAGCGCGGCCGGTGGCTCGCGCAAGAGTCGCTGCAGGTGGGCCGTGCCGAGGAAGCGGCCAGTGGGCGTGGCCTGGGGCGGCCGGACAACGAAGACCTGGGCCGCTATCGCGGGGGACAGCTGCGGGTTGCGCACGAGCGCGAGCGCCTCGGCCACCGTGGCGTCATGCAACAAGATCACCGGCTCGGTCGTCATCAGCCCGCCGGCGGTGTAGTCGCCGTAGCTGAGCAACCGGCGCACCGGCGCGGCCTCATCGGGCTCCATGAGTTCGAGCAGTCGTTGCTGGTCGGCGTCGGTCATCTCGCCCAGCAGGTCGGCGGCGTCGTCGTCGTCCATCGCCTCGAGCACGTCGGCGGCCCGCTCGTCGGCCAGCGAGTGCAGCAGCTCGACCTGATCCTCCTCCGACATCTCCTGCATGATGTCGGCCAGCCGCTCATCGTCCAGCGCGGCGGCGACTTCGCGGCGGCGCTTGTCGGGCATGTCCTGCAGCGCGTGGGCCACGTCGGCCGGGCGCAGGTCTGACAGCATCGACAGCAGCGTGTCGGTGCCCTGCGAGTGCTCGGTCAGGGCGAGCCCGTCGACCTCGTTCCAGGCCACCTGGAACAGCTGGCCCCGGCGCCGGGTCAGCCGGGCTCCGAGCGTGCGCACCGCCAACCGGGTGATCACCCAGTCGCGGCTGCGGTTCTGCTCCATGCCGGCGTCGACGATGCTGACCTGCTGGCTGTTCTCGATGACGGTGACAGTGCGGTCGAGCAGTTCGGCCAGGACGAGCAGTTCGTTGTTGCGGCGCTCGAAGCGCTTCATGTTGACGGTGCCGCTGGACAACACGACGGCGTCGGGCTCGATGCGGGTGACCCGGCCCATCGGCATGAAGATCCGGTGCCGGTGTTGCATCTCGATGACCAGGCCCAGTACGCGCGGCGGTTGCCGGTCGGCGCGCAGCGCCGTGACCGCGTCGCGCACCTTGCCGAGCTGGTCGCCGTTGGGGTCGAAAACCCCGATACCGGACAGTCGTGCAATAAACACACGCGACGTCGAACTCACGGCCGCTTCTCCGCGCAACTCACATCAGCAGGCTAGTCGTTGGGCAGCGGCGCAGCGCGGTGGCGCGACGTGGGTGCATCCGGTCCGTGCGTGCCAGATTGTCGGTCAACTTCTTGTGTGCTCATGCGGCGCCCGCTTAGATGATCGCGCTGGAGCCGGAGCCGGAAGGGCGTCGGTAGGCCAATCGCTATCCGGGGGTATCGACATGGCTAGACGAATGATCCGTCGATTGTGCGTTGTTACGGCCTGCGGTGCACTGATCGCACCGTTTGCGGCTGGAACCGCGTCGGCGACACCAGCGAACAAGAGCAAGGGTCCGGTGAAGGTTGTCTCCGGCCTCAACAACCCACGCCAGCTCTCGTTGGTGAATGGCAGTGTGCTGCTCATTGCCGAGGCAGGCAAGGGCGGGACGCTCGCCACGATCACCGATCCTGAAGGCGGCACCCAGGGACTCGGCTACACCGGCTCGATCTCTGCGGTCCTGTCACCGTCGCAGGCCCACGGCCAACACCCGCATCGCATCGTCCGGGGGCTGCTGTCGGCGGCTTCAGCAGTCGACGGTCCAAACGGGCCCAAGGGCAGCGGTGCGACCGGTCCGGACGGTGTGTCGGCGAAGTCGTTGAATCGGATCGCGGTCATGGAGACTTGGTTCCCGAAGGTGCCCAAGGGTGCCAAGTCGCGCAATGGCCAGCTGCTGTTGACGTCGCCATATGAGCGGACGGTCCCGTTCGCGAACATCACCCGCTTCGAGCGCAGGCACGACCCGGACCACATGGGCTTCGATTCGGACCCGTATGCGGTACTCGCCTATGGCGGCGGATGGCTGGTAGCTGACGCTGCGGCCAACGACATTCTGCGCGTTGACCGGTGGGGTCACATCTCGGTGTTCCATGTCTTCCACAACGTCAAGACCGGGACATGCGCGACAGCCTTTGACCCGGCCCCGCCGTTCGCCGGGTGCAACTTCGTGCCGACGTCGCTGGCCACCGACCGCTGGGGCAATGTCTATGTCGGTGGACTGTCCAGCCTCACGCCTGGCGCGGCACAGGTCGTGAAGCTCGATAGCAACGGGCACTCCCGCGCAGTGTGGCGCGGATTCTCGGCGGTAACCGGCGTAGCTGTCGGCCAGGACGGGTCGCTGTATGTCAGCCAACTCTTCGCCACGGAGGCGCATCCGATCGACCCATCGATCCAGGGTGTCCTCACTCGCATACACGGCAGCCACCGGACCAACGTGGACGTGCCGTTCCCGGCCGGTCTCGCGCTGGATCACCACGGCAACGTCTATGTCTCGGCGTTCTCCATCCTGCCGGGCACCGGAGCCGGGTTCCCAGGCGTGGACACTTCGGGGCAGGTGTGGCGGCTGAGGTTCTGAGGCCAGAGCGGCGGCGGCTGGGATGAGGGATCCCAGTCGCCGTCGCGGTGTGAGACCACCGACACGGGCTGGCATCGCGGGGCCGGGCTCGGCATGCTGCGGGGCATGAGCGAAACGCTGCGCCCCCGCCGGTCCTGCCTCGCGGTTCCCGGCAGCAACCCCCGATTCCTGGAAAAGGCCAAGGGTCTGCCGGCCGATCAGGTGTTCCTCGACCTCGAAGATGCCTGTGCGCCGCTGGTGAAGCCCGAAGCCCGCAAGAACATCGTCGCCGCCCTCAACGACGGCGGCTGGGGCGAGAAGATCCGGGTCGTGCGGGTCAACGACTGGACCACGCATTGGACTTATCGCGACGTGATCGAGGTCGTCGAAGGCGCGGGCGCGAACCTCGACTGCATCATGCTGCCGAAGGTGCAAAGCGCCGATCAGGTTGTGGCGCTCGATCTGCTGCTGACCCAGATCGAGAAGACGAACGACCTGGAGGTCGGCCGGATCGGCATCGAAGCCCAGATCGAGAACGCCCAAGGCCTGATCGCCATCGACGCGATCGCCAAGGCCAGCCCGCGGGTGGAGACCCTGATCTTCGGGCCGGCCGACTTCATGGCATCGATCAACATGAAGTCGCTGGTGGTCGGCGAGCAGCCGCCGGGTTACGACGTCGGCGATGCCTACCACCACATCCTGATGTCGATCCTGATGGCGGCCCGAGCCAACAACAAGCAGGCCATCGACGGGCCGTATCTGCAGATCCGTGACGCGGACGGGTTCCGTCGGGTCGCATCACGCTCAGCCGCGCTCGGCTTCGACGGCAAGTGGGTGCTGCACCCCGACCAGATCGGCATCGCGAACGAGGTCTACGCGCCATCGCAGGAGGACTACGACCACGCCGAGCTGATTCTGGATGCGTACGGGTGGTCGACATCCGAGGCCGGCGGTAAGAAGGGCTCGGCCATGCTCGGCGACGAGATGATCGACGAGGCTTCGCGCAAGATGGCGTTGGTGATCTCGGCCAAAGGCCGCGCGGCGGGCTTGCAGCGCACGTCGACGTTCACTCCGCCCGAAGCCTGAACTCCTGCACCGAGCGGTGACCCGAAGCCGACCTCAGTCTTCGATGACGGTCGACTGCTCCGCGAAGCCCTCGCCCTCTTCGGGCACGACGCAGAACAGCAGGCCGGCCGGGTCCCGCAGCACGACCCATCCCTCATGCCGCTCGACCTCTTGCGCGCCGGCCGCGAGCAGGCGAGTCACCTCGGCCTCGACGTTGTCGGTTTCGATGTCGAGGTGGTACCTGGCCGAGGCGCTACCTACGTCCTGGACGAATACCTGCGCCACCGACGCCGGGTGCTCGAACCAGTGATACTCGGGGTACTTCACGCCCCGATGCGGCTGCGCAGCCAGCGCCGTGACCCAGAAGTCCCGGGTCCGGTCGTGCACCTCGGCGGGTGCGTCGATGAAGAACTTGCGCAGCAGGATCCGGTGCATTTGACGCCTCCTCAGGTCGTGGACCGACTTTATTGGGGTCGTCACACTCATTGCTGTGGACGGGCATCCGTTCCCGCCGCGGGGGATACTGCTGCAAACCACGACGACGCCCGCGCCACTGGCGGGGCGCGCCCCCTGTACTGGAGGCCAACGAATGGCTCGCCTAGCTCAGACCGCAGGCCTGACCGACGTCCAGAACGAAATCCTGCGCACGGTCAAGGACTTCGTGGACAAGGAAATCCTGCCGCATGCGACTGAGCTCGAGCACAAGGACGAGTTCCCCGAGGCGATCGTCGAGGGCATGAAGGAGATGGGCCTGTTCGGCCTGATGATCTCCGAGGAGTACGGCGGGCTCGGCGAGTCGCTGCTGACCTACGCGCTGGTCGTCGAGCAGATCGCGCGTGGCTGGATGTCGATCTCCGGAGTCATCAACACCCATTTCATCGTGGCCTACATGATTGCCCAGCACGGAACCGACGAGCAGAAGCAGCGGCTGCTGCCGAAAATGGCCACCGGAGAAATCCGCGGCGCGTTCTCGATGAGCGAGCCCGAATGCGGCTCGGACGTTGCCGCGATCAAGTCGCGCGCGAAGCCCGACGGTCGTGGGGGTACCCCCGCCGGTGAGGGCGTAGCCGGCGGGGGACAGTTCGTGCTCGACGGGCAGAAAATGTGGCTGACCAACGGGGCCCGCGCGGGCGTCGTCGCCACCCTGGTCAAGGACGACCTCGGCGGTGATTCGGTCTACAAGAACATGACCACGTTCCTGATCGAGAAAGAGCCCGGCTTCGGCGAGACCCGACCCGGCCTGACCATCCCCGGCAAGATCGAAAAGATGGGCTACAAGGGGGTGGAGACCACCGAGATGGTCCTCGACGGCGTGCAGGTGCCGGCCGACGCCGTGCTGGGTGGCGCCGATGGGCGGGGCAAGGGCTTCTACCAGATGATGGACGGCATCGAGGTCGGCCGCGTCAACGTCGCCGCCCGCGCCTGCGGCATCTCGATCCGCGCGTTCGAACTGGCCGTCGCGTACGCCCAGCAGCGCCGCACGTTCGGCAAGCCGATCGCCGAGCATCAGGCGATCGCGTTCAAGCTGGCCGAAATGGCGACGAAGGTCGAGGCGTCGCACCTGCTCATGGTCAACGCCGCGCGGTTGAAGGACACCGGCGAGCGCAACGACGTCGAAGCGGGCATGGCCAAGCTGCTCGCGTCGGAGTACTGCGCCGAAGTGACCCAGGAGTCCTTCCGCATCCACGGCGGCTATGGCTATTCGAAGGAATACGAGATCGAGCGGCTGATGCGCGAGGCGCCGTTCCTGCTGATCGGCGAAGGCACGTCGGAGATTCAGAAGACGATCATCAGCCGCGGCCTGCTCAAGGAGTACCGCGCCGCTCAGTAGGGCGGACTGCCACAGTGGGCGGGTGCACTCGCCCGAACTGCCGCATCCGCTGGCCGAACTCATCACCGCGGCGGCAGCCGGTCGCTTCGTCGCCGCCGACGGCGGGTGGCACCGGGTGCCACCCTGGCGGGAGGGGCTGGAAGCCGTGGTGGGCTTCACCGGCCACGCGGTCTTCGCGCTCCGGTCCGACATCGCCGACGCCCGGCTGACGGACTTGGGCGCCGACGGCTTCGGCGGGGCACACGACCCGCGGCTGATTACCGCTCTGGCCGGCCCTGGCGCGTGGATCGACAGTTTGGACGTGCTCATGGCCGGCCGGGGGACCGGCGGCACGGGCGCGGCCGCGCCGCGCCTGGTTGGCCGGCCCGACCTCCTCAGCCATCCGCGCGTCCGCTTCGCCACGCAACTGCGCGACGACTGCCGGGTACTCGGCCTGCCGGACCCAGGCCGAGCCGCGGTGGCGATCGTCGGTCGGGGCATCGGCGGACTCACCGAGCTGAGCTTCGAACTCGAGCCGACGAGTCGCGGCGTCGGCGCAGGCAGCGCGCTCATTCGCGCCGCACTCGCAACGGTGCGGGCCGGCGAGCTGGTGGTCTCGGCCGTCGCGCCCGGCAACGCCGCCAGCTTCCGGGCGCTGCTGTCCGCCGGCTTCGCGCCGCTCGGCTCGTCCCAGCTGTTTCAGCGGGCCTAACGCTGGACGCCGCCGGGGGTGGCGAGCGGCTCGACCGCGACGGCGGGCCGCAACCGCCGGGCGCTGAGCCGGACGCCGGCCACGCCAAGGACGCCGGCGACCAGCGTGAACGGCGGCAGCAGGTACAGCGCGGCGGGCACGCTGCTCAGTTGCGCGACCAGACCGATCAGGCTCGGGCCGGCGAGCATGCCGACGCAGCCGAGCGCCGAAACGGCCGCGATGGCCGGTCCGGCGGGTCCGTCGGTGTCAGCTGCAGTGCTGAACAGCACGGGGACCATGATCGAAAGCCCGAGGCCGAGCACGCCAAAGCCGACGACAGCGCCGACGAGCGAACCGGCGAGCATCCCACCAGCCACGCCGAGCGCGCCGAGCACGCTGAGGACCGCGAAGCACTTGGCCCGGCCGAGCGCGTGCACAACGCGATCACCGGCGAAGCGGCCGCCCGTCATGGTCACGCAGAACGCGGCGTAGCCGTAACTGACCTCGCCCCCGGTGGCGTGGAGGTGGTCGCGCAGCAACACGCCGCTCCAGTCGGTGACCGCGCCTTCCACCATCAGCGCGAAGATGGCGGCGATCCCGAGCAGCATGAGCCGCGTCTCCGGCGCACGGGGGATACGGATGAGTCGTTGCCGGGGCGCTGGTTCGTGGCCGGCCTCAGGCAGGAACGCGCGGCTGGCGAACAAGATGACGACGGCCAGGCAGGCGCCGATGACGAGCTGTTGGACGGCAACGTGCACGCCCAACCCCGAGCCGATCCCGCCGAGGACTGCGCCCGTGAACGATCCGACCGACCAGATGGCGTGAAAGCTCGAGAGCACCGGCCGGCCGTACGCGCTTTCCACGGTGACGCCCTGTGCGTTCATCGCGACGTCCATCGAGCCCATGAAGGCGCCCCACACGAGCAGCCCGAGCCACAGCGTCGCCAGGTTCGGCGCCACGCCCGGCACCCAGGCGAGCAGGCAATACGCGAGGGCGAAGAACCGGATCGCCGCCGGGCTGCCGTGACGGGCGGTGCGGGCGCCGGCGGTGCGCGCCGCGAATACGGTGCCCAGTGCCGGCGCGAGCAGGGCGATGCCCAACGCGCCGGCGGAAAGGCCGAGGTGGGACTTGACCTCGGGAATCCGAGGCGCCCACGAGCCGATGAGCAGGCCGTTGACCGCGAACGTTGCCGCCACCGCCACCCGGGCACGTTGGGGGGAGGCGACCGGCATTCCCCGATTGTGCAACTTCTGGCGGCGTGAGGCCGTGAGGGGTTACACATCGGGTGCCCCGCGGCTTTGACACCCCTTGGCGGCTATGGTCGCTACGTCACGAGTGTCGGTATCGGACGAGGCGGGTGATGCGGTTGACCGCACCGGGGCCCACACCGGCCGATGGGATCCCCGGCGGGGAGCGACCGAGCTTCGCCGACGTGTTGCGTTCGCGGTTGTTCCTGTCGCTGTATGTCGCCGAGACCCAATCGGTTCTCGGCGACCAGCTCGCCCGGGTGGCCTTGGCCGTTTTGGTCTTCGAACGCACCCGCTCGACAACCGAAACGGCGATCGCCTACGCCTTGACGTTCCTGCCGGCACTCGTCGGCGGGGCGCTGCTCTCGGGCCTGGCCGACCGTTTTCCGCAGCGCTCGGTAATGGTCGGCACCGATCTGGCCCGAGCCGGGCTGCTCGCAGTCATGGCCATCTCCGACCTGCCGATTGGCGTGCTTTTCCTGCTACTCACGGTCGTCGTGCTGCTCGGGCCGGCGTTCACGGCGGCCGAGGTCAGCCTGCTCGCGGCCGCATTCACCCCGGAGCGGTTCCGCACGGCCACCGGCCTGCGCATGATGACCAACCAGCTTGCTCAGGTCGCCGGCTTCGCGCTCGGTGGCGCGATCGTCACGCTGCTCAATCCGCAATGGGCGCTTCGGGTCGACGCCTGCTCATTCGCCTTGTCGGCGCTGGTCATCGCGCAGAGCGCTCGGCTTCCGGCAGGTGACCGATCGTCCGGTGCCGCCAGTTCGCGGGCCCGGTCGATCGCAGGCATCGCGGTCGTGCTGCGCGGGCTGCGCGACGACCACCAGCTGCGCGCCTTGGTCGGTATGACCTGGCTGGCCGGCTTCTTCGTGGTGCCCGAGGGACTGGCCGCGCCGTACGCGGCGGCGATCAACACCAGCACGGCGAGTATCGGCATCCTGATGGCCGCGATCCCTGCTGGCAGTGTCACCGGTGCCTACATCGTGCTGCGTCGCGTGCGGCCGGCCGCCCGGCCCAAGCTCATCCGCTACCTGGCGGTCCTGACCGGCCTGCCGCTGCTCGCGTGTGGTTTCGAGCCGGTCATGCCGGTCTCGTTCGCGCTATGGGCCCTGTCGGGCATCTTCGCGGCCTACCTGCTCGACGTGATGACGTCGGTCGTGCAACTGACCCCGGACGAACGACGCGGGCGCATGGTCGGCCTGGTTGGGGCCGGTCTGATCGGAATCCAGGGTGTCGGCGTGGTCACCTTCGGCGTGGTGGCCGACCATGTCGGGGCAGGCGCGGCGATCGCGCTCGCCGGCGGTACTGGTGCGGCGCTGGCCGTGCCCTTGGCGCTCGCCGCCCGGAGGAACGAGCTCATGGGCGCAGCAAGCTCCGACGTTGCGTAGCAATTGGCGATCAGGCGCTACACCGGCCGTGCGACCGCGCTGGATGACCTAGACGAGAAAACGCCCATACCCCAACATCGGGGGCACTACCTCTATGGCCCGCCGTTGTCGATGGTCGCGCTCTAGCTCGACCAGTCAATTTTAGAAGCCCCAGCCCTGCATCTGACTCACCTCCTGCCCATCGTGTGCCGCTCGGCGTGTGCCTTGCGCTCAGAAGCCCCAACCCTGCATGTCGATCACCTCCAGTGCTCTGCGGTCGCCGGTACGCCAGGCACGGCGAGTACTCCGGTGAAGGCGTGTGCATCACGCCCCCACTGGCCTCGCAACCGCGTGTCGCTATTGCCGCGCGGCCGGGTACCCGCCGTGAGGACGCGGTGGGCCCTCCCTGCCGAATGCACGCCGCAAGTCCCATTTTACCGGTTGTGAAGTCATATGTTGAGAAGGAAAGGAGTCATCCCCGGGCCAGGGTAGTTAACGGAAATCACATCCGACTGGACCTGAAAGCGCCTCCGCCGGCTGCATCCTCCGCCCTAGCCGAGCGTTAACTGGGGGGAGACGAATGTCGGGTTTGTGGGCTAACCTTTCGTGACCCCTGTGACACGTGGAGTAGCTGGATGACCCCAGATGCCGCCTCGACGCCTGGGCCCGTACCGCGGAGCCATTCGTGGCGGGCATGGGCACTGTGGTCTGAGCCGCGCAAGCTGATCGGGTACCTGCTCACGATCGAGGTCGTCGCGGCAGTCGGGACCGTCCTTGCGTCCGCGTCAGCCACGTTCTCGGCCGCCGCGGCCTGGCGGGCGCTGCTACTCGTAGCGCTGGCGCTGGTCTTCGAAGAGGCGACCGGCCGGGCCGGCCGACTCCGTTTGCGGCTCAGCGAGCACCTCAAGCCTGACATGACGTCGGTCTGGTTCGTCGCCGCCGCGATCGTGCTGCCGGTGCCTTACGCCGTCAGCTGCATCGTCACCTTGCTCTGCTACATGTGGGTGCGCCGACAACGCTCGGAGGGTGAACAGGCTTACCGCAAGGTCGGCACGGCGGCCACCTTCGTCATCGCGTGCCTGGTCACGCGCTGGGTGGTCGGTTTCATCGCGCTGCATCACGTCGACCTGCCTGGCGGCGTGAGCGGCGCCTTCGCCGTGTTCATCGCGTTATTGGCCTACACCGCGGTCAACCGCGCGCTCGTCACGGTTGCGCTCGTCCTGCTGGGGGTGCGGGGCCGCGCGCTCGCTGCCTCGTGGGAGGACAACCTGCTGGAACTGGCCACTTTGTGCCTTGGTGGTCTGCTCACGCTGGCCGTGCGGGACGAGCCGTGGCTCGCGCTGCTCGTCTTGCTGCCGATGGTTCTGCTCCAGCGCGGCGCGCTCACCCACCAACTCGAAGTCGCGGCCAGCACCGACTCCAAGACCGGACTGCTCAACGCGATCACGTGGGAGCAACTGGCCGAACGCGAACTGTCCCGGGCGCATCGGGCCGGCTACCCGACCGCGATGTTCATCGTCGATGTCGATCGATTCAAGGCGGTCAACGATCTGCACGGTCATCTGGTCGGCGATATGGCGCTGAAGGCCATCGGGCAGTGTCTGCAGAGCGAGCTGCGGGAGTACGACAGCGTAGGGCGCTTCGGCGGCGAGGAGTTCGTCGCGCTGCTGCCAACGGTCGGCGAGGCCAAGGCGCTGGACATCGCCCAGCGGCTGCGCGCCGTCATCAACACCATCCGCATCTCGGATCTGGTCCCGCTGGCTGAGTTCGCGCCGGACATCACGCTCGCGGTTTCCATCGGCGTTGCCTGCTCCCCGGATGACGGAACCGAACTCATGGACATGCTGCATGCCGCCGACGCCGCGCTGTACGTGGCCAAGCAGAGCGGCCGCAATCGGGTCGAGTTGGCTGCCCGTAACGCTGCGTAACCGCCCCGCGTTGGTGCGGGTGTGCGCCGGCCAGGTTTCGGCGGCCAGACGGTATTTCCCGGGCATCGCGGGCGGCTACGGTCGCTCGGATCACCACCGGAAACCGGTGGACCGACGGTGTCGGTGAGCCGAATTAACGATAACCACACGATTCGAGCGCGGCGTACTCGAACCAGGCGAAGTCGGCAGCGTTATCCGATGGCGCTGCGTTGCTGGTCGCGTACAGGCCGACCAGCGCCCCGAAGAATCCGCCGGCCACCGACCAGCTGAGCAGGCGACCGTCCACCGTGGCGACGGGTTCGCCGGCGACCCGAAGGACGTAGGTCTGGCCGCGCGCCTCGACGCCGAGCTGAACCGGACCATCGGGCGCCGGCACCACCGCGACAACACGATCCTCGGCCGCCCTGCGGCTGATCACACGCACGACGCGATCCTCCGCGCCGGCGAGCTCGAGTCGGATATGAAAGGCGTCGCTGTGCACCAGCGCCAGGCCGGCTCCTTCGCTCTCGGCTCGGGGGGTGAAGTCGACGACGGTATGCGCGGTGAACTCGCTGTGCTGCAGGCGCCGGCCGACGAAGCTGGGATTGGCGCGGTCGGCCAACGTGGGTGGCCGCAGTCGCAAGCGCAGGTGCCCCGGGCGGGCGCTTAAACTCCACCATTGCTCGCGCGGCGTCCGGATGATGAGCCATTCAGCCGACAGCTCTGGCCCGTCGAAGGACTCGAAGCGCGGGCCTTGCGGCCAGGCGTGCGCGGCCAGCTCCGGCGCACGCCCGGTGAGCAGGACGCGCCCGTGTCCGGGGTTGAACACCGGCCAGCCGGCCCGCCACTCGACTGGAGTCAGGAACGTCTCCCGCCCGAGATTCCAGGTGCCGTCGGACAGCGGCCGCATGCCGAGCAGCACGGCCCACCAGGACCCGTCGGCAAGTTCGACCAGGTCGGCGTGGCCGGTGCCGATGACCGGCGCGTCAGGGCCGAGGTGGCGCGCGGTCAGGACCGGGTTGTGCGGACACGATGTGTATGGGCCGGTGATCGACGGGCTGCGGGCGATCACGACAGCATGGTCGTGCGCCGTCCCGCCCTCAGCGGTGAGCAAGTAGTAGTAGTCGTCCACGTGGTAGATGTGCGGGCCTTCCGACCAGCGCGCGTCGACCGCGGCTCCTGACCAGATCAGCTGCCGCTCGCCGATGAGCCGCGCGACCGCGAGGTCGAACTCCTGCACCCAGATGGCCGTCCGGCCGGGCTCACCGCGCGGGTCGGGCTCCCACGTGCCGCAGAGCCAGCACCGGCCGTCGTCGTCGAAGAACAGCGATGGGTCGAAGCCGGGCGCGTCGGCCAGCCAGGCCGGCTCGGACCAGGAGCCGGCTGGGTCGTCCGTGCTGACCAGGAAGTTGCCGTTCGGACCGTCGCCGCCGACGAGCGTGCAGACGAGGTAGAACCGCCCGCTGAAGTGGCGCAACGTCGGCGCGTAGAGGCCCCCGGAAGCCGGCACGGTGTCCAGCGGCAGTTGCGCGGGTCGGTCCAAGGCGTGCCCGATCGGACGCCAGTGCACCAGGTCGCGGCTGTGGTGGAGCGTGATGCCGGGGAAGTACTCGAACGTCGACGTCGCCAGGAAGAAGTCCTCGCCGACGCGGCAGATCGACGGGTCGGGGTGCGAGCCGGGCAGGACCGGGTTGCGGAACCGTCGGTGTCCGCCCGCACCGTTCACCCCTTCACCGCACCGGTGAACCCTCCGACCAGGCGGCGCTCGGCCAGCACGAAGAAGCCCAGCGCCGGGACCATGGACAGCGCGGTGAACGCGAGCACGCGAGCGGTGTCCTGAGAGTACTGCGATTGGAACGTGGCCACACCCAACGGCAGGGTGAAGTTGTGCGGGTCGTTGAACACCAACAACGGCAGCAGGTAGAAGTTCCAGCTGGTGACAAAGGCGAGGATCGACACCGTGGTCAGCGCCGGCATCGACAGCGGCAAAAGGATGCGCCAGAAGAAGCCCAGCCGGCTCGTGCCGTCGACGACCGCCGCGTCTTCGAGCTCAGTCGGGATCGCACGCATGAACGGTCGCAGAATGACGATCGTGATCGGGAGAGAGAACGCGCCCTCCGGAACGGCCACCCCGATCCAGTTCTCGAGCAGCCCCATCTTGCGCAGTTCGAGGTAGAGCGGCAGAGCGGCGACCGTCAACGGGAACAGCAGCCCGACGGTGAACAGCGTGTACAACGTCTCGCGACCCTTGAACGCGTACCGCGAGAGCGCGAACGCGGCCATCGCACCGAACCCGACGGCCAGCGCGGTGGCGACGACCGCGACCAGAGCGCTGTTGCCCAAGTAGCGCCAGAAAGTCGACGACGTTGCGATCGCGCGGTAGTTCGTCCACACCCAAGGGTGGGGCAGGCCGGTCGGCGACGAGTTGATCTGGGCCGAGGTCCGGAAGCCGCCGATGATGACGTACAGGACGGGGACGACGGTGATGGCGATGAGTACCAGCGCACCGAAGTATGCGAACGGTGTGCCGAGTGCCAGCCTCCGGCGCCGTACCTCGCGCAGGGGGGCCGGATCGGCCGGCGGGGCGTCCACCATCAGTGACATGTCCTCACCCGGCCATCTGGGTCAGGGCGCCCTGGGTGTCGCGGCGCAGGGCGAATCGCTGGTACAGCAGAGCGAACACGAAGCAGATGATGAACAAGATGACCGTCACCGCGCTGCCGTAGCCGTACTGGTTGACCTGGAACCCCTTGTCGAACATGTAGGTCGCCATCGTCGTCGAGGCGTCGGCCGGACCGCCCGCGGTCATGATCCAGACCACGTCGAACAGTTGCAGCGCCCCGATCATGGACAGGAAGATCCAGATGCGGATGGTCGGGCCGAGCAACGGCAGGATGACGTGCCGCGTCGCCTGCCACGGGGTGGTCCCGTCGAGCGCGGCCGCTTCCCGCAACTCCGGCGGGATGCCCTGCAGGCCGGCCAGCAGCAGGATGATGCCGAAGCCGATGTACTTCCAGGTCAGCACGACGAACAGGGTGTAGAGCACGATGTGCTTGTCGGCCAGCCACAATTGGGTGAAGTGGCCTAGCCCGACCGATTTCATGATTCGGTCGACGAAGCCGTCCGGTTGCAACACGAGCAGCCAGATGACCGCCGCGATCGCTTCAGACAGGACGTAGGGCGCGAACACCACGAGCCGCAGTACGGCCCGGCCGCGCAGCCGCCGGTTGAGCAGCAGGGCGAGTCCGATCCCGAGCGGGATCTGCAGGACCAGCGACAACAGCGCGATGATCACGTTGTGCATGATCGCTTGGTGGAAGACCGGGTCCGACAGCGCCCGCTTGTAGTTGTGCAGGCCGATGAAGTCGGTCAGCGGGCCGAAGCCTTCCCAGCGGTAGAGGCTGTAGTACACGGCGACCACGATCGGCAGCAGCACGAAGCCGATGAAGAGTGCGAGCGCCGGCGTCAGCAGAAACGTCAGCTCGAGCTTCTTGCGCAGGCTGCCCGGGCGGCGACCGGCCGGCCGCGCGGCTGCGCGGCCGGCCGACGACACCACGTCGGTTGCGGGGGACACGTCCGTGATGTTCTCCGCCTGAACCATTGCTAGTTCTGAGCCGCCTTGGCGACAGCCCCGGCGATGTCCTTCGGTGAGCCCTGCCCGGCGAAGAAGTTGGCGATCGCGTCGTTGAGCGCGTTCCCAACCGCAGTCGGCAGGGCCTGGTCGAAGTAGGTCTGCACGAACGGGGAGCTCTGGCTGGCCTGGAGCACCTTCTGCAGGGTCGGATCCTTCACCACCGAGTTGGCCCCGGAGTTGGCCGGCAGCGACGCGACGGTCTTTGCCACCAGTTCCTTCTGAACGGGGACGCTCGCGATGTACTTGAGGAAGTCGACGCAGGCCGCGCCGCCGTCCTTGGTGCAGCTGAAGCCGTCACCGCCGCCGAGCGTGGCGCCGTCTTCGCCCTGACCGCCGTTGACCTTCGGGAAGGCGAACCAGCTCAGCTTCGATGCGAAGTTCTTGTCCTTCGCGAGCGGGATCATGGTCGGCAGTTCCCAGTCGCCTTGCAGTTCCATGGCGGCCTTGCCATTGGCGACCTGCCCGGCCGAGCTACCGGCGCCCTGCTGCGCCGGGGTGCCCAGGAACCCGTTCTGGAACGGCTTGGTGTCGATGAACGCCTTGAGGTCTTCGCCGGCCTTGACGAAGCACTGGTCATCGGTCTTCTGGTTGTTGATCGCGTTCTTGACCGTGTCGGTCGAGCACTCGCGGATCGCGAAGTACTCCCACCAGAACGCGTCCGGCCACTTGTCCTTGCTGCCGATAGCGATCGGCGTGATGTTCTTGGCCTTCAGCTTGGTGACGGCCTGGTTGAGTTCGTCGATCGTGGTCGGCGGCGAAGTGATGCCGGCCTGCTCGAACAGGTCGGTGCGGTACCAGAAGCCGACGGTGTGCAGGTCGTACGGGATGCCGTATTGCTTGCCGTCGGTCTGCCAGCCCTTGGCGGCATTGCCCAGCTGGCTGATCCAGCCGGAGACCGCGCTGGTCATATCCATGAGCTTGCCCGACTTGACCTGCGTGGCCTGCCCGCCGCTGCCCCACTGCTGGTAGATGTCGGGCGGGTTGTTGCCCTGCAGTGCGAGCGGGACCTTCGTGCGGAACGCCTCGTTCTGCATCGGGTTGATCTTGAACGACACCTTCGGGTGAGCCGCGTGGTAGTCGTCGGCGACCTTCTTCCAGGTTGACAGCGCCGGTTCGGCCGAGCCGTTGTGCCACCACGTGAGGCTGACCGAGCCGTTGGCCTTCTTGCCCCCGCTGTCGCCGCTACTGCTACAGGCCGCGGTGGCCGTGAGGGCGGCGACGAGCGCTGCGACCAGCCCGGCGACGGCACGACCATGTCGGAATACGCGCATGCGGTGCTCTCCTGACGTGTTGGCCGAGTGGGGGTGCCCGGCGCGTCCAGCTCTGGATTACGGAGAGTTTGCGCGCCCGTATCCGTGGTGTCAATCGTTGTCGATAACGATTTACAAGGATATTGTCGCCACGTGCATTCGACCTCCCGTGTCACCATCCGCGATGTCGCCGCCAGTGCGGGCGTCTCGGTGGCCACGGTGTCCAAGGTGCTCAACGAGCGCTACGGGGTCGCCGCCGACACGTACGCGCGGGTGCGCGCGGTGATCGAGGAACTCGGCTACGAGGCCAGCCTGGTTGCCCAGAGCCTGCGCAATCACCGCACCAACGTGATCGGGGTGCTGGTCGCCGACCTGGAGCCGTTCAGCACCGAACTGCTCAAAGGCGTGGCCGACACGATCCGGGCGACGGGCTTCGAGCTCGTCGTGTATTCGGCCGGCGGGCGCACCGGTGATCACGTGGGCTGGGAGCGCCGCTACCTGTCGCGGCTGAGCGGCACCCTGATCGACGGCGCGATTCTGGTGACGCCCACCGTCCTGGACGTCAACTACGGTTCCCCCGTAGTCGCCGTCGACCCGCACACCGGGCAGTCCGCGATGGCCACCATCGATTCGGACAACCTGCGGGGCGCCCAGCTGGCGACCGAGCACCTGCTCGCGCTCGGGCACCGCCGGATCGCGATGCTCACCGGCCGCCCTGATCTGCAGTCGGCCCAGCTGCGCGAGCAGGGCTACCGACAGGCGATGGCCGCAGCCGGAGTGCCCGTCGACGAGCAACTCGTCCAGATCGGCGCGTACGACCCGGCCATCTCAGCCGAACCGGCCCGGGCGCTGCTGGCCTCCGCGGCCCGGCCGACGGCCATCTTCGCCGGTAACGACGTCTCCGCGATCACTACGATCGAGGTGGCCGGCGAGCTCGGGTTGCGGGTGCCCGAAGACCTTTCAGTCGTCGGCTTCGACAACATCCCGGAGTCCGCGCTGGCCATTCCGCCGCTGACCACCGTGAACCAGCCGATCCGCAAGATGGGCCAGCGCGCGGTTGAGGTATTGATCGAGCTGATTCGCGGTGTACCGAGCGAGCCGACGCACATCACGCTGGAAACCAATCTCGTCGTGCGTCAGTCCACCCGCGCGATGCATGACCTGAACTGACGACGAACGGATCACTTTGGTGACACTCCACGGCAACGCCCCTGCAGAACTCTGGCGCAACGCCGCCGCCACGCCGGCGGAGCGAGTGCGAGACCTGATTGCCCGCATGAACACCCGGGAGAAGCTCGCGCAGCTCTACGGAGTGTGGGTCGGCATCCAAACGGTCGGTGGCGACGTCGCGCCCTACCAGCATGAGTTTGCCGAGATCGATGTCGACTGGGACACCCTGATCAGCCACGGCATCGGGCAGCTGACCCGGCCCTTCGGCACCGCGCCGGTGGACCCGGCGATCGGTGCGCGCGGCGTCGCGCGCAGCCAACGGCAGATCATCGCGGCCGGCCGGTTCGGCATTCCGGCGATGGTGCACGAGGAGTGCCTGACCGGTCTCGCGGCGTGGCAAGCCCCCATCTACCCGGGGCCGCTGGCGTGGGGGGCCAGCTTCGACCCAGACCTGGTGCAACGGATGGCCGCGCAGATCGGCACCACGATGCACCGGCTCGGCGTACACCAAGGCCTGGCACCGGTGTTGGACGTCGTGCGGGACCTGCGCTGGGGCCGGGTCGAGGAAACGATCGGCGAGGATCCGTACCTCGTCGGGACGATCGGCAGCGCCTACGTGCGCGGCCTGGAATCGGCCGGGATCGTCTCGACCCTCAAGCACTTCGTCGGCTACTCCGCGTCCCGGGCCGGCCGCAACCTGGCTCCGGTGTCGGCGGGAGCACGCGAACTGGCTGATGTCATGCTGCCGCCGTTCGAGATGGCGCTGCGCGCTGGTGCCCGCTCGGTGATGAACTCCTACACCGACATTGACGGCGTGCCGGTCGCGGCCGATGCAGCGTTGTTGACCGATCTGCTTCGCGGCACGTACGGGTTCACCGGCACCGTCGTGTCCGACTACTTCGCCGTGCCGTTCCTGCAGGCACTGCACGGCGTTGCCGGTTCGCCCGGCGACGCGGCCGGGCAGGCGCTGGGCGCCGGAATCGACATGGAACTGCCGACCATGAACTGTTTCGGCGACCCGCTCGAGGAAGCCGTCGAGTCCGGTGCCGTAGCTGTCGCGCTGGTGAACCGCGCGCTCGAGCGGGTGTTGCTGCAGAAGTGCGAGTTGGGTCTGCTCGACGCCGACTGGTCACCCGATCCGCCCGCCCTGGCCGAGCATCGCGAGTGCCTCGAGATCGACAACGCCGAGACCCGCGCCCTTGCCCGAGAACTCGCGCAGCGCTCCACGGTCCTGCTGCGAAACACCGGCATCTTGCCGCTCGCGGTCGGACAACGGATCGCCGTGGTCGGTCCCCGTGCCGACAGCGCCGAGGCCATGTTGGGCTGCTACTCGTTCCCGATGCACGTCGGCGTCCGGCATCCCGAGGTGCCGGCCGGCGTCGAGATTCCGACCGTGCTCGAGGCGATGCGGGCCGTAGGCGAATACGACATCGACTACGCCGAAGGCTGTCCGGTTACCGGAGGCACGGATGCCGGCATCGCCGACGCGGCGCGCCTGGCTGCCGACGCCGACGTCTGCATCGCCGTGCTCGGCGACCGAGCCGGGCTGTTCGGAGGCGGGACCTCGGGCGAAGGCTGCGACGCTGCCGACCTGCGCCTGCCCGGCCGGCAGGAGGAACTGCTCGAGGCCGTGCTCGGCACCGGCACGCCGGTCGTCCTCGTCCTGATGGTGGGGCGGCCCTACGAGATCTCCAATCAGGCCGAACGCCTCGCCGCGGCCGCGTGCGCGTTCTTCCCCGGCGAAGAGGGAGCCGGCGCGATCGCCGACGTCCTGAGTGGACGGGTCAATCCGAGCGGCCGGCTGCCGATCAGCTTCCCGGCCGCCGGTGGCGCGCAGCCGGCGACCTACCTGGCCTCGAAGCTCGGCCAGCGCAGCAAGGTCAGCAGCGTCGACCCCACGGCGCTGTATCCCTTCGGCCACGGGCTGTCGTACGCCCCGGCAACCTGGGTCGACGTCACGAGGCGATCCGATGACTGGCCCACCGACGGCTCGTGCGAGCTGGCCGTGACCTTGCGCAATGACGCCGACATCGACACGACCGAAGTCGTCCAGGTCTATCTGCACGACCCGGTGGCTGACGTCGTCCGCCCGGACCAGCAGCTGGTGGCCGCGGTCGTCGTGCCGCTCGCGGCCGGTCAAACGTGCACCGCGCTGATCGAGCTCGACGCCGACCTAACCTCGTACACCGGCCGCGCGGGCCGGCGCCAGGTCGAGCCCGGGGAGGTGACACTCAGAGTCGGCGCATCGAGCAGCGATATCCGCGCCTCGCTGCAATTCACGCTGACCGGCCCGTTGCGGGAGGTCGGCGTCAACCGGGAACTGCACCCCACAATCACGTTGCTGCCTTAGCGACAAAGGCGCAGCCGGGGCGGCGCATTCTCGGGTCGGCGCGTGTTCGCTTCGAAATGTTTCGGAACTTCGCTGGATTGCCTCAGGGTCCCCGCGACGACAGCTTCCCCACTAATGTGCCTACCATTCACCGATGTCCGGTATTGACGAATCCGGCAAAGGCTACTTATGGTCCAGCTAGTCAAATTATGTGTTTCGAAATAGTTTCGACGATTGTCAACCGGGAGATCCCAGATGGCCTTACTCGCGAGCAGCTGGCGGCCCGCGCGAACCTCGTCCTGGCGGCGCACATCCCGAATGCTCCTCGCTGGGCTCGCCGCGGCACTGGCGTTCGCGCCCGCCGTCACCCCGGCCGGTGCGGCCCCGCCCGAGCACAGCCCTGGCCGCGTCGTCAGCCCGGCCGCCAACTACATCACCAGCCACTTCTGGCCGGGACTGTTCGCGCTCGCTGCGGGTGGGCGGGCGGCGCCGATCGTCGTCAATAGCGCTGACTATCCCGGTGTGGTGCGCGTGGTTGGCGACCTGAGCACTGACATCAAGTCCGTCACCGGGGTTGCGCCGGCGGTCGCCCGCGACGCCGTCCCGCCCGCTCGCGATGTCGTCATCGTCGGGACCGTGGGTCACAGCGCGCTCGTCGACGCGATGGTCGCCAATCACCGCCTCGATGTCTCCTCGATCAAGGGCAAGTGGGAGACCTCGATCGAGCAGGTCGTGGCCAATCCGCTGCCCGGCGTGCGGCGCGCGTTCGTCATCGCCGGCTCGGACCAGCGCGGCACCATCTACGGTGCGTACGACGTCTCCAAGCGAATCGGCGTCTCGCCGTGGACATGGTGGGACGACGTCACGCCTACGCACCGCGACGTGCTGTACGTGCTGCCCGGACGACACACGCAGGGCACCCCGGCAGTCAAGTACCGCGGCTTCTTCATCAACGACGAGAACCCGGCCACCGGCGAGTGGGCGCCCGGCATGTTCGGGCCTGGTCTGGCACCGGGCTACCCCGGCGGGTTGAACCACAATTACTACGCCAAGGTCTTCGACGTCGCCCTCCGGTTGAAGGCGAACTACGTCTGGCCGGCGGTGTGGGGCCGGGCGTTCGAGGAGGACGATCCGCAGAACCAGGCCACCGCAACGGCGTACGGAATCGTGATGGGCACCTCGCACGAGGCGCCGATGATGCGCGGCATCGAAGAGTGGAACCGCCACGTCACGCCG
Source organism: uncultured Actinomycetota bacterium (assembly GCA_963837325.1). Classification (GTDB taxonomy): domain Bacteria; phylum Actinomycetota; class Actinomycetes; order Mycobacteriales; family Jatrophihabitantaceae; genus CAVQKZ01. The sequence continues at coordinate 1,326,931 of CAWIMV010000002.1, forward strand.
GCGGTACGCGACAGCAACGGCAACATCGTCACGCCCGGCCACGATCCATATGGCGGCACCGGCGAGTGGAGCTTCCGCTACAACTCCGCCGCGCTGAAGAAGTACTGGACCCAGGGCATCCAGCGAATGGTCGACGAGAAGGCCGAAGGCGTCGTCACACTCGGCATGCGTGGTCCTGGCGACGTCGGTCTGTCCGACGGCCCTGGCATAGACCTGATGAAGAGCATCATCGCCGCGCAACGCCAGATCATCGGTGATGTCACCAAGAAGGACCCGAGCGCGGTCCCGCAGGTCTGGACCCTCTACAAGGAGGTCCTGCGGTACTGGAACGAAGGCCTGCGCCCACCCGACGACGTGACGGTGGTCTTCACCGACGACAACTGGGGCAACATCCGGCAACTGCCCGACCAGAGCCTGCCCAAGCGCAGCGGCGGATACGGGCTGTACTACCACTTCGACTACGTCGGCGGTGGCCGCAACTACAAGTGGGTCGACACCGCGTCCCTGCAGAACACCTGGGACGAGCTGCACCAGGCCTACACCTACGGCGACTCCCGGCTGTGGATGGCCAACGTCGGTGACCTGAAGAACGAAGAGGAACCGCTGCAGTTCTCGCTCGACTACGCGTGGAACCCCAGCGCATTGCCGCTGTCCAAGATCGGCGCGTGGGAGCGGCAGTACGCGGCGGAGAACTTCGGGTCCGCGACGTCCGCGCAGGTTGCCGACGTGCTTAACACCTACGGGCAGTTGCAGTCGCGGCGTAAGCCCGAACTGCTCAACCGCAAGATCGCGCTTGACCCCACGAAGGATCTGGCCACCGACTCGTCGGCCGTCGTTTACGACGACCAGGCCACGCCGTTCAGCCTGAGCGACTACCGGGAACTCGACCGGGCCACCGCCGACTGGCAGCGTCTCGCCGCAAAGGCCGAAGCCATCGCCCGTCGACTACCTGCGGCCAAGCAGGACGCGTACTACGAACTCGTGCTCTACGAAGTGAAGGCGACTGCCAACCTCTACGCGTTCCGCGACGCCGAGTTCACCAACATCCTCTACGCCAAGCAAGGCCGGGCGCTCACCAATGACCTGGCGGCCGCGGCCGAGGCCCGCTTCGCAGCCGACCAGGCCATGAACGACTACTACAACAACGTGCTCGCGGGTGGGAAGTGGCACGGCTTCCAGACCCAGCCGCACATCGACTATGGCGACGTGGCTCGCTACGGACCTGACGCGCCGTGGCAGCAACCGCAGCTGAACAACGTAGCCATCCCTGACGTGATCTTTCCGGCGGTGCAACGGATCGCGTTGCCGACCGCAGCGGACATGGGCGTCGCGATCGATGGTTCGGACCAGTGGTGGCCGCAGTCGCAGAGCGCGGCCGTGCTGCCGACGTTCAGCCCGTACCAGTCGCAGCCCTCGCAGTACATCGACGTGTTCAATCGCGGCGCGAGCCCGTTCCAGTACACGATCACCAGCCCGGCGCGCTGGCTGCACGTAACACCGAGCCACGGCACCGTGCACAAGCAGGTGCGGGCGACCGTACGGGTCGACTGGTGGCACGCCCCGAAGGGGACGACGACGGTGCCGCTCACGGTCACTGGCGCCAACGGCCGGCAGGTCGTGGTCAAAGCGGTGGTGCAGAACCCCGCGGTGAGTCCGCGCAACATCCACGGATTCGTGGAGGCCAACGGCTACGTCTCGATGGACGCCGCGCACTACACGAACGCGGTCAACAGCAACGGCGTGACCTGGACCCGCATCCCCGACATCGGCCGCACCGGCGACGGCATGGAGCCATTCCCGGTGACTGCCGCGATCCAGACACCAGGCGCCGGCAGCCCGCACCTGGACTACCGGATCACCACCTTCTCCGGTGGGCCGGTCACCGTGTGGGCCTACCTGTCGCCGCGCAACGACGTGCTGGCGCACGGCGGCCTGCGGTACGCCCTCTCCATCGACGGCGAGACACCCAAGGTCGTCAACATCAACGCGGCCACTGGCGCCAGCGACGCGACAATGAACCGGCAGTGGGAACGCAACACCTCGAACAACGTGAACCTGACCTCGACGGTGCATGCGCTGTCCGGACCCGGCGTGCACACGGTGAAGGTGTGGATGGTCGACCCGACCGTGGTGATCCAGAAACTGGTCGTCGACACCGGCGGCCTGAAACCCAGCTACCTCGGACCGCCGGAAAGTCGGCGGATGCGCTAGCTACCCCACCAATCGCGCACACGTACCCCATCCGTCGTCAACAAGCCAAGGAGCGTCCCGTGAAGGTTCGTCGTTCCGTACTCATCGGCGCGCTCAGCGTCGCCGCTGTACTCACCCCGCAATTGGTCGCCGTGGCCCACTCGGCCACCCCGAGCAGTGACCGCGGCGGTCCCGTCAGTCGCGGCTACCACGCGCCGGCCGACTCGCTGCGCGCACTAGCGGCCAAGGTCGGTCTACGCATTGGGACGGCCGTCAACACCGATCAACTGGGCTCGAACGCCGAATACACCAAGATCACCGCTCAGCAGTTCTCCACCGTGACGCCGGAGAACGTGATGAAGTGGCAGTTGGTCGAGCCCACTCAGGGCACCTACGACTGGGCCGCCGCGGACCGTCTGGTGAACTTCGCGCGGGCGCACGGCCAATTGGTCCGCGGCCACACCCTGGTGTGGCACAGCCAGCTGCCCAGCTGGCTCAACGAGACGGACTTCACGCCGGCGCAGTTGCGGGCCCTGCTGCACAAGCACATCACCGACGAGGTGACGCACTTCCGCGGCAAGATCTGGCAGTGGGACGTCGTCAACGAAGCGTTCAACGACGACGGCACGATGCGCGACACGATCTGGCTGCGGGCACTCGGCCCCAACTACATCGCCGACGCGTTCCGGTGGGCGCACGCCGCCGACCCGCACGCCCTGCTGTTCTACAACGACTACAACATCGAAGGCCGGAACGCGAAGAGCGACGCGGTCTACGCGATGGTCAAGAAGCTGCAGGCACAGCGGGTCCCGATCGACGGCGTCGGCGTGCAGGGCCACCTGGACACGACCTACGACTTCCCCAACGGCATGCAGCAGAACCTGCAGCGCTTCGCCGACCGCCGGCTGTTCCTCGCGGTGACCGAGGCCGACGTGCGCATCCCGCTGCCGGTCGAGCCGGCCGAACAGCTGGCCCAGAACGCAGACTACGTGCAGATGCTGAACGCCTGCCTGCTCGTTCGGCGCTGCATCTCCTACACGGTATGGGGCTTCGGCGACGCGTACTCGTGGGTGCCCAGCGTCTTCACCGGCGAGGGTGCGGCCGACATCTACGACGACAACCTTGCCCCGAAACCGTCGTACTACGCGCTGCAGCAGGACCTGATGCTGGCCGCCGGCGCGCCGCACCGTCGATGAGTCCCCGCTCCTGGCTGCGCCGGGCCACCGTCGCCGCCGCGATCGCCGCGCTGCTCACGACCAGCGCGTCGGTCGCGGCAAGGGCCGAGCGCGCGCCGTCAGTTGCGCCGGCGTTGAGTTCGACGCTGCAAGAGGTGACGGACTTCGGGCCCAACCCGACCGGCTTGGGCATGTATCTGTACGTGCCGGCCCGCGCGCAACCGCACCCCGCCGTCGTCGTCGCGATCCACTACTGCACCGGATCGGGACCGGCGATGTTCACCGGCACGCGGTACGCCGCCCTCGCGGACCGGTACGGGTTCCTGGTCGTCTACCCGTCGGCCACTCGTGAAGGGCACTGCTTCGACGTCTCCTCGCCCGGCGCGCTGAGCCACTACGGCAACAGCGACCCGGTCGGGATCGTGTCGATGGTGCGCTACGTGGAACGGCACCAGCACGCCGATCCGCACCGCGTCTTCGCCACCGGCATCTCCTCGGGCGCGATGATGACGAACGTGCTGGCCGCCGACTACCCCGACGTCTTCGCGGCCGGCTCGGTCATGTCCGGCGTGCCGGCCACCTGCTTCGCGACCACGGACGGGTCGGGCTGGAACAGCGACTGCGCCAACGGCCGGATCATCAAGACACCGCGCGAATGGGGCGACGCGGCGCGAGGTGCGTACCCCGGGTACCGTGGCCCGCGGCCGCGCATGCAGCTGTGGCACGGCACCGCCGACACGACGTTGTACTACCCGAACCTCATCGAAGAGACCAAGCAGTGGACCGACGTGCTGCGCACCGGCCAAACGCCGCGGCGGGTCGACTACCCGAAGCCGAGCTGGACGCACTCGATCTACACCGACCGGTTCGGCCGAGTACTCGTCGACACGTACAGCGTCGAGAACGGCACTCATAACGTCGCGTTCGAGGAGCCCGGTACCGACGAGCTGGCGATCCAGTTCTTCGGCCTGACCGGTCGGTGATCCGGCTCGAGGCTGTCGCTGCTTTTCCCCGCTGGTGTTCGTTGGGACGACCTGAACCGGTCACCAGCGGGAAATCAGGTGGGTGGTAGGGCAGGCGGTGCGGTGGATTCGCGGACGACCAGTTCGGTCGCGAGTTCGACGCGCCGGCTGGCCAGCTCCCGGCCGGCGATCAGGCGCAGCAGCATGTCGGCGGCCATCGCGCCCATGTCGGCGAGCGGCTGACGCACGGAGGTGAGCGGCGGTGGCAGCCACCGCGCCAGTGGCAGGTCGTCGAAACCCACGACGCTGACGTCGCGGGGAATCGCCAACCCGAGCTGGCGGGCGGCTTCGTAGATGCCGAGCGCCTGCTGGTCACTGCCGCCGAAGATGGCGGTGGGCCGGGTGGGCTGGTCGAGCAGCTCAAGGGCCAGTCGGAAGCCGCCCTCCTGCCGGAAGTTGCCCCAACGGACCAGTGCCGTGTCGAAGGCCGCGCCGCTCTGTTCGAGGGCGTGCCGGTAGCCGTCGACGCGGGCTCGGCTGCACAGGTATTCCTTCGGGCCGCTGATGACCGCGATGCGCCGGTGGCCGAGCTCGAGCAGATGCTCGGTGGCGGCGATGCCGCCGGTCCAGTTCGTCGCGCCGACACTCGGCACTTCCGGACCGGGGATGTCGGCCGGATCGATGACCACAAGCGGGATGTCGTGCTGCTGCAGTTCCCGCCACTGCCGCGCGGTCAACTGCGACATCACCAGCAGCACGCCGGCGCTGTGGTGCCGGGCGATGGTGCGCGTCCAGCTCGGCGGTCGGGTGGAGCCGTGCCGTTGCACCGACGACACCACCACCGCCATGCCTCGACTGGTGAGGTTCGACTCGACGCCGCGCAGGATCTCGACCGCCCAGGGGCTGTCGAGATCCGAGAAGATCAGGTCGACGGTCGACGTGCTGCGCTGCAGCGGCGAGTAGTTCTGTTCGGCCAGCAGGCGCTGGACGCGGGCACGCGTGTCGGCCGCAACGTCCGCGCGCCCGTTGAGGACCTTGGACACGGTGGCCATGGAGACCCCGGCCTGCTCGGCGATGCTGGCCAGCGTGATGCGGCGCCCGCTACCGGCCCGAGACGCCGACACGGTCGGGCTGACCGGGCGCGATGGGTTCGGCCGATCGGGTGTCATCCGGGCGAACTCTACGCGGGCCGTCCACTCTCGAGCCCGTTGTGGTTGGTGACGGCGCACGGTGCCCGGCTGGTGTCGTGCCTTCAGCTAGCGACTCGGCAGTGACCGCGGCAAGCCGAACCACGGCAGCACACTGTTCTCGAAGCGGGTCATGGCGCAAATGCGATCACCGGCCAAGGTCAGGACGATCAAACCGGTCCCATGGCGGACACCGCCCCGAGCCCGGACATACAGACCGAACGCCGGCTGGCCGTTCGCGCGCGTGGGCACCACGTCGTGGTTGCGGCCGGCGCCGAAGAGCAACGCGCAGAACTGGGCGACGACATCGCGGCCCTGGTATTCGAGCGGCATCGGTGGCATGGACACGAAGACGTCGTCGGTCAGCAACGCGACAAGCGCGTCGACGTCGGCGGCTGCGTAGGCGCTGACGAACTTGGCCACGAGCGCCTCCTCAGCAGGTGATCCGGCAGGTGGTGCCGGCTCATGGTCAGCGGTGGCCGCCTGACGCTGCTGCAGGCTGGCTCGGGCCCGCTTGAGCGCACCGTTGACCGACGCGGTGCTGCAGCCCAGCATCTCTGCCACCTCGGTGGCGTGAAATCCGAGGACGTCGCGCAGGACGAGCACGGCGAGCTGGAGCGGCGGCAGCAGTTGTAGCGCCGTCACGAAGGCCAGCGATATCGATTCGGTCTGCTCGTAGCGAGCCTCCGGCCCGAGCGGGACGTCGATCGCGCCCTCGAGCCGGGCGTCCGGAAACGGCTGGAGCCATACCACCTCTCCCAGCCGGGTCGGTTCGGGCGGTTGTACGCCGGGCACATCCCACTCCTTCGCCTGGCGGCGGCTGGCCGACCGACGCGCGTTCAGACACCGGTTGGTGGCGATCCGGTAGAGCCACGTCCGCAGCGAGGCCCGGCCCTCGTACTCACCGAAGCCGCGCCAGGCCGCCAGCAGCGCGTCCTGCACAACGTCCTCGGCGTCCTGGAACGACCCGAGCATTCGATAGCAGTGCACCCGCAGCTCGTGTCGATGCGGCTCGGTCAATTGGCGGAACGCGTCGCCGTCACCGGCCCGCGCCCGAGCGATCAGTTCCGCTGTCGCCGCCGCAGCACTGTCCGCCTGCACCACGCCACACCTCCATCTCGTACTGACACCGCTGCAGGGGTGAATTGGGCGCTCCGGCGGCGACCAGTTTCCCGGACGCCCGGTGTCTATTCAGGTGATTGTTTCCGACACCAGCCCGAAGGAGCTCCAGATGGGAAGAATCGTGGTCAGCGAGAACGTCACGGTCGACGGCGTCATGCAAGACCCGACGGGCGACGACGACTTCAAGTTCGGCGGCTGGTTCAACCAGCTGTCAGCTGCCGATCGAGAAGAGTGGACCAAGGTCGAGTTCCAGGAAGCGCTCGACACCGACGCCTGGCTGATCGGTCGACGCACTTACACCTGGTTCGTCGAGCGCTGGGCTACCCGGCCGGGGGAGTGGGCCGATCGGCTGCGCGCTATCCCGAAGTACATCGTCTCCTCGACGCTGCAAGGTGCGACCGAATGGTCCAACTCGACGGTGTTGAAGGGCGACGTGATCGACGCGGCCGCGAGGTTGAAGCGCGAGGTGGACGGCGACATCCTCGTGTACGGCAGCGGCTCGCTCGTCCCCGCCTTGATGGAACATGACCTGGTCGACGAGCTGCGGCTGATGATCTGTCCGGTCGTGCTCGGGGCGGGCGCGCAGCCCTTCCGCGAGTCCAGCGACGCGCAACCCATGCGGCTGGTGGGGTGTCGCACCGTCGGCGGCGACCTCGTCCTGCTCACCTACCGGCCCGGGCGAGCTGCCGGCTAGCCGGGAACGGCGCGGCCGTTCCCGGCTAGCCGGGAACGGCCGCGCCGTCGAGGACGTGACTGACGGCGACGCCGGCCGCACCGCGGACCGCGGCATCGATGCCCAGCGCCGAGATGAGCACGGTGGGCGGGGCCCAACCGGCGCTGATCACCCGGCGGCCGAGTTCGGCACTGATCGGCGCGACCAGCCACTCGCCGAGGCGGGCATAGAGGCCGCCGAGCACGACGGTGGGCAGGTCGAAGGTGTTGATCAGGTCGGCCAACGCGATACCCAATGCCTGCCCGGCCTCGGCCAGGGCCTGCCGCGTCCGTTCGTCCCCGGCCTCGGCGCGGCGGACAAGCGCGGCCACGTCCGAACCGGAGTGCGGGGTGGATCCGGTGGACAAATCGAGCAGTCCGGCTCGGCGCAGCAGTGCTTCCTGTCCCGCGAACTGCTCCAAACAGCCGTTCGCGCCGCAGCCGCACGGCGGACCGTCGGGGTGGATGACCACATGGCCGAGCTCACCGGCCATGCCCCGCACACCCCGGAACAGCCGGCCGTCCATGACCAGGCCGGCCCCGACGCCGATCTCGCCGGAGACCAACACGAAGTCCGGCAGCGCGCTGTCATGCCAGAGCTGGGCCAGTGCGGCCAGGTTGGCCTCGTTGTCGACGCTCACCGGCAGCGCCAGCAACTCGCTCAGACGCGTCGCGCACCGGGTGCCCTGCCACGTCGGCAGGTTGGGCGCGCGCCGTAGCGTGCCGTCCGCGTCGACGAGGCCGGGAAGTGCCACCGTCACTCCGGCGATCGGCAGGCCGACCTCGTCGATCAGCTGATGGGCGAGCGTGGCCGCGCGGCGCAATCCGACCCGAGGCGATCCGCCGCGGTTGTCGGCCGGGACCGTGCGGTGGGCGCGGACGGCACCGGTCAGATCGACGATGCAGCCGGCCAGGTAGTCGACGTTGATCTCGATCCCGAGGCCGGCCGGACCCTGCGGATTCAAGGCCAGGGGGCTGGCCGGGCGTCCTCGGGCGCCTCGGTCGGGCGTCTGCTCCGCGATCAGGTTGCGGTCGATGAGCTCGTCGACGAGGGTCGAGATGGTCGTCCGGGTGAGCCCGGTCGCGGTGGCCAGTTGGGCCCGCGACTGCCCGGGGTTCCCGGCGATCCGGCGCAGCACCAGCCCGAGGTTCTGGGTGCGGATCGTGTGCTGCCGGGCCGGCGACACCGCGGCCCCGTCGGTCACGGCCGCGGAACTCGGCTGGCCGTCAGCTCGCGCACTGCTGCGTACCGCTCGCGCACGGCCGGCGCCGGGTCGGCCTCGTAGCGGGCGGCCGGGCGCGAGCTCCAGTCCGGCGGCTGCTCGCTGCCGGTCAACGCCCACGCCGCCTGCCGCGCAGCGCCGTCGGCGACGTACTCGCCGGGTTCCGGGACGAGCACGGGCACGCCCAGAATGGCCGGGGCAATGCGCCGAAGGGCCTCCGAGCGGGCACCGCCGCCCACGAGGAGGACGCGTTCGACGGCGACCTTCTCGACGCGCAGGGCGTCCAGCCCGTCGGCCAGGCCGCAGAGCAGCCCTTCGACCGTGGCCCGGGCGAAGTGAGCCGGCGTCGAGTTGGCGTGGGTCAGGCCGTGGATGGCGCCGGTCGCGTCCGGACGGTTCGGCGTCCGTTCGCCGTCCAGGTACGGCACCACGACGAGCCCGTCGGCCCCGGCCGGCGCACCCAACGCCAGCCCCGACAGATCGTCGAGCGTCACCCCCAACACCATTGCCGCCGCGCTCAGCACCCGCGCGGCGTTGAGCGTGCAGACCAGCGGCAGGAAGGCGCCGGTGGCGTCGGCGAAGCCAGCGACGAACCCGGAGGGATCCGCGGTCGGCGTCGTGCTGACTCCGCACACGACGCCGGACGTACCGATCGACACGATGACGTCGCCGACCTGAGCCGCGACGCCCAGCGCCGCCGCGGCGTTGTCTCCGGTGCCGGCGGCGAGCAGTTGCCCGCCGGTGGTCGTCCCCGCGCTCTCGGCCGGGCCCAGGACGCGCGGCAGCAGCGGCACGTCGCCGAACGCCATGCGAACGAGATCCTCGCGGTACTCCCCGGCGGCGGGCGACCAGTACCCGGTGCCGCTGGCGTCCCCGCGGTCGGTGCTGATGTCGTCGATGCCGGGCGCGCCGCGCAACTGCCAGGTGAGCCAGTCGTGCGGCAAACAGACGGCGGCGGTGCGGGCGGCGTTGTCGGGCTCGGCGCCCTTCAGCCAGCGCAGCTTGGTGACGGTGAACGACGCCACCGGCACCGACCCGACTGCTCGGGCCCACTCCACCGCGCCGCCGGGCAGTTCCTCCACCAGTTCGGCTGCGGCCTTGGCCGAGCGGGTGTCGTTCCACAGCACGGCGTCGCGCACGACGTCGCCGGAGGAGTCGAGGCAGACCATCCCGTGCTGCTGACCGCCGACTGAAACCGCCGCAACGTCATCGAGGCCGCCCGCAGCGTGAATTGCGGCCTCAAGTGCCGACCACCACGCCCGCGGATCGACCGACGTTCCGTCCGGATGCGGGGCCGAGCCGGTGCGCACCAGCTCGCCGGTTTCGGCGTCGCGGACGACCACCTTGCACGACTGGGTCGACGAGTCGACGCCGGCGACCAGAGTCATCGTGACTCAGCGGGCACCGAGGAGGTGCTCGATCGCCAGCTGGTTGAGGCGGACGAAGCCGTACCCGCGCTCGCCCGCGGCCACCGGGTCGTAGTCCTCGAACGCGCTGCGGTCGGCGAGCAGCCCGTGCACGTCCTCGCCCGGGTCGAGGGTGGGAGTGGCGAGTGCGGCCACGCCGCCCTGCTCCCACGCCGCCTGAACCTCGGGATCGGCCCGGAAGGCCGCGGCCCGTTCCTTCAGCAGCAGGTAGGTGCTCATATTCGCCGCCGCCGACTGCCACACGCCCTCGATGTTCTCGGTGCGGGCGGGTTTGTAGTCGAAGTGCCGCGGGCCGTCGTAAACCGGGCCGCCGCCCTGCGGGCCGTGCTCGAGCAGGTCGACGAGGAAGAACGCGTTGAGCAGGTCGCCGTGCCCGAACACGAGGTCCTGGTCGAACTTCGGACCGCGCTGGCCGTTGAGGTCGAGGTGGAACAGCTTGCCGGCCCACAGGGCCTGGGCGATGCCGGCCACGTAGTTCAAGCCGGCCATCTGCTCGTGTCCGACCTCGGGATTGATGCCGACCATGTCGCGGTGCTCGAGCTGCTCGATGAACGCGAGTGCGTGCCCGAGTGTGGGCAGCAGGATGTCGCCGCGGGGCTCGTTCGGCTTGGGCTCGATCGCGAACCGCAGGCCGTAGCCCTTTTCCTTGACGTAGCCGGCCAGCAGGTCGATGCCCTCGCGGTAGCGATCGAGGGCGGCGTACACGTCCTTGGCGCCGTCGGACTCCGAGCCTTCGCGCCCGCCCCAGAACACATAGGTCGAGGCGCCGAGCTCGGCGGCCAGGTCGATGTTGCGCAGTACCTTGCGCAGCGCGTAGCGGCGCACGCCGCGGTCATTGCTGGTGAACCCGCCGTCCTTGAACACCGGGTGCTTGAAGAGGTTGGTCGTCATCATCGGCACGACCAGGCCTGTCTCGGCCAGGGCGTCCTTGAACCGGGCGATGTGCTTGTCGCGCTCGTCGCTGGACGAACCGAACGGGATCAGATCGTCATCATGGAACGTGACGCCCCAGGCGCCGAGCTCGGCCAGCCGGTGGACCGACTCGACCGGGTCGAGGGCGGGGCGGGTGGGGTCGCCGAAGGGGTCGAGGGCCGGCCAGCCCACCGTCCAGAGACCGAAGCTGAACCTGTCCGACTTCTGCGGCTGCGGAGCCATAGCGACCACCCTTTTGCTCATCCACTGGACTAAATCGGACCTTACCCCGATTGGCCGTCGCTGGGGAGTCCGGGTTGCCGCCGCCGGGTGAGCGAAGCTCGTTCGCTGCCTCTGGACCAGGCCGGGCTAATGCTGCCGACCGGCGTTGGTGGTTACCGTTGTGACTGCTCCGGCGGTCACCCCCCACTTGCGCAGGACGGCGTGATATCGGCCGTCCTTGATCAGCCGACCCAGTGCCCGCGCGACCGTGTCGCGCAGCTGCGGCTCGTCCTTGGCCACGCCGATGCCGTACGGGCCGGGCTCGTACTGCGCGGTGGACGCGAGTTGGTAGAAGGCGCTGGTGCGGGTATCGGTGACGAGGGCGGCGGCCGGTGGGTAGTCGTTGAGGGTGGCGTCAGCCCGTCCGGTCCGAAGCTGGACGAGCGCATCGGTGTTGGTCTTGAAGAAGTGCACGGTGATCGGTCGGCCGGCGCAATTGCGTTGCGCCCGGGCGACGAGATCGACCTGCACGGTGCCGGTTTGCAGCGCCACGACGTGACCGCACAGGCTGCTGAGGTCACCGAGTCCGGCTGGGTTGCCGCGCTGCACCACGATTGCCGAGCCGGCCGAGAAGTAGTCGACGAAATCCAGCTTCTTCTCCCGCTCCAGCGTGTCGGTCATCGCGCTGATCACCAGGTCGGCCCGGTGGCTGCTGACCAGCGTGGGCAACGTGGTGAAGGCGCGGTTGGTGAAGACGACCTTGACGCCGAGCAGGTCGCCCAGCACCACGCCAAGGTCGGGCTCGAAGCCAATGATCGTGCGCCCGTCCGGCGCGTACGAGGACGCGGGCGCGTACGACGCCTCGGTGACGACCCGCAGCACACCCCTCGTGCGGATCGCGCTCGGCAGGGCGTTGTGCAGTTGCGGGTCTGCCTTCAGTGCCGACATGGACTTCGGTTTGGCCGGCGACTTGTCGGCACAGCCGGCGACGGTGACGCCCATGAGGGCAATCGCGAGGCAGGCCAGGGCGGGGCGTCTGTTCATGATCGGCTCACTGTCGGTAGAGGGATGATGGGACTGGGATCGGTTGGCGTCAGCACGGTCAACTCGGCCGGCTCGGGCATCAGTTCCGGCCACGGTGCCGGTCGGGCGAAGTAGTAGCCCTGCGCGGAATCGCAGCCGGCTGCTTGCAGCCACTGCGCGGCGACTTCCGATTCGACGCCCTCGGCGGTCACCGTGCAGCCCAGCCCGTGACTGAGTCCGATGATCGCCAGCACGATGGATCGGTCCTGGCCGGACGTGATCAGGTCGGTGACGAACGCTTGGTCGATCTTGACTTCGTCCACCACGAGGGTGCGCAGTTGCCACAGGCCGGTATAGCCGGTGCCGAAGTCGTCGATCGAGATCGCGATTCCCGCGTTGCTCAGCGCCGTGACGGACGCCGACGCCGCCTCGGGATTCGCGGCCAGCGCGGTTTCGGTCACTTCGAGACACAACCGTCGCGGGTCGCTGCCGGTGAGGGCGAGGATGCCCATCACGCGATCGGCGAATGTGGGCGAACTGAGGTTTCGGGTCGAGACGTTGACCGACACGCGCCAGTCGACGCCTCTGGCGAGCCATTCGTGCTGGTCGGTCAGCGCCCGGTTGAGCACCCAGTCGGTGAGCGGTTCGATGAGCCCGGATTCCTCCGCGGCCGGTACGAACTCGATCGGCGAGAGCAGTCCACGCCGAGGGTGCTGCCAGCGCGCGAGGGCCTCGACGCCGACGACGGCGCCAGTCACCAGGTCGACCTGGGGTTGGTAGTGCAGCACCAGTTCGTCGCGCGTCAGCGCCTGGCGCAGTTCGCCTTGGATGATCAGGCCCGGGCGCTGTTGCTGATCGCTGCTCGGCTCGTAGACGACGATGCTCGCTGCACCGCGTTTGCCCTGGTACATGGCGGCGTCGGCCCGTCGCAGCAACTGCTCGACGCTCGCGCCGTGCTTCGGGTACATGGCGATGCCGAAGCGGGCCTCGACCCGCAAGCTCACCGACTCGATGACGATCTCCTCGGCCAGCACTGCCCGAATGTTCTCGATCAACGCGACCGCGTCGTCCGGAGCGGAGACGCCAGGCAACAGCAGCCCGAACTCGTCGCCGCCGAGGCGGGCCACCGTGTCGTCGGTGCGCACCGATCCGCTCAGGCGATCAGCGACCACCTGCAGCAGCGCGTCGCCGGCGTGATGACCCAGCGTGTCGTTGACGTCCTTGAAGTGATCCAGGTCGATCAGCACGAGCGCGCCGACTTCGCCGCGCTCGGCCCGGCGCATCGCAGCGTCGGCGCGCGTCCGGAACCACTCCCGGTTCGGCAGGCGGGTCAAGGAGTCGTGCAGGGCCTGATGGTGCCGCTCGGCCGCGTGCCGACGCAGGCGTCGGGTGGTCGACCACGAGATCAGGGCGAGGATGAGGTACATGGCGCCCAGCCCGATGGCTAAGCGCAGGTAGGTCCGGTAGAGCTGGTCGTGAATCTTGTGGGCGATCGCCGCGTACGGCAGGTAGATCTCCAGGATGCCGGTGGCCTCGCCCGAGCTGTTGGGCACGATCGGCTCGAGGATGCGGATGACCTCGGCCGAGCGGTCAGAGGGGTCTTGCACCACGGCCACACTTGCGCGGCCATTGGCGGCGCTGCGGAACGCCGGGTCGCTGGCCGGCACCGCGTCGGCGCCGCCGGAACCGTCGTCGGAGAACACGACATTGCCGCTGAAGCTGCGCAGCCGCAGCCGGCGCACCGAGCCGGAGAAAATCGCCAGGTCGGTGGCCTGCCGCACATCAGCCAGCTCGGCCGGATTCAGACCCGAGGCGAGGTCGGCAGTACCGACCGCAGGCGCGATGGCGGTCTGCTCGATGACGGCAGCCTGGTCGCGCCCCTGGTCCAGACCGAGCGCTTTGCCGGTGTGTTCGTCGTTGCGGGCCAGGACGAAGCCGAGCACCAGGACCAGGAGCAAGCTGGGCCCGGCGTACATCAGGAACAGGCGGCCGCCGACGACGCTGCCCTCTGATCTATCCCGGCCCATACCGCCCCATCGGCTCCGCGGGGCGGAACTCAAGGATCTGGCTGGTTGCTGGGACGGATGTGGCGGGCGATAGCTCATGAGGTGGCCCCGGAGACCGGTGATCCCCAGCCGGCGGACAACCAGTTTCATTCTGCGCATATCGCCCGTACTCTCTCGGCGAGTCACCGCGCGTCGGGGGAGGCGGCCATGGCGACGGCACGGGCAATCGTCGAGGGCGAGGTCCGCGAACTCGTGCGCCGGCGCGGTATCGACCCGGTGGCCGAGCCCGACGCCGTCGCCGCATTGATCGACGAGGTGGTCTCTGACTACCTCGACCGCGCGGTCACCTCGCAGCTGCCGCCGCTGGGCGAGACCGCACCGGTGGCGCGGGCCGTGCTCGATGCCGTGGCCGGCTTCGGTCCGCTGCAGCCGTTCCTCGACGATCCGACAGTCGAGGAGATCTGGATCAACGAACCCGGCCGGGTGTTCATCGCCCGCCGGGGCCGCTCGGAACTGACGACGTTGATCCTCACCGCTGAACAGGTCGCCGATCTCGTCGAGCGGATGCTGCGCACGTCGGGCCGGCGCATCGACCTGAGCACACCGTTCGTCGACGCCATGCTTCCGGACGGATCTCGGCTGCACGTCGTAATCCCGAACATCACGCGGCGCGACTGGGCGGTGAACATCCGCAAGTTCCTGTTGAGCCTGAACACCATCGACGAGTTGGTCGGCGTCGGCTCGATCACCGAGCAGGCGGCGCGGTTCCTCGAGGCTTCCGTGGCCGCCGGGCTGAACATCCTGATCGCGGGCGGAACGCAGACGGGCAAGACCACGTTGCTGAACGCGCTGTGCGGCGCCATCCCCGCCCGCGAGCGCGTGATCACCGTCGAAGAGGTCTTTGAGCTGCAGGTGCGCCTGCCCGACGTCGTGGCCATGCAGACCCGGCAGGCAAACCTCGAAGGCTCCGGCGAGATCCCATTGCGGCGCCTGGTCAAGGAAGCGCTGCGGATGCGGCCGGCGCGGTTGATCGTCGGCGAGGTGCGGCAAGAGGAATGCCTCGACCTGTTGATCGCGCTGAACAGCGGAGTGCCCGGGATGTGCACGGTCCACGCCAACTCCGCGCGCGAGGCGCTGGTCAAGATGTGCACGCTGCCGCTGTTGGCGGGAGACAACGTCTCGGCGGCATTCGTCGGGCCGACCGTGGCCGCGTCGGTCGACCTGGTCGTGCACCTGGGCCTGGACGCCAGCGGGCAGCGGCGGGTGCGCGAGATCGTCGGCGTCACCGGACGCCTGGAGGGCGAGGTCATCGAGACCAGCGACGTTTTCAGCTCGGCCAACGGACGCCTGCAACGCGGGGACGGGTACCCGCCGCATCCCGAGCGCTATCAGGCCGCGGGCATCGACCTGATTAACGCGCTTGGGCACCGCAACGAAGGTGCCGGTGTGCACGTGGTACGGGAGGCCTGAGTGGGCGCACTGTTGGGACTGCTGCTCGGCGCCGGTCTGTTGTTGATCTGGCGAAGCGGCCCGCGCTCGCCTCAGCGCAGCGTTGCGTCGGCTTCGGGCTGGCTGGCCCGCCGCACCGACCTGCTTCGCCAAGCCGGGGTCGACGGCGTCGGTCCGGGCCAGTTGCTCGCCGCCCAGGTGTTGAGCGCGCTGGCCGGGTTCGTCCTCGTCGTCCTGATCACGGCGACGATCGCGGTGGCGGTGTGCTTCGCCGGGTTCGGTTTCTTCGCGCCGGTCGTCATCCTGCGGCGGATGCGCCACCGCCGGCAGGTTGCGCTGCGCGAACTGTGGCCCGAGGCCGTCGACAACCTCGCTTCCGCGGTGCGGGCCGGCATGTCGCTGCCGGAGGGCTTGGCCGCGTTGGCGGTGCGCGGTCCGGCTGAACTGCGCCCGGCGTTCGGACGGTTCGGGGCCGCCTACCGGGCGAGCGGGCGCTTCGGCGAATGTCTCGACGCGTTGAAGCACGATCTGGCCGACCCGGTAGGGGACCGGGTCTGCGAGACGATGCGGGTCGCGCGCGAGGTGGGTGGCAGCGACCTCGGCACGGTGCTGCGGACGCTGTCGGAGCTACTGCGCTCCGACGCCCGCACCCGGTCGGAACTGGAGACCCGGCAGGGCTGGGTCGTGAACGCGGCTCGGCTCGCGGTGGCCGCACCCTGGCTGGTACTGCTGCTGCTCGGCACCCAGTCGGGCACCGTGCAGGCTTACGACTCGGCCCGTGGCAGCCTGCTGCTCGCGATCGGAGCCGGCGTGTGCGTCGTCGCATACCGGATCATGCTGCGCATCGCCCGGTTGCCGGAAAATCAGCGGGTGCTGCGATGACGTCGTGGATCGTCGGCGCCGGAATCGGCGGCCTCGCTGCGGTCGGTGTGGTGCTGGCCGTGCGGGCCGCCCCGCCGATGCGCCCCGTCCGGCTCGCTGATCGGATCGCGCCGTATCTCAACGACGCCGCGCCGCCGTCGAAGCTCCTGGCCCGCCCCTCGGCCGCGGCCACCCCGTTCGCCGTCGCTCGCCGGTTGTTCGGTCCGGCCCTCGGCGATGCCGTCAGCTTTCTGGACCGTTTGGTCGGCGGCGCGACGTCGGTCCGCCGCCGGCTGCGGGGGCTCGGCAACGGATCGACCGTCGAGGACTTTCGCATCGAGCAGGTCGTCTGGGGCGTCGTCGCCATGGTGGCGGCGGTGTTGGTCGTTGGCGCGGGCGGCTGGCTGCACGGTCGGGTCGACGTCGTTCTCGTCGGCGCCGCGGCGTGCGCCGGCCTCGTCGGCGGCGTACTCGGCCGCGACTGGTGGCTGTCGCGGCAACTCGAGCGGCGCGAGCAGGCGATGTTGGCCGAGTTCCCGGTAGTGGCCGATCTGCTCGCGTTGTCGGTTGTCGCCGGTGAGGCACCGGCCGCAGCGTTGCAGCGGGTCTGTCGGCTTACCGGCGGAGAACTGGCCCGAGACCTCGAAGGCGCCCTTGCCCGCGCGCGGGCCGGGCAGCCGATCGTCGCCGCCCTCAGCGACCTGGCCGAGCGCACGACGCTCGAGGTTTTCGCCCGCTTCCTGCAGGGATTCGTCGTTGCGCTCGAGCGCGGCACACCGCTCGCCGACGTGCTCCGGGCTCAGGCCGTCGATGTCCGCGAGGCCGGCAAACGAGCGTTGCTCGAGGCGGGCGGGCGCAAGGAGATCTCGATGATGGTGCCGGTCGTCTTCCTGATCCTGCCTGTGACGGTTCTGTTCGCGCTGTACCCGGGCCTGGTGACGCTGACGTCGCTGGCCCGCTGACGTAAGCAAAGGAGGAGCAAGACGATGGTGGAGCTGGAGTTTCTGGCTGCGTTCGTGGCGCGGACGTGGACGCGAGGCCGGGGCCAGGACCCGGAGCGGGGCGACGTTCCCGGTTGGGTCATGGTGACCGTGATGTCGGCGATCCTGGTCGTGGCGATCCTGGGGGTGTTCGAGCCGCAGATCAAGACGGCGATCGGCAATGCCCTCGATTCGGTCACGAACAGCAAATAGCCGGTGTCCCGACCGCTGCTGATGCGCCAGCGGATGGGCCGGCCCGGCGTGGCGGGGGCGGGCGACCGGGGCGCGGCCGTCGTCGACTTCGTGCTGATTGCCGTGCTGCTCGTGTTCCTGCTCTTCGCCGTGCTGCAGGTGGCGGTGTACTTCTACGCCCGCAACATCGTCGCGGCGTCGACGGCTGATGCCGCGCGCTATGCAGCCAACGCGGGCGTCGACCCGAGTCAGGGCGGACCGCGGGCCCTCGAGCTGATCGGCAAAGGGCTGGGCAGCGGGCAAGCGGCGCGGTTCTCCTGCCGGGGCAGCACGGCGATCGACGCGGCCTCCGGCCTGGCCGTGGCCACGGTGCATTGCCGCGGACGGCTCAAGCTGGTCTTCCTGCCGCTCGGCGTACCGCTGCGCATCGACGTCACGTCCTCTTCGCTCAAGGAGGCCGGGCCGTGAGCGCAACGGATCGGCTGCGATCCGTTCGCGGCGACCGGAGCGGGGACGCCGGCAGCGCGATCATCGAGTTCGTCTTCGTCGCCGTGATCGTGATGGTGCCGCTGGTCTATCTGGTCGTCGCCGTTGCCGCGGTGCAGCGCAGCCAACTCGGCGTGGCGCAGGCGGCGCGAGAGGCCGGCCGAGCCTTCGCGACCAGCAGCGGACCGGCCGAGGCACAGGTGCGGGTTGCCGCAGCGGTCCGGCTGGCCCTGTCGGCCCAGGGGCTGCCCGACGACGCGGCCGTGCGGTACGTCGCCTACGGCTCGGACTGCTCAGCCGGCCCTATCACGCCCCGGGTGGCACCGGGCGCGCGGTTCACGGTGTGCGTCATCCGGCACAGCGCGCTGCCGGGCGTTCCCTCGGTGCTGGCCGGGCGCGGCGTCACGTCCATCGGCAAGTACTCGGTGCACATCGACGACTTCAGATCCGTGACGTCGTGACAACGCCGCCGGACCCGTCCGATCGCGGGTCGACGATCCCGCTCGTCCTCGGATTCTTCATCGTCGCGTTCATGATGGTGGCCGGCGCCGTCGCGGCGGGCGACGCGTTCGTGCAGCAACGTGGCCTGCAGGACGTGTGCGACGGAGCCGCGGCCGCCGGGGCCGCGGCCGGCGCCGACCTGAACCGCGCTAGCGCGGTGGGCAGCGGTTCGGCGTTGCGCTTCGGCGACGTGCAACGGGTTGTCGACGAGTACCTGGCCCGTGATCCCGCTCGCGCGCACGTGCACATTCAGGCGTCGCTGTCGGCCGATGCCCGCACGTTGCGGTTGAGCTGCACCGAGACGACGCACATCGCGTTCGGCCCGATGTTCGGCAAGGCCGGCGGCGTGCGACACGTGGCCACGGCCGCCGCTCGCGCCCCGCTCAGCTGACGCACCAGCCGTGACCTGCGCCGCGGCCTTGGGCCCCTTGCGTTGATCAACTCGCGTTGGCTGAGCGATTTCCGGCAAATCCGCTCAGCAAACGCGAGTTGATCAACGACCGGCAGGCGATGGTGTCGCCTCCGCCGCCCCCAAGGCGTCCGCTGCCGCGGACGTGCTCGCCTGCGCCGGGACCGCACCGATGAGCTCTTCCAGGTCCTCGGGGGACAGCGCGCGCGCGAACAGGAAGCCCTGGCCCCGGTCGCACAGTTCGCGTTGCAGGGTCTGCAGCTGATCCGGTTCCTCGATGCCTTCGGCCAGCGTCTGGATGCCGAGTGACTTGCCGAGCTGCACGAGGGAATGGATCAGCGCATTGGATTCGGGGTTGGTGGCGATGCCGGTGATGAAGGAGCGGTCGATCTTCAGCGCGTCGACCGGGAACTGTTGCAGGTACCCGAACGAGGAGTAGCCGGTGCCGAAGTCGTCGATGGCGATCCGCACGCCCAACGCCTTGAGCGCACGCAGCCGACGCGCGCTCGCCTCAGCATCACGCATCAGCATCGTCTCGGTGATCTCGAGCGTGAGCGAACCAGCGTCGAGGCCACTGACGGCGAGGGCGGTTCGTACATCGGAGAGCAGGTCGACGTCGCTGTCGAGCTGGCGACCGCTGACGTTGACCGCGACCGGCAGCGGGTGGCCGCGCCGTGCCCAGTCGGCCGCCTGTCGGCAGGCTTCGGTCAGCACCGACCGGCCGATCGGCACGATCAGGCTGGTCTCCTCGGCGAGCGGCACGAAATCGTCGGGCATGATCAGGCCCCGGGTCGGATGCTGCCAGCGCAGCAGCGCCTCGACGCCAGTGACGACGTGGCTCTGCAGGTCGAAGATGGGCTGGTAGGCGAGGAAGAGCTGATCGGTTCCAATGGCGTCGCGCAGGTCCATCTCGAGTTCGAGCCGATCCGAGACGGCCGTCTGCATCTCGGGCGCGAAGACGACGTAGCGGTCCTTGCCCGCGTCCTTCGCCGCATACAGGGCGACGTCGGCATCGCGCAGCAGTTCGTCGGCCCCGGCTCGCAGCCCGACCGCGATGCCGATGCTGGCCTGGGCGTGCACGGTGATCCGCATGGGGCCGGCGAGATGGAACGGCTCGGCGAGCACGTCGCGCAGCCGCTCGGCAATCATCTCCGGTCCCGCGTCGAGCGAAGAGTCTTCGGCCAGGACCACGAACTCGTCGCCGCCGAGCCGGCCGACGGTGTCCGCGTCGCGCACAGCTGCAGAGAGCCGGGCGCCGACCGCTTGCAGCAACGCGTCGCCAGCGGCGTGGCCGTACGTGTCGTTGACCGCCTTGAAGCCGTCGAGGTCGAGGAACAGGACGGCGATCGGGGTGTGGTGGCGCCGAGCGCGGACCAGGGCCCGCTCGACCCGGTCGAGGATCAAGGCCCGATTGGGCAGGTCGGTGAGCGGGTCATGCAGAGCCAGGTGATGCAGCTGCTCGGCCAGCGCCCGTTGTTCGGTGATGTCGCGATAGTTCATGACGACGCCACCCACGGCCGGCTCGTCGATCAGGTTGTGCATGATCAACTGGATCCACCGTTCGCCGCCATCGGCGTGGAGCAAGCGCAGCTGCATCTCATGGTCGCTGCCCGAGGTGGCCAGGACGTCGGTGTACGCGGCCTCGAGGGCCTCGCGATCGTCCAGATGGACCAGCTCGATGGTGTCCATCGCCAGGATGGCGCTCGCCGGGTAACCGGTCACTTGCTTGGCCGCCGGGCTGACGTAATTCGGCACGCCCTCGGCGTTGGTCACGACGATCACTTCGGCGGACTTCTCCACCATCGCGCGGAAGCGCCATTCGCTCGTGAGGAGCATCTTGGCTTCCGTCTGGTGGCGATCGCGTCGGCGCAGTGCCCGTGTCAGTCCGATCATGATGAGAGCGATGATCAGTCCGGCCCCGCCTACCAACGCGAGCACACCGGTGCGCAGGTTGCGGTCGGCGCTGGCCACGTCGTGTTTCAGGCCGGCCGATGCAGAGGCGAGGATGGCGTCGAACCGGTTCTGGGCTGGTTGCAGTGTCGTGCTGTCGAACGCACGCGACTGGGCGAACCGCCCGTGGCCGATCAGGTCCATCAGTTCGACGGCGAGCGCGTCGAACGCCACCGTTTGCCGACTGATGGTCTTGGAGGTCTCGTTCGGCCAGGCCTTGGCCAGTGCCGACGCCTGCCGGCTCAACTCCGTCCGAAGCTGGGCATTCAACGTGAATTCGTCGGCCGGCACGGGTCCACCGTTCTCGCTGGCCAGTGGCGAGGTGCGCACGCCCGGAACAGCGTCGGTCACGCGCAGCAGCGCCAGCTGAGCTCGCTGCAGCGCCACCTCGCGGTGCGCGATGAGCAGCACGCCGCGCGCGGACGCCAGCAAGACACCCAGCACGGTCACGCTCACCAGCAATGTTGCGCCGTGGCGGCGCAGCAACCGGCCAATTCGCCGGAACCGGCGCAATCGGAGCCCCGCGGCCGCCGACGGGCTGTCGCGCCAAAGCCGGCCGTCGTAGCCGGTTGACCCCGATTCGGGCGTACCGGCCTGCGGTGCAGTCATTGGCGTCCTCACCACGGTCGGGCCCCAAGACGCCAGTCGCGTCCTAGCCGACGTATCGGCCGGTGCGCACGACACTGAAGGACTTCCGGGCTGGGCCGTGTGGCGCCGCCTCAGCCTTCCCCGCTGCGGTCACCCTCGGCCGCGGTGTGGTCCGGCTGGTCGAAACTCACGTCGACGTCTTCGAAGCCCTTGCTGCGCTGGGCAGTGGCCTGGCTGGTGTAGGCGTCCCGGTCGCCTCTGGTGAGGGTGACGTCGTCGGTGAACGGGGTCATCAGCGAGCGGGGATGCAGCCGTTCGACCCGTACGACGTTGATCTCCACGCTGATCACCACGACGACCGCCGTCACGTACAGGAACGCGATGAGGCCGAGCACGAGCGCGAACACCCCGTTGGTGGCGCTCGCGTTCTTGACGACATGGCCGACGTAGACGATGCCGAACGACTGCAGCAGCTGCCAGCCGAGCGCGGCCCCGATCGCACCGGGGGCCACGTCGCGCACCGACAGGTCGCGCGCGGTCGCGATCCGGAAGGCCAACACGAATATCCCCGCGTTGACGAGGACCGAGCCGATCAGGGCCACGACACGCAGCGCCGGCCCGAGCGATCCCGCGCCGCTGCCGCCGAGTGTCGACAGCACGGTCGTCCCGATGACGCCGAGCCCAGCCGTGAGCAGCAGGAGCAGGCTGCGAGCGCGGGCTTTGAACGGGTTGGGACGTTCGTTGCGCGGCACCCGCCAGGCGGTGTTCATTGCGAACTGCACCGCCTGGGCCACACCCAGTCCGCCGTACAGCGATCCGACGATGCCGACGACGAGCCCGAACGCGCCCCCGCCGAGCCGCTGGGGGTCGCCGAGTTGCTCGCCCACGACCGGGAACTGGGCCAACGCGGAGTTGAGCACGCGCTCCTGCAGGTGGGGATCGCCGGCCAGCACGAAGCTCAGCACGGTCGACAAGAGCAACAGCAGGGGAAATAGGGAGAGGAAGCCGTAGTAGGCGATCAGCGCGGCGAGATAGCCGCCGGAGTCATCGACGTACTTGTACAGCACGCCGAGCGGGAATCCCGCGGCCGGATGCCGTTGCTGGAATCGATCCAGCCGCCCGGTCAACCCCATGGGCCCACCTCACCACATGGTCAGAATCACCGTCGTCACCAACCGGAGCATTCGGCGGGACCCGACCCTGGCGGCTTGCCGCCCACCGGCACGGCCCATAAGATACGGTGGCTGACCAAGCGCCAAATGTACGGTCGACTGCGCTTCTACGTGTCGATTGAACCCGCTGAGGCCGCGCTTACCTCACAAGCGCACCTGAACGAACACAGAGAGGCGAGCGGCGTGTGCGAAATGCTGGCCGTCGCGTGCGACAGCCCGGAGCCGTACGCGACCCTGCACGATTGGGTCCTGGATCTCGAGGCCTACGGGTTGGGCAGCTTCGGCTGGGGCGTCGCCTGGCTCGGTGACGACGACCAGGTCCACGTCGAGCGGGGGCTGGGTCGCTACGTCAACGAGGTCGGCGACCACGGGCTGATGGGCACGAAGTCGCGCCGGTTCCTCGTGCACCTGCGCCGCCCGAACAAGCTGTCCACCGTCGACCTCGCCGACACCCAGCCGTTCACCCGCGGTGGCGAGTTCGCCTTCTGCCACAACGGCTTCTTCGACCGGGCGGAGGTGCTGCGCCCGTCGTACGCCGACCGTCTGGCCGGCGGGGCGGACAGCGAGGTGGGCTGGTGCTTCGCCCAGGATCGCCTCGACGAGGGCACCAACCCCGTGGACGTATTGCGCGAGGTCGACGAGACCTTCCAGGGCAAGGTCAACCTCGGCTACCTCGACCGCGCCGGCACCCTCGCCGTCTACGGGCACAATCCCAGCAACGCGATGTGGCGCTTCACGGCCGAGGGTGCCGACGTCGTCTCGACCGCGCTGCATTCCGACGACGACTCGGTCTTCAACCTCATCTACCCGATGAGCACCGACCGTCGGCTTGTTCCGGCCGGGACCGCCGTGGTCCTCGGCGAGACCGGATGACCGTCACGCCGACGCGAGTTCGGAGCGCTCCGGCGCCCAACCCAGTGGAGAGCTCATGAGCGTCGGTCAGGACGGATTCGTCGACAAGCATGACCTGCTCACGGCGGCCCAGCAGGAGGCCGGCGAGCGCAGCGCCGAACAGATCGAGGCCAACGACCTGCGCACCGTCCGCATCATCTGGGTCGACCAGCACGGCGCCCCGCGGTGCAAGTTCCTCTCCAGCGCGAACTACCTCAGCGCGCTGAAGAACGGCGTGGACTTCTCGGCCGCGCTGCTCAGCATGGACAGCGCCAACAACGTGTTCACGCCGCTGTTCGTCGAAGGCGGCGGCTTCGACATCGCCGAACTCACCGGTTTCCCCGACATGGTGCTCGTCCCGGACCCGACCACGTTCCGAGTACTGCCCTGGGCCGACCGCACCGGCTGGGTCATCTGCGACGCCTACTTCTCCAACGGCAAGCCGGTGCCGCTCGACGGCCGGCGGCTGCTGCGCCAGCAGGTCGACGCCGCGACCGAGCTCGGCTACGAGTACATCTCCGGGCTGGAGGTGGAGTTCTACGTCGTCCGCCGCGACAGCGACCGCATCGAACTCGCGGACGCGGGCTGGCCCCCGCCGCCGCCGAAGGTCAGCGTCCTCGAGCACGGCTACCAGTACCTGTCCGAGACCCGGCTGGCCGGCATCAACCACGTGGTGGAGCGGCTGCGCGACGCCTACATCGACCTCGGACTGCCACTGCGCACCATCGAGGACGAGTGGGGCCCGGGCCAGCTCGAGGTCACGTTCGATCCGATGAGCGGTATGGACTCCGCCGACGCCATGGTCTTGTTCCGCACGACGGCCAAGCAAGTGGCCGAGCAGATGGGCTGTCTTGCCTCGTTCATGGCTCGTCCGGGGCTGCCGCACTTCTTCTCCAGCGGGTGGCACCTGCACCAGTCGCTGCGTTCGCTCGAGACCGGCGAGAACGCGTTCACCAGCCAGAGCGCCGACCAGCCGCTGTCCGACGTCGGGCGCCAGTTCACCGCGGGCCTGCTCGAGCACGCGCTGCCGTCGATGGTCTTCTCGACGCCCACGATCAACGGTTACAAACGCTACAAGCCGTACTCGTTCGCCCCCGACCGGGCGACGTGGGCGGTCGAGAACCGTGGTGCGTTCGTCCGCGTGCAGGGCGAACCGATGGAGAAGGGCGCGCACATCGAGAACCGCGTCGGTGAGCCGGGCGCCAACCCCTACTTCTACGTCGCGGCCAACATCGCGGCCGGCCTCGACGGCATCCGGCGCGAGCTGACCCCGCCGCCGCTCGTCGACAGTGACCCGTACGCCACCGACGCCCCGATGCTGCCGGGCAGCCTGTGGGAAGCGGTCGAGCACCTGGAGAAGGACGAGTTCTTCAAGCAAGCTTTCGGGGCCGGCTTCGTCAAATTCGTGACCGCCATGAAGCGCAATGAGTGCAACCGCTTCCTGGGCGAGGTCACCGACTGGGAAATGCGGGAATACTTCGAGTTCTTCTGATGGGAGCGACATGACCGAGCAGCGCTTCGCATACTTCGGCGGCGACTTCGTTCCGCACGAGCAGGCCGTCCTGCCGATCTCGTCCCACGTGGTCAACTACGGCACGGGTTGCTTCGAAGGCATCCGGGCGTACTGGAACGAACACGACGAACAGCTCTATGTGACCCTGCTCGACGAGCACATCGACCGGCTCCTGCGGTCGGCCCGCATCCTCAAACTCGACTACGAGGGCAGCCGCGAGCAGCTGCGCGAGATGGTGCTGGAGCTGCTCCGGCGCAACCAGTTCCGCACCGACGCCTACGTCCGCCCGCTGGTCTACAAGTCGACGGAGACGATCAAGGTCACGCTGACCGGACTGCGCACCGACGTCGCCGCGTACTGCCTGCCGATGGGGGCCTACCTCGACATCGACCGCGGCCTGCGCTTGACGGTGTCGTCGTGGCAGCGCATCGACGACAACGCAATCCCGGCCCGGGCCAAGGTGATCGGCTCCTACGTCAACGCGGCGCTGGCCT
This sequence comes from uncultured Actinomycetota bacterium, assembly GCA_963837325.1. Lineage (GTDB taxonomy): Bacteria > Actinomycetota > Actinomycetes > Mycobacteriales > Jatrophihabitantaceae > CAVQKZ01. The sequence goes on from CAWIMV010000002.1 coordinate 1,352,577, forward strand.
CCGACGATGCCCGGGAGAAGGGCTTCGACGAGGCCTTGATGCTCACCGGCGACGGGCACCTGGCCGAGGCGTCGTCGTCGAACGTTTTCCTCGTCGCGGGCGACACGCTGTTCACCCCGTCGGCCAGTGACGACATCCTCGTCGGCATCACCCGGGCCGCCGTCCTGGAACTCGCCGTCGAACTCGGACTTTCCGTGCGCGAGGCCAACATCGACCGCAGCCAGATCCTGGCGGCCGACGAGGTGTTCCTCTGCGGCACCGGCGTACAGGTGGCACCGGTCACCGAGATCGACGGTCGGATCATCGGCACCGGAAAGCCCGGACCGGTCACGATGATGCTGCAACACCGCTACCTCGAGGTGATGCGGGGCGAGGTCCCCGACCACGCCGAGTGGCGCACCACCGTGTACGACCGCAGCTGAGCGTCGGACGTGGCGCCAGACGGCGGCCCGGCCGAATCGAACGCCGACCGGGCGCCGATCCGCACGGCCGAATTGTTCGAGGTCACCCTGCCGCTGCTGCGGCCGTTCGTCACCGGATTCGGCGTCACCGCGTCGCGGCGCACCGTCCTCGTGCATCTCGTCGACGAGAACGGCGTCGAGGGGTGGGGCGAGGGCCCGGCCCTCGATCATCCGTACTACCTGCCCGACACGACGAGCACCACGTTCGCGGTTGCGCAGGAGTACGCGCTGCCGCTGGCCTTGGCGGCCCGCAGCGTCGCGCCCGCTGACACCGTCGGCGCGATGCAGGCCATCCGGGGCAACACGTTCGCCCGCGCCGGCGTGGAGCAGGCGTTCTGGTCGCTTGCGGCGGCAGTGGAAGGCGTACCGCTGAGGGATCTGGTGGGCGGCTCGCGCACCGCTGTGCCGGTCGGCGAGAGCCTCAGCATCACCGAGACGATCGACGAGACGTTGGAGGAAGTAGCCCTGCGGCTGGGCGAGGGCTACCAGCGCATCAAGCTCAAGATCGCACCGGGATGGGACGTGGACGTGGTCGCAGCGGTGCGTGCACTCGTGGGTGCCGACGTGATGCTGCAGGTCGACGCCAACGCCGCGTACTCGCTGGCCGACGCCGACCAGCTCGCGAAGCTCGACAAGTACGACCTGGCCTGCATCGAACAGCCGCTCGGCTGGGACCAGTTCCTCGAACATGCCGAGCTGCAGCAGCGCATCGCCACGCCCGTCTGCCTGGACGAGTCACTGCGCTCGGTCGACGACGTGCGCCGGGCGTTGGACATCGACGCCTGCCGCAACGTGAACCTCAAACCGGCGCGGGTCGGCGGGATCACGGCCTCGCGGCAGATCGCCGAGCTGTGTGCGGAACGCGGTGTGCCGCTGTGGTGCGGCGGGATGATGGAGTCGGGCATCGGCCGCGCCGGCAACCTCGCGCTGTGCTCGCTGCCGGCGTTCACCCAGCCGGCCGACATGTCCCCGGCGGAAGTGCTGTTCGAGTGGGACCTCGTCGATCCGACGTACGAGGTGGCCTCAGACGGCACGATCGCGGTGCCGAGCCAGCCCGGGCTGGGCTTCGACGTCCGCCGCGACCGGGTCGACGCGCAGACCGTGCGGCACGCCGTCGTACCGGTCCCGGTTCAGCCCAGGGCGTAGACCGTCCGGGCGTTGCCCTCGAACAGCGCCTCGTGGGCGTCGTTGATCCACTCCAGCCGCGCGCCCGCGTCGGTGAGATCCTGCTCGACCTGGCGCCACGCGTCGTTGAGCACGGTGCAGCCGAACCAGTGGGTCTCCGGGGCGCCATGCCCGTCGCTGCCCAGCAGCAGCCGTTCCGTCGGCGCGACGTCGAGCATGCCCAGCAGCCGGGCCGCCGTGCCCACGGGTGCGAACAGGTTCGACAGCGACAGCTCCAGCCAGACGTTGGCCTTGGTTGCGGCCAGGTGGGCCGACTGCTCGTGCCATGGGAACGAGCCGTGGATGAGCACGACCTTGCCGGCCTGGCCTTCCGGCGTGCGCAGCAGGTCTTCGAGCAGCAACGGGTCGGACTCGGCCAGCCGCAGCTCGGAATCGCCGAACCCGGTGTGGAACTGCACGGGCTTGTTCAAGTCGGCGGCCCGGGCCAGGACGTGCCGCATGACCAGATCGCGCAGTGCCTTGCCCCGTCGCCGAACCGGCCCGGCCGGCTCTGCGTCCAGCTCTCGCTGGGCCGTCTCGACGTCGACGGTCGGATCGACGGCCAGCCCGGTGCGGTAGGCCAGGATCGTCTTGTACGCGACGCAGCCCTCGGCCGCGGCGCTCGCCATGGCCGCCTCGACGCCCTCGACCACCTCGCCCGCCGACGCGCCCGCGCCAATCAACTGGTCGACCAGTAGGTCGATGCGGGCCATCTGCCACATCGGCCGTCCCGCGGCCGCGGCGTACTCGGCCGTGCGGGCCGGCTCACCCGGCGGCGCGGCCTCGTCGAGCACCATCTCGCTGATGCCGGCGTCGTCGAACAGGAACCGCAACCACGCCAGCCAGTCGGCGCGGGCGCGTTCGTCGCGAGCCGCCACCGCGTCCTGCGGCTCGACCCCGAGCAGCGCGGCCAGCTTCACCTGCAGCAGGTGCTGGAACAGCCGCCCGGGGCCGAGGCTGCGGCGCCGTTCCGCCGCAGCCTCGTCCTGACCCACGTCCAACGTGATGCCGGCCAGGTCGAGTGGGGCGAACTCGAGCGGGAACGGGTGGACGTGGTCGTCGATCATGGGCGGTCGAGTGCCTCCACCAGCTCGCCGCCTTCTTCGCCCAGGATGGACCCGATCCGCGCCACCGATTCGGCCCGGTTGGCCCGCAGCCAGAGCAGCACCCCGATGCCGATGACCAACCAGATGGCCGTGATGTAGGGCGTGGCCTTGAGCACGCTCGGTGGAACCGGGTAGACCGAGCCGTACCAGGCGGCACCGAAGATCACCGCACCGATGAGCGGGACCAGCCCGTGCACGAGCGGGTTGAAGCGGGCACTGGTGCGCTTGAAGAACGCGATGCCGCCGAGGCACAGGCCGATGTAGACCAGGATCACGGCCAGCGTGCCGATCGTCGCAAAGAAGTAGTAGACCGTGAATGCGTCGCTGCCGAATAGCGTCGGGTTGCCGAAGCCGTAGCCGATAAGGGCCGCGGCCGCGGTCGCGACGGCGGCGATCGTCAGCGTGGCGTTCACCGGGGTCTTGAACCGCGGATGCGTCTTGGCGAACCACCGGGGCAGCACGCCCTCACGGCCCATTGCGAACAGCGTGCGCGAACTCGCCGTGGCGCAGGCGACGCACACGATGAAGGCCGAGAGCATCGCCCCGATCTCGATGAGCTTGCCCAGCGTCTTGTCGCCGTAGTGCTCGGCCGCCGGGATCAGACCCCCACCGACCCAGGAGCTCGGGTCCTTCTGCAGTTCGGGTACGCCGTAGCCGATCGTCGTGGCGTAGGTGATGAACACGTAGAAGACGATGGCGAAGATGACTGAAGCCAGCACCGCGATCGGGACCGCCCGGCGTGGGTTGGCGGTCTCCTCACCGAAGTCGGCGGCGGTCTCGAAGCCGATGTAGGACGTGACGCCGAGAATCAGCCCGTAGAACACGCCGTGGAAGCCGCCCGACGTGGTGTGGCTGAACGTGAACGGCGACAACGTCTGGCCGTGCGCGCCGCCCTTGCCGACCACGATCAAGCCGAACACCAACAGCACGAGGACGGTGGCCACGCCGATGAGCAGTTGCAGTTTCGTCGTCACGCTGATCCGGATGACCGACAGGACGACGAGGATGATCATGCCGATGATGAAGAACGGGAACCACCACTTGACGTCGACGCCGATCAGGTCGGCGAACAGCCAGCCGACGCCCGCCATCGTCATCGGCACGAAGCAGGCGAAGCCGAAGAAGTACAGCCAGCCGGCCAGGAAGCCCGACTCCTGGCCGAGGCTCCGGCTGACGTAGGTGTAGGCGTAGCCGGCCGCGGCCATGCGGCGGGTGAAGCCGATGACGACGAAGCCCAGCGTCAGGCAGGCGATGCCGCCGAGCAGGAAGGCGAGCGGGGTCGATCCGCCGGCGGTGCCGGCGACACCCCCCGTGTTGAGCTGCATCGCCATCGCCGGCGAGAGCACGGAAATGCTGATGGCGACGGCGTCCCAGGTGCGCAGCGAACCGCGCGCCAGACCTTCGCCTTCGGGCGTCGTCTCGGCGGGATACGCGCGAGAGGTTTCTTGCGTCATGGCGACGGTCTCCTGTTCTGGGGTGAAGCACCAGCCTGTTTGTTCAGTTGTGGCCTGTTGCGCTAGACGTACTTGCCCATACCGCCCGCGACGTCGATGCTGGCGCCGGTGATGTAGCTGCCGCGGTCACTGGCCAGCAGGGCGATCAGGCCAGACACCTCTTCGACCGTCCCGAACCGGCCGAGCGGCACCTCGGCGTTGGCCAGGGCGGCGAAGAACTCCTCCGGCGAGGAGTCCGGCGCGCGCCGCTGCCGGATGTTCTCCCACTGCGCGGTGACGACGAAGCCGATGTTGACGCTGTTGACGAGGATGCCCTCGGGCCCGTACTGCTGGGCCAGCGCTTTGGTCAGGTTGAGGCAGGCGGCCCGGTTGACCGTCGTCGCGAAGAACGCCGGGTCGGGGTAGCGGGCGTAGACCGCATTCACGTTGATGATCCGGGGGGCGCCGCTCTCGCGCAGATGCGGCAGGGCCACACGGATGCACCGGATCTGCGAGAAGAGCTTCACGTCCAGGTCGGCCTGCCAGTCCTCGTCGCTGAGGCTCTCGAAGTTGCCCGGGTGAGCGGCGCCGGCGTTGTTGACGAGGATGTCGATGCCGCCCAGCTCGTCGGCCGCGCTGCCGATGAATTGCTGCACGGCGTCGGCGTCGGTGACGTCGGCGACGGATCCCAGCACCTTCGCGTCGCCCGCGTCGGCACTGAGTTCCTTCTCGGTCGCCGCCACTTCGGCGCCGTCTCGGGCGCAGAACGCGACGTCGGCACCCTCCGCGAGCAGCTCGGCGGCGACGGCGCGACCAATGCCCTTCGTGCCGCCGGTAACCACCGCGCGCCGCCCCCGCAGGCCGAGGTCCATCAGGCGCTCTCCGGCTCCGTCGCTGACTCGCCGGTGCGCAGGTGCGCTTTGGCGTGGTCGAGCAGTGTCTTGCGCGGCGGGTTGAACACGTCGACCTCTTGGCATTGCGTCTCGTAGGTGCGCGCGCCGTGCGGCACCCACGGCGGCACCACGGCAACGTCGCCCTTGCGCATGGTCCGCACGTCGCCGTCGACGTTGAATTCGAACTCGCCGTCGAGCACGATGACGATCTGCTCTTCCTCGTGCACGTGGTGGGGCGCGACGGTGTTCTTCTCGAACGAGACGAAGTTGACCATGGTGTGCTCGCCGAGCACTGGTTGGAACTTCAGCCCGGGGACGAATTCGACCGACTCGATGGCCGAGACGTCGACGTACCGTCCGGCGGCGGTGGGGGTACCGGCGCCTTCGACGCTGAAGTGCTGCTTGTCGCTGCTCATGCGCTGCCTTCTGAGGTAAGGAGGGTGGCGAGTCGGCGGATGCCTTCGCCGATGTCGGCTTCGGTCGCCCGGCTGTAGGCCAGCCGGAAGCAGTTGTTGCCGCGACCGTCGGTGTAGAACGGCGAGCCGGGCACGTAGGCGACGCCCAACCGGGACGCCGGCGCCGTCAGCGCCCGGGCATCGACGTGCGGCGGTGCGGTCAGCCACACGAAGAACCCGCCGCGCGGCCGGGTCCAGGTGACGCCGTCGGGCATGTGCTCCTCGAGCGCGGCGATCATGGTCGCGGCCCTCGACTCGTACAGCCGGCGCGCGCCGACCAGGTTGTCCTGCAGGTGGCCGCGCTCGACGTAGCGGGCCATGAGTAGCTGCCCGAGGGCGCCCGAACACTGGTCGGAGTTCTGCTTCGCCGCGGTCATGGCCGTGATCAGCGCACTCGGCCCGACGGCCCAGCCCAGGCGCACACCCGGCATGAACACCTTGGAGAACGTCCCGATCTGCACGACGACATCAGGACCAAGCGACCACAGGCTGGTCGGCGCGTGCCCGTCGAAGGCCAGGTCGCGGTAGGCGACGTCCTCGGCGATCAGCACGCCATGCCGGCGGCACAGCTCCACCAGAGCGGCCCGCCGGTCTTCGGCCAGGCTCAGCCCGCTCGGATTCTGGTGGTCGGGGATGACGTAGAGCAGCTTGGGGCGGGGGCCGTGGGCCAGCGCCTGCTCCAACTCGTCGAGCCGGATCCCGTCGGCGTCGACGGCGACGCCCTCGACCTCGGCCTCGAATCCCGCGAACGCCATGATCGCCCCGAGGTAGGTGGGGGCCTCGACCAGCACGCGATCGCCGGGGTCGATCAGGGTGCGGGCCAATAGTTGCATCGCCTCGATGCCGCCGCTGGTGATGAGCACGTCGTCGGCCTCGACCTGGACGCCCTGGCTCGCCTCGAGCATGCCGCTCACGGCCGAGCGGGCCGGGGGCAAGCCGAGCGTCGGGGAGTACTGCAGGGCCAGCGCGGCGTCGTTGGCCAGCAACTCTTCGGTCAGTCCGCGGATGACATCGACCGGGAACGTCTCGGGCGCCGGGAACCCGCCGGAGAAGGTGATGACGTCAGTGCTCGCGGCAAGTGACAGGATGGCCGTGAGCTCGTCGCCGCCGCGGCTGGCCCGACGCGCGAATTGCTCCGGCCACACCAGATCAGCAATTGGTTCGGACGTCCGCAGCGGTCCACCCACGTCGATACCTGCTCCGCATCACTTGGCGTTCTCAGAACGTCCTGACGACCTCAGTCGTCAGGTACTGTACGTATCACGAGGGTATGTGACAAGCAAAGCGGGGGTTCCACCTTCCTGATGGCAAAGCAACGCCCACCTCTGTCCAGCTTGGCCGATGTCGCGCCGCCCGCGCACGCCGTCGTCTCGCTCGACGCGATCGACCGCCAGCTACTCACACTGCTGTCCCAGGACGCCCGCGTCTCGCAACGCCGGCTGGCCCGCGAGTTGCGCATGTCGCCCCCGGCGATCGGAGAGCGCGTGGCCCGGCTCGAGCGGGCTGGCGTCATCCGGGGCTACCGGGTCTCGATCGACTGGGCCGTCCTCGGCTACGTCACCTGCTATCTCGCGGTGAGCGCGATGCAGGACGCCGACCAAGGTCAGGTGATGGCCGCCCTGTACGCGCTGCCCGAGGTCGAGGACGTCACCGTCATCACCGGCTCGCTGGACATGCTGGTGCGGCTGCGGGTGCGCGACCACGTGCATCTCCGCCAGTTCCTGCTGGAGCACGCGTGGCAGATCGACGGCGTGCAGCGGACCGAGACGTTCCTGTCCCTGGCCGAGTTGCCGAGCAAGGAGCTGGCCCTGACGTTGCTGGCCGAAGGCGCCGATCAAGCGGCCGCGCCGGGGGAGGGCTGATTCGAATGACGTTGCAGCATGTGGTGCTGTTCAGCTTCCCGACGGATCTGAGCGCCGAGGACTGGGCCGACATGCAGCGGCAGGTGCGATCGTGGCCGAGCGAAATCGGTGGCATCGACGTCATCAGGCTGGGGCCGTCGATCAACACCGAACGTACCCGCGGGTACCAGTACCTGCTGTTCATGGAGGTGGCGGACGAGGCCGCGCTGGTCGCCTACCAGCAACACCCGGTGCACAAGCAGTTCCTGCAATGGGTGATCGACCGCGACTGCACACCGCTCGCGTTCGACTACTACCTCGACGAGAGCACCGCGATCCTGCCGTGAGCCCGTCGTCGTCGCGAGATCCGGTCGAGCGGCTGCGGCGCATCTGCTTAGCCCTGCCGGAGGTCAACGAGCGGCTCAGCCACGGGTCGCCGTCGTTCTTCGTGCGCGACAAGAAGCAGTTCGTCTCGGTCGACGACCATCATCACGGGGTCGACCATCTGGGGTTCTGGTGCGCGGCGCCGGCCGGAGCCCAGGAGGCTCTCATCGCCGACAACCCGGACCAGTACTTCCGGCCGCCGTACGTGGGGCACCGCGGCTGGGTGGGCGTGCGCATCGACGGCAACCCGGACTGGGCCGAGGTCACCGAGATCGTCCACGATGCCTACCGGCAGGTCGCGCCGAAGGGTCTGAGCGCGCAATTGGGCGCGACTGCCGGCTGAGCGACCCGCGTACCCTCGACCGATGTGGACGTCCCTGCCGATCTGAAAGAACTCTCCGCGACGCTGGCCAGCATCGAGGCCGTCCTCGACCTTCCGAAGCTGCGCCGCGAAGCCTCCGATCTCGAGCAGCAGGCCTCCGCGCCCGACCTCTGGAACGACCCCGAGAACGCCCAACGGGTGAACTCGCGGCTGTCCTACACGCAGGGCGAGATCCGCCGCGTCGAGGAACTGCGGCGCCGCGTCGACGACGCCCAGGTGTTGTGGGACATGGCTGTCGAGGCCGACGACGAGGCGTTCAAGGCCGAGGCCGAGGCCGAGGTCACCAGCCTGCAGGGCAGCATCGACGAACTCGAAGTGCGGACGCTGCTCTCGGGCGAGTACGACTCCCGCGAGGCGCTGGTGACAATCCGGTCGGAGGCCGGCGGCGTCGATGCGGCCGACTGGGCCGAGATGCTGCTGCGGATGTACCTGCGCTGGGCCGAGCGGCACAACTATCCGACCGACGTCCTCGACACGTCCTACGCCGAGGAGGCAGGCATCAAGTCGGCCACGTTCCAGGTCAAGGCGCCGTACGCGTACGGCACGCTGTCGGTCGAGCAGGGCACCCATCGGCTGGTGCGGATCAGCCCGTTCGACAACCAGGGCCGGCGCCAGACATCGTTCGCCGGCGTCGAGGTGCTGCCGGTAGTCGAGTCGTCCGACGTCGTCGAGATCCCCGACGACGACATCCGGGTGGACGTCTACCGCTCGTCCGGGCCCGGCGGGCAGGGCGTCAACACCACCGACTCGGCCGTGCGCATCACCCACCTGCCGACGGGAATCGTGGTCAGCTGCCAGAACGAGCGCAGCCAGATCCAGAACCGTGCCTCGGCGATGGCGGTCCTGCAGGCCAAGCTGCTGGAACGGCGGCGGCAGGAACAGCAGGCCACGATGGACGCGCTCAAGGACGGCGGGAACAGCTGGGGCAACCAGATGCGCAGCTACGTCCTGCACCCGTACCAGATGGTCAAGGACCTGCGCACCGACTTCGAGGTCGGCAACCCCCAGGCCGTGCTGGACGGCGACATCGACGGCTTCATCGAAGCCGGCATCCGCTGGCGCCGATCGCACTGACCCATTCCGCCGGGGCCGCCGCGCGTCCCGGTCCCGCTTTTCCCCGCTGCTGACCGGTCGTGATCATGTTTTCCCCGCTGGTGACCGGTTTGGACGCCGCAAACCGAGTCACCAGCGGGGAAAACATGGGCCCACCCGAGCACCAGCGGGGAAAACATGGCCCCACCCGAGCGTCAGCGGGCGGGGGAGATCACGGACCACGCCCGGCCATTTAAGTACCGACCACGCCCCGGCTATTTGAGCAAGAGCGCGCCCAACCGGCGGGCGGTGACGACCAGCCCGATGGCGGCCATCACGGCGAAGTAGGCGATGTGGCCGACCATGGCCAGGTCGAGGACGCCGGCGTTGAGCCCACGCAGCAGGGCGATGCCGTGCTGCAACGGGAGGCATTCCACGACGACGCGCAGCCAGGCCGGATACACCGACAGGTTGTAGAACGTGCCGCTGAACAGGAACATCGGCAGCACCGCCAGCTGCACCAGGTCGAGATCCTGGAACGACTTCATGTAGGTGGTCACGGCCATGCCGACCGCGCCGAACGCGAATGCGATCAGCAAGGCCGCCGGCAGCATCGCCACCGCCCACCACGACACGGTCAGGCCCATCACGGCCATCACGATGAGGAACCCGGTGGCGTACAGCCCCCCGCGAATGAGCGCCCAGCCGATCTCGCCGATCGCGATGTCGAACGGCCCGAGCGAGGTCGCCAGCATCGAGTCGTACAGCTTCGCGTACTTCATCTTGAAGAAGACGTTCATCGTCGAGTCGTAGACCGCGCCGTTCATGGCCGAGGACGCGAGCAGAGCCGGCGCGATGAACGCGGTGTATGAGATCGGATGACCACCGGGGCCGACCACGGTGCCGACCAGCTTGTGCAGCCCGGTACCGAGCGCGAACAGGTAGAACAGCGGCTCGAAGAAGCCGGAGAAGATCACCATCCAGCTTCGGCGATACACCCGGAACGCCCGCTCGAGCACGACGTGGCTGCGCCCGGCGTACATGCCCTGCGGCAGCATCCGCAGCGCCGTGCTGGCCCGGGCCTCGGGCGCAATCGTGGCGCTCACTTGGTCAGCCTCACCCGGAACCGCCAGCGCGCCAGCGCCAGGCCGACGACGACCCACAGCAGCAGGTAGGCGATGTGCCCGACCACCGCAAGCCACGACAGGCCACCGATCGCGGCGTCGCGCGCCAGTTCCGTGCCGTGCCACAGCGGCCAGAAGTAGGCCAGCCACTGGCCCCACTCCGGCAGCTGGCTGATCGGATAGAACGTCCCGCTGAACAGGAACATCGGCGTGACGACGAACCGGAACACCATGTTGAAGCCGTTGCCCTCGTTCTCGAGGCTGGCCGTCAGCGCGGCGACGGGAGCCGCGAACGCCACTCCGGTCAGCGTCGCGGCCGGCACGGCCAGCACGACCTGCCAGCGCGAGGTGCCGCCGAAGCAGGCCATGATCGCCAGGTAGACGGCGGAGTTGAGGAACAGCCGCAGCGCGTTGGCCAGCAACTCGCCGTCGCAGACCTGCCGGGGGGTCAGCGGGGTGGCGATCATGCCGTGGAACGTGCGCTCCCACTTGAAGCCGCCCATCAACGGGTAGCTCGCCTCGGCGGCGGCGATCTGCAACGCGGCCGCGGTCAGGAACGCCGGTGCCACGAACACGAGGTAGGGCACCCCGAGCGGCGTGCCGTTGTCGTCGACGATCGCCCCGAGCCCGATCCCGAGCGCCAGCACGTACATCAGCGGCGTGACCAGCCCGACGATGGCGACACTGCGCCAGAAGCTGCGAATGACCCGGAACCGGTACTCCACGACCGGCCACACCGAACCGCGCGCGGCACGCGGGGCCGGAGCAACCTCGACGGTGCTCATCAGTCGATCAGGCTCCGGCCGGTCAACCGCAGGAAGACGTCCTCCAGCGTGCTGCGCCGGACCAGGCTGGACACCGGTTGCAGCCCGTGGTCGCGGATCCGGGTCACCGCCGCCTCGCCGTCAGCCACGTAGAGCAGCACCCGGTCGGGTAGCACCTCGACCCGCGCGTCCACCCCGGCCATGAGCGCGGTGATCTGCGTGGCTGCCGCTGCGTTGTCATCGGGCGCGAACCGCAGCTCGGCCACCTCGCGCGAGGAGTGTTCTGCGATCAACTGCCGCGGCGAGCCTTCAGCCACGAACCGGCCGCCGTCCATCACGACCAGGCGGTCGCAGAGTTGCTCGGCCTCGTCCATGTAGTGCGTGGTCAGGACGAGGGTGACCCCGGCCAGCTTCAGCCGGTAGAGCCGGTCCCACAGCACGTGCCGGGCCTGCGGGTCCAGCCCGGTGGTCGGCTCGTCCAGCAGCAGGATCTCGGGGTCGTTGATCAGCGAACGGGCGATGGTCAGGCGGCGCTTCATGCCACCGGACAGGGGCTCGACCTTTGACTTGGCCCGCTCGCCGAGCTGGGCGAAGTCCAGCAACTCCTCGACCTTGGGAGTGAGCTCGGCCCGCGACATCCCGAAGTAGCGCCCGTAGATGTAGAGGTTTTCCCGGACCGTCAGCTCCAGGTCGAGCGTGTCCTGCTGAGGCACGACCCCGAGCCGGCTCCGGATCGCCGGGCCGTCGACGGCCGGGTCGAGGCCCAGGATGCGCAGCGTGCCGGCGGTGACCGGCGCGACGCAGCCGATCATCCGCATGGTCGAGCTCTTACCGGCCCCGTTTGGGCCCAGGAATCCGAAGGCCTCGCCCCGGTGCACGTCGAAATCGACGCTGTCGACGGCGGTGAAGTTGGCGAACCGCTTGGTCAGCCCGCGGGCCGATATGAGCGGCTCCGGCCGGGCCGGCTCTCGTAGCTCGGTCCGGCTGCTCGTCCTCGGCGCCACCACGCGTTCGACGCTAGCAACCCGCGCCGACAGGGTTTCCGAAGCGCCGCCCGCACCGCCTTGACCGGATCGTCTGCTACCGGTGGGTAAACTGCACTCCCGTGATCCGGCTCCAGCGAATAACCAAGGTCTACCCGGCCGGCGCGCGTCCCGCTCTCGACTGCATCGACATCGAAATCGAGAAGGGCGAATTCGTTTTTCTCATCGGTCAGTCCGGCTCGGGCAAGTCGACGGTGCTGCGCATGTTGATGCGCGAAGAGCTGCCGACTTCGGGCATCGTCACGGTCGACGGCCGGAACGTGGGCCGGTTGCCCAACCGCAAGGTTCCTGACCTGCGCCGCAAGATCGGCTGTGTTTTCCAGGATTTCCGGCTGCTGCCCAAGAAGAACGTCTACGAGAACGTCGCCTTCGCCCTCGAAGTGATCAACAAGTCACCCAAGGCTATCCGCCGCACCGTGCCGGAGGTGCTCGAACTGGTCGGGCTCGAGGGCAAGGCTCAGCGGATGCCCAACGAGCTCTCCGGCGGCGAGCAGCAGCGCGTCGCAATCGCCCGCGCGTTCGTGAACCGTCCGCTGGTCCTGCTCGCCGACGAGCCGACTGGCAACCTCGACCCCGACACCAGTCAGGGCATCATGAGCCTGCTCGAACGCATCAACCGCACCGGCACCACGGTGGTCATGGCCACTCACGACAACAACATCGTCGACGCCATGCGCCGGCGCGTGATCGAACTCGAGTTCGGCAAGATCATCCGCGACCAGTCCCGCGGGGTGTACGGAGTCGGTCGCTAACGCGACCGCGGCCGCACTCGAGCGTTCCGCCGAGTAGTCCCGAGAAGTAAGGAAGTCATGCGCGCAAGCTTCGTGTTGTCCGGCGTCGCAACCGGTGTGCGCCGGAACGCGACGATGACGATCGCGCTCATTCTCAGCACCTCGATCGCGTTGGCCTTCGTCGGCGCGGCCCTGCTGGCCAACACCGAGATCACCAAGTTCAAGCACGTCTATGAAGGCAAGATCAACATCTCGGTGTACCTGTGCGCGACGCTGCACGACAAGGACCCGAACTGCAAGCACAAGACCACGCCGGAAGAGACGGCCGCCATCCGGTCCGAGCTGGACAAGGACTCGCTGGTGACGTCGGCCAGCTACGTCTCGGAGCAGGAGCAGTACAAGCGGGGCAAGGTGGCCGACCCGTCGGTGGCCAAGTTCCTGAAGGTCGGCGATCTGCCGGCGTCCTTCACGGTCAAGCTCAAGGACCTCAAGAAGGACTACCCGAGATTCGCGGCGAAATACGCCACCGTCACTGGCGTCGGTGCCGTGAACAACCAGTACAAGACGATCAAGACGCTGCTCGACGTCATCGACGGGGCCAGATGGTTCTCGATCATCATCGCGCTGGTGGTGCTCATCGCGTCCATCCTGCTGATCGCCAACACCATCCAAGTCGCGGCTGCGCAACGCAAGAACGAGACCAGCATCATGCGACTGGTTGGCGCATCGCGGTGGATGACCGAAATGCCGTTCATGCTGGAAGCGGTGATCGCCGCGACGATCGGCGGCCTGATCTCGGTCGGCCTGATCTGGATCGGCAAGCACTACGTGCTCGACGGCGTGTTCAAGGTGCCGACCCAGAACGGCGTCATCCCCAACCTGGCCATCAACGACGTGCTCATTGCCGGTGGCACCGGCCTGATCGTGGGCATTGTGCTGTCGGCGATCACCGCGTTTGTGACGTTGCGCCTGTACGTACGGTTGTAACCGTGAAAGCTCAGGCTGCGTCGAGCAACCGCGAGACCGGCCGCAAGATAATCGCCCAGAACCGCAAGGCTCGCTACAACTACTCCATCGTCGACGTCTTCGAGGCCGGCATCGTCCTCACCGGCACCGAGGTCAAGTCGCTGCGCCTCGGCCGAGCCTCCCTCGTCGACGGATTCGCCACGATCGACGACGGCGAGGTCTTCCTGCGCAACGTGCACATCCCCGAGTACGACCAGGGCAGCTGGACCAACCACGAACCGCGACGGGTGCGCAAGCTGCTGCTGCACCGGGCCGAGATCGGCCGGCTGATCGGCAAGACGAAGGAGAGCGGCCTGACGCTGGTGCCGCTGTCGCTGTACTTCTCCGACGGCAAGGTCAAGGTCGAGATCGCGCTGGCGGCGGGCAAGAAGTCCTACGACAAGCGGCAGGACCTCGCCAAGCGCGACGCCGACCGCGAGGTGCGCAAGGCCCTCGGCCGCCGGGCCAAGGGGATGGGTTGACCGACGACGACGTCGAGTCATGGTGGCGCGCGCTCGGACTGCCCGGGTTGATCGACGCCCACGTGCATTTCATGCCCAAGCCGTTGCTGGACGCGGTCTGGCGCTACTTCGACGACGGGCTCGAGCACTACGGGGTCGAATGGCCGGTGCAGTATCGGCTGCCCGAGGACGAGCGAGTCGCGATCCTGCGCAAGCTCGGCGTGCGGCGCTTCCCGGCCCTGCTCTATCCGCACAAGCCCGGGATGGCTGAGTCGCTGTCGGCGTGGGCGCGGGCGTTCGCCGCGGACACGCCGGGCTGCCTGCCCACCGGCACGTTCTTCCCCGAGTTCTCGGCCACCGACTACGTCCGCACTGCCCTCGACGAGGGCACCCAGGCGTTCAAGGCCCACGTGCAGGTGGGCGGCTACGACCCGCGTGATCCGCTGCTCGACGACGTGTGGGGTCAGCTGGCCGACGCGGGGACGCCCGTCGTCGTGCACTGCGGCAGCGGGCCCCGCCCGGGGCGGCACACCGGACCCGGTCCGTTCGGGGCCGTGCTGGCCGCGCACCCGCGCCTGACTGCGGTCATCGCGCACTGCGGCGCCCCGGAGTACGCCGAACACCTCGACCTGGTGGAGCGGTACCCCAACGTCCACGTCGACACGACGATGGTGGGTACCGACTACTTGAACGCGCTGGCGCCGCTGCCGGCCGACGTCGTGCGCCGCCTGGGCGAGCTCGGCCACCGGGTCGTGCTCGGCACTGATTTCCCGAACATCCCGTACACCTATGCCGACCAACTCGCTGCGCTGGAGCGGCTCGGGCTCGGCGAGCAGTGGCTGCGCGACGTCTGCTGGCACAACGGTGTGCGCCTGTTCGGGCTGGCCGAATCCGACTTATCGGGCTAGTCGCTGTTCTCGGCCGCGTCGGGTTCGCTAGTGTTCGCCGCATTCGCTAGCGAGGGAGCGAGACCAGCGGTGGGAAGCCATCGAGCCCGGCGCGCAATCCGGGCCGAGCTGCTCGGAGTTGCCCGCGGGCGGGCCGAGCCGGTTGCCATGGATCGGCTGGCCCGCTTTGCCGAGGGCGTCCTGAGCGATCCGAGCGTGTTCGGCGGCGGATCCGACCGGGCCCAGGTGGTCTCGCGAGTGCAGACGGTCGCGTACGGCTACCTGGGCGTGGCCGAGGGCTATGTCCATCCCGAGCGAGGGACCGTCTGGACGACCCTGACCGTGAGCCTGCCCTGCGCGGTGCCGGCCGTCGTCGTCGACCACCGTTCGGCCCTCGGCCGCCCCGGTGTTCCGGCCGACGCCTGGTGGATGCCGACCGGCGAGCGCCGCTTCGACGAGGAGTACGTCGTCACCGCCGCCGATTCGACGACGGTGGCCAGCTTGTTCGTCCAACCCCTGTGCGAAGTGCTGGTCCGGCGGCGGGTGCAGCGGCTGGGCTACGACGGTCGCCGGTTGCTGTTGCGCAGCTTCGACGGCAAGGAGGCCAGCCCGGCGGAGATCAAGTGGTTGGACGAGCTGGCGGCCGACGTCCTGGCGGCCACGCCGGCATTCGTCACGCGAGTCATGGGCTCGTCCGCTCCGCCGTCGCCGCCCCGGCCGTTTCCGCCCGGTTTGTACGGTTGAATCGTCATCGGGGCTTCGCCCCCACCGGTAGACTGGGCCGCGTCCCAACTAGGGGGTGAATGGGTCTCGACTCCGGACGTCGAGGCAGGAGAAGCGGGCCGAGGTTCGCGTTGCTGCCCTCGTTAAACAAGCGACGCACACAAAACAAGCGCCGATTCCAATCGCGCTGATTTCGCTCTCGCTGCCTAAGTAGCGGAGCGGATCTGTCAGCCCGGGTTCGTCACCGGCCCGGATGCTGGCATCAGCTAGGTGGCTCACCGTTCTCGCCGGTCGCGGGCGAGAACGGGACAACCAACAGCGACTGGGCCCGTCACACCGGCTTGTGTGCATGACCGGTGGGGCCGAGTAGAGGCAGCGCACACTGCGCCCGGAGAAGTCCTGTTGAAGCGACGGAGGACGCGGGTTCGATTCCCGCCACCTCCACAGTGCCGGCCCGTATCCACCCGGATACGCGGCCGGCACTAGGTTTCACGGCACCCAGACGGGTCGATGCCGATAATGCGTCGACGCGTGCGAATGGCAGCTCAACCCGAGCCCAAACACTTTCACGTCAATTTCACATTCGACTAGGCAGCGGACCGCCTCGAGCCATAACCTGACGGGACACCTGCGCCGTTTTGAGCCTAGGCGTCTACCGCACTGGAGATCGATGACCCCCAACTCGGCCGTAGCGGCGCGCACGCACCGACTACGGCGTGTGCTCGTCTGCCTACTTGCAGTGATCGTCTCCGCTCTGGCCCTCGGACTCAGCGCCGCCGGTCCGGCGGCCGCGAACGACGACCCCAGCAGTCCGGCACCCGTCGTGGCCAAACCGGCCGCGACCGGCCCGTCATACGCCCAAGGGACCACGGCGAAGGCCGCCCAGTCCGCGACGGTGCACTACGCCGTCCCAGAGCGGGTCTGCGCGCCGGCGACCAAGGTGCGGGCGACCTGTATGGCCGTCAAGCTCGTCCCGGCGACCAAAACCACCAAGGGCGCCAAGGCATTCGTGGTTCCAGCGAAGCTCTCTGGGCCGAAGGGCGGCTTCGGCCCGGCCGACCTGGCCAAGGCGTACTCCTACGACCGCACCGCCGCCAAGGCCGCGACTCAGACCGTGGCGATCGTCGACGCGTTCGACAACCCCAACGTGCTCACCGAGTTGAACGCATTCAATGCGCACTACGGCCTGCCGGCCGAGACGGCCACGTCCTTCCGCACGGTGAACCAGACCGGCGCCCCGGCGCCGTTGCCTGCTGCCAACGTGAGCTGGTCGGTCGAGATCTCGCTCGATGTTCAGGCGGTACGGGCGGTCTGCGCCCTGTGCAAGATCCTGCTGGTGGAAGCAGACCAGCCCGACCCCGAAGACCTCGCCACCGCGGTGAACACTGCCGTCAATTTGGGCGCGACCGAGATCAGCAATTCCTACGGTGGCCCGGAGGACTCCGGGGCACCGCTGAGTATCAAGGACGCCTACTCCCATCCCGGTGTCGTGATCACCGCGTCGACGGGCGACGACGGCTGGTACGACTGGGACTACGCCATGGACCTCAACGGCTCGTCCGACGATGCGGCCAGTGTGCCGTCGACCTACCCAGACGTCGTGGCTGTAGGCGGCACGGCCCTGACTCCCAGCGCCGTCACCGGGGCCCGCCACTCCGAGACCGTCTGGAACGAGAACGGAGCCTCGGCCCAGGTCGGCCTGGCCCACGGTTCGCAAGGCGCGTCGGGCGGCGGCTGCAGCTTCCTCTACCCTGCGCAGTCCTGGCAGAGCCAGGTCGCCGGCTACAGCACCACCGGCTGCGGCTCGAAGCGGCTGGCGGCCGATATCTCTGCCGATGCCGATCCCAACACCGGGTTCGACGTCTATGTCGCTGGGGCCTGGAAGCGCGTCGGCGGGACCTCGCTGTCCTCGCCGCTGATCGCAGCGATGTGGGCGCTCGCCGGGGGGTCCGGCGGCAACATCTATCCGGCCCAGTCGCTCTACCACAACGTGCACAGCCACCCCACCGCCGTGTACGACGTGACCGTGGGCGGCAACTCGTTCTGCGGCGGCGCCACGCACACGCAGTGCACCGCGGCGGTGAAGACCTTGACCCGCCAGGAAACTGGCAACCCCAACAATTTGGCTGACCAGAACGGCAATTGGCTCGGCCTGCTCGACTGCGGCTATGACTACACGGGCCTGGAGAAGTCGACCACGAACGACCGCCAGTGCAATGCTCGCACCGGCTACGACGGGCCGTCCGGGCTGGGCGCGCCGAACGGGCTCTCGGTGTTCACGCCGTCGCCGACCACCGTGTCCATCGCCGCGCCGGTGATGAACCTGAACGTGGCCGAGACGTTCACGGCCAGCGGTTACAGCAACCCGACCGGGGCTGCGCCGGTCACGTACAACTGGACCTGGGGCGACGGCCAGACGACGCCGGCCAGCGGCGGCAGTGCCAGCCATACCTACACGGTCAAAGGCACGTACTCCGTGGGCCTGACGGTCATCGACAGCAACGGGCATGCCGCGAGCACGTCGCGCTCGATCACGGTCGGCATGCCGCCGGTACCGCGGATCACCGGCAACAGCACGCTGCACGTCAACACCTACGGCAAGTGGTCGAGCAGTACGACCACCGATCCGAACACCGGCGGCACGATCACTCAGCGGGCCTGGAAGTTCGGCGTCAACACCTACTCGAGGGACGTCAGCTTCACCTATCGCTTCCCGACGGTGGGCACGCGGACGCTGATTCTGGTCGTCATCGACAACGCCGGGCTGCGGGTGCAGACAACGAAGACCATCACAGTCATCAAGTGAGGCCCGGACCCTGACGTACCGTTGACGGGTGGCGCGCAGGGCTCGACTTTTCTCCCCGGGCTGGCTCGCGCTGCACGGCATAGCCCTAGCGCTGGTCGTGACGATGGTGCTGCTCGGGCGCTGGCAGCTCGACGTGTCCAACGCCAAGCACTTCAATCTGCAGAACTTCGGCTATGCCCTGCAGTGGTGGGCCTTCAGCGCGTTCGTTCTGCTGATGTGGGCGCGGGTCGTCCGCGACGCTCGGGGCCGCGGCTCGGTGCCCGACCCTTCCGCCGGGGCGGGCTCGCAGGACGCTGAGCCCGGTTCCGGCGCCGAGGACCCGGTCGCCTACCGTCGCTACGTGATGCCAGAGAGCGCGACTGCGCCTGCCGTTGCGACGGATTCAGAGCACGCGGCCTACAACGCCTACCTGGCCCGACTGGCCGACGACACCTCCGCGAAGGGCCGCGCTGAAGGGACCGCACCGTGAGCCAGCGGGCCGCGGCCGCGTCGACCCCGGCCCGGTCCCGGTACGCCGGAGCGCTGCTCCGCTACCGGGTCATGGCCTTCACCACCGGCGTCGTGCTGATCGCCGGCACGATCGCGCTGATCCTCAAGGACGTCGTCCATGTGGATCACATGGAGCCCGGCACCGGGCTGCTGTGGGTGGCGCACGGCTACCTATATTTGATCTACGTCATCACCACCGTCAACCTCGGCTTCAAGACCCGCTGGCCGCTGTACCGGATCGCGCTGGTGATGCTCGCCGGCACCGTCCCGACGATGTCGTTCGTGGCCGAGCACTTCGTCACCCGCGACGTCCGCAAGCGGATGGCCGCGGAAAGCTGAGCTCAAGCCGTGCCGGCGCGGGTCTGGCCCGGGCCGAACGCCTCGACCAGCTCCGCGCGAGCGCGGGCGACCCGGGAGCGGATCGTGCCCACCGGGCAGCTGCACACATCGGCGGCTTCGGCGTAGGACAGCCCGACCAGTTGGGTCAGCACGAACGCCTCGCGACGGTCGTGGTCGAGTGCGGCCAGCATCGCGTCGAGCGTCACCGTGTCGGCCGGGTCGGTCGCGCGGCGGGCGGCGGCCAGCTCGTCCGGCGCCTCGACGACCACTTCGACCGCGCGCGAGCGCACGGCTGAGCGCACCGCGTCGGCGCACACTCGCCGGGCGATGCTCAGCAACCAGGTGCGCACCGAGGACCGGCCGGCGAAGCGGTGCAGCGAGCCGAACGCGCGGGCGTAGGTCTCCTGGGTCAGGTCGTTGGCGTCGGCGCGGGAACCGAGGTGGGCGCAGAGCCGCCAGACGTCGGCCTGAGTGGCCCGGACGAAGAACGCGGCGGCGTCGGCGTCACCGCGGCGCGCCCGAAGCGCGGCCATGGTGGCCTCGTCGAGGTCCTCGTCCATCTGCTGCCTCTCTGGCCCCGGCTGTCCGGTGGTCTCCGTCACCCCGGGAACTATCCGCCCGTTCTACCCGACTATTCGTAGCGTGCGATGTGATCGGTTCAGGGAGGCCGCCTCGGCCCGCCTCGATGGCGAGCCGTTGGGTATGTCGTCGTCCGGCCTCGATCATCACCTTGCCACCTGCTCCGAGTGTGCCCGATGGGCCGAGGACGCGACGCGACTGACCCGCCAAGCCCGCCTCAGCGCGGCCGAAGTGCCGGACCTGGCCGAGCAGATCACGGCCGACATCGTGTTGCCGGCCCGGCGGGTGTTTCGGCGTCGGGCCTTGCTGCGGGCCGCGCTCGTCCTCGCCGCCGTGGTCCAGTTGGCGATCGCCCTGCCGGCGTTCTTCGGCGACAGCATCGGGATGGCCATGTCCGCCCACGCCAGCCACGAGGCGGCGGCCTGGAACCTGGCGCTGGCAGCGGCGTTTCTGGCCACGGCCGCCACTCCGCGCCGCGCGGCCGGGCTGGTGCCGCTGCTGGCGACGTTCGTCGTCGTGCTGGGCGCCGTGAGCGCGCACGACATCGCGGACGGAGCGGTGTCGTTCGGGCGGATCAGCACCCACTTCGCGGCCATCAGCGGCCTGCTGCTCGTGTTGCTGCTCGATCGGGCCGAGCGGGCGCTGCCACCCGGGCGATTCAGCCCAGCCGGCACCGCCGGCGACCGCGACGAACCCGGGCGCCGGCGGCTGCGGGGCGTCGCGTGATCCGGCGGTTGGCCGCGCTGCTGGTGCTGCTCGGCGCCGTCCTGGGTATCGGGTTTGCGTTCGCCGGCGCCGCGTCCGCGCATGCCACCGTCGTCGGCACGACGCCGACCGATGGATCTCGGCTGAAGAGCGCACCGGCTGTCGTCATGGTGACGTTCGACGAACCGGTCGGGCTGGGCGGCGCCGGCTACCTGCACGTCACTGATCAGAGCGGTCGTCGCGTCGATGCCGGGGCGGCGTTCCATCCTGGCGGTGACGGCGCCAAGGTGGCCGACAAGCTGAAGTCCGGACTCGGCGACGGCACCTATACCGGCAGCTTCCGGGTGATCTCGGCCGACTCGCACCCGGTCGCCGGGACGATGCGGTTCGTTGTCGGCAACGGCGTGCTCACGGCCGCGGCCGGCACCACGTCGACGGTCAACCACACGACCAGCGTCGCGTTCGATGTCGTCCGCTGGATCTCCTTCGCCGGCTTCGCCCTCCTCGGCGGGGCCTGGCTGCTGTTGACGGTGTGGCCGCAGGGCCGCGACGACCGCCGGGCCGTGCCCATCGTCTGGGCCGGCTGGATCGCGATGGCGCTGGGCGCCGTGGCCGAACTGCTGCTGCAGGGCCCCTACTCGGCCGGAACGGGGCTGTCCCACGTCGCCAACTGGTCGCTGCTCGACGGCACCCTGCACACCGACTACGGCCAGGCCCACTGCGCCCGGCTGCTGTTGCTCGGAGCGCTGGCCCTGCTGCTGGGGTGGGCGTTGCAGGGCGAGCGGCGGCGGTCGCCGGTCGAGCACGCGGCGTGGCCGCTGGCCGCGGGGTTGGCGCTGAGCTTCTCGCTGGTCGGCCATCCCGAGACCACCAACCCGCGCCTCCTGTCGGTGGCGGCCGACTCGCTGCACCTGCTGTCGATGGCCAGCTGGGTCGGCGGCCTCGTAGTGCTGGTGGCTGCGGTGCTGCCCCGGCGTGAGCCGGCGGAACTGCGCGCGGTGCTGCCGGTCTTCTCGCGGGTGGCGCTGGCGGCGGTCGCCGCTCTGGCCGTGACCGGGACGTATGCGGCCTGGCGGGGCATCGGCACGCTGCACGCGATCTTCACCACGACGTACGGGCTGCTCGTCGTGGTCAAGGTGGCGCTGTTCGTCGGCGTGCTGCTGTTGGCGAATGTGTCCCGCAACGTGATCCAGCGCCGCTTGGTGCGGGTGCCGGTGGCCTATGCGATGAGCGACGCGGCGCTGGCCGAACCGGCGGCCGCGGATCGGGAAGAGCCGCCGGGGGACGACGGGTCGCATCCGGTCGCGATGGAGCGGCTGCGGCGCTCGGTGCTCGTCGAGATCGCGTTGGCGATAGGCGTCCTCGTCGCCACGTCGGTGCTGGTGGCCCAGCCGCGGGGCAAGGAGGCGATCGCGGCCCGCGAGCTGCGCCCGGCGTCGGCCACGGGCGGCCTCGGCGACGGCCGCGATGTGACCGTGACGGTGACGCCCGGCCGGCACGGCACGGTCGCCACCGACGTCGTCATCAGCTCCGGGGCGCAGCCTCAGAAGGTGACGGTGACGGCCACCCTGCCGGCCAAGCAGCTCGGCCCGATTCCGATCCCGCTGCGCGCGAACGGCACCCGGGCCTACGCGGGCAGCGGCGTGAACCTGCCGGTGGCGGGCAATTGGCGGTTCACGGTGATCGTCACCGATTCGAAGTTCGATGCCACGGCCGAACAGGTCAAGATCCACCTCTACTGAAAGGCTGTCCGTTGATCAAGAGGCTGCGCATGTTCGCGGTGGCTGGTGTTGTCGCGGGTGCCGCCCTGCTCGTCCTGGCCGGGCCGGCGTCCGCCCACGTCACGGTCAGCGCCCCCGGAGCGACGCGCGGCGGCAGCGATCAGGTGATCACGTTCCGGGTGCCGGTCGAGGAGCACGCCGACACGGTCGGCTTGCGGCTGGCACTGCCGACCAAGACCCCGATCGCGTCGGTGGAGGTGCAGGCGATCGCGGGGTGGACGCACACCCAGAAGACGGCCAAGCTGGCCCAGCCGATCCACACCGACGACGGTGACATCACCGACGCCGTCTCCGAGATCGACTGGACGGCCAAGCCGGGCCAGGGTCTCAAGCCCGGCGAGTTCGGCGTGTTCACGATCATCGCCGGCCAGTTGCCCGACGCGCCGAGCCTGGCGTTCAAGGCCATCCAGACCTACAGCGACGGCACTTCGGTCGCGTGGATCGAGACGGCGGCGCCAGGCAACACGGCGCAGCTGGAGCATCCGGCGCCGACCCTGCAGCTGGCGGCGAAGGCGGCCGGAGCGTCACCCTCGGCGAGCGTCTCCATCGCACCGGGCGCGTCGGCCTCGTCGGCCTCGTCGTCGAAGTCGAGCAATACCGGCCCAGTTGTGCTGTCGATCGTCGCACTCGTGGTGGCGGCCGCGGCGCTGGGTCTCGGCATCGTGTCCCGCGCGCGAGACGGGCGGACCTGATGCGGATCCCCTGGTCGGCCGCGATCGGCGGCGTGCTGGTCGCCGCCGTGGGGGCGGCCGGGCTGATCCGCGGCGCGGTGCCTCCGGCGGTGGCGTCCGGCGGCGCTTCGCCGGCTGCACCCATCGTGGTGTCGAACGCCTACGTGCGCGAGCCCGCGCCGCCCACCGACGCCGCGGCCGCGTACTTCACCGTCTACAACACCACCGGCCGGGCCGACCGGCTGCTGTCGGTGACGTCGGGGGCGGGGGCGACCTCGGTGTTGCACGCCACCGTGCACGGCGTGATGACGGCCGTCGCGAACGGGGTGGTGATCCCGGCCCACGGCAGTCTCGTACTGTCGACGGGGAAGGGACACGTGATGATCGAGCAGCTGTTCGGCAAGCTGCTGCCCGGCCAGAACGTCAACCTGGAACTGACGTTTGCCGACGCCGACCCGGTCGAGGTCACTGCGCCGGTGATTGCGCTCGGGGCGCCCGCTCCGAACGGCTCGCCCTCACCATCGGGAGCGACGAAGTGATCCACCGCGTGCGGTCTGTCGTGGTTGCCGCGGCGCTGGCCGGTGTGGCCGCGCTGGCCGGCTGCACCTCGTCGTCGGGTGGTGCCGCGAACTCGCCACCGTCCCAGCTCAACGACCAGTCGACCGGCGGGGCCGGCTTCCACGGCACCGGGCTCGTCCCGCCGCAGCCCCGGCCGTCATTCACGCTGACCGACACCGCCGGCCAGGCGTTCTCGTTCGGTACCCGGACGACCGGCCATCCGACGCTGGTGTTCTTCGGCTACACCAACTGCCCGGACGTCTGCCCGACAACGATGGCCGACATCCACCAGGCACTGACCAAGCTGCCGGCCGCGCTGCAGGCCAAGACGTACGTCGTGTTCGTCTCGACCGACGTCAAGCACGACACCGCCGCGGTGATCAAGCAGTGGCTGGGGAACTTCAGCGGGGGAGTGCGGGCCACGTTCGTGGGGCTGCGCGGTACGCAGGCCCAGATCGACGCCGCCCAGGCGGCCGCGCACATCACGCTGGCCGAGGACGGTGGGCAGACCCATTCCGCGCAGGTGCTGCTGTACGGCGTTGACAACTACGCCCGGGTGACGTTCCTGCAGAGCACCAACGAGGCGCAAGTGATCGCTCACGACCTGCCGCTCGCGGCGAAGACTTGATCCATTCGCTCGTACGGCAGAATCACCCCTCGTGACCTGGACTTCAGCGCGACCGTGGCTCGGCACCGTCCTACGTCTCATCCTCGGCGTCATCTGGCTCTGGTCCGGGTGGGCCAAGCTGCACGACCCGCGGGCGTTCGTGCAGGTCGTCCGGGCCTACGACGCCACACCGGAGTGGCTGTCCAAGGCGATCGGGTACGGGCTGCCCGTGCTGGAGATCTGCCTCGGGCTGCTGCTGGTCATCGGTGTGGCGGTGCGGCTGGCGGCCGCGGTGTCGGCGGTGTTGTTCCTGGTCTTCCTCATCGGGCTGACGCAGGCGGCCGCGCGCGACCTGCAACTGACGTGTGGCTGCTTCCACGGCGGTGGCATCACGGCCGGCCCGACGCAGTACACGCTGGACATCCTGCGTGACGTCGCGCTGTTGCTCCTTGCTGCCTATCTCGTCGTGTGGAGCATGACCCGGATTTCTGTCGAGGAGTTCCTGGCCCGCAACGATTACGTGCCGCCGCCGTCGGCCAAGCGGCTGCGCTCGCACCATGGGCAGCGCAAGTACAGCGCCGCGGTGGAGGCCCGGCGCAAGGAGGCGCGCGAGCGCGACCGGTACCTGAACGCGTCTGTCGCTGTTGTCGTGGTTCTGATCGCGGTGATCGGGGCGGGGGTGCAGTCGGGACGGGCCAAGATCGCCGGTTCGTTGGTGGCGACGCACGCTGGTGTCAGCAATGGAGTTGTCTACGGCAAGAAGGCCGCGGCGACGGTGGACGTCTTCGAGGACTTCATGTGCCCGGCCTGCCAGCGGTTCGAGTCTTCTGCGGGCGCGGCGCTGTCGGCTGACGTCCGCGCGAACAAGGCCCAGGTGCGCTACCACCCGCTGGCGTTCCTCAATGCCAACTCCAACGGCACTCGGTACTCCTCACGTGCGGCCAATGCTGCCGTGTGTGCGTCCGACGTGTCGGTGGACGCGTTCAAGAAGTTCCACGACATCCTGTTCAAGGCCAACGTGCAGCCGAAGGAAGGCAGCGACGGGCTGCCCGATTCGAAGTTCATCACCTACGCGCAGCAGGCCGGGCTCACCACCAAGCAGGTCACCACGTTTTCGACGTGCGTGCAGCAGGAGAAGCACAAGGCGCTGGTGTTGGCTATCACCGACAACGCGAGCAAGCGCAACGTCACGCAGACGCCGACGGTGCGGGTGAACGGCAAGACACTGAGCAACCCGAACCGGGAGTCGCTGACGGCGGCGATAGCGACGGCGGACAAGAAGGGCCCGGCGCCCTCGCCATCTCCTACAGGATCGCCGAGCGCGACGAGTACGCCGACGCCGACCGCGTCGTCCAGCGCGAAGAAGTAGGCCGCAACGCCGAAGGGCCGGACACCCCAAGACGGGGTCCGGCCCTTCGGTCGTTTGAAGCTACTTGTTGGCGGCTTCCTTCAGCGCGCTGCCGGCGCTGAACTTCACGGTCTTCGCGGCCTTGATCTGGATGGTGGCGCCGGTGGCCGGGTTGCGTCCCTCACGGGCGTTGCGTTGCCCGACCGAGAGAGCGAAGAAGCCGGGGACGCTGACCTTCTCGCCCTTGGCCGCGGCGTCTTCCAGTGTCGACTGCAGGCCACGCAGGACCGCGTCCACCGTCTTCTGCTCGAGCGATGACGCCTCGGCGACGGCGGCAACCAGTTCCTTGCGGTTCACGGGGATCTCCCTTGATCGTCGGTTTGTTGCTGGGTCCAGTATGGGTTACAGCCCTCCAGACCCCGTGTTCCGGGGGGTGTCGGCGTGGCGTGTCGGCACAGAATGACGGCATTCGGGACACTCTGCCGTGCCGTGTAACATTGCGCTTCGGTCCGACGGGGCCGCGTTTTGGGGCTGTGGCGCAGCTGGTAGCGCACCACACTGGCAGTGTGGGGGTCAGGGGTTCGAGTCCCCTCAGCTCCACCCAGTTTTAATGGGCTAGAGCCTCTCGCAAGATCAACTAATTCCGCCTGGTTGCCAGTTTGGTTGCCATTGGTGCCAACGGTGCGCGTCAGCATCTGAGGCTTAGCGTCGCTCTAAGTAAAGGATGACGCTGATCCCTTACTAAGCTGGCAGAGTGCGGAGAGGCGTTGTCGGTTCGATAACGAGGGCCTGGCCGGCGGTGACCTACGAGCGACTGCGGTGGCAGCCGTCGACACTTCCGGGCGACTCCGCGTCTCGGGCGGCCCAGCCCTACCGAGCCGCAATAGCCGCCGAGATCGCCGACGTTCGGGACGTGCCGCTGTCACCGGCAACCCGCGCCCTCGCCACCGAGGCGGCCACGGAGATCGCGCGGTTCGACCAGCAGATCAGCGCGGACCTGCCTCAGCTGTCTGCAGCGCTGCGGCGAGTCGAAGCCGCGGCCTCGTCGCGGATCGAGAACGTCATTGCATCCGCGGAGGCAGTCGGCCTGGCCGAGCTCGGCAACACCGGCTCGGAGAGCGCAGCGCTCGTCGTCGCCAACGGCGTCGCGATGGAGGCCGCGCTGGCGCTCGCCGATCACCTCGACGGCGGCGCGATCCTCGCGATTCACGACGCGCTGCTCGGCCGCGCCGAGCCCGAGTCGGCCGGCAAGTGGCGCACGGTGCAGAACTGGATCGGCGGCAGCGTTCGTCGCCGCACGACGCCACGTTCGTGCCGCCCCATCCGGACCGCGTTCCGTCGCGATCGACGACCTGGAGCGGTTCCTCACGCGCGACGACCTGCCGGCACTGATCCAGGCTGCGATCGCGCACGCGCAGTTCGAAACCATCCACCCATTCACCGACGGCAACGGACGCACCGGCCGCGCGTTGGTGCACAGCCTGCTGCGGGCCAAGGACTGACCCGGCACGTCACCGTCCCTGTCTCCGCCGGCCTGCTCGCCGACACGCGCCGCTACTTCGACGCGCTGACCGCCTACCGCGACGGCGATCCAGAGCCGATAGTCGAGCGGCTGGCGAACGCGAGCTTCGCAGCGATCAACAACGGACGTGCTCTCGTCGACGAGCTACACGCGGTGCGCGCGAGCTGGGACGAGGCAATCTCCGCTCGCCGCGGCGCAACGGCGTGGCGTCTCGCCGACATGCTCCTGAGCCAACCTGTGGTCGATTCCCCGCTTGTGCAACGTCAACTCGGCGTGACTGCTCCGGCTGCACTGGGCGCCATCAGCCAACTCGTCGGGGCCGATGTTCTCGTAAAGGTCTCGGGCCGTCAGCGTTACCGCCGCTACAGCGCACCGCGCGTGCTAAAAGCCCTCGACGCGTTCGCCATCCGAACGGGCCGCCGCGGTGGCTTCTAACGGGGCGAGGGTGACCGATCGCGGGACCATCACGCGAAGATCGCCGACTCGGTCGCAATGCCCAACAGGCCCCTCCGGACATAACGTCATGGGCGACTCCACGGCCGCAGCGAAATTTCGCTGAGCTCTGTCGACAAGCTCGCGACTTCGAGCACCCATATCAGGGTCCGAGCACGCCGACGGGCCACGAGACTCGGATACCGGAATGCAGACCAAGTCGGCGAACCCTCGTCACGCCTGCCGCGTCGTCGAGTCGGACTGCGGCGCCGACCGTTGTTAGGGCTGTGCTTGATATGCGGTCGCCGAAGAGGACGACCGATTTCTCGGTGTTGATCCGCGCACTCATCCAAACGAGGCCCTGCGCCCACGGCAGCTGGTCATGAAACTCCTGTGCCCACACGACGGTGCGCGGGTAGTGGTAGCTCGTTGTCGCCGTGAGTTGGTGCGGCCGGAGCTCTAAGACGACGCAGCCCAGGGTCGTGGATTTCTACGAGTCTCAGCGGGGCACGTCCATCGACTCGGAAGCTGCTCAAGCATTTGCCGACCAGCTTGCGGCCTGCAACGAATGGTCGTCGCCCTGGAGTGGGACGTCATGGAACAGAGTTTCAGTAAGCGCGCAGTCCTCCGTAGCCCCGGCGTACAGGATGGGAACGACTGATCCAGTCGAATCCGTGAACCAGTTGAATCCACCACCGGGGCCAGCGCCGGGTTGAACTCGCACGCGTCGTATCCCGCTGAATGACAACGATGAAGCCGGTCGCCCGGTGGCCAAGGAGGTCTCCGTTGAGTTCGCGGCGAGGTCGGCAGGTGGGTCAGGAACGACACGACGTCCGGTCATTCAGGCGGACAATTCAGCCGTGATCGCCGCGCGGCTGTACCGAGCTGCGACGTCGACCGGGCGCATGCCGTCCAGGTAGCCGTTCGCCGAGATCAGCCAGGCCAATATTTCCCAGTCGGTGAGAGATCGACGCTAGGTCGGCGAAAGCTGCAGTAGCGACAGGGTCTGGGCGCCCTTCGGTGAGGGCGAATGAGGGGTAAAGGACTGCGCCGTTGACCTCCAGTCCGAGGAGCCGCCGCTGTTGGCGTAATACTTCTACGTCCGAGGTGCGTGCGCCGAGTGCGTCGCCAGCTTCGGCAGGAAGTAGCCAGCGAAATCGGTCCGCTACGACCGCGATGAGCTCGGTTCGCTGCGTCCTGTCGAACCCGCCGGCGTACTCACGAGCCCACGGCATTCCATCGCTAGCAGACATCGCGAGCTCGATCACTCGGTCTGCGTTGTGCCTCGGAGCCTGCGTTCCGTCGAGGATCAGGTCGGCTTGGGCAAGCAACTTTCGATCGATCTCGGCCTCAGTTGAGTCGGCCAGAACGCGCTCAGCTTGCGCCGCAGTCTTGCCCTGCGACTCGAAGCGGCTCACGATGTCTCGTCGCTGCGACTTCAGCATCACGAAGCGCATCGGGAGGGGAGCGACGAGCTCGACGAGGTGTTGGCGAATCACCTCGTGGTGAATCCCCTCGATCACCAGAAGGTTGGCCCTCCTGGGCCCCGAGGTCAGGACCGTCTTGCAGAACCCGCGTGGATCACGCTTGACCCACCCTGCCCCAAGTCGCACGAGAACGTCTGGATCATCGGGCGAGAACGCCGGCGGCCTCAGCTTGCTCGCGTACGGCGTCGACGAATCGCACGACCGCCGTTTCGTTGTGACGGTCGGCAACCGCTGCAGAGAGCGCGGACTTCCCCGAGCCGGAGTGCCCGGCCAGCGCGACGACCGCCTCAGCCTGAACCAGATGTCGATCGGCTGGCTGCACCGCCTCGACATTCGCCATGTCTGTTTCAAGGGCCATGGTGAAAGTCTGCCACTGCGCGTTTCGTCCATATGCGCGTGCGGACTCACGTCGGCGCAAGTTCAACCGGCGGAGGATGGACACATCAAGCCGGTGTGCGCGGAGGGGCTGACGATGATGATCGCATCGACTGTCGCGCGTGGCTTGTACCGAGGATCGCAACATGGTCGCCGCAACCGCTAGAAGAACCTCGCAGCGAGCAGCTGAACACTCTCGTCCGCGGGACGCAACGCGTCGATGACGACATCGACCTTCGACCGGAGATCTGCGTCAATTTCGACTTCGCTCGGACCGGAGAGAACAGCCTCGGCTGCCGCCTCGTCGAGGCCCGTCGCTGTAAGCCGTTGCACGAGCAACGCACGTGGAACGTCAAGAAGGACGAGCGACAACTGGCTAGGCGCGAGCTGCCTCGCCATCTCGGCCGCGATGTGTACGTGCCTTATCCCATCGACTACAACCTTCTGGGATCCTGCTGCCCCCTCAAGAACTGACGCACAGATTCCTTTGGGGTCTTGACGCACCCAGCGGTCGCCCAGCTCAATGAGTACGTCGCGTCGGCTTGAGTCCAGGCCCATTGCCCGCGCACGGGAACGTATTGCAGCACCAAAGCTGACGACGGTCAGTTGAGGCACCGCCCGCTTGAGTGCGATAGCCAAGGTGGTCTTGCCCGCACGGGCATGCCCGACGAGGCCTAGGGCGATCCGATCAACAGAATCCACTTCGACATCATCGGCGTGGCGCCCGGCGGAACCTACTGTTGATGGCAACACAATGATATTGTTGTGTCGTGCTTCCGGCGTTGACCGACCAGGGGCTGCTTCCATCTGGGATCCATCCGGCCAACTGGGAAGACGTCGTGTCCACGTTCGGTGGAAGCCCGTGGCGTCGGCGTGTTGCTCGTGGGCCTCCAGGACGCTTCCGTGTCGCTGGCCTACGCAGGATGTCAGCGCTGTGGCTGGACGGCAGTTTCGTCACCGCGAGGAGTCGCCCAGCGATTACGACGCATGCTGGGACTGGCAAGGGGTCGATCCCCGGTTACTGGATCAGGTGCTGATGGACTTCTCGCCGGCAGGGCAGCTGTACAGGGCAAATACCTAGGCGATCTATTTATCGCCGGGATCGAGCGGGGTCGGGTTCGCCCTTCGTGGAGTTCTTCCAGCGAACTTGCGACGGCGCCAGAAGGGCATCGTGCTGCTCAACCCTAAGGAGGTCCGGTGATCCGCAACGAACGGCAGTACCGGGTGACACAAGCCCAGCGCGACAAGCTGGCCTCGCGAGTTACGCCCGCCCGGCTCCGATGTCCCAGGGTGGGTCGTCAAGGCCAGCCAGGACGCGATCGCCTCTCAGGTCCTCGCGATGGACGAGGAGTTGGCCGAGTACGACGCGCTACGGGTTGGTGCGGTTCGTCCGCGGCCGAGGTCAGTGACCTCGCCGACTTGCCGGGGCCCTAATTCGCGCTCGCATCGCGAGCAAGTTGACCCAACGTGAACTGGCGAGCGGCTTGGCCTCCGTGAGCAGCAAATCCAGCGATATGAAGCCTCGGATTATGCCGGGGCGAGCATCGCAAGGTGGAGCAAGTGATGAATGCGCTCGGAGTCACGTTCGGCGGCGAACTGACGCTGCCGGCTGAAGCGGAGGAGCGCCCACATTGCGACAACGTTGGCGAGTTCAACATCGGCCGCAAGACCGTGACTCGCCGATTCTTCGGCGCGAGCGCGGGTACTACGGCCGCAGCCGGGTGGATGAATGCCGCCGCACGAACAGCACGCATCTTTCAGATCAGCGCGGAGGACGCTCATTTCGGGTAATGTCGTTGCGGTTGCCAATCGGGGCTCGTTCCGTGACCTCCACCGCGGACGATCGGGAACGGTCAACGGATATGCCCGTTACGCGGAATACTTAGCGCAACGGCTCGGGCTCGCGTGCACGGTCGAATACCGGCCACTGCCTGACGCAGCTCCTTGCGGGGAGAACTGGGCGATGAACTGGTGAACACCCACTACAAGCGTTGGTGCGCACCTGTTGGCAGCACGGCATTCCAGTACTGCCACTCGCTGATCCTGGAGCGTTCTACGGAGCTTGCTGGCGTTACCAGGGCCGGCCAGTCGTCGCATTGAAGCACGCGATGCAGAGCCCAGATCGGTGGGCATTCCTTCTCGGCCACGAAATGGATCACACCCGTGATCCCAATCTCGAACCAGTGCTCGAGCAGGACCTGCCGATGACCGAATGGCGCACCTTGCCGGCCGAGCGAAACGCGGATATCTACGTGCACCTGGCGAGCGCCGGCGCCGCCGAATCGGCGGTGAAGATCGCGCCGCCCGCGGTCGACGCGACCGCGTCGGCGAGCGGCATGCAGACCGCAGTCTTCGCCGGCGGCTGCTTCTGGGGCGTGCAGGGCGTGTTCCAGCGCGTCAACGGCGTCGATCCAGGCGGTCTCGGGCTACTCGGGCGGCGCCAAGGACACGGCGCACTACATGATGGTCGGCAGCGGCCTGACCGGCCATGCCGAGTCGGTGCAGATCACCTACGACCCGAAGAAGGTGAGCTACGGCACGCTGCTGCAGATCTACTTCTCGGTCGCCCACGACCCGACCCAGCTCAACCGCCAGGAGCCCGACCAGCGGCACGCAATACCGCTCGGCCGTCTTCTACGCGACGCCGGCGCAGAAGGACACCGCCGAGCGCTACATCGCCCAGCTCGACGCCGCCAAGGCCTACCCGCAGAAGATCGTCACGCAGGTCGTGCCGCTGGTCGCGTTCTATCCCGCCGAGGACTATCACCAGGACTACCTGACGCTGCACCCCGACGCAGGGCTACATCGCCCACTTCGACCTGCCGAAGGTCGCCAACCTGAAGGCGATGTTCCCGCAGCAATACCGCGCCGAGCCCGCGCTCGTGATGGCGCGCGCCGGAAAGTAAAGAGCCAACCCGGCCGACGCGCGCGAGCGCAGTCGCGCCGGGTCAGAAGTGGATGCCGCGCATCATCTGCGCCATCGCCACGGCTTCCGGCTGACGGCTGGTACTTCTCGCTCCTTGTCGCCCTTGGCCGCCGCGCTGTCCGGGAACATCCGGAAGGTCGAGTTCATGACGATCTGCGCCACCCGCGGCACCAGCGCGTGCATCAGCTCGCCGGTGATGCCCAGCCGCGTCGCGATCCGCACCGGCTTCTCGACGCATCGCCTCGGCGATCATGTTCGGCGGCCTCCTCGGGCGACAGCACCGGCACGTTGTCGTAGATCTTGGTCGGGCGCGATCATCGGCGTGCGCACCAGCGGCATGTTGATGGTCGTGAAGGTGATGCCCATGTCGGCGTATTCGCTCGAGGC
Source organism: uncultured Actinomycetota bacterium (assembly GCA_963837325.1). Classification (GTDB taxonomy): domain Bacteria; phylum Actinomycetota; class Actinomycetes; order Mycobacteriales; family Jatrophihabitantaceae; genus CAVQKZ01. The sequence goes on from CAWIMV010000002.1 coordinate 1,385,478, forward strand.
GCAGCGCGTCCAGCGCGTCGAGCGCCGACTTCGAGGCGACGTAGGCCGAGAAGCGCGGCGCGTTGGTCAGCACGCCGATCGAGCTGATGTTGACGATGTGGCCGCTTCTTCTTGCGTCGACCATCGCCGGGCAGGAAGCCCATCGATCACGCGCAGGCAGCCGAAGTAGTTGAGCTGCATCGTCCGCTCGAAATCGTGGAAGCGGTCGTAGCTCGCCTCGATGGCGCGGCGGATCGAGCGGCCGGCGTTGTTGATCAGGAAGTCGACGCCGCCGTGCTCGTCGTTCAGCCACGTCGACGAGCGCCTTGCAGCTCGCCTCGTCGGCGATGTCGGCCGAGAAGGTCTCGACGCTCGCGCCCTTGCCCGCCTTGGCGAGGATCTCGCTTCTTGGCCTCGACCAGCTTGGCCTCGTCGCGCGCGCAGATCACCGTGATCGCGCCGGCCTCGGCGAACTTGAGCGCCGCCGCCAGGCCGATGCCCGACGAGCCGCCGGTGACCAGCACGACCTTGCCGCGCGACGCGTGCCGCGCAGCGAGTGGTCGATCTACAGCGCCGGGATCGAGGTGGCGCTCCCAGTAGTCCCAGAGCCGCCAGGCGTAGTCGTCGAGGCGCGGGCACCTCGATGCCCGAGCCCTTCAGCGCCGCCAGCGCTTCGCGGTTGTCGTAGCGCGTCGGGAAGTTGACGAAGGTGAGCATGTCCTCGGGCATGCCGAGGTCCTTCAGCACCGCGCGCCTTGATGCGCGCGCACCGGCGCGAGCGCCATCAGGCCCTTCTTGACGCTCTTCGGGATGAAGCCGAGCAGCGCGCGCGTTGACGAACAGCGTTCATCTTCGGCGCGTGCGCCGCCTTGCCGAAGATGTTCGAGCACGTCGCCGACGCGGTAGCCGATCGGGATCGACGAGGTGGAAGCAGCGCTCGTCGAGGCCGGCTTCAGGTGGCTGATGTGGTCGAGCGCGGCGACGACGAAGTCGACCGGCACGATGTTGATGCGGCCGCCCTCGATGCCGATCGTCGGCATCCACGGCGGCAGCAGCTGGCGCATGCGCTGGATCAGCTTGAAGAAGTAGTACGGGCCGTCGATCTTGTCGATCTCGCCGGTCTGCGAGTCGCCGACGACGAGCGCCGGGCCGATAGACCGTCCACGGCACGCTTCGATTCCTTGCGCACGATCTTCTCGCTCTCGTGCTTGGTCAGGAAGTACGGATGGTCGAGGTCTTCGGCCTCGTCGAACATGTCTTCGCGGAAGACGCCTTCGTAGAGGCCCGCGGCGGCGATCGAGCTGACGTGATGCAAGTGGCCGGCATCGATCGCCTTGGCGAACTCGACGACGTGCGCGCGTGCCGTCGATGTTGGCGGCGATCTGCGATTCGGCGTCGGCCGAGAGGTCGTAGACCGCCGCCAGGTGGAAGACGTGGTCGACGTGGCCCTTGAGCTTCTTGATGTCGTCGGCGGCGACGCCGAGCTTCTTGCGCCGTGAGGTCGCCGTAGACCGGCACCGCGCGCGCCTTGCTGCCGGTGCCCTCGACGCCCCAGTACGTCGAGCAGGCCGGCGAGCTTGCCCTCGCTCTCGGGCCGCAGCAGGAAGTGGACGACGGCGCCGCGCCGCGCCAGCAGCGTCTTGACGAGTCGCTTGCCGATGAAGCCGGTGGCTCCGGTGACGAAGTAGCGCATGCCGTGACTCCCTTGTCGCGCCGCGCCCCTCGCGCCCGCGCCTGCGGCGATTCTTGTGCAGAGCTCGGCCGCTCTTCGCGCGGGGCAAACCCGACTGGCGCCGTGCCGCGCGCTAGAGGCGACGCGCCTAGCGCGGTTAGGGTGCGCTCCCGAGGCGCTGTCCCTAGAGTCGCGCCCAGCCGCTGCCCGAACGCAGCCGCAGCACCACCTCAGGAGAACTCCACATGGTCAAGAAACTCAAGGCGATGGCCGACAAGAAGAAGAACGCTGCCGGCGCCGGCCTGTTCGACAGCGCGCTCGCCAGCTCGGTCAAGGAATCGGCGCAGCAGATCTGGCTCGCCGGCATGGGCGCCTTCGCCAAGGCGCAGGCCGAAGGCAGGCAGCGCTTCGACGCGCTCGTCAAGGAAGGCGCGTCGCTGCAGAAGAAGACCCAGAGCGTGGCCGAGGAGAAGTTCGGCGACGTCACCAGCAAGATGACCAGCATGGCCGACGACGTGACCGCCAAGGCCGGCAAGCAGTGGGACAAGCTCGAGTCGATCTTCGAAGAGCGCACCGCCAAGGCGATGAAGAAGCTCGGCGTGCCGTCCTCGAAGGACGTGCAGGCGCTGAAGGACCGGATCGACGCGCTTGTCGGCCCAGGTCGCGTCGCGCACCAAGACCGCGGCTAAGAAGACCGCCGGCAAGGCGGGCGCCAGGACGGCGACCAGGAAGAGCGCCAAGCGCGCGTCGCGCAAGGCCGCCGCTTAAGACTCTCTCGGCAGCTCACGAAGAGGGGACGCCGTGGCGTCCCTTTTTCATGGGCTCGTCAGCGCGTGAACTGGCCGGGGAAGAACCAGAGCAGCCCGGCGGTCATGATGAAGTAGCGGCCGAACTTGCCGATGGCCATGTAGGCCACGCAGGGCCAGAACGGCAACTGCAGCCAGCCGGCGACCGCGCAGAGCGGATCGCCGACGATCGGCAGCCACGACAACAGGCAAGCCTTGGCGCCGAAGCGGCGCAGCCAACGCAAGGCGCGGCCATCGGGGTGCTTGTGCGCCACGTGCTCGTAGGCGCGCTCGGCGCCGTAGCCCATCCACCAGGTGAGCGCGCCGCCCAGCGTGGCGCCGAGCGTGGCGACGCCGATCGCGGGCCAGAACATCTCCGGGTTGAGCTTGACGAGGGCGAACACTGCCGGCTCCGAGCCGAGCGGGATCAGCGTCGCGGCGACGAAGGCGATGAAGAAGACGGTCGACAAGCCCACTTGCGGCAACGGTCCTGCTGTGTGGCGTCTGTATCTCTTTTTCAGCAAGACACGTGTCGGCGTCGCAATGCAGGCTGCCTCGCAGAACCAGCTCGCGGCGTATTACATGGGGATCCCGGTCCGCACGATTTTCTCGCTGATCTGGGCGATCAGTGCGGGCGTCGCGTGCCTGGCCGGCATCTTGTTGTCGCCGGTGTCGATGATCGACGTGAACATGGGTTTCCTCGGTATCAAGGCTTTTGCTGCGGCGGTCATCGGGGGCTTCGGCAGCATCCCGGGGTCGCTGATCGGCGGCGTCATCGTCGGCATCGTCGAGCAATTCGCCGGTTACGAACTGCCCGCGGGTTTCCAGGAAGTCACGTCCAACGTCGTCCTGCTGTTGATGTTGTTCATCCGGCCGCAGGGTCTGTTCGCGGAACGCATGGGAAAGCGGGTCTGACCGATGCGCTATTTGTTCAGAACCCAGTATCGGCAGGATATCGCGCTGTGGCGGCACAACGGCGACCGGTTCTGGTACGGCTGCTGGTCGTGCTGGTCCTGATCGCCCCGTTGGTCCTGGGCGAGTTCTATATCGGCGAACTTGGCGCGGTGTTTATCTTCGCCATTGCCGGCGTCGGGCTGATGCTGCTGGTCGGCTACACCGGGCTGATCAGCCTGGGGCATGCGGCATTCCTCGGCATCGGCGCCTACGTCAACGCGGTTCTGCTGGCACAGGGCGTGCCGTTCCTGGTCACCTTGCCGCTCGCCGGCCTGTTCACCGCTATGCGGCGCTGCCATCGGCCGCCCGACCTTGCGCATGAGCGGGCTGTACCTGGCGATCGCAACACTGGCCTTCGGCAGCATCGTCGGCACGGTTTTCCAGAAATGGACCGCGGTGACCGGTGGGTTCGACGGCTTCGCGGTGCCGACGCCCTATGTCTTCGGCATCCCCATCGAGGGCGCGACCGGCATTTATTATGTCTCGCTGCTGGTGCTGGCGTTTGTCCTGTGGGTGTCCGCCAACCTGCTGCGATCCCCGACCGGACGCGCGATGGTCGCGATCCGCGACAGTGAGGTCTCCGCGCAGAGTATGGGCATCCATCTGGCGCGGTACAAGACGCTGGTGTTCGCCATCAGTGCCGGGATGACCGGATTGGCCGGAGCGCTGTTCGCGCATTACGTTCGCTACCTCGCACCCGATGCGTTCGACGTGCTGCTGTCGGTGCAGTTCGTGACGATCGTGTTCGTCGGCGGCCTTGGATCATTGCGCGGCGCAGTGCTGGGGGCGATGTTCGTCCGGCTACTGCCTCAGTTCATCGCCGTCGTGCGAGACGATCTGCCGTTCGGCATCGGCCGGCTTCCGGGCCTGGAGCCTTCGTTGTTCGGCCTCGTCCTGGTGTTCGTGATCCTGTTCCAGCCGGGCGGCCTGAACGGCATGTGGCTGAAGATGAAGCAGTGGTTCCAGGCATTTCCCTTCAAGCGGCAGACCAGCTTCCGTCGGCAGAAATCCTATGCCAGGTCGGAGCGGCTGCGATGATCCTGTTCCAGGCCGAGGACATCTCGGTTCGGTTCGGCGGAATCCGAGCGGTCGATTCCGTCAGCTTCGACGTGCAGCCAGGGTGAGGTGTTCTCCATCATCGGTCCGAACGGCGCCGGCAAGACCACGATCTTCAACCTGATCAGCCGTATCTACAATTCGACATCGGGCAAGCTGATCTTCGAAGGCAAGGAATTCACCCGCACGCCGGCCTGGCAGATCGCCGGCCTGGGCATCGCCCGCACCTTCCAGAATATCGAGCTGTTCCCGAACGCGACGCTGCTGCAGAACCTGCTGATCGGCCGGCATTGCCATTCCAGGGTCGGGTTCATCGCGGAGCTCGCGTTCCTGCCGTCGGTCCGCAAAGCCGAACTGCGCCACCGGGAGAAAGTGGAGGATGTCATCGCCTTCCTTGGGCTGGAGCGCTACCGCGACTCGTTGATCGCCAATCTGCCCTACGGCGTTCGCAAGGTCGTCGAACTCGGACGCGCCCTGTGCATCGAGCCCAAGCTGCTGCTGCTGGACGAGCCGTCGTCCGGGCTGAACGTCGAAGAAACCGAGGGCATGGGTTTCTGGATCGAGGACATCAAGAAGGACCTCGGGATCACCGTCATCATGGTCGAGCATGACATGTCGCTGGTGAACCAGGTGTCCGACCGGGTGATGGCGCTGAACTACGGCAAGGTCCTGGCGATGGGCACACCGCAGGAGGTGCAGACCCATCCGGAAGTCGTAAAGGCCTATCTCGGTGGGGAGGTTGAAAGCGCGGCATGAGCGAACCTCTGCTGCGGGTGAATTCCATCGAGACCTTCTATGGTCCGATCCAGGCCATCCGCGGCGTATCGCTTGATGTGGATCAGGGTCAGATCGTCACCGTCCTGGGTGCCAATGGCGCCGGCAAGACCAGCGTGCTGCGCACGATCTCCGGCGTTCTGGATCCGGAACGAGGTCAGGTGATGTTCGAGGGACGCGACATCGCGCGCATGCCGCCTGATCAGGTGATGCGTCTCGGTATTTGCCATGTGCCGGAGGGGCGCGAGATCTTTCCGTTCCTGACGGTGCGCGAAAACCTCAACATGGGTGCCTATACACGGCGGGATGCTGCCGGCGTCGCGCGCGATACCGAACTTTGTTTCGACTACTTCCCCGCCTGAAGGAACGCGAGAGCCAGCGCGCCGGGCTGCTGTCGGGTGGCGAACAGCAGATGCTGGCGATCAGCCGGGCGTTGATGGGCAGGCCGAAGCTGCTGTTGCTGGACGAACCCTCGCTGGGCCTGTCGCCGCTGCTGGTGCAGCAGATATTCGCCATCATCCGGCGCATCAACAGCGAGCAGAACGTCTCCATCCTGTTGGTGGAGCAGAACGCCCATACCGCGCTGCAGACCGCGGATTTCGGCTATGTGCTGGAGGTTGGGCGCATCGTCGCGGCGGACAACTGCAAAAGCCTGATGCAGCGCGCCGACATCAAGGAATTCTACCTGGGCCAGAAGGAAGCCGGCGCACGTGGCACGCGGCGCTGGAAAAAGAAACGGTTGTGGAACTGAAGATGGACCAGCCGCTTACATCAATGTCCCGCGCTTGTCTCAGCGGGCCGCATCGCATGGCGGCGAAACGATCCTGCGCACCAAAGATCGCGGGATCTGGAAAGCCGATTACCTGGACGGAGCTCGATGCCAGGGTGCGCGAGATCGGAACGGCGCTGCTGGCAGCGGTTTCGGCCGGGCGAGTCGTGGCGATCCTGTCGGAGACCCGGCCGGAAGCGGTCTATGCCGATCTGGCGATCCTGGGCTGCGGTGCGGCCAGCGTCGCGATCGATCCCGATGACGATCCGGACCGGGTTGCCATCAACTGTCTTCCAGCGGCAGCCGGCTGGCATTCGTCGAGAACGAGGAGCAACTCGACAAGGTCCTGTCGATCCGCGGCCGCTGCCCGGCGCTGTCCCGGATCGTGGTGTTCGACATGAAGGGCCTGCGGGATTTCGCCGATCGAACTGCGTCGGCCTGACCGATTCGCCGACCGGCGGTCCGGCCGCCTGGGCCGCTGCGATCAGGCGATCGAAGCCGATCAGCCGGCGGTCATCCAGTTTCCCCGCGGCGAAGGGTCAGGCCTCGGCCGGACCCTGACGCATGGCGACCTGATGCACATGGTCAGGCCGCCGCGCCCGGCTGCCGATCCGGCCGGCGGACGAACGCTGGCGGTCTGCGTCTGGCGGATATCACCGAGCGGGTCTGGGGTCTTTATCTCGGCGCTGGAAACACGTTGCATCAGCAACTACCCGGAACGTCCGGATACCGCGATCGAGAATCTGCAGGAACTGCAGCCGACAGTGCTGGGCGCGGATGCCGCGTCTGGGACGTCTGCATGCTCTGGCTGCCGCCGGGCGAAGGCCGCCACCGCGGCGCAGCGCTGGCATATCGGTGGGCCCTGCGTGCCGGGCGGATCGGCGGACCGAAGGCCGGCTGGCCGATCTGCTCGTGTTGCGTGCGGTCCGGCGGGAATTCGGTTTGAACAGGCTGCGGCTCGCTTATGTCGGCGGTGCATCGGTCGGCCCGGCAGTTGGACTGGGCAGAAGCCTCGGCATCACGATCCAGCGGGTCGATGAAGCCCGCACTGGGTGCTGGCCAGCTGGATGAGCGCTATCAGGCCTTGATGCAGAACGCCTACGCCTAACGATGCATGACAAGACTAAGGGAGAGAAACCGGTGATTAAAATGCTATTCACGGCCGCGGCGCTCATGTGTCGGCGCCCATAGGGTCTTCTCCGCTGGCGCTGTGCCCGCACTGGCCGCCGAACCGATCCGCGGCGTCACCGACACAGAGATCGTGATTGGCACCTATACGGATCTGTCGGGCGTGACGGCGATGTGGGGCGTCAATAACTCCAATTCCTGGCGCATGGTGTTCGACCAGGTCAACGCTGCCGGCGGCATCAACGGCCGCAAGATCAAATACATCGTCGAGGACAACCAGTATCAGGTTCCACGATCGGTGCAGGCGGCAAACAAGCTGATCAACCGCGACGGCGTCTTCATCATGGTCGCCAATGGTGGCACGCCGATGAACAACGCGGTCATGCCTGACCAACTCGCCAAGGGGGTGGCGAACATCTTCCCGCTGACATCGGCCCGCTCGATGTATGAGCCGCTTCAATCATCTCAAGTTCGGACTGGGATCATCCTACTATGACCAGATCCGCGCAGGCCTGAAGTTCTTCGTCGAAAAACGCGGCAAGAAACAGATCTGCTCAATGGCGCAGGATACTGATTTCGGCCGCGACGTCACCGATGGGGTGAAGGACCAGCTCAAGGCCGAAAACATGACGCTGGAGGGGAGAGCTGCACAAGCCGACCGAGGTCGACTTCAGCGCTTCGGTCGCCCGGATGCGGGACGCCGGATTGCGATCTGCTGGTTCTCGGCACGATCGTTCGCGACTCTGTGCAGATCATCTCCGCGGTGCGCAAGACCGGGTGGACAGTCGATATGCTGGGCCAGGCGGCGAGTTATGACGATGTGGTCGCACAAGTCCCCGGTGGAACGCACGGAAGGCTTCTATTCGATGACGCCGATGCTGTTCGCAACCGAAGGTGCCGAGTCACCCGACGTCAAAGCCTTCGCCGATGCTTATCATAAGGAATACGGCAAGAGAGCCGAATTTCGCCGCTCAGATCGGCTATACCGGCGCACAGGTCGTGGTCCAGGCACTGAAGAACGCCGGCCATGACCTCACATCCGGACAGCTTCGTCGCCGGAATGGAATTGATCAAGGATTACCACGACATCTTCGGCTCGCCGGTAATCGCTTTCAGCCCGACCAAGCACCAGGGGTCGAACCAGTCGTTTCTGTGCGTCGTCAAGGACGGCCATTGGGAGCCGGCCGAGGCGGAGCCGCTCGGCTACTGATCAACCACCGGGCGCTGCATACCGGACTGCTCATGCGTGTCAAGCGAATGCTTGAGTTCGCCTGCGTTCAGATACCGCTGCCGCAGATGGGACTGGAACGCCAGCGGATCCAGCCTGCGGCCGGTTGCCTGCTCCAGAATCGTATTGAAGTCGAGCCGGCTGCCGACGCCATGCACATGAGCCCGCAGCCATGCCAGCAGCGGCGACAGATCGCCGCGCCGAATGCTTCATCCAGGCCGGCAACCTGCTCGCGCGCCGCCTGCATCAGTTGCGCGGCGGCCATCGCACCCAAGGTGTAGCTGGGGAAATAGCCAAACGCGCCATCGTACCAGTGGATGTCCTGCAGGCAGCCCTGCGCGTCATCCGGTGGCGTGATGCCAAGCAGCGCTGCAGGCCGTCGTTCCAGGCGCCAGGAAGGTCGGCAACCGCAAGGTCCCCGGCGATCATCGCCCGTTCCAGGCGAAAGCGCAGGATGACATGCGCCGGATAGGTCATTTCGTCGGCATCGACCCGGATGAAGCTGCGCTGCACATGGCGCCACAGGCGGCCGAGGTTTTCGCAGGCGGTATGGCTCCGGCGCGCCGCCAAAGGTTTCGTGCAACTGGCCACCAAGCCATCCCAGGAAAGCATCGGAGCGAAACGCCTGCATCTCGACGATCAGGGACTGGCTTTCGTGCACCGCCATGCCGGCGGCCTCGCCGACCGGCAGGCGCGCGTAGGCCGCCGGCAGGCCGCGTTCATAAAGCGCATGGCCGGTCTCGTGCACAACCGCCAGGATGGCGGAGGCAAAATCCTCCTCGACATAGCGGGTGGTGATGCGGACGTCGGTCGGCGTGCCGCCGGAGAACGGATGGGCGGACTGATCAAGCCGGGCGTGATCGAAGTCCAGGCCCAGGCGTTGGGCGAGATCGCGGCAGAGCTCTTGCTGGGCGGCGATCGGGAAACGGCCCGGCGGGCTGGACCGCCGGCGGCTGCTGGGCCTGCAGGCGCTCCACCTCGGGCAGGGGGTCGGCCAGGAAATCCTCATAGGCGGCGAAAATCGGCGCCACATCGTCGGCGCCGATGCCTTGCTGGTAGCCGTCCATCAGGGCGTCGTATGGGCTGAGCCCGAGCGCCGCGGACAGCGCGGCGGCGGCTTCGCGGGTCAGATTCAGGACCTCGGCCAGATGCGGTCTCGACCATGCCGAAATCGGCGTCCTTGCGCGCGACGCGCCAGACTTTTTCGCAGTTCGAGTTCGCCTTGCGCCTGCGCCTCCACCAGATCCGCCGGCAGCGCCTTGGCGCGGGCATAGGCGTGGCGCATCAGGCGGAGGTTGGCGGCCTCCCACGGATCGGACGTCTCGGCGGCGGCAAGGTCGGCTGCGACCTCCGGCGCGGTCAGATGCTCGTGCCGGAGCACCGCCAGGACCGCGAGTTGGTCGCCGCGCGCCGCCCGCCGCCCGGCGGCATGACCGCGGCAGCGTCCCAACCCAGCATGGAGGCACATTCGCCGATCGTGGCGATCAGCCTGAAACGCGCGGCAGCCGTTCATAGGCGGAAGGATTGTTCATGACCGCAGCGCCTTTCGAACCCAGACGACCGAATATGACGACCAACGCCACCGCCAGGCCATACCAGGTGATCGCATAGGACAGATGATTGTTCGGCGGCCGCGGCAGATGCTGTGCCGGAGCCGGATAGGTTTCGGCGGTCGACGGACCCAGGGCAACCAGCGTGAACGGCGCCGGATCCGGGACACCCAGCGCGGCACCGATCGCCTTGGGATCGAGCGTGTAGAACTGCCGCGCCGCCGACGTCATCCGGCGCGCTGAACCAGTGTGGCGTTTCGCCCGGCCGGACATAGCCGGTGACGGTCACTCGCCGGCGGGATCATCGAGCGGCGGTTTCGCGTTTTTGCGGGATCCAGCCGCGATCGACCAGGATCGTCGGTGCGCCGGCTCGTTCCAGCGGGACGATCTGATAGGAACCCATTGTCGGGCCGGCGCTGGTGTCCCGGACCTCGGCGCCGAACTCGGGCGGCGCGATCGAAGCGAAAGCGACCGGTCACCGAGACCTTGGTGTATGGCGGCGGCGATGCTGCGGCTCAGCGGCACCGCCGGCGCTGCTTCGGCGGCCGCGATCTGCGCCAGGATGCCTTCCTTCCAGCGCAGCCGATAAACCTGCCAGGTTCCAAGGCCGAGCAGGACGACCAGCATGACCAGCGTGCTGAGGCCGGGGAACCGACGAAGACCGGCCGGATAGGTCGTCCGGTCCGTCACAACCCCATCTCGGTGGGGCGGTGCACGGAAATCTGCGCGGCAACGAGCGGCCGGCCTTTCACCGGGCGCATGATCAGGATGGCCAGCGGAATGGTCACGACCGGCCAGAGGATCGCATGCACCCACAACGGCGGCTCGAAGCGGAACTCGACCCAGAAGGCCATGCCGACGACGATGGCGCCCAGCACCATGATGACCCCGACCGCCCCGGCGTCGCCGGTATCGGACTGCCGAAATCCAGCCCGCAGACCGGGCAGGCCGGTCGCAAGGTCAGCAGCCCCTTGAACAGCTTGCCCTTGCCACACCGCGGACAGCGGCACCGCAAGCGCTGCCTGCAGGATCGAGATTTGCTGGTTCGGCCACGAGAAGGCTACTCGGCCGCGATCTGGCCCGCGCCATACCAGTAGATGCAGATGAACAGGAACAGCCACACGACATCGACGAAGTGCCAGTACCAGGCGGCAGCCTCGAAGCCGAAATGCCGCTCCGGCGTGAACTGGCCGGCCCGGGCGCGGAACCAGCAGACGATCAGGAAGCAGGTGCCGACGATGACATGGAAGCCGTGAAACCCGGTCGCCAGGAAGAACACCGACGAATAGACGCCGCCGCCGTTGAACGCGAACGGCGCATGGGAATACTCGATCGCCTGGCACAGCGTGAAGCTCAGGCCCAGCAGGATGGTCAGGCCGAGGCCGCGGACCAGGCCCTTGCGGTCGCCTTCCAGCAGGCAGTGATGCGCCCAGGTCACCGTGGTGCCGGACAGCAGCAGGATCATGGTGTTCAGGAACGGCAGGTGGAACGGGTCGAACGTATGGACGTTGGTCGGCGGCCAGACCGTCTGCCCATTGCCCTGGGTATCCGGGAAGAGCAGGAAGTTGAAATAGGACCAGAAGAAGCCGACGAAGAACATCACCTCGCTGGCGATGAACAGGGTCATGCCGTAGCGCAGGCCGAGGCGCACGATCGGCGCTATGAGCGCCGGGAGTTCGTGATTCCCGCACCACGTCGCGCCACCAGAAGAACATGGTCGTCAGCACGGTCAGCGCGCCGAGCACGAGGACGACGTAGTTGCCGAAATGCGCGGCCAGGATGATGCCGAACACCGTCATGAATCCGCCGAGCGCGCCGATGATCGGCCATGGGCTTGGATCAGGAAGATGATAGGGATGCTTAATCCGGAACTGGCCGGCCGAGCTGCATGGCCAGGACCGGTGCACCGTGCGCGTCGCTGCTCATGCCATACCCATAACAACACCGCCGGGGAAACCGCCCCGACCCGGCTGCCGCATAATCGCCAAATCCCGAACCAATTCAAGTGGCCAGGGACAATCCCGCGCGGCGATCAATTCGCTTTCGACTTTTCTCTTACGTTCCGCCGCCGACATCGGTCCGACATGAGGCCCTGCCTTGGCCAGCGCGCCCGATTTCTCCGCGTCGTCCAAGCGAACGGAAGAACGTATAGGACAGGGTGATGACCTTTACGTCCGCGGTATTCGGGATCGGTCCGGATCGCTGGATCGACCCAGAAGCTGACGGGAAATTCCATGCTCTGATTGCGGAAAGCGTCTGCTTGTTGAAGCAGAAGCAGGCGGTCTTGTGGAAATATTTCCCGACTTTTTCCGGCGTGACGTTGTACAGCGCCATGCCGGTAACCGGCTGGCTGGCTGGTTGGCGGCGTGATAAAAGGCGACCTGCTCATCGCCGAGGTTCAGCGAAACCTCGAGCTGATCGGGGGCGAATGTCCACGGCAGCCCGGGATTGGTATCGGCGTTGAACCGCACGCGGATGTCTCGCCGTTGGAACCCGGCGCGGCGGCGAGGCCGATGCTGGGCGTGCCGCCATATCCGGTGGCGGCGCAGAACAGCCGGTAGAGCGGGATGGCGGCAAACGACATGCCGACCATGCCGCAATCACCGCACGACGACCCAGGCGACGATCGCGTTGCGCGTGCCGCCGGTCATCAGTGATGCGCCATTTTGACGATGGTGATCGCGTAGAACAGCGCGCACAGCCCGACCAGAACGATCAGATGCCCAGCTTCGGCCGCGGCGGCGGCGAGCGGCTTCGTCATCGAGAGTTGCATATAGGTGGACTGCGTTCCTGGTCCATCGCCTATCCACCAGGCGATCGATGGCCAGCGCCCCGAACAGCAGCGAACAAATACAGCACCGAGTATTTGAATGCGGCTTTGGCCGGCGCGTCACTGGTCAGGCTGTTGCCCTGCGCATCCTGCCGGTCGGTCAATCACGCGATAGACACGCTCCAGGAACACCAACCCAAGCAGACCGGCGGTTACGCCGTATGGCAGGCCACTAAAGCCCATGAAGAACGGCACCAGCGTCAGCGGCACGAGGATGATGGTGTACAGCAGGATCTGGCGGCGGGTTTCCTTCGCGCCGGCCACCACCGGAAGCATCGGCACGCCGGCGCGCCGGTAGTCGTCGTTCGCCCACAGCGCCAGCGACCAGAAATGCGGCGGCGTCCAGATGAAGACGATGCCGAACAGAACCAGCGGGATCAGGTCGACCGAACCGGTTACCGCGGCCCAGCCGATGACCGGCGGAAAGCGCCGGCCGCGCCGCCGATGACGATGTTCTGCGGCGTGCGGCGCTTCAGCCACACCGTATAGACAAAGACGTAGAAACAGATCGAAAGCGCCAGGATCACGCGCGGCAGGGACGTTCAGCGCCAAGCCCATCACGAGCACGGAGCCGACCGCCAGCGTGACACCGAAGCCGAGCGCCGGGCCGGGCTCGATGCGTCCCGCGGGATCGGCCGGTTCCGGGTGCGGCGCATGATCGCGTCGATATCGCGGTCGTACCACATATTGATGGCGCCGCAGGCGCCGGCGGCGACCGTGATCAGGATCGCGGTGAACCCCAGCACCGGATTCAGATGACCTGGCGCAACCAGCAGTCCGATCGGCCCGGAAAAAACCACGAGCGACAGAACGCGTGGCTTCAGCAGCGCGATCCAGTCGCGGATAGTCCGCTTCCAGTCGCGCCCGATTGGCTGACAAGCGGCAGCCGACAAGGAGGTATCGCCCTCCTTCGGCCTGCAGCATCGATGGTGTCTATCGCTCACCGTTCAGGAAATCCGTGGCAGTTCCAGATAGGTGTGGAACGCAGGCGGCGAGGTCTGGGTCCATTCCAGCGTCGTTGCGCCCTCGCCCCAGTAGTTGTCGGCGACGTGCTCCTTCGAGGTGAAGGTGCGGAAGCAGACATAAAGGAACACCAGGAAGGCGATCCCGCTGATATAGGCGCCGACCGAGGAGACGAAATTCCAGCCGGCAAACGCCGCCGGGTAGTCGGGGTAGCGGCGCGGCATGCCGGACAGCCCGAGGAAATGCTGCGGGAAGAAGGTCAGGTTGACGCCGATGAAGGTCAGCCAGAAGTCACCTTGCCCCAGAACTCCGGATACTGGTGGCCGGACATCTTGCCGATCCAGTAGTAGAAGCCGCAGAAGATCGAGAACACCGCGCCGAGCGACAGCACGTAGTGGAAGTGCGCGACGATGTAGTAGGTGTTGTGGATCGCCTCATCGATGCCGGCGTTGGCGCAGACGACACCGGTCACGCCACCCAGGGTGAACACGAACAGGAAGCCGATCGCCCACAGCATCGGCGTCTTCAACTCGATCGAGCCGCCCCACATCGTCGCGATCCATGAGAAAATTTTGATGCCGGTAGGCACCGCGATCACCATGGTCGCACCCATGAAATAGGCGCGTGTGTCGACGTCGATGCCAGACAAATACATGTGGTGCGCCCACACGACGAAGCCGACCACGCCGATCCCCACCATGGCGTAGACCATGCCAAGGTAACCAAAGATCGGCTTCTGCTGAAAGTGGAGATTACATGGCTGATGATCCCAAAGCCCGGCAGGAT
>CAWIMV010000003.1:0-23103 GCA_963837325.1 uncultured Actinomycetota bacterium
TGCCGGCCTTCCGAGAGAGCAGCCGTTGGTGGTCCGCGATGCGCCCGCTAAGCCAGGTTTGCGCTGACCCGCCGGCCCCACGCTCGCGGGCGTTCAAATTCACCGCGCTCGAGTTGATTGGTATTGGTCACGAGAAGCTCGCCGTCGAAGCCATGACATTGGCGGGTGACGGTTCTGTCATGTGCCGCCGGAACGCCCGACTATCGCCAAGAATGCCCGACTGGCGTCGGCGCTTTTACGCCTCCGACACTTGTCGTCGGCCGTTGCTTCCTAGTTAACTACGTGCGCCACGTCGATTCGGGGGTCGGGGGGTTCGTCATGGCGCACATATTGCTGGTCGAAGATGAGCCGAGTTTGCGCACATTGCTCGTGCGGCTTTTCGGCGACGCCGGCTATCGGGTCACCAGTGCCGCCACTGGCGCCCAAGGCCTGCACGCCGCCTTGAGTGACGAGCATGATTTGGTCGTTCTCGACCTCATGCTTCCTGACCTGTCTGGCGAAGAGGTGCTCCGCGTCCTGCTCGCGGCCCGGCCGCAGGCCAAGGTGATCGTGCTGTCGTCGGTGCCGGAAGTTGGCCGACGCGTTGGCGTGCTCAACGGGGGCGCTGCCGATTTCGTACCGAAACCGTTCGTGAACGCCGAACTGCTCGCGCGGGTACGGCTCCGAATGGCCGACGAAGAGGCCAGGCGGCCCAACTCTGGCTACCTAACGGTCGACGCCAAGATCCGGCTCGACGTCAACCGACGCGAGCTGATGGTAAACAACCAGCGGATGCCGCTTTCGCAACGGGAGTTCACCCTGCTCACGCATCTACTGCAGCGTAAGGGCGAAGCGTGCACCCGCGAGGAACTGCTCGCCGACGTATGGGGGATCGGTTTCGACCCGGGAACTAACGTCGTCGACGTTTACGTCGGGCGATTGCGCGCAAAACTCGCGCCCGACACTATCGAAACGGTACGCAATGTTGGTTATCGACTCGTCGCGTGCTAGGGCGCTGCTCGCGGCCGGTTGGCTCTGTTTCGCAATCCCGAACGCTGTCCTCATGTTCCTGCTGCCGGGTGAGGAGACCATCCCCTACCACCTCATCTGGGCGAGCTTCGCCTTCCTGTACGGCGTAGCCAGGTGGTCGCGAGCGACGACCTGGCTCGCGTTCGCCGGGATCACGATCGTCACTGGGATTCCGCTGATCAAGCACGCGGTCAACGGAGTGATCGGCTGGGAGGAATGCTCTGAGATCGTCCTGATGGGGGTAATCGCCGCCCTGCTGGTGTGGCACGTCAACCGCAGCCAAGCAGCGCAGCAACGCATCGCCGAGCTGCGTAAGAGCGAAGGGGTGCGGGCGTACAACCGTGAACTGGCCACTCGATTCGGCTCGCACGAATTGCGCACCCGGTTGACGGTCGCGCGCGGCTTCACCGATCTGATCCGCGAAACCGTCAGCGATGAGCGGACCATCGCCGACGCCGAAGTGGTGCTTCGGGAATTGGACAAGGCGTCGGTCCTGGCGACAAATCTCATGACCTTGGTGCGGGTGGATGTCAGGACGGTCCCGACCCGAATCGACGTGGACGCGGTAATCGACGGGGTCGTGCCGCGATGGGCGGCGCGTGTGGACCGGAAATGGACCGGCACGTCCACCGTGGGAACGATTCTCGGTGACGCCGAGCGGCTCGAGGCTGCACTGGACTGCCTGATCGAGAACGCCGTCAAGTTCACCGAGTCGGGAGACTCGATATCGGTCCAGGCGCGGATCGAGGGCGGCGACGTGGTTGTCCAGGTGACCGATTCCGGAGCCGGGATACCGCCGGAGGATCTGCCGCACGTCACCGAGCTGTTCCACATCAGCGGCAATGCGGGCGAACGAGGAGGCAGCGGGTTAGGGCTGCCCATCGTGCGCGCCATCGTCGAGGCTCGGGGCGGAACGCTGACAGTGACCAGCTCGCTGGGCTCAGGGACCTGCGTGACGATGCGGACGCCATACAGCGGACCCGGCATGCTGCGCCACGATCGCATCGAGCTGACGACCAGGCAGGTCGTGCGGACTGCGCAAGCTGCTGGCCGGCGCCGACGACTGACGGTTCGCACTGCCGCGCCGCGACGTTTGACAGTCGGCCTGCCTCCGAGAAGCGTCATCGGAGGCAGGCCGACCATGGGATCCCGGAGCTGGGGGGGGTAGCACCGGAACCCGTCTGGTGGCCGGGTCAGCTCGCTCCTATCAGCGCTTTGGCGCTGTCAGGAGGATCCGGCAGTTCGAGTTCGTCGGGTCGGTTCGCCCGACGACGGTAGGACAGGTACCGCCAGGTCAACCCGGCCCAGGCGATCGCGAGGAGAACCGCGAGCACCACGGCCAGCATCTCTAGGATTCCGGCCAGCGGCCGGTTGGATACGGTTGGCGTCCGCGCCGTCGTCGGCGCCCCGCCGACCGTCCACCTGTACACGTGACTCGCATCCGGCAAGCCGGCCCGCTGGACGTCCACCCGCACGCGGGTACGCCCAGGCGCGTCGAGGTTGGCTGCGACCGACCAGTGTCCGTCGGCCAACTGGACGGCGGCACTGGGCGCGGTGATCCGTCCGTCCAAGCCGATGAAGCTGACCAGGACCTGGCGCACCGGTGCCAGCGCCGGCCGGCGAGTGTCGAACACGTCGACCAAGACGACGTTGCGCCCGGGCTGGTTCGGTCTGATTGCCAGCGACTCCTGCAGATCCGCAACGTTGCTGTCGACAACGGGCACGGTCGCCAGTTTCTGCGGTGCTACAAACTGCGGCTCGCGAGCGGGCTGCCCACTCGTCAGCACCGCCGCCAACGCGAGAATGACCACGGCGAGCACCGCTTCGGCCGGGACCGTCCGTCGTAGTGACCGCCGCGGACCCGCGTCCGTGCAGCCGGCGCGTGTTGACCAACGCCAGCACGCCCACGAAACCGACAACGGCCAGCTTTATCAGCAGTGCCCGCCCGTAGAGGGTGAGCAGCGCTGCGTCAACAGAACCGACCACACCACTGGCGAGGTAGATGCCGGTGACGACCATGACGCTGACGCACCACGCGGCGGGCACCCCGAAGGCGCGCAGGACCGCGCGGCCGCTCTCGGCCGGCATGCCGCCCGCACGCAGGTGCGGCAGCACTACGAGAACCGCGACGAGCAGCATGCCCGACCACGTGGCTGCAGCAGCCAGGTGCGACGCGTCGGCCACCGTGCCGGTCGACACGAACCCGGTCCGGGCTGCGGTGTGTCCGAGCATCGCCGTCCCGAGACATGCGCAGGCGGCCCCACCCCCCACGAACAGGTTCCCCAATGTGCGCTTCCGCGCGGACTGCAGACCCAGGAGCGCCCCGCAAAGCAGCGCGAGCAGGCCGACCTCGCGCACGTCCCAGCGTGCGCCGTAGGAGCTGATGAGCACATGCCCGGCAGATGGCCAATTCGCCCGGAGTTGATCCACGAGAAGTGCAGCGGAAAACAACAGCGCCGCGTCGGCACCGCCTACCGAGATCCAGCCGCAGCGGACGGCCGCGCGTTGCCCGAACTCGCCGCCGCGGCTGCGGTAGAGCCACGCGCCGAGCTGCCCACCCAGCGCGGCGGCGATACCGAGGAAGAGCAACCAGCGCAGCGCGACCTCTTCCGGCCGTGGAGTCGGCTCGGTGAATGCCGACGCGGTGACCGGTTGGTTCACCCCGAAGACGAGCAGGCCGCTGGTGCGATGCAGATCGTCGCTGGACAAGCGTCGCCCAGTTCACCCGGTACGCGCTGCGCGGTAGCGGCGGCAGGTCGCTGACGACCTGCGCCGGTTCCTCGGTGGAATCGGCGCTGCCGCTGTGCACCAATCGCATTGCCCGCGGCGCGTAATGGTGTCCGCTGCTGTCCACGATGTCGATCCGGGTGGCCGCAATGACAACCGATTCGCTGAATTCCAGGCGTAGCGTGCGCGGCGCGGACGTGTACACCGCTCCGTCGGCCGGGTTGCTGTCGGTGAGGAACGCATGGGCGCTGGCCGGCGCCGCCGGTAGCAGGATCACCAGCGCCGCTGCCGCGACCAGGACACCAATCACCCGGCGCGGGCGCAGGGCTGGGCCCGCGATACTCCTGCGGGCCATCACAGCACCGGCACGTGCGCGAGTTTGAGCCGACCGTCGACGACGGTCGCGTGCTCGCCGGGCCGAAGCGCGCCACGGGTGTTCTGGTAGACGAGGTAGTACGTCTGCCCGGCTCGCAGCGTGTGACCCTGCTTCATCAGGGCGACGCGCTTGGTACCGATGTGGCGCGATTCGCTCAGCAGCACCGGCGGATGGGCCACGTCGGACTGGAAGCGACTCGCCTTCTCGCTGTCGAGCACCACGTAAGTGACGGTGATCAGGCCGCCGTCGCCGACGACCGCCACCCGCGAGAACCGCACGCCCAACTGGCTCTCCATGGCAGCGCTCTGCGGAAATGCCGTGCTGCTTGCGAGCTCGGTCTGGTCAACACATAGGCAGCGCTCGCGACGCCGGCCAGCGCGAGCGCGACGCCGACGAGGACGAGGACTGTCTTGCGCCGGCCGAGCGGTCGAGGAGCTGTCCGAAACGATCGAACGGTCTGAGCCGGCCGGTAAAGGTGCTCACGATGCTGGACATGGTGCGTTCTCCCCCAAGATGGCCCGGGGTCACGCCCATGAGCGTGACCCCGGGATTGATCGTTACGGCGCGGACGTGCGCCCCGACGAGAAGCCGTCGAAGTACCCGGTCCCGGCCGTACCGGTTCCGAATCCGCTGATGACGCCAAGCCGGGCGGTGTCGATCCGCAACGTGTTGCTGTTGCCGGTGACCGTCTGCTTGAGGCCACCGTTGATCGTCAACTTCAGCGACCCGTTGGTGCCGGCCGTCCAGTCGAGGAGGACGGTGTTGGTCCCGACCGCCACGGTGTACCAATTGCCGGTCACGGCCGCTCCGGTTGAGCGGCTGTACACCAGCCGAACCTGCGCCGTGCCCTGGTTCACCCGGTGGTACTGCAGGGCGAAGACCTGTCGCGTTCGCAGCCGTCGTGGCTTGGAACAAGGTCAGCACCGTCGCCGCCGCAGAGCCCGAGGTGAGGTTGTGCGGGTTGAACGCGAAGCGGGCGTGATACGTCGGCTCGGCGGTCGGCGAGTTGTCGGTCAGGTAGCCCGCCCGGTTACCCGTCGTCGGTGTCACCTGCATGCCCCGCGCGGCCTCCATCGCGGCCGCCGCCGTGTAGCTGACCGGCCCCGTCGACGCACTCCACGCCGGCTCGCCGACCTCGAACCCGTTCTTGAAGATCAGGTTCGGCTTGACGACCTGGACCGAGACGCTGATCGCCTTGCTCCAGTTGCCGGCCAGATCCTTCACCCGCAGGTTGAACTGCTGGGTGCCGGCCGGAACGGCGCCGAGCGGCACCGTCACGACGATCTTGCCGCTGACGACGCTCACCGGCACGGCCGACGCCTTACCGACACCCGGGTCGACGGTGCCCAGCCAGTACTCGGCTGTGGCGAGAGTCGACGCATCGGTGACCGGAGCGGACAGCGTGAGGTTTGCTGCCCCGTTGGTCGGGTTGGGCGTCGCGGTCAGCACACCCAGGACGGGAGCGGCCTTGTCGACGACCAGGTTGACCCCGTACAGCGCTCCCCAGTTGCCGGCGGCGTCCTCGCCCCGCACGTACACGTGGTGAGTGCCGTCGCTCAGCGCCTTGATCTGCGAGAGCGGGATCAAGCCGTAGACCGCCTCAGTCGTCGCGTCCATCTTCCCGTCGACCGCGATCAGTTGCAGCCCGGAGCCGCCGGCCGGTGTCGTATTCGGCGGGTCGAGGAACGCCTCGGCGTCGACCAGCGGGCTCTGGGTCGCCCCGCCGGCGTCCTTGTCGGTGATCTGGGCCGAGACCAACGCGTAACCCGGGATTACTCGCGTCGCTCAGGATCCCGTTGGACGGGTTCGGGCCGACGCTGGCGGCATCCACCGCCGGGCCGGTGAAATCGATCGTCAACGGAATGTCCAGAGTCGGACCCCACAGGTTGAGCGAGTCCAGGCTGTGCACGTAGATGTGGTGCACGCCCTCGGACAGGCCGAGCACGTGGGCGGCGGTCAGCACGGCGTCCTCGGACACGACGGTCGCGGAGCGGTTGAGCGTCAGCGGGGTGCCGGTGCCGTTCGCGCCGGCGCGTGTCGACGAAGTACTCCGCGCCGGTGATCTTGCCGCCCGCGGCAGAGTCGTCGCCGGTGGCAGAGATGGCGACGTCGGCAGACGCCGTTCGCCGGCGAGTCCGTGGCCGAACCGTTGGTCGTCTGCGGGCCGGTCTTGGGCAGGTTGAAGATCACCGAGCCGACCACGCCCCAGTTGCCGGCTGCGTCAAGCGCACGGACATATATCGCGTGCTTGCCGGCGCTGAGGCAGTTGAGCGAGACGGTCGGGGGCCCGGTACGTAGCGCAGCGGCGTGACGTTGGCCGGGATCGTGCCACTGACCCCCGCGACATCGACCGTTCCGAACGGGCCCGTCATCGGGGTGCCGAACCCGACCCCGGTCGTGACCGCGTCGTCGACGACGAACTCGGCCTGGGTGACCTTGGACCCACCGGTGGTGGCATCGCTGAGATCAGCGGTGATCGTGACGTCCGTCCGCGCGTCGGACGGGTTGGGCGTCGCCTTGACGTGCGAGGAGACCGGGCCGACGCCGTCGGTCGAGGGCTGGGGCGCGTTCGTGTCAAGGAACGTGAGCATGCCGCCGACCGCGAGCTGCAACGGGTCGCCGGTGGTCTGGCCGTTGTTGTCCAGGTGTCCGGCCGGCTCGTACACCGCGAGCTTGGACTCGGGCCCGGACGGCATCTTGACGGTGGTGTCGAGGGTTGCGCCTGGTTCCACGCTCTCGGCCGTCACGGTCGTCGGGTACTTCATCTGATGAGCGTCCTGCGCGATCTCGACCTGGTCGCCGCCCAGCACACTCATGGCGTGGGTCTGCGAACCGACGTTCACGTAGCGCAGCAAGCACGGTGTGCGACTGGTCGGTGCTGATCGGGTCCGAGGACGGGTAGGGCTTGCCGTTGATCAGCCGGTACTTCGGCGCGAAGTTGCGCATGTCGAAGGTCGCGGGGTGGGCGTTGAGGACCGGATCGATCTCGCTGAGCACGAGCACGCCGTCGTCGTCGTACGTGGTGCCCGGCAGGTTCGGCTGCGCGCCGTAGGCCGAGCCGTCGGTGGCCAGGACCACGAGCGCGCCGGCCAGGCCCATCGCGACCTGCCGGGCGCCGTTGGCCGTGTGGCCGGCCTCGTAGACGAAGGTCCCGGGGCGGTTGGCGGTGAAGGAGTAGGTGTGCGTCCCGCCGGTGGCCACGCCGGTGGTGTCGTCGCCGGATGAGCGAGAGCGCGGCCGCGGACTGGCCCGGAAGCGCGAGCGAGACGCTCTCGCCGGCCAGCTGGTTGTGCACGGTGATGGCAACCTGGTCACCCTGATGCACGACCAGCAGCGGCCCCGGAGCCGTCGCCGAACCCGGCGCGGCGGTCGAGGAGAAGCCCCAGATCGGGATCGTCGTGCCCAGCACCGATGTGGTGCCGGCCATCGCGTAGAGATCGCAACTTGCGGTGCCGGCGCCCTGGGTGCAGCCGCGCGGCGTGAGCTTGCCGACTGCGGCGGCCAGTGCGGCAGCGGCATGCGGCGCGGCGGCCGCCGGCGACTGCGCGGCGGGCGCGTGCGCAGCGGGCGCAGCCGGGCCGCGGTGCCGGCCCCGCCTGCAGCACGGCGCCGACAAGGGCACCGGCGGATCGCGGTGACCAGGACGCGGCCGACGTGGCGGCGGGCTGGTCGATGCGCCGAAACCTGTGTGATGTGCAGTGTCATCGCCGCGGCCCTCACTGAGTTGTGCAACCGGCAGGCGGGTCGATGCGGAAGACCGTCATCATGCCGCCGAAGGTTGCTCCGTAGTTGGTGGCTTGCTCGAGCGCGTGGCTGTGCGCGATGTGGTAGTACTCGCCACATTCGTTGTTCGACGTGATGTTCGTGCGGCAGCGCGTTCTTGGTGCCCAGGTAGCCGCTCTCGCTGAACCAGGTGTCCGTCCCGACCAGCAACTGGTCGGTGATGGCCGGGATCTGGGTCGGAATCGGGTTCGTCGTGGCATTCCAGTTCTCGACGTCGCGCCAGTCCATCAACGTGTCGACGGTTTGCCCGGGCCCGACGTCGATGTCGTACTTCTGGTACGAGAGGTCCTCGCCAGTCGGGCCCGACGAGTGCGTGTCCGTCGCGGTTGATGACCCGCTCGTCGCTGCCGTGCGGGTGGAACGGGTAGTTCACCGTTCCGGCGTTGAGGTAACGGATCGTCGCGGGGTACGGGTTGGTGGTCGCGTTGTAGGGCTTGATGTGCACCAGCGCCCCGTAAGGCTGGCTGGGCAGCCACGACGCATGATTCGGCGCCAGCGTGTCGGGCATGCTCCGGCCGTTGATCATGAAGTACCGGGCCGTGTAGGTCGTCCAGTCGATCGGCTGGCTGCGCTCAACGGCGAGGTGGACGTCCGGGTCGACCTCCGAAAGGAGGAAGACGTATTCCTTGCCGGCGGTGAACGTGGAGTCCGACCGGTCGTTGACCTGGTTCGGATGTCCATCGGGCCGAACGACGAGCGCGCCGTACATGCCCATCTGCACCTGCTTGTTGACGTCGGTGCCGCTCTCGTAGAGATAGGTACCGGGGCTGCCGGCCGTGAAGGTGTAGGTCACGGAGCCGTTGCCGGCCGCGGCCGACTGGACGAGTGAGGTCAGCGATCCCCCGCCGTCGAACTGCGGTTGCGCCGGGTTGCCGTTCGCCCTTCACGCCCTTCTGGCCGGGGAAGACGATCGACGTCGGCTCGGGCAGGGTGTTGTGCAGGACCACCGTCACCGGCTGGCCGGACGTGACGCACAGCGTCGGGCCGGGCAACTGGAAGCTGCCCGAACTGTCGGCGTAGCTCCACATGTAGATGGAGTTGCCGTCCGGTGTGGAGACGTAGCCGTCGCCGGCGGTCAACGAGAACGTCTGGTGCGCGTCCGTGTCGCACTCCAGGCCCTCCGAGGTGCTGGCTGACGCGGCGTGCGGCCAGAGCGCGACGGCACTCAGGGCGACGACGATCATCGCGCAGAGAAGAGCGATTCGCGGACGGCTGATGCGCCAAAGATTCGTCATCGGGATCTCCTCGATCGAGCCGGTCAGGCGTTCGCGACGGTCTGAGCGGGATACGTGCCTGGCGCGCCGACGCGGATCTTGGTCATCATTCCGCCGTAACCGGTGCCGCCACCGTTCTCCAGGTAGGAGTACTTGCGGTCGTAGAGCAGGTACTCCCCTGGCGCCGGGCGCGACGAAGATCACGTCGCGGCTCTCGCCCGGTCCGATGTCGACCGTGTTGGTGGTGATGTAGTTCTTCGTGCCGTCGCGGCCCTTGAGCAGGCTGGCGTCCTTGGCCACGATCTGCAGGTCGATGTTGTCGACGCTCATCGCGTGGTTCTGGTAGCCGAGGTTGGACAGCCGCAGGAGCACGCGGTCGCCCGCGTTGCACGTGACCAGCGACGAGATCGGCTGGTACTGCAACCGGCCGGCCGCGGTCGACAGCGGATTGCCGTTCGGCGCGATCGTGTCCGGGTAGGCCCGGCCGTTGAGCAGCCAGAAGCTCGGGTCGTAGTCGGTCCAGTCGTTGACCTGGATGTGGGCGTCGCGGTAGTGCGCGGCCGACCACAGCTCGGTGATCATGTACGCGAATTCGCGGTCGTAGCGGGTCGAGCCGTCGGCGTCGTTGTAGGCGTACTTCGTCCCCACCGGGTCACCGTTCACCGGCGCCTTGTTCTGCTTGGGCCGGACGAAGACCATGCCGGTCATGCCCATCTGGACGTGCTCGACGTCTTCGAAATGGCAGTGGTACATGTACGTGCCGGCGTCATGCGGTCGGTAGAAGTAGGTGAAGTCGCGGCCGACCGGCACCGCGAGTGACAGTTCGGGCACGCCGTCGAAGAGCGGGATCGCATTGACGAATCCGTGCCAGTGCAGGGTGTGTCCGTCGAAGAGGTCGGGGCGCTGCAGCAGACCGAGGTTGGTCAAGGTCAGGTAGATGTCGTCCTCTTCGTCGAAGGACAGCATCGGGGCGCTGATCTGGGCCTTGCCCCGCTGGGCGGCGACCTGGGTCGCCGACATGCCGGTGACGTCGCGGAAGCCGAACACATAGGTGTTGAAGGGGTCCGGCGCCAGCGCGTCTGGGAAGAACGGCAGGTCAGCGGGCGCGTCGGCGGGCATGGCCACCCACCCGTCGGTGCCGGCCAGGTGCATGGTCTTCTTCGGGTGCACGATGGCCGGCGCGTTCGCGAGCGGAGCGGCGTGCGCGGGGCGGCCGCCGATCAGCCGCGTGCCGACGAGCGTGCCGCCCACGACGGCTGCCGCTCCGGTGAGGAAGCCGCGCCGCGACATGCCGGACGACGAAGTGGTGTCGCTCATCGTGACCTCCGAGTGGTGGTGGTTGCTCGTCGCGCGTGCGGCAGGACCAGCGGTGCCGAGCGTCGTCATTGGAGCTGGTCCGAACCGGCGTCGTAGCGCCTGTTCTGGCCGGTTCCCGTCGGTCTGACGTCGCCGTCGATGTCACGGCGTCGGCGCATTGACGGTGTAGGTGAATCCACCGGGTTCGAGCCGGTGCCCCAGACCACGCCGACACTCGCGGCTCCGCGCCCGCGTGCCGACGACGCCGGGGTGCCGGTCGCCAGGTGGTAGTTGCCCATCAGTGACGGCGGCAGGAGCTCCGCGACGATGACCGCCTGCCGGAAGGCCGGGTATGACCTCGAGGCCAGGATGTTCACGGTGACGTCGTAGGCGGACTTGAACGTCGGATCAGCTGCCGTGTTGCGTGGCGTCACCCGTCGTGCCGTCGCTGACCTGCACCACCGAGTGGGTCGGGCTCAGCAGGGCGCCCGGGACGTCGACCACGCCCATGTCCCAGTTGTTCACCGAGTTGGCGCTGCCGTCCGGGAGTTGGCCGCCGATGCCGTAGACGTAGCCGCCCACGAAGTTGCCGGCTCGGTTGTCCCAGAAGACGTCGTTGAACAGAGTGGGCTTGCTGAACGTCGTGGTCGCCAATGTCTGCGAATGCGGGAACAGATTGGTGTTCGAGAGGCGCGCCTGCAACGGGTCGCTGTTGCCCGCCGTGGACAAGCCCGGCCGGCGCCGCTGAACCGTCACTGGTCACCGCGGTCGCAGTGGTCAGGTTCTTGGCCACCGTGTTGTTGACGATGTTCACGAACGCGGCGTCGTCGAGCGCGATGCCGCCACCCTCGTGCGCGGACACGTTGTTGGCCACCGTGTTGTTGGTGATGTTGATCGTCTCGGGGTTGCTCCGCGAGATGTGCGATCCACTGGTCTGCAGCAGCCGGATACCGCCACCGTCGTCATTGGCCAGGTTGGCCTGGATGACGTTGCTGTCGATGGTGACCGGGCCAGAGCCCTCCGACAGGTTGTTCGGGTTGCTCGGCAGTTCGCCGGCGATCATGAGCGCGCCACCCTCGTCGTACGACGAGTTGAACCAGATGCGGTTGTGGGTGATCGACCCGCCGGCCGTGCCGCCGCCGTTGGTGTTGTAGCCGAAGGCGCTGATGGCGCCGCCGTACTCGGCGGAGAAGTTGCCGCAGATCGCGTTGTTCGTGATCTGGTAACCGTCGCTGCCGGTGAACAGGCCGATGCCGCCGGCGAGGTTGGTGCCTCCGTTGTCGCGTATCTGGTTGTTGGCCAGGTACAGGTTGTAGTTGCGGTTGCTGCCGACATACGGGGTGCCGACCCGGACCGCGCCACCGTAGGAGCCGCCGTTGCCGCGGATGACGTTGTCGGTCACGTGCAGTCCTCGCACGTTGTTGTGCACGTACACACCGCCGCCCTGGGTGACCAGCGCGCCGGCCGCCCCGTACGGAGTCTTGATCCCGCCGGTGATCTCGTTGATGTTTGTCGGGAAGTCCGATTGGGCCCCGCCGGTCACCGTGAACCCGTCGAGGGTCGTCGGGTAAGCTCGTCGGCACGAAGCCGGTCGCCGATGGATCGTCGAGCACGGTCACGACCGCGGCATCGGGCACCGCCGGATCGCCGGAGTACTGCAGACTGCTCAGCAACGTCACCCAGCTCGTGCCGCTCGGGTTGTCAGGATTGAAGCCCGAGCCGTCGATGATCGAGCCGCGGACGAAGGTGTCGTCTGGATCGAACCCGCCGGGCCCGACGCCCTGGATCTTCACCTGGTGGTGCACGATCAGGTTTTCGGTGTACTCGCCCTGCGGGTTGGCGCTGGTTTGCGCACCCGGCCAAACGACGACCAACCAGTACGGCCGGCTTCTCGTCGGTCGCGCCGCTTCCAGTGCAGCCTGGATCGAGGAATAGGTCTTGCCGGGGCCAACCTCGGCCAACAGTGGGTTGGTGGCCCGTGTTCCGGCGGTTGAACTGCTCGTGCTGTCGAGCACCTGGATGGTGAGCCCGTTGACGCTGGCCAGGCCGGAGGTGTTGGTGATGCTGAGCGCGGCCGGACCGGACGTCGTATTGCTCGGGACCGTGAAGACGATCTTCTTGTCGGTCCAGGAGGACGTAGGCAGAGTTGTGCCGTTGGACCTGAGCACGCCGGTCGTCGATCCGAATCCGAAGCCGGTGATCGTGACGACGCGGTTGTCACCCGCCGTGTTCTTGCGAACGAACGGTCGGTCAACGGCGAGCAGCTGCGGCTGAGTGGCACCGAGGTCGCAGACGGTCGGGTTCGCCACCGTCGTGTCCGGCGCGAGCGCGGTGGACGCCACTTGCGTCGGCGCCGTGTCGGTCACCGTGTAGAGCCCAGGCCAACCCTGGAAGTTCGTGGCGATCGTTCGGAACCGGGAGTTGTAGTCGGCGTTCAATGCCCCCGGTTGGCCGGGATCGTTGCCGACGAAGCGATACATGTTCGCACATGGCCCCGCCGGCACCGGGCAGTTGTAGGTGTCCGTGGACGGCTCGAGCGCCTCGTAGAAACCGTTGAAGTCGGTGTGCACGGTGTCGACGAGCCGGCCGGCCCAGTCGTAGAGACCCATGGGCACGAAGGGCAGGCCCTGCGCCTCGCCGTAGTTGACGCTCCGCTTGTCGAGCGTCAGGCCGAGGTCGTTCAACGTGAGACCCCAGAAGTGTGTGGGGACGGGAACGTCGGTGAACAGGTTGAAGTTCGGCGCGGTGGCCTGGCCGCTTCGAACCGTCACGAGCTTGTCGCTGCACGACGGCCGGTCGTATCCCTCGAACGGGCTACCCCCGCCGGCATTGAATGCGTCATCGGTGACATGCACGGTGTGCAGGGCGCCGACACAGGGCGAGATGATGCCGGCCTGCTGCGACGGCGGCTGCGACGGCGGTAGCGGTGTCTTGTCCGGCGGCCCAGCCGGATCGTTCGCGGCTGCCGGTGTAGCGGGCGGGTAGTTCTCCTGCGGCAGGTACGTATCGCCGTCGAAGACGTTGACGTCGGCCTCGCTGGTCACCTTGTACATCGGCTTGTGGTCGACCGGGTCGTTCGGGAATGTCTACCGACACGATGTAGTCGAGTGCCGGGAGGTCCTGCTCGTCGTAGCCGTTCGCAGCCAGATCGGCGTACAGCGGAAGGTCGTGGTTCGGAGCCGGGTTCTTCGCATTGCCCGGGGGGTACAGATTCAGCTTCGAGGTCGCGAAGCCGTAGTTGCCGTTGACCGTTTGCGAACCCGCACCAGGTGTCGCGTCACTCAGGCCCAACCGCCACGCCCATCATCGGCGCCTCGACGCACATCGTGGGCGTCGGCGGGTTGGTACTCGAGTCGAGCGGAAGCGGCAGCGCCTGCTGGTCGGTCAGCGGCTGGCCGTTGTACATCCGGGCCGTGCAACCGCGCGGGGGCGCCCACGTCTCGGACGTGTAGGCGTCCTGGATCTCCGGACCCTTGACGAACGCGCCGCGGTCAGCGGCCGGGTTGTCGATCATCTTCGTCGCGTCCGCGGGATCGGGAATCTGCAGTGGCACGATCTCGTGACCCTGGCGGCACTCGTTCGCCTGATCGGCCGGCGCGGCGGTGCAAGGCTTCGGCACGGACAGGTGCACCGGGACGTCCGGGATACCAGGCTGGTAGGCCTCAGTGGCAGCGTCGGCCGGGTCGAGCTCGTTGCGGGTGGTGTCGTAGGTGACGGTGCCGACGATGCCGCCGTTGGTCCCAGGGTCGTAGGGCTGCACGCCCCAATCGATCTCGCCGCCGAGGCCGATGATCGGCAGGAAGTCGATGTCGACCAAGCTTCCGAGTTGAGTGGTCGCCTTCGTCTCGTTCTCACCCTTGTAGGTGACGCCCGTCGTCTTGTACCGGGTGTTGAACGCCTCGAGTACCAACCACTTACCTAGCGGATACGTCTCGCGGATGTCGTACGCCCCATTGCTGTCGGTGGTCGCGGTGTTGGTGTACTGGTCCATCAGCGAGTTGTCCCGCTCGCGGATCGTAAGCGCGAACTGCGGCACCGCGCGCTCACCCGGATCCTGCTTGCCGTTGCCGTTGGAATCCACGAACACGTTCCCGTGGAGGTGGGTGAACCAGCCGACGATCATCTTGTTGCCGACATTGGTCGGCTGACCGTCGTGCACCTCGACGTTGAAACTCCACAGGATGTAGTCCTGGTCGTCATCCCAGATCGAGAGCTGGTACGTGCCGTTCGGCACGTTCTTGATGTCGAAGCTGCCGTCGGCGGCGCCTCGACCGACGTAGACCTGGGCATCGCCCGCGTCGAGGTCGGACAGCGCGATCCAAGGCTGCCGGATCGGCCCGCCGGATTTCGCTCCGGCGAATCCGGTCTCCGGCACGACCTGACCGTTCTGGCCGCCGACATAGGGCAGGCCGGCGATCGCGACACCCTTCACCTCACCCGTCGGCGGGTTGCGGCGCGGCACCGCCATCGCCTGGGTACGAACGAAGCCGAATTGCACGGAGGGCACCAGCTCGGCGCCCTTGGTCTGCTCGGTGTCGTAACCGGTCTCACCTTCTTGCTGCCAGATGTCGTGGTCGTGGCCGCCTTCGAGCGTCGTGGTCTGCACCCACTGGTAGGTCTGGTTGGCGGTCGGGGCCGGCGGCGTGATGGTGGCTGCGTAGCGGTTCGGGCCGAGGTTCGGGATGACGATGAGCCCGCTGCTGTCGCTGACGCACCGGCCCGTCGAGCGGGTGGTGTCGATGATCGGTCGGTTGTTGGCGTCGAAAAGCATGGGGCCCGACCCGTTGGCATTCGCGTGCCGGTACACGGTGCACAGGGCATTGCCGTAGTAGTCGGTACTGACGAGTCCCAGCACGTCGGTGATCGAGGCGCTGAAGCCGGCCAGGCCGCGCTCGGCGTCGACTTCGTACGTCGCATCTACCGGTGCGTTGTCGTTGAAGACTTGCAGTCGTAGCGTCGTCAGTGGCAGCGGCAGCGGGTTCATCTCGACCGTCACGGCGGTTTGAATGCCGGACTGCACGGTGAAGTGTTTTCCGTCGATCTTGAAGCCATCGGCCGTCACGGAGATCAGGTACTTGCCGACGGGCAGGTCGTCCAACGTCTTACTGGTGTTCAGGTCGGTCTCGTCACCTTGCGCGACGATCGGTGCTAGCCCGGAGGTCTTGCGGGTGCCGGGCCATTGGCACGTGTCGGCATATTGCGGGTCGCTGCTCCCACCGGTCGCCCGAGCGGGCAGACATTTGTCGGTGCCTTGGTTCGCGAGCGTCCCCGGGTTTCCGGTGTCGTCAACGTTGACCAGCCACTTGTACTTCGTGACCGCGTCGCCCTTGTGGACGAAGCCCGGCCCGTTGTTGACCGACCGTGCGCTCTGCACGTGCAGGCGTGATGCTGCCCGGGCCGGTGTCGGCGTTCGCGTGTTTCGCCGTCGATACCTGCACGACGCTGAGCGCGGCGGCAACCATGGAAATGGCGAGTATCGCCTTGAACGATTGCTTGAGGGCTGCCGAGTGCATTCTCACGACACGTCCCCTTTCCTGGCTCAACACGTCGTCCCCGTAGGCGGGTTCGGACGAAGGTTGACGGGAAGGCGACGGTCACAGGTGATTCATGACATCGCCGTCATGCGGCTGTCATTGAGTTTGGCTGCCGACTAGCGAGTCAGAAACAGCGCGCGACGTGGGCAGGACGCAGCTGCGGCCTTCGCAGCCCGAAGGTCGCGTCCGACTAGCCTTCGCCTCGGCAGGATGGGGAAGCCCCACGAGTCGAAGCTCACCAATTCACCCGCAACGTGGCCACACATGCCCACTCCGTCGCAGGCGATCGGGTTGATCTGCAGTCGGCTGCCCTTGTCGCGATGCCGATGCCTGGGCACGTCAGTCCACCCCAGGCGCTCGATAGAACCCGCCGCGCCGCCGTGCGACACACCGGCCGTGCAGGTGCGCTTTGACATCCGTTGCGAACGTGGCCAGCCCGCTCGCGATCATCTGCACGGCGCCATCGGGATGATGACAAGCGCCCCGTCCGGCAACTTCATCAAGAAAGCAGCGCAGTCGCGCGACGCCGCGTCGCTTGGTGTGGAAATGGTTCAGTTCTGCCAGTGCGTCCGCGATGGCCCGCAAACCGAACAGGCACGGTCCACATTGCCGAGCACTGCTCGCGGCCAGGAATTCGGCGAGCTCGGCCAGCGCGAAGACGCCGCAGGCATCGCGCGCGAGGGGAAGGATTACGCCGGCGCCCAGGGAAATCCCCTGTCGGGAAACGCCTTCCTCGCTGACCGACAGTCCTTCTGCCAACGGCCAACGCAACCAGGCACCGCCATAGCCACCAACCAGGATGGCCTCGGGTCGGTGCTGTACCGGTGTCCAGCCGGTGGCCCGGAGGACGGCGCCGATCGTGGCGCTCGGTTCCACCTCCACGACGACTCTGGCCCGTTCGTCGGCCACCGTCAGCAGCGTGGTCGGGCGGTGTCGCGCCGCGCCGGTCCGCGCGGCCAGCGCCACTCGCGCCAGGGTCTCGACGTTGTGGATCAACGTCGGCCTTCCCGCGGCACCGCTGACCGCGGTTGGCGTCGTGCGAAACATCGGTAGCGCTCGCCCACCGGACAGCGCGTTGACAATCGCACTCGCTTCACCGCTGAGGTAATGAGCGGGGCCGATGACGATGCGCATCGGCGGATCACTGAGCCCGGCGGCCCGGCGTTCGTTCAACGCCTGCAACAGTGTCGAGCGTCCGGCCTGGTCACCGTGGTGCAGCCAGATGACGACATCACGCGCGTTGAGAGCCTCAGCGGCGCACGCCAGGCCGTCCAAGATCAGGTGTGGACGCAGGCAGATCAATGCGGCGTCTTTCGCGCTGGCCGGTTCACTCTCGGCGCCGTTGGCGACTACAACACCGGCGCCACCGGCGGCGAGGTTGACCCGCCACTTTTCCGCCGCCGGAAAATGGCCACCACCCCGCCCGCGAAGTCCGATCACTTCGAGCGTGTCGACGAGAGCGCGACCCGCCACGCCGCGTGTATGCGGGCGGGAACCGAACCGTGCGATATGCGACAACATGTCATCGCGTTGCAGGGACGTGCGCGGTACGGGCGAATCGACGGGGAACACGACGGGTGCACCGAGCAAGGGTGACAAGCAGGGGCCGATGGGCCGGTCCGGACGGTCGGCGAGTACCACGCGGTCTGCGCGTCTGCTCATTCGTTCACGTCGGCCGCCAGGTCGGCCGGCGTACGTGCTCCGTAGCGAGACAGTGCGAGCACGACGACAGCGGCACCGGTGCCGACATACATCCAGCGCAACGCATCTGTGTCACCGCCTGCCAGCACGCCGTGCAGCCAGATCAGGATCAACGCCGCGGCCGCGACCTTGTGAATCGGCCACCACGCCCGAGCCGGGAGGCGACCGGCGAGCGTGGCGGTGATCCCGGCCAATAGCCCCAACCACATCCCGATCAGGCCGAGTGTGACGGCAGCGGGCCGGTAGCTGGCTCGCATGGGAAGAGCGGCACCCCACCATCCGACTCCGGCGTAGCGGTCGGTCGCCAGGACGAGGACATGCAATGCGGTGAAGCCCAAGGTGAAAATCGCCAGCGCGATGTGCAGGCGAATTCTCGTGGTCGGGCTGGGTCGGGCGATCCGGCTACGCCACGGATGCGACAGCGCCAGGCCGAGCATGACGAGTCCGAAAAGCAGCAGGTAGGCGCTGATCCCAGCAGCGCGGCCGATGATCCATGGCGCCATGCGGTTGCCCGTTACGGCGCGAAAGGCACCGGCGATCACCGCCCCGCTGACACCGCAACTGGCGCCGACGACGACCAGCCGGGCAATCGGGTGCCACCCACGGGCGTCGGTGTGCGCGCCCGGCGTCGAGGTCACGGACACGGTCGTTGCCAGATCACATCAGGGACGAGTGGCACGCTCATGCCGACCACGCCGTCATCGCCAATCCACAAGGCGCGCAGCCCACGACGCGCGGCCTCGTCCGCTATGTGGTGTCGGCCGGCGATGAACAGCGCCTTGCTCCATACCTCGGCGAATGCGGGATCAGGAGCGACGACGGTCACCGCCAGCAGCCCGTCCCCGCCCGGTGAGCCGGTCCGCGGATCGACGATGTGGTGCACCCGCCGGCCGTCGACCAGCCAATGTCGGATCCGGATGGATGAGGTCGCACAGCCGGTGTCGCGCAGGTTGAGCACTGCGAGTGGCATCTCGCCGCCCCGTGGATCCTCTACGCCAACCTGCCAACCGGCTCCCAGCGGGCCGCTGCCGGCGAGATAACAATCGCCGCCGGCTTCGATCAGGAACGATCCGCATGTCGCCGAAACTGCTTCGGCTGCCCACCGGATGGCCAGGCCTTTGCCGATGCCGCCAAGGTCGACGGCCACCGGACCGACGCTGACGGCGCTGGCGTCGGCGTCGAAACCCGGCCGCCACGGGGAGTTCGCCGATGGCGATATCGGCTCGAGGGGCGTGGGTCCGGCCAACGAGAGCTCCCCCGATTCGAACGGCAGGGAGCGGTCGTATCCGAGCCTGCGCAACGCGGGCAGCACGCGGGGATCGAACCGGCCATCGGTCATCGCGTACGCCTCGGCGGCCTCCGCCAGCGCGGCGTAGCAGTACGCGGGAACGGTCTGCCAACCCTCGCCGGCCGCGTTGGCTCGCATCAACGGGCTGCCCGGATCGAAGCGCGTGCATTGGGTTTCGACGGCGCGAAAAATGCGCTCGACCCCGGCGATTGCGTCACGAGGGCACGGCGCTCCGAATCCGATCCGCACGTTGACGGTGCCAGCCATGGCTGGAAACGACCCGCTGACGTCAGTGGCGCTTATGGACGCGGTACGCGATGGGAACGCCGACGGTGAGCTCATCCGGCACCGCCCGATGCGCCGGTCGACGTTTGCACCGGCGGCGGCGCAGCGGACGGGGCCGGCGCGGGCGCGGGTGGCGGCGACGGTGCGGGGACGACAGCCGCGGGAGCCGGCGCGGGGGGACGCGGGGCACCCGCGGCCGTCGTCGTGGAACCGCCGTTCGAACCGGCGGGAGCTGTCGTCGAACTCCCGCCGGCAGCATGGGAGTTCACCTCAGAACGCAGCACATTTATCCGTCGCTCGAGCCGCGCGAGCAAGGCCTTTTCAGCCGCCGCGGACCGCTGCAACGCCGAGATGGATTCGGGCGCGTCCCCCGCTGGCGTGGACGCGCCGGTGCCGCTTGGCGGCGTAGTCTGCGTGGCCGGAGCCGTGTGCATCGCCCACGTGGTCGTGAGACCGAACGCGGCCGCGGCCACGGGGGCGCTGAGGACAGTGGTCATCCAGCGCGAACGACGGCTGGTGCGATCAGCCATCATCGCCACCATCCCCGCCTGACCCGTCGTCGTCACTTCGGGACGGGCTGGCCGTCGGCCGCGTCGCGTCGATGTGCTTCGGCTTCGGCGAGGCCGACTGCACCGAGCCATGCGGCTCGCCGGCCGAGTCGGACACGGCCGCTGGTGCCGGGGCCGCGTGGGCCGGCGCGGATCCGCGAGACGCGTCTGCTCCGAGCCGGATTTCAGCTTGGGCCCGATTGATCGCAGCTCGGAGGCTGTCCGCACGCTGGACGGATGCCGCGAGCTCGGCCCGGACGGCGGCCAAGGCGTCGGTGTTACGGCTCGATGCGGGTTGAGGTGGGACGGCCGGAGCCGCCGCCCGATGCGGGCCGCCGAACGCGAGGACCACGCCCGCCCCCACTACCAGCACCGCCGATGCAGCCACCGCGATGTTCAACCGGACCAGCCGTTTCACGAGCGCTCCTTCGGTTGTAGATGTGCCCCCCCGAGGTGTGCTACCTCCCGCTATCGCCCAGCGCCATGTGCGGGTTACGCCGATTTGCGATGCATCGGGTCATTCCGGTCTGACGGGCTGCCGCGACTCGTGCGTGTGAGCCGGTTCCGGGTCGCGCGACTCGTTGCCGATGTCAGACTCATCAGCTCTGGATGCGTCGCCGCGGGTTCCAGATTCTTCGTAGCCGGTTTCGCGGTCGCGGGTCCGGTCAGCTGTCCCGGATCCAGCTGTCTCCTGCCGCTCATCGAAGGATTCCTCGGCTGCCGCTGCGTCGTCGCGAGGTGGGCTTGTTGGCAGTGGCGAACGGCCGCGCTTGTCAGCCCTCGAAGCCCCTGGAACCGGGCGCGGCAACGACCGGCTGGGTCGGGGTCGGACTGCCTTCGGCAACGAGGAGGGGCCTGGGGCCGCTGCGGGGGCGCGCACAGCCGGGGCCGGCGCGACCGAGGAGGAAACCACCGGCTCGGCCCTCGGCGTGCGGTTGTCGGCAGCCGCGGCCGCGACACCGGACAGGCCCGCGCCGACCGATCCGACCACGATGACCCCGGCGATCGCCTTCCGGTGTCGACGGGTTCGAGGCTGCGTTGGTGCCGACCCGGGGGCGCCGGCGAGCAACGCTTCGAGCTGTACTGACGGGACCGGTGCCGGGCCGCACCCGAGGGCACGCAGTTCGCCGAGTAAGTTCTCCAGGGAGGCTGAACCGCTCGTAGGCAACGGATCGTCGGCGCGCAACTGTTCCTCCCATTCCTCGATCGCGCTATCGTCCGGGCTCACTGCTTGGTTACGCCGTCACGCTCGTCCAGGATCTGACGCAGTGTCAGCAACGCCCGGCGTTGCAGCTGCTTCACGGCTCCTGGCGAGCGGTGCACGATCTGCGCGACTTCGCCGACCGACAGATCGGCGACCACGCGGAGCACGACGACCTCGCGCTGAACAGTGGGCAACCGAGCCAGCAATTCGACCACCCCGTCGTTGGCAAGTCGGCCAAGCGCCTCGTGCTCGGCCGAATCGCTCACGCGGAGGTCGCTTTCGGGCCGGTACTCGACCGGCATCGGACGGCGGCGCCGGCTTCGGACGTCATCGACCATTCGGGCATGCGCGATCGAGAAGACGAAGGTGCGCAACCCGGCCGCGCCGCCGGTCAGCTCCGGTAGTCGGGGGAACACGGCCAGGAAGACGTCGCTCGCAGCCGCCTCCGGATCTGCGACTCCTTTGGCCCTGAGGTAGCCGAGAACCACGGGCGCCAGGTCGTCGTAGATCGCCCGGAGCGCCGAGCTGTTCCCAGCTCGCGCCGCCGATACAACATGGTCGGTAATCACTTCAGCCATGGCCGTGACCGCGGAGTCGCCGGCGTGGCCGGTCTATTGGACGCGGCAGCGCGACACTGATCACGGAAGCGTTCCGCCGCCCCCGCATCCGGAACTGGACGCGGTCGGGGTCGCTGGACCGGACGAGCTGGTCGTGGTCGGCGGATCCAACACCGGCGTCGCAGTGTCGGTAGCCGAGGTGACGTCGGTGGGCGGGTCGGACGTCATGGTCGTGTTCGCGCTTGTCGTGAGGTCAGTCGATGGCGTCGGGCACACGGGTGGACTCACGGGTACAGCGGACGTCGGTGGCACCGGATCGGGCCCGCGGGTCGACGGCGGGTGCGGTGGCCGATTTGGTTTGGTCTTCGGCGGGCTCGGCGGGCTCGGCGGGCTCGGCGGGAGCGCCCGCGGCGGCCCGGGGTCGACTGGGCGCATCCTCGGCAGGGTTCGGGGCGAAGTTGCGGTCGGCGGCGTCGGGACGGTCACGCCGCGGACGCCGACGGCGTACGTCGATTCCAGGCTCAGGACCGCTTCGAGATAGGCGCTGGAGTGGTTGTAGGCCAGGACGGCGCGGATCTGGCCGGCCGACTTTGCCAGGTTGCCTCCAGCGACGCAGAGGTAGTGCGCGGCCGCGGCGGCAGCGTCGTACACGTTGAACGGATCCGCGCGGTGATCGCCATTTCCGTCGACGGCATAGTGTGCCCACGTCGAGGGGATGAACTGCATCGGTCCGACTGCGCGGTCGAAGATCCGATCTCCGTCCAAGGAGCCGCGATCGGTGTCTCGGATCAACGCGGTCGCGACACCATTCAAGGGAATCCCGATGATTTTCGCGGAAGAGGTGCCGTCTGTGCGTAATACGGCGCCGGCGAATCGGCCATGGTCCGACTCGATCCGGCCGATCGCAGCCAGGAGCGGCCACGGAAGATGGCATTGCGGGTCCCGGGTCACCGATCGTCGTGCGGCGCGACGGTACGCGTCCAGCGCGGTCGCCGGGATCCCGTCAGATGCCAGGAATGAGACGACAGCCGGCGGCGGCTTCCGCGGATTGTTGAGCTGAGCCGATCCGGCCGGTGGCGAGCTGATGCCCTCGAGGATCGGTGACCCTGGGGTGGCAGTCGCGGGCCAAACCGCAGCGGACGACTGATCCTCTTGGGCCGGTGCCCCTGCGAAGGCGGCTGCCGGCACGTCAGCTCGAGTTGCCAGTACGACACCGACCACGGCGCAGACGATGGTAAGCAGCAACACAGGGCCGGACCAGCGCGGCAGCATCACCCACGCGCACGCCGCTGCGTGCCCGGGCCTCTCGGTGCGGAGCCGCATCTGCGAGCCAATCTTGTCGGGTTCATGCGATCGGCGCGTTGGTCGATCCGAACTTCCGAAACGCTAAGCATTTGCCGAGACGGCAGATCAGGAATGACAGATCTGTCACGCAGGACTCACGTCCCGTGCGCTCTGCCAATCGACGGCGGGTGGCTGAAAGTCTTTTGAACACAGCGGAATGTGGTCAGCGGTCGTCGCTGTGTTCCAATTCGGAGTGACGGTTCGTCCCAGTCTCGGCTCCGGACCAGAGTGCCGGTGG
>CAWIMV010000004.1:0-75420 GCA_963837325.1 uncultured Actinomycetota bacterium
TGCCAGTCAGTAGGCTGCGAGCCCCGCAAGCCGTGCTGCGTGCACAGCTGCAGGCCGCACGGACGAGTGGCTCGATGGCGTCCGCGACCGTTACCTTAGGCTTCCGCGCGCCGGCCCGCGGCCGTCACCACGTCCACGAAGGCGGAGGGAGGACGGCATCATCGAGCGGCGCTGACAAGCGCCGCGGACGTTGAGCCTGGTGAGTACCCGTGGGCTCAGACGAGAGGCAGATACAACCGGAACCGGCAACCGGTCTGGGTGTTCTCAACTGTGACGGCACCGTTGTGGGCCTCGACGACGCCTCGGGTGATCGCCAGTCCGAGCCCCGCTCCATCGCCGTCCGCGCCGCGGGTTCGCGCCGCGTTGCCCCGGTAGCCGACGTCGAATACTCGCGGCAGGACGTCGTCGGCGATGCCACCACACTCGTCGTTCACTGTGATCTCGACGTCGCCGGTTCTCGTGTGTTCGAGTCGGACCTCGACGTGGCCGCCTGGCGCGGTGTGCCGGATCGCGTTGGCGACCACGTTCGTGAGCGCCCGGTTGAGTTCGGCGGCGTTGCCGTGCGACCCGGCCGCGCTCGCTAGGCTGCCGGTCAGCGCGACTTGTTTGGCTGCCGCGAGTGGCTCAAGCGCGGCCAGGCACTCGGACACGAGCCGGGCCAGATTGATCGGATCGGTGCCCCGGGCCAGGGCGCCGGCCTGAATCCGCGAGAGATCGAACAAGTCATCGACCATGCCGGACAGCCGCTGCACCGAAGCGGCGATCTGCTTGTAGTACAGCTCCGGCACTTCGGCCAGACCGTCTTCGAGAGCCTCGGCCATCGCCCGCAGGCCGGCCAACGGTGTGCGCAGATCGTGGCTGACCCAGGCCACGAGCTCACGACGCGACCCTTCCAAAGCCCGCTCGCGCTCTCGCGCGTCGTTCAAGGCGGCGGCGGTCTGAAGCACCTGCTGCTGCAACGCTTGGACGTCGCGGCTCAGCCGAGGCTGCGGTCCTGCTGGAAGCTGCCCCAAGCCGAGCTTGGTCACCGCATCCCCGACGGCTCGGTGCTCGCGCTCGACCCGTCGCGCCGCCGCGACCGCGCCGGCCAGCGCCAGCAAGCCGGCGGCGATGGTCAGGACGACAAGTTGCGGTTCGTCACCGGTCGGCAGCAGCATGCTGTGCACCGCGCCGAGCAGAGCACCGGCCGAAGCCGCCGTGCCGGTCAGTGTCACCGAAAGCATCAACCAGCCGAACGTACGGCGGCGAACCGGCCAGGTCAGCAGCCACGCGGCCAGCGCGGCCGCCGCTGCCCACGCCAGCGCGTGACCCACGTTCGCCCACGTCAGGTTCACCGACCCTCCTTCGTCGTACCGGACCGACGCGATACCGGTTGGCTCGCTCCGTCCACCCGGCTCACGCGGCCTCCAGCCGATAGCCCACGCCCCACACGGTCTGGATCAGGCGCGGGCTGGTCGGATCCGCCTCGACCTTCTCCCGTAACCGGCGGACATGCACCGTCACAGTGGACTGATCACCGAAGGACCACCCCCATACGTCTCGCATGAGCTGCGCGCGCGTGTAGGTGACGCCGGGATGGGCCAGCAGGAACGCGAGCAGGTCGAACTCGCGCACGGTCAGCCTCAGCTCGGCACCGTCGCGGGTGGCGCGCCGCGACGCCTGATCCAGCTCGAGATTGCCGACCCGAACGGGACGGCCGGGCCGGGGCGCAGTGCCGGACCGGCGCAGCAACGCCTCCACCCGCAGAACGAGCTCCCGCGGTGAGAACGGCTTGGTGACATAGTCGTCCGCGCCGACTTCCAGCCCAGCGATACGGTCGTCAACCTCACCAAGAGCGGTCAGCATGATCACCGGAAGCTCCGGATGCGTAGCCCGCAGTCGACGACACACCTCCAGCCCGTCCAGCTCGGGAAGCATCACGTCGAGAAGCACCAGATCGGGCACCTCCGCGGCGATCAGCGCCAACCCGGCCGGGCCGGTGGCCGCACGCCGGGTCGAATGGCCCGTCCGATTGAGATAGCTGACCACGACCGAGGCGAGCGTCGGATCGTCCTCGACGATGACCACGGCAGACACGCCCCCAGCGTAGGTCGGGACCCGCTGGTGAGGGAGCCGGCGCGGCCACGCAACCCGATCCGTCACCGGACTGTAAGAACCCGGCCTTGACCTTGCATTCGCCTGTTCTCGACCGCGTTCCCCGTAGTTCTTACGAACCACGAACGAAGCGATGCAAACGGCAAGCAAAGCCTCAACCGGCGCTAAGAATCGGTGCAGCACCTCCGCTACCAGCCCTGAGGAGCATCATGAAGACCACTGCCCGCATCGCCGCCTTCGGCGCCACCGCCGGTCTCAGCGCAGCCGCCGCAGCGGCCGTACTTGCCGGCCCGGCCGCTGCGTCGCCCGTCGCGCGGCCGGACCACAAACCAGCTCAACAACCCAGTCAGCAGCACCCACATCGTGTCGCCGGCGCCGTGTTCGTGCAG
Organism: uncultured Actinomycetota bacterium; assembly: GCA_963837325.1. Taxonomy (GTDB): domain Bacteria; phylum Actinomycetota; class Actinomycetes; order Mycobacteriales; family Jatrophihabitantaceae; genus CAVQKZ01. The sequence goes on from CAWIMV010000004.1 coordinate 2,484, forward strand.
ACCGACAACCTGGCCGGCAACGCGATCGTCGCGTACAGCCGCGCCACCGACGGGACGCTCACCCAAGCCCGGGTCTACCCGACCGGCGGGCTCGGGGGGCAGCTCACCGGCTCCGTCGTCGACCACACCGCTTCACAGGGCGCACTCGCCTACGATTCGGCCAACCACCTGCTGTACGCGGTCAACGCCGGCAGCAACACTGTGACCAGCTTCGCGGTCCGCGGCCACCACCTGACCAGGCTGCAGACCATTGCCTCCGGCGGCACGTTCCCGGTCAGCATCACTGTCCACGGACAACACGTCTACGTGCTCAACGCCCGCGGCGGCGGCTCCATCCAGGGCTACCTGCGGTTCGGTGGACTGCTCGTCAGAGTCCCCTCCTGGCACCGCGACCTCGGGTTCAATCCCAACCCCAGCCCGGAGTTCACCAGCACCCCCGGTCAGATCGCCTTCACCCCCGACGGATCCAAGCTGATCGTCACGACCAAGGGTGACGGGCAGAGCATCGAGGTGTTCCGGGTCGGCCGGCTGGGCCTGTCACGCAAACCGGTCGTGACCCCGGACCCGGGCAACGTGCCGTTCGCGGTCGCCTTCGACAAGCAGCATCATCTTGTGATCGCCGAGGCCGGTCCGTCGGCCGTGGCGACCTTCACGGTCAACCGCGACGCCACGCTGCGCCTGATCACGCGCACCACCACCGGCCAAGCCGCGGCCTGCTGGGTCACCACCACCGGCGACAAGGTGTACGTGTCGAACGCCGGTAGCGCCACGGTCTCCGGGTACATCAACCACCACGGCAACCTGACCGCACTCGGCAACACCACCACCGACCCGGGCACTGTGGACGCCGCGGTCTCGGCCAACGGACGGTTCCTCTACGTTCAGACCGGTGCCAACGGCGTGGTCGACGAATTCAAGATCGGCCGTAACGGTTCGCTCACCGAGATCGGATCGGTCACCGTCCCCGGTGGCGCCGGCGGAGAGGGCATCATCGCCAACTGAACCCACACTCGGGTGGCCTAGCCGGCAACGACGGCTAGGCCACCCTTGCCGACTAAACCGTTCGCCCGCTGCGCCCTCCGCGCGTAGCGTCAAACCGACCAGAGTTACGTCTCCAGGAGGCATCGTGCGCCGAGCTGCGTTCGTTCCCAACGTTGCTGCCCGACCTCGATCCTCGGAGACCGTTTTCGATGCACCAGCCCGACACTCTCAACCTCGGCATCCTTGCCCACGTCGACGCAGGTAAGACGAGCCTGACCGAACGCTGCTTGTTCCAAGCCGGCCTGCTCGATGCCCTCGGCAGCGTCGATGCCGGTACCACCCAAACCGACTCGATGCCGCTCGAACGTCGCCGTGGGATCACCATTCGCACGAATGTCGCGTCGTTCTGCGTCGACGACGTGCAGATCAACCTGATCGATACTCCCGGACACCCTGATTTCATCGCGGAGGTCGACCGCGCCCTCACCGTGCTGGACGGCGCCGTGCTGCTCATCTCCGCGGTCGAAGGCGTTCAAGCGCAGACCGTGATCCTGTGGCGCGCGCTGCGACGCTTTCGGATCCCGACGTTGGTTTTCGTGAACAAGCTCGACCGCGAGGGGGCTGACCTGACGCGCGTGGTGGGTGAGGTCCGCGCTCGCCTGGACCCGCGCGCCCTCATCCTGTCGCGGGCTACTGACACCGGCTCGGCGTCCGTTGCGGTGCGCGCCAGGCACCTGGACCGCGCCGACGGTCTTGAACAACTCGCTGAACTGGATAACTCGGCGCTCCGGGCGTGGGCCGAGGAACGAACGCTGTCACCCGAGCAGATCGAGCGCACTGTGCGTCGAATGATCGGACGCGGCCAGGTCGCGGCTGTGCTGGCTGGCTCTGCCCTCACCGGTGCCGGCGTCGCCGAGCTAGCCCGAGCAATGACGCGCTATCTGCCGCACCCACAGCTAGACCCGGATGCAAAACCCGCTGGTGTGGTGTTCAAGATCGACCATGACGAGCGGGGCAAGCACGTGTACGTGCGAATGAGAGCCGGCGAAGTAACCGTGCGCGACCGGCTCTCACTTGCCGGGCGCGAACCCGAACGGGTCACCGGCATGCGCATCTGCCGACCCGGTGGCTTATCCAGTGTTCCGTGCGCGCGAGCCGGGCATATCGCAGTGCTGGATGGCTTGCGCGGGGCGCGGATCGGCGACCGGTTCGGTGCTTTTCACCCGGACGATGACGTGAGCGTCCGGCCGCCACTGGCCGAAGCCGTCGTCGAACCGCGGCGGCCCGAGCAGCGCGGAACGCTATTTGCGGCGCTCACCGAGCTGGCCGACGCAGACCCGTTGATCGCGCTTCGATCGGACGACACCGACCGCGACATCCGGGTGAGCCTGCACGGCGAAGTGCAGAAGGAGGTGCTGAGCGCGGTACTGGCCGAGGACTACGGCGTCCCGGTGGAGTTCCGCGAAACCACCGTCGTGTGCATTGAACGTGTCGTCGGCATCGGCGCGTCAGTCGATCGCATCAAGGAAGGCGACAACCCCTACCTCGCGACGATCGGATTGCGCATCGAACCGGCGCCGATCGGCTCCGGCATTCGCTTCGCGCTCGAGGTCGAGCGCGGTGCGATGCCGCCCGCGTTCTTCGCAGCCACCGAGGAGGGCGCCCACACCGCGCTGGGCCAAGGCCTGTCCGGGTGGGCCGTGGAAGACTGCCTCGTGACGATGACTGATGCCGACTACTTGGCTCGGCAGAGCCACGCGCATCAGAAGTTCAACAAGGCGTTCTCCAGCGTCGCGGCCGATTACCGACAGCTCGCACCCGTGGTTCTGATGACCGCGCTCCGACAGGCCGGGACACAGGTGTGCGAACCGATGCATGCATTCGATCTTGACGTCCCGTCGCCGTCTGCTGGCGCGGTGACGTCTGTGCTGGGACGGGTCGGTGCGAACGTCGTGGACTTCACTGTCGAGGCCGGATATACCCGCCTGGCCGGCATCGTCCCCGCCGCCCGGATCCGCGACATCACGACGCGGCTCGCCAGGCTCACCAACGGGGAAGGCGCATTCACCAGCGAGTTCGACCACCACCGCCCCCTGCAGGACGCACCGCCGGTGAAGCCGCGACGCGGCGCCGATCCCGGCGATCGTGAGACATGGTTTCGCGCGCATCCGCGCTGACACAGGGAGAGTCAACGCGACGGATCATCCGCCGGCGCGGCGTGACTGCGGGCTCGGACGCCGTCAGGTCTTGCCGCGGGCGCGCAGGAAGCGGGCGTTGCCCTCGGCCGCGTCGACGATCGGTTCCGGATAGTCCAGGGCCGCACGCTGTTCGGCGGGCAGTCGCCACGGCTCGTGGACGCGGGAACCTGGGATGGTGCGCAGTTCCGGGACGTGGCGGCGCACGTATTCCCCGTCGGGGTCGTAGCGGTGGGCCTGGCCAATGATGTTGTAGGTGCGGTTGAAGCGGGAGTCTGTGCCGGTGCCGGCGACCCACTGCCAGTTCAGCGTGTTGTTCGCGACGTCGCCGTCAACGAGAAGATCGGCAAAGTGCGCTGCACCCAGCCGCCAGTCCAGGTACAGCGTCTTGGTCAGGAAGTGGGCCACGATCAGCCGGGCCCGGTTGTGCATCCAACCCTCGGCGGCAAGCTGCCGCACGCCGGCATCCACGATCGGCAGCCCGGTGCGACCTCGTTGCCAGGCCGCGAACTCGCCCGGAGCGTGCCGCCACCGGTCACCGCGCGGGCGCAGGTCGGCGCGGGTCACCTCAGGTCGCGCGGCGAGCACTTGGGCGTGGAATTCGCGCCAGGCCACCTGCCGGGCGAACCCGTCGGTGATCCCGCGACGGGCGAGAATGTCGACGGGAGACAGACAACCGAAGTGCAGGTACGGCGACAGCCGGCTGGTGGCGTCCGCGGCCAGATCGTCGTGCGTCTCGTCGTAGCGGCGCGCCGTGGTGCGCAGCCACAAGCCCAGCCGCTCTCGCCCGGCGCTCTCGCCACCACGCGGTAGTCGCGGCGAAATCGGGCCGGAACAGATGCTCCGCGCCGACGGCGCCTGGCTGCCCACAACTTTGTCGGGCATGGCGATGTGGCGAGGCGCGGGTAGGGGCTTGCGGTGTGGCTCGGCCCGCCAACGTCGGTAGTAGGCGGCGAACACGCTCATGTGACCGACGCCGCCCGTCGGCCGGATACGGCTAGGCGGGACCGCGAACAGCGCGTCCTCGTGCACCACCAGCTCGCAATCCAACGCTTCGGCGAGTCGCTGTTCACGGCGCCTCGCGTAGCCGCTGACATCGCCAGCAATATGCACCGCGTCCGCACCGACCTCGCGCACCAGCGCCGCGACCTCATCGACCACGTCGCCGCGGCGGATCACCAGCCCTGCGCCGCGCTCATGCAACGCAGTACCCAGGTCATGCAACGCCTCAGCGAGGAAGGTGGCCCGGTTCGGTCGGTTGAACCCGCCGGACAGGATCGCGTCGTCCAGCACGAACATCGGCACGATCCGCTCATGCGCCGCAAGCGCGTGCCACAAAACCGGGTTGTCGTGAACCCGCAAATCCCGGGTGAACAGCACTACGCCGACGCTCACCGCACACCCGCCCGATTCGCCGCCACTGAAACGGTGGAAGAAGGAAGCGCAGACGGCAGGAGCTGCTCGACGTGGAAGCGAAGGTTCGGCCGGGCGGTCCTCACCCGCTCAACCGCTTGGGCGACACCGACGGCTCCCTGCACCTCGGGGTGGTTGTGGTCGAACCAGTCCGGGTGGATGAAATTGGACTCAGCTCGCATCACTCGATTATTGAGCACGAGCACGCCGCTGCCGTCGGTGCGGTCGACGCACCTCGTCCCGATTGACCAGAGCTGCAAGGGACGAGGCCAGGTTTCGCGTGCTACGAGCGCAGGTAGCGCAGGACCGCGAGGACGCGGCGGTTGTCGGCCTCGTCCGGGGGCAGCCCAAGCTTGTCGAAGACGCTTGCCACGTGCTTTTCCACGGTCCCGCCGGTTACCACGAGCGCGTCGGCGATGCCGGCGTTCGAACGGCCCTCCGCCATCAGCGCCAGCGCGTGGCGCTCGCGCGCGGTGAGCGCCGCCAGGCCGTCGGCGCGGCGACTGGCGCGCAGCAGCTGACCGACGACCTCGGGGTCGAGCGCTGTGCCACCCGCGGCGACCCGCTCCAGCGCGTCGACGAACTCGGCCACGTCGGCTACCCGCTCCTTCAACAGGTACCCAGCACCCGCTGCGTTGCCTTCCAGTAGTCGAGCCGTGTATTTGGTCTCGATGTACTGCGACAGCACCAGCACTCCGGTGTGGGGGTGCTGGCTGCGGATCTCTAGCGCCGCGCGCAGTCCCTCGTCGGTGTGCGTCGGCGGCATCCGGATGTCGGCCACCACGACGTCGGGCTGATGCTCGGCCACGGCGGCGAGCAGGGCGTCGCCATCGCCAACGGCCGCGCACACCCGGTGGCTGTGGTCCTCGATCAGCCGGGCCAGCCCGGCCCGGAACAGCGCCGCGTCCTCGGCGATCACGACCCGCAGACTCATGTGCGCATCGGGAGCTCGACCGTGATCTCGGTCGGTCCGCCGGGCGGACTCGCGATCGTCAGCAGGCCATCCACCACGGCGACGCGCTGCACAAGCCCGGACAGGCCGGTGCCCCGGGATGGGTCGGCACCGCCTGCGCCGTCGTCGGCGACGCTGAGCTCCAGCACGTCACGCGATCCGGCCGCCCGGATTTCGATCTTGTTCGCGTAGCTGTGCTTGGCCACGTTGGCCAGCAGTTCGGCGGCGCAGAAGTATGCGATGGTCTCGATCGCGGGCGCCGGCCGAACCGGGATGCCTACCTCCAACTCCACCGGAATCGCGCTCTCCGCGGCCAGGGCGGCGAGGGCGTCCGCCAAACCGTTGTCGAGCACCGGCGGGTGGATCCCGCGGACCAGGTTGCGCAGTTCGCCCAGCGCCTCCTTCGCGCCCCGGATTGCGGAGTCGACCAGTTCGCGGGCAGCTGGGGCGTCGGCATCCTCGCCACCGTCGCCGAGCTTCTCCCGGGCCATGCCGAGGTTCATGGCCAGCGTGGCCAGCCGGATCTGCGCGCCGTCATGCAGGTTCCGCTCGAGCCGCCGCAGCAGGGCGGCGGTGTCGTCGACTGCCAGCGACCGGCTCAGCTCCAGGTCATGGATCCGCTGCGCCAGCCGCCCCCGCCCAAGCAGCCCTCGGATCAGCCAGGCGTCGGCAGACGTGACCGCCCGGGCCACCCACGGGGCGGCCAGCACCATCGCCACTCCAACCGCAGCGGCGGCGAACGTGCCGGGCAGGGTCGCGACGCGGAACGTCCCCTCACCGAACAACCCGAGCGGCGTGTACACCGGCACCGGGCTCAGCCGTGCCCCCGACGGGTGATTACGGAACGCCCCCCAGAACAGCGGGTAACTCAGATTGACCAGCCCGCCCAGCCAGAAGAAGACGGCGTACAACTCGGCCAGCGCGACCGGCAGCCTGACCAGCAGGTAGGCAATCACCCGCCAGCCCGCTCCGTCGCGAGGGCCCGGGCCGGGCCAGGCTCGACCGCCCAGGCCCCGCCGCGCCGGCGGCGGCGCGGCGACGCGCACCCCGAGCAACCGGTTCGCGAGCATGCGCTGCAGCGACCCGAGTCTTCGGGCCGCCCTCGTCGACACCAGCAGCGCGAGCAGTAGTCCCACGCAGACACAGGCGATGGCCACATCGGTCGGGGACGGGTTACCCGGGGCACCGGCCACCAGCGAGATCAGGTCTGCCGCAACGAAGAACAGTGCCAGCGGACTGACCAACACGAACGGCAGCCCGGCCAGGCAGAACAACAGGTCGCGACCCTGACGCCGGCTGAAGGGCGCCACGACCGCCGCACGGGTAATCGCCCACAAACTCTTCACCCGGGCCTTCGGGCCCGGCGGCGGGGCCGCGGTCGGCGTGGTCACCGAAAGACCCATGCCGATATTCTCCTACCCTCGCCGCCCGGCCTTCTGCTCACGCGTCCCGACGGGCCAGCAGCCAGCCGCCGACCGCCAACGCGATCACGGCATACAGGCACAGCACGCCGACCCCGGCCCCGGCGGACAGGAAGTCCGGGCAAGACGCACCGTCGGTGCCGCACGTTACCGGCTTGGTCGTGCTCAGTGAGTTCTCCACGATCAGCAGCGGCATGTAGGGCGCCGCGCCGTGCACGATGATGCCGACGACCTGAGGGGCCACGTACACAGCCGCCACCAGCAGCCCTACCGCAGCCCCGCTGTGCCGGATGATCGCGCCGAGGCCCAGGCCGAGCAACCCGATCAGGCAGAAACCCGCTCCGGTCGCCACGACCGCCCCCAGCACACCGGCCTGGCTCAGCGTGGGCGCCGCGACGCCGTGGCGCAGCGTGGCCCGGGCGGCGAAGAACGCGATGAACGCCCCGGCCTCGCCGAGGATGAGCGTCACCGTCCCGAACACCACGGCCTTGGCAGTCAGGACCATGCGGCGCCGAGGGATTGCGGCGAGGGTCGTACGAATCGTTCCTGAGTTGTACTCGCTGGTCATGGTCAGGGCGCCGAGGGCGCCTGTCAGCAACAGGCCAGGGACCACGCCGGCTAGCGCATTGTTGGTCAGGTCCACGGACGCGTCTTTGGTGCTCAGACCCACACCAACTCCGATGCCGACAGTCGCGACGGCCGTGATGGCCAGCACCCACCAGGTCGAGCGCAGGCTACGCAGCTTGATCCATTCCATCCGGACTGCCTGCGCCAGCCCGTAACGGCCGCTGAGCCCGCTGGTTATTGCGGTCGTGGTCATCACATTGCCTCCTTTGCCGTGTTGCCGCGGTACTCGACCGCGTCGCTGGTGAGCTGGAAGAACGCGTCCTCCAGCGATGCCGACCCGGCCGACAGCTCGGCGACGGTCGTATCCGCGAGCAGCCGGCCTTGACCGATCACCACCAGCCGCTCGGCGGCCAGCGCCATCTCGCTGATCAGGTGGCTGGACACGAATACCGTGCGGCCCTGCTCGGCCAGCGACTTCATCAGGTTGCGGATCCAGCGGACCCCCTCGGGATCCAGCCCGTTCACCGGCTCGTCCAGCAGCAGCACCGCCGGATCGCCCAGCAGCGCCGCGGCCACCCCCAGGCGCTGCCCCATCCCGAGCGAGAACTTCCCGGCCCGCCGCTCGGCAGCGCTGGTCAGGCCGACCAGGTCGAGCACCTCGTCGACCCTGGCCCGCGGAATCGCGTTGCTCGCGGCCAGTGCGGCCAGGTGACTCCGGGCGCTCCGGCCCGGATGGAACGCCCTGGCCTCGAGCAGCGCACCGACCTCGCGCAGCGGCCAGCGCAGCTCGCTGTAGCGACGGCCGGCGACCCGCACCTGGCCGCCGTCGGGCCGGTCCAGCCCGAGCAGCAGCCGCATCGTGGTGGACTTGCCTGACCCGTTGGGGCCGAGGAAGCCCGTGACGCTGCCGGGTCGCACCTCGAAGCTGAGCGCATCAACCGCAATCCTCGCTCCGTACCGTTTGGTGAGAGCCTTGGTCTCGATCACCCGAATCCCTTCCGTCGTAATGTTTACGGAAGATCACGCTAGGGACGCGGCCGCGTGAGCGGGATCCGGTTAACGGCCGTCTTTCGGGTGGGGGATTTCCCCCAGAGGACCGACGACACCGACGGCAAGGTTCACGTCACGACGAGTGGACGGCCGCGTCGATGAGCAGTTTCGCGGCTACCGTCGCCCCGTCGGTCCGGATCGTGCCGGCCAGACTTCGTGCTCGCTCTCGGGTATCGGGCGCGACGGCTGCGGTGAGCGCGGCAGACAGACCATCGACAGTCGGCGTCGAGCTCTCGTATGCCATACCGATGCCCAGCTCGGCCACTCGGCTGGCCCAAAACGGCTGGTCGGCAATTTGCGGCACCACGATCTGAGGCGCGCCGGCTCGCGCTGCCGTCGTCGTGGTGCCCGCGCCACCGTGGTGCACCACGGCAGCCACCCGACGGAACAGTGCCTGCTGGTTGACCTCGCCGACGACGAAGCAGTCGTCAGCGTCGTCGATCGGGGACAGCTCCGCCCAGCCGCGGGCGAGGACAACCCGGCGGCCTTGCGCGCGACTCGCTTCGATGGCCACGCGGGCGATGTCTTTCGGGGCGTGTGCGGCCATGCTGCCGAAGCCCACGTATACCGGCGGTTCACCGGCGTCCAGGAACGCCTCCAGCCCGTTGGGGAGCGGACGTTCGTCGGGCAGAATCCACGCCCCCGTCTGCACGAGGTCGAAGTCCGTCATGCCCCGCGACGGACACAGCACCGGGTCCGCCGCCAGCCACGGCTGGTCGGTCAAGACGTGGTCGCGGACGTTGTCGACCGGCTGGAGGCCGATCAGCGCCCGATGGCGGTTGAGCGCCTCCCCGTACAACGCGTTCACCCGTTCGGCGTCCTGCTTCCACAGCACCCGATTGTCGGTCTCGCTCTGCGGGGACTGCGCGCCCGGCCTCGCCCCCGGGCGAAAATGCCGCGACGGGAGTCCGAAGATCTGGAAGCAGGCGAGCACGTAACGGATGCCCAGTTTCTCGGCCACGTCCCGTGCGCCGGCCGGCATCAGGCCGGTCGCTACCAGCGCGTCACATCCATCGGCCGCCGCACCGAGCGTGTCGAACCGCGCGGCAACCAGCTCGGGCGCAAGCCGAAACGCAGCTTCGGCCGTCGGTGGCTTCGGACCGGCGACCACTGAGCGCACCGTCGGGCCGAGCGGTACTAGCGGCACGTCGGCCCGCGCCAGCAGCGCCGCTATGTCCTCGTCCGGGGGCGCGGACACCAGCGCCTCCGCGCCCAGCGCTCGCAACGCCACGGCGAGTGCCACCAACGGTTCGACGTCTCCGCGCGATCCCCACGCCGTCAACAACACACGCACTTCTGAATCTCCAATTCCGCAGGTGTTCGGTTTCCGGCTGGCGATTCTGCGCGACCACCGGGGGCTTGCCGCAAGCCCCCCAGTCCGCTATATGTTGAAAGTGGCAAGGAGTGGATCTCCTTGCCTTCGTCATTTCTCGCCGCCGAAGCACGCGCAACCTGATCACGACAGAGTGCGTAGTCGGCGCCGGTGTTCCATTCCTGAACGGCTACAGCAGCCGCGGCGCGGCTGCTGTAGCCGTTCAGTGTGTTGGTCGGCGGAGACTTCAGTCGTGGTCGGAACTCGGTAGGTAGCCACCCGGAACCTGCGACGGGGCGTAGATCTTCGTGTCGCCCGGGTACGGCGTCTTCCATTCGTGCGCCTGGTACCACGTCCACCGGTTCATCTGCTCCGGGTTGGCGTAGTCGGGCACGGCGGAGTCACCGGTGAAGCGCTGCTTTGCGCGCCACTGCTGCCATTGCGTGACGACTTTCTGCTGCGTTGCGGGGACGGCAACCTTCTGAGCTTGCTGAGTGTTGAACTTCTTGGCTGCGCTGCCGGTCCGACCCAGCGTGTCCATTCCGCAGGTCGGGGCCTGGACGACGCCCTCGGTGAGCGGGATCTGGTTCGGCACGGTGCTGAACGGCTTGTAGTCGGGCTTGTTGGTGAAGGCGCCGAACATCGGCGTCGCCGCGGCAAGCTTCTCGTTCAGTGGCTGAGCGCCGAGGATCTGCTCGATCGTGCGAACCATGGTGATCTGCGAGTAGTAGGTGCTGTCGACCTTGTTGTGCTGGGCCCAGGGGCTGATGATCTGGACCGGCGCACGGTGGCCGTCGACGTGGTCCGCACCGTCCTGGCTGTCGTCCTCCACTACGAAGATCGCGGAGTCCTTCCAGTACTTGCTGTGCGAGATCTCGTCGACGATCTTGCCGACGGCGAGATCTCCATCGGCGACCTGGGCCTCAGGGTCGGGCGTGCCGCCTGTGTGGTCACTCGACAGCCAGAACATATTGAGGTTCGCGGGACCGTTCTTCTCGAAGTCCTGCTTCCAGATGTCGTAGCGGTAAAGGTCTGGGATGTCGGTGTCGAACTTCGGGTAGTCATGGTTCGTGATCGCGTTGAGCGACGGGATCGGGGACTCGGTGTCCTGGCGGACCGACGGGTCGGTCAGCGCGCTCGGGTCGCCGCCCGCGTCAACGCCCTTGGCGACGCAGTAGTACTTCTGCCAGGTCGCACCGGCCGGCTTGGTCTCGAACTGGTTGAACTCGCCGAAGTCGCGTGCGCTGTTTCCGGCCGACTCGGCTGCGGTCCACAGGAATCCGGAGCGTTGGTGGCCGAGCACGTCGTCTTCGGTGTCGTAGCTGCGGACGTACTCGCCGGCGTCGGACTCGGTGTACTCCGGGTTGTCACCCTGCATCAGCCAGTTGTGGCCCTCGGCCGAGTTGGTGCCGATGTCGTAGGTGTTGTCGTAGAGGCCGAACTGCTTGGCCAACGCGTGCTGGTTGGGGGTGGCCTTCGCGCCGAACTGGGCCAATGACCGGTCACCGTTGCCGGTGCGGATGTCGCCGTACACCTGGTCGTAGGTGCGGTTCTCCTTGACCAGTAGGAACACGTGCTTGATGGTCGACGGGTCACCGAGGCGCTTCGGGACCGCGACGGCTCTGGCCTTCGTGCCGTGCGCCTTCGTGACGTCGTTCTTGCCCCAGCCGTTCTGGGCGAAAACCGTCGCAGTGTATTCCGCGATCTTCTGGTCGCTCGGCAGGACGAAGCGGGTCAGAGAGGCGGTGGTGCTGTGCGTGCCATGGCCGGTGACCGGCACGGTGCCGGTGCCCTTGCTGAAGGTCAGGTCAGGGCCGCGCGCGTCGATGCCGCGGGTGTTGGTGACAACGATCTTGTTGCCGGCCGTTGCCACGTCGGCCGGGTAGTAGTCGGTCGGTAGTAGGCCGAGGTAACTCACCGGCTGCTGCGGCGAGCCGTAGTACCGGTAGACGGCGACGGCGTTCGCCCGGCCCAGGGTGACCAGCAGATGACCGTCGGTGGTCAGGGCGATGCTGGTGGGGTCGTAGCCCACCGTTGACGACGGCCAGGGCTGGGTGGCGATTGTCTGCACGACCTTGTCGTTGTTCGTGTTGACGACCGCGACCGTGTCGCTGTTGGTGTTGGCCACGAACAATGCCGTGCCCTTGGCGTACAGCGCGGTCGGGTGTAGCCCCACGGCGATGGACTTGACCGACGCTGACGGGTTCGCAGGGTCGATGACGCTGACCGTGCCCGTGGTCGAGGTGCCGAGATAGGGGTCGGCGGGCACTGAGGTGCCGTAGGAGTTGATCGTGGTCTCGCCCGGCAGGGGCTTGCGTCCGCCCTCGTTGCTGACGTAGAGCTTCCTTCCGACGAGTGCGATCTCCCGCGGCGCGATACCGACGTTCCAGGTCTGCTCGACGGCGCCCGTTGTCGGGTTCAGCGCCTCGACCGTGTTTTGCCCGTTGACCGGGACATACAACGTTGAGCCGTCGGCGGAGTACACGGGCTTACCCGGTAGTGCCGACAAGCCGCCGACCTTCGCCAGCGGTACCGACGTTGCCGGGCCGAGCGTGCCGTCGGTATTGACCGCAAACCGGGTCAGCCCGTCCTGCTCGGAGAGCCAGAGGTACTTCCCGTCGGGTGAGTAGACCGGACCTTCCTGACCGACGGTGCCATTGGAGAGCTTCTGGTTGACGAACGACGCTGAACCCACCGTCCAGATCAGCTTGTAACTCGACAGGTCGAAGACCTGCAGGACCACCGACTTGTCGGTGCTGCTTGCGGCGAGAAACCGGCCGTCGCGGCTGACCGTCGAGCCCATGAACTTGCCGAACCGGGTGAGCAGACGCTGACCAAGCGGCTTGACGACCTGGTCGGCCGAGACCTGGATCCCGTCGGCGTACCGCTTACCGACCTGGTGCCGGCCGAACCCTGTCGTCGCCGCGGTAGCCAATCCGGTACCGGTGAGAACGAGGGCCGCGCAACCGACGGCGACGATACGTAGTCGGCGGCTTCGGCCCCGCAGTCCGAAGCGTGACCTGGGGGACTGGCGGCGGTTTCTGGTGACCTGCATGTGTTATCCCTTCGATGTGGGGCGGATCAGATCGACCAGACCGTCGAACTGCCATAGCGGGTTGGGTCTGTCACCTGTTGATGTGCGAACCTGGAAGAAGCCGTTGACCGACTGGGGGCCGTCACCGTCGGCGACATATCGTCCGTCCGGCGTGACGTCGAGCTGGTAGATGGCTGAGCCGGTGGCCGTAGCGTCGGGGATGTGCCAGGAAACGACACACCGCCAGTCGTTGCCCGGGCCTTTGTCCTCAACCAAGGAACCGCCCTTGTCGCAGGTCGCGCTGGTCCGCAGCTGCGCCTCGGTCACGTCTGGACGATGGAGTTCACGAGACTGCAGGCGGTAGAGATGGGCGTACGCCGTCGCGAGGGAGCCGTCCAGCTTGGCCCGGGTCAGGCCGGACCCCGAAGCCGGCGTCGCGGCAGCCACCAACCCGACGGAGACAGCGAATACCGCCGCCAGCGGCAGCACGGCCATGAGCAGCCCACGACGTCCGGCTCCGTCGTTAGCCACATCCGTGAAGTCGCGACGAATGAACAGCCGGTAGGAAAGGGCGGTAGCCGCCATCGCCCAGGCCAGGCTGGTCACGGTGCCTACGACGACCGGGGTGAGCTGTGCCGGGTCGGTGAACAGGCCGCGCCAGGCCAGGAACCCATAGCTGGGCAGGGCGACGCGGACGACGACCGGCAGCGGCAACAGTTGTGCGAGCTGGAGCAGCACGGCCAGCAGCGCGGGCATCACCAGCCCCATCGGCGAGCGTCCGAGCAGCACCGAGCCGAGCAGCCCGACCGCGGCGAAAGCCAGCGTCGGCGCGAGCGCGCAGACCCAGGCGAGCACCACAGCGCGGGCGGCGTCACCCGGCGCAATGAGGTGGCCGTCGAGGCCGACCAACGACCGGTCGCCGACGGCGAGCATGCCGCCGACGATTCCCGAGGCGGCCAGCCCGGCCACCAGGCCGAGGATGACGGTGAGGCTGGCCAGCGATTTGGCCGCGAAGATCCGGCGCGGTGATCGCACGGCGACGAGCAGGTGCCGCCAGGTGCCCAGCCGGTCCTCGGTGGCGAAGACGTCACCAGCTACGAGCGAGGTCAACAGCGGCAGGACCCAGCTGCAACAGAAGGACAGGACCACCACCGGTCCGGCCCAGCCGGTCTGGCCCATCCAGCGGCCGAAGACGGTGTCCACCGGCAGCGAACTCTGTTGGCTGACGACGGCCACGAAGCCGGCTGGGCCGATCAGGCAGCCCACAAGGAGCAGCCGGATCCGCCACTGGGCCAGCAACTTGACCAGCTCGAATCGGTATCCGTTGCGCAAGGGAGCGGGGCGCGCGGCGACCCGCGGCAGTGCGACGGCCACACTCATCGCAGGTCTTCCTCGTCATCGCACGCGGCGTCGTTCTCGGTCAGGGCCAGGAAGGCGGCCTCGAGCGGCGACACGACCAGTGCAAACTCGCGGACGGCCACACCGGCAACCACCAGCCGTACGATCAGGTCGTCCAGGGCCGGGACCGGGCCGCGCACGAGGAGCGCCTCGGCGTCCTGGCGCTGGAGGAGCTCGTCGTCGGGACGGACGCTGAGACCGGGCGTCTCGATCGCAATACGGCGGCCGGCGGCGACATCGGAGCAACGCACCCGGTAGTCGAGTTCGCCGATCTCGGCCGCCAACTTCCGGACCGGGCCGGAGAACACCACCCGTCCGGAATTGAGAATCGTCACTTCGCTGCAGAGGGCGGCCAGGTCGTCCATCCGATGACTGGACAGGATGATCGACGTGCCGTTCGCCGCCAGCTCGGTGAGCACGCGATGCACGTGACGAGTGCCGGCCGGATCGAGGCCGTTCGCCGGTTCGTCGAGTACGAGCAGCCGAGGCCTGGTGAGCAGTGCGGCGGCAAGCCCGAGACGCTGCCGCATCCCCAGCGAGAATCCGCGGACCCGGTCGTCGGCCACGTCGGTCAGGCCGACCTGCTCCAACACATCGTCGATGCCGCTGCCGTCGTCCCCGCGCAGCGAGGCCGAGGCGGCCAGGTTCTGCCGCGCAGTGAGGGAAGGGTAAAGCCCGGGGCCGTCGACGAAACCGGCGATCCCGTCGGGCAGAGCCAGCGTCCGGCGCACCGGAACGCCCAGAACCTCCAGTTCTCCGGCGTCGGGCAGAGCCAGTTGGAGAAGCAAACCCAGCAAAGTCGTCTTGCCGGCCCCGTTCGGTCCAACCAGACCGTGTATCTGGCCTGCGGCGATGTCAAGATCGACGCCATCAAGGGCAACGACGTCGCCGAATTCCTTGGTGATCCCCCGAGCCCGGATTGCGGTGGGTGCGTCCATGGGTCCCCTCTTCGCACTAGCCAAGAGCAACCTAGGGACGGCAAACGACGCGAAAACCCCTGTTTGGTTACATGTCCGGAAACAGCAGACAACCGGCATCCTCCGGGATGAGCGGCGGGGTTCGTTGATCAACTCACGTCTAGTGCGCGGTCTCGCCCAATTCGCACTAAACGCGAGTTGATCAACGGAGCCGACGCATGGCTGGTGCGCCGCAGATCCCCGGCGTTCAGGCGGCCATTGAAAACCCTCTGCTAGCCGAGGAGCGCGGCCAGCCAGCGCAACTGCTCGCTCGCGTGGTCGGCCTGGCCGCCCTCGTGGGCGTTGTACGGGTAGACGGAGATCTGCTTCGGGCCGCCGTATGCGTTGTAGGCGGCATACACAGTGGACGGCGGGCAGATCTCGTCGAAGAGCCCGACCGAGAACAGCGCGGGCGCGACCGCCCGCCGCGCCAGCACGGCGACATCGAAGTACGCCAGCGTCCTGAAGGCCTGCTCGACGCGGTCGCGGTGGATCGCGAGGTAGGTCGCCAACTCGACGTACGGCGCCTCTGCGGTGATCTCGATTGCGCGCCGCATGTGGCTGAGGAACGGCACGTCGGGCATTGCCGCGACCACATCGGGCAGCAGGGCCGCCGCCGCGAGGGTGATGGCACCGCCCTGGCTGCCGCCAGCCACCGCCACCCGGCGCGCATCGACCTCGGGATGACTGCGCACGGCCTCGACCGCACGCACCGCGTCGGTGTACACCCGCCGGTAGTAGTACTCCTGCGGGTCGAGGATTCCGCGCGTCAGAAAGCCGGGATGCGACGGCCCGGAGCCGACCGGGTCGGGCGTGTCACCGACCGACCACCGACTGCCCTGGCCACGGGTGTCCATGACGAAGTGCGCGTAGCCGGCCACGGCCCACAGCATCGTCTCGTGCGGTCGGCCCCGCCCGCCGCCGTAGCCGTGGTACTGCACCACCGCGGGCAACCCGTCCGCGCCCGCCCGGTCGCGCTGCCCGGGCAGGTGCAGCCAGCCCCGCACGGGTTGCCCGTCGAAGCCGGGAAACGTCACGTCCCAGGTGCTGATGCACCGCAGTTCGTTCTCGACGGGTTCCCACGTGACGTCCAGCGGGTGCCGGCGCGCCTCGGCCAACGTCGCGGACCAGAACGCGTCGAGGTCGGGCGGTTCGGGCAGGTCGGGCGAGTACGTCTCGAGTTCGGCAAGCGGCAGATCGAACTGAACCATGGACGATCACTCTTCCCGAAACAGTCCGGCATTGGAAACGGTGTACCGCTCGCCCTTGATCACCAGCCCGGTCAGCGTGGCGTCAGGGTCGAGCGCCGCAAGCTCTGGGGCCGCGGTCGGAGCACCGTCCACCGGCACCTGCAGCCCGAAGACGCATTCCAGGATGAGGCCGACCCACGCGCCTGAGGACGAACAGGCCCAGTCGATCAGGTAGGGCGCCTGAGGCGGCGCCTTGCGCGCACCGCCGTTGACGCCCGGTGCCGCTTCGGTGGTGAAGTGCGCCTGTCCGAACGGTCCTTGGTTGGCGCTGCGCGCGAGCCCGTCCAACCACGACACGGCGAGGTCGCTGCGGCCTAGCGCGAACAACGCGCGGGCGGCATCCGCGGGCCAGGCGGTGTACGCGCCGTTCCACTGATGGTCCGGACGCAGGCTGAAGACGGCGTCGCGATCCCACGGAGAAAGCGCGCGCAGCCACGATTCGGTCTGCAGTTCGCGCACGAAGTACTCGACCATCTCCGCCCGCTGAGTCTCTGACAGGTCGTCGCTCATCGCCATGCCGACGTTGGCGAAGTCCAGGCAGTGCCGCACGTCTATGAACGAGCCGTCGGGCTGGCCCGCGCGCCAGTAACCGCCCGGCACGTACAGCGCGTTGACCTGCTTCGCCAGACCGAGCGCTTCGCCTCGCAAGGTGTCGGCCAACGCGGTTTCGCCTCGCGCCGACGCGATCTCGGCGGCCGCGCGCAGCGCCCACACGTTCGTGGCGTTGAAGCTCGCCACCTCGTGCGTGTACGTGCTCACGCACTCGAGCAGATTGTCCATCTCGCCGTAGTCGGCCAGCCCGTGCGCGCCGCGCAGCCCTTCCCACGCGCGCGCCCAGTCGACGACGTGCTCGAGCACCGGCTTGCGCGCACCATTCGCGGCGGCCATCGGCTCGTCCAGCACCGCTCCGTCCCCGGTGAACCGCACGTAGTCGCGCAACAGCCGGGTCATCGCGCAGTCGTTGACCGCGTACCAGTACCCGGCCGGTGCACCGGTCTGCCATTCGGTGCCGAAGTGCGTGTGGATGTCGACGCTGATCCAATGCGCGAGCTGCTTACGCATCGGGTCGGGGTCGAGCAGCGCGTGCACGACCGAGCTCAGCATGTAGTCCCAGATGAATGTGGTCGTCTGCCAGTAGCGCGGCATGACCGTGTCGTAGACCCGGCCGAGCATGCTCGCCGGGCTGTCGCGGCGGAACCACAGCACACCGACCGCGCCGAGCCAGTACAGCTTGCGCAGTGCGGCGTTCGACGTGTGCAACTGCGGCAGACAGCCACTGAATCGCGAGTTGCCCGGCGTGAACATCGCCGTCAACTCGGCATCCCACATCTCTGTCGCGGCCGCGATCGCGGCCGGCACGTCCGCTGCCAGCTCGTCGAAGGCGGCGCGTCCCGCGGCGGCATCGCCGGCGACCACGTGCACGAAGCCGACCCGCTCAGCCGCGCCGGCCGGGATCGTCAGTTCCACTTCGAGCCACTGCGGCGACTGCGCGACTGGCTCACGATCGACACCTTGGACGGACACGGCCGCGCTGCCCGACGCGACGGACAGCACGGCGTTGCGGTCGGGATCGACCGTGGCCGAATTCGGCTCCGACGGCGGCTCCGGCACTCGCCACGGCTGCGCGAAGTTGGTGACCGTCGATGCCAGCGACAGCCCCACTCGCACGGTGCGCATGGACGCACCCCGGTTGCGCACCTCCAGGTCGACGACGACCGCGGTGGTACCAGGCGGGCACGCCGCCGCGCTCTGCAACTCCAACTCCCCGACCGCGGTCGAGCGCACCACCTGGTCGGGACGCCATGTGACCGTCACCGCGGCGCCGTACGACCGGACCAGCCGGCCGTCGAGAAACAACTGCCCGGTCACCGTGTCGCCGTGTGAGAGCGGCGGGAAGTTGACACTGCGTACCGCGACAACGTCGTGGTCGACCTGCGCCGCGCCGAGGAAGTTCGTCAGTCCCGGCGGGTTGAACATGTCGTCGTAGTGGTGCTCGAGCGGGTCGCTCGCCAGGTCGGCACAGTTCGGGATCGACATCACGATCCCGTTTGCCCGAGTGAGAGCCCGCGAGCGAACAACCGCTGCGCGCACAGGAACAGCACCATCGTCGGCAGCGAGATGAACACCATCGCGGCCAGCACGACGTTGTACGTAGTACCCGCGTAGGCGCTCAGCAGGGCCGAGAGCGCCGTCATCACCGGCCGGACACTGTTGCCCTGACTCAACGTAAGGCCGAACAGCAGGTCGTTCCAGATGAACGTGAATTCCAGGATGAAGACAGCGGCCAGCGCCGTCGTCGCCATCGGCAGGTAGATGCGGTAGAAGATCCGCAACGGGGTCCCGCCGTCCATCAGGGCGGCCTCGTAGATCGAATACGAGATGCCGGAGAAGAAGTTGCGCATGATGAAGGCGGCGAGCGGGACGCTCACCGCCGTGTAGATCAGGATCAGGCCGAGCCGGTGGTCGTAGAGATCCGCGTGGGCGTAGCCGACGAACAGCGGGATTATCAGCATCTGGATGGGGAAGATGCTGCCGCCGAAGATCACGATGAACCAGAGGAAGCCGCGGCGCAGGCGCAACGCGATGATCGCGAAGCCGGCCAGCGCTCCGACGACAACCGCCGCCGCAGGCGCGACCAGGGCGTAGATCAGCGTGCTGTACAGGCTGCCGCCGAGCCCGGCCGCGTGATAGGCGCTCATGAAGTTCGACCACAGCGCGACGTGCTTGGGCAGGCTCCAGGTCGACGCCGTCGCGTACTCGGCGGTCGAGCGCGATGCATTGACGACGAGGAGGTACACCGGCGCCAACCAGAGCACCCACATGACGCCGAGCACCACCCGCGTGACGATCCTGCCCATCACCGCTCCTTCACCAGTTGACGTTTCGGCGCGAGCTGAGCTGGGTGCGCAGGTACGTGATGGACGCGATGCCCGCGATGAGCGTCAGCAGCACCGCCACCGCCGAGCCGTACCCGTACTCGTTGGCCACGAACGTGTCGCGATACATCGTCACGGCAAGAGTCTCCGACGATCGCCCGGGACCGCCCTCGGTGAGCACCCAAACAACGTCGAACGTCTTGAGGCTCGCGACGATGGCCAGCCCGACAACCACGGCGGTCAGCGGGCGCAGCAGCGGCCAGATGATGTGCCGGAACATCGTCCAGCCCGACGCGCCGTCCAACCGCGCGGCTTCGATCGGCTCGTTGGGAATCGACTGCAGTCCGACCAGGAAGAGCAACGCGTTGACGCCGACGCCCTGCCAGGTGGCGGCGATGATCATCACGATCGTGTTGATCGGCCGGTAGAGCAGCAGCGACGTGTGCCCGCCCGGCAGGTGCACCCACGTCAGGACGTCGTTGAGCGCGCCGTGCGGTTGCAGGATGAAGCCCCATACCACGGCGACACCCGCGCCGGAGATCGCGTACGGGATGAGGAACGGCAGGCGCATCGCCGTCCCCCACCTCGAGCGGTAGGTGACCGTCGCGACGAACAGGCCGAGGCCCACCGGCAGGATGATCGTGCCCGCCACCCACATCAGCGTGTTGGACACCGTCACCCACAGCACGTCGTCCTGGAAGAAGCGGGTGTAGTTCCGCACGCCGTTCCAGCTGGGGTTGCCCAGGCCGTCGTAGCGGGTGAAGCTCAGGTACGCCGTCCATATGAACGGCGCGTAGAGCAGTACGCCGACGAGCAGCACGGCGGGCGATACGAACAACCACGCCTGCAGATCGCGCAGCAATCGCCAGCCACGTCCCGGCGCCGGCTTCGGACGGGCGGTGCGTGCGATGCCTGCGTTCTCTGGACCGGCGTCCGCCAAGCGAGTCACACGACGTCTCCTTCTCGGTGACCTGGCCGCCCGCGCCCGGCTGGCTCAGACCCAGCCGGGCACGCCCACCCGCGCGTCACCACAGTGATCGGTGTTTCCGACTCAGTGGTTCGACGCCCAGTATTGGTCGGCCGCCTTCTGGATCGTCTTGAGCTGGTCCATGTAGCTGTCCGGATGCACCATGAACGCCCCGAACGCATCGAGCGCCGCGGTCAGCACCGGAGGCGGCGCCGCCTCGAAGTAGCGGTTCACCAGGTTGAACTGTCCACTGCCGGCCGACTGCGCGACGGTCTTGAGGGTCGGGTCGCTGATCGGTGCCTTCGGGTTGGCCGATACGTCGTCACGGCTGCCGGCCCACTTGGACTGCGCGGTCGGCGTGAGCCACCAGTTCAGCGCTCGCATGCTGTCCGCCAGGTGCGGGGCGCGGGCGAGCGCGCACAGCGGTCCGGTCTCGAACACCATCGACGTCTTGGGAAGCGACGACGTCACGTTCGGGATCGTGAAGAAGTCGTAGTCGACGCCGGGTTTCTGGCCCTCACCGGTCATGCTGGTGTTGAACCACGTGCCGAACGGGACCATCGCCGCGGCGCCGGACTTCAACAGCGACTGCGGCTGGGTCTTGATCGACGGGTCGGTGAAGTAGCCGGCCTTCTCCTCCGTCCGCCACAACTTCATCGCGTCGACGACCGGCTTGTCGGTGTACTTCGCCTTGCCGGTTGCGAGCGCGTTGTAGGTGTCCGGCGACGAGCCCGCGAGCAACTGCTCGAACCACACGAAGGAGAACAGCACCGAGGTCTGGTACATCGGGGTGACACCGTTTGACTTCAGCGTCGACAGGACGTTCTCGAAGTCGCTCCACGTCTTCGGTGGCTGCAGGTTGTACTTGGCGAAGATCTTCTTGTTGTAGAACATCCCCCAGTACGCGACGTTGAGTGGCACGCAGTATTGCTTCGCATCGACGGTGTAGTACGGCTTGAGCTGCTCGCTGAGGTAGCCCTTGCTGATCGCGTCCTTCCAGATTGCGGACGTGTCGGCGACGGCGTTCTGCTTCACCAGTGCATCGAGCTGCCCGCCGGTCGCCCAGGTGAACAGGTCGGGCTTCACGTTGGTACGCAGCGACGCCTTGATGAAGGCCTGGTAGGCGTTCTCGTCGGTGTAGCCCACCGGGTTCAGTTGACTGCCGATCTGCTGCTTGCTCAGCGCGCCGACCTGCTTGAAGTAGTCCTTCCACGCACCCTTGTCGTTGTAGAGCTTGAGCGTCTCGCCGCCGGTCTTGCCGGTCGGTGCACCAGTTGCCGCCACCTTCGCGCCACCGCTCGAGCTGCACGCGGCCGCGAACATCAGCACGGCCAGCCCGGCGCACAGCAGCTGTCGCCGTCCCGCTCGCAATCTCATCCCTGCTTCTCCCTTGGTCATGAGCCGTCTGAGTTCGGACGATTTCGTGCTCACCGTTTCTGCCCGATCGGTTCGACGCTGCCGTGCGTGGGGATGCCCGGTCCGCTGAAGGTGGCGACGACGAACCGCGGCCGGTAGATGGAAGCGTCCGCGAACACGTCGTTGATGTCGAAACTGTTGACGTTGTAGCTGATCAGCAGCTGGTTCCCGTGGCTGAGCTCGGGATGCGCGTGGGGGTTGTACGTGAACACATTCGGGTTGCCGTAGCTGCCGGTTGCTCCGGTCTCAGGCGTCGTGTACACGAGCGTCTTCCCGGTGAAAGGTCCGGTCGGGCGGCACGAGAAGTAGGCGACGATGCGCGTGCTCAACTGCTCGGTCGTGTCCTGGGTGATCATCAGATACCCCGTGCCGAAGGGTGAGACGCTGAACTCGTTGCTGACGCCGTCCATCAGCCTGGCCGAATCCGCTTCCTGACTCGACCAGCCCGTGCCGGTGAAGTACTGCCACTGGCCGGCCAGGTCGCCGCCGCGCACGCGCGCGAGATGCAGATACTTGGTCGCGCTGAGGTCCTCGACCCCGTAGATGTAGGTGTATGCACCATCGCGCAGTGTGTACGAGCCCCAGTTGATGCCGGTGGCCGACGGCAGGTCGGTCACGCCGATCAGCTTCAGGGTGCGGGCATCGAAACGACCGAGCACATTCTTCAGGAACGCGAAGTCGAAGGGACCGGTGCCGGTGCGGTGGAACTCGAGGTAGGGCACCTCGAGGTAGCGCCCGGTCACAGTCGGGTCACCGCTCCAGTACCAGGCGCTCGGGTCGGTGGGCGCGGCATTGGCAGCCGGGGCGTCCGCGCTGCCGCCGATCACCGTGCTGAACCGGCCGCGGTCGGTGACGACGAACGAGTTGTTGACGAAGGGAGTACTCGGCGAGCGTGAACCGTCTGGGTTCACCGCGCCGATGAGGGTGTCGGAGAAGGACCACAGCTCGCGGCCGCCCGGCAGGCGCGCCGAGTAGGTGCTGTCCGCACCGGACCACAGTCCGCTGGTGTTGCCGTACCGGTTGAACGCGGCGTCGTACGTGCTCGCCGGCGCGCTCGCCGCGACCCGTGGCGCCGCGGCTGGGACGCACTTCGCGGTGCGTGAACCCGGCGACAGCGGTTGGGCCTGCGCGGGCTGCGCGCCGGCGGTGGTCAGTGCCGCGGCGCTGAGCAGGGTCAGGGCGGTTATCGCGACTGGTGCAACGCGGCACCACCGCCGTCCCGTCCTCGTCGTACTCCCGTCGGAACCCACGTGGCATGCCCCCTTTGTGACAAGGCCGGTGCTGTTGAAGAACGGAACGTTATCGCTATCCGTACCGTATGCAGGGAAACGTTACGGTAACGTTAACGGTCAGTCGAACACGAACCTGTTCCGTTCGGCAAGGGGCTGAACCTAAAGTATTGCCGGACGAAGGCGCCATCCCGAAGACAGATCGGGCCGTGGTGACGTTACCGGTGGCCGGATTGCCGCCGCAGAGGACGGGAGGATCCCTTGTCGGCTGGCCTGACCTACGACCCGCTGCCGTGTTATCCCGCCGTGGTGGGCGGCGTCTCGGCGGGCTGGGCGAGCCTGTGCGCGGATCTGCCATCCGATGACGGTGGCCGGATCCTCGCCGTCGACGGGCCCGCCATCCTCGACTGGACGCGGCTGGCCACCTCGATCGGTGACGAGATGCGCGACCGGGGCGTTCCGGTCGACCTGCTCGACATCAGGGCGCACCTGGCGGCCTGGGACCTGATCGTCAAGCGGACCGCGTCCGTCGACGACCTGCGCGATGACCCCGATTTCGCGACGCTGGCCGGCGGTTCGCTCGCCGATCTCTTCGACGAACTGCCGTCGGTCCCCCGCAACGACGGTCGGCTGAGCGTGGTGTACGGACCGGGGGCGGCGCTCGTCGAGCATGACCTGCTCTGGTACGCCGACTTGCCCAAGCGCTATGCCGAGGCCGAGGTCACTGCTGGCCGGGCGGCCAACCTCGGCCAGCCGGACGGCACCGGTCCGGGTACCACGCGCCGGCTGTTCTACGTCGATTGGCCGTTACTCGATCGGCACCGCGACGAGCTGGCCGGGCGCATCGACCGCTGGCTCGATCTTCAGCGTCCGGAAGTGCCGGCCTGGATCGACGGCGACGCAATGCGCGCGAGTCTGCACGCGCTGACCGAGCAACCGTTTCGCACCCGTCCCACGTTCAACACGACGGCATGGGGCGGGCATTGGGGCCAGCGCGAGCTGGGCTTCAACCCCGACGCCCGCAACACCGGGCTCGGGTACGAGCTGATCGCGCCCGAGAGCGGCATCCTGCTCGGCCGCGGCGAGGGAGACCTCGTCGAGATCCCGTTCCAGTTGCTGGTGTCGCTGGAACCGGCCCGGGTGCTCGGGACGTCGGTGCACGAGCGGTTCGGCACATCGTTCCCGATCCGCTTCGACTACCTCGACACGGTCGGCGGCGGCAGCCTGTCGGTGCACTGTCACCCCCGCGCGGACAACATGCGCGAGGTCTTCGGCTGGCCCTACACCCAGCACGAGACCTACTACGTGATGGTCGGCGGCACCGACCGGGTGATCTACCTGGGCCTGCGCGAGGACGCCGCCATCGATGAGTTCCACCACAGCGCGCACGAGGCGGACGAGCACGCGGTCCCGTTCGACATCGAACGATTCGTGCAGACCTTCCCGGCCGAGCAACATCAGCTCTTCCTCGTCCCGGCCGGGACACCACACGGCAGCGGCGTGGGTAACGTGGTGCTGGAAGTCAGCGCGACGCCGTACCTGTACTCGTTGCGGTTCTACGACTGGCTGCGCCGCGATGCCGACGGCAAGCAGCGTCCGGTGCACGTCGAACACGCCTTTCGCAACCTCAATCCCGACCGCCGCGGCGATGCAGTACGCACCGAACTCGTCCAGCAACCGCGGATCGCCGACGACGGCGCCGGCTGGCGCGACGAACTGATCGGTGCGCTGCCGGAGATGTTCTTCGAGGTACGGCGGCTGGTGCTGGAACCCGGCTCGCGGACGCCGCAACAGACCGGGGACCGGTTCCATGTCCTGAACCTCGTCGAAGGTGGCGGCGCGAAGATCAGCTGGGCCGAGCAGGAACACGATCTCGCCTACGCGGAGACGATCGTCGTTCCCGCCGCGGTGGACAGGTACGAGATCGCGTCCGTGGGTGAGTCTCCGGTCCGGATCGTGCGAGCCTTCGTGCCATGACCCGTACCGCGGTGCTCGAGGTGGGCGGCACGCACGCCACGGCCTCGTGGGTGGATCCCGGCACCTGGCAGGTCATGCCGGGGGCAACGGGCCGCGCCGCCGTGCGTGCACCACTACGCGCTGACGGCAGCGCGGACGAGATCCTCGACGCGCTCGCAGCGTGCGTCGACGCGCTCGGATCGCTGGCCGGTGGCCCGCTCGCCGTCGCGATGCCGGGCCCATTCGACTACGAAGCGGGCATCGGGGCGTTTGCCGACGTCGGCAAGTTCGACGCGCTCGCCGGAGTCGACGTCGGCGCTGGGTTGCTCGCTCGGCTACTGCCTGCGCCGGAGCGCATCGTGTTCGTCAACGACGCCGCCGCGTTCGGCCTCGGCGAGTGGCTCGTGGGTGCGGCCCGCGACAGCGACCGGGCAGTGGCCATAACGCTCGGCAGCGGCATCGGGTCGGCATTCGTCGACAGCGGTGCTGTCGTGTCGAGCGGGCCGACCGTCCCGCCCAACGGCTACGTCTACCGCCTCGAGATCGACGGCAACCCGCTGGAGTCCGTGGTGAGCCGGCGCGCGATCCGCGCGGCCTATGCCGCAGCGGGCGGCGCGACTGACGCCGACGTCCGGGAGATCGCGGAACGTGCCGCCTCCGCCGATCCCCTCGCCTACCGTGCGTTCACCGAACCGTTGCGCCGGCTGGGAACTGCACTCGCGCCGTGGCTGGCGCGCTTCGCCGCGCAGGTGCTTGTCGTCGGCGGCGGGATTAGCGAGTCGTGGGCACTCGTGGAGCCGGCGCTGCGCGAGGGACTTAGGCGGCAAAGCTCAGCCGTTGCCGAGCTGCCGATTCGCCGCGCAGGCAATCCCGACGCGGCAACCGCGATCGGCGCGGCGTGGCATGCTGGCGGCGGTGTCGAGCCGCCGGCGCGATGTGCGCCTGCCTTAACCCGAGGCGAGAAACGATGAGCGTCCCCCAGTTGCCGCGCCGCGGCGCGGACGCGAGTCAGCCGACGCTGCGAGACGTCGCCGAGCGCGCGCAGGTCAGCCCGATGACGGCCTCCCGTGCGTTGCGAGAAGACGCGGGGGTCTCGGCCGCAACCCGGGCCAAGGTGTTCGAGGCGGCCGTGAGTCTCGGCTACCGCCGCAACGAGGCCGCCCGCAACCTGAGGCTGGGACGCTCGGACGGGCTGATCGGGCTGGTCGTCACGAACCTGGCCAACCCGTTCTACTCGCAACTCGCACTGGGCCTGGAAGCGGCGGTCGCCGAGCAGGGCATGCGGGTCATGCTCGGCAACTCGGGTGAGGACCCGGCCCGCGAACGCCAGCTCGTGCAGGATTTCGCGTCGCGCCGGCTCGACGGGGTGGTGGTCGTCCCGGCGAGCAACGACCACTCGCATTTCGGCGCCGACCAACTCCGCGGCATGCCGCTCGTCCTGGCCGCCAGCCCGCCGGTCAAGATCGACGTGGATTCCGTGCTGCTCGACGACTTCGGCGGGACCTGGGAAGCCACGCGGCACCTGATCGCCGGCGGGCACCGCCGTATCGCCTTCCTCGGTTTGCCGGCCTCGACGTGGACCGGCTCCGAGCGCTACCGCGGGTACTGCGCGGCGTTGGAGGAGGCTGGCATCGCCATCGAGCACCGTTACGCGTCACACCGGCAGCGCGAGGTGGCAGCGGCGGAGCACGCGACGGGCGAGTTGCTCGACCTGGACGAGCCACCGACGGCGATCTTCGCCGCCAACAACCGCAACACGATCGGCGCCTACCGGGCGATCCGCGCGCGCGGCGCGCCGACAACGCTGGCCGGCTTCGACGATTTCGAACTTGCCGATCTGCTCGGCCTGCCGCTGACCGTGGTCGCATACGACCCGCGCGAAATCGGCCGCGAGGCGGCCCGGTTGCTGTGCGACCGCATCACGAACGCGCAGCGGCATCAACCCGCGGCACCACGACGAATCGTGATCCCGACGAAGATCGTCGAGTACGGCTGATCCGGACCGCACGACTAGCGCGGCGTTTCCTCGCCGTCGGACGGTCGTGCACCGTGCAACCGCGCGACGTAGCGGTCGGCGGAGCGGCGGATCGCGGCCGCGCCGTCTGCGACGACCACGCGGCCCCACCAACCGCCGTAGACGCGGTCGAAGCGGAACCGCTCCACGCGGCCGGCGATGTCGAGCACGGTGTGCTCATCGAGCGGGATGAGGTTGGGATAGCTCCACATGAAGCTGACCCAGTCGCGGTCCTGCACGACCGTGATCGTGTCACCGGTGAGCAGGGCGCCGCGGCCGTCCGACCCGGCCGGCCAGTGCAGCACCGCCGCACCGTCGAAATGGCCGCCGATCCGAGCGAGCGTCAGTCCGGGCACCGGCTCTGCCTCGTCGTCGAACAGTTCGATGCGCGGCGAGGGTCGCTGGATCCATCGCTCGTCGGCTCGGGGGATGAGTATCCGGGCGTCGAAGGCATCGGCGATGTCGACGTTCGCGCCGTAGAAGTGCGGGTGCGACATGCAGATCGCGTCGATGCCGCCCATGTCGGCAAGCTGGCGTCGCGCGGCGTCGTCGACCAGTGCGATGCAGTCCCAGAGCACGTTGCCGTTCGGGGTGCGCACCAGCAGCGCCCGCTGCCCGATCCCGACCGCGGGCGCCACGCCCACGCCGATGAGGTCGGGCTCCTCCTCGCGCAGGTCGGTGGCGTGGTCGAGCGCCAGTTCCGCCGCGGTGGTCCACCGCTGCCCGTCCCAGCCGACGTACTGGCGTTCGTCCGAGCAGATCGGACAGTATGCGGGCGGTTCGGCGGTATCGGGGTACTGCACGGCGCAGGTCGCACAGATCCACGCGGGCATCACAGCCTCCTGCCGGGTCGATGCTTCGATGTCTTCGGCGGCCGATAGAGGTTCCGTATGGTGATCGGCGCTGCAGCACTGCTTAGCGTGTCCATCATGACTGTTGGGCCTGGTGTGATCAGCACCAGAGGGGTTCAGTAGGGTGGGTCAAAGGACGCACGCGGTGCCGGCCGGGTGCAAATTCACTCGCACGGTCGGTGTGGTCGGTGTAGACCTTTGGGGCTTGGGAGAGTCCCGGATGTTGCGGAGTCACGGTGTCGGGTGGGGTCAGGTGGAAGCCGCTCCCTGGCGACCTCGCACCACAGGTGCGTGACCTGATCGTCCGGCTGCGAGAACTCAAGGACGGCCTCGGCGTCAGCATGACCGCCCTGGCGCGCAAGACGGCATACAGCAAGTCCTCGTGGGAGCGCTATCTCAACGGCAAGGTGCTGCCCGCGCGTCAGGCCGTCGAAATGTTGGGTCAGCTCTCCGGTACGGATCAGGCGCGGTTGCTGGCGACGTGGGAGCTCGCGGAGCACGCGTGGACTTCGAAACAGCCGATGGCGCCGAGCGAGCCCGTAGCCAACCCGGCCAATGCGACGGTTCCGCCGCCTCCGCCGGGTCGCCGACGGCCGCGGCGGACGACCGTCATCGTCGCCGGGACCGCGACCGCAGCGGCCGCCTGCGGGTTGGCCGTATGGCTGACGAGTGCAGCGCAGTCCTCGCCCTCAGCCGGCGCTACTTCGGTACGCCCGGCAGGTTACACCTGCACCATCAGCAAGCGCGGCGGCCTGTTCTACGCCGGGCACAGCACCACGTCCGAGCGCCTGGTCGCGCTCAATGCGGCGAGCCAGGACGTCATCGAGGTGCAGTGCCTGCTCAAGATGCACAGCCTGGATCCCGGGCGCATCGACGGCCTGTTCGGCACGCATACCCAGGCTGCGGTCAAGAAACTGCAGCGCGACGCCGGTGCGGTGGTCGACGGGATCGTCGGGCCGCAGACGTGGGCGCTACTACGGAGATGACCGGCCAGTGGCGGCCGCTGCCGGCCTCGCTCGACCCGGAGATCGCTTACCTGGTGAGTGCGCTCCGGGACCTTAAGGACCGCTCGGGCCTGAGCCTCGCCGCTGTCGCGACGCGGACGCCTTACAGCAAGTCGTCGTGGGAGCGGTACCTCAACGGACGCATACTGCCGCCCCGGCACGCGGTCGAGGCGCTCGCCGACGTGACCGGCCAACCGACCCGCCGCCTCATTGCGCTGTGGGAACAAGCCGAAGCGCGGTGGAGCGGGCGCGACCGTACCGACGTCGCCACAGCCGAACCCACCGTCGCGCCGGTTGCTGACGCTCCCCCGCCTGGTCGCAACTTGCCCGGCCGAGCGGCGACCCTGTCCGCCGCCGCCGTCGCGACCTGCGTGGTCGGGACCCTGCTCGTGGTTCTGACGAAACCGTTCGGGATTCTCAAAGGCTCGGTATCGGCGCCGCCGGGCTATTCCGTCGGCTGCCACGGTGCACAGTGCGCGGGCCGGGAGCCAGAAGGCATGGCATGCGCACTCGACGCGGTGACCTCGGATGAGTTGCGGGTCGAGGACACCTATGTCGAGCTACGGATCAGCCATCGCTGCGAGGCAGCGTGGACACGCGTCTCACACACCAAGCTCGGCGATCAAGTACTGGTGAGCGACCAGGACGGACGAACCGAGACGGCCACCGTTACCCGTGGCGCCGCAACCACGCAATACATCTCCACGCGGATGATTGCCGTCGGCCGCGGTTCCCAGGTGCGCGCTTGCTTGCAGCGCACCGAGGCCCCGCGTAGGTGCACAACGCCGGTGCAGACACTCTGAGGCGGTCGTGGCGACATTGCCGCCGTCCCACTATGGCGTCAACGCGGCACGTTCTACCGCCGTATCCGGCTCGGGACCGTCCCACGATCGCCCGCGCCTGAGCAAAGCGCTGGAAACCGCGGCGGCGTGGCTCCAAGCTCCCTTGGGTGCACACGTTGCCCGCAACCGACGCGTGCCTACGGCCGACTACCACTTACGAGGATGAACATGCGTCTCGCGATCAAACTGTCCAGCGCTATTGCGGCGGCCTCGGCCGTCGCCGCTGTCTCACTCGTCGCCGCTCCAGGCGCGTCGGCGTCACAAGTCCCGAACATCGCGTACGGGTACGACAACAACCCGCACGCGGTGTGGTGCGTCCAGCACTTGATCAACGACTGGGCGGTCAAGTGGCACGTCGACGGATACCACAGCCGGCCGATGGCCGAGGACGGCGTCTTCGGGCCGTGGACGGACTACTGGGTGCGGCGAGCGCAGGACGCGTGGATGGGTGCTAATCCCGACGGCATCGTCGGACCGGCCACCGGTAACCACCTCATCGAGGACACCCAACTCACCGGCGACACGTACTACGGCGGCGGCTACCACTACTGCTACTACCTCATCCCGACGGGCTGACCGCACCGCAGCCACACGACGAACAGGAAGACACGCATGTCGATGAATCCGATCGTCCGAAGCACGGCCGTCGCACTCGCTGCGACGGCGCTCGGTGCTGCTGCAGCCACGGCGCCGGCGTCCGCAGCGCCCCTGCACCGCTCCATCGGCCCCGCCGCCGTCCAGGCATCCGCGATCTCGTGCAGCACCGCGTCCAGCGGGCAGCCGGCGACGTTCTACTCCGGTCCGTCCGCGTCGAAGGTCTATGACAGCCGGTTCTCGGCGGGTCCGTCCGTGCCCGGACTCGACACGTACACCCCTCAGGGCGTCGCCGCCTGGAACGACTGGGACGGCCAGGGACACGACCTGCTGCTCGTGACGGCGTACCGCAGCGGCGCGCGCAGCAACGTGTACGGCATCGACGCGGCGACCGGCACGCTCGTGCAGACCGTCCAGATCGCCGAGACGCACGGCGGCGGGATCGCGGTCGGTGGCGGCTGGATCTTCATCTCCGGCGCGGGCCAGAGCATCCGCAAGTACAGCCCGGCGACCATGCGCAGCGCGTTCCAGCACACCGGCAGCCCGGCGTACGTCGCGTCGGTCGGGCCCACCCGCGCGGTGCACGGGGCCTCGTTCATGTCCTACTACGACGGCTACGTGTACTCGGGCCTGTTCAACGACTCGGCCCGCGACACGATGTACCGGTACAAGGTCGCCAGCGACGGCACGCTGACCACCGGCACGTCGTACCAGGTCCCCACCAAGACGCAGGGACTGGTCGTCACCGGCAGCCAGTTCATCTTCAGCACGTCGTACGGTCGCACCAACCGCGGCAACCTCTACGTCGTCAATCGCGGCTACTCGAGCCTGGACAGCGCGCAGCTGTACTGCTTCCGGTCACCGAGCATGAACGAGGGCGCCACGCTTTACGGATCAACGGTGTACGTCGTATTCGAGTCC
Source organism: uncultured Actinomycetota bacterium (assembly GCA_963837325.1). Taxonomy (GTDB): domain Bacteria; phylum Actinomycetota; class Actinomycetes; order Mycobacteriales; family Jatrophihabitantaceae; genus CAVQKZ01. Next base: position 33,683 of record CAWIMV010000004.1, read on the forward strand.
GGCTCGTACGAGTACCGCTCGGGCGCGCTCAACCCGATCACGAAGTTGCACCGCGCGTCGCTGAGTTCGCTGAGCGGGCTGGTCTGAGCGATCGCCCCTGGGTCGTGCGATCCTGGCCGCAACGGCCGGATCGCACGACCGCGGGGGCCTCGACCACGACACCAACCGGGCCCGGCATGTTTTCCCCGCTGGTGACCGGTTCCAGCACCCCAAAACGATCAGCAGCGGGGAAAAGACCACGACACCACGCCGCCCCCGGCATGTTTTCCCCGCCGGTGACCGGTTCCAGCACCCCAAAACGATCAGCAGCGGGGAAAAGACCGCCACACCAACCCGCCACCGGCATGTTTTCCCCGCCAGTGACCGGTTCCAGCACCCCAAAACGATCAGCAGCGGGGAAAAGACCACGAACACCACGCCGGCACCGGCCCGGCACCAGCCCGGCACCACGCCGCCCCCCACGGCGGCCGGTGCGCACCACCTCCGCCGGTCGCATCCGCGGTATGCGCAGACGCCGTCACCGGACATGCGGCACCCTGTACGCATGGCGAAGGCGACGACGTGACTGCAGGTCTGGGGCGGTTTGCCGTGCAGGCAACGCCGGATGACGGAACCCGCCTCGGCCTGGCCATGCCGTGGGACGAGGACACTCGACCGGAGTACTCGCCGCCGGATCCGCAGCGGCACTACACCGCCACCGAGCAAGCCACCGCCCACCACCTGGTCCAGGTGCACGATCACCTGCGCGCCGAACTGGAACGAGTGCGGCAACTCGTCGACGAAGTCGCTTCCGGTGAACTCGACGTCGGTCTGGCCCGGTCGTTGATCAACTCGATGACCATGCGCCAGAACAACTGGACGCTCGGTACTTACTGCCAGGCATACTGCCGGGTCGTGACCACCCACCACACGCTCGAGGACGCGTCCGTGTTCCCGCACCTGCGCAGCCGCGAGCCCGCGCTGGCACCGGTCATCGATCGGCTCGAGCAGGAACACCACGTGATCGCCGGGGTTCTGGACGACGTCGACCGTGCGCTGGTCGCCCTGGTTTCGACGCCGGGCCAACTGGACGCGCTGCGCGCAGCAATCGACACCCTCACAGACACGATGCTGTCGCACCTGTCCTACGAGGAACGGATGCTGCTCGAACCGCTCGCCCGGCACAGCTTCTACTGATCACGTCGCCAGGTGCGGCATGGCCGCTAGCGCCGCGCAAGTTGAATCCATATCACTGTCATGCAATGATTTGACGCATGAGCCCGCAGCGACGCGATCCGGCCGTCCGCGAACTGCTCATCGACGCGGCGGCCAAGATCTTGGCGGAGGACGGGATCGCCGGCTTGACCACGCGGCGCCTCGCGGCGGAAAGCTCCCGCTCGACGATGGCGATCTATACCCACCTCGGCGGTATGGAACGGGTTCAGCGCGCCGTACGGGAGGACGGGTTCGCCCGCCTCGCCGCACACACTGAGGCCATCGGGGCGTCCGCGGATCCGGTGGCCGACCTGATCGCGATCAGCGAGGCGTACTTCGCCTTCGGAATCGCCCACCCGCACCTCTACCGTGCGATGTTCATCGACCGTCCGGTCGAGGACGACAAGGCTGGAGCGGCGGCATTCGAGGCAATCGTGAGCGCCGTCCGACGCTGCATCGACGCAGGGCGACTGCCTGAGGTCGCGCCGACCATGGCGGTGATCTGGGCGGCTCAGATCTGGAGCATGCGCCACGGCATCGTCACCATGGTGCTGTCCGATGCGTTGCCCGAGGCGCAGGCCCGCTACGTGCTATCGGACATGATCTTGCGCCTGCTGATCGGCTACGGCGACGACCCGGGCGCCGCGCGACGATCGGTGCGTCGGGCGTCGCGCCAGAGTGCTGCGTCGGCATGAGCAGCACCGCGGCTGCACGGCAAACGGCGTCGGAGGCCGACCACTCGTTGCCCGAGGCGGTACGGGCGGCGTGGCGATCTGCTCGTCGCTCCGGCCTCATTGCCCCGGAATTGCCGTCCATTCTGTTCGTGGCCGTCGCCTCCTGCACCGGCTTCTGGTGGGGGCTCGGGATCGGCGCGCTGGCCGTCGTCGCAGTTCTCGGCGCACGACTGCGTCGCGCCCTGCCGACGCGCACCGTCGTAGGCGGAGCGGTCGGCCTCGCCATCGCGGCGAGCATCGCGTACCGGACCGGCGTGGCTGCTAGCGGCGTGCTGTCCGACGTCTGTATCGACCTTGGCCTCGCCGCCGTCCTCGCCGGATCAATCGTCGTGCGCCGACCTCTGTTCGGAGTGCTGTGGAGCCTCGTGCGTCGCGAGCCGCTGCCGTTTCGAGCGAGTCGCTCCGCCCGCCGTGCCTACAACTTGATGACTGGAATTGCCGCTGTCGCGCTCGCCATCCGGTCGCTTGCGCTGGCCGTCGTGTACGTCCGCGACGAGCAAATTGCCTGGCTGCTCGCCGTTAAGATCGTCTTGGGGCTGCCCGTCACGCTCGTGGTCATCGCCGCCGCCTATGCCGCAGCCGGTGTGCACGACGACGACAGCCAGGCGGAGCAGACCACGGGGCAGACCACCGAGCAGACCACGTACGGGAAGGGGGTGTCCGCATGAGCACGATGGTGGCCGAACCGCGGATTGCTCTGGTGCCCGACCTGTCGATGCTGTCGCTGAGCCTGCACGCGCTGCTCGGCGAACGCGGTGGGATACCCGAACGCCTGCGGTTGCGCTTGCGCACCGTGCTGTCCGGGCCGTCGGCGCAGGATGCGTTCGGCCCGATCGTGCGGCTGAGCGGTGCCCGTCGGCAGATGCCCTCGGCTGTCGCACCGCTGCTACCGGTCGCCGACGTCGCCTTCGAGGCGCAAATCGCCGCGCTGCGCGACAACCACAGCGACCTGCGCAAGGACCTGGCCGCGCTCTACCCCGCGCAGCTACCACCGGCCTGGCGACGGGCCGCCGACAATCCTGCGCGCTGGTCGCGGGCGGTCGCAGACACCTTGAACGACGCCTGGAGCGCCATCGGCTCACAGGCCTGGCGGCAGGGCCGGTCGTTGATCGACCGCGAGTTCCGCCGGGTCGGACTCGCGATCGCGCGCGGCGCTGCCGACGGTCTGATCAACTCACTGTCCCCGCGGATCTGTTACGACCAGGACGCCGTGTTGATCGACCGACGGGTCCGCGTACGACTGCGGGGCAGACGGATCGTCATGGCCCCGATGATCTCCGCTCCTGGCTCGATCGTCGTCGAACGCGACGATCCCGATGCTGTCGTCATCGGATACGCCCTGCCCCGCTCCCTGCAGGCCTGGCACGCTGAGCCGGTCCGGACCCGCTCCGCGCACGACCCGCTCAGCGTCGTCCTCGGCCCGGTACGCGCCACGATTTTGCGACTGTTGCACCGGCAACTGAGCATGAGCCAACTCGCCACCGAACTGCGCTGCGCCCCGAGCACCGTCACACACCACTGCAACGGACTCGAGTCTGCCGGACTGATCGCGCGCCTCCGCGACGGAAAAACCGTATGGATCTCACGCACCGTACGCGGCGCGGAAATGGTTGACCTGCTGAGCTGAACCGTCCACGAAAAGACGCCCGAGACACGATACGTCCGGTCCATGGCCTGGAAGTCGCCGTAACGCTCCGCCTCGTTCACCAGTTCGGTTCTTGAGCTCGCAGGCGAGTCACGATGCGGTCAGTTGCTGCAGGAAAGCCTTCGGTGCGAGCCCCAAGCCAAGATCGTGCGCGCCGTGCCGGTGCAGGGCGAACGTCCCATCGCGCGCGACTTTCAACATCGTGCTCGCAGCGTGTGTCCTGCTGAGGTCGCGTCGCCGGTCACCGTCGATGACGGGTGCGTCGTCGCCAAAGCTGGCGAGTGCCTCGACCGCGGTGGTGGCAGGCTGTTGGCCGGTGCGATTGGCGCTGCTGCCGTAGAGCCGCGGGAACTGATCCCACAGTTGCGCAGTAGCGGTCCAGTGTCCGTTGAACACGGCCAGGAAGCCATTGCGCACCGCGGGGTTGATCCAGTCCGGGCGAGGCGCGCCGTCGCGTAACGGAACGAGCAGCGACAACCGTCTCCGCAGCATTACGACGAGCCTCGGCAACGTGCGAGCTGGGACGTCGAAGCCGGTCGCGACCTGTTGCCACTCGGCCTGGTTGTGCAGCGAGATCGCGACGTTCTGCTCGAGCGGCCGGCCTTTGAGCAGGTTCACCGCTCGTGGGCTGGTCGCGACGATGCCGTAGGTCATCGGACTGGGATTCGGCACGATGACCGCGCGCCCGACCTCCAGTCCCGCACATGCCTCCGCGAGACCGGGCAGTTCGCGCGGCTCGGCATCGGCCATGGGTTCGCTCCGTTCTCCTGGGTCGACCGGTTACCGGTTGGGCAGCATGGCATTCCCGGGCTGCACGCCCGCTGCGTCTTCGTTTCGTGCGGTCGAAATCAGCGCGACGGGCGTGTTGGGCGTGTTGGGCGCGACGCTGGAGTCGGGTTCGACGAGTGCACCGACGACCCGACCGTTGCTCTGGGGCCCGAACACACCGACGGTGAGGACCGCGACGACGATGCAGACCGCGATGATGGTGAGCAACGTGGACGCGCCGTGATCGTCCAGGAGCGGAACCAGGATGAACGGCATGGCGCCGCTGGAGAGGCGGGACAGCGAGTAGACCCAGCTTGACGCGGTGGCTCGCAGCCGGGTCGGGAAGATCTCGGCCTGATAGATGTGGAAGGCGTTGGACAGGATGTACGTCGCCATCGTGTAGCCCACGCCGAAGAAGATGATGGCCGCCGGTGACGACGCCGAGGCGAAGCCGATGCCGAACAGAGCCATCCCGAATCCGGCCAAGACGAGTTGATGCTTGCGTTCGACGCGTTCGACGAACAGCAATGACAGCGCCGATCCCGCCGGAGCGCCGAGATACGACAACGCGGTGTAGAGCAAGGCCTCCGTGGTGTCGTAGCCCTTGCTGAGCAGGATCAGCGGAACGAGGGTGCCGAATCCGTAGGCTGCGAAGGGCTGCAGAACGTGGAACACAGCCATGATCCCGAAGCGGCGACCGTAGGGCGGACGGAATAGGTCTCGCAAGTGCGTGCGAGCTCCGGCCACCGGACTGCTCGCGGCGACGGGTTCAGCAAGCGCGATGCCGGCCCGTCGCGCTTCGGCCTCGAGTTGCTCGACAATGCGCTCCGCTTCTTGATGGCGCCCCACCGACTCCAGCCAACGCGGCGATTCAGTGGCCGTGGCGCGTAGGACGTACGCAACGACTGCGCCGCAGGCCCCGATGAGGAACATCCATCGCCAGCCCGGAAGCCCCAGCGGGTGCAACGGCAACATCCACCTCCCGAGGAACCCGGCGATCGGAATACCGAGGTATCCGACAGTGAGGGCGATGGCGAGGTAGTGACCACGTTTCTTCGCCGGCAGCAAGTCACTCAGGTAGGTGTCGACCAGCGGTGGCACCGCGCCGATGCCGAGGCCGGCCAGGAACCTGGTGCCGATGAGCATCCATGGTCCGGTGCTCAGGGCCCCCAGCAGCGCGAACAGGGAGTAGAACGCGACGCCCATGATGATGGTGTCCCGCCGGCCCCACTTGTCGGCGATGCGACCGATGGTCACAGCTCCGACGAACATGCCGAAGAAGACCGACGCGAGCAGGTATTTCAACAGCCCTGAATGCATGTGGAACTGCTTGGTCAGGATGGTTGCCGCGATGCCGGCGAGGTAGATTTCGTAGAGCTCGAAGATCAAAACCAGACTGATGAACGCAACCGCGCGACGGTGCGTTCGGGTGATGGGCAACCGGTCCAGACGGCTGTGCACCGTACCGACCGTAGGCCCGCTTCCTTCGGACATCGTGAAGCCTCCTATGACATTTCATTGATTGATCGTGCGCTGAGCGGCGTGGCCCGGCCCAGCGATCGCTTGATGACGACGACGGCGTCGGCCAGCGCGCTCTCATCGATCCCCGTGGCGATGCCACGGGCATGCAGGTGGGCGACGAGGTCTTCGGTCGCAACGTTGGGACCCGCTCCGGGCGCGAACGGACATCCGCCGTAACCACCGGCCGCGCTGTCGAAATCGTTGATGCCTGCGGCTATCGCGGCATCCACGGTGGACAGCGCCTGGCCGTGCGCATTGTGCAGGTGCAAGCCGAACAACACGCCGGGCAACGTGCTACGCACGGTGTCGAGCGAGCGCAGCACCTGAGCCGCGGAGGCCGTGCCGAGCGTGTCGGCCAGCACGATGCGGCCGATACCCATGTCCGTGAACCGTCGTGCCACCGCCAGCAACTCCGAGGGTGCAATTTCGCCGTTGAACGGGCAGACGAATGCGGTCGAGATACCGGCGGTGAACTGAACTTCTGGGTGGGCCGTGACTGCCGCCGCAAGGTCTGCGAGTGCCGCGTCGACGTCGCGGCCGGCATTGGCTCGGCTGTGTTCCGGACTGGCCGAGGCGACTACGGTGATCTGCCGCGCACCGGCGGAAATCGCTTGGCGTATGCCGCGGCCGTGCAATGCCAGCACGTGATAGTGCACGGACACATCGCGGGGAAGCCTGGCAACCAGTTCTGCAGCCCCCGCCATCTGCGGCACGCGTCCGGGGTTCACGAATGACGCTACCTCGATGTGTCGCAACCCTGCTGCCACCAGCGCGTTTGCGATAGCGAGCCGGTCTGATACGGGCACCAGCACCGGCTCGTCCTGCAGCCCGTCGCGTAGCACGACGTCCCGGATGGTGATCTGACTGGTTTTCAAATCACCCTCCTTGCGCGGTGTTCGGCGAGCTCGTCCTCGGCGATCCCGAGGAGGTCTCGCAGTACCTGCTCGGTGTGTTCACCCAGGTTGGGGCCGGGCCAGCGCACGTCGCCGGCTGCTCCGGGCAGGGTGGGCACCACGCCGGGAAACCGGATCTCCTCGGCTTCGCCGTCGATCACGACCTCGAGCGGACGCAGCATCCCCCTGGCGTGATAGTGCTCGTCCGTCGCGATGGCCTCCGCGTCGTAAACGGGACCGGCCGGCACGCCCGCGTTGTTGAGGATCCGCACCGCCTTGATCGCGTCCTGGCGTGCGGTCCAGTCGTTGATCGCTGCGTCAAGTTCGGCGCGCCTGGCATAACGTGCATCACCGTTCGCAAGCGTCGGGTCGTCGGCGAGATCGCCACGGCCGATAGTGCTCATCAACCGGTTGAAGGCACGACTGGAGTTGCCCGCAATCATCACCGACTGTCCGTCCGCGGTCGCATAGATGCCGCTCGGCACCACGCCGGGCAGGCTGCCGGCCGTGCGTTCACGCACAACGCCGTAGGCGTCGTAGTCGGGAACCAGCGACTCCATCAACATGAAGGCCGCCTCGTACAGACCGACGTCAACGACGCGCATCCCGCTGCGATCGTGCCCGCGCGCCTTGGCGAGCAACAGCATCAGCGCACCCAGCGCACCGTAGAGCCCAGCGGTCGTATCCGCGATCGGTGCCGCCGGACGCACCGGAGGACGGTCCGGATATCCGGTTACGTGGCGCAAGCCGCCGAACGCCTCGGCGACCCCGCCGAAACCGGCGTGGTCCCGGTACGGGCCGGTCTGCCCGTACCCGGAGATTCGGACGAGGACGACCTCGGGATTGGCCTGCTCGAGTTGCTCCGGTCCCAAGCCCCAGCGTTCGAGCGTGCCGGGGCGGAAGTTCTCTATGACCACGTCGACCTGCCCGACCAGGCGCAAGGCGATGGCACGGCCGGCATCGGTACGCAGGTCGAGCGTGACGGACTTCTTGTTCCGCGCGACGGTACGAAACAGCATCGAGGTTTCACCGCGGTGCCGTCGCCAGCCCCGTAACTCATCCCCGCCGTCCGGCTGCTCAACCTTGATCACCTCCGCACCGAAATCCGCAAACAGGCGGGCCGCGAATGGGCCGGCGATGAAGTTGCCCAGCTCGAGGACGCGTAACCCGGTCAGCGGTGCGTCAGCCACCGCGCGTGTCCATCAACGAGCCCCCCGCAGGTCAGTAGACAGAAAGGATTGCGGGATGTCGGTAAGCGGACCAGACCTGTTGTAATAGTGGTACTGGTACTACCAGCGGCTCAGGTCTGCTCAACTCTCGAGAGGGAGCACCATGCCATCGGCTCAGGACGCGCTCGGCGATCACGCCAGCCGACTGGAGTTGGCGCACTTCCTCCGTGCCCGCCGGGGTCGCATCACTGCTGCCTCAGTCGGTTTGCCGACCAGCCCGCGCCGCCGCGCGCCGGGATTGCTCCGGGAGGAGGTCGCCGCGCTGGCCGGGGTGAGCACGGCCTGGTACACGTTCTTGGAGCAGGCACGCCCGATTCACCCCTCCGGTGAGGTGCTCGACCGCATTGCCGATGCCCTGCGTTTCGACGACGACGAGCGCCGGCACCTGGTCCGGCTGGCCTTGGGTCATGAGCTCGGCGATCGCGAATCCGTGCCCCCGTCGATCGATGTCGAAGCGGCGCGGACGCTCGTGTCCTCGCTCGGGCACTCGCCCCATCCCATCTATTCCACTACCTGGAACGGGGACATCCTCGCCTGGAACGAGGCGTCGGTGGAGTGGTACACCGACTGGGGCCGGCTGCCCGCAGAGCGTCGCAACATCTTCTGGTGGTTCTACGCCGATCCGCACGCGGTGGCCCGCGTCCCCGACTGGGAGCATGAGACGAACGACATCGTCGCCCGACTGCGCGCGACCTATGCCCGAGTCGAGGCTCGTCCCGGCATCGACCGCCTCGTCGCGGATCTGAGCGAACACAGCCCAGCGTTCAGCACAGCCTGGACAAACTACGAGGTCGCCGCGCAGCGCAGCAAACCACGTCGCATGATTCACCCGCGGCTGGGCGAGCGAACCTACCGCATCACCGTGCTGGTGGTGGCCGACAACCCGGCGCTGGGACTCGCCGTTCACGCCCCCGAGTAGGTCGAGGTTCAGTGGCGGCTTCCGCACTCCACTACGGCGCCTGAAACGGGCCTCCCTCGTTGCCTTCAGTTTATACCCGATTCGCAACCCTCATGAGGCGCCGATTTGTGCTGCATACTCGGCCGTCGCAACCTGCGAACCAATCGAAGTGGAGCGGCGGAGATGGGCTACGTGTTGGGTCTCGACGAGGTCGACCAGGCCCAAGTCGATGTTGTCGGCGGCAAGGCCGCTCACTTGGGCGAGCTTTCCCGGATCGAAGGCGTCCGCGTGCCGGACGGGTTCTGCGTGACGACGGACGCCTTCAGACAGATCGTGGCCGAGACACCGTCGATCGATGATCTGCTCGATCGGCTGTCGGGCGTGAAGCCGGACGACCGAGCGGCGATCAACGAGTTGAGCGCACAGATCCGGCGAGTGCTCGAAGACGTCCCCATGCCGCCCGGCCTCGTCGCGGCCATCGGGGCCCAGCTTGCCCGACTCGGGGAGCAAGCTGCCTACGCGGTTCGATCCAGCGCGACCGCGGAGGACTTGCCGAGCGCGTCATTCGCGGGCCAGCAGGACTCGTACCTGAATGTCATCGGCCTCGGGCCGATCTGCAAGCGCGTGAGCCGCTGCTGGGCTTCGCTGTTCACCGACCGAGCGGTGACCTACCGCCTGCAGAACGGCTTCGATCATCGCAAGGTTCGCATGGCCGTGGTCGTGCAACGAATGATCTGCCCAGACGCGGCTGGCGTGCTGTTCACGGCCGACCCGGTTACGTCGAACCGGAAGCTCACCTCCGTTGAGGCCGTCTTCGGCCTGGGCGAAGCGCTGGTCTCCGGTCTGGTGAACCCGGACAGTTACCAGGTGCGCGACGGCAAGGTCATAGCCAAGACGCTAGCGAGCAAGGAGTCGGCCATCCGCGTTTCGCCGGGCGGCGGGACGCGGGAATACCCGATCGAGCCCGAGCGGCAGCAGCAGCCGGCGCTGACCGACGAGCAGGTCCTGCGGTTGACGCAGCTGGGCCGGCGAATCGAAGCCCACTTCGGACGCCCCCAAGACATCGAGTGGTGCCTGGTCGACGACGGCTTCCAGATCGTCCAGAGCCGGCCGATCACCACGCTGTTCCCGGTTCCCGAGACCGGCGATGACGAGAACCACGTCTACCTTTCGGTCGGGCACCAGCAGATGATGACCGACCCGATGAAGCCCTTGGGGCTGTCGGTGTGGCACCTGACGACGTCGGCGGTCATGGCCGAGGCCGGCGGCCGGCTGTTCGTCGATGTCACCCAGCGCCTGGCCTCGCCGGCAACCCGGTCCGGCTTCCTCGATGTCGTCGGGAAGGGCGACCCGCTGACCCGGGACGCGCTGGAGTCCGTCCTCGACCGGGGCGACTTCGTCCCGTCGCTCCCGGACGAGGCGCCGAGCGGTGCACCTGTCCGTGGCGCGGCGACGCCGATCGAGAACGATCCGGCCATCGTCACCGAGCTGATCGAAAAGAGTGCGGCTTCGCTCGCCGCCCTGGAGCGCGACATCCGGACGTTGTCCGGACCGGCATTGTTCGACTTCATGCGGGTGTCCTTCGACGAGGACAAGCGGCTCCTGTTCGATCCGCGGAGCATGCAGGTGATCATGGCCGGGATGGAGTCCACCTGGTGGCTCAACGACCGCCTGCAGGAGTGGCTGGGCGAGAAGAACGCGGCCGACACGCTCACGCAGTCCGCCCCCCACAACGTCACGTCCGAGATGGGGCTGGCGCTGCTTGACGTCGCGGACGCGATCCGCCCGTACCCGGCCGTGGTCGCGTTCCTGGAACAGGTCGAGGGCGCCGGCCGCACCGACGACAGTTTCCTGGACGAGCTGACGGGATTCGCAGGCGGCGACGCGGCACGAGGCGCCATCCGGGCCTTCCTCGACAAGTACGGCATGCGCTGCGCCGGCGAGATCGACATCACGAGGCCGCGCTGGAGTGAACAGCCCGCCACGCTCGTGCCGACGATCCTCACCAACATCAAGAACTTCGAGCCCGGTGCCTCCGCAGCGCGCTTCGAGCACGGACTCCGGCAAGCCCGCCAGAAGGAGCACGAAGTATTGGCGCGCTTGCGCGCCTTGCCGGACGGGGAGCAGAAGGCCGACGAGGCCAAGCAGATGATCGACCGCGTCCGCACGTTCATCGGGTACCGGGAGTATCCCAAGTACGGCCGGGTCAGCCGCGCGTTCGTGTACAAGCAGGCCTTGCTGCGAGAAGCCGAACGCCTCGTACAGGCCGGCACCCTGCGCGACAAGGACGACATCTTCTACCTGCGGTTCGAGGAGCTGCACGAGGTCGTGCGCACGAACCACGTCGACCGCGAACTCATCGCGCAGCGGAAGGAGGCCTTCCGGTCCTACCAAGCGCTCACGCCGCCGCGCGCGCTCACCTCGGACGGCGAATGCATCAGCGGCGCCTACCGACGCGACGACCTTCCACCGGGCGCGCTGGCCGGCCTGGCGGTCTCCGGCGGGACCGTCGAGGGCCGCGCCCGCGTCATCCGGAACATGGCGCAGGCCGATCTCGAGCCCGGCGACATCCTCGTCACCCCGTACACCGATCCCAGCTGGACACCCCTGTTCGTCGCCAGCAAAGGCCTGGTGACGGAAGTGGGCGGCCTGATGACCCATGGCGCGGTGATCGCCCGGGAATACGGCTTGCCCGCCGTCGTCGGGGTGGCGAAAGCCACCCAGCTCATCCGGGATGGGCAGCGGATCCGCCTGCATGGGACAGAGGGATACGTCGAACTCCTGCCCTAGCCGTTCTGCGACGAGAGCTTCGCGACGGAGCTCGCGGAGCCGGCAATGACTGCCGTCGGCTTGCGGCTACGTCTTCCGCATGGCCGAGCGCCCGGACAGTGCGCTGGTCGCCAGGACGAGCGCGAACGTGAGCACGACGACGAGGAGGTACGGGCCGGGGGCGATCGCCGGCACGAAGCGCTCCCCGTTGCTCAGGGAGTAGGTCACCCCGGCCAGTCCCGGAAGAGCGGCCAACGTGCCGACAGCGCAGCCGGCCGCAGCCAGGAACAGCGCCTCCCAACGCCGCACTCGTCGTCGTTGGCTGGGAGTGGCACCGACGGCATGCAGCAGGGCCAGCTCCGAGCGCCGGGCGAGGGTGGCGAGGACGAGCGAGTTGACGACCGCGATCGCGATGTATCCCCAGACGATCAAGAGCAGGAACGTCTGGAAGGTCGTTTCGTCGCGTGCGATCGACGCGTCCTGGACGGGCGCAAAACGGTGGACCTCAAGGGCGAGGTGGGAGCCGAGTCGCTCGTCGATACGAGCCTCGACCTGAGCCAGTGTGGTGTGATCGGTCACGGTGAGCGCGAGTGCGGACGGAAGGCCCGACGCCATAGCTGGCTGGAGATCGTCCAGGGGAAGTACGACTTCGCCGAATCCCAGATCGCGCCGGAAGATGGCGCTGACCCGTCGGTGCAGCATGCGACCGTCGGCCAGGACGACGTCAACCGGGTCGCCGACCTTGGCATGCACGGTGTCGGACCCTTGCCTGCCCAATGCGACCTCGTCGCGGCCCAGGTCCAGCGATCCGCCGGGTCGCGGTGCAAGGTCTGCGTAGCGCGCGAGGCCACTGCCATCTGCGCCGAGGGCGGGCAGTGACTGCCAGGTGCTGTCCTTGCTGTGGCTTCGTACCACGACCGTGCTCGCCGCGATGGGATCGACCGACACCACCCCGGTGATTTCACGGATCGCCTTGACGGTGTCCTCGTCGATGCCGGCCGGTGACGATGCCACGACCAGATCGGCTCGCTGGCCGGCCCGGATCTCGTCGCCGATCACCGCGCCGGTCGTCGCTGTTGTGAAGACCTGGGTGCAGGTGAGAGTCACGCCGAGCACGATCGGCGCCAGCGCGCCCCCGACCCGGATGGCCCGCATGCGGAGGCTGCTGAGCGCGAGGTACCGCGCCGCCGAACGCTCGGCCGGCCCGCGCAACGTGCCGGCTACTGCGGTCACGACGAGTGGGCTGAGCAGGGCGATCGAGACCGCGATCACCAGTGGTGACAAGCCCGCCAGTGCGATCCCCGCCTCTCCCTCGACGTACCAGGGCGCACCGGACATGCCCAGCCCGCCGACGAGGACCAGCGATCCGGCCAGGACGCGCGGTGCTCGCCGAGAACGGGCGGCGATCTGCTCGGAGCCGCGGAGGCCGGCGAGCGGGCTGCCCCGCCCGACGACGCGACGCACCGAGATGCGCACGGCGAGTTCGGCCGCGACCAGCCCGGCCAACACCGGGACGATGAACGGAAGCACGCCGAAGACCGGGTTCAGCCCGCGCGGGAGGACATCGCTGGAGCGGCCGACTGCGACGACGACTGCGCCGAGGAACGGTCCGAGGATCCCACCGACGGCACCCGCGATGAGGGCGACGCGTCGGACCTCGCTGAGCACGAGGCGCTTGATCTGTTTCGGTGTTGCCCCGATGACGCGCAGCATGGCCAGTTCGCGGGAGCGCTCCCGGATCTGCAGCGAGGTCAGGGCCATCACCATGAACATGGCCACGATGAAGGCAACGCCGCCGAACGCCCCGGCCGCTGAGGTGAGCGTGGCCTTGGCCTGGCCCTGCCGCACCACCTCGATCCCGCCGCGCTCGCCCCGCGGCCACTGCCGAGCGCCGTGCCGTTTGGCGAGTCGGTACAGCGCATTGGTGTCGTCCCCGCCTCTTGGCCAGACGCCGATGGCCGCCACCCCGTTGCCGAGCCGCTCGTACGTGGTCAGGGTCCGGTCGGAAAGGTAGACGTCCGGGACGTCCGCGCCGGCGTCGTCGGCGTCGGCGAGCCCCACGACGGTGAGCTCACGGGGCTGGCCCCCGAAGGCGACGCGGACCTTGTCACCCAGCTCGGCACCGTTCGTCGATGCGGAGCGGCGGGGCAGCACGATCTCCCCTGCCGCCTTCGGGGGGCGTCCCGACGCGAGGTTCCGGTCGCCGAGCGCGAACGCCGACCATGGATGTGCGCTCACCGAAAACTGGTTGTGGGCGGAATCGGCGAGGTCTGCGGGCACGATGTGGTCGGCGACGACCCGGGAGGACGGCATGGCGCGCGCGATCAACGTGACCAGGTCATCGGGCAGCAACGCGCGACCGGGAACGGCCACATCGACATCACCGCTCACGGAGAGGGACTGCGGCGCACCTAGCAGCACCGGCGCCTTGGCGTACTCGCCGGTGCTCACCTGTCCCCGGGCGCCGGTCTCGAACAGCAGGCCCAGCGCCCCGATCAGGATCGCCGAGAAGAGCACTGTCGCGGCAAGGGCCGCGATCTGACCGCGCCGTCCCTGCAGCGTCAGGCGCGCCAGCTCCCTCACTGCCGTCGCCCCAACGACGCGAGTGTCGCCGCGATCTCGCCCGCTGACCCGCCGCGCAGCTCGCCCCGCCATCGGCCGTCGGACAGAAAGAGAACCCGATCGGCCACGGACGCTGCCGAGGGATCATGCGTGACCATCAGCACCTGTTGGCCCATTTCGCTGACGATCGACCGCAGCAGGCCCAGCACGGCCCCAGCCGCCGCCGTGTCCAACGAGCCGGTGGGCTCGTCGGCGACGACCAGCTCCGGGTTCGTGACGAGGGCACGCGCGAACGCAACTCGCTGCTGCTGCCCACCGGAGAGCTCGGCCGGTCGACGGTGAAGCGCGTCGCCCACTCCCACCGCGTCGGCCAGCTGCTGCACGTCGCGGTGATCGATCTCCGTACCGGCCAAGCGCACCGGCAGCGAGATGTTGTCGGCCGCCGAGAGGGACGCGACCAGGTTGTAGGACTGGAATACGACGCCGACGCGGGAGCGGCGCAGCTCCGCCAGTTCACGTTCGGACAGCCGGCTGATCTCGGTCGCGCCGATATGGATGGTGCCGGCGTCGGGTCGCTCCAGCCCCAACAGGCAATTGAGCAGCGTGGTCTTGCCTGAACCGGACGGGCCCATGACCGCGGTGAACGTTCGCGGCTCGACGTCGAGGTCGATGTCCCGGAGTGCCCACAGCCGTTCGCGGCCCGTGCGGTAGCTCTTGCTCACGCCCCGGAAGGTGACGGGGTTGCCGGTGTGCGCCGATGGGGCGGTCGGCTGTAGCTGATTCTTCATGCCTCCACCCTGCGGAAAGCGGACTCCCGCCCCAATCCCGCGGGCATCCCGATCCGCGGTAGTGCTGTCGCTACCTCTGCGCGGCCCGGTCCACGCTGCTGGGTCCGACATGCGTGGTCCGTATGATCGGTACGTGGTGTCGTCCGTGGGCGCCGGTTCGGCTTCGACGGCCACGGTGGTGAGCCGCCAGGCCCGCGCGGTCCGCTATCTCGGCGGCCACCTCCTTGCCGGCGCCACCGCTCTTCTGGTTCTCGTTCTCGTGGTGATCAGTGCTGCGCTGTCGATCGTGGGCGTAGGGCTGGTGATCGCCGGGCCGGTGTACGCAGTGGTGCGCCGCTGGGCCGATCGTCAACGCGTCCGCACCGCGCGCTTCGTCGGGCGGCCGATCACATCGCCATACCTGACCCGGCCGTCCGCTCGGCGATCAGCGCTCCGTTCGCACGCGGCCAACGGCGGCCTGGCCCGCGACCTGGCGGCAGTCACCGCTCGCGCGCTGTCCGGGGTCCCCCTCGGGTTGTTCGCGATCGTGCTGCCGCTGATGTCGTTGGGCTCAGCGCTCGTTCCGCTCTACTGGTGGGCGCTTGCCGACGATGACCCGACGGGCACGCTTTTCGATGTGACCTCGTGGTGGTCGGCAATCGCATCCCTTGTCGTCGGTGTCGCGGGCTTGGCAGTGTGGATGGTGGCGCCGATCGTGGCCGCAGCCGATGCGAGATTCTTCGGCCGCCTGCTGTCCCCTGGCCGCGCTCAGGAGTTGCGGCTACGGGCCGAGCTCGAGCGGAGCCGGGCCCGGTCCGCGGTTTCCGCCCACTCCGCGGAGCTGCAGCGCATCGAGCGGGACCTGCACGACGCCGCGCAGAACCGGCTGGTGGCTGTGGCCATGTTCGTCGGCCTGGCGCAGCGACAGGTGGACACCGGGCGCGACGACCCGGCGCCGTCACTGGCCCGGGCCCAGAGCGCGGCGACGGAAGCGCTCGCCGAAGTACGCAGGGTGATTCGGGGTATCTACCCACCGGTGCTGGCTGAGGAAGGGCTGGTCCCGGCGCTTGGCATGCTCGTCGACCAGGCCCACATCCCGACCCGGCTGCATGTCGATCGCGCCGCGCCGACGCCCGCTGCCGTCGACGCCGCCCTGTACTTCTCGATAGCTGAGGCACTGACCAACGTGGCGAAGCACAGCGGCGCCACGGAGTCGGACGTGCAGCTGAGCTGGGCGCACGGCGACGGCGGCCCGGTCGTGACTGCCGTGGTCAGCGACAACGGCCGCGGCGGGGCCGACGAAGCCAAGGGGACCGGCCTGTCGGGGATCGAGAGTCGCGCTCAAGCGCTGGGTGGGCGGGTCGACATCACCAGTCCGGCCGGCGGACCCACGGCGATTCGGATGACGCTGCCGTGCGAGTCCTAGTCGCCGAGGACGACACCCTGCTGAGGGAGGGTCTCGTCGCGCTCCTGCGCCCCGAAGGCGTAGAGGTTGTCGCGACGAGCGCCGACGCCATGAGCCTGCCCGCCCTGGTCGTCGAACATGATGCCGAGCTGGCAATCGTCGACGTGCGCATGCCTCCGACCTGGACCGACGAAGGGCTGCGGGCGGCGATCGACATCCGGCGCCAGCGCCCAGGCTTCCCCATCCTCGTGCTCTCCGCGCACGTTGAGACGAGGTTCGTCGGCGATCTGCTCGCTGACGACGCCGGCGGGATCGGCTATCTCCTGAAGGAACGGGTCGGTGCGGTCGAGGAGTTCGTCCGGGCGCTGCACCGCGTGGCAGCCGGAGAGACGGTGCTCGATCCCGAGGTGGTCAGCACCCTCATGCGCAGGCGGAGCGATCCGATGGACTCGCTGACCGAACGCGAGCGAGAGGTGTTGGAGCTGATCGCCCGAGGGGACCGTAACGGCGAGATCGCCGCCAAGCTGCACGTGACCGAAGCGGCCATCCACAAGCACGTGCGCAACATCTTCCAGAAGCTCCGCCTCTTCGCCGACGACACCGGGCACCGGCGCGTCCTCGCCGTGCTGTCCTACCTGCGGGAGCAGTAGCGAGCCTACGGTGGCCCGCTGTTTCCGGCGTGGGTGTGATCGGATGATCGATTACGAGGTCAACACTATGGTTCTGCGGTAACGATCATGTTGTCGCTGACATGTGTGAGGTATGACCACTATCGAGCACACCCCGGATCCCGCGCTCGAGCAATTGCTCCGCGAAGCCAACCCTGTCTCCGACACAGAAATCTCGGCCATGGGCTTGGATGCCCAGTTCGCCGACCTGCTCGAGCACATCAGCAGTAGCGAGGACGTTGCACCGATCGATGCGCCGCGCCGAGGTCGATTCAGCCGGCGCTCGGTTGCCGTGATCGCCGCAGCGACGGCCATCCTGTCCACCGGCGGAGTCGCTGCGGCGAGGTGGACGTCAGCACATACCGGCGCATTCGGCTCCCCCGGTATGACCGAAAGCGACACGAGTGAGTGGCTGGACTCTTCAGCCGACGACTTCCCGCAACTGGCTCGTCGACTCGCCACCGCAATCCCCTATCCCGCGGACGACAGCGCGGATTCCTACATCCCCAAACTCCAGGGTGCCGGCCTGATCCAGGTGACCGGCGTCAAGATGAATCTGGCAATGGACGCCCAATGCGCGTGGGAGGGCTACTGGCTGCAGGCGCGATCAGAGGGCAATGACGCCGAGCAGGCCGTGGCCACGCGAGTGCTAGCGCAAGTACCCACTTGGCCGGTACTCGTCGCCACCGACGGCGCCGGGGTGGTGGCTGGTGCCCGGCAGGTGGCCCAGGCCGCAACCACCGACCAGCCTGGCCGCGTGCAACAAGCCTGGGCAGCGAACTGCGAAAGTTTGCCGCGCAACTGGGCTACCAAGTGAGTGCGGACGCCGGCGACAACCGGCAGCAGTTCGAGCACATGTACCGAACGACGTGCAAACCGATCCTCGCGTACCTGACCCGGCGCACCAGCGATCCGCAGGATGCCGCAGACATGCTGGCCGAGGTGTATCTGGTGGCCTGGCGGCGCAAAGAGGTCTTGCCGCCGCTCGACGAGGCACGCCTATGGCTCTTCGGCGTGGCCCGCAAGGTCCTGGCCAATCACCGACGCCGCCTCGACCGGGACAGCTCGCTAGCCGGTTCGTTGGCAGCCGAACTGTCCCGCCGCATGCCCGCCCTTGATGCGGACACCCGAAGCGAAGTGCTGCGCACCGCATTGAAGCGCCTGGACGAGGATGACCGTGAACTGCTCATGCTCGCCGCCTGGGAAGAGCTCACGCCCAGCCAGATCGCCGCAACGACCGGACGTTCACCTGGAGCCGTTCGTGTCCACCTGCACCGGGCCAGGGCCCGACTCCGGCTGGCGATGCAAGAGCTCGACGACGACAACGAGGTGCCGGGCCAATTCCAAGTTCATTCGAACTTTGCGTAACGTCGCGAGGCTGGCCGGAGTTCTTAGGACGTGAGGTTGATACCCGGGCGCGGTGGCCGCTCCGAGTTGGAGTTCGACCAGTTCGTGCGTGACTCGAGTACGAGGCTGTTTCGCAGTGCCGTGGCCATGACCGGTGAGCGGTCATCCGCCGAGGACCTGCTTCAGGAAGCGCTGCTGCGAACGGCTCGGCGGTGGTCAGTAGCCTGCGCGGCCCCGTACCCATATGCAAGGGCCGTCCTGGTCAACCTCGCCAAGGACAGATGGCGGGCGCGCTCACGGCGGCCTCTACTCTTCGTCGACGACATGGGCCTCATGGACGGCGCGGCGGAGCCACCGGATGGTCGGACCGAGCAGCGGGATGAGCTGATGAACCTGCTGGCGGCGCTACCAGCGCGCCAGCAGGTGGTCCTCGTCCTGCGCTATTTCGACGACCTGAGCGTGGCTGACGCCGCCGCCGTGCTCGGGTGTAACGAGGCTGCGGTCAGGTCGCTCACTCATCGGGCAATTTCGCGATTACGGGAATTGCTCGCAGCCAACGGATCAAGTGAACAGGAGACTGCCCGATGCTGACCGATCGCGAGATCATCGACACGCTGTCGCGAGGCTATCGCGATCGCGCCGACGTCGCAGGACCCGACGTTTCCCGAACCGCCGCTGCCATCCGGTCTCGACTCAAGGCATCGCGGCAGCGCCGCGCCGCAACCGTGGGCGGCGTGAGCATTGCGTTGGCCTGCCTGACCGCGGCCATCTTCGTCCGGGCCGAGTCTCCGGAACCCACGTCGACCGTGGCCGGGAGGAGCGTCGAACGCGGCGCCGGGACACTCCCGACCGGTACCACCGCGCCACGATCGCCAACTGCCAACCCAGCTGCCGATCCTGGCGACCCCGCTCAATCACAGGGGACGCTTCGTGCGCAGGCGCTAGAGGCCTTCAACGCTCGCTACCGCCAGTCCAACTTCGGTGTCGACAACCCACCACTGTTCAAGGTTGCCGCGGCTGAGCCCGGCGGCGGCAGGGCTGAACTGTGGACCGCGGTGGGTGACAACGGGGCCCAATGCACTGCCGTCTTCTACAGCGTGGCACCGATGGCAGACGACGCCGGGCACTCGTATCAACCGTGGACGCAGACCGCATGCGGCTCCAGTCGATTTACCGTCGGAGAGGCGGAGGGTGATCGCGTCCGGACGGCAGCGGAAGGTCACGCGGCGTGGGCAGCGATCTCCGGAAGGCTCGGGCCGGACGGGCGCACTGTTCGCGTCAGCGACGGCCGGGGGCATGTCAAGATCTTCACGCCCCGCGCCGCCAACGGTTGGTTCCTCCTATTCGTGCCCGACTCCTGGCAACAAGGCCCGGATTCCAGCGTGCAGATCCTCGATGCCAACGGTCGGGTTGTCTCGCCTGACTCGGCAGGCTCGGCAGGCTCGGCTGGCACCGGCGACGCCACACCACGCGGGCACGCGTCCGCCTCAACGAGCCACGCATCGAGTCCACCTGCCGGCTAACTGGCGACCATCTCGGCAGCCGCCTGCGCTGCGCCGCGCTTCGCGGCCCGACGCCGCGTCAGCGCACGGTGATCGGGGGCATCCGCAGCAGCACCGACGCCGGCAATCCCAGGGCGCCCGTGACGTCGGACAACGCAGGCAGTGTCGCGCTCATCATCGCGCGCGGATCAGCGGAGTTCTTGGGTCGTCTCAGCCGAGCTAGCCGCGCGACGTGTATCGGCGAGCGGAGCGGAGCGTCGACGGGCAGGGCACTGCGTTGCCGGGCGATGCGCACCGCGTCGCGCAGCCCGCCCAGCACGTCGACCAGGCCGACGGCCAGCGCGTCGCTACCTGTCCATACCCGGCCACGCGCGATGGGTTCGATCTCGGCAACGGCCCGGCCCCGGCCCTGAGCCACCTTGGCCACGAAGTCGTCGTACAACGAGTCGATGATGGCGGCCAACCGCTGCCGTTCGTCGTCGCTGTAACCGCGGCGCCCGGAGGACATCAGCGACCGCGCCCCATGCGACACCGACCCCGTCGTGAGCCCCACGCGTTCGAGCAGTCCGCCAGCGGCGAATTTGCCGCCGATCACGCCGATCGACCCGGTCAGCGTCGAAGGTAACGCCACGATGACGTCGGCCGGGCAGGCGACGAAGTAGCCGCCGGATGCGGCCAGCTCGCTCATCGACACGACGACCGGCTTGCCCGCATCGCGCACCCGGCACACCTCACGCCAGATCGTCTCGGACGCGACGGCCGACCCACCGGGTGAATCGACCCGCAGCACGACCGCTCGGGCGTGGTCGTCGCTTGCCGCCGCGCGCAGCGCCGCGCCGACCGAATCGCTCCCGACGGCGCGTCCCATGGGGCCGCGCCGTGAGCGGCCAGACACGATCGCGCCCCGGACCTCGACGAGTGCGACGTAGTTCCGGTTGCGGGTGGGCACTTGCGGGCGACGGCGCGGACGCCATCGGTCCGCGAACAGCAATTCGACGTCGGTGCCGACGCGGGATCGGATCGCCTCGTAGGCCTGGTCCCGGAAACCGACCGAGTCGATCAATCCGGCGTCGCGGGCCTCGGCCGCCGTCCTGGGACCGGTGTCGATCAGCTCGCGCAACCGCGCGACATCGATCGCGCGCTCAGCAGCGACCGTGTCCAGCCCATCGGTGAAGATCGACTCGGCAACGCGATCGACCGCGGTGCGGTGCGCCTCGGTGAACTCGGTGCGCGTGAAGACATCGGCGAAGTTCTTGTACTCATGGCGTTGCTCGAGTTGCGGTTCGATGCCCAGCCGGTCGAGCGCACCACGCACGAACGTCCTTTCCACCCCGACCCCGAGCAGGCCGAGGCTGCCGCTTGGTTGCATCCAGATCTCGTCGAACCCGCTCGCCAATACATACGCCGCCATATCGCCGGAGCCCTCGCCGAACGACTCCGCCCAAGCGACGGTCGGCTTGCCGCTGGCCGCGAAAGCGCGCACACCCAGGCGCAACTCCTGCATTGCCGCCCACGGCAGCCCGCCGCCGACCTTCGCGATCAGCCCTCGCACCTGCCGATCGCCGGCCGCCTCATGCAGAGCGCGCAGGGTCGGGCGGAGTTGATGCCGGCCGCGGGCTCGCCATCGCGCGAGGCGATCGTCCGGGTCCGGCGCGGCCGGAAGCTCGGTCAGATCCAGTTCGAGCAGCAAGGACGGGCGGCGGAGCGGCAACGCGGGCATGCCTACACCGTAGAGACGGGGCGCCTGTGCGAACACCGGGCGCGTGGTGTCAAGGGCGGCAGGTGACGGCGCCGCGTCGCCGGAAATGGCTGGCGGAGCGCGGGCGCTTCCTCGACGATGTGCCCGGAGGTCGTCACCGAAGCCTGGCGAACGCGCCGCGCCGAGGTGGAATTCGCCGAGCAGTTCGTCGAAGGCACGACCGATCTGGGGATGCTCGGGACGACCGGAGTGTCGATGCGCGACGTTCTGGTCCACATGATCGAGGAGTACGCCCGACACTGCGGGCACGCCGACCTGCTCCGCGAGCGGATCGACGGGCGCGTCGGCCAATAGCGCAACCGGCAGCTTCGCGCGACCGCGCCCGATCACCCGCCGGCGCGCACCCTGACGGGCACGTCCCGCGCCGTGAGAAAAACCACAGCCGGATTCTTCGATCGGGCCGGGCCAAAGGCGAAGCCCTTCGCACCGCCGCGAACCGGCCCGCGCGTACTCGAGGGCCCGCCACTGCGCGCTGGCGCGCGGACTCGATTCAGAAGGTCTTCCGATATTTCAGAACGTCCGCAGAGGCGGTCTTGTAAGGCTGATCGGCATGAATTCGGTGACCGGGACACGCCCTGTCCAGGACTTCGAAACCGCTCCGCCCCTGCCGGCGGTTCACCGCCTGGTGCAACTGCAGGGTGCCGCGGCCGTGCTCGCCATGCTGGTCGCCGGAGTCCGGATTGCACGAAGTGTGGGGGTTTGTCACAATCGCTGGGCGAACCGCGCTTTGCGTCGAACCAGCGGCGATTCAACTGCTCGCCTGAACCCGCCAGCGCCCAATGATGCCCGGACACCCCGATTGGTTCTCGATCGGACCCCCGGGGTCACGGCGTGAGCGGGCCATCCACGGCCGAAGGAGCAACCGATGTATCTGAGGAAGCGCCGGCAGACCGCCGAGGATCCGGACTGGATTACTGCTCGTAGCGTTCCGATCACGTCGGGCCGGATGCACTGGGAACCGGACCAGATCGGCGTGATCATTGCTCAGCGACACGCGACGGGCTGGTTCATCCACGCGAAGTACCGTGCCGACGCTCCCGCGGCCGAATTCGAGCACTTCAAAGAGTTCATTGCCGTACGCGTCTACCTGCTACTCACGCAGGGCCCTCAGCTGGAAACGTGGAATCGCGGCGAGAACGACGGCGAGTGGCTGGCACCCTGGGCCATCACCCAGCGCGAGATCGCCGACCTCATGCCCGACACCGTTCCGATCCACTGGTAACCGGGAGGTTCCGGAGGTCTCGCGGTACCGGGCTCGAATGGTCGCCGGTGCGGTGGGCCCAGTTGAGCACCGGCTTCCTTGAGTAGATGATGACGGGATGAATCGCGCGGGCCACCGGTGAACAGCTCACTCGCCGGCATGTAGACAGCGGCTCGCATGCATTCGGCCGAAGGTTTCGTTCAAACGGTGATCAGCGGCCCGTTGCTCGCCGCTATCGCGGTCGCGATCTTGGTTGGCCTGGTTGGCTTCCTGTCGCCGTGCGTGCTGCCGCTCGTGCCCGGCTACCTTTCCTACCTGGCCGGACTATCCGCGTCACGCGACGAACATCGCCAGCGCTGGCTCATCGGCGGTGCGGTCCTGTTCGTTCTCGGCTTCACGACGGTATTCGTCATCACGACGGGAGTGCTGTTTGCCGGTCTCGGAACCTGGATCGACACCCACCGAACCGCGCTGGAGCGTGGCCTGGGTGCAGTGACGATCTTGCTCGGCGTGGTGTTCCTGGGTGGCGTATCGCTGTTGCAACGCGAGTTGCGGATTCATCGCCGGCCGCCTCCGGGCGTGCTTGGGGCTCCGCTGATGGGGATCGTCTTCGGCCTGGCCTGGACGCCCTGCCTGACCCCGACGTTCGGCACCGTGCTCGCACTGGCCGCCACCCAAGGAACAGCCGGACGCGGCACAGTCCTCACGGTCGCCTATTGCGTCGGCCTGGGTGTGCCGTTCGTGCTGGTCGCTGCCGGCGTGGGCTGGGTGAGCGGCGCGCTGACGTTGGTGCGTCGGCACAGTCGGCTGGTGGGCCAGCTCGGCGGCGGCCTTCTCATCGGTATCGGCTTCTTACTCGTCTTCGGAATATGGGGCGATTGGATGAATGCATTGCGGGGCTGGGCCGGGCAAACCGGCGTCGGTTCCGGGCTCTGATCCCCTTGCACCAAAAGGCCGAGCCGATAGCATCGCAACTGGTCAGCGTGCGCCGAACGTCGGGAGATGGCTATGAACTCGCCAGCACGCTCCCCCCGCGGTAGGCCTGCCGTCGCGGTCGCGCTGCCGGCCCATCGGACCGCCTAGATGCCGGAACCAGAGACCCCAATCCCGGATCTGAGTCCGCAACTGTTCTCATTGCTCTTGCGCAGTGCTTTGTGCATGGTCCTTGCTGCGGCGATCGTGGGCCTGGGCGTGTGGTTGCTGCAGCGCACGCGTCCGGACATCTTGCCGCGGGTACGGCAGCGGCTGTTCGAAGCGAAGGATGCCGCTCCCCGCGAGCCGTCC
This sequence comes from uncultured Actinomycetota bacterium, assembly GCA_963837325.1. Classification (GTDB taxonomy): domain Bacteria; phylum Actinomycetota; class Actinomycetes; order Mycobacteriales; family Jatrophihabitantaceae; genus CAVQKZ01. The sequence continues at coordinate 57,829 of CAWIMV010000004.1, forward strand.
GCGCGTCGCTTCCTTCGTATCTGTCTCGGTCTCCTCTGGGTGTTCGACGGGTTACTGCAAGCCCAGCGCGACATGCCCGGCGGCTTCATTCCACGCGGGATCGCGCCGGGGATCGCGTCGAGTCCGAACTGGCTGGGCGACCTGGTGGAGCCGCTGGCCCGGACGTGGACGAGACACCCGGTAACCGCCGACGCGATCACCGTGTGGATCCAGGTCGGCTTGGGACTGCTGATCCTGTGCGGTGGTCGAGGACTACTCAGCCGGGCGGCGCTGTGGGCGTCGGTGGTGTGGGCATTGGCAGTCTGGGTCGTCGGCGAGTTCCTCGGAGGCCTGCTCGAGCCCGGCGCCTCCTGGCTGGTCGGAGCCCCCGGAGCTGTGCTGGCCTACGTACTAGCCGCCGGGTTGCTGCTTGCGCCGTGGCCGTGGTGGGAAAGCGGCCGCATTCCGCGACTGACGCGGCTCGGCGTGGGGGTTTGGCTGCTGCTCGGCGCGGTGCTACAGGCTGTGCCGTGGGAGCAGTCGTGGTCGGCGCAAAGCCTGTCGGAACCATTCTCGGAAGCGGCAAAGACCGCCCAGCCGGCATTGCTGAAAGCACCGATCACCACCTTGGCCCGGTGGAGCACGGCCCACCCCGCTTTGGTCAACGCCGTCCTGATCGCGGCCCTGGTGGCGGTTGGCGTTGGACTGTGCGTCAGCGCGAAAACAGGTTTCGTTGTGGCCGGGCTCGTGGTGTGCGCGGCGACCTGGTGGCTCGCGCAGGACTTCGGCGTGCTCGGCGGCACCGGGACCGACCCCAACACAGCCCTGCCGCTGGCCCTGCTGCTTGTTTCGACGCTGCCCGGATGGTCGTCAGCGCCCGCGTCGAATGAGGAGCGCGATAGCTCGGATCAGATACGACGAACGAGCCGGTTGCGACAGCCGGTCACGGCCGCGGTAGCGACGCTGGGTCTTGCTGCACTCGTCGTGGCTCCATTGGCGCTCACCCGGCCCCTATTCGGTCCGGCGGACGCGGCCGCGGTCACCGCCGACAGTGGGGGTGGCGTCATCGCGCTCGGGCATCGCCGCGCCCCGGACTTCGCGTTGACCGACCAGAACGGCCGTTCGGTGTCGATGCACAGTTTGCGGGGCAAGTTGACCGTGCTGACGTTCTTGGACCCGGTGTGCAGCGACGAGTGCCCGGTGATCGCCAACCAGCTGGCCATCGCCGACGCCCAGATCGGCGCACTCGCCGCACGCGTGGAGTTCGTGGCGATCGATACCAACCCCGTTTTCCACGAGGTATCCGATGTCGCCGCTTTCACGACTTCGCACGGCCTGGATGATCTGTCGAATTGGCATTTCCTGGCCGGCCCGGTTGCGAAGCTGCAGGACCTCTTGACTGCGTATGGCGTGAGCGTCGCCGTCCCGAGCGTCGGCATGATCGAACACAGTGAAGGTATCTACTTCATCTCCAACAAGGGCAGTCAGGTGGCCTACCTCGGTGACGGCGCGAATGCTGACCTCACGACAAGTTACGGCGACCGCTTGCGGAACGAGATCCGGACGTTGCTCAAGTGACGCGGCGGCGTGGACGCGGAGGCGGCGGTCGAGCCCGGTGCACGGCCATCTGCTGCGCGGTCATCGTCTTGGTGGCGGCGGCGTGCTCGGGCAAACGACATCAGTCGGCTGCGGCCCGCTTCGCGACCACGGCTGGTGCGCCTCTTTCTGCGACCTCTCCCTACCTGCTCATGAGCGATGCGGCAACTGGCCTGGCCGTGTGGCCGAGCGAACGCGCGTGGCTGCTCCTCGGCACCACCGACGGTTGGCAGCACGTCGCGAACCGCACCCCCATCGCGGTGCCGACGGGCGGCGGACTGGTCGCGGCTGCGTTCGCAGGCAACCTCTCAGTGGCGATCGGTACGTACGAACGGCTCACCCAATCTCCGCTCGTGACGAGCACCGGCGACAAGGGTCCGTGGCGTCCCAGCGAGCTGCCCGGCGCGATCGCTGATTCGCGGGCCGCCGTCTCTGTTGCCGGGCGGCAAACGGCCATCCTCAACCGCGCGGGTGGCATGGTCGTCTCGTACCGCGCCGGCCGCTGGACCCAACTGACCACCGCGGCGAGGCTCGATCCGGGCGGCGGGTTGCGGCTCGACGGCGTGACGTGGAGAGACGGTGCGTTCGGCTGGCTCACCGGCCACGGCCGCACGAACACCTCCATGGCTTTCCAGACCACCGACGGCGGACACAGTTGGGCACCGCTGCCCCACGCCGGCCAAGCCGTCGTCGCCGCTCTGGCGCCGTGTGGACGTGGCCGCAATTGGGTTGTGCCGCTCGTCGGCGCAAACGGCACCATCCGGTTGGACCGTACGACTGACGGGGGAACGTCGTGGCGAACGGGGGGATCGGTGGCCCTTGGATCAGGCCCACCTGCGTGGGGCTGCTGGCAAGACGAAGTGTGGCTGGCCGGACGAGACGATCATGTGTTCGTGTCCGAGGACGCCGGGGTGCGTTGGGCTGACGCCGGCCGCGCACCGGCCGGCGTCACCGCATTGTCACCGACCGGCGGCGGTGCCGGTTTCGCCGCATCGGCGACTGGGGGCAAGGCGGCATTGTGGGCGGTCGCAGGCAACGGCACCCGGTTCACGAAACTGGCCTTGCCGGGCTGGGTTGCCACGGTGGGAGCCCAGATGGGAACCAGCTGAGCCCACCGCCGCTCTCGCCCGGGGACACCGCCGCCAACCGACGCCGCCCAGTGGTTCAGCCGTTTCCGACGAGGGTTCAGCCGTTTCCGACGAGGGTTCAGCCGTTTCCGACGAGCAGGTTCGGGCTCGCCACGAACGACGTCGTGAACGCACTCAGCAACGCAGCGAAGGCGACCCACGTCCACCACAGGCCGACAACCTGCACCTGCCAGTTGTTCTCCGAGCTGAACTTGTGCAGCCGGGACCGATTCCACATGCCGACACCGATGAACAGCGTGAGCAGCAAGTGGAAGAGGTTGGCCGCGGCTAACACGTACGTCGCCGACCCGTAGGCGCTGTCTTCGACTTCGAACGGAAAGCTTGCCAGCTGGACGAGCTGTCCGACCGCGACCGCCGCGACGACAACGACGCCCACGGCAGCGCCCCGCACCAGCCGCGATTCGTCGTCCTTCTCCAGTCCGACCTGTCCCCACCGGTAGGCAACCGCGCTCAGTACTGTTCCGGCGGCGATCCCCCAGCCGACCCAGATCGGCGCGCTGCTCGTCCCTTTCGGGAACCATGCGCCTTCGGTGTTGAGGCCGCGCAAGTAGAAGTACGCGAAAACCAGGCTGGCCACGAACGATGCGTCAGCGAAGATGAGTAGCAAGACCCCCAGCCGCCAGCGCCGGCCGACGGCGTTGATGTCCTCGATGTGGCGGACCGGCCCCGCGGGAACGACCGCGGTCATGACTGGGTCCTCTCGGTGTCGTCCTCGGGCACCGGCTCCATGATCGGCCCGACCGGAACGAGCGGCTTCTGTGTGGGCGGTAGAACCGGGTCACCCTCGCCGTAGCCGTACGGATCGGAGATGACGACGGGGAGCACCTCGAAGTTCTCCAGCGGGATTGGATTTGGCACCGCCCACTCCAACGTCTTACCGCCCCACGGATTGGCGGGCGCGACCGGACCGTGCCGCCACGAACTGATCACGGCGTAGAGGAGCAGGAGCATGCCCAACCCGATGCAGTACGCCCCCATCGTCGACACGAAATTGCCGAGCGCGAACATGTGGTCGTAGTGCACGACGCGCCGCGGTTGGCCGGCGAGCCCGACCGCGAACATGCCCATGAACGTGACGTTGAAGCCGATCTGCACGAGCCAGAACGAGGCCAGACTGAACGGCTTGTTGATCATTCGGCCGGTCATCTTGGGGAACCAGTAGAACAGAGCTCCGATCGCGCCGGTCAGGCCCGCACCCATCAACGTGTAGTGGAAGTGGGCAGTGACGAACATCGACCCGTGCAAGGCGTAGTCGGCCGGTACGTCGGACAGGTAGATGCCGGTGACCCCGCCGATGATGAAATTCCACAACATCGCATAGACCGACATCATCGGCAGCGTCGTCCAAACCCGCCCGCGCCAGATCGTGCCGATGACGACGAGGAACAGCAGTCCCGTCGGTATCGAGATCAGCTCGGTGGTCAGCATGAACGAGCCGTTGAGGTCCGGCGCCCAGCCGGACGCGTACATGTGGTGCGCCCAGACCATGACACTCAGGCCCACGATGCCGACGATGGACAGGACGGCCACGTTGAAGCCGAACAGCGGTTTTCGCGTGAACACCGGCGTGATCTCCATCAGCGCGATGACTGCCGGCAGGACGATGACGTAGACCTCTGGATGTCCCATCAGCCAGAACAGGTTGGCGTAGAGCCACGGACTACCGCCACCGGACGCCACATAGAACTGCCCACCGAAACTACGGTCGACACCAAGCAGCACTTCCGCCGACATGAACATCGGGAAAGCCGGGATCGCCAGCCCGACGCTCGCGACGACGCCGTACACGAAGATCGGGGTGCGGCTCCACGTCATCCCGCGGGCCCGCATGGTCAGCGCCGTGGTGGTGATGTTGGCACCAGCGATCGCGCTTGACATCGCGAAGACGATGATCGTCATCAGGTAGGCGTTCATGCCCGGCGGTGCCTGATCAGCTAGCGGTGCGTAACCCGTCCACCCGGTGGGAATGCCGCCCATGAACGCAGCTGACAACAGCATCGGTATGACGGCAACGAGCAGCCACAGGCTTAGGGCATTCAGCCGCGGGAAGGCCATGTCGCGCGCGCCGATCATGATCGGCAGGATGAAGTTACCGAACGGACCGGTCACCATGACAATCGTGGCGATGATCATGATGAGTCCGTGCAACCCGACGACCGCGTTGTAGGTCTGCGGTCCGAGGAAATGCGAATTGGATGTGATCAGGTTCGTGCGGATCATCATCGCGAGCGTGCCGCCCACCGCAAGCAAGATCATCGTCACGACGAGGTACTGAACCCCGACGACCTTGTGGTCGGTGGTGAAGCGGAAGTAGCGGCCGATGCCCTGGTTCTTGCCGGCCAGGAACATCTCGTCTTCATGCGACTGATCGTTGCCGAGCAACCACCTGAAGGGTCCGGCGAACGCGCCGATACCGATCATGAAGCCAAGGGCCCAGCAGCCCAAAGTGATGGTGGCGACCCGATCAGAACCGAAATCCCCAAGCTGCATGATGCGGTGGGAGATGTACCAGCCCACGCCCGCGAAGATGGCGCCACCAGCGACGGCCGTCCCGAGATTCAGGCGCCGCAGTAGACCACCGCCGCCATCCACCGGCGGAGCCGCGGCATACTCGACCATCGCTTCACTCATCGTGACCCCCCGACCCGCATGCCCATTTCACTTGGCCGGTGCCCGGACCGGTGCCGTGTTGGTCCGTACCCAGGCTGCGAAGTCTTGCGCGCTTACCACGTGAACCGTGGATTCCATGTCCGCGTGCAGCAATCCGCACAGTTCCGCGCAGCGCACGACGTAGGTGCCAATCTTGTTGGGCGTGACATTCGTCTTGGTCGTGACGCCGGGGTTCGCATCCACCTTGATGCCCATCTGCACGACCCAGAACGAGTGGATGACGTCCTTACTCGTGACGTGGAATACGACGGGCTCATCGACCGGCAGATACAGGTCCTGGGAGTCGATCTTCTGGCTCGGATAGTCGAAGCTCCACACCCATTGTTGCCCGGTGACATCGACCTCGAGCGGGACGCGACCGGCCGCCGCCGCAGTCACGCTCTGCATCGCCGCTAGCCCCCAAATGAGCAGGAAGACGCAGAGCAGGCTGGACGCGACCAGCCAGATCGCGGTCACCGGCGTGTTGCCGCGGATCGGCGGCCCGTCCGTGTCCGGTTGTTCTGGACCCCGGTGCCGCCAGGCCAGCAGACTGTAGAGCGCGACCGACCATACGGCGGCCGCGACCGGACTCGCCGCGACGGTGAACACGGTCATCGTGTTTTCGACGGCATGCATCGTCGGTGACGCCGGCGTTCCCATCAGCCGCGCCGGAACGTACACCGAGAACACTTCGAGGACGACCGTCATGGCCGCCCACAGAAAGAACACTCCGCGTGTCTCTGGGCGGTCCCACCAGGATCGGAGCCGACCTCCGACCTGCGCAGGAATCGTCATTGTCTGCCGTTTCTGGTCTCGTGTGCTCCGACGACATTCATCCGACGGTGAACGTCCCGGACATGAATCCGCGCGACGACATCGGGCCGCCGAACTTGGCGTAGGTTCCGTCGCCGCAGGGGTATTCGCAATTCCAGACGTACTCACCCTTGCCGCCCGTGATGAACGAGAACGTCACCACGTGCGGAACCTGGTAGTCCGAGTGCGGTGCGAGCGGAGCGTCGTCAGCTACGGCCGGGAGCGGCACGCTGACGAACAGCGGGTCTTGATTCGTAGGTGCTGCGTGAATCGTGAACGTGTGTCCGACCGTATCGGGATCGACCTGCGTGACCGTCTTCCCGTCCACGGTCTCGGTCCCGCCGATCGTGCCCCGCGGTTTGGCGAAGAAGGAGTTGTTCAGGCTTTCCCCGCCGTCGTGTTGGTCGATCGTCACGGTCACGAGTGAATGCGCTGGTACCTGGAAGTTCGACTTCGGCCCGTAGCTGACCCAGTCGGGGTGCTGGCCGCCGTTCTTGCCATGCTCGCCGGCCATGCTGTCGGGATAGGTCGCGAGCTTGAGAAATGCGTGCGGAAGGCTGCCCTTCGCGGTTTGCGCGGTGCCCCGGACGGTCGCCCGCAACGGCGTCGCCGTCGCGCTCGTACTCGACAAGGTGAGGCCGGTAAGGGCAACCACCAGGCCGCCCCCGAGTACAACAGCAGCGGCACCCAGGCCCACTCGTCGTCCGGACAACCGGGCCTCCAAGCGCCAGGCCAACCAATAGTTTGCAAGGCGAAGATTGTCCCTCGGCCAGACCAATGTCAAGAGCGACGTACAGTGCGTCGGACTTCTTGTTCATGAATCTTTTGTCACCGAATACGCTGACGAATACGTACAAGTCCGGTATAGCCGGGCAAATTGCACGGCGGAATTTGATCTTCTTTCCGACGTCGGACGCGGGATTAACTGGCCATTTCCGGTAGTACGCTCCCGGCCATGCCGGCATCGCATTTCGATCGCGCGTGCGGTCGGCGACCCCGCGTCCCGACCCGCGTTGGCCGGTTGATCGGGCTACTTCTCACCGCCGCGATCTCGGGCGCATGCGCCCATTCGGAGCCAGTGGCCGTGCGACCGACCCGGTCAGCGGCGGTGAGCGCTGTCGGCGTCAAACTGTTCGCGGTCGGCAACCGCAAGGTTGCTCCCAACCTCGCCGGGACCACTCTTACCGGGGCCAAATTCTCGCTCAGCCCGACCGACGCCCACCGGATCGTCGTGGTGAATGTGTGGGCCTCCTGGTGTGCGCCGTGCCGGGACGAGTCGCCGATGCTGGCCGCTATGGCCAAGCGTCTCCGAGGCAGCGACGTCAGGTTCGTCGGACTGGACGAACGGGACACGGCCTCCACAGCGCGCCGGTTCGTCGCGGCCACGCACTCCGACTATCCGCATCTCGTCGACCCCAGCGGCGCGCTGTTGCTCAAGCTGCGGATCCTGCCCCAAGTCGCCATTCCCAGCACGCTCGTTCTCGACCGGCGCGGTCGCATGGCAGCACGGGTAATCGGTCCGGCGAATGCATCGCAGTTGCAGGGGCTAGTGACCCAGTTGGATGACGAATCGTGATTGCCTCTGGTCATGCGGCGCAAATAGGTCGACACTCTGGCGGCGACACGACTTTGCGCATGTGGTCGACGGCGAGCGCGATGCCGATTGCAACCAGGACGAGGCCGTCGAACGAGGGGATGCCGTGACCAGCATCGCAAATGCGCACACGCAGGCAGCCGTCATCGGGCGCCAGTTCGTGCAGGTGATCAGCGCTTACGTCGCCCTGACCAAGCCCCGCATCATCGAGTTGTTGCTCGTCACCACCGTGCCCGCGATGATCCTCGCCGAACGCGGACTACCTCCGTTCGGGCTGCTCGTGACCACGCTGGTCGGCGGCACCCTGGCGGCCGGGTCGGCGAACGCACTGAATTGCTACCTCGACCGTGACATCGACGCGATAATGCACCGGACCGCCCGCCGCCCACTGAGCCGGGCCGTCGTGACGCCCCGATCGGCCCTCGTTTTCGGCCTGATTCTCGGCACGATTTCCGTGGTCGAATTCTGGATAACCACGAATCGCCTGTCGGCGGTGCTGGCGTTCGCTGCCATCGCGTTTTACGTTGTGATTTACACCGCCCTCCTCAAGCGACGGACCTCGTCCAATATCGTCTGGGGCGGCGCGGCCGGTTGCATGCCAGTGCTTATCGGTTGGTCAGCCGTTACCGGTTCTCTCGCGTGGACACCGTTCATATTGTTTTCCATCGTATTCCTGTGGACCCCACCGCACTTCTGGGCGCTCGCAATGAAATATCGCGATGACTACGCATCGGTGGACGTCCCGATGCTTCCAGTCGTGGCCAGCCCCGCCTTCGTAGCGGGCCGCATCCTGCTTTATACCGGTGCAATGGTCGCCGCTTCTTTGGTGCTGTGGCCGGTCGCTCACCTGAATATCGCGTATCTGCTGGGTGCGGCAGCCCTCGGGGGCGTGTTCCTGTACGAGGCATACCAAATGCGTTCTCGGGTGATCGCGGGCGTCGACGCTCGACCCATGCGGCTGTTCCAGTGGTCGATCACGTACTTGAGCCTGCTTTTCCTGACGGTTGCCGTAACTGCGGTGTGGTAGTTCGCGCACCTCAACTGGCGCGGCCGGGCGGCTTCCCGGGCGGGTCCACGGCGTGCAGACGCGTGAGGTACTCCTGCCAAGCCGCCAGCTCCGGATCGTCGGCGGACGAGCGCGGAGGGGCCGCAGTCGAACCGGCGCCCTCGGTCCCCGTCGGATCCGGTTGCCGTCCAGCCGGCGTAGTCGCGCGGCGATCCCGATAGAGCCGCCACCAAATATAGGTGCCGTAAACGCCGAAGATCGGCCACTCGATCGTGTAGACCCATGCGACCTCGTGCCCCCCGCGGGCTCGATTCAGCTCGATCCACCCGGCCGCGATACAGATTGAAAGGCCGACGATCAAGAACGCGTGTAGCCGCAGACCCGCCGCGAAAAAGCTGCGTGCCTTTGCCGGTACCGCATCCTCGCGGCCTGCGGTACTCACTCGGGCTGACTCGCCGGCAGCGTGGCTTGCGCCAAGGTCTCGAGGTCAATTCGGTGCGCTCGCCGTTCTTCGCTGCGCAGCCATTCATGAGCGGCCAGCGCAACCCAGATGGAATCGATTATCATCCCGGCCGCCCACATCAAAGCGCCGCCGAGTTGTTGATCGGCAAGCGGGCCGGGGCCGAACGGTCGTGCCACCGTCCCGTAATACGGATACAGCAGGTATTGCGACGAATAGATGAAGAACCCGGACATCGCCTCCGGCACCATCATCAGCGACAACGACACCACCCTCAGACCGGGCGAGAGGCGATTGCGCACCGGGTTCGGTGAGAGCAGCGGGTAGTAATACACGAGAGCGGCACCAAGATAGAGCGGATGCTCCACATACAGGTGGACCAGCGGGTGCCTTAGCGCGAAATCGTAGAACGGTGAAAAGTGAGTCCCGACGATGGCACCGGCGAACAGCGCCCAACTGACGACCGGATGGGTAAGCGCCGCAACGGCACGGCTGCGAAGCACCGGCAACACATACCGACGCCGCACTCGGCGGCTGCTGACCCGAAGTAGCAATAGCACCGGCGCGCCGAGCAGCAGCAGCGGAGCGGCCACCATCATGATCATGATGTGCTGGGTCATGTGCGCCCAGAAGAAGATGTCGTCGTAGGCCCCCACCGGACCGAGCAGCACGAACCAGGTGAGGGCCAGGCCCGCGAAGAAGCTGACGGTGTAGCGGCGTGGCCAGGCGATCATGGGCTTGCGCTGGGACAGCGTGCGCAGGGCCCAGCCGTAGCCGCACCCGCAGGCAACCAGCATCAGCGCGAGCAACGGGTCGAACGTCCATGTCCCCAGGACGGTCAGGACCCTATCCACACGGCGACGTTACCCCCAGGGCGCCCGCTGTGGAATGTTGTAACGCAGTCTCGTCTCACGGCCCCTTGTGGGCGGATCGCCCGTCAGGCACGATCTGCATCGTGGCCGGGCTTCGAGGACAGGTGAGCCGCCTGCAACTGATGCTCCTGGTTGCCGCCGTCATCTGCTACGCGGTTGGGTACCCGCTAGGAATCGTGGGCCGTTCGGTCTTCGGCTGGGTCCTCGTCACGCTCGGTGGCGTCTTTCTGTTAGCGCTCGGGACTGTCACGGTTCGACGCCTACACCAATCCGACGTCCTACCTCAGGACCCGGCGCCGCGCTGACCACGGCAACGCCCGTCGGCTCCGGTGGCGTGGCGACGTCAACCTGGTAGGACCCATCGCGCTCACCACCGACGGCACCGAAGTCACGGCACTCTCCATCGTCGGCGGCTGATCCGCTTTCCGCGCGACGGGGGCGCGTGGGTTTAGTAGCGCATCCTGCGGCACCTCGATCACGCACCAGCCACGATCGGGGCCAGGTGGTGCGCGAGCTGTTGAGCCGCCCGCAGCGCCGCTTTGATCAGGTCGTGCCCGCGCTGGCCGAGGACGACTCCGATCAACTCGGCCACGTTCCCGCGCACGACGCGGTAGGTGCGGAACATGAAGCAGCCCCCGGCGGCATCGTCGGACCCGGTCTTGGTCCCGACGAAACCGTCCTGGCCGAGCAGGATGTCGGTGTTGTGGACGATGCCGGCGACGGGCAACCGGTAGCTGGGCGTGGCGGCCATGTCGGTAAGGGTCGGGTCCTTGGCGACCGCGCGGGCGAGGATGAGCTGATCGGCCGCGGTCGACACGGTGCGCGGATCGAAGCCGCTCGGATCGGTGTAGCGCGTGTGCCGCATGCCGAGGGCGTCGGCTTCGGCATTCATCGAGGCTACGAACTTTGGCACGCTGCCGGCCGTGTGCCGAGCGAGCATCACCGCCACATTGTTGGCAGAAGGCAGCAGTATCGCCATCAGGGCTTGCCGCTCGGTGAGCGTCTCGCCCACTTGCAGTGGGACGACGGACTCGTCGCGGCCCCGGCGGCGGGCGGTGTCATCGACGTCCTGCTGGACGATGTCGAACCGCGGGCCATCTTGACCGTCGCGCAGCGGAAACTCACGCAGCACCAGGCGGGCGGTCATCACCTTGGCCACGCTCGCGATCGGCACCGGACGCTGGGCCGGACTCGCCTGCGGCGCTCCGCCGTCGAAGGCGAACGCCGCCTGACCCGCCTTGGGCCAGCCGCCCGCGTCGATGTAGTGCCGTCGGGCGTCGTCGTGCCGATAAAGCTGGACGGCGACGACGGCGATCGAGGCAACCACCGCGAGCACGCAGCACAGTACGAACATCCGAAGTGAACGCCGGCGTCGATGGCGGCGGCGCCGCGGGTACTGGGTGACCGGGCTGTAGGCCTCTGCCCGCGTTGGGAGCGGGTGGGAGCGTGGCGTCGGGTTGGTGGTTCGCATGCGGCCTACCGTGGAGATCGGTCGCTATCGTGACCGTTCAGGTGTCGCTTACGGCGCCCTTATGCATCCGCCGCAAGGCTCAGGCGAGTCGCGGGCGACGTGGACCGGGGAGTGAGGGGTACAGCGGTGCGCGTGCTTCTCGCCGACGACGAGCGGCTGCTGGCCGACACCGTCGCCGACGGGCTCCGCAAGCTCGCCATGGCCGTGGACGTCTGCTACGACGGCGAGGCGGCGGTCGAGCGGTTGAGCGTCAATCACTACGACGTCGCCATTCTCGATCGCGACATGCCCCGACGCACGGGTGACGAGGTCTGCCGGTGGGTCGTCGACGCCCGGCTGGGTACCCGAATCCTGATCCTCACCGCCGCGGGCGGGATCCGCGATCGCGTCGACGGACTCGGTCTGGGCGCCGACGACTATCTGATCAAGCCGTTCGCGTTCGCCGAACTCGTTGCTCGGGTGCAGGCGCTGGCCCGCCGCGCACCAGCGGCTTCCGCACCGGTGCTCGAGTCATCCGGTGTGGTTCTCGACATCCCACGGCATCGGGCTTTCCGGGACGGGCGGTTGGTCGACCTGACCCCGAAGGAGTTCGCTGTCCTCTCGGTGCTCATGCACGGCGCCGGCGACGTGGTCAGCGCCGAGGACCTGCTCGAGCGGGCGTGGGATGAACACGCGGACCCGTTCACCAATGCCGTTCGCGTGGCGATCATGACGCTGCGACGCAAGCTCGGCGATCCGCCGGTCATCCACACCGTGCCGCGCGTCGGCTACCGGTTCGGGGAATGACGACAGCATGCAGCTGACCCCGCGCCGACGGGCCGCGCTCGCGATCATCCTGAGCTGGCCGCTGGGGTTCCTCTACATCTACTGGGCCCTCTATGTCGCGCTCGACATCGCCCGGTGGTACCGCGGCGGGATCGTCCGTTGTGATGGTTCGTGGCGCAGCTACACCAACTCCTGCGCCAACTACAACGTCACGCTGGCATGGGTGGAACTGCTCGTGGTCAGCGCCCTGGCACTCGCGGTGGCGGCGCTGATCGCTCGCTGGGTCGTCCAGCCCGTGCGAGATCTCGCCGACATGGTGCACAACTTCGGTCCGAACAGCCTCGGGCTCCGGCTGGCGGCTCGAGGGCCGCGCGATGAGACGCGGCAGTTGTCCGACGAGATCGACGCGATGCTCGCCCGGCTCGCCGAAGGCTATGAGGCCCAGCGGCGGTTCGCCGCCAACGCGTCGCACGAGCTGCGGACACCACTGGCAACGCAGCGCGCACTGATCGAGGTGAGCCTGGCGTCAACGCTGACGAGCGAGCAGCTGGAGCTGCTCTCACGTCAACTGCTCGCCACCAACGAGCGCAACGAGCGGCTCGTCGACGGCCTGCTGGCCCTGGCCGAGACCGAACGCGGCCTGCTGGCCCACGTGCCGCTGCGACTGGACGCCGTCGTCGCCGAAGCCGTCGAACTGTGGCGCGAGCCCGCCGAGCGACGGGGCGTCGATCTGCAGATCACGCTGGCGCCCACGACGGTCAGTGGGGAAGCGCCGCTGCTCGAGCGGTTGGTCAACAACCTGCTCGACAACGCCGTGAAGTACAACTCCGACGGCGGCTGGGTGCGGGCGAGCGTGGACCCGGCCGGAATCCTCACGGTGGCGAACACCGGCCCGGACGTGCCGCCGGAGCAAGCGGGCGCGCTGTTCGAGCCATTCCGGCGCCTGTCGGGCGAGCGCCTGGACCACGGCGGCGGCGTTGGGCTCGGCCTCACGATCGCGCGCTCGATCGTCGCCGCCCATGGCGGGCAGATCGAAGCCCGTCCCCGACCCGGCGGCGGACTGACCGTCGAGGTGCGGTTGCCGGCAGCTCGACCGTGGGACGACGCGCCACCTGACGGCGCGCCCGCGACGTGGTGAGCGGGCCGTGCCCGGCCTGCGTCGGCCGACGTTTGGGCGGGCGGTGAGCCGGGTAGAGCCCTCACGCGTCGCGCGTTGAACCTTTGCCCAGAACTGGTTCCTGCGGCCGATGTCCCGTCCCCGCAGCCGACGCGCTGGACGTGGTGCCCCGAAGGAGAGCTGACATTCATGCGCATCGTCATCACCGGCGCTTCCGGGAACGCGGGCACGGCCCTGCTTCAGGCCCTCGCCGCATCCGGCCAGCACCAGCTCGTCGGCGTCAGTCGGCGGCAGCCACCAGAGGTGGCGCCGTACAGCGCGGCCGAATGGGCGTGCGTCGACATTGCCGAACCGGATGCGACCTCGCGCCTAGCTGCGGTGTTCGCCGGGGCCGACGCCGTGGTCCATCTGGCCTGGCTCATCCGGCCCTCTCATGACCGAGAGGCGCTGCGCCGGACGAACCAGGACGGAACAGCGGCCGTCGTCGACGCGGCCATCCAGGCGGGGGTGCCACACCTGGTGCACCAGTCGTCGATCGGCGCGTACGCGGCGGCGTCCGGCCAGACGGTCGACGAGACCTGGCCGACGACAGGCATCCCGACGTTGAGCTACAGCGTCGACAAGGCGGCGGCCGAGCGAATCGTCGACCGGGCCGAGGGCCACATGGTGGTCACGCGGGTCCGGCCGGCCTTGATCTTTCAGGACGTAGCGGCCAGCGAAGTCGCGCGCTACTTCCTCGGTCCGCTCGTGCCCAACTGGCTCGTGCGGCGCCCCGTCCTGCGGTTCGCGCCGTTCCCCGACGCGTTGGCCTTCCAGCTCGTGCATGCCGACGACCTCGCCGCCGCGCTGCAGTTGATCGTCGAGAGCCAAGCCGGCGGGGGGTTCAACGTTGCGGCTGACCCGGTAATCGATCGCACCGCATTCCGCGAGATCTTCGGCGGCGTCGGGCCACCGCTGCCGCCGCCGATCCTGCGGGCAATCGCGGCGGCGACCTGGCGGGCCCGACTGCAACCGACCGAGCCGGGCTGGCTGGACCTGGCGGCCACGGTTCCGCGCTTGGACACGACCCGGATACGGTCGCTCGGCTGGTCGCCGAGCCGCGACGCGCGCGACGTACTTGGCCGCTTCATCGATGCCATCTCGCGCAGCGCCGGCCACTCGGGCCCGCTCCTGCACCGGTCCTGACGCTCGGCTCAGTGTGCCGCGAGGCGGCAGCGAAGACCGACGGGACGGACGAGGTCGTCAGCCAGTACGCCACCGCGACGACTGCGCCGAGAGCCGCATCCCGTGGCCGAGCGAGGTGGGGTCCGGATGCAACGCGCCGGCCCTGGCCACGGGCAGCCCATCGGCGAGCAATGGCTCGAGGCGGGCGTGGTCGGCGAACCATTCCACGTGGCGCAGGTTGGGTACGGCCGCGGCGACGCATGCGTGCAGCGACGGTGCGCAGTGACCGGACACCTGCAGGTTGTGCGCCTGCGCGAGAGCGGCCGCGCGCAACCAACCGGTGTAACCGCCGCAGCGGGTGACGTCGAGTTGCAGGCAATCAACGACCGGCAGCAGCGTGCGGACGTCGTATAGGTCGGCGGCATACTCGCCGGCGGCCACGTCGCAACGAAGCGCGGCCCGCACGACGGCCAGCCCTTCCGTGTCGTCGCTGCTGACCGGCTCCTCGAACCAGACGACGCCTAGGTCGTCGAGAGCGGCACCGACCCGACGAGCCTGCCCGGCCGAGTACCCACCGTTGGCGTCGACCATCAGCTCGGCGTGCGCGCCGGCGAGATCGCGCAGGACGTGGACTCGGTCCAGGTCGCGCTCGACGCAGGTCCCCCACGATTCGCCGATCTTGATCTTCATCATCGTGCACCCGACCGAGCGCCACCAGTCGACCTGCTGCTCGAGTTCGGCATCGGTGAGCGTGGTGAAACCACCTGACCCGTAGATCGGCACCTCGGCGCGGCATCGCCCGAACAGGCTCGTGAGGGACACGCCCAGCAGCCGGGCCTTGAGGTCCCAGCCCGCGATGTCGACCGCGCTCAGGGCCTGCATCACCAGACCCTTCGTGCCCAAGTTGCGACCGGCCCGCTGCATGGCCGCCCAGTTCCCCGCCGTGTCGAAGGCGCACTGGCCGTGGATCGCCCCGGCCAGCTTGTCGCCGATCACTGCCGCCGCGGCCGCGCTGCTGTAGGTCCAGCCCAAGCCCCTCTCGCCGCCCGCCTCCAGCGTCACGGCCACTGCGGTGGTCGCGTCCCACCGCAGGGTGCCGTCCGCTTCGGGCGAGGGGGTCGGGAAGGTGTAGACGCCGGTGTGCACACCGGTGATCGGCGGGCCGACCGCTGCAGTGCTCACGGCGAACCGGCCAGCTGCTGTTCGGTCAGCCCCCGGCGGCCGAGCCCGATGAGCCGGTCGGCGGCCCGGGCCGCGAGGGCCATGATCGTCAATGCCGGGTTGGCCGAGCCCTGGGTCGGCAGCGTGCTGCCGTCGACAACGTAGAGGTTCGGCACTCCGAAGACCCGGTGATTCGCGTCGACGACGCCACCCTCAGGACGGCTGGCCATGCGGGCCCCGCCGACGAGGTGGGCGTAACGGTCGATGGTCATCACCTCGGTGGCCCCGGCCGCCTTGAGGATGGTCTCCATCGACGCCGTTGCCGCTTTGGTGAGCTGCCGGTCGTTGTCGCACTGGCTGTAGGAGAAGTGCGCGACCGGCAGCCCGTGCCGGTCCTTCTCATCGGCGAGGGTCACCCGATTCTCGGGCTGGGGCAGGTATTCGCAGAGCGAGCCGAGTGTGGCCCAGTGGACGTAGTCGCGCATGTACTCGCGCAGCGGCGCGCCCCAGTGACCCTGGGCGGACACGTGCTCGGCCCACGTGATGGGCAGCGGGCTTACGGTTTGGATCGACCAGCCCCGCCGGTAAGGCTTGGTGGGGTCGGTCTCGTAGAACTGTTCGGACGAGACCTCGGGCGGCGGCGCTTTGTACATGCGGATCTCGTCTTCGAACCGTCCGGCGGTCTGCGGAGCGCCCTGCACCATGAGGTAGCGCCCGAGCTGGTCGTGGTCGTTGCCCAGGCCGTCGGGATAGCGCTCGCTGGCCGAGAGCAGCAGCAGTCGAGGGGTCTCGATCGAATAGCCCGCGACGGCGACCGCGCGAGCACGCTGGTGATGCTCGCGCCCGGCCCGCAGGTAGTCGACACCGGTTACTGCGCCGGTCCGGTCGTCGACCACGATGCGCGTCACCATGCTGTCGGGCCGGATCTCGGCGCCGTGGGCGAGCGCGTCCGGAATGTGGGTGATGAGCGGGCTGGCTTTCGCGTTCACCTTGCAGCCCTGCAGGCAGAAGCCGCGGTAGATGCAATGCGGCCGGTTGCCGAACCGGCCGTTGGGGATGGCGACCGGCCCGACCCGCGCCTGGATGGCCGCCGCCTTCGCGCCGCGCAGGAATATCTCGCCGTTGCCACCGACCGGATGCGGATGATGCGGGTAGCGGTGCGGATCGCCCCACGGCCAGTCCTCACCGGCGACGGGCAGTTCCTGCTCGATCGCCGCGTAGTACGGCTTGAGGTCGGCGTACTCGATGGGCCAGTCGGCGCCGACACCGTCAGCGCTGTACGTGTGAAAGTCCGACGGATGGAATCGCGGGGTGTAGCCGGCGTAGTGCACCATCGATCCGCCGACGCCGCGGCCGGAGTTGTTCGAGCCGAGCGGCACCGGATCGCTACCGCCGATCTGGCGCGGCTCGGTCCAGTACAGCGTGTGCGATCCCCGCTCGTCGGAAACCCAGTCGGTATCGGGATCCCAGAACGGGCCGGCGTCCAGGCAGACAACGCGCCAGCCCGCGCGCGCCAGTCGCTGAGTGAGCACGCCGCCGCCGGCACCCGCGCCGATGATGACGAGGTCGACCTCGTCCCCGTCGGCGTACTGACGCATGTCCTGGCGCAACCGATGGTTGGTGCGACTGCCGTCGTTCGGGATGAGCCAGGCCGAATCATTGCGGGCCCGGATCTCGCCGTAGTCGCTGCGGCCGCCGATGCCCATCATTCGGTGTTGCCAAACAGCAGGTCGTGCTCGGTCCGGGCCGTCTCCACCCGCTGGGCGAACGACACCGGGTCGCGATCCACCTGGTCGC